>NZ_JAWDIU010000001.1:0-1539540 GCF_032464975.1 Microbacterium algihabitans
AAGGACTCGACCGACTCCAAGGACTCGCACGACGCCACCGACTCCAAGGACTCGCACGACGCCACCGACGCCAAGGACTCGACCGACGCCAAGGACTCGCACGACGCCACCGACGCCAAGGACATGACCGACTCCAAGGACTCGCACGACGCCACCGACGCCAAGGACTCGACCGACTCCAAGGACTCGCACGACGCCACCGACGCCAAGGACTCGACCGACTCCAAGGACTCGCACGACGCCACCGACTCCAAGGACATGACCGACTCCAAGGACTCCGCTGACTCCAAGGACTCGACCGACTCGAAGGACTCCACCGACTCGAAGGACTCCACCGACTCGCACGACGCCACGGACTCCCGTGACGCCACCGACTCGCACGACGCCACCGACTCGACCGACTCCTCGGATCGCTCGGGCACCCCGGCGGGCTACGCCGCTCCCCGCACAGGTTCGCAGCTGGCCGTGACCGGCTCCGACACCGGCAGCAGCGCCACGACGTTCTCGCTCCTGGCCGGTGCGATGCTCCTGGTCGGATTCGGTCTGATGGCGGCTCGTCGCCGCAGCACGCGTCCTGCCGTGGCCTCGGCATCCGCGGCATCCGTCGCCCGAACCGCACCGCCCGTCTCGCCCGCACCGTCGATCGTCGACCGCCCCTCCACGGCGACCTCGACCACCACGATGAGTGCAACCGCGGCGGGCCCGCGCACCGCGGAGGGATCACCCGCCCCGCGGGGTGAGGCCCGACGCAGCTCGCGATCGGCCTCGCCGCATCGCCGGGACGGTTCGCCGGGAGCAGCCGGCACCGATGGTCCTGTCGACGGCTCGCTGAGCGGCTGACATGACCACGAAGAAGACAGGGGCCGGTCGCACCACGCGGCCGGCCCCCGCCCCCCGCTCTGCTCCGGCGGAGCGGGGGCCTCTCGCGCCCGCGATCGCGACGGTGGCTGCCGTCGCGGTCGTGGGGGCGTACGTGTTCGTGAGTGCGACGTTCACCGCTCCCCCATCGCCCGCGCGGGCGATGGTGAGCGACGGTTTCGCGCCGTACTTCTCGCAGCGGTGGGACGTGTTCGCGCCGAACATCCTCCGCGTCAACAGTGCTCTGCAGGTGCAGGCGCAGTGGCGCGATGACAACGGCGACCTGCAGGCGAGCGACTGGATCGACGTCACCGACATGGAGCTCGCCGCGGTGCGCGGCATCCCGACCCCGTCGCGCATCTCGAAGAACAGCATAAACGCGCTGAGCACCTACCTCGAGCGCTACGACGAACTCACCCCCGCCCAGCAGCAACGGGTGCAGGACTCGTTCATCGAACGCTCCTCCGACGGCGGTTTCACCGCGATCCCGGATGCCGAGCTGCGCGCCGAACTCGACGGTCTCGGCGACAGCGGCGAAGGGTCGTCCGTTCCGTTCGTGCGGTACGACTACATGCTGAACCGTTTCTCCACCGCGTTCACCGAGGCGTACTTCGGGCGCGACGTGGAGAGGGTGCGGTGGCGAGCGCAGTTCGACCGCCCGAATGAGTTCCTCCACCGTTTCGACGACGAGCGTCAGTTCGACCTGAACGATCTCACTTTCGGATGGCGTGCGGCCGAGCAGGCCGACGACCCATCGGTGCGCGGCATCTTCGCCGACGTGCAGACGCGCTACACCGGCGAGGAGCGGCGATGACCATCCAATTCACCCGACGTCAGGGGTGGCGACAGCGCCTCTCCCCCGTGCAGCTGTGGACCGGCTTCCAGGACTGGCTGACGTCGGCGAAGCACGCGACGATTGGCTTCTCGCTGCTGCGGATCATCTTCGCGGTGGCGATGCTGCTCGTGCTGCTGCCGAGCTTCGCCGACCGGCACTACCTGTGGGGGGCGGGATCGTGGTGGGTGGAACCTGAGGCGCGTCGCCGCGGGTGGTGGGAGCCCTTCCGACTCATCTTCGCGAAGGACGATCCGCTACTTTTCGACCTGGCGTACTTCGCGCTCATTGCCCTGGCGCTGCTGTTCCTCGTGGGCTTCAAGACCCGTTGGGTGACGCCCGTGCTGCTCTTGTTCTGGGTCGGCCTCTCGGCCAACACGACGCTGCTGACCAACGGCGGCGACACCCTCATGCGGATCGTGCTGGTGTTCGCGCTGTTCGCCGACCTCAGCCGGCACTTCTCCGTCGACGCCTGGCTACGACGCAGGCGCGGCGAGCGGGCCGGACGATTCGACGCGCTCCGACGTCGCGTGCCCGAGTGGCTTTCGCCGCTGCTGCACAACACCGCGCTGATCCTGTGCTGCTACCAGATCCTGCTCGTGTACCTCGTGTCGTCGATCCTCAAGCTGCAGGGTGAGGAATGGATCTCCGGGACCGCCCTCTACTACGCCCTCTCGCTCACCGAGTTCCAGGTGCTTCCCGCCCTGAGCGAAGCGGTGTGGCAGGTGACCCCGTTCATCATGGTCGGCACGTGGTTCGCTCTCTTCGTGCAGCTCACGTTCCCGGTGGCGCTGCTGTGGAAGCCGTCGCGCTACGTCGCGGTCGCGGGCCTCTCGCTCACGCACTTCGGCATCGGCCTGCTGCTCGGACTCTGGCCGTTCTCGCTCGCGATGATCGCACTCGACCTGCTGCTCGTGCGCGACGCGTCGTGGTTGCGGGTGCGCGCCGTGGTCGGCATGCTCGTCACGCGCGGGCGTCGGGCCATCGCTGCGGCCCGCGAGAGCGTCCGCGAAGGGGGCGATGAGCTGACCCCCGAAACGCCGGAGCGCCGCGCGGCATGAGCCGGCGGCGCCCCTGGTCGTGATGGTGCTCAGTCGCGGATGGCCGCGCCGAACCGGTCGGCGGCCACCGCGACACCGGCGAGCTTGGCCTCGGTGGCCTCGGCTGCGGTGAGGGTGCGGTCGTCGGCGCGGAACCGCAGCGCGAACGTGAGGCTCTTCGTCCCCTCGGCGAGTCCCTGGCCGCGATAGTCGTCGACCAGGCGAGCGCCCTCGATCAGCGGAGTCCCACCCTCGAGCAGCGCCGCGCGCACGTCACCGGCGGCGACGTCGATCGGAACCGTGAGCGAGACATCCTGCGTGGCGGCGGGGAAACCCGAGAGGGATGCCGCGACGACGCGCGACTGCGCGAGCTCGATCATCGCGTCGAGGTCGAGCTCGGCCACGAGCACTCGCCCGGGCAGGTCGGCCGCAGCCGACACCGCGGGCAGCAGCTCGCCGACGTAGCCGATGTCGTGTCCCGAGGCGAGCACCCGCGCCGTGCGGCCCGGGTGCAGAGCGGCGCGCTGGGCCTGCACGAGCTCGATGTCGAGCCCGGCGGCGGCGGTCAGCACGCGCACGGCGTCCACGGCATCCGCGAGGTCCGCGACGACCGCGGGCTGACCCGGCTGCTTCGCGACCGTGTGACCGGTCAGCAGAACGGCCACGTGCCGACGCTGCGGCGGGATCGACGCGTCGAGGGCGGCCAGGGTCGCGGCATCCGGACGCACCGCCAAGGGCGGCACCGACGGCGTGCCGTACTGCACGCCCGGCTTGGGCAGGAAGACGGTCCCGGTCTCGAAGAGCGCGAGGTCGACGATGCCGCGCGACACGTTGCGATGCGCCACCTGCAGCAGGGCCGGCACGAGCGAGCGGCGCAGGAACGGGGCGAGGCCGTCGAGCGGGTTCGCGAGCTTGACGCTGGGCAGGGAGTCGCCCGAGGGCGAGCCGTGCAGAGCGTTCTGCTCCTCGGTCGTGAAGGGGAACGAGGGCGTCTCGACGAATCCGGCCGAGGCGAGCGCGTTGGCGACGCGGCGGCGTCCCTGCTGCGCGGAGGTGAGGCCGCGGCCCGACGGCGGAGTCGGCAGCACCGAGGGGATGCGGTCGTACCCCTCGATACGCGCGACCTCCTCGGCCAGCGTCCACTTGTCGGTGAGGTCGGGGCGCCATGACGGTGCGATGACCGCCCAGCCGCCCTCGCGCTCCTCGACCGTGCCGCCGATCAGGCGCAGGGCGCGCACGATCTCGTCGTCGGTGTACGCGACGCCGATGAGGCCCGGAACGAATCCGGCCGGCAGCGTGATCGGGTCACGACGGTAGGTCGACGGGAGGGATCCGCCCAGCTCGGTGTCGAGGGTTCCGCCGGCGAGCTCGACCATCAACGACGCGACGCGCTCGGCCGCGACGTGGGCCACGAGCGGGTCGACACCGCGCTCGAAGCGGCGCGAGGCCTCGGACGGCAACTTGTGCCGGCGGGCGGTGCGCGCGATCGAGACCTGGTCGAACGTCGCCGCCTCGATGAGCACGTTGCGCGTGGCGTCGCTCATCTCGGTGGGGCCGCCGCCCATGACACCCGCGAGGCCGATCGGGCCCGACTCGTCGGTGATGAGCAGGTCTTCGGCGTGGAGCGTGCGCACCTGGCCGTCGAGCGTCTCGAGCTTCTCGCCCTGCGCCGCGCGGCGCACGGTGATGCCGCCCTGCAGTCGGTCGAGGTCGTACCCGTGGATCGGCTGGCCCAACTCGAGCATCACGTAGTTGGTGATGTCGATGAGCACCCCGAGCGAACGGATGCCGGCGAGCGACAGCCGCGTGATCATCCACGGAGGCGTCGGTCGCGAGGGGTCGACGTCGCGCACGATCCGCGCCACGAACTGGCTTGCACCCTGGCGTCCGCGGATGGGAGCGCCGTCGTCGACGGCGATAGGGAAGCCCTCCGGCGTGCGGGCGACGGCCGCGTCGTGGCCGGCACCCGGATCGCGGAAGGCCGCGCCCGTGGCGTGCGAGTACTCGCGGGCGACGCCGCGCAGCGAGAGGGCGTAGCCGCGGTCGGGGGTGACGTTGATCTCGACGGCGATGTCGTCGAGGCCCAGCAGCGCGATCGCGTCGGTTCCGACGGGAGCGTCGATGCCCAGCTCGACCAGTCGCAGGATGCCGCTGTGCTCGCTACCGAGGCCCAGCTCCTTCGCCGAGGCGATCATGCCGTCGGACACATGACCGTAGGTCTTGCGCGCGGCGATCGGGAACGGTCCGGGCAGAACCGAGCCGGGCAGGGTCACCACGACCTTGTCGCCCTCGAAGAAGTTGCCCGCACCGCAGACGATGCCGCGGATGTCCCTTTCACCGGTCCCTGAGCCTGTCGAAGGGCCGACGTCGACCTGGCACCAGCGGATGGTCTTGCCGTTGGACTGCGGCTCGGGGGTGAACTCGATCACCTGCCCGACGACGATGGGGCCGGACAGCTCGAAGCGGTGCACGTCCTCTTCTTCGAAGCCGACGGAGACGAGGGCCGCCAGGACGTCTTCGGGCGTGGCCTCGGCCGCGACGTCGACGTACTCGCGCAACCAGGAGAGCGGGACGCGCATCAGACCACCATTCCGAACTGCTCGCTGAAGCGGACATCGCCCTCGGCCATGTCGCGCATGTCTTGCACGTCGCTGCGGAACATGAGCGTGCGCTCGATGCCCATGCCGAAGGCGAAGCCCGAGTACTCCTCGGGGTCGATGCCCGCGGCCCGCAGCACGTTGGGGTTCACCATGCCGCAGCCACCCCACTCGATCCATCGGGCGCCGCCCTTGAAGGTCGGATGCCAGAGGTCGAGCTCGGCGCTCGGCTCGGTGAACGGGAAGAAGTTGGCGCGGAAGCGCGTCTTCGCCTCGGGCCCGAACAGCACGCGCGCGGCGTGGTCGAGGGTGCCCTTGAGATGGGCCATGGTGATGCCCTTGTCGACGACGAGTCCTTCGAACTGCGTGAACACCGGCAGGTGCGTGGCGTCGAACTCGTCGGTGCGGTACACCCGGCCCGGGCACAGCACGTAGATCGGCAGGTCGCGCTCGAGCATCGACCGCACCTGCACGGGGCTCGTGTGCGTGCGGAGCACGAGGTGGCGCGCGACGGGATCGACGAAGAAGGTGTCCTGCATCTGCCGTGCGGGGTGGTCGACGTCGAAGTTGAGCGCGTCGAAGTTGAACCACTCGTGCTCGAGCTCCGGCCCCTCCGCGATCTCCCAGCCCATGCCGACGAAGATGTCGGACACCTGCTCTTGCAGGAGGGTGATCGGATGCCGTGCCCCGACGCGAGCGCGCTGCGGGAGCGCCGTCACGTCGATGCGCTCGGCCTCGAGCTGGGCCGCGGTCTCGGCGGCCGCCAGCTCCGCCTCGCGAGCGGCGAGAGCCTGGTTCACCTGCCCACGGGCCTGCCCGACGAGCTTGCCGAAAGAGGCCTTGTGCTCGGGGGCGACGTTGCGCATCTGGGCGTTCAGCTGGGCGAGGGAGGACTGCTCCCCCGTGTGCGCGGAACGGGCGGACTTCAGCTCGGCGGTGGTCGCGGCGGCGGCGATGGCGGCAAGGGCCTCATCGACCGCGGAGGCGACGGCCTCGGGGGTGATCTCGGGTGCGTCGGACACGAGATGAGAGTCTACCGACGGGCGGGGACACTCCCCCGCCCGTCGGTGATTCCGACGCTCGGCTCGGCGGTCAGGACGCCGAGCCGGGACCGTTCCTGCCGAGACCGCGCTGGGCCACGATGAGCTCGGTGTCGGTGCCGGTCTGCCCCGCCGGCTCCGCGGGGACGACGTTGCCCGCCTTCGGCGAACGGCGCAGGCCGACCTCGACGCGGTGAGCGGCGAACGACAGGGCGAGGCACATCGCGACGTAGATCACGCTGGCGATCATCGCGGCGGGGATCAGCGGAGAGCCGTACTCGCCGTTCGAGCCGAGGAGTCGGGCGAAGTACAACAGCTCGGGGTAGGTGATGATGAAGCCGAGCGCGGTGTCCTTCAGGGTGACCACCAACTGCGCGATGATCACGGGGAGCATGGCACGGATCGCCTGCGGCAGCAGGATCAGGCGCATGACGCCCGCCTTGCGCAGACCCACCGCGTAACCGGCCTCACTCTGACCGCGGGGCAGCGACTCGACGCCGGCGCGGATGACCTCCGACAGCACGGAGCCGTTGTAGAGGATCAGCGCGATGACGACGGCCCAGTACGACGACATCTTGATGCCGATGACCGGCAGACCGTAGTACAGCAGCAGCATGAAGACGAGCACGGGGACGGCGCGGAGGATCTCGACCACCCAGCCGACGGGCAGCCGCACCCAGCGGTGGTCGGACATGCGCCCGATGGCCAACACGAAACCGAGGATCAGCGCCCCGACCGCGGCGACGGCGAACGCCGCCAGCGTCGCGAGCGTCGCCTGGCCGAAGCGCTCCCAGATGGCCGAGTAGGTGAAGACGTTCCACTTCGCGGCGGAGAACTGCCCGGTGTCGATGAACCGCCAGATCACGAAGCCGATCACGGCGGCGACGAGCAGCAGGGTGGCGGCGCCGATGATGCGGTTGCGCAGCTGCGCCCGCGGGCCCGGCACGTCGTACAGGACGGAGGAGCTCATCGGACGACCTTCCACTTCTTCTCGGCGGCGTTCTGGAGAGCGGCCAGCAGGAGCACGAGGATGACGAACACGACCATCACCAGCAGGATCGTGACGAGCTGGTTCTCGCCGTTCTCGCTCATGGTGGCGCGGATGTTGCCGAGGTTGACCACCGAGAAGCCTGCGGCGACGGTGGTGTTCTTGAGCAGGGCGATGAAGACGCTCATCATCGGGGGGATGACCGAGCGGGTGGCCTGGGGCAGGACGATCAACGACATGACCTGCCCGAATCCGAGGCCGAGGGCACGGGCCGCTTCGGCCTGACCGACCGGGACGGTGTTGATGCCGGAGCGGATGGTCTCGGCCACGTAGGTGGCCGTGTAGACGCCGAGCCCGCACACGGCCAGCAGCAGGAAGCTGCCGCGGGGCACGTCGACGAGCAACGGCACGCAGAACGCGAAGAAGAAGAGCACGAGCGTCAGCGGGGTGTTGCGGATCCAGTTGACGTAGACCGCGCCGACAGCACGCGCGATGGGGACGGGAGACACCCGCATCGCCGCGACGACGAAGCCGAGCACGAGGGCGATGAGTCCGCCGCCCACGAAGAGCACGACGGTCCCCCACAGCGCCTGTCCCCACAGGTCGGGGTAGTCGAAGATCTGATTCACCGGAAGCGGTCCGTTCTGTCGCGGGTCTGTCGCGTGGAGCTCGGGAGTGCGGGCGGCGCGCATGCGCCGCCCGCACGGGTGCTCAGCTGACGGGGTCGACCGCCGGCTGCTCGCCCTTGACGCCCGAGGCGCCGAGGTTCTTCTCGAAGATGGCCTCCCAGGTGGATCCTCCGTCGGTGAACATCGTGTTCACGAACTCCTGGAAAGCGGTGTCGCCCTTGGCGATGCCGACGCCGTAGCGCTCCTCGCTGAAGGGCTCGCCCGCGATCTTGAGGTTGTCGGGGTCCTGAGCGGCGTAGCCGAGGAGGATCGCCTCGTCGGTGGTCACCGCGTCGACCTCGCCGTTCTTGAGCTTCTCGACGCACTGCGAGTAGGTGTCGAACTCGACGACCTTCGCGGGAGTCTGCTCGCGGATGCGCTGGATCGGCGTCGAACCCGTCACCGAGCACACGGTGGTCTCGGCCGTGAGCGAGTCCTTGCCGGTGATCGTGTCGTCATCGGCGGCGACCAGCAGGCCCTGACCGGTGAGGAAGTAGGGGCCGGCGAAGGAGATCTGCTCTTTGCGCTTGTCGGTGATCGAGTAGGTGCCGACGTAGTAGTCGATGTCACCGTTGATGAGGGCCTGCTCGCGGTTGGCCGAGGCAATGGCCTTGTACTCCACCTTCGACTCGTCCGCCGGGTCGAAACCGAGCGATGCGGCGATCCAACGCGCGACGTCGACGTCGAAGCCCTTGCGCTCGCCCGTCACCGGGTCGAGGTAGCCGAGGCCGGGCTGGTCTTCCTTCACACCGACGACGACCTTGCCGGCCGACTCGATCTTGGTGAAGGTGGGGCTGTTCTCGATCGTGACGTCGGTGGCGACCGCGCCGTACACCGGTGCGTCGCTGCCGCCGTCGGAGGCACCGTCACCGGGTGCTGCGCCCGGGGTGCCGCTGTTGCAGGCCGTCAGAGCCAGAAGGCCGGCGGCGATGATGCTCGCGCCGGCGAGAAAACGTGTCTTACGCATGTGATGTCTCCTTGGTTACGTGTGCTGTGCGGATGAAAGGTCTGGGGTGACGGCGCGCGAAAGGGACCGGGGGAACGGTCGATCGGCTTTCGGCGGAAGAACCTCCTCGTTCGACGCCGTCATGAGGAACGCGTCAGTGCGTGATGAGCTTCGAGAGGAAGTCCTTCGCGCGATCCGACTCGGGTTGGGTGAAGAATTTCTCGGGGGTCGCCTGCTCGACGATTTGCCCGTCGGCCATGAACACCACGCGGTTCGCGGCCTTGCGGGCGAAGCCCATCTCGTGGGTGACGACGATCATCGTCATGCCCTCGCTGGCGAGGCCGACCATCACGTCGAGCACCTCGTTGATCATCTCGGGGTCGAGCGCGGAGGTCGGCTCGTCGAAGAGCATGACCTTGGGCTTCATCGCGAGCGCCCGGGCGATCGCCACGCGCTGCTGCTGACCACCCGAGAGCTGGGCGGGCAGCTTGTCGGCCTGATGCCCGACGCCTACGCGCTCCAGGAGCGCCCGGGCCTCCTTCTCGGCATCCGCCTTCTTCATCTTGCGAACCTTGATGGGGCCGAGCGTGACGTTCTCGAGGATCGTCAGGTGCGCGAAGAGGTTGAACGACTGGAACACCATGCCGACATCGGCACGCAGTTCGGCCAGGCCCTTCCCCTCTTTGGGAAGCTCCTTGCCGTCGATGGTGATCGAGCCGCTCGTGATGGTCTCGAGACGGTTGATGGTGCGGCACAAGGTCGACTTGCCCGAACCGGAAGGACCGATGACCACGACGACTTCGCCGCGGTCGACGGTGAGGTCGATGTCTTTCAGGGCCTGGAACTGCCCGTAGTGCTTCTGCACGTCGGAGACGACGACCAGGGGCTCGGAGCTCGCCGGGGGTACGGATGCCATGTGTTCACCCTATGAGGGGGAAGGGTGGCCGACCACATTCCCGCGCACGCCTTAACCGTTCTGTAACAGCCGCCTCAACCTGCGCGCTGCGCGAAAGCGGTCTCGTACAGGCACACGCTGGCCGCCGTGGCGAGGTTCAGCGACTCCGCCCGACCGTAGATCGGCAGGCGCAGCGAGAGGTCGGCGTGAGCCAGCGCCGTCTCGTCGAGGCCGCGCGCCTCGTTGCCGAACAACCACGCCGTCGGCTCCGCGAGGAGCTCGCGAGACGCCAGGAAATCCGCGCCGTCGACGTCGGCCGCGACCACGCGGAGTCCGGCCTCGTGCACGCGCTCCACGACGTCGGCCAACTCGAGATCGACGGCGATCGGCACGTGGAAGAGCGAGCCGGTCGTCGAGCGCACGACCTTCGGATTGTAGGGGTCGACCGTGCGGCCGGTGAGGATCACGGCATCCGCCCCCGCCGCATCGGCGGCCCGGATGATCGTGCCGAGGTTGCCCGGATCGCGGACCTCCTCGCAGATCGCGATCAGACGCGGGCGGCCCGCCAGCAGGTCTTTCAGCGCCGTCGGCGCCTGACGCGCCACCGCGACGATGCCCTGCGGGGTGACGGTGTCGGCCATCGCGTCGAGGACCGCCTCGGTCGTGTACTGCAGGTCGACGTCGGCGCGCTCGGCCAGCTCGCGAACATCGGCGTGCTTCTCGAGCGCCGTGGGCGTCGCGTACAGCTCGAGCACCGTGTCGGGCGCCCATTCGAGCGCCTCACGGGCGGCCTGCGGACCCTCGAGCAGGAAGAGACCGGTCTCTTGACGGGCGGCGCGCTTGCTGAGCTTGGCCACGGCGCGCACCCGCGGCGAACGGGGGTTCTCGAGCACGGACTCAGTGTATGACGCCGACGGCATGCGAACCGGGAGGCCGCGCAGGAACAGCGAAACGGGCGCCCTCCGAAGAGGACGCCCGTTTCGTGGAAGGCGTGTCTTACGCGGTCTTCGCGGCGTTGACGTCGCTGGGCAGCGCAGCCTTCGCCGTGGCGACGAGCGAGGCGAACACGGCCGGCTCGTTGACCGCGAGCTCGGCGAGCATGCGACGGTCGACCTGCACACCCGCGAGGCCGAGGCCCTGGATGAAGCGGTTGTACGTCATGCCGTTGGCGCGCGATGCGGCGTTGATGCGCTGGATCCACAGACGACGGAAGTCGCCCTTGCGCTTGCGACGGTCACGGTACGCGTAGACCAGGGAGTGGGTGACCTGCTCCTTGGCCTTGCGGTACAGGCGCGAACGCTGACCGCGGTAACCGGACGCGCGCTCGAGGATGACGCGACGCTTCTTGTGGGCGTTTACTGCCCGCTTGACTCTAGCCATTTCTGTTCTTTCCTAACGTGCGTCGGCGCTCAGAGGCCGAGGAGCTTCTTGGCGACCTTGGAGTCACCCTTGGCCAGGACCTGCTCCTGGTTCAGGCGACGGGTGCGCTTGGAGGCCTTGCCCTCGAGGTTGTGGCGCATGCCGGCCTGCTGCTTCATGAGCTTGCCGCTACCGGTGAGCTTGAAGCGCTTCTTGGCGCCCGAGTGGGTCTTCTGCTTCGGCATCTGTCTTCCTTCGTTGGGGTTCCCGGCGGAGCGGGAGTCGGGGAGCTTTACTCGGCGGACGCCGGGGCAGCTTCGTCTGTGGGTGCCGAATCGCCTCGAGCGGCACTTCGCGCGGCTTCACGGTTCGCCGTGCGCTGCGCGTTCTGCTCGGTCTTGACCTCGGACTTGTTCTTGTGAGGAGCCACCACCATCACCATGTTGCGGCCGTCGATCGTGGGGTTCGACTCGACGGTGCCGAACTCGGCGACGTCTTCGGCGAACTTGCGGAGCAGACGGACACCCTGCTCGGGACGCGACTGCTCGCGACCGCGGAACAGGATCATGGCCTTCACCTTGTCGCCCGCCTGGAGGAAGCCCTCGGCGCGCTTGAGCTTGGTGATGTAGTCGTGAGCCTCGATCTTCAGACGGAACCGCACCTCTTTGAGCACGGTGTTCGCCTGGTTACGACGCGTTTCCTTGGCCTTCTGAGCGGCCTCGTACTTGAACTTGCCGTAATCCATGATCTTGACCACGGGCGGCTTCGAGCTCGGCGCAACCTCGACCAAGTCGAGGTCCGCTTCCTGGGCCAGGCGCAGCGCAGCTTCGATTCGGACGATGCCGACCTGCTCGCCGTTGGGTCCGACGAGACGGACCTCCGGGACTCGGATGCGCTCGTTGGTGCGGGGATCGCTGATGCGGAACTCCTCTTTCATACGGGTGGTGGCCGCCGCGATCCGTCGGAATCGCGGGCGAAGAGGAGAGACACGCCACCCGGCACGGTGCTTTCGGCACCGGCTTCTGCACCCAGGCAACCCCGTGGAACACGGAGCGGAGTGCGGGAACCCGGTAGCCTGGAGCGGCAAGCGCGGGTGGGATGTGATCCTCTTTCGTACGGAGTGAAACACTCCGAAGCCCGCCATAGTCTAGCAGAGAGAACCCCGTGACCACGATTCCCCCCGACATGCCCACCGAAGACCACTCCGCGCACCGCCACGGAGCAGGAGACGAGCGTCTGGCCCGCTGGGAGGAACAGGAGCGCGCGGCGTCCTCCGCCACCCGCGACATCGCCGACGTCCCTGCCGTCGAGGTCATCACCACGGCCGCCGTCCACCTCATGAGCGCTGCCGCCGTCAAGACCGGCCTGGCCGACGACCCGGGCCAGCAGCTCGACCTCGACGAAGCCCGCAAGCTCATCAACGCCCTGGCCGGACTCATCACCGCCGGCGCCCCCGAGATCAGCGACATGCACGCGCGCTCGCTGCGCGACGGCCTACGCTCCCTGCAACTCGCGTTCCGCGAGGCGTCGACGATCCAGGACCCCATTGGCAAGGGGCCGGGCGAGAAGTGGACGGGTCCCGTCACGTAATTCCGTCGTTCTGGGGGTACCGGGCTCCGTGATGCCCCCTTCCCAAGGCAAGAGCGGGGCCCCTTCCCCGATTGCCCTGGGGAGGGGGCATCACTGCGCCCTGCCCTCCGCAGGCCGCCCTCTTCCGTGCCACCCGCGGGGGTATGACGGCGGTGGGAGGTCCCTGAGCCTGTCGAAGGGACCGGGACCCGAGCGATCAGGCCTCGCTGCTGCGGTGGAGCTTGACCGTCAGGGAATCCACGAGGACGGCGATGCGATCATCGGCCGCCCACCGGCGCGCGAGGCGTGCGAGCACGGCATCCAATTCCTCCTGCTCGAGCCCCGACATCAGCTGAAGGTGCACGACGAGTTCCGGTCCGCGCAGGCGCCCCGAGGGATCGCCCGACTCCACCGCGAGGTCGAGCACAGCCAGCTCGCCCGAGATGCTCTCGTGCAGACCCGTGAAGATCGTGGGCGACGTGTGCGCCGGCTCCCACGGCTCGCCCTGGGCGATGGCCCACACCGCGGGTCGACGCAGGACGAACTCCGTCTCGGACGCCGGGTCGATCACGATGAGCTCGGTGTCTTCGGATGCCGCGGCGAGAGCCGTGCGCCGACCGTCCGCTGGCACGGGGCGGGCCGTGGCGTCCCAGGTCTGCAGCGCCGTCACCGAGGTGAACACGGGGAGCACCTTGCGACCGTCGGGAGCGGCGACCGTGACGATCGAGAGCTCCTGCGTCTTGTCGACCTCGAGGCCGTGCGCGCCGACACCGTGATCGCCCTTCTCGGCGACCAGCGGGATCAGCAGACGCGCCGTGCGGTAGGCGTCGACGATGGCGCGTGCATCGCCCTCCCCCGCGCGGAACGCGAGAAGAGCGGCCAGCAGCGCCGGGTCGGCGGATCCGTCGTCACCGGAGTGCGGGTTCGACTCGAATCGGCGGCCCTCCCACGGGACGCCGGCGGAATCCGCGTGGGCGCCGTGAGCGTGGTCGTGCGGATCGTCAGTGTCCGGCGACATCCAGCGCCTCAGCGAGGGTGAACTGCCCCGCGTAGAGAGCCTTGCCGACGATCGCGCCCTCGACGCCGAGCGGCACCAGCTCCCGCAGCGCGGCGATGTCGTCGAGGCTTGAGACGCCACCCGAGGCGACGATCGGCTTGGGCGTGCGCTGGGTCATCTCGCGCAGCAGTTCGATGTTCGGGCCGCGCAGCGTGCCGTCCTTGGTCACGTCGGTGACGACATAGCGGCTGCATCCGGCGTCTTCGAGGCGCTGGAGCACGGTCCACAGGTCGCCGCCGTCACGGGTCCACCCGCGTGCGGCCAGCGTGGTGCCGCGCACGTCGAGGCCGACCGCGATCGCCTCGCCGTAGCGGTTGATGACGTCGGCCGCCCACTCGGGGTTCTCGAGAGCTGCCGTACCGAGGTTGATGCGGCTCGCACCGCTCTCCAGAGCGGCTTCGAGCGAACGGTCGTCGCGGATGCCGCCGGAGAGCTCGACCTGCACACCCTTGACCTGCTTGATGACCTTGCGCATGACGCTCGCGTTGCTGCCTCGACCGAAGGCTGCGTCGAGATCGACCAGGTGGATCCACTGGGCACCCTGGCGAGCGAAGTCGGCGGCGGCGTCGACGGGGTCGCCGTAGCTGGTCTCGGTACCGGCCTCACCCTGGGTCAGACGGACGGCCTTGCCGTCGGCGACGTCGACCGCGGGAAGCAGCACAAGTTCGGGCGTGGACGCGAAATCGTTCATGGCTCCTCGCACCCTTCGGCGCATCTCGCCGAGCCGGGGCACGAGGTCACACAGTAGTCGCGCGCAGGCCGCCGATCCAATTGGACAGCAAGCGGATGCCGGCTTCTCCCGACTTCTCGGGGTGGAACTGCGTCGCGGCCAGCGGCCCGTTCTCGACGGCGGCGATGAACGGCGCACCGTAGGTGCACCACGTGACCGAGGGCTGAGGGAAGGGCGGGGTGACCTCGAGCGACCACTCCTGCGCGGCGTAGGAGTGCACGAAATAGAAGCGCTCGTTCTCGATGCCCTCGAACAGGCGCGAGCCCTCTCCGGCGGTGACGGTGTTCCAACCCATGTGCGGCAGGACCGGTGCGGCGAGCTCGCCGACGGTGCCGGGCCACTCCCCCAGACCCGGGGTGTCGGTGCCGCGCTCGATCCCGCGCTCGAACATCACCTGCATACCGACGCAGATGCCGAGCACCGGCCGACCTCCCGCGAGGCGTCGGTCGATGATCTCGCCGCCGCGGCTGGCGTTGAGCGCGCCCATGACGGCGCTGAACGCACCGACTCCCGGCACGAGCAGTCCATCGGCGTCGAGAAGGAGCGAACGGTCGGAGGTCAGGCGGGCGTCCGCCCCAGCCTCGACCAGCGCCTTGACCGCCGAGTGGACGTTGCCCGACCCGTAATCGAGGACCGCGACGACGGGCTTCGAGGTCACAACGCTCCCTTGGTGCTGGGGATGCCGTCGACCAGGGGGTCGAGGGCCTTCGCCTGACGGAAGGCGCGGGCGAGCGCCTTGTACTCGGCCTCGGCGATGTGGTGGGGGTCGCGTCCGCCCAGGACGCGCACGTGCACCGTCAGACCGGCGTGGATCGAGATCGCCTCGAACGAGTGCCGCACGAGCGATCCGGTGAAGTGACCGCCGATGAGGTGGTGCTCGAACCCGACGGGCTCCCCGGTGTGCACGAGGTAGGGACGCCCGCTGATGTCGACGACGGCCTGCGCGAGCGCCTCGTCGAGGGGGACGAGGGCGTCGCCGTACCGCGCGATGCCCGACTTGTCGCCGAGCGCCTGACGGATGGCCTGACCGAGCACGATCGAGGTGTCTTCGACGGTGTGGTGGGCGTCGATGTGGGTGTCGCCGGTCGAGCGGACGCGCAGGTCGGTGAGCGAGTGCTTCGCGAACGCCGTGAGCATGTGGTCGAAGAACGGCACGCTCGTGGAGATGTCGCTGGTGCCGCGGCCGTCGAGGTCGAGCTCGAGTTCGACGCGGGACTCGCTCGTCTCGCGGGTGATCGAGGCGGTGCGGGGCGAGGCGGGGCCGGTCATGACCGCGATCCTACCGAGGCCAGTGCGTCGAGGAACGCCGTGGTCTCGTCGGCCGTGCCCGCCGTCACGCGCAGGTGGTGAGCGATCCCGACGTCGCGGATCAGCACTCCCCGGTCGTACAGGGCCTTCCACGTGGCCGCAGGGTCGTCGACCCCGCCGAACAGCACGAAGTTCGTCCACGACTCGTGGGCGGTGTAGCCGAGGGCGGCCACGGTCGCCGAGATCCGGTCGCGCTGGGCGACGATCTCGTCGACCATCGACAGCATCGTGTCGGCGTGCGCGAGGGCGGCGGTCGCCGCCGCCTGCGTGAGCGCACTGAGGTGGTAGGGCAGCCGTACGAGGCGCAGGGCGTCGACGAGCGCGGGATCGGCGGCGAGGTAGCCCACGCGCGCTCCGGCGAAGGCGAAGGCCTTGCTCATCGTGCGCGAGACGACCAGGCGCGGACGACCGGGCAGCAGCGAGACCGCGGAGGGCTCGTCGCGGGGGGCGAACTCCTCGTACGCCTCGTCGACGATGACGATGCCGTCGGTGGCGTCGTAGACGGCCTGAACGACGTCGAGGCGAAGAGGCGTTCCGGTGGGGTTGTTCGGGGCGCACAGGAACACGATGTCGGGGCGGCGCTCGCGCACCTGCGCGGCGGCCGATTCCGCGGTGAGCGAGAAGTCGTGCTCGCGCTCGCCCGCGATCCAGGAGGCGCCGGTGGCCCGCGTCAGGATCGGGTACATCGAGTAGGTCGGGGCGAAGCCCATCGCGGTGCGGCCGGGGCCGCCGAACGCCTGGAGGATGTGCTGCAGGACCTCGTTCGAGCCGTTGGCCGCCCAGATCTGCTCGGGAGACAGCCCGTGACCCAGGTAGCCGGCGAAGGCCTCCCGCAGACCGGTGAACTCTCGGTCGGGGTAGCGGTTGACGTCGCGCAGGGCCCGGGCGACGGCGTCGAGAATGTCGTCGGCGACCTCTTGAGGAACCGGGTGGGTGTTCTCGTTGACGTTCAGCGCGACGGGAAGGGCCGCCTGCGGGGCACCGTACGGGGTCATACCCCGGAGATCGTCGCGGAGAGGCAGGTCGTCAAGGCGCACAGTCACCTCACCCATGGTAGGCGGCGACGACGGCCGTGGATCACGACCACAGCTCGCGGCGAGAGCTCGCGAGTCAGCCGACGGGGGCGTAGGCGGCCGGGATGGCGATTCGCTGTCCTGCCGTGACGTTTCCGCCCGAGAGGGCGTTGAGGCGCGTGATCTCGGCGACGACGTCGCGCGGGTCGGCTGCCGGCGCCAGGTCTTCGGCGATCGACCACAGCGTGTCGCCGCTCATGACGGTCATTTCGGCGAACGAACCGGCGGGGGCGCCGGCCTCGCCGGACGCGAGGGCGGACCCGCCACCGACGACCGCGATGCCGAGCGCGATGGCGAGGGGAAGGGCGACGAGGAAGGCGACGACGCGGCGCCCGCGGGCGGTGATGCGCAGGCGGGTGGTCGGTGCGGTGAGGGCGATGCTGCTCATGATGTGCTCCTTGGTGGAGAGATTCGCACCCCGCCCTCGGCCGGGAGGACGGTGGTGCGAATCTGTATTCCGAATCTATCTTCGATACTTTCGATGTGTCAACACCCCGTGTCTCGGAGACCGATCGAACGCGACACGCGCGAGGCTCCGTGTCATTCGGGTCGTCCACCGGATACGGTTTCGACACGGAGACCTCACCACCAACCTCCGACATTCGAATTTCCGCCGTGATTTCCGCGGCGCGAGGGGAGCACAGATGACCGACGCGACGACCGCCGCCGGCCGCGAGCGGCCGCAGACCCGGCGACGCAAGAGCCTCAGCGACAAGCAGCTCGCGATCCTCGAGGTCATCCAGCGCTCGATCGCCCGGCACGGCTATCCGCCGAGCATGCGCGAGATCGGCGACGCCGTCGGACTCAAGTCGCTGTCGAGCGTCACCCACCAGCTGAACCAGCTCGAACTCAGCGGCTACCTGCGACGCGACCCCGGCAAGACGCGCGCGATGGAGGTGCTGATCGACCTCCCCGGTGCCGCGGCCGAGAACCCCGCCGACACCGCGCCCGCGCTCGGCGACGCTGCCCTCGTGCCCCTCGTCGGCCGGATCGCCGCCGGTGTGCCGATCACCGCCGATCAGCAGGTCGAGGAGATCTTCCCCCTCCCCCGTCAGCTCGTCGGCAAGGGCGAGCTGTTCATGCTGAAGGTCTCGGGCGACTCCATGATCGACGCGGCCATCTGCGACGGCGACTGGGTCGTCGTCCGGTCGCAGGCGAACGCCGAGAACGGCGAGATCGTCGCCGCGATGCTCGACGGAGAGGCCACGGTGAAGACCTTCCGCCGCCGCGACGGCCACATGTGGCTCCTCCCCCGCAACAGCGCGTTCGAGCCGATCCTGGGCGACGATGCCGTCGTCCTCGGTCGCGTGGTCGCGGTTCTCCGCGCCGTCTGAGCAGGGCACCGGGGGTCGGACGCCCGCCCGCACAGCGGCATCCGGCCCTCGACGTCGTCACACGTTGCCCGGCGCGCCGGATCCGGAGATTCGCCCCGCCGTCGTGACGGCATCCGCGGATGTCGGAGGCCCTGCCTAGGGTGGAGGCATGGCTGACACCCTCCCCTACGGTTCCTGGCCCTCCCCGATCACGCCCGAGTCCGTCGCGCAGGCGTCACCGCGCGTCGACGGGGCTCGGCTCGTGGGCGACGAGGTGTGGTGGGGCGAATCCGTGCCGCACGAGGCCGGCCGCGTCGCCGTCAAGCGTCGCCGGGTCGACGGCGCGGTCGAGACGGTGCTCCCCGCGCCCGCCAACGCCCGCTCCGCCGTGCACGAGTACGGCGGAGGCGCCTGGACCGCGTCCGACGACGGCGAGCTCTATTACGTCGAGAAGACCGATCAGCGCGTGTACGCCCTCCGTCCGGGCGACGCCGCCCGGCCCCTCACCCCCGCCGACGAGGCGGTGCGCCACGGCGGCCTGCGGTGGGAGCACGGCGTGCTCCTCGCCGTGCGAGAGACCCACGGCTCGTCCCGCGTTCCGCAGCGCGCGATCGTGCGCATCCCGCTCGACGGGTCGAGCGACGTCCTCGCCGAGGGCAGCGACTTCCTCGCCCAGCCGGCGCTCTCGCCGAGCGGCCGCCACCTCGCGTGGGTGGCGTGGAACCACCCCGACATGCCCTGGGACGCCACCTCGATCGAGGTCAAGAACCTCGCGACCGGAGAGGTGCGGCAGGTCGCGGGCGGCCCGCGCCGCGCACCGCTCCAACCCGTGTGGATCGCCGACGACGAACTGCTCTACGCCGACGATCCCGACGGTCGCTGGAACCTCTTCCGCCGTCCGCTCGAGGGTGACGCGCAAGCCCTGGCCCCCGCCGACGCCGATACGGGCGGCGGGCTCTGGGTCCTCGGTACCCGATGGTTCGGCGCAGCCTCCGACGGTCGCGTCGTCGCGGTGCGCACCGACGGCGCAGACGAGATCGTCGAGATCGCGCCCAGCGGCGTGCGCCCGGTCGACGTCCCGGTCGTGGCGGGGGCGGCGATCGACGACGTCCGCGGTGCCCGCGTGCTCGTGTCGGGTTCCGACGCCGGTGGGCGGTCGGGGCTCTGGCTCGTCGATCTCGACACCGGGGCGGTCGACCTCGTCACCGGCGGCGCCGGGTCGTGGGGCGACGAATGGATGCCGACGGCTCGGGCCCTCGAGACCGAGGGGCCGCACGGCACCGTGCACGCCTTCGCCTACGCGCCCACCCACCCCGACGTCGTCGCGCCCGCCGGAGAGCGACCTCCCTACGTCGTCCTCGTGCACGGCGGACCCACCTCGCACGTCGGGCCGGCCCCCTCGGCCAAGACGGCGTTCTTCACGAGCCGGGGCATCGGCGTGCTCGACGTCAACTACGGCGGCTCCACCGGGTACGGACGCGACTACCGCGACCGTCTCAAGGGCCAGTGGGGCGTCGTCGATGTGGACGACGTGGCAGCGGCGGCATCCGCTCTGGCAGACGCAGGGCTCGCCGATGCCGAGAGGATCGCCATCGCGGGCGGCTCAGCGGGCGGCTGGACGGTGCTGGCGGCCGTGACGCGCACCGACGTCTTCTCTGCCGGTATTTCGCGGTACGGCGTGGGCGACGCCCGCGCCCTGGCCGAAGACACCCACGATTTCGAAGCGCGGTACCTCGACGGGCTCATCGGCCCGCTCCCCGAGGCCGAAGCGGTCTACATCGAGCGGTCCCCTCTCGGGCGTCCCGAGCACTTCCGGGTTCCTCTGCTGATCCTGCAGGGCTCGGAAGACCGCGTCGTCCCGCCATCGCAGGCCGAGGCCATCCGCGACGCGCTGGCGGCGCACCACGTGCCGCACGCGTACGTCCTCTACGAGGGCGAGGGCCACGGCTTCCGTCGTTCCGAGACCGTGATCGACTCGCTCGAGCGCGAGCTCGGCTTCCTCGGCGCGGTGTTCGGGTTCGAAACGCCGGGCATGCCGGCCCTCCAGCTCGACTGACCACGCCGGCATCCCGGCTCTCGAGCTCGACCGATTCAGAGGGAGCGCAGCAGTCGCAGACGGCTCGCCATGCGGAACGCATCGGGTCGCCCCGCGCAGCGCCGCACGAACTCGTCGACCGGCACCACCGCCTGCACGTCGAGGCGCACGTCGGCGTCCACGAGGACGTCGATGAGGGCGACGAAGCGCTGCTGTGCGGCGGGGCCGACCTCGTCCAGCGGCGGAACGCCGATGATCGTCCAGTGCGGGTACCGCCGGCTCCAGTGCCGGTACTCCGACGCGGCGAGGGGCGTCTCGCAGAGCTGATCGAAGGTCGCGACGAGCGCCCCCTCCCCCGCGGACGCGACGGTGAAGACACGGTCGCGGACGACGAGCTGCCGGGACGACCCCGACATCACCGAAGACGCTCCCGTCGACCACGTGCCCGCGCGGAACCCCTGACGCATCGCGGGTGCGAGGGTTCGATAATCGATCGGCCCCTCGAGCGGGATCACGTCGAGATGGGTCGTCAACAGCGCGATCCCGGGCTCGAAGAGGTGGTGCCACACGGGGTCGGGAAGCAACTCGGACGGCGCGTAGTTGGACGTCGCCACCAGCGTTCCACCCCGGTCGACGAGGCGCTCGACCAGGCGCGTGAGGAGGATCGCGTCGCCGGGATCGTGGACGTGCAGCTCGTCGAAAAACACCAGACGGTCGGAGCCGACGACGTCGTCGATCGCGCGAGCCATGGCATCCGGCTCCGGGCGATGCGCGTGAATGCGCCGGTGCAGATCATCGAAGAAGCCCGAGAAGTGCACACGGGCGGCCCGACCGGGCGGAACGGCCGCGTAGACCGCATCGGCGAGCCAGGACTTGCCGCGCCCGGCAGGGCCGTGGAGGTACACACCCTTCGTCGGTCTCCCCTCGAGCGCGCGCGTCGCGGCGAGCGCCATCCGTCGCGCGACCGCCAGCTGCGCCGCATCCACCGCGAATCCCTCGCGCCGGGCGGCCTCCTCGACGGCGGCGAGGATCGGGACGAACGGTGGCACCGTCGAAGACTGGCACGCTGCGCTCCCCCGCCGAGGGGAGAAGCTCCACTGTCGAAACACGTCCCTCGACGACGGAAGGCCCCCACGCCGCAGCGAGAGGGCCTTCCGGATGCCGGTGGTCAGGCCTCGAAGGCCGACAGCTCGGCCGCGAGGCGAGCCCCCACGTGCGCGTGGATGAACGTTCCGCTCTCGCGGTGCTCCTGCGCGACGATGAGCCCGCTCTCGTGCACGGCCGAGACGAGGTCGCCGCGGTCGTACGGAACGACCGCCTGCACCTCGACGGCCGGCAGGGGCAGCGCGTCTTCGATCGCGGCCCGCAGCTCGTCGATGCCCTCACCGGTGCGCGACGACACGAACTTCGCGTTCGGTGCGAGACCGCGCAGCACGAGACGGTCGTCTTCGCTCACCAGGTCGGCCTTGTTGAAGACGACGATCTCCTGGCCGAAGTTCGCGTCGACGTCGCCCATCACGTCGCGGACCGTCATCAGCTGCGCAGCGGGGTCGGGATGCGAGGCGTCGACCACGTGCAGGATGACGTCGGCGTCGCCGACCTCCTCGAGCGTCGAGCGGAACGCCTCCACCAGCTGGTGCGGCAGATTGCGCACGAAGCCGACGGTGTCGGTCAACGTGTACACGCGACCGTCGCTCGTCTCGGAACGTCGCACCGTGGCATCCAGGGTCGCGAACAAGGCGTTCTCGACGAGCACTCCCGCGCTCGTGAGGCGATTGAGCAGGCTCGACTTCCCGGCGTTCGTGTACCCGGCGATGGCCACCGAAGGGATGGTGTGACGCTTGCGCTCGGCGCGCTTCGCCTCGCGGGCGGGGGCGAAGTCGCGAAGCTGCTTGCGCAGCAGCGCCATCTTCGTGCGGATGCGACGACGGTCGAGCTCGATCTTCGTCTCACCGGGACCACGCGATCCCATGCCGGCGCCGCCGGCGCCGACCTGTCCACCGGCCTGACGCGACATCGAGTCACCCCATCCGCGCAGGCGCGGGAGGAGGTATTCGAGTTGCGCGAGTTCGACCTGCGCCTTGCCCTCGCGGCTCTTCGCGTGCTGGCTGAAGATGTCGAGAATGACGGTGGTGCGGTCGATCACCTTGACCTTGACGACGTCTTCGAGAGCACGGCGCTGGCTGGGGGCGAGTTCGGTGTCGGCGATGACGGTGTCGGCCCCGACCGCGGCGACGATGTCGCGCAGCTCCGCGGCCTTGCCCCGACCGACATAGGTCGCGGGATCGGGGTGGGGGCGCCGCTGCAGCACGCCGTCGAGGACGACGGCTCCGGCGGTCTCGGCGAGAGCCGACAGCTCGCGCAGCGAGTTCTCGGCATCCGCCTGCTCGCCCTGCGGGTGCACGCCGACGAGCACGACGTTCTCGAGGCGCAGCTGGCGGTACTCGACCTCGGTGACGTCTTCGAGCTCGGTCGAGAGCCCGGCGACGCGACGCAGGGCGGCGCGTTCCTCACGATCCCACTGGTCGCCGTCGGCGTCGCCGCCGTACGCGGTCGTGGCGTCCTGCAGAGCCTGTGCCGCACCGAAGACCCGGACCCCGCGGTGCGCTTCGGCGCGCGAGAGCACGCGGTCCACCGGGTCAACCGGCGACGCGTCCGTGCTCGGGGGTGTGGTCTGTTCGGTCATGGGTTCCTTTCGTCGCGGGT
This sequence comes from Microbacterium algihabitans, assembly GCF_032464975.1. Taxonomy (NCBI): domain Bacteria; kingdom Bacillati; phylum Actinomycetota; class Actinomycetes; order Micrococcales; family Microbacteriaceae; genus Microbacterium; species Microbacterium algihabitans. The sequence continues at coordinate 23,015 of NZ_JAWDIU010000001.1, forward strand.
GTTCCCGCGTGTTCTGGCACTTTATCCGGCCCAGCACCCAGGGGGCCGGTCCGATATCCTGACGTGATGGGGAGCGAGCACTACTTCAGCGCGTCGCCGTCGAGTCCCGAGCAGCTCCGCCGCATCCGCGTGACGCTTGCCGGGCGCGAACTCGAGGTGGTCACGGCGGGCGGCGTCTTCAGTCCCGACCATGTGGATGCCGGTACGTCCGTGCTCCTCGCGAACACCCCTCCCGCTCCCGCCGGCGGGAACTTCCTCGACCTGGGGTGCGGGTGGGGCCCGATCTCGCTGTCGCTGGCGCTCGCGTCACCGCACGCGACCGTGTGGGCGGTCGACGTCAACGAGCGTGCTCTCGATCTCGTGAGGCGCAATGCCGAGTCCCTCGGCATCACCAACATCAACGCGGTACGCCCCGAGGATGTTCCCGACGACGTGTCGTTCCGCACCATCCGGTCGAACCCGCCCATCCGCGTCGGCAAGAACGAACTGCACGGCATGCTCGAGCACTGGATCCCGCGCCTCTCCGAGCGCAGCGACGGGTGGTTCGTCGTGCAGCGCAATCTCGGATCCGACTCTCTGCAGCGGTGGCTCGCCGCGACGTTCCCGACCGGCTACAGCGTGCAACGCGCCGCGACCGCCAAGGGGTTCCGCGTGCTGCGGGTGCGCAAGCACGGCTCGCCGCCGAGCGAGCTCATCGACATCGTCCCCTGACGACCCCTCGGACCGAACCGATTGGCCGGGTGGCCGGCATCCGGGTTCAGGCGAGGGCGACTTCGCCGGTGAAGACGAGGGATGCCGGGCCGGAGAGCAGGACGCGTCCGTTCGCGACGCGCACGCCGAGCGTGCCGCCCGGGGTGTCGACGACCCACGAATCCGGTGCGGCGGATCCCGCCCAGTGGCGGACGGCCAGGGCGGCCGCGGCCACGCCCGTGCCGCAGCTGAGGGTCTCTCCCACACCGCGTTCGAACACGCGCAGGCGGATCGCTCCGACACCGTCGCGCACGAGCGGGTCGGCGGGTACCACGAACTCGACGTTGGCGCCGTGCGAGGGCGAGGGATCGAGCAGCGGCTGGTAGGTCAGGTCGAGGCCCTCGAGCTCCGCGTCCGACGAGAGCGCGACCACGACGTGCGGGTTGCCCACGTCGACACCGACGCCGGGCCGTGCGACCGGGAGTCCCTTCGCGCGCACCAGCGTCTCGCCCGGCTCGATCGCGAATTCACCCAGGTCGACCTCGTAACCGCGGTCGCTGCGCGTGAGGGTCTTGATCCCCGCACGCGTGCCGATACGCAGTCCCCCGTCGAGCGAGGCGAGTCCGGTGTCGCTCAGGTACCGCGCGAAGACACGCGTGCCATTGCCGCACATCTCCGCCTTCGAGCCGTCGGCGTTGCGGTAGTCCATGAACCATTCGGCCCCGGATGCCGCGGCATCCGCCCCCTCGTCGATGGCACGCGAGCGCACCACGCGCAGCAGGCCGTCGGCGCCGATGCCGAAGTGGCGGTCGCACAGCGCGGAGATCTGCGCGTCGGAGAGGTCGAGCTCGCCGTCGGGATCGGCGACCACCACGAAGTCGTTGCCGGTGCCGTGGCCCTTGGTGAACGGGAGAGTCGCCATGCCTCCAGTCTACGGACGGGCGGCGGCTAGGCTTTCCCGGCCCTCCCCTCGTCCCAGGAGCTCTCATGCCGAAGATCCCCGCCCTCGTCGCCCCGTCGTTCGACCGGCCGCCGCTGGACGATCTCGACCGGGGCGACCCGTCGCAGCTGACGCCCCGAGCCTCCCTCGAAGGGCTGTCTTTCCGCGATCTGCGCCTCGACGGACTCGACCTCGAGAGCGCCGACCTCGCGCTGTGCCGCGTCGTCGGCGTTCGCGCCCCCGAGGTCTCACTGCGGTACGCGAACGTGACGGAATCGGCCTGGAGCGGCTGGGACGTCCCCATCCTGCGCGCGGCGCGGGCGAGCTGGCGCGATCTCGAGATCGAGGGCACCCGCTCGGGGTCGGTCGAGGCCTACGAATCGACGTGGAACGGCGTGCACTTCGTCAACTGCCGCCTCGGATTCGTGAACCTGCGCGGCGCCCACCTGCAGGACATCGCGTTCACCGACTGCACGATCGACGAGCTCGACCTCGGGCAGTCGAAGGTCACCCGCTTCGCCGCCCCCGGCACGCGGATCTCGCAGCTCATCGTCGAACAGTCGACCTTGCAGCACGTCGATCTGCGCGGCGCCGATCTCGAGGGTCTCACGGGGCTCTCCGCCCTGCGCGGGGCCACGATCTCGTCACTGCAGCTGCAGCAGCTCGCTCCCCTGCTGGCGGCCGATCGCGGGATCAGCGTCCGCGACTGACGGCAGCGCCCCTCAGGCCGACGACGAGGGGCCACCCGGCCCGTCGACGATGAGCCGCCGGCCCGTCGCCCAGGTGTCGAAGGGCTCGTAGCCGAGCTCGTCGTAGAAGCCGCGGGCGGCGGTGTTGTCGGGACGCACCATCAGCTGCACCTTGGGGCAGCCCATCGCCTCGAGCAGCCGTTCGGCCTCGGTCACGAGGCGACGCCCGATCCCCTGCCCGCGATGCGAGGTCGCCGCAGCGAGGTAGTACAGCCAGCCGCGGTGGCCGTCGTAGCCCGCCATGACGCTGCCGACCACCCGATCACCGTCGACCGCGACGAGGAACAGCTCCGGCTGCACGGTGAGCTTGCGACGGATATCGGCGCGCGGGTCGTTCCACGGGCGCGTAAGGCCCGCCTCCTCCCACAGGGCGACGACGGCGTCTTCGTCGGCGAGCCTGAAAGCGCGGATGTCCACCGTCATGTGCGTTCCTCCGTTCCCGATGCCAGTGTGCCGGCATCCACCGTCCGCGCGTCGACCCACTCGGCCTCGGCGTAGCGCCGGAACCACGACACCTGGCGACGCGCGTAGCGGCGGGTGAGGGCCTGGGTCTCGGCGACGGCCTCGTCGCGGGTGACCTCGCCGCGGATCTGCTTCAGCGCCTGCGCGTACCCGATCGCGCGACCGGCGGTGACGCCGTGCTCGATTCCCGCGGGGATGAGCGCCTCGACCTCGGCGATGACACCCGCGGCCCACATCGCCTCCACGCGATCGTCGAGAAGACCGACCAGCTCCGCCCGATCGATCGCGGTGGCGATGATCCGGGTCTGTGGATGCCAGAACTCCGGCGCCTGGGGAAGAGCCCCTCCATGCGTCCGGCCGCCCTGCGCCAGCACCTCGAGCGCGCGCACGACGCGACGCCCGTTGCGCGGATCGATGCGCTCAGCGGCATCCGGATCCTCTTCCCGCAGGCGCGCGTAGAGCGCACCCGGGCCGCGCTCCTCCAGTTCGCGTTCGAGCGCGGTTCGCAGAGCCTCGTCGCGCGGGGGGAAACGGAAGTCCCACAGCACGCTCGAGACGTACAGCCCCGACCCGCCGACGAGGATCGCGTCGGCGCCCCGGCCGTGGATCTCGCGGATCGCCGTGCGCGCGGCATCCTGATACCAGGCCACCGCGGCCTCGTCGGTCACCTCGAGGGCGTCGAAGAGATGATGACGGATGCCGCGACGCTCTCCCTCGGGGAGCTTGGCCGTTCCGATGTCCATGCCGCGGTACAGCTGCATAGCGTCGGCGTTCACGATCTCGGCCGTGCGCCCGCGAGCGGAGAGGGCTTCTGCGAGGTCGAGCGACAGACCCGTCTTGCCGGTGCCGGTGGCGCCGACGACGGCCCAGAGGGCCGGGCCGGTCACACGCCGACGCGCAGGGTGGGGAGCCCCAGGGAGACCGCACGCGGAGCACCGGCCTCGCCCGCCGGGGCGGGGACGCCGCACGACTCCGCTTGCGAGCGGTCCCACGCATCACCCGCGCGAGTGCGGCGGATGCGCAGCGGAGCGCCGTCGGGTGCGTCGGCGAGCAGGTGGAACGGAGCCGCATGGGTCACGGTGACCGAGACCACATCGCCGGGGCGCGGCACCGCCGACCCCTTCGGCAGCTCGAAGTGCACGAGGCGGTTGTCTTCGGCGCGGCCGGTGAGGCGGTGCGTCTCGGCATCCTTCTTGCCCTCGCCCGCGGACACGAGCACCTCGAGGGTGCGACCGAGCTGCTTCCGGTTCTCTTCCGCCGCGATCCGGTCCTGCAGAGCGGTCAGTCGCTCGTAGCGCTCCTGCACGACGGCCTTGGGCACCTGGTCGGCCATCGTCGCCGCGGGAGTCCCCTCGCGGATCGAGTACTGGAACGTGAAAGCGCTCGAGAAACGCGAGGCCTCGACGACCCGCAGGGTCTCTTGGAAGTCCTCCTCGGTCTCGCCGGGGAAACCGACGATGATGTCGGTCGTGATCGCGGCGTTCGGGATGCGCTCGCGCACCCGATCGAGGATGCCGAGGAACTTCTCGCTGCGGTAGGAGCGGCGCATCGCCTTGAGGATGCGGTCGGAGCCCGACTGCAGGGGCATGTGCAGCTGCGGCATGACGGCCGGGGTCTCGGCCATCGCGGCGATCACATCGTCGGTGAAAGCGGCGGGGTGGGGGCTCGTGAAGCGGATGCGCTCGAGTCCCTCGATCTCGCCCGCGGCGCGCAGCAGCTTGCCGAACGCGAGACGGTCGCCGAACTCGACGCCGTAGGAGTTCACGTTCTGGCCGAGGAGGGTGACCTCGATCGCCCCGTCGTCGACGAGCAGGCGGATCTCGTTCAGGATGTCGCCGGGGCGGCGGTCTTTCTCCTTGCCGCGCAGGCTGGGCACGATGCAGAACGTGCACGTGTTGTTGCATCCCACCGAGATCGAGACCCATCCGCTGTGAATCGAGTCGCGCTTGGTCGGGAGGGTGGAGGGGAAGATCTCGAGCGACTCGAGGATCTCGAGCTCGGCTTCGCCGTTGTGACGCGCGCGCTCGAGCATGCCGGGCAGCGAGCCCATGTTGTGGGTGCCGAACACCACATCGACCCACGGGGCCTTCTGCTGGACGGCGTCCTTGTCCATCTGCGCGAGGCACCCGCCGACGGCGATCTGCATGCCGGCGCGCGAGTCCTTGCGCGACTTCAGATGGCCGAGCGTTCCGTAGAGCTTGCCGGCGGCGTTGTCGCGCACGGCGCACGTGTTGATGACGACGACATCGGCTTCGGCGCCGGCATCGGCCCGGACGTATCCGGCGCTCTCGAGCGAGCCCGACAGTCGCTCGGAATCGTGCACGTTCATCTGGCACCCGAAGGTGCGCACTTCGTAGGTACGGGGCCCAGCCGCACCCTGCGCGGCGGCGGACGGCGCGATCAGAGTCGGGGTCGAAACGGGGGTGGTCATGATGGAGGCAAGTCTAAACGCCGCCTCCACCGGGCCGTTCGAGCCGCGGTCATAGGAATCGCCTAGGTAGCCCTCTCAGTAGTTTTCGGCGGAAACCGGCAGTGCGATGCGCGATCTGCACTTCCTTCTGTCGGGGGTGTCGGTAGTTTGGTGGACACGCAACGCCCGTCCGCCTGCGGGCTATCTCTGGGGGGAGTACGTATGCGGGGGGAACAGACGACGAGGTGGTCGCGCGGTCTCATCGGAGCAGACCGTGACGCTCACATGATCGCGACGCGGCTGCGGTCAGGCGGATCGACGATGGTGGCGGGCCCGCGCGGGAGCGGGCGCAGCTACCTTCTGCGGGCGGTCGCCGCCGAGCTCGAGCGCCACGGCGTGCAGGTGGTCGTGCTGCGACCATCGGCGACGCTCACCGATGTGCCCTTCGGCGTCCTCGATGCGACCGGTCACCCCGAGCTCGACGCACTGCGCACCGGCCGCCCGGCGGAGCCCGTCCGCGACGTGGTCATCCTCGACGACGTGGATGCGCTCGACACGGCCACGGCGGTCGCCCTGGCCCGCGCGGTCGCGTCGAACCGCGTCACCGCCTTGATCGGCCTGCGCACCTCGCGCGCGCGCTCGGTCGACCATCCCGACGACGCCGACGTGGTCCGTCGCGCCATGCTCGACCTGTGGCTCGACGGGTTCGCGCGTCGTGTCGATCTCCACGAGCTGAACGACGACGATGCCCTCGCGCTGATCGACCTCTTCCCCGACGCCCACCTGCTCGACAGCGCCACACGGGCAGGCCTGGTCTGGCGCGCCGACGGCTCACGCACGCTGATGCGTCATCTGGTCCTCGAGGCCACCGACGCTGCGCGCAGCGGCAAAGACCCGCTGACGGCGCTGCGCAACGTGGCCCGGCAGAGCCGCCTCGCCCTGGCCCTCGAGCGCCACGTGGCGGACATGCCCCGCACAGACCTCGAGAGCCTCGCCGGCATCCGCCGCCTGCGCCACCTCGGACTGTCGGTCGCCACGCGCCTGTTCGACGCGGAGAGCGTGGCAGCCCTGCTCGAGGGGGGACAGATGCACGCCGACTCGTCCGCGCACCGCCGCCTGACGGTGAACGACCTGCTGGCCGTCGAAGCGCAGCGGCAACTGGGCAGCGCGCGCGTCGACTCCCTCGTCGAAGCGGCGGGCGCGCGCATGCTCGCCGAGGCGGACGTGTGGTGGAGCCCGGCCATCGCCGTCTCGATCGCCGAGCGGTGGCACCGCCAGGGCAGCGACTCGTCGGCCGAGGGTTCCACTCCCCCGGCGATCCGCGCCCGCATCGCGCGCGATGCCGCTCGAGACGCCAACGACCGGGGCGACACCGCGCACGCCGCCGCGTACGCGCAGGCGGGTCTGAACGCGGTGGACGACCCCCTCCTGCGGCTGGAGGCCGCACTCGCGACGCGGGTCGTGGCGAAGTCGTGGCCGGATGCCGAGCACGCCGACGCCGACGCCCAGCGCCGCCTCGCGCGCTCGAGGGTCGAGAGCGAGAATTGCGACGACCCGGATGACGCCGTTCGGGGATCCTCGTGTGCCGACGCGCGGGTCGAGCGACTGCTGACCGACTCGGCGCAGCTCGGCGCCGACATGGACTGGACGGGGGCGGCCGACGCCGCCACGGCCGCGATGGGCGAGACGGATGCCTCCCCGGTGCAGCACCTTCGCGCCGTCGTCGCCGCGGGGACGTCGGAGGCCGTTCGCGGGCGGTGGGCAGTCGCCCAGCGCCACTATCGCGCCACCGAACGGATCCTCGACGCGCGACCGCAGCCGGAGGGCATCGACGCGAAGGATCGCCTCGCGGCGATCATGTTCATGCTGGCCGGTCATCAGCTCGCCGGTGCCGACGGAACCCTGCTGCAGCGCCGGTTGGAACGCGAACTGGCCACGACGGCCCGCGAGGGAGAGGTGGCCGATCTCACCATCGCCGGAATCGCGGCCGCCATCTCATACACCGCCGAGGGGTCACCAGCTCGGTCGCAGCGCGAGCTGATCACGGCGGCGACCCGGAGCCCTACGCCGGTGTCGCCGACGGACGGCACCATGGTCGCGCTCGGCGTCGCCGACGAGTTGGCCATGGCGGGGGCCGTCGACGAGGCCCGGGCGATCATCGACAGCCTGAGTCCGGGCCCGGCGCCCCTGCTGCGACGCAGCATCGCGTACGTCGAGACCACGATCCTCACCGCGGAGGGGCGTCTCGACGAGGCGCGTGAGGCCGCCCGAGCGACGGCGGAGTTCTCCCGCGGCGGCACGGCTGCGGCGTTCCGCATTCGCGACCTGTTCCGCCTCATCGCCTTCTCCGCCGCCACAGCCGAGGAGATTGACGAGCTCGTGCAACTCGCGGCCGTCACCGACCTCCCGCTCTCGAGCGAAGCGGTGCGCCGTGTGTCCGCCCGGACCCCGGAAGAGGGGCAGCTCCCCGTCGACGATCTGCGCCTGCACGCCCTGTGGTCGGGCGAGGGTTCCGGAGCCGCCGGCGCGAACGACGAGTCCTCCGACTCCGTGTCGCGCTCGGCGAGCCCCGAGCACTCGGAGGAGCTCACGCCCCGCGAGCGCGAGATCGCTCTGATGGCCCACGAGGGGCTGACCAATCGCTAGATCGCCACGCGGTTGTTCTTGTCGATCCGCACCGTCGAGTCGCACGTGTATCAGGCGAGGATGAAGGTGGGGGCTGCCACCCGTCGCGAGCTGGGGCGCCTGATCGCGGAGGGGCGGAGAAGCGACGATTCCCGACTCGGGTCTCGGCCGAGCGGGCGGTGACGACCGTCCGCCGCACCGGCCGGAGCGGGCCGGTGGGCGGCTAATCCCGCCCGCTGCGGCTGACTCTCGGGACTCGGCCGAGCGGGCAGTGACGCCGGCCCGTTGCACCGAACGCTCGCGGACGCGTCGGACGCACCCCACGCTCGCCGACCACTGGTCGACGGTGCGGCGCTTCTACTCGTCGGGGGTGAAGCGCACACCCGGCATCGGACGCGGACCGGGTCGAGAACGCCCCGCCCCGATCCCGACCTCACGCAGCGCGGTCCGTGCCGCCGTGAGAGCCACAGATGACGGATAGCCGCGCCGAGCGAGCTGGCCGGCCAGGCGCCGGAGCGACGCCTCGTCGTCTTTGCCACCGACGGACCGCGCCTTCGACCGGGCGAACTCCAGCGCACGCTCGGCGTCGTCGTCGGGAAGAGCCTCGAGGGCCATGTCGGCCACGTCTCGCGGGATCCCTCGCTTGCGCAGGGTCTCGGCGACTGCGCGGCGCCCCTCGCCCCGACGTTCGACGGCCGACATCACCAGTTGATCGGCGAAGGCGGCGTCGTCGAGGTAGCCGAGGTCGACGAAGTGCTCGATGGCCTCTTCGATCACGATCTCGTCTGCCCCCTCGACACCGCGCAGCACGGTGCGCGCTTCGGCGAGAGAGAGGGAGCGGGATCGGAGCTTGCGCAGCAGCGCGGCCTCCGCCCTCTCGCGCATCTCGTCATCCGTCTCGACGGATTCGCCGGGTTCGTCAGAGGAGTCGGCGATGTCGGACACGTCAAGGAACGGGCGACCGACCGACACCCCTGACGGTTGATCCCGAACGTCGTCACGCTGCGATGAGCGCGCAACAACGGGGCCGGAACCCTGCGCCGACGCACTGCGGGAACCACCGAACAGGGGAATGACGGGAGCGAGGTCGTCGCCGGTCGCACTGGACGGGCGACGACCCCCGCTTCGCTGATCGTCGGTCATCAGGCCGGGCGGCGTGCAGCCAGCTCGTCTTCCGTCTCGGTGACGGCCGGAACCCCACCGATACCCATCTTGGTCTTGATCTTGTTCTCGATCTCGGCCGCGATGTCGGGATTCTTGATGAGGAAGTTACGCGCGTTCTCTTTACCCTGACCGAGCTGTTCGCCCTCGTAGGTGTACCACGCGCCCGACTTCTTGACGATGGCGTGCTCCACGCCGAAGTCGATGAGGCTTCCTTCGCGCGAGATGCCGACGCCGTAGAGGATGTCGAACTCGGCCTGCTTGAACGGCGGTGCCATCTTGTTCTTGACGACCTTGACGCGCGTACGGTTTCCGACAGCCTCGGTGCCGTCCTTCAGCGTTTCGATACGACGGATGTCGAGGCGCACCGAAGCGTAGAACTTCAGCGCCTTTCCACCGGCGGTGGTCTCGGGCGAACCGAAGAAGACACCGATCTTCTCGCGGAGCTGGTTGATGAAGATCGCCGTCGTCTTCGTGTTGCTCAGGCCACCGGTGAGCTTTCGGAGGGCCTGCGACATCAGGCGGGCCTGCAGACCGACGTGAGAGTCACCCATCTCGCCCTTGATCTCGGCCTCGGGAACGAGCGCCGCGACCGAGTCGATGACGACGAGGTCGATCGCACCGGAGCGGATCAGCATGTCGGCGATCTCGAGCGCCTGCTCGCCCGTGTCGGGCTGCGACACCAGGAGGGCGTCGATGTCGACGCCGAGCTTCTTGGCGTACTCGGGGTCGAGAGCGTGCTCGGCGTCGATGAAGGCGGCGATACCGCCCGCGCGTTGCGCATTGGCGATCGCGTGCAGCGTCAGAGTCGTCTTTCCGGACGACTCGGGGCCGTAGATCTCGATGATGCGGCCGCGGGGAAGCCCGCCGATGCCGAGGGCGACGTCGAGGGCGACGGAACCGGTGGGGATGGTCTCGATGGGCGCGCGCTCGTCGCTGCCCAGTCGCATGACCGAGCCCTTTCCGAACTGCCGATCGATCTGGGCAAGCGCCGACTCGAGGGCCTTTTCGCGCTCTGCGGGTGAGGGCATGACGTCTTCTTTCTCTCGCGTTCCGGTCGCCTATAGGCTGTCGCGCCCCCACCGACGGTGGGATCACACGACAAGGCGTTCAGAGTGTCGTTCGACGTTGACCACGTTAGGGAGGACCTCCGACATTGACTCCGGAGACCCCTCGAAATGGGGATGAACGCGACAGAAACCCTGTTGTGAAGAAGCCTACGACGGAATCGAACGAAGATTCGATGACACGCCGACCCAAGTCGATCGAGAACCGAACACCGGCGGGTTCGGCGTGTCACTCACGAACGGCGGGGTTCGAGCCTGCCGACGCCGTAACGCCGCTCGCGGGGGACGTCCGTCTCTTCGCAGAGGGCGAGCCACACGTCGCGCGGATCGACGCCGGCGGCGAGGGCGTCCGCACTCGTCCGTCCCCCCACAGCCGACAACACGAGGTCGGTCAGAAGCGACCCTCCGCGCGCCCCGAATTCGTCGGAGACGGCGCGATCGAACTCACTGCGACGCATGGGCGGCGCCGACTCAGCGCAGCGAGAGCTCGGGCTCGACCGACGCGACGAGTTCGTCGGGAACCACGTCGGGGAAGGTCTGCAGGCCTTCGAGAACCGAGAGACGGTCGCCGACCTGACGCATGATGGTGGAGATCGGAACATCGAGCGCTTCGGCGACGGAGGCGAGGATCTCGCTCGACGCCTCCTTCTGGCCGCGCTCGACCTCGCTGAGGTAGCCCAGAGCAACACTCGCCCGACTGGCGACCTGGCGGAGGGTGCGCCCCTTCTGCTGGCGGAGGTCACGCAGGACTTCGCCGATCTCTTGACGAACCAGGATCATTTGGGGGCCCTCCTCACTGCTGATTCCGTCGCTGTCCGACTGGACAACTGAAAAACACCGTGTGGTCACCCTAACGCCGCGCGCTGTGGACAGGATGGGAATCGCTCAACGAAACCGCGATGTGACATCATTTGTTCCCCGCATTCCGCGCGGTTTCCGTGATGCCCGTTTCAGAGGGCCGCCAACGCCCGGCGGACGGCCAGATGAGCCGTCTCGCGGCGGATGCGATCCCGATCTCCGGCGATGACGAGCGAGTCGACCCGGGTGCCGAGCGGCGTCGACACCGCGATGTGCACGGTGCCGACCGGCTGGCCGTCTTGCTCGTCGGGACCTGCCACCCCCGTGGTCGCGATGCCGACGTCGGCGGCGACGCCGTCACGGCCCAGCGCATCGCGCACGCCCCGAGCCATCTGCCGCGCCACGCGCGGATGTACCGCCCCGTGCGCGTCGAGCAGGGCCTGATCGACGCCGAGCACCCCGTGCTTCAGATCCGTGGCGTACGCGACCACTCCCCCGCGGACGACGCGGGAGGCACCGGGGACATCGACCAGCGACGAGACGACGAGCCCACCGGTCAGCGACTCGGCGACCGCGACGGTCCACCCGAGCTCGGCCAGCCGGTCGAGCAGCAGCGAGGCGCTCTCGAACGGCGTCCGCACGACGGTCTCGTCGAGATCGTCGGGAACCCCGTCGATCATCGCGTGCCGCGCCGCTGACGCGCGGCGCGCACCTCGGTCACGACGTAGTCGATTCCGGAAGCGATGGTCAGCAGGACGGCGATCGTCATGGTGATGACGCCGGCCCACCACACGACGCCCTGCCACACGGCGGAATCGGAGAAGGTCGCGAACGGGATCAGCGCGATCGACAGCGCGACGGCCTGGAACACCGTCTTGAGCTTGCCCATCCACGCAGCGGCGAGCACGTGATCGCTGACGACGATGAAGCGGTACACGGTGATGCCGATCTCGCGCACGAGCACGACGATCGTGATCCACCACGGCAGTTCGCCGAGGATCGAGAGCCCGACGAACGCGAGCCCCGTCAACGCCTTGTCGGCGATCGGGTCGAGCAGCTTGCCCAGGTCGCTGACGATGTTGTACTTGCGGGCGATGTAGCCGTCGATGCCGTCGGTCGCGATGGCGACGATGAACAGGATCGCCGCGGCCCACCGTAGACCGCCGTCGGCGCCCGCGTCGGCGAGGAGCAACCACAGGAAGATCGGCGCGCAGATGATGCGCGCGATCGTGATGGCGTTGGGAAGTTGCGGGTGAACGGCCATCAGTCGCGTCCTGTCAGCTGCCAGGCGTCTTCGTTGCCCTCGTCGTCGTCGGCGTTCACGACGGGGAGACCCTCGAATTGCGCCTCGATCGGATCTTCACCGTAGCGGTCGTCGTCGCTCGCCGCAGGGGCGGCCGGGGGCGCATCGTCGCCGCGCAGACGCGCCATGACGGCGGGCAACTGCTCGTTGGTCACCAGCACGTCGCGCGCCTTGGAGCCTTCGGAGGGCCCGACGATCTCGCGGGACTCGAGGAGGTCCATGAGTCGGCCGGCCTTGGCGAACCCCACGCGGAGCTTGCGCTGCAGCATCGAGGTCGACCCGAACTGCGTCGACACGACCAGCTCGGCGGCGGCGAGCAGCAACTCGAGGTCGTCGCCGATGTCGGCGTCGATCTCTTTCTTCTCGGCCGTCGCCTGCACGTCGGCACGGTACTCGGGACGGGCTTGCTGGGTGACGTGAGCGACGACCTTCTCGATCTCCTGCTCGCTCACCCAGGCGCCCTGCACGCGTACGGCCTTCGAGGCGCCCATCGGCAGGAAGAGTCCGTCGCCCTGACCGATCAGGCGGTCGGCGCCGGGCTGGTCGAGGATGACGCGCGAGTCGGTGACGCTGGTCACGGCGAACGCGAGGCGCGAGGGCACGTTCGCCTTGATGAGACCGGTGACGACGTCGACCGAGGGGCGCTGCGTTGCCAGCACCAGGTGGATGCCGCTCGCGCGGGCCAGCTGGGTGATGCGGACGATCGAATCCTCGACGTCGCGCGGGGCGACCATCATGAGGTCGGCGAGCTCGTCGACGACCACCAGGAGGTAGGGGTACGGCTTGAGCACCCGCTCGCTGCCCGCCGGCAGCTTGATCTCGCCCGCCACGACCGCCTTGTTGAAGTCGTCGATGTGGCGGAAGCCGAACGAGGCGAGGTCGTCGTACCGCATGTCCATCTCTTTCACGACCCACTGCAGCGCCTCGGCGGCCTTCTTGGGGTTCGTGATGATGGGGGTGATCAGGTGCGGCACACCCGCGTAGGACGTCAGCTCGACGCGCTTGGGGTCGATGAGCACCATGCGCACGTCGGAGGGCTTCGCCCGCATGAGCAGGCTCGTGATCATCGAGTTCACGAAGCTCGACTTACCCGAACCCGTGGAACCGGCCACGAGGAGGTGGGGCATCTTCGCGAGGTTGGCCACGACGAATCCGCCGCCGACGTCTTTGCCCACGCCGATGGTCATCGGGTGCGTGGAGGTGGTCGCGGCGTCCGAGCGAAGGATGTCTCCGAGCGTGACGATCTCGCGGTCGGCGTTGGGGATCTCGACGCCGATCGCGCTCTTGCCCGGGATGGGCGCGAGGATGCGGACCTCGTTCGAGGCGACGGCGTAGGCGATGTTGTTGGTCAGCGCGGTGATGCGCTCCACCTTCACGCCCGGGCCGACCTCGATCTCGTACTGCGTCACGGTCGGGCCACGTGAGAACCCGGTGACGCGGGCGTCGACCTTGAACTGCTCCATGACGCTCTCGATGGCCTTGACCACCGCGTCGTTCGCCGCGGACCGCGCCTTCGGCGGGGTACCGGCGGCGAGGGCCGTGACAGCAGGCAGGCGGTAGTTCGCCGACGGCGGCGCCCCCGCGGAGTCGCCCCCGAGTCCCGAGATGCCCGGAAGCTCCTCATCGTGCGTCTCGAGCGGGGAATCGTCGTGGAGTCCGCGACCCGATACCGCGCCGGCCAGGGCGCTGGCGTCGAAGACCTCGGTGAGGGCGTCGGGCGTCGGCGGAACGGGCGGCGGGGTGGGAGCGTGCGCGCGCGCAGGAGCGGGCTCGGGTGCGACGACCGCCGACTCGAAACCGCCCACCGGCGTGCCGGGCGACAGCAGCTCGGTGAGGTCGTCGGAACCGAGGGAACCGTCGACGTCTTCTTCACGGCCCGACTTGTTGCGCCGCCACCACGGCAGCGACTTCTCGCCGGATTCTTCGTCTTCGTCGGCGGGGAGCACCTTGGTGGTCGCGGTGTCGTCGCGTTCGACGCGCTCGGCCCCGAACATCCACGCGTAGAGGTCGCCCAGGCGACGCCCGATGCGGTTCGGCGGGGTCTTGGTGAGGATGAGCACGCTCAGCACGGCCAGCAGCGACAGGGCGATGTAGGCGCCGACATCGGTGAGGACGAGCGCGAGGGGCTCTCCGACGATCCATCCGGCGATGCCGCCGGCGGGGCTCAGGACCGGCGGACCGCCGGCGCTCGGAGCGGGACGACCGCCTGCAACGTGCAAGAACCCGGAGAGCACCACGACGAACAGCCCGAAGCCGATCCCGACGCGCCCGTTGTCGTGCACCGAGGCGGGGTGACGGAAGAGCCAGCCCGCCAGCAGTAGCAGGAGCACGGGCAGGAAGAACGCCACCCGCCCGAAGAGCATGCCGAAGCTGTATGCGCTGATCAGGGTCGCGGCATCCGTTCCGATGAAGAACCACTCGACCACGGCGCCGAGGACGGCGAGGACCACCAGGAAGAAGGGGAAGCCGTCGCGGCGCTGGTCGCGCTCGAGGTTCTCGGGGCCGAACGCACGGAACATGCCGCCCACACCGTGGGCCACCGCCATCCACGCGCGCACCACCACGGCGGGCTTCTCGGGCTCGTCGACGTACCGTTTCGGCGCCGGGGCCGAGCGCTTCGGCGCGGGCGCCGCGGCCTTGGCGCGTGGCGACCCCTTCGCAGGGGCGCGACCGCCGGACGGTGAAGAGGTACGAGCCATTCCTCCACGGTAGGCCGGACCTCCGACATTCGCTCGTACCGACGCGGGGTTCAGCGCAGGCGCTTGGCCATGACGTCGCGACCGATCCCCCGGCGCACCACGGCGAATCCCTCCGATCTGTACAGCGAGACGGCGTAGTTGTCGCGCTCGACGCTGAGGCTGATGCGGGCGAAGCCCTGGCTGCGGGCATGGTCGTCGAGACGTTGGAGCAGCGCTCTGCCCGCCCCGTGCGCGCGCCAGAGCGGACGCACGCCGATGATGAGCTCCGGAACCCCCGTGCCGATCCACCCGAAGCCGGGCTCGTCGCGCGGGAACATGCGGTACCAGGCGGCCCCGACCGGCTCGCCGCTCGGCGACTCCGCGACGAAGCCCGCGTCACCCGGACGCATCCACCCCGCGACGTAGCGCCGGTGGTCGGAGCTGCTCAGCACCTCGTGCCGGGGCCGGACGGCGCCCGCGCGCCAGGTGGCGGCCTCGACCGTCATGTCGGCGAGGAAGGCGCCGTCGGAGGCGATCGCCGCGCGGATCGGGAGACCGGGCATGCCCGCATGATAGCGAGCGTCGACGCCGAGCGGGGGCCGGGAACGACGAAGCGCCGCGGGCGGACCCGCGGCGCTTCGTGAGGCGATGTCGGCGCTCAGGCCTCGATGACCATCGGAACGATCATGGGCCGGCGACGCAGCGACTGGTTGACCCAGCGGCCGATCACGCGGCGCACGACCTGCGAGAGCGCGTGGTTGTCGCGGACGCCCGACGTGGCGGCCTCGGCGAGGGCCGCGGCGATCTTCGGCTTGACGCTGTCGAAGACCTTGTCGTCCTCGGCGACGCCGCGCGCGTGGATGTCGGGGCCGGACACGATCTTGCCGGTCGCCGAATCGACGACGACGATGACCGAGATGAAGCCCTCTTCGCCGAGGATGCGGCGGTCTTTGAGATCGGCATCCGTGATCTCGCCCACCGACGAACCGTCGACGTACACGAAGCCGATGTCGACCTGCCCGACGACCTTGGCGACGCCGTCGCGCAGGTCGACGACGGTGCCGTTCTCGCCGAGGATCGTGTTCTCCTCCGGAATACCGGTCTCGCGCGCCAGCTTCGCGTTCGCCATGAGGTGGCGGTACTCGCCGTGCACCGGCAGCACGTTCTTGGGCTTGAGGATGTTGTAGCAGTACAGCAGCTCGCCGGCGGCGGCGTGCCCCGAGACGTGCACCTTGGCGTTGCCCTTGTGCACCACCGTGGCGCCCAGCTTGGTCAGCCCGTCGATCACGCGGTAGATCGCGTTCTCGTTTCCGGGGATCTGGCTGGATGCCAAGATGATCGTGTCGCCCTCGCCCGGTTCGATCGCGTGGTCGAGGTTGGCCATGCGGCTGAGCACGGCCATCGGCTCGCCCTGCGAACCGGTCGACATGTAGACGATCTTGTCGTCGGGCAAGTCGCGCGCCTTCTTGTAGTCGATGAGCACGCCGTCGGGCACGTTGAGGTAGCCGAGGTCGGCGGCGATGCCCATGTTGCGCACCATGCTGCGGCCGAGGAGCGCGACGCGGCGGCCGTTCGCGTGAGCGGCGTCGAGCACCTGCTGCACGCGGTGCACGTGGCTCGAGAAGCTCGCCACCACCACGCGGCGCGGTGCCTTGGCGATCACCTGGTCGAGCACCGGGCCGATGCCCCGTTCGGTGGGGGTGAAGCCGGGCACGTCGGCGTTGGTGGAGTCGACCAGGAACAGGTCGACGCCCTCTTCGCCGAGGCGCGCGAAGGCGCGGAGGTCGGTGATGCGACCGTCGAGCGGCAACTGGTCCATCTTGAAGTCGCCGGTGGCGAGCACGAGGCCCGCGGGCGTGCGGATCGCGACGGCGAGGGCGTCGGGGATGGAGTGGTTGACGGCGATGAACTCGAGGTCGAAGGGCCCGACCTTCTCGTGCTGTCCCTCCTTCACCGTCAGCGTGTAGGGACGGATGCGGTGCTCCTTGAGCTTCGCCTCGATGAGGGCGAGCGTGAGGCCCGAGCCGATGAGGGGGATGTCGCCCTTGAGCTTGAGCAGGTAGGGCACGGCGCCGATGTGGTCTTCGTGGCCGTGGGTGAGCACGACGCCGACGATGTCGTCGAGGCGGTGCTTGATCGGCTCGAAGTCGGGCAGGATCAGGTCGACGCCGGGCTGGTGCTCCTCGGGGAACAGCACGCCGCAGTCGACGACGAGGAGCTTGCCCTCGTACTCGAACACGGTCATGTTGCGACCGACTTCGCCGAGGCCGCCGAGTGGGATGACGCGGAGGGTGCCGGCGGCGAGCGCGGGCGGGTCGAACGGGGTAGCGGGCATATGAGCCTCCTCGGATGCCGCCTCGCGGCATCCCTTCGTGTGGCGTCCCAGGCCGCGGTTCGGCGGACGCCGATGCTTATCTCGTGGTGCCGTGCACCTTCGGCAGGGCACCGCCGGCGGCCGCGTTGCGGTCGGGGCGGAAGTTGGAGAAGTCGGCGCCGGCCACGTTCTTCACGAGGGCCAGCTCGTCTTCGATGACAGCGGCTTCCCATTCCTCCGGCCCGACGAGGGGCAGGCGGACGCGGGGGCTGCCGATGCGGCCGAGGCCGTGCAGGATGTACTTCGCAGCGACGGTGCCGGGCACGTGGGTCATGACGGCGCGCACGAGCGGCTCGAGACCCTTGTGCGCGGCGGTGGCCGAGGCGAGGTCGCCGGCGTTCACGGCGTCGACGATGGTGCGGTAGGGCGCGGCGGCGATGTTGGCGGTCACCCCGATGAGGCCGGAGGCCCCGATCGACAGGTGCGGCAGCACGTTGGCGTCGTCGCCGGAGAAGTACATGAGGTCGGTCTGGTTGAGCACGCGGCTGACCTCGCTGAAGTCGCCCTTGGCGTCTTTGATCGCGAGGATGTTGGGGTGCTTGGCCAGGCGCAGGATCGTCTCGTACTTGATGGGCACACCGGTGCGGCCGGGGATGTCGTAGAGGATGACCGGCAGGTCGGTCGCGTCGGCGACCAGGCGGAAGTGCGTCAGGATGCCGGCCTGCGTGGGCTTGTTGTAGTACGGCGTGACGATCATGATGCCGTCGGCGCCGGCCTTCTCGCTGGCCTTGTAGAGCTCGATGGCGTGCGCGGTCTCGTTGGAGCCACCGCCGGTGATGATCTTCGCGCGACCGGCCGACACGCTCTTGCCGACCTCGACGAGACGCAGCTTCTCGGGGTCGGTGAGGGTGG
Organism: Microbacterium algihabitans; assembly: GCF_032464975.1. Lineage (NCBI taxonomy): Bacteria > Bacillati > Actinomycetota > Actinomycetes > Micrococcales > Microbacteriaceae > Microbacterium > Microbacterium algihabitans. The sequence goes on from NZ_JAWDIU010000001.1 coordinate 41,124, forward strand.
AGGTCTCGCCCGTCGTGCCCGTGACGACGATGCCGTCGGCCCCGGCGGTGATGACGTCGTCGATGTGCTTCTCGGTGGCGGGCCAATCGACTTCGCCGTCGGCGGTCATCGGGGTGATGAGCGCGACGAGCACTTGACCGAAGGGATTGCCGGAGTGCGTCATGCTCCCAGGGTATCGGTTCGCGAAGGTCCGCCCTCGGCGTCGTCCACAGCGTCGGTGAACAATCCGTGACGCGGGCCGCGTCCTAGGGTGGCGTCATGGCCTGGACCACCCGCGCGTCGCGCACCGTCTACGAGAACCGCTGGATCCACGTGCGCGAAGACGAGGTGACCGGCCCGCACGGCGACGGCATCTACGGCGTGGTGCGGATGCAGCATCCGGCGGTCTTCGTCGTGGCCCTCGACGAGGAGGATCGCGTCTGCCTCGTCGAGCTCGAGCGGTACACGACGGGGCGCTCGCTCGAGGTCCCCGCGGGCGGTTCCGACGGTGAGGACCCGCTGGTGGCCGCGAAGCGCGAGCTGCTCGAAGAAACCGGGGTCACGGCATCCGAATGGATTTCCCTCGGCCGGATGAACGCCCTCAACGGCATCGCCGACGCCCCCGAGCACGTCTTCCTCGCGAGAGGACTGAAGACGATGGATGCCACGCAGTCGCAGTCCGAGGAGGGCATCGACGCGGTCCGCTGGGTGCCGTTCGCCGAGGCGCTCGCCCTCGTGGCCGACGGCACGATCGCCGACGGCGAGACGATCGGCGCGCTCGCCCTGGCCGGAATCCGGCTCGGCCGCTTCCGCTGAGCCGCTCCGGGCCGGGCTCGACGCGACGGCCGCGTCAGCGCCCGCGCGACGCCGCGGCGACCACCACCGCGTCGGGCAGCAGTCGCGATGCGGCGACGAGCACCTTGTAACGCCACGACGGGACCGAGACCGACCGACCGTGGGCCGCGTCGCGCAGCCCCTCGCGCACGACGGTGGCGGCGTCGAGCCACATGCCGTTCGGCACGCCCTCCTGCCCCGGCGGCAGCCCGAGGCGGGCGTGGAAGTCGGTGTGGACGAACCCGGGGCACACCGCGGTGACGGTGACACCGCGCGGCGCGTAGACGACGTTCGCCCACCTGCTGAACGAGATGAGCCAGCTCTTGACCGCACCGTAGGTGCCGCGCGGCACGAACCCGGCCACTGACGCGACGTTGACGACGCGCCCGCTCCCCCGCTCGAGCATCGCGGGCAGGGCGGCGTGCATGAGCCTCATCGCCGCCTCGACGTGCAGACGCAGGTGCTGCACCTCGTCGTCGACGGGGTTCTTCTCGAAGGCCAGGTCGAGGCCGAAGCCCGCGTTGTTGACGAGCACGTCGATCCCTCCGGCCGCCAGGCGCTGCTCGACGGTCGCGAGCGCGTCGGCGTCGAGCAGGTCGGCGGCGAGCACCTCGACGTCGACGCCGTGCGCCGCCCGGATCCCCGCGGCGACCTCGTCGAGCGCGACGCGATCGCGCGCCACGAGCACGAGCCCCGCTCCCCGCGCGGCGAGTTGTCGGGCGAACTCGGCGCCGAGGCCCGAGCTCGCTCCCGTGATGAGCGCGGTGGCCATGTCACTCCCCCGGTCGGCGGTACGTCTCGAAGCGATACCGGATGCCGCTGCGCGAGGTGTGCCAGCCCTCTTCGGGGTCGGCCGCGACTCGGCTCCACCCCTCGGTCGAGGGGGCGCGCGTGTCGCCGTCGACGGCGAGGTCGAGGCGGGTGACCTCGAGCAGGTCGGCGCGACCGATCGCGGCGGCGTAGAGCATACCTCCGCCGATCACCCAGACCTCATCGCCCGTGGTGAGGGCGAGGGCCTCGTCGAGCGACCCGGCGCGGACGGCGCCCTCTTCCGCCCACTCCGCGGAGCGCGTCACCACGATGTTGCGCCGACCGGGCAGGGGGCGGAATCGCGGCGGGAGCGACTCCCAGGTGCGACGCCCCATGACGACCTCGGCCGATCCGGTGACCTCGCGGAAGTGGGCCATATCTTCGGGCACGTGCCACGGCATCGCGCCGTCTGCACCGATCACGCCGTCGTGGGCTTCCGCCCAGACGAGGCCGACGGTGGTCATACCGCGACGGCTCCGCGGATCGCCGGGTGGTGCTGGTAGTCCTCGACGACGATGTCGTCGTAGGTGTAGTCGAAGATCGACGCGGGCGTGCGGGCGAAGCGCAGCGTCGGGTACGGGTAGGGGTCGCGCGTGAGCTGCTCGGCGACCTGCTCGCGGTGGTTGTCGTAGACGTGGCAGTCGCCGCCGGTCCAGACGAACTCGCCGGGCTCGAGCCCGGTCTGCTGCGCCACCATGAGGGTCAGCAGGGCGTACGAGGCGATGTTGAACGGCACGCCGAGGAACATGTCGGCGCTGCGCTGGTAGAGCTGGCACGACAGCTTGCCGTCGGCGACGTAGAACTGGAACAGCGCGTGGCAGGGTGCCAGCGCCATGTCGGGGATGTCGGCCGGGTTCCACGCCGACACGATGAGCCGACGCGAGTCGGGATCGCGACGGATCTGCTCGACGACCTGCGAGATCTGGTCGATCGTGCCGCCGTCGGAGGTGGGCCACGAGCGCCACTGCACGCCGTATACGGGGCCGAGTTCGCCGTCGGCATCCGCCCACTCGTCCCAGATGGTGACGCCGTTGTCCTTCAGCCACGACACGTTCGACTCACCGCGCAGGAACCACAGCAGTTCGTAGACGATCGACTTCAGGTGCACGCGCTTGGTGGTGATGAGGGGGAACCCCTCGGCGAGATCGAAGCGGATCTGTCGACCGAACACGCTCGTCGTGCCGGTTCCGGTGCGATCGGACTTGTGCACGCCGGTGGCGAGCACGTCGCGGAGCAGGTCTTCGTAGGGCGTCGGGATCTCGGCGGTCACGGCCCTCACGATACCCGGGCGGAGCGTGAAGACGGGGCCCACGGCTCGATCCGTGGAGAGTGCGCCGCGGGTCGCCGCTGGGGAGGACGGGCGCGGCTGCGGCCCTCGGCCGAGAGGGCGCCGAGCATCGCCGTCATGGAGGGACTCATCGGCCCCTCCCCCGCCGACGCGCATTAGCGTTGTCGCTCGTGGAACCGATCGTCGCCCTCCTCCTGCTCGTCGCGCTCGTCGCCGTGACGACGGTCGTCGGTCTGGTCGTGCGCCGTCGTCAGGGCCGCGCCCGCGCCGTCGACTCCGTCGAGATCGTCGACCCGCAGCGACTGGGCGTCGACGCGCTCGGGGGCGAGGCCACCCTGCTGCAGTTCAGCACCGAGATGTGCTCGCGCTGCCCCGGGGTGCACCGGATGCTGTCCGACGTCGCCGGCACCCGCGACGGCGTCCGCCACCTCGACGTCGACCTCACCCATCGGCCCGACATCGCCCAGCACTTCCGCGTGCTGCAGACGCCCACGACCCTCGTGCTCGACCGCCGCGGAATCGTGCGCACGCGCTTCGGCGGCGTTCCCGCCCGCGACGTCGTCGAACGCGAACTCGACACCCTGCAGAAGGAGTCCACCCGTGCCTGACGTGTCGCGCGTCGACGCCCGCGGCCCCCGCTTCGCGGCATCCATCACCGCCGTCCTCCTGCTCGTGGCCACCGCCCTCGCCCTCGTCGGCGTCTCGACCCAGCGCGGCGCCATCGGGTGGTTCGCCTACCAGCCGCTCGCGCAGGAGCGATTCGCGCCCGAAAGCTGGATCGTGCAGCAGGTCTCTCCGCTCGACCGCGCCGCCGACCCCGGCTTCCTGCTCATGCTCGTGATCGCCGCGTTGTTCGTGTGGGGCGTCGCCTCTCCCCGCACCGCGCCGTGGGGCGTGCTGTACCGCCGCGTGGTGCAGCCCCGACTGGCCCCTCCCACCGAGTTCGAAGACCCGCGCCCGCCGCGCTTCGCCCAGGGCGTCGGCCTGTTCGTCACCGCGGTGGGACTGCTTTTGCACCTCGCCGGGGTCCCCTGGGCGCTGCCGATCGCCGCGGCGATGGCCTTCGCCGCAGCGTTCCTGAACGCGGTGTTCGGACTGTGCCTCGGATGCCAGTTGTACCTCGTGCTGCAGCGTGCGGGCCTCGTCGGTCGGCGCGGTCCGGCCGCCGCCTGACCGGCGAGCTTACGAAGGGGCTGTCAAGTCCCGCCGGGTGTCGGATGCCCTCGTTAGGCTGGCCGCGTCGCGGTCGCCCCTGACCGTCGCGGACACTATCGGAGGTTCCCATGGCCGTCACGAGCGAAGCCACCACCGCCTGGAAGGGCAGCCTGTTCGAGGGATCGGGTGAGGTCACCTTCACCTCGTCGGGCATCGGCACGTTCGACGTGAACTGGAAGGCCCGCAGCGAAGGGTCGAGCTCGGTCACGACGCCCGAAGAGCTCCTCGCCGGCGCGCACTCGTCGTGCTTCAGCATGGCTCTCTCCAACGCCCTCGCCGACAACGGCACCCCGCCCGAGTCGGTCGACGCCACCGCGTCGGTGACCTTCAAGCCCGGCACCGGCATCACCGGCAGCCACCTGAACGTCAACGCCGTCGTGCCCGGACTCGACGACGAGACCTTCCAGAAGATCGCCGCCGATGCCAAGGCCAACTGCCCCGTCTCGCAGGCGCTGACAGGCATCGAGATCACCCTCGAGGCCACGCTTGCCTGAGACTCCCGCCCGACGCGTCGTCCTCGCCGGCGCGTCGGGCCTCATCGGCTCGGCCCTCGCCGACTCGCTGCGCGCGGACGGCGTCGAGGTCACCTCTCTCGTGCGTCACACCCCCACCGGGTCGCATGAAGTGCAGTGGATGAAAGACGCGGCGCCTCTCGACCCGGAGGTCTTGGCGGGGGCGGATGCCGTGGTGTGCCTCAACGGCGCATCGATCGGGCGCTTCCCGTGGACGCCGTCGTACAAGAGCACGCTGCTGTGGTCGCGCATCACGCCGACCCGCACGCTCGCCGCCGCCGTCCGGGCGCTCGGCGCCGACGCCCCCGCGCTGATCAACGCCAGCGCGACGGGCTACTACGGATCCCAGCCCGGCGCGGTGCTCACCGAGACCTCGAAGCGCGGCTCGGGCCTGCTCGCCGACATCTGCGTCGACTGGGAGGCCGCCGCCCGCGAGGCCGGCGACCACGCGCGCGTGGCCATGCTGCGCACGTCCCCGGTCGTCCACGAGCAGGGAGTGCTCAAGCCCCTGCTGCTGCTCACCAAGCTCGGCGTCTCCGGTCCCATCGGTCGCGGCACGCAGGTGTGGCCGTGGATCTCGCTCGACGACGAGGTGCGCGCCATCCGCCACGTCATCGATTCCGACATCGTCGGTCCCGTGAACCTCACCGGACCGACGCGGGCGACGGCGAACGACCTGGGCTTCGCGCTCGCCCGACGCATGAACAGGCCCTACGCCCTGCGCGCCCCGGTCTTCGCGGTCAAGCTCGCGCTCGGAAAAGACGCCACCGAGGCCCTTCTCACCTCCGACGCCGACGTCAAGCCGTCGGTCCTCGAGGAGAGCGGCTTCACCTTCACCCACCGCACCGTCGAAGAGGCCGTGGCCTCGGCGGTTCCGGCGCACGACGCCGCGTGACGGCGGCGAGGGCGGCCCGAATCGGGTCGCCCTCGCTGCAGCGGGGCTGACCTCCGCGTCGGGGCCGACCTCGAGCTCCGTCTCGCCGATGGCTGCCCGGCGCGACGAGACCCGGAGATCTCCGCACTCCGCACGCGCGTGCTGCACGGCACGTCCACCGCGCTGAGCCCCGGCGCGGCCAGGGCGTCGTGTCGCGTCAGGCCGCGCGGCGCTCGGCGGTCTCGAGCCGCACCGCGGTGCGCACGGCCTCGCGCGCGCGCCGGCGGTCGCCCGCCGCGTCGTACGCCAGGGCCAGTCGATAACGGGCACGCCAGTCGCCGGGGTGCGCTTCCACGTCGGCCCGGTACCGCGGGAAGAGGGCGTCGCCGTCTGCACGCTCGATCCGACCGCTCGGACGCACGGGCAGGTCTTCGTCGGGAAGCCCTCCCTCGGCGTCGAGCCGTTCGCCCAGCTGCTGCGCCCGCACGCCGAACCAGAGCTCGCGGCCGATCGCCCAGAGCGCCAGCAAGGGCAGCACGAGCAGCGCCACGCCCATGACCACGCCGATGGTCTGCCCGCTGCCGAGCAGCACGACGGCGCGCTGTCCGGCGAGCACGATGTACATCAGCAGCAGCACCGTCATCACGGCGACGGCGACGCGGACCTTCATGCGCTCGTGACGCTCGCGACCTGACCCGACACGTCGCCGTCGGCGACGGGCGCCTCCGCCTTCGCGGGGCGGGTGCGCACGCCGATGTCGATGAAGCTGTCCAAGCCGACGACGACGCCGCGCGCCTCACGTGCCGCCGCCAGGGCGATGCGGATGCCGGGGGCGTACGCCGCCTTCGGGTCGATGGTGTCGTGGACGATCGTGAGCGACTCCCCCGCTCCCGAGAGCACGGTCTCCTGCCGGGCGACGACGCCCGGCCGCCGCAGCGAGTGGATGGGCACCGAGGCCACGCGCTGCCCGCGGGCGCGCTGGTCGACGTGAGGAGACTCCACCGGGCCGACCTCGGCGCGGGCGGCGGAGATGAGCTCCGCGGTGCGCACGGCGGTCCCGCTGGGCGAATCCACCTTGGTCTCGCGGTGCGCCTCGATGATCTCGATCGAGGGGAAGAACGGCGCCGCGGCGGCCGCGAGAGCGGTGCCGATCACCGAGCCGAGGGAGAAGTTGGGGATGAAGACGACCCCCGTACCGCTGGCCTCCACGAGCGGGCGCACGAGGGCGATGCGCTCGTTCGACCACCCCGAGGTGCCCACCAGCACGTTGATCTTGCGCTCGACGGCCGCGCGCACGATGTCGATCGACACGGCGGGCGTCGAGGCGTCCACGACGAGGTCGGCCCCGTCGAGCTCGCTCATCGCCGACTTCGAGGTGAGGACCGCGACGACCTCGTACTCTTCTTCGGCATCGACCACCTCGCGGATCACCCCGCCGAGCTTGCCGGTCCCGCCCACGATGGCCACGCGTGTCGTCATGCCTCCAGCCTAGGCGCGGTGGGGCACGCGGACTCCGCCCGATCGGCGGACGCGCCGCTCAGACCGGCAGTGGGTCGGGAAGCCCTGTGCGCAGCTCGACCGGCAGGTGGGCCAGGTCGTTGTGCGACAGCAGCGTCCAGGGGCGGCCCTTCTTCTGCGCGATGACGGTGAGGCCGCAGTAGGCCTGGTTGATCGTCATCCACCGCCAGTCGGGGGCCTGCAGCACCTCGCGGACGAACCACGAGATGACGAAGTTGTGCGTGATGACCAGCTCGTGCACCTCGCCGGCCTTGCGCGCGAGGAACTCCGCCGTGGCGTCGGCCATCTGCGCGCGTCCGGCCTCGATCTCGGCATCCGTCACCGAACCGAAGAAAGGCTCGTAGGCCGCGGGCGTCTCGGGCGTCATGCCCGTCGGGATGCAGTCGAACAGCAGGGCCGACGACTCCGGCGCCACCGACGGCAGGCGTTCGGCGACGGCCCGCGCGGTCTGCGCGGCGCGTTCGAGGGGCGAGTGCCAGACGGCGTCGAGGGGAAGACCCGACAGGCGGTCGGCCAGCAGAGCGGCCTGTCGCTGGCCCCGCGGAGAGAGGGGGCCGTCGGTGAGTCCGTGCTCTGCGTCTTGGTGCTCGCCATGGCGCACCAGGTAGATGTAGTGCGTCACGTCAGCTCACTTCGTCGTCGATCTGCCGTCCCCCGGCCGGTCCGTCCAGCCTACGTCACACCCCGACGAGGGGGCGGTCACTCGGCGGCGCGGGCGATATCCGACAGCTGAGCGCGGCTCAGGCGCACCCCGACGGCGCGCATGCACTCGACCACGTGCCGCGGTGCGAACGCGTTGACGATCGGAGCGGTGACGACTTTCTGCGCGAGCAGCCAGGCGACCGCCACGGCGGCATCCGGAATCCCGAGCTCGCTGCCCACCGCGTCGAGGGCGCGCAGCACGCGCGAGCCCCGACGGTTCAGGTGCGCGGCGACCTGCGTTCCGCGCACCGATTGCGTCGACTGACCGCGGGTGCGCGTCTCGCCGGCGAGGAACCCGTGCGCGAGGGGGTGGGACGGCGTCACCGCCATGTTCTGGGCCTGGGCGATCAGCCGCACGTCGCCGTCGAACTCCGCGCGCCGCAGCACGTTGTACGGCACGTCGAGCACGGTGATGCGGGGGTAGCCGGCCGACGAGAGGATGCGGGCCTCGACGAGCTGAGCGGCCGAGTAGCCGTGGGCGCCGATCGCCCGCACCTTGCCGGATTCGACGAGCCACTCGCTCGTGGCGAGGGTGTCTTCGAGCATCGCGGCGTCGCCGCGCACGGCGTCGAGCGACAGCACGTCGATGCGGTCGGTGCCCAGACGCGTCAGCGAAGCTTCGACCGCGCGCACCAGGTTGACCGAGTCGAGGCCGGGGTTGTCGGGGTGGCTGCCCACGCGCACGGTCAGCACGACCTCGTCGCGCGCCCGACGGCTGCGCAGCCATTCGCCGATGATGAACTCGCTGCGTCCCGCGGCGTAGCTGTCGGCGGTGTGCAGGGCGTTGCCGCCGAGCTCGGCGTAGGTGTCGAGGATCTCGTGGCTCGCGCGCGCGTCGACGTTCCAGCCGAACTCGCCGCCCCCGAGGAACATCGGGAAGACCTCGAAGCCGCTCTCGCCCAGGGGCACGCGGACGTGCGAGCCGAGGCCGGGGCCCTGCAGGGTGATGGGGGTCGACGGATGCGGGGCTCGATCGCGTCGCAGGCGCGGCGTGGCCGTCTCATCGACGCCTGAGCCGCTCATGGCGAGATCCCCTCTCCGCGGCGCCGGGTCGACGGTACGGATGACCCGTATCACCACGCCCCCCGACGTACTTCCGAGGGTAGGCGGTCCCCGTGACCGGCCCGTCGTTTCGCCCGGCTCGGCGGTAAATATTGCGTAACGCTTGACGAGCGTCGTCACGCCTCCCCCACGCGTCACTCGCGTCACACGACGGATGCCCGCCCCGCACGAGGCGGGACGGGCATCCGATCGACGAGAAGGATCAGCCTTCGGCGGGAGCCTCGGGGCCCTCGCTCGCGGCGGCCGAGCTCTGCGTGTCGGCAGGCTCGGTCGCGGCGGCGTCCTCGTCGAGCACGGGCTCGAGCGACAGCTTGCCGCGGTCATCGATCTTCGTGATGCGCACGAGGATCTTGCGACCGACCGAGAGCACGTCTTCGACGTTCTCGACGCGCTTGCCACCGGCGAGCTTGCGGACCTCGCTGACGTGCAGCAGGCCGTCCTTGCCGGGGAGCAGCGAGACGAACGCACCGAAGGTCGCGATCTTGACGACGGTTCCGAGGAACTGCTCGCCCACCTCGGGGTTGGTCGGGTTCGCGATCGCGTTCACCTGGGCGCGGGCCGCCTCGGCCGAGGGGCCGTCGGTCGCACCGATGTACACGGTGCCGTCGTCCTCGATCGAGATCTGGGCGCCGGTCTCGTCCTGGATGGAGTTGATCGTCTTGCCCTTGGGTCCGATGAGCTCACCGATCTTGTCGACCGGGATCTGCACGCTGATGACGCGGGGCGCGGTGGGCGCCATCTCGTCGGGAGCGTCGATCGCGGCGTTCAGGACGTTGAGGATCGTGAGGCGAGCCTCCTTCGCCTGGGTGAGGGCTGCGGCCAGCACCGACGACGGGATGCCGTCGAGCTTGGTGTCGAGCTGGATCGCGGTGATGAACTCGCTGGTGCCTGCGACCTTGAAATCCATGTCGCCGAGGGCGTCTTCGGCGCCGAGGATGTCGGTCAGGGCGGCGTAGCGCGTCTGGCCGTCGACCTCGTCGGTGACGAGGCCCATCGCGATGCCGGCGACGGGGGCGCGAAGGGGCACACCCGCGTTCAGCAGCGACAGGGTCGAGGCGCAGACCGAGCCCATCGACGTCGAGCCGTTGGAGCCGAGAGCCTCGGACACCTGGCGGATCGCGTAGGGGAACTCCTCGCGGCTGGGCAGCACCGGAACGAGGGCGCGCTCGGCCAGGAAGCCGTGACCGATCTCGCGACGCTTCGGCGAACCCACGCGACCGGTCTCACCGGTCGAGTACGGCGGGAAGTTGTAGTGGTGCAGGTAGCGCTTGCTGGTGATGGGCGACAGCGAGTCGATCTGCTGCTCCATCTTGAGCATGTTCAGCGTGGTGACGCCCAGGATCTGGGTCTCACCGCGCTGGAAGATCGCCGAGCCGTGGACGCGCGGGATGACCTGCACCTCGGCGTCGAGCGGGCGGATGTCGGCGACGCCACGGCCGTCCATGCGGACGCCCTCGGCGAGGATGCGACCGCGGACGATCGTCTTGGTGACCGACTTGTACGCGGCGTTGAACTCGAGCGTCGCGACGGCGGGCAGCTCGCCCGACTCGACGGCGGCGAGGAGCTGCTCCTTGACCGAGGTCTTGACCTCGTCATCGGCGTTCTGGCGCTCCTGCTTGTCGGCGATCTGGTACACGGGCACCAGACGGTCGTAGGCACGGCCGGCGACGAAGTCGTACGTCTGCTGGCTGTAGGCCGGGAAGACGGGGAACGACTGGATCTCCTTGGCCGCGGTGCGCGCGACCTCGTTCTGCGCGTCGACGAGCTGACGCAGGAAGGGCTTGGCGGCCTCGAGGCCCTCGGCGACGACCTGCTCGTTGGGCTTGGTCGCGCCGCCCTTGATCATGTTCCAGCTGCCCTCGGTGGCCTCGGCCTCCACCATCATGATGGCGACGTCGCCGTCGTCGAGCACGCGGCCCGCGACGATGAGGTCGAAGACGGCGTCTTCGAGCTGGGTGACGGTCGGGAAGGCGACCCACTGGTCAGCGGTCTCGCCCTGGCCGGGGATGAGCGCCAGGCGCACACCCGCGATGGGGCCCGAGAACGGCAGACCCGAGATCTGGGTCGACAGCGACGCGGCGTTGATGGCCAGCGCGTCGTAGAACTCGCCGGGGGCGATCGAGAGCACGGTGACGACGATCTGCACCTCGTTGCGCAGGCCGTCGACGAACGACGGGCGCAGCGGGCGGTCGATGAGGCGGCACACGAGGATGGCCTCGGTGGAGGGGCGACCCTCGCGGCGGAAGAACGAGCCGGGGATCTTGCCGGCGGCGTACGAACGCTCTTCGACGTCGACGGTCAGCGGGAAGAAGTCGAAGCCTTCACGCGGGTGCTTGCCGGCGCTGGTGGCCGACAGGAGCATGGTCTCCTCGTCGAGGTAGGCGGCGACAGCGCCCTGAGCCTGCTGAGCGAGGCGTCCGGTCTCGAACCGGACGGTGCGGGTGCCGAAACGGCCGTTGTCGAGAACGGCTTCAGCGGCGGTGATTTCTGGACCTTCCAAGAGGTCCCTCCTTCTTTGTTTAGGCTCGCCGCCCCGTGTGGGCGACGAGCTGACATGCGAAGGAGCAGGAACAGGCAGAAAGGGCACGCCGATGCGATCGGCGAGGGAATCCCGGCGACTGGCCACCAGTGCTCGACCACCCGGCGCTGACGACGGGGAGTCCACCACAGGCGACCAGCGTCTGCCGGCCTGCTCCGTGAGCTCGTATTTATTTGAGCGGATGCCAAGACGGCATTCGGTCCTCACCCTACCAGCGACCGCCCATGCGGGGTGGGCACGCACGGCGAAGTGCTCTACCGTGACCTCATGGGCCTCATTCGTCGCAGTAGTCACACGCTTCTCGCGTGCGTGCTCCTGGGCGCGGTGATCGCCCCGTCGCCGGCGAGCGCGACATCCCTCTCCGCCTCGACCCTCGCCCCCGTCGCGGCGGTCGACCAGGCCGCCGTAGACCGTGTTTTGGCCGAGCTCGACGCCGCGGAGACCTCGGCGGCCGAGGCCTCGCGCCGCGCCCTCGATGCGTCCGCCCTCGCGGAACGCACGCGCCTGCAGGCCGAGACGACCGCGCAGCGCGCCGAGGGTCTCACCGCCCAGAGCGAGGCGGCCGACGCCGCGCTCTCCGCCGCGAGCACGCGCGCCGGAGCGAGCGCCTCCCGCCTCATGCGCACCGTGGGCGGTGGCCCGCTGGTGGCGCAGCTGCTGACGAACGCAGATCCCGACTCGCTGCTGCAGCGCCTCGGCATCCTCGACCGCGTCACCACGCTGGCAGCGCGCACCGCCGGCGAGGCCCGCGGCGCCTCCGACGTCGCCGCCTCCTTGCGAGAGCAGGCCGAGCAGGCCCGCGACGAAGCGGCACGCCTGGCGGCCGACGCGCAGTCGACCGCGGCGACGGCGCAGAGCGATGCGGATGCCGAGGCGGCCACCGTCGCGTCGGCGCAGGCCCGGCTCAACGACCTCTACGCGCAGCTCGCCGCTCTGCGCAAGACGACCGCCGACGCCGAACGCGCCGCGCGCGAACGCGAGAAGGCGCAGCGCGACGCCGCCGCACCCGGCGGCGCGACGGGCGGGCCCGGCGCGGGCTCCGGCTCGAGCGGCGGCGGGGTGAACGCGGGCGGGTCGGGCTCCGGCGGGTCGGGATCGACCCCGGGCGGCGGAGCGGGCGGCAGCGGCTCGGGCGGCTCCTCCTCCGGCGGCGGGGGCTCCAGCGGCGGCAGTGGCTCGGGCGGCGGATCGAGCAGCGGCGGGTCCAGCTCCGGCGGCGGATCCAGCTCCGGCGGCGGCTCCGGCTCCGGTGGCGGCTCCGGCTCCGGCGGCGGGTCCAGCTCCGGTGGCGGCTCTAACCCCGGCGGCGGATCGAACGCGGGAGGCGGCGGGTCCACGGCCCCGGCGGGTCCGACCATGAGCCCGTCCCAGGCTCGCGACTACGCGCGCGGCGCGATCCGCAGCTACGGCTGGGGCGACGACCAGTTCTCGTGCCTCGTATCGCTGTGGAACCGCGAGTCGGGCTGGCGCGCCGACGCCCTCAACCCCTGGAGCGGCGCTTACGGCATCCCCCAGGCGCTGCCGGGCGAGAAGATGGCATCCGCTGGTCTGGACTGGCGCACCAACGCGGCGACCCAGATCTCGTGGGGGCTGACCTACATCAGCGGCCGCTACGGCTCACCGTGCGGGGCGTGGGCGCACTCGGAGCAGACCGGCTGGTACTGACGCATCCGCACGGCTAAGCGACCGAGCCGGCCCGCAGCGGATCACACCGCGTCGGCACGCTCGCGATCGCCGCGAGTGGGCAGCTCGACGTACTCGGTGTGCTTGGCCAGCACGCCGTCGCCGGCCGTGCGCCCCCGCACGCGCCGCCACACCCAGGGCAGTGCGTCGCGCGTGAGCCAGGTTCCGCCCGGCCGGTCGCCATCGTCGGCGTGCAGGGCCTCGTCGAGCCCCAGCAGTGCACGCGCGTCGGGCACTCCAAGCGCTTCGGCCGCGCGATAGGCGACGAGACGGTGACCGGCCGAGCTGAGGTGCACGAGGTCGTCGGCCCACATCGACGTCTCGCCGATCTCGCCCACCGCTTCGAGGTCGAGCAGGATCGCCCCCTGCTCCGAGGCGATGCGCCGCAGGTGCACGTTGTAGGCGGCGAAGCGACGGGCGAAGATGCGGGCCGCGGGCCGACGCGGCAAGAAGGTCGTAACCAGCAGCACGTCGGCTCCCGTGCGCCGCACCGCGCGCACGGCCGACTCGACCTCGGCGACCAGCGCGGACAGCACCGGGGCGGGGCCCACCAGATCGTTCGCCCCGATGAGGATCGACACGAGGTCGGGCTCGAGCGTGAGGGCCGCGGGAATCTGCTCGTCGATCAGGTGCCGCACGCGACGACTGCGCACGGCTAGGTTGGCGTAGCGGAACGGTCCGGCGTCGCTCGTGTGGGCCAAGAGTTCCGCGAGACGGTCGGCCCACCCCCGGTACTGCCCGCTCGGCATGCGCGAGGCGTCGCACAGGCCCTCGGTCAGGCTGTCGCCGAGGGCGACGAAGCGGGTCCACCGCCCTCGGATTCCGGATGCCGCGGGCGCGGCGGGCCGCGCGACCCCGCGTCGCAGCATCACGTCGTCGACGCGGCGCAGGGCCACGGCATCCGCGTAGTGCCCGACGAGATCGCGGGTGAGCGCCTCCCACGTCCGGCCCTGCACGGCGTCGCGCGCGGCGCGAGAGAACGCGCGGCGCTTGGACTCGTCACCGACGAGGTCGGCGACGCGGGCGCACATGTCGTCGAGGTCGCCGGGCTTGTACAACCACCCGTCGACGCTCGAGCGCACCAGGTCGAGGGGTCCGCCGACGCCCGTGGCGACCACCGGCACCCCGCTGGCCAGGGCCTCCTGGATCGTCTGGCCGAAGGTCTCGCTCTCGCCCGGGTGCACGAACACGTCGAAGCCGGCCATGACCCGCGCGAGCTCCGACCCCGACAGGTGGCCCGTGAACACGGCATCCGGAATCGCCTTCTCCAGGGCGGGGCGCGAGGGCCCGTCTCCCACGATGACCAGCCGGGTGTCGGCGACCTCGGCGAGCGCGCGCAGGTCGTCGACCTGCTTCTCGGGCGCCAGGCGACCGACGTAGCCCACGATGCGCTGACCAGCCGGGGCCACCTCCGCGCGCCAGGACCCGTCGCGGTGCTCGGGGGCGAAGCGCACGGCATCCACTCCCCGCCCCCACCGGCGGATGCGGTCGACGCCCAGTTGCTCGAGCTGCCGCGTCGACGACGACGACGGAGCCAAAGTGAGGGTCGCCCGGCGGTGCAGGCGGGCGACGTGACCGGCGACGAGGGCGGTCGCGTGGGGCAGGCCGTACTTCTGGGCGTAGGCGACGACGTCGGTCTGATACACCGCGACCGAGGGGATCTTGAGCGCGTCGGCGGCGGCGAGCCCCTGCCACCCCAGCACGAACGGCGAGGCAAGGTGCACGACGTCGGGGTCGAAGTCGCGCAGCAGCGCTCCCAGACGCGCCGCCCGGGCGAATACCACGCGCACCTCGGGGTACGAGGGCAGCGGCACCGAGCGCAGCAGTTCGGTGCGGGCTCCGTGCAGGTCGGCGGTCACGTCGCCGGATTTGGGGGCGATCACGAGCGTCTCGTGGCCCGCCTCCGCCAGATGGCGCAGGACATGGAGAACGGAACCGGTGACCCCGTTCATGTGCGGGAGGAAGGATTCGGCCAGCAGCGCGACTCTCACGACACCAGGGTGAGGCGTGCCGGGGCCCGCGGGGCGCCGTTCGGCCCCGACGTTCGCGATGTTCACCGGATGCTCCGCCGGGCGTCACCGGCGCGTGGGCGGGGCGTCTCGATCCACGGCGGAGAGTGACCGAATGGACGGTGTCGACGCGTGGCTGCAGGCGATCGCGGCGAGTCCGTGGGCGCTGCCCGCGATGGCGCTGCTGGTGTTCGCCGACGCGTTCCTCGTCGTAATCCCCGGCGAGGCCGCGGTCACGGCGTTCGGCGCCCTCGCCGTCGCCCACGGCACTCCCCCGCTCGCCGCGGTGATCGTCGTCGCCGGGGCCGCGGCCTTCGCCGGCGACCTCGGCTGCTATCTGGTGGGGCGCCTCGTGGGCGTCGAGCGCTGGGCGTGGATGCGCGGACCCCGCGTCTCCGCCGCCCTCGACTGGGCGCGAGCGCGCCTCGAGCGCAACGCCGCGGTCGTGCTCTTCACCGCGCGGTTCGTGCCCTTCGCGCGGCTCGCGGTGAACCTCGCGGCGGGTGCAGCACGGGTGAATCCGGCGCGGTACCTCGGCGTCGCAGCCCTCGCCGCCCTCGCGTGGGCGGCGTACCAAGCGGTGATCGGCGCGGTCGTCGCGGCGCTCGTACCGGGCGGCCCGGTGGTGGCGGTGGTGGCGTCGATCGTCGTGGCCGTGGGGATCGGCGTCGGCATCGACCTCGTGCTCGCGCGGCGGGCGAAGCGGCGGGCGGCCGCGCGCTCCTGACCGTTCGAAGATCCCGGATGCCGGCGCCCGGCGCCTCAGCCCAGGGCGAGCGTCTGCTCGGCGGCGTCGACGAGGGCGCGCCCGTACGACGGCCCGTGGCCGGCGGCGTGCACGGCGAGCGGATGCAGCTGGTGCACCGGCACGCGCTCGCTCCAGCCGTCGCGCAACGGGTGCGCGCGATCGTAGGCATCGAGGATCCGCTCGAGGAACGGGAAGCCGAACAGCGCGAGCATCGCAAGATCGGTCTCGCGGTGACCGCCGTGAGCCGCGGGGTCGATCAGCACAACACCCTCGTGGCCCCACAGCACGTTGCCCGCCCACAGATCCCCGTGCAGGCGCGCGGGCGGTTCGTCGTCGTCGAAGGCTCCCGCCGCGATCAACGCGCACGCGCGCCCGACGACCTCGGCTCCGGATGCCGACAGGTTGCCGGCCGCGACCGCGATCGGCACGAACGGCTCGACGCGCTGCGCCGCGTAGAAGACGCCCCACGACGGCTTCGGTCGCGCCGGTTGCGAGCGGCTGCCGATGAAGATGTCGCCCGTCCACCCGGGCGGGGGTGAGCCGAACGCCTCGGCCCCGGCATCGTGCGTCGCGGCGAGGGCGGCACCGAACGCGTCGGCGGCCTCGGCGGAGGGACGCGTCTCGGCGATGCGCTCCAGCACGATCCGCTGGTCGGCGACCTCGAACACCTCGGCGATGCGCGCGCCAGCCGCCTCGGCGAGCCAGCGGAGCCCGGCGGCCTCGGCGGCGAAGAACCCCGCGGGGGCGTCGCGGCGGGTCTTCACGTGCTGTTCCATTCATCCAGTCTGTCGCGATGTCGGAGGTCACCGGCACGATGGAGGCATGAGCGACGGTTACGACCCGGACTTCCTCGGCATCCCCCTGCCCCTCCCCTCTCCCGCGCAGCCCACCACGCGGCTCGACTACCCGCGCTTCAGCGTGCTGCTCGACGAGCAGCGGCGTTTCGCGGCGGTCACCGCCGTGGTGATCGACGGAGCGAGCCTTTTGGATCTGCCGCGCACGGGTGAGTGGCGTCTCGACTCGCGTGCTCCCGCCGAGGCGCAGGCCGGGCCCGAGGTCTATAGCCGCAACGACCTCGACCGCGGGCATCTCGTGCGCCGCCGCGATCCCGGCTGGGGCGCCACTGACGAGGCGCGCGAGGCCACCGAGGCGACGTTCTTCTACACGAACGCCGCTCCGCAGGCCGCCGGCTTCAACCAGTCGAAAGAGCTCTGGCTCGGACTCGAAGACCACGTGCTGGCCTACGCCGAGGCGACCGACCAGCGCATCGCCGTGTTCACCGCGCCGGTGCTCGCCGGCGACGACCCGCCCTACCGCGGCATCCGGGTACCGCTGCGGTTCTGGAAGATCGCCGCGTGGCGTCAGGGCGACACGCTCGCGTCGGCCGGGTTTGTGCTCGATCAGAGCGAGCTGGTCGGCACCCGGCAGGGCCTCGTCGTGCCGCCCCTCGGCGCGTTCCGCACCTTCCAGGTGCCGATCGCCGACATCGCGGCCGAAGCGGGCGTCGACGTCGGCCCGCTCGTCGACGCCGACACCTTCGTGCGTCGCGGGCTGCGCCCGGTCGCCGCACGCGAGCTGCGGAGCGCCGACGACATCGTGCTGTGAGGTGCACCCCAGTCACGCGCGGACCGGCCGCCCCGTCGCACCCCAGGTGGCTGAGCCCGTCGAAGCCCCCGGTCACGCGCGGACCGACCGCCCCGTCGCAACCCAGGTGACTGAGCCCGTCGAAGCCCCCGGTCACGCGCGGACCGGCCGCCCCGTCGCCGCGCGGGCGCACCCCAGGTGGCTGAGCCCGTCGAAGCCCCCGGTCACGCGCGGATCGACCGCCCCGTCGCACCCCAGGTGGCTGAGCCCGTCGAAGCCCCCGGTCACGCGCGGATCGACCGCCCCGTGGCAACCCAGGTGGCTGAGCCCGTCGAAGCCCCCGGTCACGCGCGGACCGACCGCCCCGTCGCACCCCAGGTGGCTGAGCCCGTCGAAGCCCCCGGTCACGCGCGGACCGACCGCCCCGTGGCAACCCAGGTGGCTGAGCCCGTCGAAGCCCCCGGTCACGCGCGGACCGACCGCCCCGTCGCACCCCAGGTGGCTGAGCCCGTCGAAGCCCCCGGTCACACGCGGACCGACCGCCCCGTCGCACCCCAGGTGACTGAGCCCGTCGAAGCCCCCGGTCACGCGCGGACCGACCGCCCCGTCGCACCCCAGGTGACTGAGCCCGTCGAAGCCCCCGGTCACGCGCGGATCGACCGACCCGTCGCCGCTGCTCAGCGCACCCGCACCGCGTGCAGCACCGTGTCGATCGCGGGGTGCGCGTGCCCGTCGCGCAGCTCGGAATCGGCGGTCCCTCGCGTCACCTGCTCGCAGCGCTCGATGCGGAAGCGGTCGTCGAGCGCGCCGCTCAACAGCTCGGGCGTGTAGAGGATCGCCGGGTCGGAGGGTCCGTGTCCGCCCGCGGCGATGTTGTCGACGTCGTGGCCGATCACCACGAGCGTCCCGCCGACGGCGACCCACTCCGCGATCCTCGCAATGGCCGCGGCGTTGTCGCGCAGATGCAGGTAGCACGACACCACCAGATCGACGGATGCCGCGGGCTCGAACTCGTGCACATCGGCACGCACCCACGAGACCGCGTCGCCGCCCGGGCGGGCAGCGGCGAGCGCGAGACCCGCACTCGAGAAGTCGATGCCCGTCGTCGTCCAGCCGCGCTGCGCCAGCCAGAGGGCGGTGCGTCCGTCGCCGGTTGCGACGTCGATCGCGGAACCCGGTGCGAGCGCGCCGGCGATCTCACGGACGACGGCGGGAGGCTGGGTTGCCCATACTCCCCCGGCGGAAGCGCGGTAGCGCTCGTCCCACTGCGTGGCATCCATTCGGTCTCCTCCGGCTCGCTCCCACCCTAGATCCGCGTGCGAGCGCCCCGGCGCCCGCGTCGCCGTCGAACCGAGGCGGCAGAACGGATGCCGTCGCCTCACCGCTCCGCATCCGCTGCCCCGACCGCGTCCCACGGACCGCGATGCGCGCACCCTCAGCGATCCGCACATCCTCAGCCCGAAACCCCCGATGACGACTGAAGCTGCGCGAATCGCTCACCCTGCGCCGTCACGCCCGCACACCGCGATCCGCGCACCCTCAGCAATCCGCACATCCTCAGCCCGAAACCCCCGATGACAACTGAACCTGCGCGAATCGCTCACTCTGCGCCGCTGCGCGCACAGCACGAAGCCCCGCCACCCGAACGAACGGGCGACGGGGCTCCGTCACAGGGTCACTCCCCCGACAGACCACCCAGCAGGTGGCCGAACGAGCGGCCTTCGCCGAGGTACGACGAGGGGTCGAACGGGTCGGCGTCGCGCGCGGGTTCGCGGGCGGCGATGGCATCGGCGAGCTCACGGGCGCCGCGGTCGACGCGGGATCCGAGCGGGGCGACCTCGTCGGCGTTGGCACCCCAGTCGCTCGAGGCGGCGAACACACCGGTCGGCACGGGGTTGGCGTGCAGGTAGGTGAACAGCGGACGGATCGCGTAGTCGATCGCGAGCGAGTGCCGGGCGGTGCCGGCGTTCGCTCCGATGAGCACGGGGGTTCCGGTGAGCGCCTGCGGGTCGAGCACATCGATGAACGACTTGAACAGACCCGAGTAGCTGGTCGAGAAGATCGGCGTCACCGCGATGATCCCGTCGGCCGAGACGACCGTGTTGATCATCTGCTCGAGGGCGGGCGGGGCGAAGCCGGTGAGCAGGTTGTCGGTCAGCTCGTGGGCGTAGTCGCGCAGCTCGAACACGTCGGCGGTGGCCTCGATCCCGCGCTCGCGCAGCTCCGCGAGCACGGCGTGGCCGAGTCGATCGCCGAGCATGCGGGTCGACGAGGGCGTCGACAGGCCCGCGGTCACGACCGCGATGCGACGGGCGGCCATCTCAGGCACCGACCTTGGTCGCTGCGGCGCCGAACGCGCTGCCCGAGCGGGGCGCGGCATCCTGGTACGGGCTCCCCGACACCATGTTGTCGCCGCGATTCGCGCCGGGGACCGCCTGACGCGGAGCCGCGCCGGCGTAGATCTTCTCGACCTGGTTGGCGTGCGTGGGGGCGTCGGGCACCTCGGCCGGGCGGTTCTTCTGCAGCTCCTTGCGCAGCACCGGCACGACCTCGCCGCCCAGGATGTCGAGCTGCTCGAGCACGGTCTTGGTGGGAAGACCGGCGTGGTCGATGAGGAAGAGCTGGCGCTGGTAGTCGCCGAACGTCTCGCGCATCGCGGCGTACCGGTCGATGATCTGCTGCGGCGAGCCGACGGTCAGCGGGGTCATCTCGCTGAAGTCCTCGAGGCTCGGGCCGTGACCGTAGACGGGCGCGTTGTCGAAGTACGGGCGGAACTCCCGCACGGCGTCTTGCGAGTTGGCGCGCATGAACACCTGACCGCCGAGGCCGACGATCGCCTGCTGCGGCGTGCCGTGGCCGTAGTGCGCGAAGCGCTCGCGGTACAGCGTGATGAGGCGCTGGTAGTGCTCCTTGGGCCAGAAGATGTTGTTCGCGAAGAAGCCGTTGCCGTAGTAGGCGGCCTGCTCGGCGATCTCGGGCGTGCGGATCGAGCCGTGCCACACGAACGGGGGCACGCCGTCGAGGGGACGCGGGGTCGAGGTGAAGCCCTGCAGCGGGGTGCGGAACTTCCCCTCCCAGTCGACGACGTCTTCACGCCACAGCTTGTGCAGCAGGTCGTAGTTCTCGATGGTCAGCGGCAGCCCCTGACGGATGTCCTTACCGAACCAGGGGTAGACCGGGCCGGTGTTGCCGCGGCCGAGCATGAGGTCGGCGCGACCGTTCGACACGTGCTGCAGCATCGCGAAGTCTTCGGCGATCTTCACCGGGTCGTTCGTGGTGATGAGCGTCGTGGAGGTCGTGAGGATGAGGCGCTCGGTCTGGGCCGCGATGTACGCGAGCGTCGTCGTGGGCGACGACGACCAGAACGGCGGGTTGTGGTGCTCGCCGAGGGCGAAGACGTCGAGGCCGACCTCTTCGGTGTGCTTGGCGATCGTGAGCGTGTCCTTGATGCGCTGGGCTTCGCTCGGCGTCGTGCCGGTGGTCGGGTCCTGGGTGATGTCGCTCACCGTCATGACACCGAACTGCATTCCGGGCCAGGTGTTCGTCTCGTTCATGATGCGACCTCCGTTTGTATGCATCTGAATATACATGGTGGAACGCACCACGCCCAGCTTTATTCCGCCTACCTCACCGGCATCCGGAAACCGCCCCCGTCGACCCGTCACGGGCTCGCGACTAGCGTCGCTCGAGATGACGGATGCCGTGACCCCCATCCCCGCGACCGCGCGCGTGCCCTTCTGGGACAACGCCCGCTTCGCCGCGATCGTGCTCGTCGTGCTCGGACACGCGATCCAGCGCCTCACCTACGACTCGGATGCCGCGGAGGCACTGTACCTGCTGGTCTACGCGTTCCATATGCCGCTGTTCGCCCTCGTCTCGGGCTACTTCTCGTCGGCGGCCGAGCCCACGCGGCGGCGGATGGCGCGCGTGTTCACCGATCTCATCGCCCCGTACGTGATCTTCGAGACCCTCTGGACGATCGTGCAGTTCGCCGTCACCGGCCGCACGAACCTCGACCCGGCCCAACCGTCGTGGACCCTGTGGTTCCTGCTCGCGCTCGCGCTTTTCCGTGTCGCCCTGCCGTATCTGGCTCTGCTGCGCGCCCCCGTCGTCTGGGCACTGGCGATCTCGGTCGCCGCGGGATACCTGCCGAGCATCGACTCGACCTTCTCGGTCTCGCGGTTCCTCGGCCTGCTGCCGTTCTTCACCCTCGGGTGGTGGCTGCGCGAGCACGACGTCGTCGCACGCCTCGGGCTGCTCGCGAGCCGCCCGGTATGGATGCGGGTGGTCGCCGCGGGCATCCTCGCGGGAGCCGGCGTGCTCGCCTTCGTGTTCGTCGACACGTGGCAGGATCTGCGCCTCGGAACGTGGTTCTTCTTCGTCGACGCCTACGTCGATCTTGACGCCCCGCACTGGTGGGCGGGCGCCGTGCGCCTGGCGATCATCGCCCTCGCGTTCGTGCTGATGGCGGCGTTCCTCGTGCTGATCCCGCGCCGCGAGACCCGGTGGACGCATCTCGGCCGTTCCACGTTGTACGTCTACCTGCTGCACACGTTCGTGCTCTACCCGTTCCGCCAGTCGGGGGTGCTGCGCGGGCTCGAACCGATGTGGGTGTGGATCCCGGTCGTCATGCTCGCCAGCGTCGCCATCACCGCGGCCCTGTCGAGCCGCCCGGTGCGGCGCGTCTTCCGCCCGCTCGTCGAGCCCCGGATGCCGTGGCTCTTCCGCGATCGCGCGCTCGGCGCAGGCCGCGAGCCCGCAGCTGCCCGGCGAGGTCCCTGAGCCTGTCGAAGGGACCCGGTGGCTTCGACAAGCTCAGCCACCTACCCAGCGAGGTCCCTGAGCCTGTCGAAGGGACCGAAACCCTCAGACGCCCGGTGACTTCGTACCCAGGTCCCTGAGCCTGTCGAAGGGACCGGAACCCGCAGACGCCCGGTGACTTCGTAGCGAGGTCCCTGAGCCTGTCGAAGGGACCGGAACCCGCAGACGCCCGGTGACTTCGACACGCTCAGCCACCTGCCGACCGGAACCCTACGCCCCGAGCAGGCCCGCGCCGATCGAGGTGCCGGCCGGGGCGGCGGGCGGCACGGCCCACAGTCCCGAGCCCACGTGGCGCAGGTATTCGCCCATGGCATCCGTCGCCAGGGCCTTCTGCAGGGTGATGAAGCGGTCGGGGCTCTTCTGGAACGACAGGAAGAACAGCCCCGCGTTGAGGCGTCCGAGATCGGTCGTGCCGTCGACGAAGTTGTATCCGCGGCGGAGGATGCGGATGCCGCCGTTCATGTCGGGATGCGCGAGCCGCACGTGACTGCGCGCGTCGATCGCGGGCTTGTCCGTCGCCCCCACGGCCGAGAAGTCGGGCGCGGCGAACTCGTCGCCACCCGAGAGCGGGGCGCCGTTCGCCTTGTCGCGCCCGACGACGCGATCCTGCTCGGCGAGGCGCGTGCGGTCCCACGTCTCGATGAGCATCGCGATGCGGCGCGCGACGAGATACGACCCGCCCGCGAGCCACGCCGGACCCTCGGACGCCGACACCCACACGTTCTCGTCGAGAGCGGCCGTGTCGTCGGCGAGGATGTTGGCCGTTCCGTCCTTGTAGCCGAACAGGTTGCGCGGCGTGGACTGGTCGGCCGTGGTCTTCGACGTGCGGCCGAATCCGAGCTGCGACCACCGGATCGTCGCCCGCCCGAAGGCGATGCGACTGAGGTTGCGGATCGCGTGCACGGCGACCTGGGGGTCGTCGGCGCACGCCTGGATGCACAGGTCGCCGTCGGAGCGGAGCGGGTCGAGGTCGTCGCCGAGGAAGGCCGGGAGCCTCTCGAGCCCCGCGGGCTTCTGCGCCTCGAGACCGAAGCGCTGGTCGAACAGCGAGGGACCGAAGCCGAAGGTGATCGTGAGGTTGCTGGCGGGCAGGCCGAGCGCCTCGCCGGTGTCGTCGGGCGGGGCTTCGGGCGAGCCGTTGACGGCGCCGCTCGCGCTCACCTCAAGCCCCTGCATCATGCGGGTGGCTGCGTACGTCCAGTCCGACAGCAGCTCGGCCAGGTCGTCGCGGGTGGTGCGCGCCATCATGTCGTACGACGCGAAGTGCAGGTGCTCCTGCACCTCCGTCGTGATACCGGGCTGATGGATGCCGCTGGCCGGCGCCGCGGCATCCATCACCGCCTTCTGCTGCTCACGCGCGAACGCCTGCCCGCCGACGAGGCCACCGCCCGCGCCCACGACGAGTCCCGTGGCGCCGGCGCCCAGCGCCAGCCCCATCAGTCCGCGGCGGGACAGGCCACCGGCATCCGGAGTCTTCTCGTCGGCAGCGTTCTCGGCGTCGCTCATGCTCACTCCAGGATCGTGACCGTCAGCTGCGACAGCGGCTCGGCGAGGGCGTTGATGAGGTCGGTGAGCTGGCGCTTGTCGGCCTCGGTGACCTGGCTGTAGGGAACGAAGCCGGCGTCGAGCGAGCCGTAGGTCGCCAGTGCCGCCTCGAGGTCGGCGTACCCGGCGTCGATGCGGGTGACGAGCTCGGCACCCTTGTCGCCCTTCGACTCGGCGAAGTCGCGCACGAGCGAGAAGGCCATCTTCGAGCCCTCGACGTTCGCGGCGAAGTCGTTGAGGTCGGTTCCCGACCACCAGTCCTCTTCACCGCTGATCTTGCCGGTCGCGACCTCGTCGAGCAGCGCGATCGCGCCGTTCGAGATGCCCGCCACGCCCTGGTCCTCGAGGGTCTGCGTGAAGGTGTCGGAGTGCACGTAGTCGTACAGCTCCTGCGTGTCGGCGATCAGCTTGTCGCCGTAGGTCGCGCGCTCGGCGGGCGTCGAGGGCGCCCAGTCCTTCCACGCCGGCGTCTCGCCGTCGGCGTTGAGCGCATCGTGCGCGGGGACCCACAGGTCCTTTTCGATGCGGTGGAAACCGGTCCACTCCAGGCCCTCGGCGACCGCGTCGACCTCGCGGTAGTCGATGCGCGGGTCGAGGTCGCCCAGCGCCTCCGCGATCGGCTCGATGCGCTCGTAGAACGCCCGCACGCGCGGGAACTGCTCGCGGGCGGTGGCGTCGTCGCCCGACTCGTAGGCGGCGGTGAAGCTCTGCACGGCGGGGAGGAGCTGGCCCGTCTGGTCCTTCACGAACGCGGCGTAGAGGTCGACGGCCTGCTTCTTCTGCTCGGCATCCGGACCCTCGACCGCGACGGCGTCACCCGTGACGGTGAAGCTCTTCTTGCCCACGCCGTCGCCGACCATGCCGGGCTTGCAGAGGGTGAAGTAGTCACCGGGCTGGGCGACGACCGTGAGGGTGCGCGAGGCTCCCGGGGCGACGTTCTCGACCTCGCCGACGATGCGCAGGCCGTCGGAGGCCAGCAGGTAGAACTCGGTGACCTGGTCGCTCTTGTTCGCGATGTCGAACGCGACGGTGCCACTGGGCGCCGTGCTCGCCGACACCGCGCAGTCGTCCGCGGTCGAGGTGACGGCGAGCGCTCCCCCGGCGGCCGCGTCGGCCTTGGCGACGCAGCCCGAGAGGGCGAGGACGGCCGCGCCGGCCACGGCCGTGGCCGCGAGGAGGCGTGTCGAATTCATGGGTGCTCCGTTCGGATGTGGGGCGGATGCCGCGGCGCCCAGCGCACGCGGAAGAAGGGTCAGGACGTGGCGGGGGTCGCGGTCGAGGTGGTCCTCGCGACAGGGGTGGTCGGCGAGGCCGGGGCGGGCGAGGGTGCGGCCGCGGGGGCGGCCGGGACCGACGCGGCTGCAGCGGCCTGCGCGGCGCGCGGTCGGCGGTTGCCGCGGACGCCGCGGATGAACAGCGGCACGACCACGGCGATGTAGACCACCCACGCGATCACCTGCAGCCACGTCATCTTCGGCATGAAGCCGACGGTGGCCTGTAGAAGCGCGGCGAGCGCGCTGTCGGGCGCGATCACGGCGGAGACGTTGAAGGCCCAGCCGAAGGGAATACCCGCCCAGCCGATCGCGACGAGTCCGGTCGCGGGATCGACGGGAGCGCCGGCCCCGAACGGACCGGGCAGGGCACCGGCCTCCTGCAGGTCGTGGAAGGCGTAGGCCAACACGCCCGCGGCCACGACGACGAGGAAGCCCCCACTCCAGGTGAAGAAGCGGCCGAGGTTGAGGCGCAGCATGCCGCGCGCGATGAACCATCCGAGCACCGCGGCGACGCCGAGGCCGATGACGGCGCCGATCAACGCGATCGCCTGGTCCTGGAACGACTGCACCATGGCCCACAGGAACAGCGTCGTCTCGACGCCTTCGCGGGCGACCGAGACGAACCCGATCGCGACGAGCGCCCAGACGCCCCCGCGCAGCGCCTTGTCGACGCCGCCTTCGAGGCCCGACTTCATCGTGCGGCCGGCCTTCTGCATCCAGAAGATCATCCAGGTGACCATCGCCACCGCGAGCAGCGACAGTCCGCCGCCGAGCAGCTCCTGCGCCTCGAAGGTGAGCATGTAGGCGCTGAAGGTGAACGCGGCACCGATGGCGAGCGCGAGCGCGATCGCCAGGCCCACTCCGGTCCACAGCTTCGGCAGCGCGTCGCGCCGGCCGACGCGCGTGAGGTAGGCCACGAGGATGCCGACGACGAGCGCGGCCTCGAGGCCTTCGCGGAGGCCGATGAGGAAGGTGGCGAAGAAGCTGGCAAGCACGGGCGGGTGTTCCGACTTTCGTGAGAGGACGGGGCCGCGACGGTGCGGATCAGGTAAGGACAGCCTCACCTGACTGTGACAGATTACGCACATTCGTCGATTCGCGCACCTCGAAATCGCCTTCAGAACCTCGGAAGTAACCCGCGGCAACATTCGCGCGCGCCATCTCGCGCCGATCTAGCCTCGACCCATGTCCGAGCTCAATCTCCCCGTCCTCGACCTCTCGCTCCTCGATCAGGGGCCGGATGCCGCCGCCCGGTTCCGCGACGAGCTGCGCGCCGCGACGCACGACGTCGGATTCTTCTACCTCACCGGCACGGGCGTGAGCCCGGCCCTCGAGGAGCGCCTGCTGCAGGCCGCGAAGGACTTCTTCGCCCTGCCCGATGCCGAGAAGCTGTCGATCGAGAACGTCACGAGCCCGCACTTCCGCGGCTACACCCGCGTCGGCGGCGAGCTGACGCAGGGCCGCGTCGACTGGCGCGAGCAGATCGACATCGGCCCCGAGCGCGAGCCCGTGACCGACCCCGACGGCCCCGGCTACAACCGTCTCGTCGGACCCAACCTGTGGCCCGCCGCTCAGCCCGAGCTGCAGGAGGTCGTGGCCGAGTGGCACGATCACCTCACCGGCATCGCCCGCAAGCTCCTGCGCGCCTGGGCCCTCGCGCTCGGCGCCGAGGAGCAGTACTTCGACCGCCACTTCGGCGACCCGCAGACCCTCATCAAGATCGTCCGCTACCCCGGCAAGGACGACCCGACTCCCCAGCAAGGGGTCGGCGCCCACAAGGACTCGGGCGTGCTCACCCTGCTGTGGGTCGAGCCCGGAAAGGGCGGCCTGCAGGTCGAGCGCGACGGCGAGTGGGTCGACGCTCCCCCGGTCTCGGGGGCCTTCGTCGTCAACATCGGCGAACTGCTCGAGTACGCCACGCAGGGCTACCTCACGGCGACCAACCACCGGGTGATCTCGCCGCGCTTCCCCGACGAGCGCATCTCGGTGCCGTTCTTCTTCAACCCGGCCCTCGACGCGCGCCTGCCGATCATCGAGCTTCCCGCCGAGCTCGCCGCCGATGCCCGCGGCGTCTCGCAGGACCCGTCGAACCCCATCCACGCGACCTACGGCGAGAACGCGCTCAAGTCACGGCTGCGCGCCCACCCCGACGTGGCCGAGCGCTGGCACCCCGACCTGGTCGCCGCCCGCGCGGCATCCTGAACCCCGTTTGCAATCCAGGTGGCTGAGCCTGTCGAAGTCACCGGTCCTTTCGCGACCGAGGTGGCTGAGCCTGTCGACGCCACCCACCCCTTCGCGACGGAGGTGGCTGAGCCTGTCGAAGTCACCGGTCCGTTCGCGACCCAGGTGGCTGAGCCTGTCGACGCCACCCACCCCTTCGCGACGGAGGTGGCTGAGCCTGTCGAAGTCACCGGTCCCTTCGCGACCCAGGTGGCTGAGCCTGTCGAAGCCACCGGCCCCTGCGCGACCCAGGTGGCTGAGCCTGTCGAAGCCGCCGGCCCCGTCAACAGGCTCAGCGACCTCTCTCCCCGCATCCGGGAATGACGAAGGCCGCCCCACACTGTGGGGCGGCCTTCCAAGAATGTTTTGCGCGATAGAACGCTGGTGCGATTAGCGACGCAGACCGAGACGCTCGATGAGCGAGCGGTAACGGTTGATGTCGACATCCTGCAGGTAACCCAGCAGGCGACGGCGCTGACCGACGAGCAGGAAGAGTCCACGGCGCGAGTGGTGGTCGTGCTTGTGGATCTTGAGGTGCTCGGTGAGGTCCTTGATGCGCTGCGTCATCATCGCGACCTGCACCTCGGGGGATCCGGTGTCACCGGGGTGCGTCGCGTACTCTTCGATGATCGCCTTCTTGACGTCTGCTTCGAGTGCCATAGATGGGATCCCCTTCCTTCTCATTGCGCGGCGCCCGTCACACGATGTGCGAGCTCTCTTTATCCGCGGCCGATCGAACGGCAACCGCATGAGTCTACCAGCATCCGGATGCCGGGACCGCACCGGTCGGCGACGCTCGAGCCCGGCCGCGCAGGGTGCTCGTCGGGGGGCTCCGGATGCCGCCATCCCGACGCCGCGCGCGACCGATGGTGTCGGAGGCCTGGCGTAGCCTCGATCCGTGCAGCTCACCGTCCGCGTCAAACCCGGAAGCCGGCGCGGCCCCCTCGTGGAAGACACCGCCGACGGGCTCGTGGTCCACGTCCGCGAGCGCGCGGTCGACGGCGCGGCCAACAACGGCGTCGTGAGGGCCCTCGCCGCCCACTTCGCGGTGGCCCCGCGCGACGTCGAGATCCTGCGCGGCCACTCCGCGCGCATCAAGCGGATCGAGGTCGACGCATGAGCGTGCGCCAGAGCGCCTTCATCGACATCCGCCCCCTGACAACTTCTCCCGCGTTCGCGCGCCTGTGGGTCGGGTCGACGCTCGCCGGCCTCGGCGGTCAGCTCACGGTCGTCGCCGTCATGCTGCACGTGTTCGAGCTCACCCAGAGCACCCTCGCGGTGTCGATGATCGCCGTGGCGGGGCTGCTGCCCATGATCGTCGCGGGCCTGTACGGCGGAATGCTCGCCGACGCGTTCGATCGACGCACCGTGGCGCTGCTCGCGGCCGTGGTGACCTTCGTCTCGACGGCGTTGCTGGCGGTGCTCGCGTGGACCGGCCTCGAGACCGTGGCGTGGCTGTTCGTGCTGAGCGTGGTGAACTCCGCGGCGAACTCGATCGTCATGGCGACCAAGTCGGCGATCACCCCGCGCCTGATCTCGCGCGACCTGCTGCCCGCGGCCGCGGCGCTGCAGGGCGTGACGGTGGGGATCATGGTCATGGCGGGCCCGGCCCTCGCCGGCGTCCTGGTCGCGTTCGCGGGGTACGCGTGGACCTACTCGCTCGACGTGCTGCTCATGACGTCGCTGTTCCTCGGGCTGTGGTCGCTTCCCAAGCTCCGCCCCGAGGGCGAGATCGTGCGGCCCGGTCTCGAGTCGCTCCGCGACGGCATGCGCTTCCTGCGCCGCGCGCCGAACATCCGCCTGCAGTACGTGCTCGACATCATCGCGATGACCTTCGGCCAGCCCGTGGCGCTGTTCCCGGCGATCGGCGCGGTCCTCCTCGGCGGTGGGGCGATCACCACGGGTGTCCTCACCGCGGCGGTCGCGGCGGGGGCGTTCTTCTCGAGCCTGTTCTCGGGCCCGATCGGTCGCGTGCGTCGCCAGGGGCTCGGCATCGAACGCGCGATCCAGGTGTACGGGCTGTCGATCGCCGCGTTCGGCGTCGTGCTCCTGGCCGCGACCCTGGGCTGGGCGCGCCCCGCCGACACCGGCGAAGAGAACGGGGCGGTGCTGCTGATCGTGCTCGCGGCGCTCGTGCTCGCCGTCTCGGGAGCGGCCGACAACGTCAGCGCGATCTATCGATCGACCATGATGCAGGCGGCGGTCCCGGATGCCATGCGGGGGCGCCTGCAGGGCATCTTCGTCGTCGTGGTGGCGGGCGGCCCCCGCATCGGAGCCCTCTACGCCGGCACGCTGGCGACGCTGACGGCGCTGTGGGTTCCGCCCCTGTTCGGCGGGATCGTCATCCTCGGGCTCGTCGGCACGCTGGTGCGGTTCACGCCGCGGTTCCGCGCGTACGACGCGCTCGACCCGCAGCCCTGACCCGCCGCCCGACACGCGCCTGCCGATCGTCGGCGGATTTCGGCCGTCGCAGCCGACCGGCCCGCACGATGTCGGTGGTCGGCCGTAGTGTCGGCTCCGTGGCATCCACCCCCGCTCCCTCCCCCGTCTCGATCACCGTGCAGTTCGTGCTCACGGGCATCGTGTGGGGGTCGAGCTTCCTCTTCATCGCCGTCGCGCTCACCGGCATGACCCCGGCGCAGGTCGCGGGCGGCCGACTGCTGTTCGGAGCCCTCGCCCTCGCGGCGATCGTGGCGATCCGACGCGAGCGACTCCCCCGCACCCTGCGCGTCTGGGCGCACCTGTGCGTCTTGTCGGTGTCGTTCTGCGTCGTACCGTTCCTGCTGTTCGCGTGGGCCGAGCAGCACGTGTCGTCGGGCCTGGCGAGCATCTTCAACGCCACCACGCCGATCATGACGGCGGTGATGGCCTGGGCGGTGTTCCGCGTCGAGAAGCTCCGCGTCGGTCAGCTCGTGGGCATCGGCGTCGGCATCGCGGGCGTGGCGATCATCATCGCCCCCGGGGCCGTCGGCGAGGTCGGAGACAGCACCATCGCCCAGCTCGCGCTGCTCGGCGCGACCGCCTGCTACGGCTTCAGCCTCGCCTACATGCGGCGCTTCCTCGGCGACAGCGGCCTCTCGGGCGTGGCCTTCGCCTTCGGCTACATCGGCCCCGCCGCCGCCCTCATGGTGCTGCTGTCGCCGTTCATCCTGGCCGAGCCGCCACGCCTCGACCTGCCCGTCGTGGCGAGCATCGTCGCCCTCGGCGTGCTCGGCACCGGCGTCGCCTACGTCTGGAACCAGAACACGCTGCGCGCCTGGGGTCCCACGCGTGCGTCGACCGTCACCTACATCACGCCCGTCGTCGGCGTCGCCCTGGGCATCGTCGTGCTGGGCGAGACCATCAGCTGGAACGAACCGGTCGGCGCCGCCGTCGTCTTCCTCGGCATCCTGCTGGTGCAGCAGCGGATCCGACTCCCCCGCCGAGCGCACGCCTGACGCATCGCCCCGAAAACACGACAGTCCCGGATGCCATGGCATCCGGGACCGCACGGAAACG
The DNA here is from genome assembly GCF_032464975.1 of Microbacterium algihabitans. NCBI lineage: Bacteria > Bacillati > Actinomycetota > Actinomycetes > Micrococcales > Microbacteriaceae > Microbacterium > Microbacterium algihabitans. The sequence continues at coordinate 71,839 of NZ_JAWDIU010000001.1, forward strand.
ACGAGGGCCCGGATGCCGCGGCATCCGGACCCTCGTGAAGATCACGCCTGGAGCGAGAGCTGCAGGTCGAGCTCGATGGTAACGTCCTTGCCGACGAGAACGCCGCCCTTCTCGAGGGCCGCGTTCCAGGTGAGGCCGAAGTCCTCGCGATTGATGACCGTCTTGGCGGTCGCGCCGGCCTTGTAGTTGCCCCACGGGTCGGTGCCGAAGCCACCGAAGTCGAGCGAGAAGGTGGCGGGCTTGGTGACGCCGCGGATGGTCAGGTCGCCGTCGACGAGGAAGTCGCCGTCTTCGAGGCGAACGCCGGTGGAGCGGAAGTCCATCGTCGGGTAGGTCTCGATGTCGAAGAACTCGGCCGAACGGAGGTGCTGGTCGCGACCCTCGTCCTTGGTGTCGACCGAGGTGACGTCGACCGACGCCTCTACGGTGGCCTCGAGGGGGTTCTCGGGGGCGACGATGGTGGCGCTCTTGACGCCGAAGGTGCCGCGCACCTTCGAGATCATCATGTGGCGCACCGAGAAGGTGACCTCGCTGTGGCTCGGGTCGAGGACCCAGGTGCCGGTCTTGTAGCCGGGGATGTCGAGGGCGGTGGTGTCGGTCATGTCACTCCTTGAGATCTGGGGAGCCGTTTCGGCGTCCTGACGAGGGCCAACTCCCATTCACACGAATGTATTCCACGATCGTGGAAAATGACGAACCCGAGAAGGCCGCAGCCCCCTCGGGTTCGTGAACGTCCGGTGACGAACGGAAGGTCAGCCGACCTTGAGCAGGTCGATGATGAAGATGAGGGTCTTGCCGCCGAGGAAGTGTCCTCCGGCCGGACCGTAGGCGAGGTGCGGCGGGATGACCAGCTCACGGCGTCCGCCGACCTTCATGCCCGGGATGCCGTCCTGCCAGCCCTGGATCAGTCCGCGCAGGGGGAACTGGATGCTCTCCCCACGGCCCCACGACGAGTCGAACTCTTCGCCCGACTCGTACTCGACACCGGCGTAGTGCACGGTGACGGTGTCACCGGGCTTGGCCTCGTCGCCGTCGCCGACGATGATGTCGCGGATGACGAGGTCGGAGGGGGCGGGGCCGCTGGGAGCGTCGAACTCCGGCTTGGTGCGATCAGTCATGCATCCATCCAAGCACGCCGAACCGATCGGCGAAGCCCCTGGACAAAGACTCAGCGCCCGGTGCCGCGGCGATGCCTGCGTGTCTCCCGGGCGCTGAGTTGGCCTGACACGATGGTGCTCCCGACCTCGGACGGTGTCAAGACCCCCGGCGGGTGACATCGGCCACGTCGGTCGGCGTCAGCGCGAGAGCAGGGTCGCACGCGCCGCCGTGGTGCGCTCGAGCAGATAGCGTTCGGCCGCGGTCGCGTGCGGGTCTCGACCCGAGATCGCCCGTTGGCGAGCGGCGGCGAGCGCCGTGGCATCCGCGATGAACGACTTCATCACCGGCGACCGGTCGCCCGGCAGCGTGCGCGCCCACGCGAGCGCCGACCTGCGCCCCGGACCGGTCGCGAGCATGTCGACCTCTTGGGGGGTGAACCACCCAGCGGCTGCGTATTCGCCGAGGCGGGCGCGGGTGAGTCGCGACTCCTCCCGGCGCAGCGCCAGGACGCCCAGGATGAACAGCACGAACAGCGGCACCTGCAGGGCGGCGTAGATCTCGAAGAAGTCGAAGAAGGTGGCCGAGCCGTTCCACAGGGCGTGCAGCACGATCGCCCCGATCAGACCCGGGATGCCGTAGCCCAGCGCCGCGCCGGTGCGCAGCCCGCGGCGCGCGGCGAGTCCGAACGCGAATCCGGTCAGGCTGGTGAACATGACGTGCGCGAACGGCGAGAGCACCGCGCGCAGGAAGAACGTCGTGGCGACCTGCCCGGGCCCGCCCTCGAGGTAGCTGATGGCGAAGTACTGCACGTTCTCGGTGAGCGCGAAGCCCGCACCGATCAGCGCGCCGTAGACGATGCCGTCGACGGGTCCGTCGAACGCGCGGCGCGCGAACGCGAAGATGAGCAGCACGCCCAGGCCCTTCGCGACCTCCTCGACGATCGGAGCCTGCACGACGGCGCTGAACGCCTCGGGCAGTCGGCCCACCAGGAGCGTGATCACGAGGTCGACGCCGAGGGCGATGGTGACGGCGGCGATCGCCCCCCAGGCCACCGCGAAGACGAGCAGGCGCCGCGGTTCGGGCTCCCACCGGTCGATGTAGCGCACGGCGAACCACACGATCACGAACGGGATCGCTGCCAGGATCAACCCGATGAAGGTCGCGGCGGTGCCGAGGAAGCCGGTGAAGTACCGCACCAGGAGCGCCAGCAGGGGCACGAGGAGCACCGCGACGATCCACAGCGCCACTCCCCCGCGACGGGTGCGGGGCGGGGCGGCGGACACGGCGGGCTGCGGCGCGGTCGAGATGCGCGAGGCCTCCGCCGACCCGGGACGCGACAGCGGCGAGGGGGTGCTCATGCGCACAGCCTAGAGGCGGCCTCCGACAGGGCATCCGGGGCTTGCGGCCCTCGCCACCGCGCAAGGCCCGGTAGCGTGGAGGCATGCGCTTCGCCCACGTCCGTTCACAGGAAGGGGCGGAAGCCCCCCGTCTCGTCAGCGTCCACGGCGAGGAGTTCTCGTTCGTCGACGACTTCTTCGCGGGCGCCCCGAGCACTCTCGAGCAGCTCATCGCGGGAGGCGACGACTTGCTCGCGCGGGTGAAGGACGCCGCAGCGTCGGCTCCGCGGCATCCGCTGCAGGGGATCCGGTACGCCTCCGCCGTCCTCGCTCCGCCCTCGATCCTCGCCGTGGGGCTCAACTACGCCGCGCACTCCGGCGAGCTGGGGCTCAAGACCGACGCCGGTCCCACCGTCTTCGTGCTGTGGCCGAACTCCCTGACCGCGCACGGCGAGACCACCTCGTGGCCCCGCTCGCTCAGCGAGGCCGTCGACTACGAGGCCGAGCTGGGCGTCATCATCGGCCGGCCGGGACGCGACATCCCCGAGGCCGAGGCGCTCGACCACGTCTGGGGCTACACCGTGGTCAACGACGTGACCGCGCGCAACATCCAGTTCTCCGAGGCGCAGTGGTCGCGCTGCAAGTCGTTCGACGGCTTCACCCCGACCGGACCGTTCGTCGTGACCGCCGACGAGATCCCCGACCCGCAGGACCTGCACATCTGGACCGTCGTCGACGGCCACACCGTGCAGGACGCCAGCACCGGCCAGATGGTGCGCTCGGTCGCCACGCTCATCAACAAGCTGTCGGAGTCGGTGACGCTGCTCCCCGGCACCCTCATCTCCACCGGCAGCCCGGGCGGCGCCGGCTACTCGCGCGATCCGCAGATCTTCCTGCGCGACCGCTCCACCGTGACCGTCGGGATCGACGGCATCGGCGAGCTGACCACGCACTGCCGCATCCTCGACTGACGCGGCATCCGGGGTCTGTTCCGGATGCCGGAGCCCCGGCGCCGCGCAGACGGCGACGCCGCACGACGAAGGGCCGGGACGATCACGCCCCGGCCCTTCGCGATGAGCGGGCTCAGTCCTCTTCGACGACGCTGTCGGCCGCACGGACGATCGGGATCGCCGCCGTCACGGCCTGCAGGCCCGACAGGCGCGCGGGCGAGATCTGCTTCATGACCTCGTCGCGGGTCATCAGCCCGGCCTCGACGACCAGGTCGGCGACGTTGCGGTGCGTCAGCAGCGCGGTCTTGGCGAGGGCCGCCGCGGCCGCGTAGCCGATGAACGGCGTCAGCGCCGTCACGACGCCGACCGACGAACCGACCATCGCGCCCAGACGCTCGCGGTTGGCGGTGATGCCGTCGACGCAGTTGACGCGGAGCGTCCACATGGCCTGGCGCATCCAGGTGATCGACTGGAAGATCGAGTGCGCGATGACCGGCTCGAACGCGTTGAGCTGGAGCTGGCCGCCCTCGACCGCCATGGTGACGGTCATGTCGGCGCCGACGACCGAGAACGCGACCTGGTTGACGACCTCGGGGATCACCGGGTTGACCTTGCCGGGCATGATGCTCGACCCGGCCTGACGCGGGGGCAGGTTGATCTCGCCGAGACCGGCCTGGGGGCCCGACGACAGCAGACGCAGGTCGTTGCAGATCTTCGACAGCTTGATGGCGTTGCGCTTGAGCGAGGCCGAGAACGACATGAAGGCGCCGGTGTCGCTCGTGGACTCGACGAGGTCGGTCGCCGTCTCGAGGTCGAGGCCGGTGATCGCGCGCAGGTGACGCAGCACGGCACTGGCGTAGCCGGCGTGCGCGGTGATGCCGGTGCCGATGGCGGTCGCGCCCATGTTGATCTCGTAGAGCAGGTACGCATTCTCGGTGAGGCGGTTGTAGTCCTCGCCGAGGGTGGTCGCGAAGCCGTGGAACTCCTGGCCGAGGGTCATCGGCACGGCATCCTGCAACTGCGTGCGCCCGACCTTGAGCACGTCGTGGAACTCCTCCGACTTGCTCAGGAACGCCTGCCGCAGCAGCGCGAGCTCTTCGAGAAGGCTGCGCAGCGTCAGCGCGAGGCCGATCTTGATCGCCGTCGGGTACACGTCGTTCGTCGACTGGCTGCGGTTGGTGTCGTCGATGGGCGACAGGAAGGCGTAATCGCCCTTCTCACGACCCGCCATCTCGAGGGCGATGTTGGTGATGACCTCGTTGGCGTTCATGTTCGTCGACGTGCCGGCGCCGCCCTGGATGACGCCCACCGTGAACTCGTCGTGGAACTCCCCGTCGATCACGCGCTGCGCAGCGCGGTCGATGAGGTCGGCCTTCGCCTCGTCGAGCACGCCGATCTCGCGGTTGGCGCGAGCCGACGCCTGCTTCACCATCGCGAGGGCCCGCACGAGGTCGGGGTAGACCGAGATCGGTCGCTTCGCGATCGGGAAGTTCTCCTGCGCACGGGCGGTGTGGATGCCCCAGTACGCCTCGGAGGGGATGTCGAGCGAGCCGAGCGAATCGGTCTCGGTGCGGGTGCGCGTCATTGCGTCCAAAGCCATGTGGGAATCCTTGTGGGTGTCACGGCGAGCAGGGATGGTCCGAGCCTAACGACCCCGTGCGATGGGCTCGCTGGACACGGCGGCATGTGACGATATCGTCACCGTCCGTTGCGTCTATTGCACGCTCACCTCTTTCGCGAGAACGCCTCGAGCCGCTCCTGCGGGCTGAGGGCGGCCATGCGCTGCGTCCATTCCGGGGTGAAGAAACCGGAGGCCTCGTCGTCGACCACGGGCACGACGGCGTGGGTGACGGTGTCGTCCCACACGTGCACCAGGTGGAACGACCTGCCACCGTCCATGCCGTTCACCGCGTCGCCCGGTCGGGCCAGGTCCATCGTGTAACAGGAGGCCGCCGCCACGCTCACGGGGACGCCGGCGAAGGTGCCCGACGTCGAGTAGTGCAGGTGACCGGCGAGGATCGCGCGCACGTCGCTGCCTGCGATGGCCGCCGCGAGACCCGGCTGGTCGCGCAGTTCGAGGATGTCGAAGAACGGGATGTGCGTCGGCAGCGGCGGATGGTGCAGCGCCAGGATCGTGCCGAGCGGCGCCGGGGTCGACAGCTCGGCGCGCAGCCACTCCAGCTGGGCGGCGTCGAGGTCGCCGTGGTGCCACCCGGGCACCGTGGAGTCGAGCGCGACGAGGCGGAGCCCCCCGAGGTCCCACATGCCGGTCACCGGCTCCTGCGTCGGCTCCCCGTCGAGGAGTCCCTCGCGCAGCGCCGGACGCTCGTCGTGGTTCCCCGCGACCCACACCACGGGAGCCCCGAGGCGTTCCGCCCACGGCTCGACCTCCGCGCGCAGCGCCCGATAGGCCTCGGGCTCGCCGAGGTCCGTCAGATCGCCGGTGAACACCACGGCATCCGGTCTCACTCGCGTCGCCTCGGCGGCCTCGAGCGTGCGCCGCAGGTGCCGCGCGGTGTCGTAGCGATCGCCGAGCAGCCGGTCGCCGGCGAGCAGATGCGTGTCGCTGAGGTGGAGGATCACGCGCGCCGCGGGCGCGTGCTGACCGAACTGCACGGATGCCATGAGCTCAGCCTAGGAGGGGCCTGCGACATCCGATGCAGCGGCGTCGACGGCTCAGTGGTTGAAGAGGATGAGCAGCAGCGCGCCCAGCACCGCCGCGGCGCACACCGCGAAGCACGCGTAGGCGGCCACGAGCGCCAGCCGCTTCTGGCCATCGCTGAGCGGGTTCTTCTTGGCCGCCTTGGCCACCGCCTTCTCGGCGCGGCGCTTCTGCTTGTCGGAGATCACGGTGATGGCATCCGTGAACTCCGCCGGAGAGACCAGGGGCGGGCGCCCGCCGGTCACGAGCAGACGCAGACCCAGCGCGTAGAAGGTCACGACGATCGAGGCGCCCACGATGGCCGCGACGAAGACCTGGAGGAAGGCTTCCCAGTTGATCAGCATCAGGCGTCCTTTCCGGCCTTGTCGCGCTCGAGACGACGCTGGCGGCGCGTCGGGCCGGGCTTGCGGGGCACCTTGACGGCGGCGCCCGAGTCGGCGACCTCGCTCATCGCGTTGGCCGAGGTGACCGAGTCGCGACGCGAGCGCAGGAACAAGCCGAGCACGATGACGACCGCGATCACCGCGTCGACCGCGACGCCCCATCCACCCAGCCAGACGACGATCAGCGCAGCGGCGGCACCGACGGCACCGGCGGCGGGGAGCGTGAGCACCCAGCCGATCATGATGCGGCCGACGGTGTTCCACCGCACGGTCGATCCGCGGCGGCCCAGGCCCGATCCGATGACGGATCCGGATGCCACCTGCGTGGTCGACAGCGCGAAGCCGAGGGCACTGGAGGCGAGGATCGTCGCCGCGGTCGAGGTCTCGGCCGAGAAGCCCTGCGCCGGCTTGACGTCGGTCAGGCCCTTGCCGAGCGTGCGGATGATGCGCCAGCCGCCCATGTAGGTGCCGAGCGCGATGGTGATCGCGCACGCGAAGACGACCCAGATCTGCGGGTCGGGGTTCGCCGACGACTGCCAGCCGACTGTGATGAGCGCGAGGGTGATGACGCCCATGGTCTTCTGCGCGTCGTTCGTGCCGTGCGCCAGGGCGACCAGCGACGAGGTGAAGATCTGCCCCCAGCGGAAGCCGTCCCGACCGTCCGCCTTCATGTCGTACCGCCGGGTGATGCCGTACGCGATCTTGGTGACGACGAACGCGATGATCCCGGCCGTGAGCGGCGCGATGAGCGCCGGGAGGATGACCTTGCTCAGCACCACGCCGGTGTCGATCGCCGAGGCGCCGACGCCCACGAGGGTCGCACCGATCAGGCCGCCGAAGAGGGCGTGCGACGAGCTCGACGGCAGGCCGAGCAGCCACGTGAGCATGTTCCACGTGATCGCGCCGATGAGGCCCGCGAAGATGATCGGCGGGAAGATGTCGGGACTGAGCTGGTCCTCGCGGATCATGCCGCCCGAGATGGTCTTGGCCACCTCGGTCGACAGGAACGCCCCGACCAGGTTGAGGCTGGCCGCCAACAGGACCGCGACCTTCGGCTTCAGCGCACCGGTGGCGATGGGCGTGGCCATCGCGTTCGCGGTGTCGTGGAATCCGTTGGTGAAATCGAAGAACAGTGCCAGCGCGATGACCAGCACGATGATGAGGGCTGCGCTCTCCACCGTTCGCTTTCCGTGAGAAGGAAGAAGGGATGCCGACGGGATCGGCGCGACGAACGAAGAGTTCACCTGGAGTTCGACACCTGTTCATCGGTGTCGCCTCGACATCATTTCATCGGTGGGGGCGGCGGTCAAACGCGCGCGGGCGGGGGCGGGCACCCGCCCGGGGCGTCGGCCCCCGCGGCGCGCGGACGGCCCACGACGGAAACGCCCGACACGGCGGCATCCGGTGCCGTCGGAGACCGATGTCGGAGGGGCGCACTACCGTGGAACGGTGACCGATCACGCCTCGCAGCCCACGCCTCCCGTCGCCGCCCGCCGCCCCGCGCCGCGCACGCACCACGGCGACACGTTCGACGACCCCTACGAGTGGTTGCGCGCCAAAGACGACGCCGAGGTCATCTCGCACCTCGAGGCCGAGAACGCCTACACCTCCGCGCGCACCGCACACCTGGGGCCGCTGCGCGACGCCATCTTCGGCGAGATCAAGGGCCGCACGCTCGAGACCGACCTCTCGGTCCCCGCTCGTCGCGGCGACTGGTGGTACTACGGCCGCACCGTCGCGGGCGCGCAGTACGGCATCCAGTGCCGCGCCCCGCTCGACTCCCCCGACGACTGGACCCCGCCGACTCTGTCGCCCGACCGGCCGGTCCCGGGCGAGCAGGTGCTGTTCGACGGCAACGTCGAGGCTGAGGGCACCGAGTTCTTCTCGCTCGGCAGCTTCGAGATCTCGAACGACGGCACGCGCATGCTGTACGGCATCGACGTCGCCGGCGACGAGCGCTACACCGTGCGCGTGCGCGACCTGGTGACGGGCGAGACCCTGCCCGACGAGATCCCCGGTACGTTCTCGGGCGCGACCTTCTCGCCCGACGGCCGCTTCATCGTCTACACCACCGTCGACGACGCCTGGCGCCCCGACACCGTGTGGCTGCACGAGATCGGCACGGCGACGGATGCCGACGTGAAGCTCTTCCACGAACCCGACGACCGGTACTGGGTCGGCGCCGACTTCACGCGCAGCGACCGCTACCTGATGATCGAGATGGGCTCGTCGATCACGAGCGAGGAGTGGATCCTCGACGCCGACGACCTCCGGGGCGAGCCCCGCGTGGTGTGGCCGCGGCGCGAGGGCGTCGAATACTCCTCCTCGCACGCCGTGGTCGACGGCGAAGACGTGCTCTACGTCCTGCACAACGACGGGGCGCTCGACTTCGAGCTCGTCAAGGTCTCGGCATCCGACCCCCAGGGTGCCCGCGAGACCGTGATCGCGCACCACCCCGGCCACCGGCTGCTGGGCGTCGACACCTTCCGCGACTGGGGCGTGGTCGGCTACCGCCGCGACGGCCTCGCCCGCCTGGGCATGCTGTCGTACGCCGACGGCGCCGTGACCGAGATCGCCTTCGACGAGCCGCTGTACAGCGTGGGTACGGGCGGCAACCCCGAGTACGCTCCCCCGGTCCTGCGTCTGGGCTACGGTTCGTTCGTCACCCCGGGCACCGTGTACGACTACGTCATCGAGACCGGCGAGCTGCTGCTGCGCAAGCGCCAGCCCGTGCTCGGGGGCTTCGACCCCGCCGACTACGGACAGGCGCGCGTGTGGGCGCCCGCCGACGACGGCACGCAGGTTCCGGTGTCGCTGGTGTGGAAGCGCTCGTTCGGCGAGCCGGGCGACACCCCCCGGCCCGTGCACCTGTACGGCTACGGCTCGTACGAGCACTCGATCGAGCCCGGGTTCTCGGTCCCCCGCCTGTCGCTGCTCGACCGCGGTGTCGTCTTCGCCGTCGCGCACGTGCGCGGTGGCGGCGAGATGGGTCGGCAATGGTACGAAGACGGCAAGCTGCGTGCGAAGCGCAACACCTTCACCGACTTCGTCGCCGCGGGGCGTCACCTGGTCGACGCCGGCTACACGACGCCCGACCGCATCGTCGCCGAGGGCGGCAGCGCGGGCGGCCTGCTGATGGGCGCCGTCGCCAACCTCGCGCCCGAGCTGTTCGCCGGCATCCTGGCCGACGTGCCGTTCGTCGACGCCCTCACGACCATCCTCGACCCCTCGCTCCCGCTCACGGTGATCGAGTGGGACGAGTGGGGCGACCCCCTGCACGACGCCGACGTGTACGCCTACATGAAGTCGTACTCGCCGTACGAGAACGTGCGCGAGGGCGTCGAGTACCCCCGCATCCTCGCGGTCACCTCGCTCAACGACACGCGCGTGCTGTACGTCGAACCCGCGAAGTGGGTCGCGCGCCTGCGCGAGGTCGGCGCCGACGCGATGCTCAAGTGCGAGATGGTCGCCGGCCACGGCGGCGTGAGCGGTCGTTACAACGCCTGGCGCGAGCGCGCCTTCGAGCTGGCATGGCTGCTCGACGTGCTGGGCCTCACCGACTGACCCGCGCCCCACGCGCCGAACGCCCCGTCGCCTCGCGCGGCGGGGCGTTCGGCGTGCGGGGCTTTCGGTGCCGCCCCCGCAGTGACGCACGCCGCGATCAGCCTTGCGTTGACAACCCATGTCCCGATTTGTGCAGACCGTGTCCCACTTTTGGCTGTCTGCGCACGGCTCAGACAACCTTTTTCGGGACATGGATCAACACACATGGGCTGAGAGCCCCGGCCTCCAACCGGCTCTGACGAGCGCATCGCGAGCGAGAGCGACGGCCGGAGCGCCTCCATCTCGAAGGTGATGTTTCAGCACGCGCACGTGATCCCATCCCGCCGCCCGGATGGCGGCCCACCGATCGGCATCCCGCGCGAACTGTCGCTCGTCCTCGGCGTGGACGCGTCCGTCGTCTTCAACGGCGACCATCCATCGGGCAAAGGCGAGGTCGATCTCCGCGACGAACACGCCTCTCGAGTCGAAGATGTCGGCGTTGACCTCGGGCGTCGGGAGCCCGTTCCGGGCCAGCAGGAGGCGCAGACGTGTCTCTCTCGGCGACCGGACGCCGGGTCGGGCGAGGTCGACCGCCGTACGGAGAACACCGCCCCGAACGTCGCCCATCTCACTGACCTCAGACCTCAGCTGCTCTGCGTCGGCCATCGGCGGCCGCCCGCTCAGGAGCGCGTCGGCCGCAGCGACCAGGTCATCAAGGGGCCAGAGCCGCCCGCATTGTCTCCATGCCCGCACGGGGTCCTCGACCGGCAGGTCGAGTGGGCCCGCAGAGAACGCTGGTGCGCGCGCTTGCAGACGGTGGCCGATGACTCCTTGCGTCCGCGGCTCCCTCGCCGGCCGGTGTGCGGAAACATGGATCCGCGGCACGTACGGCCACTCCGGAGTGCATACTCCCCGCAGAGCAAGCGCCGTCTCGTGACTGAAGAACTGCCAGGGCATCAGGCGCGGCGCGTATGCGAGGCACTGCTCGATCAAAGACGAAGGCAGAGCGGTCGTCGACGACCGGATGCCATGGAACGGCGACTCCAAATCTGCGGCTCGCAGCCGAGCACGCGTCACTCCCAGCTCAGCGGCGGCGCCGACGGAGAAATGCTCGGGAAGCTGCCCGGGAAGAGGTCGAGGACGCGGCATCCCTCAGCTTCTCGCCTCCGCCGACCCCGTCCCCAGTTATCCACAGGGCGCCCGCACGACAAGTCGCGCCGAGGTCGCCACCATGTCCCGATTTTGGCTGCCTGGAGGGCGCCTGGGCAGCCAAAAGTGGGACATGGATCGACACAAAGTGGGACAAGGTACCTTGCCCGCCCCACAGAAGGCCGCGCCCGCATGGCGCGTCGCCCCGGCGCGCGCAAGGCCGAGCTTCACCCAGCAGAACGCCCCGCCTGCATGGCAGGACGCCCCGGCGCGCGCAACGCCTGCCCCGCCCCGCAGAACGCCCACACCGCACAGCGCGACGCCCCGCCCCGCACACAGCGCGACACCCCCGCACAGCACGACGCCCCGCCCCGCACACAGCGCGACGCCCCGCCCCACACACAGCAGGACGGGGCGTCGACGCAGCGCCCCGCACACAGCGCGACACCCCCGCACAGCACGACGCCCCGCCCCGCACACAGCACGACGCCCCGCCCCGCACACAGCGCGACGCCCCGCCCCACACACAGCAGGACGGGGCGTCGACGCAGCAGGCTCAGCCGAACAGCGCGGCGGCCTCTTCGTAGCGGTACAGGGGCACGCTGTTGAGCTCGCCGAGGGCGTCGGCGAAGGGCACGCGCACGATGTCGGTGCCGCGCATGGCGACCATCTGGCCCCACGCGCCCTCGTGCAGCGCGTCGGCGGCGTGCAGGCCCAGGCGCGTCGCGAGCACGCGGTCGAAGCCCGAGGGCGAACCGCCGCGCTGGATGTGACCGAGCACGGTCGAGCGGGTCTCGATGCCGGTGAGACGCTCGATCTCGGGGGCGAGCTGCTCGCCGATACCGCCCAGGCGCGGGCGGTTGAAGGCGTCGAGACCCTTGTCGCTGAACGCCTCGTCCATGCCCTTGAGCTTGAAGCCCTCCGACACGACGACCAGGGGCGCGCGACCGCGGTCGTGCGCGCGCGTGACCTGCTCGGTGATCTCCTCGATCGACATCGGCACCTCGGGGATGCAGATGACGTGCGCACCGGCGGCGATGCCGGCGTGCAGGGCGATCCAGCCGACGTGGCGGCCCATGACCTCGGCCACCATGCAGCGCTGGTGGGAGTCACCGGTGGTGCGCAGGCGGTCCATGGCATCCGTCGCGATGTTCACGGCGGTGTCGAACCCGAACGAGTAGTCGGTCGCCCGCAGGTCGTTGTCGATCGTCTTCGGCACGCCGAGCACGTTGATGCCGTCCTTCGACAGGCGATCGGCCGCGGCCAGGGTTCCTTCGCCACCGATGGCGAGGATGCCGTCGATCCGGTGACCGTACAGGGTCTTCGAGATGTTCTCGGCCCCGCCGCGCGCTCCCTCGTAGGGGTTGGTGCGGCTCGTGCCGAGGATGGTGCCGCCGACCTTGGACAGACCCTTCACCTCGTGGCGGGTGAGGGGGAAGAAGTCGCCGTCGACCACGCCGCGCCAGCCGTCGCGGATGCCGACGAACTCGATGTCGTAATTGGTCGTGCCCTTGAGCACGACGCCACGGATCACCGCGTTGAGCCCGGGGCAGTCGCCGCCGCTGGTCAGGATGCCGATCTTCATGGGCAGAGTCCTCAAGTGCTGTGGTTCGGGTGGAGGTCGGCGCCGTTGCCGTCTTCGACCTTATCGCCGCGGGCGGGACGGCTGCCACACGGCGAAGAAGAGCGGGCGGATGCCGTGGCCCCGGCGCCCCGCGCACGCCGCACCGCCGCCGTCGTGCGGACGCCACCCGCGACACGCCGTTCCTCGGGCGTCCGGCCCCGGCGGGTCGTCCCCGACGTCCGCACGACGGCACCAGGCACGACGGCCCGAGGCACGGCGGCCCGAGGCACGACGGCCCGAGGCACGACGGCTCGAGGCAACGACGGCGCGAGCCACGAGGCCGCGAGGCACGACGGCACCCCGGCCGGAACGCACGAACGCCCCGGTGCCGAAGCGACCGGGGCGTTCGTGACGAACGGGATCAGGCCTTGCCGAGCGCCTGACGCAGCAGGTGCATGAGCGCCGACAGCTGCACCGAGTCGCTGGACCCGGGCTCGACCGCCAGCCCGTCGAGGGCGCGCTGGGCGAGGCCCTCCTTGGAGTCGATGAGCTCGGCGATCTTGGTGTCGATCGTGTGCGCGGCGATGATGCGCCACGCGGTCACGGGCTCGTCCTGGCCGATGCGGTGCACGCGGTCGATCGCCTGCGTCTGCTCGGCGGCCGTCCACGACAGCTCGGCGAGCACGACGTTCGACGCGGCCTGCATGTTGAGGCCGACGCCGGCGGCGGTGAGCGAACAGACGGCGATGCCGACGTCGGGGTCACTGTTGAACGCGTCGATCGCGGCCTGGCGCGCGGTCGAGGTCTGCTCTCCGCGCACCGAGACGGCCTTCAGGCCCGAGGCCTTGAAGTGCGCCTCGGCGGCGTCCATGACGTCGATGTGCTTGGCGAAGAACACGACCTTGCCCACCGAGCGCTGCAGCTGCACGGCGTAGTCGGCCGCGAGGTGCGCCTTGGCCTGGCCGATGCGGCGGACCATCGTGAACACGTTCTCGCTGCCGGAGCTGGCGGCCTTGGACTCCTCGAGCTCGCCGTGGGCGACGAGACGCACGATGTCCTCGTCGATCTCGCCGCGGGCGAGACCGCGGTCTCCGCGCGCCTCGATGATGCGGCGGTACTTCGCTGCGAGGCGGGCACCGAGCTCGCGCTCGGCCTGGCGGATGGAGCGGCCGTATTCGTCGTCGAGCTCGACGGGCAGGTCGGCAACCAGCTTGTCGGGCAGGTCGGCGGCGACGTCCTTCTTCTTGCGCCGCACGATGCCCATCGAGATGACGGCCTCACGCGCCTCGGGGTAGAACGACTTGTCGGCGGGGGTCAGGCCCGTGGCATCCAACTTCTCCATGAGCTCGGGACCGGGCTTCTCGCCGTTGGTCCAGCCGAGGAAGCGCCAGATCGCGTCGAAGTCCTCGACGTCGTTGATCAGCGGGGTGCCCGTGAGCGCCAGCATGAGCGGGTCGCGGGTCTGCTGACGGACGCGGGATGCCAGAGCCAGCACGTTCTGCGAGCGCTGCGAGGTGAGGTTCTTGATGAAGTGCGCCTCGTCGACCACGACGCCCTTGAGGCCGATCGACGACAGCCACGACAGGTGCCGGTCGAGGATCTCGTAGTTGACGATGAAGACGTCGGCGAAGGCGTCGATGTCGGCGCCGCCGCCCGAGATGACGGTCGCCCGGCGCTGCGGCGTCCACCGCTGCACCTCGCGGGCCCAGTTCATCTTGACCACGTTGGGGACGACGACCAGCAGCGGGTAGGCATCGGCGACGGATGCCGCGAGCACCGACTCCGCGGTCTTGCCCAGGCCCGGCTCGTCGGCGAGCAGGAACGAGCGGTGCCCGAGGCGCACGGCCTCGAGGAAGCGCGACTGGTGCGGCATGACCTCGAGCCCGCGCGGCGAGAGCCGGTCGAACTCGGGGACGGGAGGCAGCTCCATGCTCGCGGCCGACCCGCCGGCGCCGGTCTCGAACGCCTTGTACAGCGGGCCCATGAGCTCCCAGCCGTCGAGGCGGCGGCGCGGCGCGTCACCGCTCGTGCGCGGGGTGAGGTCGGGGGCGAGGAAGGGGTTGGCCATCTGACGCGCCTCGATCGACGCGGGGATGACCTGCTTCTCGGCCAGCGCCGCCGGCACCACGGGGGTGATCTTGGGCGCGTTGTCGGTGATGATCAGCTCGTCCGGCGGCAGTTCGGCGCCGGATTCCAGCAGCCAGTCGCGGCGCATGCGACGAGCGACCGGCGAGGTGGCCGCGTCGACCTCGAGCAGCTGGATCAGCGAGGTGTCGCGCGCGGCGGTCTTGGCGAGGATCGTCGCGACCCCGTCGAGGCGCTTCAGCAGCTCGGCGCGGGCGGCGTCGGTGATCTCGGGGTCGGCCTTGACGCGTGCGCGCTCTTCGCGCACGAGGAAGGCGATCACCTGGAACTTGACGCGGTTGGTCGGCCCGAGCTTGCCGCGCTGAGCCTTCGCTTCGACCTCGCGCACCTTGCGGGCGAGGATCGGGATGACGGGGGCTTCGTCGTCTCGTCGGGATGACGTGGTCTTCCTGCGCCGCTGGCTCGAGCTACGGGCGGCGGTTGCCGTGGTCGGCATGCTCCTCCTGAGCGTTCGTCCGGAACCGGGTCCGGAACGTTCCGGCGCGAGGCCGGTGGATCAGTGACCCCGCAGATCGTCGCGGACGACGCACACGAAAAGGGGCGGGTCTGCGACCCGACCGCGGGTTTCAGCCGGAAGCGGCTCACACGGACACGGTGACGGGGTCGCGACCATTCTACCCGCTCGGCGAGCCGATCAGCGAGTCAGCGTGGCGAGAATGTCTTCGGTGTACCCGTCGGGGTTGACGTTGATCCACGAAGTGCTGATCCACAGGCCCGTCGACGGCGACAGGGCCTGCGTCTCACCGCGCTCGTAGGGCTTGTCGTCGAGCGAGACCCCGCGCTGGTCGATGCGGCAGATCGTGGCGTCGCCGGAGCTCTCGCACCCGAAGCCCGCGTCGGTGAGGGCACCGGTCACGGTCGCCGCCTGCGCGGCGTCGATGACCGAGACGTTGGTCGCCATTCCGGTGTCGCCCGGGGCGCCCCACGTGCAGCGCAGGGTCGGCACCGCGGCGAGCAGTTCGAGCAGCGGCGCCTGATCCGTCGACAGCAGGGTGATGCCGGGGTCGTTCAGCGGCGGCACCTGGGCCTCGAGCGTGGAGCGCATCGTGGGCGAATAGATGTCGTCGCACGAGGCGGGAAGGGCCGTCGTCGGCGTCGCTGTCGGCGTCGGCGTGGGCGTGGGGGTCGACGAGGCGACGGGGGCCGGGGTCGTGGCATCCGCGCTCGGGGTCGACGTGCTCGCGGTGCCGGTCTCGGCCTCGGGCACGCACGCGGTCAGGGCGAGGGCGACGACGGCTGCTGCGGCGCCGAGGGCTCCGACGCGGGCGAGGGGGGACATGCAACCTCCAGGGATCGCCTCGACCCTAACCCGCGCCCGCGACGGCGCCCCGCTCTCACGCCGCGCGTCGCAGGCGCAGGCTGTTGAGCACGACGAACACGCTCGAGAACGCCATCGCCGCCCCCGCGAGCATGGGGTTCAGCAGTCCGAGCGCCGCCAGCGGCAGGGCCGCGACGTTGTAGGCGAAGGCCCAGAACAGGTTGCCGCGGATGATCCGCATCGTCCGGCGACTCAGCGACACGGCGGTGACGATGCCGCGCGGATCATCGCGCATGAGGGCGAGATCGCTGGCGTGCAGCGCGGCATCCGTCCCCCCGCCCATGGCGATCCCCAGATCGGCGGATGCCAGGGCGGCGGCGTCGTTGACCCCGTCGCCGACCATGGCCACGGTTCGCCCCTCTGCGCGCAGGGCCGCGATCTCGTCGACCTTTCCCTCGGGCAGCACGCCGGCGCGCACGCGCGAGATGCCGAGCTCGTCGGCGACCACGCGGGCGATGCGGGGGTTGTCGCCGGTGAGCAGCACCGGTTCGAGTCCGAGCGCGCGCAAGCTGTCGACCGCCGCACGACTCTCGGGCCGCACGGTGTCGGCGACCTCGATCACCGCGCGGGCGGTCGCGGTGCCGTCGGCGTCGGCCCAGCCGGCGACGATCACGGTGCCACGCTCCTCCCCCGCGGCCACGGCGTCCGCCAGCTCAGAGGGGAGCGCGGCGCCCAGGTCGGCGGCGAGCGACGGCCGCCCGGCGAAGACGCGCACGCCGTCGACCAGCCCGGTGATCCCGCGGCCGGGCAGGGCCTGAAGGCCGGTGGCGACCTCGCCGTCACCCGCGGCCTCGACGATCGCGTGGGCGACGGGGTGCTCCGACCCGCGCTCGAGGGCGGCGACGCGCTGCAGGGCGGCGGCGGCATCCTGCCCCTCGACGACGGTGACGGATGCCACGCTCATGCGCCCCGACGTGAGAGTGCCGGTCTTGTCGAGCACGATCGTGTCGATGCGTTCGGCCGACTCGAGTGCCGCCGGTCCCGTGACGAGGATGCCCAGCTGCGCCCCCCGACCGGTACCGACGAGGATCGCGATCGGGGTGGCGAGACCGAGCGCGCAGGGGCAGGCGATGATGAGCACCGCGACGGCCGCGGTGAACCCCGCAGCGACGGGTTGGCCTGCGACCAGCCACGCGACGAGGGTCAGCACCGCGAGAACGATCACGACGGGCACGAACACCCCCGAGATGCGGTCGGCGAGGCGCTGCACGCGGCTCTTGCCGAGCTGGGCGTCTTCGACCAGGCGCGCGATGCGGGCGAGGCGGGTCTGCTCCCCCACGCCGGTCGCGCGCACGACGAGACGGCCGCCCGAGGCGATCGTGCCGCCGGTGACGCTCGAGCCGGGCCCCACGTCGACGGGCAGCGACTCGCCCGTCAGCATGCTCTCGTCGACCGCGGCGCGCCCCTCGAGCACTTCGCCGTCGGTGGCGATCGTGGCCCCCGGCCGTACGACGAACACATCGCCCACGGCGAGCGCGTCGACGTCGATGCGCCGACCGTCCGCCAGCTCGGCCTCGCGGGCGCCGAGGTCGAGCAGCGAGCGCAGGGCGGCCCCGGCCCGGCGGGTCGAGCGCTGCTCGATGACGCGGCCGAGCAGCAGGAACACCGTCACCGCGGCCGCGACCTCGAAGTAGATCACCGAGGTCGCGTCGTGCACCGGACCGAAGAGCATGACCTCGTGGCGGATGCCGATGACCCCGGCGGTGCCGAACACCAGCGCCCACACGCTCCACAGGTAGGCCGCGAAGGTGCCCAGGGTGATCAGCGTGTCCATGGTGGCCGCGCCGTGGCGGGCGTTGCGCAGGGTCGCGCGGTGGAACGGCCACCCGCCCCACAGCACGATCGGCGTCGCGAGCACGAGCGAGACCCACTGCCAGCCCGGGAATTGCCACGCGGGCACCATGCCGAGCGCGACGACGGGCACGGCGAGGGCGAGCGAGACCCACAGCCGCACGCGCAGCGGCGTGGAGCCGGGCGCGTCGGCGGTGTCGTGCACGTGCCCACCAGAGTGGTCGGTGGTGTCGTCGTGGGCGTCACCGTGCGCCGGGACCGCGGCATCCGGCGCCGGGTGCGGTTCGGCGTCGGGCGCCAGGGCCCGGCCGGTGACGGCGTCGATCGGGCCGCCGGGGGCCGGAACGGGTGCGAGCACCGGGTCAGCGGCATCCGGGATCACGGATGCCGACGCAGCCGCCGTCACCGCTCGCGGGGCGTTCCGCGTCCGGACGGTGGCGTCGTACCCGGCGGAGCGCACCGCGTCGACGAGTCTCGAGGTGTCGAGCGACGCGGGGTAGCGCACGCGCGCGGTCTCGGTCGCGAGGTTCACGGCCGCGTCGACGCCCTCGACGCGGCCCAGTCGCTTCTCGACGCGGGCGACGCAGCTCGCACAGGTCATGCCCTCGATGTCAAGCACGGCCTCGGCGGTGTCGTTCGCCGCGGCATCGGTGTTCTCGCCCATGGCTGCTCCTCCGGTCATGCCCTTCACAACAGCATACCCCCTAGGGGTATTTCCATCTCGGGGATCCGGATGCCGCGTCCTCCACCCCCGCGCCTGTCCACCCCGCGCGCGGGGGCGACGGCGGACGTACGCTGAGGCCATGGCCGAGACGATGACGCGAGAGCAGCGCGTCGTGCTCGCCATCGCCGTACTGGCGTCTTTCGTGTCGTTCCTCGACGGCACCGTCGTCAACGTGGCCCTTCCCGCGATCGCGCGCGACCTCGGCGGCGGACTCACCACCCAGCAGTGGGTCGTCGACGCGTACCTCGTGACGCTGGGCGCGTTCATCCTCGTCGCGGGTTCGCTGAGCGACGTGTTGGGCCGCGTCGTGGTGCTGCGCATCGGTCTCATCGGATTCGCCGTGACCTCGGTCGCGATCGCCGCCGCGCCCACCGCGGAGTTCCTCATCGTCGCGCGCGCCCTGCAAGGGGTCGCGGGGGCGCTGCTCGTCCCCAGCTCGCTCGCGCTGATCACCTCGACCTTCCGCGGACCCGCGCAGGCTCGCGCGATCGGCATCTGGACCGGCGCGACCACCGTCGCGATGATCGCCGGTCCCCTCATCGGCGGGATCTTCGTCGACACCCTCTCGTGGCGCCTCGTCTTCCTCGTCAACGTGCTGCCGATCGGGGTGACGATGTGGCTGCTCGCCCGCCTCGGCCACCGCGACCACCGCCGACCCGGTGCCCGCGTCGACGTCATCGGGGCGATCCTGTGCGCGGTGGGCCTCGGCGGCATCGTGTTCGCCCTCATCGAGCAGCCGAACCTCGGCTGGGGATCCCCCGTGATCTGGGCTCCGGGGATCATCGGCGCCCTCGCCTTCGCCGGATTCCTCTGGCGCCAGCGCGTCACGCCCGACCCGATGATGCCCCTCGACCTCTTCCGCTCGCGCAACTTCTGGGCGGGCAACCTCGTCACCGTCTTCGTCTACGCCGCGCTGTCGCTGAACGGCTTCGTCGTCGGCGTGTACCTGCAGCAGGGGGCCGGGCTGTCGGCCACCCTCGCGGGGCTCGCCTCGCTGCCCAGCACTCTGTTGATGATCGGGCTCAGCTCCCGCATGGGCGCGCTCGCCGGTCGGTTCGGCCCGCGCCTGTTCATGACCCTCGGCCCGCTCGTGATGGCCATGGGCGCCGTGCTCCTGCTGAACGTGCGCGCCGACTTCGACTACTGGACGCAGGTGCTGCCGGGCATCGTGGTGTTCGGCCTGGGCCTGACGGCCACCGTCTCGCCGCTCACCGCTGCCGTGCTCGGCGCCATCGAGACCGAACGGTCGGGCATCGCCTCCGCGGTCAACAACGCCGTCTCCCGCGTGGCGGGCCTGCTGGCCATCGCCGCGGTCTCGGCCGTGGTGGGCGGATCGCTCGACCTCGACGGCTTCCACCGGGCCGCGGTGTTCACCGCCGCGCTGATGGTGCTCGGCGGCGCGGCGGCGTTCTTCGGCATCCGGAATCATCTGTCGCGCCAGGACTGACGCGAGGCGCGGGGACTGACCCGGGGCGCCGGGTGTTCCGCGGCCGGTCGGGCGCGGTGGTCTCGGGGCGGCTCGGCTCGCGCGCGGTGCCGGGAGCACGCCGCAACCGTCGGTTGCAGATGGCCCCGGGGCCACGGCCAACGCCCCGGGGCCACGTTGCGCGCCCCGAAGCCGTTCCAGCCCGACCGGCGCCCCAGCCCGGCCCGCCGCCCAGCCCGGCCCGCTGGCCCGGCCCGGCCCGCGCCCCAGCCCGCTCCGCCCTTCAGGCGAGGATCGCGCGCGAGCGCTCGACGTCGTCGGCCATCTGCACGAGCAGCGCGTCGATGCCGTCGAACGCGGTCATCCCGCGCACCCGCTCGACGAAGCGCACCTCGACGTGGTGGCCGTACAGATCGAGCCCGGTCTCGTCGATGACGTACGCCTCGACCTGGCGGGAGTGCACGTCGTCGAACGTGGGGTTGGTGCCGACGCTGATCGCGGCGGGGTAGCTCGTGCGGCGGCCGCCGTCGACGTCGACCAGCCAGCCGGCGTAGACGCCGTCGGCCGGCACGAAGCCCTCGAGCTCGGGCGACAGGTTGGCCGTGGGGTAGCCGAGTTCGCGGCCTCGTTTGAGTCCGTGCACGACCTCGCCCCAGACCGAGGGGGCGCGTCCGAGCAGGCGGGCGGCAGTGGTGACGTCGCCCGCGGACAGCGCTTCGCGGATCCAGGTAGACGACACGCGTCGGTCGGCGTGCACCGCGCGGACGTCGTCGACCACGTCGACGCGGAACCCGTGCTCTTCACCCATGCGCACGAGCAGGTCGGGGTCGCCCATCCCTCCCGCGCCGAAGCGGAAGTCGCGTCCTACGAGCACCGTGCGGGCCTCGAGCGCGTCGACGAGCACGCGCGTGACGAAGTCCTCGGCGGGGATGGATGCCAGCTGTTCGTCGAACGTGAGCAGCAGCGTGGCGTCGACTCCGGCGCGCTCGAGAAGGTCGAGCTTCTGGTGCGGTCCGATCACATCGGGCGGGCACTTCTCCGGACGCAGCACGCTGAGCGGATTGCGGTCGAAGGTGACGGCGACGACCTTCGCTCCCCCCGCCGCGTCGACGCGCGCCCGGTCGATGACCGCGCGGTGGCCGGTGTGCACCCCGTCGAACTTGCCGATCGCCACGACCGACGGCCCGAATCCGGCGGGGACCTCGGCGGGGTCGCGGAAGACGATCACGACGCGGTCCGTCGGTGCCGGATCAGCCACCACAGACCGAGGAACGGCAGAACGAGCGGGATGAAGAGGTAGCCGTACCCGTAGACCGACCACACCGTGGGGTGCTGGAACAGCGCCGGGTCGACGAGGCTCAGGGTGCCCACGACGAGGACGCCGACGAGTTCGAAGCAGATCGCGATCCACGCGACGCGGTACCAGGCGGGGCGCGCCGAGAAGATCAGCGCGAGGGTGGCCAAGATGTACACGACCGCGGCGAGGGCCGACAGCGTGTACGCGACGGGGGCGTCGTCGAACTCGCGGACGATCTGCACGAACGAGCGACCGGTGGCGGCGAGGGCCATGATGCCGTAGACGACGACGAGGACACGGCCGATGCCGGTCATCCCCCGGGAACGGGTGGGAGCTGTGGATGCCATGACCTGTCGATTCTAGTTCGCTCGGGCCCGCACCGATCCGCCCGCGCTCAGGCGAGCTGCACCGTCCAGATGACGTGCATGCGCCACACCATCACCGCGACGGCCAGCGCCGCCACGCCCATGATCACCGTGCTCCACCGACTGCGCTCGATGAGCGCCCACGCGGCTCCCGCGACGGGCACGAGCGCGGCCGACACCAGGTAGGTCCAGAACTCCAGCAGGCTGCCCGAGGGCGGGTTGCCCGCGAACGGCGAGATGATCGCCACGACGATCTGCACGATGAGCAGCAGTTCGATGAGCGCGAGCGAGCCCACGGTGACGTCGCCGGGGCGCCGGCCGAGGAGTCCGGCGACCATCGCGACGACTCCCGCGAGCACGGCGATGCCCACCTGCACGAGGGTGAACCACAGGATCATCGGGCGGCCTCCACGGGCATGTTCATGACGCTCTTCACCTGCGTACCGCGTTTCTCGACGACGCCGATCAGGAGCCCGTCGGGGTCGATCGCGGCGGCGACGGCTCCGGTCAGGCGACCGCCGCCGTCGATGCGCTTGCCGTGCCGCAGGTCGCGTGCGTCGTCGGCGCCCACCGCGAGGACGCCCATGACGACGGCCGCGGCGGTCGCCGGCTCGACGAGGGCGTCCTCGGCGATGTCGTCGACGGAGGCTGCGGCGGAGACGTCGAACGCCCCGATGCGCGTGCGGCGCAGCGCCGTCAGGTGTCCCCCGATCCTCACCGCGCGCCCGAGGTCGCGAGCCAGGGCGCGGATGTACGTGCCGCTCGTGCAGTCGACGACCACGTCGAGCTCGATCGTGCCCTCACCGCGGCGCATCTCACGCACCTCGAACCGCGACACCGTGACGCTCCGCGCCTTCAGCTCGACCTCTTCGCCGGCGCGAGCGAGGTCGTAGGCGCGGCGACCGGCGACCTTGATGGCCGAGACGGTGCTGGGCACCTGTTCGATCGCACCGGTGAGGGCGGCGATGCCGGCGGCGATGGCCTCATCGGTCACGGCGACGACGTCAGCGGCATCCGCCCGTGCCGTTTCGACGCCGTCGGCGTCGTCACTGTCGGTGGCGACTCCGAGCAGGATGGTCGCCTCGTAGGTCTTGTCGGCGCCGACGATGTAGGTCAGAAGGCGCGTCGCCCCCTCGACGCCGAGCACGAGGAGGCCCGTCGCCATCGGGTCGAGCGTGCCGGCGTGCCCGATCTTGCGGGTGCCGAGCGCGCGCCGCGCCCGCGACACGACGTCATGGCTCGTGATCCCTCCGGGCTTGTCGACCAGGAGGATTCCGGGACGCACCATCAGCAGAAGTCTCCGAACACCTGCACCGGGTGCGCGGGGTCGGAGTTCTCGACGATGACGGATGCCGCGACGCGCGGCCGCGACTCGCTGAGGTAGTGCTTCTCGGCATCCGGAAGCTCGGGGCGCGCAGCGCCGACGGGCGGGTTGCTCTCGAGCCAGACGGAGAAGTTCCAGAGCTTGCGCAGCTCGACGGTGTGGAGGAAGCGGCCCGACACGACGAGCACGGCGTCGGCCGGCGCGGCCGACGCCCCGCTGAACGGCTCGCCCGACCGGAACGGCGCGACGAGGCGGTCGCGCACGTCGTCGGCGTGGTCGGCAAGGCTCTCACGGAACACCGCGGTGCCCTCGACCTCGATGGCGGCGGCGAACGCATCGGCGAAGGTCGAGGCGGCGTCGGCATCGAGCGCGTCGACCGCCACGACGACGCGGCCCGCGCGGGCGTTCTGCCGCATCAGGTCGCGCAGGTTCCGCTGCAGGGTCTCGACGGGGTTCTCACTCGACATGCCTCCAGCCTACGGTCGACCACCGACACTCGACCCCTCCCGCCGCCCCGCGACGGCCAGGGCGCAGTGCTCCCCGTCGCGCAGGAACGGGATCGGCGCGGACAGCGTTCATGCGCGAAGTCCGGCCCCCTCCGGCGACCGTAGGCTGGACGGATGCCAGGACTCGCCGCCCCGCTCATCGCGTGGTATCGCGACGCGGCCCGCGACCTCCCCTGGCGTCGCGAGGGGTTCGGCGCGTGGGGCACGCTCGTCAGCGAGTTCATGCTGCAGCAGACGCCGGTGAACCGCGTCGTTCCGCACCTCGAGGCGTGGCTGACGCGCTGGCCGACGCCCGCCGACCTCGCTGCCTCTCCCCCGGGCGACGCCGTGACCCAGTGGGCGAACCTCGGCTATCCGCGCCGCGCGCTGTGGCTGCACCGCGCCGCCGTCGAGATCCGCGACCGCCATGACGGCGTGGTCCCCCGCGACGTCGACGCCCTGCTGGCCCTGACCGGCATCGGCGACTACACCGCGCGGGCCGTCGCGGTCTTCGCCTACGGCGATCGGCATCCGGTCGTCGACACGAACACCCGACGTGTGCTCGCTCGCGCGATCGGCGGCCGCGCGCAGCCGGGTCCGCCCCACCGCCGCGACCTCGAGGCGATGGAGGCCGAACTCCCCGCCGACATAGCCGAGGCCGCGATCGTCAACGCCGCCGCGATGGAACTCGGCGCGATCGTCTGCACCGCCCGCGCGCCGAAGTGCGAGGCGTGCCCCCTCGCGGCGCAGTGCGCGTGGCGGGTGGCCGGGTACCCGGCATCCGAAGACCGACGACGCAAGCAGGCCACGTATGAGGGAAGCGATCGCCAGACCCGCGGGGCGGTGCTCAAGACCCTGCGCGAGGCGGCGCCCGCGGCGGTTCCGGTGTTCGCGGTGATCCCCGAGTGGCCGGATGCCGCGCAGCGCGACCGCGCGATCGACTCGCTCATCGCCGACGGCCTCGTCGAAGCCGACGACGACCACCTGCGCCTGCCCGGCCACCCGTCATCCTGACCCGGCCCCCGTCCGGCGCCCCCGTCCTGCGGACCCGACCCCCGACACACCGCCTCAGCCCCCGCCCAGACCGGCGTGTCACACCCCCGGTCCGCACGACGGTCCCGCCCCGCACCCCACCCGCCGTCCTGCGGACCCGACCTCCGACACACCGCCTCAGCCCTCGCCCGGACCGGCGTGGCACACCCCCGATCCGCACGACGGTCCCGCCCCGCACCCCACCCGCCGTCCTGCGGACCCGACCTCCGACACACCGCCCCGCCCGCGCCCCGAACCGGCGTGTCACTCCTGGCATCCGCAGGACGGAAGTCCGGATGCCGCCGAGACGACGAACGGCCGGACTCCGCCGATGAGGCGGGGTCCGGCCGTGTCGTACCGAGGTCAGGCGCGCGGGGCGTCGTCCTCGTCAAGGTCGTCGTTGTCTTCGTCGGCGCTGTCGTCTTCTTCGGCGCTCTCGTCTTCGTCGCGCGGCTTGACGTACGGGTCGGCGTCGCCGGCGTACGCGGCCGTGGCGGCGAGACCGGCGACCGACTGGTCGCGCTCGCGCGCTTCGCGCAGGAGGGCCGAGATGTGGTCGGCGTTCTCGGGGATGCCGTCGAGGATGAACTCCAACGACGGGGTCAGGCGCGTGTTGAGGTTCTTGCCGACCTCGCTGCGCAGCATGCCCGTCGCCGACTTCAGCGCGGCGGCGGTGTCGGCGCGGTGCGCTTCGTCACCCATGACGGTGTAGAACACCGATGCGTGCTGGAGGTCACCCGTGACCCGCACGTCGGTGATGGTGACGAATCCGAGCCGCGGGTCGCGCAGCCCTTTCTCGAGGCGCTCGGCGAGCACCACGCGAATCCGGTCCGCCACTCGGGCCTGTCGTTCCCCTGCCACTGCCTTCTCCTTCTCGTTCTTTCATACCGCCGCGAGTCGAGTGCCCCCGTGGCTCATTGCCGGGCGGGAGTCCCGTCACGGGCAGCCGCACCAGCGTAGGCCGGAGGGGTGTGCATTCCCGAGAGCATCGGGGTAGGGGCCCCGCTCTGCTCTCGGGAATGCACACCCCGCAGGCCGAAGCGGGAGCCGCGTCCGCAGACGCGACTCCCGCCAGGTGTGATCAGCCTCGCGGCTTCTCGACCATTTCGGTGGTCTCGATCTCGTCACCGATCTGGATGTCGTTGAACTTGCCGAGACCGATACCGGCCTCGAAGTCCGTACGAACCTCGGTGACGTCGTCCTTGAAGCGTCGCAGCGACTCGATGGCCAGGCCGTCGGCCAGCACGACACCGTCGCGGATGACGCGAGCCTTGGCGTTTCGCGTGATCGTTCCCGATCGCACGATGACACCGGCGATGTTGCCGAACTTCGAGGAGCGGAACACCTCGCGGATCTCGGCGACACCCGACTGCACCTCTTCGAACTCCGGCTTGAGCAGGCCCTTGAGCGACTGCTCGACGTCGTCGATCGCGTTGTAGATGACCGAGTAGAACCGCACGTCGACACCCTCGCGGGCGGCACGCTCACGGGCCTTCGTGTCGGGACGGACGTTGAAGCCGATCACGATCGCGTTGTCGATCGTGGCCAGGTTGATGTCCGACTCGGTGATCGCACCCACACCGCGGTGGATGATGCGCAGCTGGACGCTGTCGTCGACCTCGATCTTGAGCAGCGACTCCTCGAGCGCCTCGACGGCACCCGACACGTCACCCTTGATGATGAGGTTGAGCGACTCGACCTTGCCCTCTTCGAGAGCGCGGGTGAAGTCCTCGAGCGAGATGCGCTTGCGGGCCTTGGCCAGCTGGGCGTTGCGCTCGGCCGCTTCACGCTTCTCGGCGATCTGACGGGCGGTGCGGTCTTCTTCGGTGACGATGAAGACGTCGCCGGCGCGGGGCACGGAGTTGAGTCCCTGAACCGAGACGGGACGCGACGGGTAGGCCTCGTCGACCGCTTCGCCGTTCTCGTCCATCATCGCGCGGACGCGGCCGTAAGCCGTTCCTGCGACGATCGCGTCGCCGACGCGGAGGGTTCCGGACTGGATGAGCACCGTGGCGACCGAACCGCGACCCTTGTCGAGCTTCGCTTCGATCGCGACACCGCGGGCCGCCTTGTTCGGGTTGGCCGTGAGGTCGAGACCGGCGTCGGCGGTGAGCAGGACCGCATCCAGGAGGGCCTGGATGTTGAGGTTCTCTCGGGCCGAGACGTCGACGAACATGACGTCTCCGCCGTACTCCTCGGCGACCAGACCGTACTCGGTGAGCTGCTGGCGCACCTTGGCCGGGTTGGCGTCGGGCTTGTCGACCTTGTTGACCGCGACCACGATCGGCACATTGGCCGCCTGGGCGTGGTTCAGTGCCTCGACCGTCTGGGGCATGATGCCGTCGTCGGCCGCGACCACGAGGATCGCGATGTCGGTCACCTGCGCACCACGGGCACGCATGGCGGTGAACGCCTCGTGACCCGGGGTGTCGATGAAGGTGATCGCGCGCTCGATGCCCTCGTGCTCGGTCCAGATCTGGTACGCACCGATGTGCTGCGTGATGCCGCCGGCCTCGCCCGCGACCACGTTGGTCTGGCGGATGGCGTCGAGCAGTCGCGTCTTACCGTGGTCGACGTGACCCATGACGGTGACCACGGGAGGACGGATCTCGAGATCGTCCTCGCTCTCGGCCTCGAGCTCGGCGTCGAGGTCGAGACCGAAGCCCTCGAGGAGCTCCTTGTCTTCGTCCTCGGGCGAGACCATCTGGATCTTGTAGCCGAGCTCGGCTCCGAGCACCTCGAAGGTGGCCTCGTCGAGCGACTCGGTCGCGGTGGCCATCTCGCCCAGGTTGAACAGGATGGTCACGAGCGTGCCGGGCTGCACGGTGTAGCCGCGCAAGGCTTCGAGCTTGTCCGCGAAGTCGGCGATGGAGGCACCGCGACGCAGGCGGATGATCTCGCCATTGCCCTTCGAGACGTTGACGCCGCCGACGACCGGCGCCGACCGCATCTCGAATTCCTGCCGCTTCGCCCGACGCGACTTACGCTGCTTGGATTTGCCGCCACCCTTACCGAAGGCACCCGCGGTTCCACCGCCGGGACCACGGCCACGGCCACCGCCGCCACCGGGACGACCGGCGAAACCGCCGGCCGGAGGACCGCCACCGGGGCGCTGGAAGCCGCCACCGGCGCCGCCGGGACGACCGGGACCGCCGGGACGCTGCTGGAACGGAGCGCCGGGACGACCGCCGCCACCGGGACGACCGGCACCACCGGGGCGCGGGGCACCGGGACGCGGGGCGCCGGGGCGCGGAGCCTGCGGACGCGGGATGTTGCCGGGGGTCGGGCGCTGGCCCATGCCCTGCGCCGAGGCGAAGGGGTTGTTACCCGGACGGGGGCCGGCGGGACGCTGGCCCATGCCCTGCGCCGAAGCGAAGGGGTTGTTGCCCGGACGAGCTCCACCCGGACGCGGGGGCGCGCTCGGGCCGGGCTTGGGGGCACCGGCACCGGGTGCCGCGGCACCGGGGGTCGGAGGGGTCGAACCGGGGCTCGGCGGCGACGACGGAGTCGAAGGCTTGGCCGCGGGTGCGGCCGCAGGGGCCGCGGGAGCGGATGCCGCGGGGGCGGCCTCGGCCGGAGCCGCTGCGGGAGCGGCGGGGGCCGCGGGCTTCGCGGGTCCGGGCGTGGGACCCGACGGACGGTTGCCGGGGGTCGCGGCCGGACGAGCCGGACCGGGACGGGCGCCGGGGCGCGCCGCGGAAGCGGCGGGCTTGGCATCCGAAGAGGAAGACGAGCCTTCGGAGGCCAGCGCAGCGCGGAGCTTACGGGCCACCGGGGGTTCGATGGTGGATGAGGGGCTCTTGACGAATTCGCCGAGCTCCTTCAGCTTCGCAAGCGCGACCTTGCTGTCGACGCCGAGCTCGGAAGCGATCTCGTGCACGCGTGGTTTTGCCACAATTCTCCTGTCTGAGGGCCTACCCCGGACAGGGCAGACCGTTAGTTGCGGACGGGTCTCATTTCGAGCCGTTCACTTCGTGTCCATAGCCGTTCAGCCTTTTCGCTGGTGGTGTGATTCGAAGGTCTGCGTGTCAAGCGGGCCTGACACACGCAATGCTCGTACGAAGGCGCGACGTGCAAGCGCTTTGCTCACACACGCGTCCGTCTCGTGCACCCACGCGCCCCGACCGGGAAGAACCGCTCGCTCGTCAGCGACGAGGATGGATCCGTCCGCGACCACACGCAGAAGCGAGGATCGGGGGGCACGTGCGCGGCATCCGACGCACGTTCGTACGGGCTCCATCCTACACCTCGCGATCGTGGGGACGATCGGACGCTCAGTTGTCTTCGAGGATGCTGTCGGGCTGGATGTCGATCTTCGCACCGGTCAGCTTGGCCGCCAGACGGGCGTTCTGCCCCTCTTTGCCGATCGCGAGCGACAGCTGGTAGTCGGGCACGAGGGCGCGGACGGCCTTGGTCGTGGCATCCAGGACGAACGACGAGGTGACCTTCGCCGGCGACAGGGCGTTCGCGACGAAGCGCGGCAGCTCGGCGTCGTAGTCGATGATGTCGATCTTCTCGCCGGCGAGCTCTTCGGTGACGGCGCGCACGCGGCGGCCGAGCTCTCCGATGCAGGCGCCCTTGGCGTTCACTGTCGGGTCGTTGGCCTTGACGGCGATCTTCGAGCGGTGGCCGGCCTCGCGGGCGAGCGAAACGATCTCGACGAGCCCCGCGGCGATCTCGGGCACCTCGAGGGCGAAGAGCTTGCGGACCAGGCCCGGGTGCGTGCGCGACACGGTGATCTGCGGGCCCTTGTTGCCCTTCGAGACGCTCGTGACGTACACCCGCAGTCGCGAGCCGTGGGCGTAGGTCTCGCCGGGCACCTGCTCTTCGGGCGGGAGGATCGCCTCGACCGTGCCGAGATCGACGTGGACCATGCGCGGGTTGGGGCCCTGCTGCACGACGCCGGCGACGATGTCGCCCTCTTTGCCGCGGAACTCGCCCAGCACGGCGTCGTCGGCGATGTCGCGCAGACGCTGGCTGATGACCTGCTTGGCGGCGAAGGCGGCGATGCGACCGAAGTCGTCGGGGGCCTGCTCCTCTTCGCCGACGATCGCGCCCTCGTCGTCGGTGACGGGGGTGAAGATGCCGACGTGACCGGTCTTGCGGTCGAGAGTGGCGCGCGCTCCCGTGGGGATCTCACCGGTCGGCGAGATGTGCTTGGCGTAGGCCGTCAGGATCGCCTGCTCGATGATGCGCGCGAGTTCGTCGAAGGGGATCTCCTTCTCGCGTTCGATCGTCTTGAGTAGTGCGAGATCGATGTCCACAAGGCCCTCCGTTGTTCAGCTTTCGTCGGCACGACCGGCGCCGACAACCCTCCTACGATACCCGGGATAACCGGCCGCTCGCATCTCGGCGGGCGATCCCGGATGCCGCGACGTCGGGGATCAGAGGGTTTCGAGCGGATTCGCGGCGAGCTTGGCCACCACTCCCCCGTCGACGAGTCGTCGGGCGGCGGTGTCGGGCTTGCGGACGGCCTGATCGAGCACGCACGCGCCGAACTCCGCGGCGAGGGCTCCGCGCGGGTGGGCGGCGAGCACCTCGCGGCGGAAGTCCTCGGGCAGCGCGTCGGGGCGGGCGCCCGAGATGTCGAGGCCCGTCGCGATCTCGAGCAGGTGCCCCTCGGCATCCATCGCCGGATCCACGCGCGGCCAGTTGTGCCGCACGATCACCTCGAGCACGCGCTCGCGGCGGGGCTGCTCCCACCCCGCGCCCGCGGTGAGCGCGACGCCGACGTGCCCGCCCGCGTGTTCGTACGACAGCGTGTGGTTGTCGAATGAGCCGACGGTGCCGATGTCGTGCAGCACCGCGCCGACGTACAGCAGCTCGTGGTCGATGTCCCGGATGCCGTCGATGACGGCGAACGCCTCGGCCCACAACCACGACCGCAGCGCGTGCGCGGTGATCGCGGGCGACTGGTACTGCCGGGCGAGCGAGAGGGCCCCGCGGCCGGCGAGGGTGTCGGGAACGGGGAAGTCGCTGATGCGCACGGGGCCTCCGGGATCGAGAGGCTTCCACTCTCGCGCAGGTCGCCCCTCGACGCCGTCGCCGGTCGGCCAGCCTTCGCAGCCTTTCCGCCAGCGCGCGTGCACAACGCAGGAGATGACAGCGCCGCGCGCGGTGATGCACGCGCGATGACGGGGTGCGCGGTCGGCGCGGCATCCGAATCTCCGGAGTTGTGCACGCACCGCGCCCGTCACCGCCCCAGGTTCAGGCGCCGGAACGACGGATGCCGCGACCTCGGGCGAGCGCCCGGGTCGCGGCATCCGGAAACCGCGTCAGCTCACCGGGGTGGCGTGCCAGATGCGGTCCAGGTAGTCGCGCATGGCCCGATCGGACGAGAAGTAGCCGCTGCGCGCGACGTTGAGGATGGCCGAGCGCACCCAGCCGTCCTGGTCGGCGTAGGCGGCGTCGACGCGGTCCTGGGCGTCGAGGTACGTCGAGAAGTCGGCGAGCGCCATGAAGCGGTCTTCGTACAGCAGGTTCGACACGAGCGGCTCGAACACGGTGCGGTCGCCGCCCGAGAAGGCGCCCGAGGCGATGAGGTCGATCGCGCTGCGCAGCCGTTCGTCCTTCTGGTAGAAGTCGGCGGGGCGGTAGCCCTCGGCCCACAGTTCCTCGACCTCGGGCTCGCTCATGCCGAAGAGGAAGAAGTTGTCGTCGCCGACGAGCTTGCGGATTTCGACGTTCGCGCCGTCGTCGGTGCCGATGGTGAGGGCGCCGTTGAGGGCGAGCTTCATGTTGCCCGTGCCCGAGGCCTCTTTGCCGGCGAGCGAGATCTGCTCCGACAGGTCGGCCGCGGGGATGATGCGCTCGGCCAGGGTCACGTTGTAGTTGGCCGGGTAGACGACCTTGAGCTTGCCCTTGACCCGCTCGTCGGCGCTGACCACCTCGCCGACGGCGTTGATGAGGTGGATGATGCGCTTGGCCATGCCGTAGCCGGGCGCGGCCTTCGCCCCGAAGAGGAACGTGCGCGCCTGCACCTCGTCGACGTCGAGGCGGCCTGAGACGATGCCCTCGTAGGTGCTGACGATGTGCAGCACCTTGAGCGTCTGGCGCTTGTACTCGTGCAGGCGCTTGATCATGACGTCGAGCATGTGACCGTCGTCGAGAGGCGCTTCTCCGCGGGCCTCGAGCACGCTGCTGAGGCGACGCTTGTTCGAGGCCTTCACCGCGGCGAAGCGCTCGCGGAAGTCGGCGTCGTCGGCCAGGGCCTCGAGGCCGCGCAGGCGTTCGAGGTCGACGGTCCATCCGGCACCGAGGGCCTCGGTGATGAGGCTCGACAGGTCGGGGTTGGCCAGGCGCAGGAAGCGGCGCGGGGTCACGCCGTTGGTGACGTTGGTGAACTTGTCGGGCCACATGGTGGCGAAGTCCTTCAGCACGTTGTCGCGCAGCAGCTGCGAGTGCAGCTCCGCGACGCCGTTGACCTTCGACCCGGCGACCGTGGCGAGGTAGGCCATGCGCACTGAGCGCGAAGGGTGCTCGCCGATGATCGACATGTTGCGGATGAGCATCTCGTCGTCGCCGAAGCGCTCGCGCACCTCGAGCAGGAACTCGTCGTTGATGCGGTAGATGATTTCGAGGTGACGCGGCAGCAGGTGACCGAGCAGGTCGACCGACCAGACCTCGAGCGCCTCGGGCAGCAGCGTGTGGCAGGTGTAGGCGAAGCACTTCTGCGTGATCGCCCACGCGGCATCCCACTCGAGCTTCTTCTCGTCGACGAGCACGCGCATCAGCTCGGGCACCCCGATCACCGGGTGGGTGTCGTTGAGCTGGAAGATCACGCGCTCGGGGAGCTTCTCGATGTCGAAGTCGTCGGGCAGCACGTTCTCGATGAAGTCGGCGATGGATGCCGCGACGAAGAAGTACTGCTGCTGCAGGCGCAGCTCCTTGCCCTGGGGCGTGGAGTCCTCGGGGTAGAGCACCTTCGAGATGTTCTCGGCGAAGGTCTGCGCGCGCACCGACTCGACGTAGTCGCCGGAGTTGAAGGTGTGCAGGTCGAAGGCGTTGGTGGCCACCGCACGCCACAGGCGGAGGGTGTTCACGCGGCCGTTGTGGTAGCCCGGGACCATCATGTTGTACGGCACGGCGAGCACGTTCCACTCGGGTACCCAGCGCGTGCGCTCGACGCCCTCGTCGTCGTAGGTCTCGGTGGTGCCGGCGAACGAGATCGTCTGCGCGGCCTCGGGGTGGGCGAAGTCCCACGGCGAGCCCATGCGCAGCCACGCGTCGGGCTGCTCGACCTGCTGCCCCTCGTTGAAGGCCTGGCGGAAGATGCCGTACTCGTACCGGATGCCGTAACCGATGGTGGGGATGCTCATCGTCGCGAGCGAGTCGATGAAGCAGGCCGCGAGGCGACCGAGGCCGCCGTTGCCGAGTCCGGGCTCGATCTCGACCTGGCGCAGGTCGTCGATGTCGATGCCGCACTGCGCGAGCGCCTCGGTCGCGATGTCGGTCAGTCGCGCGGCGAGGAGGTTGTTGTCGAGCTGGCGTCCCAGCAGGTACTCGGCCGAGAGGTAGCAGACGGTCTTGTTCTGCTGGGCCTTCTGCTGCGCGCGATCGTCGAACCAGCGCGCCATGAGGTAATCGCGCACCGTGTACGCCAGGGCCAGGTACTGGTCGTTGACGTCGGAGTTCGACAGCGTGACGCCCTGGTCGAAGTTGAGGTTCTGCAGGAACTGCTTCGCGAAGCCGTCGACGGATGCCGCGGGGGCGACGACCGGCGCGATCGCGAGCGGGTGAGTGGGGCGCAGCTCAGCGGTGTTCTCGGGCATTCTCCGACCGTAATGAGTACGGCCCCCTTGCGCCAACGCGGAACGGGAACGACACACGATCTTCACTCCGGCGCCGTATTGCGCGGAGCGCGTGTCAGCGCAGGCCGCAGCCGTCGATCACCTGGTCTTTGCGTTCGATGAGCTTCTTCGTCCAGTCGTAGAGCACGGGCAGGAATCGCGACTTGGGCAGGATCGGGCGCAGGTGGTCGTAGCCCGCGTAGGTCGCCCAGCGCACGTCCTGACCCTCGGCGCAGAGCTTCGCGACGTAGTCGCGCTGCAGCTTCGGCGGGATCACCTCGTCGTCGGCGCCCCAGGCCACCAGCATGGGCGTGCCCAACGGGGCGGTCATCGCGTTCTCGGCCAGCCGCTCCCCGAGCGCCCCGTCGGTGAGGTCGGCGCTGTAGAGCGGCCTGTCCTCCGACACCCCGAGGGCGGCGAGCACCGACACGACCACGCCGGGTTCGCTCGGGCAGCGCTGCGTCATCTCGAGCACGATCGATCGCGAACCCTCGGCGATGTAGTCGTCGAGGCGCACGTCGGGGTACGTGTCGGAGTAGGGCACCAGCACCCAGGAGGTGATCACCGACAGCATCGCGTTGGGCGGCCCCGACAGCAGCTCCTCGGCGAGCGCGGGCGGATCGGCGACGGGGGCGACCACCGCGGTGCCGAGCACGTCGAGGCCGGGCGCGTAGTCCTTCGCGATCGCGGTGGTCCACAGTGCCGCGTGACCGCCCTGGGAGTGACCCCACACGACGGTGTCGGGCGAGAGCGTCAGGTCGGTGCGCAGTTCGGCGGTCGCGAGCACCGCGTCGAGCGATGAGCGGGCCTCGCCCTCGCCGATCAGGTAGGGGTAGGCCCCCGGTGCCCCCTGGCCGGAGAAGTCGGATGCCACGACCACCCACCCCGCTTTGAGCGCCTGTTCGAGGGCCGGGATCGACCACTTCGTCGCCGAAGCGTCGCGCAGGCTCGGCGCGCAGCCCTGGGCCACCCCGGTCGTGCCGTGGTTCCACACGATGACGGGGCGGGGGCCGGCGGGCGGGTCTTTGGGCACGATGACGAGCGCGCTGGCGACGGCCGGACCATCGAGCGCGTCGCGCGTGGTGTACAGGATGCGCGAGACGTCGCCGTTCTCGGGGAGTCGGCCGAGATAGGCGTCGGAGCGGATGAGGCGACCGTGCCCGCTCGGCACCTGCGCGGGCGGGTCGTAGAACGCGTCGACCACCGGGGCGCCGTCGTCGAGCCAGTCGTTGAGCCACCATCCGCCCGCCGCCGTCGCCACGAGCACGAGCGACAGGGCGTAGCGACCGGCCGCTGCCCAGCGGGCGCGGATCACCCGTCGGCGCACCGCGCGCTGCGCGTCGAAGGGCTCCTTCCGCTGCCGCGGGCGCCGGATGCCGACCACCCCGCGCCAGAACACGCCCAGGCCGAACACGACCGTGCGCACACCGAAGACGACCGCCAGCACCAACACCGTGACATCGGGCCACGTGAACGACAGCAGCCCGAACGCGATCTGAGCGACGCCCCACGCGAGCGCGAGGATGCGTGCGCTCGCGGGACCCGCGCCGGTCGCGCGCCCCACCGAGGCGAGACCACCGATCACCAGCAGCACCGCGAGCACGGGCGGAAGCAGCTCGAGGCTGCGGCCGAGCCAGACGAGCACGGCGAGACCGGCGACGATCCACGCGGCCGAGACCGCGCGCTGCCACCAGCCCGCGGGCCGCCTCACGAGCTCGACGACGCCCATGACCACGGCGCTCGCGCCGACGTACACGCCGAGCAGCACGAGGGAGGTGAGCGGGCGCGAGACGATGAGCACGCCCAGGGCCACCACGATCGCCCCGACTAGCAGCAGCACCCGCGGCGGCGCGTTGCGCACGAGCGCGGGGAGGGCGTTCCACCGGCGCAGGTGCGGTCGGCGGGTCGCGGGCATCAGGCAATGATAAGCACCGTCGCGCGGCGACCCGGGCGGGCCGCCGCGTGCGCTACCGGCTCGCGGGCGGGTGCCGTCGGCCGCTCCCCCGGGGGTCGGAGAGTGGCACGGTCAGGCGGTCGCGACCGGCTGCTGCAGCTCAGTGACCCAGTCGGACTGATCGTCGGACTCGGCCCGCACGTACAGCTCGCGGCACGGACCCGCGGGAACGAACCCCCGCGCGAGGATCTGGGAGTGGATCGACTGCCAGCTCTCCGCGATCCCGTCCATGGGGCCCAGGTGGATGCCGCACACCGCCTGATCGACAGCGGCCAGATCGACGAGGTCCATCCCCTCCCGCGCCGCCCCGCTGTACACGTACCCGGCCACGATCTCGAGCCCGTCCTCGACCGCGGTGTATTGCGCGATCGGGGTCTCGAGTGCACCGCCGACGTCGCCGATCACCGCGGCGACCTCGTGGAAGGCCGGACCGACGATGTCGGCGATGGCCGCCGACGACGGGGCGATCGTGCGCCGAGCCGCCAGGCGGACGGCGGGGAGGGGCTTCTGGATGGTCTCGATCTCGCGCATGCGCGTCTCTCTCTCGATCAGATGGAGCCGCCGCTCCACGTCGACGAGTCGAGCGGCCGCGATCCGGTGCTCTCGCTCGACCTCTGCGCGACGCGCGTGCAGCAGACCGGCGATGCGGTCGGCATCCACCCCCTGATCGAGGATGAGGGCGACGTCGTCGAGGCCGAAACCGAGCTGGCGCAGAGCCACGATCCGGTGCAGCCTCTCCAGCTGCGACGGGTCGTAGGAGCGGTAGCCGCTGAACTCGTCCACGTGCGCGGGCACGAGCAGACCCGCCGTGTCCCAGTGCCGGAGCATCCGGTGGGTCACCTGGCCGATCTGCGCGAACGCTCCGATGGACAACATGATTCCGTTATCCCCCCTCACACGGTGTCAGGGTCAAGCATCCCAGGAGCCGCGCGGCGCAACCGGCGCGGGGTGGGGCACGGAACCGCGTACGGTGCAGAGGTGTCCACCCCCGCCCGCGCCGCCGCCCGAGACGCGGAGGCCAACCCCGCGTTCCGCATCGCCGCGCGCGCGGGGTACGCGGCCAACGGCATCCTGCACCTGCTCATCGGCGGGCTCGTGATCGCGGTCGGCCTCGGCGCGAAGGAGGACAGCGATCAGACCGGAGCGTTCCGCGCGGTCGCCGCGGCGCCCCTCGGCGCCGCCGCTCTGTGGGCCCTGGCCGTCGGACTCGTGGCCCTCGGCGCCTGGCACCTGCTGCAGGCGTTCGCCCCGCGTCACCTCTCGGTGTGGCGCCGGATCGGCCGGATCTTCGCCGAGGCCCCGCAGGGCCTCGTCTTCGTCGCGATCGGGCTGGTGTCGGCATCCGTCGCCCTGGGGGCCCGTCCACGCGCCGAGCAGGCGGCCGAAGACCTCAGCCAGGGCGTGCTCACCTGGCCGATCGGCGGATTCGTGCTCGGCGTGGTCGGTCTCGCGGTGGCCGCGGTCGGCGTCGGCTTCGTCTGGATGGGCCTGCGCCGGTCGTTCCACTCCAAGGTGCGCACGCCGGCAGGCCCCGGCGGCTTCGCCCTCACGGTGCTCGGCGTCGTCGGATTCGTCACGAAGGGCGTGGCCCTGCTGATCGTGGGGGTGCTCGTGGTCGTCGCCGCCGTCACCGTCGAGCCCGACACCGCGGGCGGGCTCGACGGAGCGACCGCCGCCGTCGTGGCCCTGCCCGCCGGCCCCGTGCTCGCCTGTCTCGTCGGTGTGGGATTCCTCGCCTACGGCGTCTTCACGGTCTTCCGCGCGCGGTACGCACGGCTCGACGCCTGAGCTCGGGCCTCAGTCGAGGTCGGGGTTGCGGCCCGTGCGCTCGCCCGTGTCGAGGGTCGCGATGACGGTGTGGTCGTCCTCGTCGAGCGTGAAGTCGAAGACGTCGCCGTTCTCGCGGATGCGGTCGAGCGACACCGACTTCGGGAACACCACGAGGTCGCGATCGAGGTGCCAGCGGATGACGACCTGGGCCGGCGTCTTGCCGTATTTCTCGGCGATGCGGGCGAGCACCGGCTCGTCGAGCAGGCCGCCGCGCGCGAGCGGCGCCCACGACTCGGTCACGATGCCGTTCGCGACGTGCCAGTCGACCAGCTCGTTCTGCGGGAAGCGCGGGTGCAGCTCGACCTGGTTCACGGCCGGCAGCAGTCCGGTCTCGTCGCGCAGGCGCTCGAGGTGCACGACCGAGAAGTTGCTGACGCCGATCGAGGTCGCTCGTCCCTCCTGCTGTAGGCGCTGGAGCGCCCTCCAGGTGTCGACGTAGCGGTCGGCACTGGGGATCGGCCAGTGGATGAGGTAGAGGTCGACGCGGTCGAGACCGAGCTTCGCGGCGCTGGCGTCGAAGGCCCGCAGCGTTTCATCGAACCCCTGGTCGTCGTTCCACACCTTCGTGGTGACGAACACCTCGTCGCGCTCGAGGCCCGAGGCGCGCAGCCCTTCGCCGACCTCGGCCTCGTTGCCGTAGAGCGCGGCCGTGTCGATGTGGCGGTACCCGGCGGCGAGCGCGCCCTCGACGAGACCGGCGGTGACGTCTGCGGGCACCTTGTACGTGCCGACGCCGAGCTGCGGGATGGTGGAGCCGTCGCTCAGCGACAGGCGGGGTGCGGCGATCATGGCATCCACGCTACCGAGTCGCCCGCGCGTGCCGGGTCGCTTGACCACCCGCCCCGACTCGCTGCGTCGAAGACCGCGAAACTGCATCTCGCTGACATGTCGGTTGCAACCTGCAGCCGTGTCGTCAGCGAGATGCAGTCTCGCGATGATAAGGCGGGGCGGAGGCTCAGCGCGTGAGCGCCGCCATGGCGTCGTCGACCGACACGGTGTCGCGTTCGCCCGTCCGGCGGTCCCAGAGCTCGACCTGACCCTCGGCCGCGCCGCGACCCACGATGAGGATGCGCGGGATGCCGACGAGCTCGGCGTCGCCGAACTTCACGCCGGGCGACACCTTGGGGCGGTCGTCGTAGAGCACGTCGAGACCGGCTGCCTCGAGCTGGTCGGAGACGGATGCCGCGAGCTCGAACGCCACGGCGTCGCGGCCGGTCGCGACCACGTGCACGTCGAACGGCGCGACGGACTCCGGCCAGATCAGGCCCTTGGCGTCGTTGTTGAGCTCGGCGATGATCGCGAGGATGCGGGTGACGCCGATGCCGTACGAGCCCATCGTGACGGTGGCGAGCTTGCCGTTCTCGTCGAGCACCTTCAGGCCCAGAGCCTCGGCGTACTTGCGGCCGAGCTGGAAGACGTGGCCGATCTCCATGCCGCGCGCCAGTTCCACCGGGCCGGAGCCGTCGGGGGCGGGGTCGCCCGCGCGCACGGTCGAGACCTCGACGACGCCGTCGCCGACGAAGTCGCGGCCCGCGACGAGGGAGCGCACGTGCGTCTGGTCGATGTTGGCGCCCGTGATCCACGCCGTGCCGTCGACCACGCGGGGGTCGAGCACGTAGCGGATGTTCGTCGCCGACTCCTCGCCCAGCACGGGACCGGTCGGCGACCAGGGGCCGATGTAGCCCTTGACCAGCAGCGGGTTCTTCGCGAAGTCGGCCTCGGTGGCCGCCTCGACCTCGGCGGGGGCGAAGGCGACCTCGACGCGCTTGTCGTCGACGTCGCGGTCGCCGGGAAGGCCCACGACGACGAGCTCGCGCGTGCCGTCGAGGTGTGTGAGGGCGAGCACGACGTTCTTGAGCGTGTGCGCGGCCGTCCACTGGGTGGCCTCGGCGGTGGCCGGACCGGCGATGCCGGGCGCGGGGGCCTCGAGGTGCGCGTTCGCGTGGTCGACGAGGGTCGCGATCGTCGGAGTGTTCGGCGAGTCGAAGATCACGGCCTCGGGCTGCCCCTCGATCGGCAGCGACTCGGGGACGACGGTCGTGAAGGCCTCGACGTTCGCCGCGTAGCCGCCGGCCGAGCGCACGAAGGTGTCTTCGCCGATCGGGGTCGGGTGCAGGAACTCCTCCGACTTCGATCCGCCCATCGCGCCGGCGTCGGCGGCGACGATCACGTACTCGAGGCCCAGGCGGGTGAAGATGCGCTCGTAAGCGTCGCGCTGAGCCTGGTACGAGGCGTCGAGACCGGCATCCGTCGCGTCGAACGAGTACGCGTCCTTCATCGTGAACTCGCGGCCGCGGAGGAGGCCGGCGCGAGGACGCGCCTCGTCGCGGTACTTGTCCTGGATCTGATAGATCGTCAGCGGCAGGTCTTTGTACGACGAGTACAGGTCCTTCACCAGCAGGGTGAACATCTCCTCGTGCGTGGGCGCGAGAAGGTAGTCGGCGCCCTTGCGGTCCTGCAGGCGGAACAGCGCGTCGCCGTACTCCTCCCAGCGTCCCGTGACCTCATACGGCTCGCGGGGCAGCAGCGCCGGGAAGTGCACCTCGAACGCTCCGGCGTTCGCCATCTCCTCGCGGACGACGGCCTCGATCTTGGCCTTGACCCTCAGACCCAGAGGGAGCCACGCGAAGACGCCCGGGGCGTTGCGACGGATGTAACCGGCGCGCACGAGCAGGCGGTGGCTCGTGACCTCGGCATCCGAGGGATCTTCGCGGAGCGTGCGGAGGAAGTAGTTCGACAGACGGGTGACCACGAGAGACGAGTCTAGGCCTCAGCCGTAGACGCCCTCGAAGACCAGCTCGGCGATGCTCTTCACCGCCGCGGGACGATCACCCTCCGTCATGGACCAGGGCAGGGCGACGCGCACCCAGTTCCCGTCGACGAGAACGTCCGCGTAGTAGACGGTGCCCCCGCCCAGCGGCCCCTCGCTGAGTCGCGCGGCGTCGGTCGTTCGCCCGCCGGTCGCCGAAATCGGCTGGCCGGTGACCGCGGCGTCGAAGGCCCACTCGCCGCCCGGCAGCCAGGTCACGCGAACCGACTCCGTGTCGAGATCGTTCGTGGCACTCGCGGGGTAGTAGTGGCAGAGAGGTGCGTCCCAGTAGCCGTCGAGCATCCATGCCTGCACGCTCCATCCTCCCCACCCGTCTTCGACGGATTTGAGGCCGGGGATGCCGACGATCGGTCCCAACCGTTCCGGAGGAAGGACCGTCGCGCACTCACCCGGGAGCGCCCTCGACCCGGTCGGCGGGACCCATCGCGACGCGGATGGCGGAGACGCGCGGATGAGATCGCCGATCTGCGAGGCCGCGACCGCGCTCAGCGCGTCGTCCTCGGGCGTTCGCCCGACCTCGCCATCCGAGGTTCCCACGACGGAGAGGAAGGCGCCCTCGATGAGTTCGCACGGGAACTCGGCGCTACAGGTGTCGCCGAGCACGGCACGATGATGCTCCACGACGCCCTCGGCGTCGGGAACGATCGAAACCTCCGCCGAGCGCCCGTTGAGCTCACCGAACTCGCAGTAGAGCGCGCCCGCCTGCTCGAAGGAGTACTGCATCGGCCCGGGCAGCCAGGCGTTCCCCGTGAGACGCGGAATCGTGGAAGCGATCTCGGGCACCTCCCCACCGAAGAACGACGCGACGAATGGAGCCACGTCGGCGCAGCCGAACGAGAAGCGCGACGCGGGTTGTGCCACGATCCGCGCCGGCGGCGCCGTCGGGGTCGGAGTCTGCGAGGCCGTCGGGGTCGGCACCGGCGCCACGGTGGCCGTGGGGCTGGGCGACGGGGTGTTCGCGATCGGCGGTGCGCTGAGCGTCGTCGTGGCCGCCACTCCCCCGGCGAGCGCGACCACGAGCAGGGCCGCGACGGATCCGGCGATCCAGGCGCCGCGGTGGGCACCCGCGGGCTTGATGTCGCGGGCTCCGCCCACGATGCGGGCGCGCAGGGCGGCGCGCTCGTCGGGTGTCAGCTGGTCGATCATGCCCGGACCCCTTCCAGCGCGAGCTCGTCGCGCAACTTCGCCTTCGCGCGGGACAGCCGCGAC
This sequence comes from Microbacterium algihabitans, assembly GCF_032464975.1. NCBI lineage: Bacteria > Bacillati > Actinomycetota > Actinomycetes > Micrococcales > Microbacteriaceae > Microbacterium > Microbacterium algihabitans. Next base: position 113,044 of record NZ_JAWDIU010000001.1, read on the forward strand.
TTCACCGTTCCGGCCGGAATGCCGAGTGCCTGAGCGATCTCGCGCTCGGGGTAGCCCTCGAGCACCGACAGCACCACGACCGCCTGTTCGCGCTCGGGCAACCGCTTGAGCGCCGAGAGCACTCCGCTGTCGTCGTGTCCCGACGTCGCGGTCGCCGCGACCGGTGCGCGATCGAGCAGGGCGCGGTACCTCCTGCTCGAGCGCTCGAGGTTCCGCGCGCAGTGGGCGACCGTCGTCAGCAGCCACGGCAGGGGCGACCCGTCGACCAGACGCACCGAGGCGCGTTTGCGCCACAGCTCGAAGAACGCCACGGTCACGGCGTCCTTGGCGTCCTCCCGATGGGTCAGCAGGCGCGACGCGTGCCGGAACAGCCGCGCGTCGTACCGATCGAACAGAGCGGCGAGCGCGAGCTCGTCGCCTTGGCGCACCCGGGTCCACAGCCCGGCGTCGTCGTCATCCACACTCTGTAATGTCCACGATCCGTCGATCGGTTCACGACCGACGTGGCGGTTTCGATAACGAAAAGGTGACGGGTCCGTCGCTCTCGAGACGGCCGTGCTCGCACGTCCCGTGCGATCACGAACGGAGGGGGCCGATTCGCCATCGCGCTTCGGCCCCCTCCGTCGCTCCTCTATCGACGCGAGGCGGTCCGTCGTGCGGTCCGCGCCCGTCGAACGGCCATCAGGGCCGCCCCGCCGCCCAGCAATAGCGACGCAGCCGTCACCGGTCCGGCTGGCGCGGCATCCGTTCCCATGACCGCGAGGGCACCCGCCGGCGATCCCGTGGCCGGGGCGGAGGTCGGCGTGGCCCCTGCCCCACCCGTGCCGGCACCCGCACCGGGACCGGTGCTCGACGACGGGCTCGGCGTGGGCGTCGGGCTCGGCGCGGCTTCAGCGGTGAACACGGCGCGCGCCACCTCCGCGCGGCCGGCGCACCAGCGACCCCGTCGACGTCAGCGTCAGGGCGAGGACGACGAGAAGACCGGCTCGGGCGCGGGCCGGGCGTCCGGAGGTCGAGCGGGACATGGAGCCACCTCGGGTGCGGGGGATCGGAAGGAGAGCGACGGCGTGCACCGGGCGTTCGCCGGATCGCCGCGGGCTCATGAAACCACTCGGAGAGAGTCACGCCCTCCGACGAAGCACAGAAGTAGTCGAGCATTCACCAGCTCTCGCGGCAGAATCACCTCCCTGCGCGCGGGCTCACAGGAAAAAGTCCGACCGCTCACGTCTCACCACTGAACGGCGAGGCCTGCCAGCCGAGAGAACGCGTCGTCGCTGCTGAGAAGCGTGAGGGACTCCACCATCGCCTGCGCGGCGAGCATCCGGTCGAACGGGTCACGATGATCCCACTGCAGGGCTCCGGCGAGGAGCGCATGCGTCTCGTCGATCGGGAGCCTCTCCGCGCCGAGGCGATCGAGATGGCGTGCGTAGCCCCCGACGAGCGCGTCGGCGTGCGGGAGTTTGCCGATCCGCTGCTTCGTCGAGATCTCCCACGCAGAGGCGGCGGACACGACGATCGTCGACGACGGGTCGGCAAGGATCGTCGAGGAGGCCGGGCCGAGGCGATCCGGGGCGGTCAGCGCCCAGAGAAGCGTGTGCGTATCGAGCAGATACCTCACGCACCGGCCTCCCAGGCCGAGAGCTCCTCTTCGGGCAGGGGGTCGGAGAACGACTCCGGGATCGCGTAGGCCACGAAGCCCAACTCCCGCTCCGCCGGCGGCTCGACGGCGACCAGCCGCGCGGCCGGGGTATCGCCCCGCGCGATGACGACCTCGTCGCCGCGTTGCACGGAGGCGATGAGGGCGGACAGATGCGTCTTGGCGTATTGCACCTTCACTCGCGACGTCTTCATGAGAGCAGACTCGCACCCACCTCCGACATCGGTCAACCGCACTTGGTCAACCTGGTCACACGGCGCGACGCCGCCCCACGTGCAGCACGGTGCGCATGACGAGCCCCGCCAGCAGGGCCCAGAACGCCGCGCTGACCCCGAAGACGGCGATCCCGGATGCCGCGACGAGGAACGTCACCACGGCGGGAACCCGCTCGCCGGGGTCGTCGATGGCCTGCTGCACGGCCGAGCCGAACGCACCGAACAGGGCCACGCCGGCCACCGCGGGGATGACCCCCGCCGGGGCGAGAAGCACGATCGCGGCGAACGCGGCCGACAGCGCGCCGAGCACGAGGTAGGTGCCCCCGGCCGAGACTCCGGCGACCCAGCGTCTCTTCGGGTCGGGGTGCGAGTCGGGGCCGGCGGCGATCGCCGCGCTGATCGCGCCGAGGTTCATCACGTGCCCGCCGAAGCCCGCGGCCGCGGCCGAGCCGAGGCCGGTGACGAGCATCGCGGGGCGCCACGGGATCGTGAACCCGAGGCTGCGCATGACCGCGACGCCGGGCACGTTCTGCGACGCCATCGTCACCACGAACAGTGGTAGCCCGACGCCCACCACGGCGCCGAGGGTGAGGGTCGGGGCGGTGAACTCCAGATGCGGCAGGAGCGAGGCGGCATCCGCGTTCACGCCCGTGCGCGCCAGCTCGATCGCCACCACGACGATCGCGGCGACGAACGCCAGCGGCACGGCCCATCGGGGAAGAACCCGCGAGGCGACCAGCCACACGATCAGCACCGGCGCGACACCCCACGGGTCGTCGACGAGGCCGACGAAAGGCGCGACGCACAGCGGCAGCAGCACCCCCGCGAGCATCGCCTGCGCGATCGAGGGCGGGATGCGCGCGATGAGCGCCCCCAACGGCGGGAACAGCGCCGTGCACAGGATCAGCGCCGCGCACACGAAGAACCCGCCCACCACGGCCGACCAGCCGCCGTCGACCGTGCCGGTGGCCGCGAGCAGCGCGACACCCGGCGTCGACCACGCCACGGTGATCGGGATGCGATACCGCGACGCGAGGATCACGCAGCCGATGCCGACCACGAGGGTGATCGCGAGCAGACCGCTCGCCGCCTGCGCGGGCGAGGCGCCCACCGAGCGAAGACCCGTCAGCACGACGGCGAAGGTGCTGGTGAAACCGACCAGGGCGGTGACGACCCCGGCGACGAGGGGACGAGCGAGAGAGGCGGTGGGAGTCTCGGTCATGAGAATCCCGACGCTATCGGACCGCGGGGGTCGCTCCCGGACGCGGGTGCGTTCGGCGGCCGGGCGTCGCGCCCGGGTGAATCAGGCCGTGATGACCTGGGCCGTCCCGGTCGCGGCATCCGGACCCATCTCGGCAGCGAGGCGGTTCGCCTCGGCGATGAGGGTCGCCACGATCTCGCTCTCGGGAACGGTCTTGACGACCTCTCCCTTGACGAAGATCTGGCCCTTGCCGTTGCCCGAGGCCACGCCCAGGTCGGCGTCGCGCGCCTCGCCGGGTCCGTTGACGACGCAGCCCATGACGGCCACGCGCAGCGGAACAGTCATGTCCTTGAGGCCCTCGGTCACGTCGTCGGCGAGCGTGTACACGTCGACCTGGGCGCGACCGCACGAGGGGCACGAGACGATCTCGAGCTTGCGCTCGCGCAGGTTCAGCGACTGCAGGATCTGGTGGCCGACCTTGACCTCTTCGGCCGGCGGGGCCGACAGCGAGACGCGGATCGTGTCGCCGATGCCCTCGGACAGCAGGATGCCGAACGCCGTGGCGCTCTTGATCGTGCCCTGGAACGCGGGGCCGGCCTCGGTCACACCGAGGTGCAGGGGCCAGTCGCCCCGCTCGGCGAGCATGCGATACGCCTTCACCATCACGACGGGGTCGTTGTGCTTGACCGAGATCTTGAAGTCGTGGAAGTCGTGCTCTTCGAACAGCGAGGCCTCCCACACGGCGCTCTCGACGAGGGCTTCGGGCGTGGCCTTGCCGTACTTCTCGAGCAGGCGACGGTCGAGCGATCCGGCGTTGACGCCGATGCGCAGCGAGACGCCGGCGTCTTTCGCGGCCTTGGCGATCGCGCCGACCTGGTCGTCGAACTTGCGGATGTTGCCCGGGTTCACACGCACCGCGCCGCATCCGGCGTCGATCGCCTGGAACACGTACTTCGGCTGGAAGTGGATGTCGGCGATGACCGGGATCTGGCTCTTCTTGGCGATGATGTGCAGCACGTCGGCATCGTCCTGCGACGGCACCGCCACGCGCACGATCTCGCATCCGGATGCCGTGAGCTCGGCGATCTGCTGCAGCGTGGCGTTGATGTTGGTGGTGGGCGTCGTGGTCATCGACTGGACGCTGACGGGGGCGTCGCCACCGACGAGCACCTTGCCGACCCGGATCTGACGGGTCTTGCGACGAGGCGCGAGGGTCTCCGGCACGCGGGGCATTCCGAGGTTCACAGCAGGCACGGGCTCAGCCTACGCCGCCCGCACCGCACGGGGCCTGAACCGCCGCCGAGAGCCCCCTGTGGTAGGTTCGGCGCCATGCATGCACCCCTGTCTTGGTGGCCCACCGTCTAGGCGGTGAGCACGCATGCGCAGACCGCCCCTCCCCTGGAGATCCGGGCGGTCTTGTTGTTTCCGGCGGCCGCTTTGGACCCACGATCACAGACGGAAGTACCTCGATGACCGGGCCCGACCCCTCCACCCTGCTCGCCGACCTCGCGGCGGGATCCGCCCCCTTCGCCCTCATCGCCCGTGACGGCGAGTCGGTCGAGGTGCTCACCGGCGATGTCGTCGACGTCGAGCTGCTCGCCGACATCCCGCTGATCGACGCCTCGGGCGCGCCGCGCGAGGTGCTCGCCCTCGTGCCGTACCGCCAGGTGCGCGAGCGCGGGTTCGTCTGTCACGACGACGGCGCGCCGCTGCGGTGCCTCGTGATCGACGAGCGGGTGGCCCTGCCGCGCGCCGAGGCCATGGCCGTCCTGCCCTCCTCCCCCGTGCCGCTCGACGACGCCGGCTTCGACCTCGCCGACGAGGACTACGCCGACATCGTGCGCCGGGTGATCGCCGACGAGATCGGTCGCGGCGAGGGGGCGAACTTCGTGATCCGTCGCGACTTCGTCGCCGGCGTCGACGTCGATCCGCGCGTCGCCGCCCTCACGTGGTTCCGCGCTCTGCTCGAGCACGAGAAGGGCGCCTACTGGACCTTCGCGGTCGTGACCGAGGGGCACATCGCCGTGGGCGCGAGCCCCGAGGCGCACGTGAGCGCCAAAGACGGCATCGTCACGATGAACCCCATCTCGGGCACCTTCCGTCACCCCGCCGGCGGGGCGACCGCCGAGACCCTCGCGGAATTCCTGCGCTCGACCAAAGAGACCGAAGAGCTCTTCATGGTCGTCGACGAGGAGCTGAAGATGATGAGCGCCGTCTGCAGCGACGGCGGACGCATCACGGGCCCGCACCTCAAAGAGATGTCGCGCCTGACCCACACCGAGTACATGCTGCGCGGCCGCAGCGACCTCGACCCGCGCGACATCCTGCGCGAGACGATGTTCGCCCCCACCGTGACCGGCTCGCCCATGCAGAACGCGTGCACGGTGATCGCGCGCCACGAGACGACGCCGCGCGGGTACTACTCCGGCGTCGCCGCGCTCTTCACCCCGAACGGCAACGCCGAGGGGCCCACGCACGACCTCGACGCCCCGATCCTCATCCGCACGGCCTATCTGGTGGACGGCCGCCTGCGCGTGCCGGTGGGAGCCACCCTCGTGCGCCACTCCGACCCCTACGGCGAGGTCGGCGAGACCCACGGCAAGGCCGCCGGCGTGCTCGGTGCGATCGGCGCCATCCCCCGCGACGTGCCCGTGGCCCCCGCCGACGCCGATCCCGACGCCCCGGCCACCGCACGTCGGCCGCTGGCCGAGGATCCCGCGATCGCCGAGCTGCTGGCATCCCGCAACGAACGCCTCGCGCCGTTCTGGATGAACCCGCAGGACCCCGACGGATCGGGTCCCTTCGCCGGTCGCACCGCCCTCGTGGTCGACGCCGAGGACCGCTTCACCACGATGCTCGCGCACCAGCTGCGTCACCTCGGCCTCGACACCCGCATCGTCCACTGGTCGGAGGCGTCGGATGCCGACGTCGACGGCGCCGACCTCGTCGTGTCGGGCCCCGGGCCCGGCGACCCGCGCGACGACAGCGCGCGCATGAGCGCGATGCGCCACGTGGTCTCGCGGCGGCTGACGAACGACGCCCCGCTGCTCGCGGTGTGCCTCAGCCACCAGATCCTCGCCGACCGGCTCGGCCTCGACCTCGCCCCGCTCGCGCAGCCCCACCAGGGTCTGCAGAAGAGCGTCGACGTGTTCGGCGAGCCCGCCTCGATCGGGTTCTACAACACCTTCACGGCACGGGCGACGGATGCCGCGGCCCCGGGCGTCGACATCGCCGCGGATGCCGAGACGGGCGACGTCTACGCGCTGCGGGGCCCCGGCTTCGCGAGCGTGCAGGGCCACCTGGAGTCGATCCTGTCGCGCGACGGCATGCGCACCCTCGAGCGTCTCATCGCCCACGCGCTCTGACGCGCGCCGAGGTGGCTGAGCCTGTCGAAGCCCCCGCCACCCGCGTACCAAGGTGGCTGAGCCTGTCGAAGCCCCCGCCACCCGCGAACCAAGGTGGCTGAGCCTGTCGAAGCCCCCGCCACCCGCGAACCAAGGTGGCTGAGCCTGTCGAAGCCCCCGCCACCCGCGTACCAAGGTGGCTGAGCCTGTCGAAGCCCCCGCCACCCGCGTACCAAGGTGGCTGAGCCTGTCGAAGCCCCCGCCACCCGCGAACTCCCGGGCCCTTCGACAAGCTCAGGGACCTCTGTTCCCAGGGTGGCTGAGCCCGTCGAAGCCCCCCTCACCCGCGGCGCGGAGCGCTAGAGCAGCTGCACCGGGTTGAAGACGTCGGCGAGGAACAGCACCCCGCCCATGCCCACCAGCAGCACGACCACCACGAAGGTCAGGGGCACCAGCTTTGTCGCGTCGACCGGCCGGGCGACCGTGCCGCGCAGCCGCGCGAACCAGCGCTTGATGCCGTCCCACAGCGCGACGACGACGTGACCGCCGTCGAGGGGCAGCAGCGGGATGAGGTTGAACACGAACAGCGCGATGTTCAGCGCCGCGAGCAGACCGATGATCGCGCCCACGCGATCGAGGATCGGCGCGTCGATGGCGGCGAACTCGCCGGCCAGGCGCCCGGCGCCGACGACGCTCAGCGGACCGTTCGGGTCGCGCGGCTGACCGGTGAACAGGTCGACGGCCGTGTCGTAGACGCGCACCGGGAGCTGCGTCATGATCTGCGCGACGCTGCCCACCTGCTGGATGGTCGCCTCGGGGCCGGCCCAGATCGGCTGCGGAACCAAAGTCTGCTGCGCGGTGAGCCCGGCGAAGCCGAGGGTCTCGTACTCGGGCGCGCCGGAGGCGTCGGTGACGGCCTTGCCCTGCGCGTCGGTGACGGCGCGATCGGTCTGCGCCGGCGTCACGCTGACCGTCCGCTGCGTGCCGTCGCGGTCGATGACGACCGACAGCGCCTGGCCCGGCGACTTCTGGATGATCGCCGCGGCTTCTGCGAACGTCGACACCGGGGTCCCGTCGACCGACACGATCTTGTCGCCGGGCTGGATGCCGGCGGCGGCGGCCGGGGCGACGGGGTCGGTCGAGGTGCAGTCGGTGCGGTTGTCGCTGGCCGGGATCACGCACTGCGACACCGCCGCGACGGTCGTGGTGGCCGTGGCCACGCCGATACCGCTGAGCGCGATGGCAGAGAGCACGAACGCCAGGATGAGGTTCATGATCGGTCCGCCGAGCATGACGATGATGCGCTTGTAGACCGGCAGCTTGTAGAAGACGCGGTCGTCGGCGGCGATCAACGTCTCGGCGTTCGCGTCGCGGGCGTCCTGCACCATCGTGGCGAAGAAGCGCGAGCGCTTCTTCTCGGGGGTGCCGTCGTCGGGGGCCGGCGGGTACATGCCCGCCATCGAGATGAATCCCCCCAGGGGAAGCAGCTTGAAGCCGTACTCGGTCTCGCCGATGCGCTTGGACCACAGCGTCGGTCCGAAGCCGATCATGTACTGGCCCACGCGCACGCCGAAGAGCTTGGCGGGCAGCAGATGTCCGATCTCGTGCAGCGCGATCGAAACGGCGAGTCCGACGACGAGCACGACGACGCCGATGAGGAACGCGATCGCAGTCACCCGCCGACGATACCGCCGCGGGCCTTTGAACCGCCCGTGCGGCCGCGATGCGGTGTCTGTGCGACCCCGGATGAGACAATGGTGGGGATGTCCTCCGACGCCCCCTCGAACCTGCCGCCCGTCCTCCGACCGGAGCGTCCGCCCCGCCGCGACCTCGCCGAGCTCGCCCGCCGCTACGGCGTGCGCACCGTGGGAGATGTCGAGGGCACGACCCTGACCGGCATCACGCTGGCCACCGCCGATCTGCGCGCGGGCGAGGCCTTCGTGGCGATCCGCGGCGTCAACCGTCACGGCGCGGAGTTCGCCGCCACCGCCGCCGAGCGCGGCGCCGTCGCGGTGATCACCGACGACGCGGGCGCCGAGATCGCCGCCCCCACGGGGCTTCCCATCGTCGTGGTCGACGACCCGCGCGCGCTGCTCGGCGACCTGTCGGCCTGGGTCTACGGCACTGGCCCCGACGACCGGCTTCCTCAACTGTTGGCGACCACCGGCACCAACGGTAAGACGAGCGTCTCGCACCTGCTCGAGGGCATCCTCGGCCAGCTCGGCGTCGTGACCGGACTGTCGTCGACCGCCGAGCGTCACATCGCGGGTGAGGTCATCGTCTCTCGACTGACCACGCCCGAGGCCTCGGAGTTCCACGCCCTGCTCGCCCTCATGCGCGAACGAGGCGTCGAAGCCGTCGCCGTCGAGGTCAGCGCGCAGGCCCTCACCCGGCACCGCGTCGACGGCCTCGTCTTCGACGTCGCGGGCTTCACCAACCTCACGCACGACCACCTCGACGACTACGCCGACATGCGCGAGTACTTCGAGGCGAAGCTCCCCCTCTTCCGCCCCGATCGCGCGCACCGCGGCGTGGTGTGCCTCGACTCCGCCTCGGGCGCCGAGATCGCCGCGCGGGCCGAGATCCCCGTCGTGACCATCGCGACCCCCGCCATCGCCGAAGACGCCGCCTCCGCGGCATCCGCCGACTGGACCGTCGAGATCGTGGACGAACGACAGGAGGGCACCGAGTTCACCCTCAGCGACGGCAAGGGTCGCGCGTTGACCACCGTCGTGCCCGTGATCGGCCGACACATGGCCGCCAACGCGGGCCTCGCGATCGTCATGCTGCTCGAGGTCGGCTACACCTGGGAGCACGTGTTCAGCACCCTCGACGGCGAGCGCATCGACGCGTCGTTGCCGGGTCGCACGCAGCTCATCTCGGGCCCCGAGGGTCCCGCGGTCTACGTCGACTTCGGTCACTCCCCCGACGCCTTCGAGAAGACGCTCGCCGCCGTGCGCCGCGTCACGCCCGGCCGCGTCGTCATGCTCTTCGGCGCCGACGGCGACCGCGACGCCACGAAGCGCCACGACATGGGGCGCACCGCGGTCGAGGGCAGCGACATCCTCATCGTGACCGATCACCACCCGCGTCACGAGAATCCCGACACGATCCGCGAGGTGCTCGTCGAGGGCGCTCGTCGTGCGCGTCCGGATGCCGAGATCCATGAGTTCACCCCGCCCGAGCGCGCGATCCTCGAGGCCGTGAAACTCGTCGGCGAGGGCGACGCGATCCTCTGGGCCGGCCCCGGGCACCAGGACTACCGCGACATCCGCGGAGTGCGCACGCCCTACTCGGCGCGCGAGCTGTCCCGCCGTGCCCTGCGGGCCGCAGGGTGGGCTGTGCCCGACCCCCAGTGGCCCGTGCCGTACCCGGCCGACAGCACGCCGTCGTCCGACCCCGAGCGCCCGGTCGACTTCCCCGCCTGAGAACGCGAGGGCCGCGCCCCTTCGCACGCGAGGTCGCTGAGCCCGTCGAAGGCCCCGGGGCCGACGCACGCCCGAACGCAAGGTGGCTGAGCCGGTCGAAGCCACCGGAGCAAACGCACGCCCGAACGCAAGGTGGCTGAGCCCGTCGAAGCCACCGGGGCCGGCGCACGCCCGAACGCAAGGTGGCTGAGCCTGTCGAAGCCACCGTGGCCGGCGCACGCGCGAACGCAAGGTGGCTGAGCCGGTCGAAGCCACCGGGGCCGGCGCACGCCCGAACGCAAGGTGGCTGAGCCGGTCGAAGCCACCGGGGCCGGCGCACGCCCGAACGCAAGGTGGCTGAGCCTGTCGAAGCCACCGTGGCCGGCGCACGCCCGAACGCAAGGTGGCTGAGCCTGTCGAAGCCACCGGGGCCGGCGCACACCCGAACGCAAGGTGGCTGAGCCTGTCGAAGCCACCGGGACCCATGTACGCCCGGCCCCTTCGACAAGCTCAGGGACCTCCCGAACGCGAAGGTCCAACGCACGCGCGAACGCAAGGTGGCTGAGCCTGTCGAAGCCACCGGGACCCATGTACGCCCGGTCCCTTCGACAAGCTCAGGGACCTCCCGAACGCGAAGGCCCAACGCACGCGCGAACGCAAGGTGGCTGAGCCTGTCGAAGCCACCGGGACCCATGTAAGCCCGGTCCCTTCGACAAGCTCAGGGACCTCCCGAACGCGAAGGCCCAACGCACGCGCGAACGCAAGGTGGCTGAGCCTGTCGAAGCCACCGGGACCCATGTAAGCCCGGTCCCTTCGACAAGCTCAGGGACCTCCCGAACGCGAAGGTCCAACGCACGCCCGGTCCCTTCGACAAGCTCAGGGACCTCCCGAGCACGAGGGTCCAGCGCACGCCCGGTCCCTTCGACAAGTTCAGGGACCTCCCGAACGCGAGGGTCCAACGCACGCCCGGTCCCTTCGACAAGCTCAGAGACCTCCTACCCCCGGGGTCAGCGCGCGGCGATGATCTCGTCGGCGGTGCGGCGCGCCCAGGTCTCGGCCTCGGCGAGCGACGCGCGCGTGAGCTGCGCCGGGGCCTCGTGGCGGTCGACGACGCGCTCGATGAGCTCGACGATGTCGAGGAAGCCGAGGCGCCCCTCGTGGAACGCGTCGACGGCCTGCTCGTTCGCGGCGTTGAACACGGCCGGGTAGGTCGCCCCCGCGCGTCCGACGCGCTTGGCGAGCGCGACCGAGCCGAAGGCCTCCTCGTCGAGCGGCTCGAAGGTCCACTGCGAGGCGCGGGTCCAGTCCAGGGGCACTCCGACGCCGCCGACGCGGTGCGGCCAGTCGAGGCCGAGCGAGATGGGCAGGCGCATGTCGGGCGGCGATGCCTGCGCGATCGTCGAGCCGTCGACGAACTCGACCATCGAGTGCACGATCGACTGCGGGTGCACGGTGACGTCGATGCGGTCGTAGTCGACGTCGAACAGCAGATGCGCCTCGATCACCTCGAGGCCCTTGTTGACGAGGGTCGCGGAGTTCGTCGTGACGACGCGGCCCATGTCCCACGTCGGGTGGGCGAGCGCCTCGGCGGGGGTGACGTCGACGAGCTGATCGCGCGAGCGTCCACGGAAGGGGCCTCCGGATGCCGTGAGCACGAGCCGGCGCACCTCCGACGCCTCGCCCGAGCGCAACGCCTGCGCGATGGCTGAGTGCTCGGAGTCGACGGGGACGATCTGTCCCGGGGCAGCGAGCGCGGTGACGAGGTCGCCGCCGACGATCAACGACTCCTTGTTGGCGAGGGCGAGAGTGCGCCCTTCTTCGAGCGCGGCGATGGTGGGGCCGAGCCCGACCGAGCCGGTGATCCCGTTGAGCACCACGTCGGCCTCGACGTCGCGGACCAGCTGCTCGGCCTCGACCGCGCCGAGGGCGAGGTGCTCGACGCCGAACTCGCGCGCCTGCGCCTCGACGCCGGCGCGGTCGCTGCCGGCGGCGAGGCCCACGACCTCGAAGCGTTCGGGGTTGGCCCGGATGACGTCGAGCGCCTGCGTGCCGATCGAACCGGTGGACCCGAGGATGAGGACGCGGCGCATCCCGTCAGCCTACCGAGCCGGTGCCCGTCGGGTGCCGGGCGCCGGACGCGGCCTGCTTATCCGGCGGCGGTCGCGTGCTGGACGCCGAGGATGTCGACGACGAAGACGAGCGTCGAGTTCGCGGGGATCTCGCCCTGCGCCTGATCGCCGTAGCCCGAAGCGGGCGGGATCACGACGACGACCTGCGAGCCGACGGTCTGTCCCTCGAGCGCCTGGCGGAAGCCGTCGACCACCTGGTTGGTGACGAACTGGGCGGGCTCGCCGCGCTGCCAGCTCGAGTCGAACACGGTGCCGCCGTCGTACAGCGCACCGGTGTACTGCACGATGACCTGGTCGCCGGGGTTGACGACGTCGCCGGTGCCCTGGCGGAGGTTCTCGATGCGCACGTCGGTGGGGGCCGGAGCGTCGGGCATGGTGATGGTGGGGGCGCCCGAGTCGTCGAAGGTGACGGTGGGCATGCCGTCGACGGGGGCGACCTCGGCACCGTCGGCGCGGGTGGGCAACTCCGAGATCGCGTCGGCGACCAGCACGAAGGCGGGCGAGCCCTCGCCGAGCGTTCCGGCGGGGAACGACGAGACCGTGCGCGCGCCGATGTTCTCGCACTCGAGGGCGGCTCCGAAGATCTGCTGCGAGTTGATCAAGGTGTCCATGCCGGCGGGCGCGGTGTCGAGCGACTGCAGCTGCACCTGGCCGGAAGCCGCGTCGATGAGCGTGTAGTTCGCCTTCAGGACGTCGCCGGCCTTGACCTGCTGGCCGGAGCCCTCGACGAGGGTCGTGCGCTGCAGCTCGGTGGGGGCGTACCCCGAGGGGAGGGTCACGTTCACCTTGCCCTGGAAGTCGCCGGAGACGACGAGGCCGTCGGGCGCAGGAGCGTCCGTCAGAGCGCTCTGGCACTGGCCGGCGTCGGCGGAGGCCGTGGCATTCGGAGTCTCCGCGGCGTCGGGCGAGCCGGCGCACCCGGCCAGCAGCAACGCCGCAGCGGCGGCGACGGACAGGGAAGCGATCGGGCGGAAGCGCACAGGTGACCTCTCGAAGAAGACGGGGAAGCTCCATCCTCGCGTATCCGGCTTTGGCGGGGCTGAGAGAGCGCAGCCGATCACCCCCATGCACACGCGGGCATGCTGCGGCGAGTAGCCTCGTCGAGTGAGTTCCGACGTGCCCGCCGAGACCCCCGCCGCACCGCCGCAGCAGATGGGCGCGGCCTACGGCCTGGGGCGGTTCTTCATCGCCCCCCTTGCCCGCGCCGTCTATCGGCCCCGCATCGAGGGGCGCGAGAACGTCCCCCGCACGGGACCGGTGATCTTCGCGAGCAACCACCTGTCGTTCATCGACTCGATCGCCATTCCCGTGGCCGCTCCCCGCCCGGTGCACTTCATGGCGAAGTCGGCGTACTTCGAGAAGTGGGCCTCGCGGCAGTTCTTCACCGCCATCGGGGCGATCCCTGTCGAGCGCGGCGCCGGCCAGAAGGCGCTCGACGCCCTCGATCAGCAGCGTGCGTTCCTCGATGACGGGCGCGCCGTGGCGCTCTACCCCGAGGGCACGCGCTCGCTCGATGGCCGCCTCTACAAGGGCCGCACCGGCGTCGCCTTCCTCGCCCTGCAGACGGGAGCCCCGGTCGTGCCGGTCGGGCTGATCGGCACCGACAAGGCCATGCCCGTGGGGGCGAAGTTCCCGAGCACCTCCGAGCGCATCACGGTGCGCTTCGGCAAGCCGCTCGATCTCTCACCGCACGGCCCCGCCACCTCGGGGCGCGCGCGCCGCGGCGCCACCGACGAGATCATGGCGGCCATCCACGCCCTCAGCGGGCAGGAACTCGCGAACGCGTACAACGAGGCCCCCGCGCAGAACCCTCTCGAGCGCATCAAGCAGGTGCTCCCGCACGAGCGTCTCTGACGAACCCGCTCCTCTCGCGCACCGACCCTTGACGTGAAGCCGCGCGGCGACCAGGGTCGTGACTGACGGCCCGAACCGTCGACGCCACAACGAGGAGGCAGCGTGAAGAAGTTCGTCAACGACCCCGCGAACGTGCTGGCAGAGGCCCTGCGCGGCATCGAGGCAGCGCACCCGGATCTGCGGGTGGATGCCGAGAATCGGGTCATCCTGCGGGCCGAACCGACCCGCGCCGGCAAGGTCGCCCTCGTTTCGGGCGGAGGCTCCGGCCACGAGCCGATGCACGGCGGGTTCGTCGGTCGCGGCATGCTCGACGCCGCCGCCGCCGGAGAGGTGTTCACCTCCCCCACTCCCGACCAGGTGCTCGCGGCGACGCAGGCCGTCGACTCGGGTGCGGGCGTGCTCCATATCGTGAAGAACTACACCGGCGACGTGCTGAACTTCGAGATGGCCGCCGAACTCGCCGCCGGTGAGGGCGTGCAGGTCGAATCCGTCGTCGTGGCCGACGACGTCGCGGTCACCGACTCCACCTGGACCGCGGGTCGCCGCGGCACCGGCACCACCGTCATCCTCGAGAAGGTCGTCGGAGCCCTCGCCGAAGAGGGCGCCGACCTCGCCGCCGTCGCCGCCCTCGCGCGCCGCGTGTCCGAGGCCGGTCGGTCGATGGGCGTCGCGCTCACCAGCTGCACGGTCCCCGCCGCGGGGCGGCCCACCTTCGAACTGCCCGACGACGAGATGGAGGTCGGCGTCGGCATCCACGGCGAGCCCGGCCGTTCGCGGGTGAAGTTGGCATCCGCTCACGAGATCGCGAAGCTCATGGTCGATCCGATCGTGCACGACTTCGGCGAGGCCGTGGGCCCGGCGATCGTTCTGCTGTCGGGTCTGGGCGGCACCCCGCTCATCGAGCAGTACCTGCTCTACGGCGAGATCGCCCCGCTGCTGGCCGAGGCGGGCGTCGACGTGCAGCGCGTGCTGATCGGCGACTACATCACGAGCCTCGACATGGCGGGCGCCTCGCTCACCGTGGTGAAGGCCGACGACGAGATGATCCGCCTGTGGGACGCGCCGGTCGTCACCCCCGGCCTGCGGTGGGGCGCATGAGCGACGCCGTCTCGACCGACGACCTCGTCGCGTGGATCCGCGCGTTCCGCGACGCCGTGCACGCGCACAAAGACGAGCTGACGCAGCTCGACTCCGAGATCGGCGACGCCGACCACGGCTCGAACATGGCGCGCGGTCTCGACGCGGTCGTCGCCAAGCTCGACCCCGTGCCGGCCACCGCGTCCGACCTGTTCAAGACGGTCGGGATGACGCTCGTCTCGTCGGTGGGCGGGGCGAGCGGGCCCCTCTACGGCACGCTCTTCCTGCGCATGGGTCCGCCCCTCGCGGGTGACGGAGAGGCGGATGCCGCCGCGCTCGGCGCCGCACTGCGCGCGGGCGTCGAGGGCGTCGTCGCCCGCGGCAAGGCCGAGCTCGGCGACAAGACCATGATCGACGCCCTCTCCCCCGCGCTCGACGCGTGGGACGCCGCCGTCGCCGACGGACCGGCCGCCGCCGCGCGCGCCGCCGCCGACGCCGCAGCGCGCGGGCGCGACGCCACCGAACCGCTCGTGGCGCGCAAGGGCCGCGCGAGCTACCTCGGCGAGCGCAGCGCCGGACACATCGACCCGGGCGCGACCTCGGCGACCCTGCTGCTCGAGGCATTGCGCGACACACTGGCGGGCGCGGAGTGATCGGCATCGTCGCGGTCTCGCACTCGCTCGCGCTCGCGGAGGCCGCCGTGCATCTGGCCCTGCAGATGGGCGGGGAGCAGCCGCCCGCGGTGCGCGTGGCCGCGGGCGGGCCCGACGACGATCTGGGCACGGATGCCGTGGCGATCGCCGCGGCCATCGACGAGGCCGACTCCGGAGACGGGGTGCTCGTGCTGATGGACCTCGGCTCGGCGATCCTCAGCGCCGAGACGGCGGTGGAGTTCGTCACGGCGCCGGAGCGGGTTCGGCTGAGTCCCGCGCCGTTCGTGGAGGGCCTCGTCGCCGCAGTGGTCACGGCCGCGGGTGGGGCCGATCTCGCCGCGGTGGCGGCGGAGTGCGCCACCGCGGGCGAGGCGAAGCGCCGTCAGCTCGGCGACGGGGCGTCGACGGTTCCGGATGCCGCGCCCCCGGCATCCGCCGATAGCACCGCCGGCGACTCGCTGTCGTTCGAGGCGGTCGTGTCGAACCCCTCGGGGCTACACGCCCGGCCGGCCGCGACGTTCGTCAAAGCCGCGTCGCGCTTCGGCGCGGAGGTGCGCATCGCCGACCTCGACACGGGGAGCGCCGAGGTGTCGGGGCACAGCCTGCTCGCGCTCATGGCCCTCGGGGTGCGTCAGGGTTCGCGCGTGCGCGTCAGCGCCTCGGGGCCGCAGGCGCAGCAGGCGCTCGACGAGCTGCGGGCGCTGATCGACGACGGCTTCGGCGAGCGCTGATCCGGGCGTTCCGGCTCCTCGGACGCCCGCGGGTCAGCGGGTGACGGCGAGGAGTCGGCGCGCGAGGGACTCCTCGACGACGAGCTCGGTGATCAGTCCCGCGGCGAGCGCCCCGCGCAGCCCGTCGAGCTTCGACAGGCTCGACACGACGCAGAAGCGTCGTGGGATGCGCCGCACCGTGTCGAGGTCGGGTCCGCTGGAGCGCGCGTTCAACTCGGGGATGTCGCTCGACCCGTCGGCGCGGTAGAACACCGTCGCGCAGTCGCCGACCACGCCTTCGCGCTCGATGACCGCGCGGTCGCGCTCGTCGAAGTAGTCGCCGCTGTAGACGTGCGAGGGGACGTCGGCGTGGGGCGAGCCGAGTCCGAACACGAACAGACCGACGCGCTGCTGGATCTCGAGCACCGAGCGCACCGACCGTTCGCGCCACATGGCCTGCTTCGTGCGGGGATCGTCGAAGAGGGCCGGCACCGGGAATTGGTGCACCGACGACGACCACGCCGCACCGAACTTCGACAGGATCTCGCCCGCGTAGGGGATGCCGGAGGTGCGCACGTTGGCGGCGCCGTTCATCTGCACGATGTGCGTGTCGTGCACGTCTTTCTGCGGCACGTGGCGCGCCATCGCCGACAGGGTCGAGCCCCACGCGACGCCGACCGTCATCGACGATTCCACCCGCTCGGCGAGGCTGCGCGCTGCCGTCAGAGCGGTTCGCTCCAGGCGCTCGGCCTCGGAGGTGCGCGCGGGCGTGGGCACGATGTGCGCCGTGATGCCGAACCGGTCGGCGATGCGCTGCGCCATCTGTCCGCGCGCGTCGTCGGGCGGGCTGATCGAAATGGTCACCAGCCCCACGTCGCGCGCGTGCTGCAGCAACCGCGACACCGAGGAACGCGACACCCGCATCTCGTGCGCGATGGCGTCCATCGTGAGGTCTTGCATGTAGTAGAGCTGCGCCGCGCGCAGCGCGTCGCGGGAGCGCTCTTGGGCCTGTGTGGTCATGGTCTTCTCACCCGCATGAACACCATTGTGCACGTTTGTTCAAGGGGCTTGCAACAACGTGCAGACGAGCGCAATGTGGTCGACGTACCAACTACGAAAGGTCGCAGTCGACATGTCGTCCCCTACTTCTTCGCTCCGCGCCGACGTCCAGGCGCTCCGTGACGCCGAAGACCTCGACGTCCTGATCATCGGTGGGGGCATCAACGGCCTCGCCACCCTCCGCGACCTCGCGCTCCAGGGCGTCAGCGTCGCCCTCGTGGAGCGCGGCGACTTCGTGTCGGGCGCCTCCTCGGCCTCCAGCCACATGGTGCACGGCGGCATCCGCTACCTCGAGAACGGCGAGTTCCGTCTCGTGAAAGAGGCGGTCACCGAGCGCAACGACCTGCTCAAGACGGCCCCGCACTACGTCAAGCCGCTCGAGACGACCATCCCGATCTACAAGACGTTCTCGGGCATCCTCTCGGCGCCCTTCCGCCTGCTCGTCACACACGGCCGCGGCAAGCCCAACGAGCGCGGCGCCCTGCTGATCAAGGTCGGCCTGATCATGTACGACACCTTCTCGCGCGACGGTGGCTCGGTTCCCCGCCACACGTTCCTCGGCAAGAAGAAGTCGCTGCAGGCCCTCCCGCAGCTCAACCACGACCTGCGCTACACCGCGACCTACTTCGACGCGTCGATGCACGACCCTGAGCGCATCGCCCTCGACGTGCTGCGCGACGGCATCGAGGCCGGCGGCGGCCGTACTCAGGCCGTCAACTACGTCTCGGCCGTCGGCGCCGACGCGAACGGCGTCCGCGTGCGCGACGAGGTCTCCGGCGAGGAATTCAGCGTGAAAGCGAAGGTCGTGCTCAACACGGCCGGGCCCTGGACCGACCTGGCCAACTCCGCGATGGGCCTCGACACGAAGTTCATGGGCGGCACCAAGGGCTCGCACATCGTGCTCGACAACCCCGAGCTGCTGGCCGCCACCGGCGGGCGCGAGATCTTCTTCGAGCACTCCGACGGCCGTATCGTGCTCATCTACCCGCTCAAGGACCGCGTCCTCGTCGGCACCACCGACATCGACGCCGACCCCTCGAAGCCCGTGGTGTGCACCGACGACGAGATCGAGTACTTCTTCGACCTCATCGGACACGTCTTCCCGAAGGTGGGCGTCGACCGCTCGCAGATCGTCTACACGTTCAGCGGCATCCGCCCCCTCCCCCGCCACGACGACACCGCGCCCGGCTTCGTCTCGCGCGACTACCGCATCGTCGAGGACGAGGTCGCCGGCGTCCCCGCGATGAGCCTGGTCGGCGGCAAGTGGACCACCTTCCGCGCCCTCGCCGAGCACCTCAGCATGAAGACGCTGCAGAAGCTGCGTCGCCCGCACCGTGTGAGCACCCAGGGTCTCGCGATCGGCGGCGGCGCCGGCTTCCCCGCCACGCCCGAGCAGCGACGCCGCTGGGTGTCCGCACGCACGAATGCGCACTCCGGCGAGATCGTCGAGGCCATGCTCGAGCGCTACGGCACGCGCGCCGACGCCATCCTCGCCGCCCTCCCCACGGAGCCGACGCCCGTCCCCGACGCGCCCGGCTACTACCGCGAGGAGCTCGCCTGGATCGCCGCGAACGAGCAGGTCGTGCACCTCATCGACGTGCTGCTGCGCCGTACGCACCTCGCCTTCGTCGGCGGCATGACCGAGCGGACCCTCCGCGAGGTCGCCGAAGCCGTCGCCGAGCCGCTCGGATGGGACTCCGCCCGCGTCGACGACGAGGTCGCCCGCTCGACGGAGATCCTGCGCTCCGCGCACCGCGTGGATCTGGCACAGGCCGGGGTCGCTCGAATCTGAGAGAACGTGCGGGCGCGCCGACTATTGCGCGCCCGCACGTGACCCATAGGTTCGGATCACCGAGCCGCATCACGCTCGAGCCGATGGAGGCCGAGCAGTAGGAGAAAGGTCGATGACGACATGCAAGATGTGAACCTGGGGCTGTACTTCCTCTCGGAGGTGGTCGGAACCGCGATGCTCATCCTCTTGGGCTGTGGTGTGGTGGCCAACGTGGCCCTCGCCAAGACCAAGGGCAACGGCGGCGGAACCCTGATGGTCAACTGGGGCTGGGGCCTGGCGGTGTTCGCCGGTGTCATCGTCTCCGCGTACTCCGGAGCACAGCTGAACCCCGCCGTGTCGATCGGTCTGCTGGTGGCCGGCAAGATCGGCATCGCGCAGTTCTTCGTGGCCGTGGCCGCGCAGATGGTCGGTGCCATCATCGGTGCCGTACTCGCCTGGGCCTCGTACAAGCAGCACTTCGACGACGAGCCCGACCCCGCCGCCAAGCTGGGCGTGTTCTCGACGGGCCCCGCGATCCGTTCGTACGGCTTCAACTTCCTCACCGAGGTCATCGCCACCTTCGTGCTGGTCTTCGTGATCTTCGGCTTCGGCGACTACGGCGTGGCCGACATCGGCGTCCCGGGCGGAATCGGCGGCCTCGCGGCCGTGCCCGTCGCCCTGCTCGTGGTCGGTATCGGTGCGAGCCTCGGTGGCCCCACCGGCTACGCGATCAACCCGGCCCGTGACCTCGGCCCGCGTATCGCCCACGCCATCCTCCCGATCAAGGGCAAGGGCTCCAGCGACTGGGGCTACGCCTGGGTCCCGGTCGCCGGCCCCCTCGTCGGTGGTCTGCTCGCGGGTCTGCTGGCCCCCGTGCTGCTCGGCCTCGGCAAGTAACACCTCCGCGGGGGCGTCACCCGGCGCCCCCGCCTCCCTTCTCCACCTCTTCACCTCTCACTGATTCAGACAAAGGAGTCCATCCATGGCTGACTACGTCCTCGCCATCGACCAGGGCACGACCTCGACGCGCGCGATGATCTTCGACAAGTCCGGGAGCGTCGTCTCCGTCGGGCAGAAGGAGCACGAGCAGATCTTCCCGCGCGCGGGATGGGTCGAGCACGACCCCGCCGAGATCTGGCGCAACACCCAGGAGGTGATCGGCCTGGCCCTCAGCCGCGCCGACATCACCCGACACGACATCGCCGCCGTCGGCATCACCAACCAGCGCGAGACCGCGGTGGTCTGGGACAAGAACACCGGTAAGCCCGCGTACAACGCCATCGTCTGGCAGGACACGCGCACGCAGTCGATCGTCGACCGTCTCGCCGATGGCGACCCCGAGCGTTACAAGAGCATCGTCGGCCTGCCGCTGGCGACCTACTTCTCGGGCACCAAGATCGTGTGGATCCTCGAAAACGTCGAGGGAGCCCGCGAGAAGGCCGAGGCCGGCGACCTCATCTTCGGCACCACCGACTCCTGGGTGCTGTGGAACCTCACCGGCGGCATCGACGGCGGCGTGCACGCCACCGACGTCACCAACGCCAGCCGCACGCTGTTCATGGACCTCGAGACCCTCGAGTGGCGCGACGACATCCTCGCCGACTTCGGTGTTCCGCGCTCGATGATGCCCGAGATCCGCTCCTCCTCCGAGGTGTACGGCACGGTCGAGTCGTCGTCGCTGCTTCGCGAGACGCCGATCGCCGGCATCCTGGGCGATCAGCAGGCCGCGACCTTCGGCCAGGCCGCCTTCGACCCGGGCGAGAGCAAGAACACCTACGGCACGGGTAACTTCCTCATCTTCCAGACGGGCGAAGAGATCGTCCACTCGAAGAACGGTCTGCTCACCACCCTCGGCTACAAGCTCGGCGACCAGCCCGCCCGGTACGCGCTCGAGGGCTCGATCGCGGTGACCGGTTCGCTGATCCAGTGGCTGCGCGACCAGCTCGGCATCATCTCCTCGGCCCCCGAGGTCGAGGCGCTGGCCAGCTCGGTCGACGACAACGGCGGCGTGTACTTCGTGCCGGCGTTCTCGGGCCTGTTCGCCCCGTACTGGCGTCCCGACGCCCGCGGCGCGATCGTCGGCATGACCCGCTACGTCAACAAGGGCCACATCGCGCGCGCTGCGCTCGAAGCGACGGCCTTCCAGACGCGCGAGGTGCTCGACGCGGTCAACGCCGACTCCGGTGTCGACCTGGCCGAGCTCAAGGTCGACGGCGGCATGACCGCCAACGACGCGCTGATGCAGTTCCAGGCCGACATCCTGGGCGTGCCGGTCGTGCGTCCGGTCGTCGCCGAGACCACCGCCCTGGGCGCCGCGTACGCCGCGGGCCTCGCGGTCGGCTTCTGGGACAACCTCGACGACCTGCGTGCCAACTGGCAGGAAGACAAGCGCTGGGAGCCGAACATGGACAGCGGCGAGCGCGACCGCGAGCTGCGCCTGTGGAAGAAGGCCGTCACCAAGTCGATGGACTGGGTCGACGACGACGTGCAGTAAGCACCACCGAACGATACGGAACCCCGTCGGCATCGCGCCGGCGGGGTTCCGTCGTTCTTCGTGGGGGGCTGAGCCGTCCCTGAGCCCGTCGAAGAGGGTCCCTGAGCCCGTCGAAGGGGGTCCCTGAGCCTGTCGAAGGGCCGGATGCCGCGCCCTCAGCGCTGCGGCTTGGGGAACGCCGCACGCACGGGATCCGACTGCAGGTAGTCCGAGACGCCGATGAGCAGGATCGCGAACAGAATCTGCTCGGTCACGACCCAGAAGGGATACAGCCCCGGGATCGCGGCGAGCACGAGGGCGACGATCGGGAAGATGCGACTGAACAGCTGCAGGCGCCGGAACGCCCAGTACCACCCGGCATGAGCGCGCCAGAGGAAGTAGAACAGCGTCGTCGTGATCGCCAGCACCACCAGGCACCGCATCCACACCGCGAAGCCGACATCGTCGCCGTTCAGCGTCATCACCAGCGCGATGACGACCGTCGCGACGCCGAGCACGAATCCCGCGGCCAGCAGCAGCGTGATGGCTCGGAACGCACGGCGCACCTTCGGGTCGTCCGAGACGTCGACGCGGTGGTCGGCCTGCCGCCCGCCGGCCAGGCGGTCGAGTCGGCGCAGGGTCGGTTCGAGCTGCATCCGCTCACTCTACGATCAGCCGACGGTGACCTCGGGCTCGTGGTGCACCGGGAAGTTGACGGAGTTGGCGATGAAGCACCACTCCCGCGCCTGCTTGTGCGCGGCGAGAGCCGCCTCGACCATCGACTCGTCGGCGACGCGCACGCGCGGGCGCAGCGTCACCTCGGTGAAGGCTCCCCCGCTGTTGCCGTCCTCCTGCAGGGTCCCCGAGGCGTCGTCCTCGTACCCGGTCACGACGACCCCCGTGGTCACGCACGCGTGCAGGTACGACAGCAGGTGGCATTCGCTGAGGGCGCCCAGCAGCAGCTCCTCGGGGTTCCACTTGGCGGGGTCGCCGCGGAAGGGTTTGTCGGCGGATGCCGAGATGGCGGGCTTGCCGTCGACCTCGAGGGTCACGGCGCGGTCGTACTCGCGGTATCCGCTCGTGCCGGTGCCCCGGTCGCCGGTCCAGGTCGAGCGCAGGCGGTAGTGGTGCTCTCCGTTCATGCCTCCAGTCTGCCCCTCTCCGTCGCGTGCGTCGCCGGAATCCGTCCCTTCGAGAGGACCGGAGGCGACGGATCCCTGCGACTCGCACCGGCGTCCACCCGGGGGCGGAGCGACCCTGCGCGATACGATGAAGGGATGCCCGCCACGCCCCCCGCCTCCGTCGAACTCGCCGTCGTCGATCGCAACGGATTCGTCGAATCACGCCACTTCGGCGTCGCCGTCGTGCTCGCTCCCGACGGCACCGAGAAGATCACCCTCGGCGATGCGTCGGCGCCGTTCCTCCCGCGATCGAGCATGAAGCCCCTGCAGGCGCTGGCGTGCCTGTCGGCCGGAGCCGATCTCGCCGACGAGCGGCTCGCGATCTCGATGGCGAGCCACTGCGGCACCGACCGCCACGCCGAGCTCGCCCGCGACATCCTGCAGTCGGCCGGTCTCACCGAAGACGACCTCGGCTGCCCCGCGGCGTGGCCCACCGACACCGCCTCGCGCGACGAGCTCGTGCGCGATCACGGCGCCCCCTCCCCCCTGCGCATGAACTGCTCGGGTAAGCACGCCGCGATGCTGCTCACGTGCGTCGCCAACGGCTGGTCGACGACCGACTACCTCGACCCGCAGCACCCGCTGCAGGTGCACATCCGCGAGGTGCTCGAGCGTCTCGTGGGCGAGCGCATGACGACCACCGCGATCGACGGCTGCGGCGCCCCCGTCTACGCGATGAGCATGGTCGGCCTCGCCCGGGCGATCCAGCGCATCGCGACCTCGTCGGAGCGCTCGCCCTTCGCCCTGCACCGCAGCGCCGGCGCTCTCGTGCGCGCGGTCAAGGAGCACCCGTGGACCATCGACGGTCCGGGCCGCCCCGACACGATCGTCATCGAGCGCCTCGGGGTGTTCTCGAAGATGGGCGCCGAAGGCGTGCAGGTCATGACCGCGCCCGACGGCACGACCGTCGCGTTGAAGATGTTCGACGGCTCCAACCGCGCCGCGCACGCCGTGGCGCTCCGCCTCCTCGAGCGCGCCGGTTCTCTCACCCCCGAGGCGGTCTCCGACACCCTCGCGCTGCTGCCCCTGACGGTGTCGGGCGGCGGAGGCGTGGTCGGCTCGATCCGCGCCGTCGTCTGAGCCCTGCCGCACCGCGCTTCGCGGCACGACCGCGAACACACGCACGGCCACCGCACGGCATCCGCCCGCCCTTTTCGAGAGCGGATGCCGTGACGCCTCAGATTCCGCCGTCGACCGACCGCGGGTAGGCGATCGGCTCGTCGGGCACGAGCACCTCGGTCTCGCGATTGAGGCTCTCGCCGCGGAAGAAGGGCTTCGACCCGGGGAACGCGAACCACACGAGCATGAGCACCACGCCGATCGCGAGGGCGCCGATGCCCACCACGAACGTGCCGCCGATTCCGAGCAGCACGGTGTTGCCGTACTCGGGGTCGTACATGTCGATCGCCGACTGGATGAACGCGTAGGTCAGCATGAGGGCACCCAGCAGCGGCAGGATGCCGCGGTAGAACAGGCTCTTCGCCGACGAGAACAGCTCGCGGCGGTAGTACCAGACGCACGCGTACCCGGTCATCGCGTAATAGAACGCGATCGCGAGCCCGAGCGACAGGATCGAGTCCTGCAGGATGTTGTCGCTGATGAGCGTCATGCCGATGTAGTACAGGCTCGCCACGATGCCCATCACGAGCGTCGAGAACGACGGCGTCTTGTACTGCGGGTGCACCGTCTTAAACCGCTCGGGCAGCGCCTTGTACGCCGCCATCGCGAGGGTGCCGCGCGCGGTGGGGAGGATCGTGGTCTGCGTCGACGAGACGGCCGAGATGAGCACGGCGACGATCAGCAGCCACCCGAACGGGCCGAAGAGTCCGTCCTTGAGGGCGAGAAAGACGTCGTCGGCGTTGTCGGGGTTGGCCAGGCCCGCCCCGTCCTCGCCGACCCCGGCGTACATCATCGCGGCGACGGTGACGGTGACGTAGGTGCCGAGCAGGATCACCGTCGTCAGGAGGGCCGCCCGACCGGGGATGCGCTTGGGGTCTTTGGTCTCTTCGTTCAGCGCCAGGCACGTGTCCCAGCCCCAGTAGATGAACAGCGCGAGCAGCACGGCCTCGGTGAACCCGCTCCAATCGGTGAACCCGAGCGGGTTGAACCAGGCCAGGTCGAAGGGGGTGGGGTTCGGAGCCGTGCCGTCGAAGAACTTCCACAGCGCCAGCACCACGAAAAGGGCGAGCACGAGGTACTGCACCGCGAGCAGCACGTTCTGCAGCTTTTCGCCGATCTCGACGCCGCGGTAGCTGACGTAGGTCATCGCCGCGATGAAGGCGACTCCGGTGGCGGTCACCAGCGGCACGTTCTCGGCGAGCGAGCCGTCGCCGATCAGCGACCAGAGGTAGATGCCGGCGATCTGCGAGAGGTTGGCGAGCACGACCATGCCGGCCACGGCGACGCCCCAGCCGCCCATCCAGCCGACCCACGGACCGAACGCCTTGGTCCCCCACGTGAACGTGGTGCCGCAGTCGGGGATCTCGTTGTTCAGCTCGCGATAGGCGAAGGCGATGAACAACATCGGCACGAAGGCGACGACGAAGGCGATCGGCGCTTGAGCGCCCACGGCCAGCACGACGAATCCGAGGGTGGCGACGAGCGAATACACGGGGGCGGTGGATGCCAGACCGATCACGGTCGAGCCCCACAGGCCCAGGGTGCCGGTGGCCAGGCCTTTGCCGGCCGTCCGTTCGGGTGCGGAGGTCATATGCCGAACGTAGAATCCGCGGCCAGCCGCGGTCAAGAGCGGATTCTCAGGAAGAGCGGCGCGCGACGTCGAGCACGACGATGGTGATGTTGTCGCGGCCGCCGTTCTCGAGCGCTGCGGCCATCATCGCTTCGACGGCCGCGGCGGGGTCGGCGTTGTTGTCGAGGAAGTGGCGGATGCCGAAGTCGGTGAGCTCTTTGGTCAGCCCGTCGGAGCAGATGACGAAGCGATCGCCGTCGAGCACGTCGAGACGGAGATAGTCGGGCTTGACGCTGTCGCTCGGACCCACCGCGCGCGTGATGACATTGCCGTACGGGTGGTTCTCGGCCTCTTCGGGGCTGAGACGCCCGGCGGCGATCAGCTCCTGCACGACCGAATGGTCCGTCGTGACCTGCACGATCTCACCATCGCGCAGCAGGTACACCCGGGAGTCGCCGATGTTCAGCGTGACCCAGTGCGGCTCTTCGGTGTGCGTCTCGAGATAGAGACCGGTGAGCGTCGTGCCGGTGCCCTCGTCGGTGGTCTCGGGGTGGGCGACGATGTCTTTGACGGCGCGCGAGAGGGCCTTCTCGATGTTCTTCGTCGAGACGCTCTGGTTGTCGACGACGGCGCGGAGGCGGTCGACCGTGCTGGCGCTGGCGATCTCGCCGCCGAGATGCCCGCCCATGCCGTCGGCGACGACGAACAGGGGGTACTCCGCGAGGACCGCGTCTTGGTTGACTTCGCGGCGACGGCCGGTGTCGGTGCTGGCCGCCCACGACAGGTCGAGCATGGCGCCGTCGAGAGAGACGGTACGCGTGTGGGTGGTCACCTCGGGCACGAACGATCCTCCGGTTGGCCGACAGCTTCGCCGGCGGAAACGCACGGCCCTGTCATCTTAGTCGACGAGGGCACGCGAACCGCGGATACGCCGGCGCGTGGCATGACGGATGCGGCATCCACCGTCGACGTTCAGCCTGCTGCGGGGTCGGCGGGCAGGGGGAGGATCTCCTCGAGCTCGGCGATGTCGGCCGTGCTCGGTGTCCACGCGGTCGCCGCGGCGGCGTTCGCGCGAACCTGTTCGGGGCTCGTCGCGCCCGCGATGACGCTCGAGACGACCGGGTGCGCGAAGAACCATCCGAACGTGGCCTCGAGCATGCTGATCTCGCGCTCGTCGCAGAACGCCTGGTACCGCTCGAGCGCGTCCCACGGGGCGTCGCGCCACAGGTGCGGGCGCTGGCGCATGATGCGGCTGCCCTCGGGTCCGCCCTCGCGCGTGAACTTGCCGGTCAGCAGACCGTTGTGCAGGGGGAAGAAGGGGAAGAACCCGAGCCCCCACCGCTCGGCGGCCGGGAGCACCTCGCGCTCCGCCGCGCGCGCCAGCAGGCTGTACTGGTTCTGCGCCGAGACGAAGCGCACTCCGGATGCCGCGTACTCGGCCTCGGCGATCTGCCAGCCCGCGAAGTTGGAGTGGCCGACATAGCGCACCTTCCCCTCGCGGACGAGATCCGCCAGAGCGTCGAGCGTCTCGTCGACGGGCGTGGAGGGATCGGGCGTGTGCAGCTGGTACAGGTCGATCCGGTCGGTGCGCAGCCGCCGCAGGGAGTCTTCCACCGCGCGACGGATGTGCGTGCGCGAGCCCTTCGCGCCGCCGAGGACGGGCGGGGCGAAGTCCGCGTGGCCGAACTTCGTCGCGAGGACGACCTCGTCACGGCGCCCCTCGAGCGACTCCCCCAGCAATGTCTCGGACAGGCCGAACTCGCGGCCGTACATGTCGGCCGTGTCGAGGAAGGTGACTCCCGCGTCGATCGCCGCATCGAGCACCGCGCGCGTTCCCTCGAGCGTTTCGGTGGCGGTTCCCGCTCGTCCGAAGTTGTTGCACCCGAGTCCCATCGCCGAGACACGGAGTCCGGAACGGCCGACGGGACGGAGGGGCAGGTCTGCGGGGGTCATCCCTCCACGCTAGCGGCGGGAACGGCGAAGGGCTCCCCGCGCGTGCGAGGAGCCCTTCGTGAACGAGGCCGGTGGGTCAGACCGCGGGTCCGGCCGGCGGGGACGGGGGCGTGGTGCCCGTCGCCGGCGGCGGCGGAGTCGTGCCGGTGGCCGGCGGGTTGTACGATTGCGGCGCCGGGGGCGGGGGCGTGCTGCCGTAGCCGGGAGCGCCGTAGCCGGAGCCGCCGACGCCCGGGCCGCCGTTGCCGGAGACCTGCTGGTTCGGCTGCACGGGGATCCCGTTCCACACCGTCTTGTCGGCGAGGAAGGAGTTGGCCCAGGGGGCAGGACGAATGGCGGGGTTCCACGGGTTGTTGCCGAACGCGAGGATCGCAAGGAAGATCCACTGCCCGAGGGGGCCGAGGATGAACAGCAGCAGGATCGGCCACTCACGACCGAACTTCGCGTTGACGCGGTACGACACCATGATCAGCGCGACGACGATCGCGATGCCGGCCAGGAAGTTCAGGATCGGAATCGCCGCCGCCACGACCAGGGCCAGGATGACCCACGGCGAGAGGTCACCCAGCTTGGCGAAGACCATGTAGTTGTAGATCGGGACCCAGGCGCGCCACTTGCCCTGGACGCCGGCCTTGTCGAAGATGCGCATCAGAAGGAAAGCACTGATGACGTACCCGGCGATGGAGAACAAGAAGATGAACAGGTAGACGATGCCGAGCAGAGCGGCTTCGGCTCCACTCGTCGTCCCGTAGTCGCTGTAGGCGAGATAAGAAGTGTTCACGAGGTTCCTCTCGTACGGAGTCGTGCGCGTCGCGCGGCACCGGCGGGGCTCTCCCGCGACTCACATGGTAGCGAAGCTGTGACTTTCCTGACAGGGGTCGGAGGATGTCACAAAATCAGCGCGATCTCGCCGGCATCCGCGTCTTGCAGCGCCCACCCTGCTGCTCGAGCCCACTCCTGGAAATCCGCCAGGCTCTCGATCCGGGGCCGCGCCAGTGCCAGGGAGCGCACGAGGTCGCCCTTCGCGTGCTTGTTGAAGTGGTTGAGCGCTCGCACGGCGCCCCCCTCGCCGGGGGTGACCACGCGCACGTACACCGAGGGGACCTCGGTCGGCACCGGCCCGAGCGCGGCATAGGCCTCCGACCGCAGGTCGAGCACGAAGCCGGGCCGCAGCGCTGCGAGGGCATCGCTCACCGCGCCCGTCCACACGCGTCGCAGCGGGGGAAGCCCCGGAATCGACGTTCCCGCGGCCAGTCGATAGGCCGGGATCCCGTCGAGCGCGCCCACCGGTCCGAAGGGCGCCGAGTGGATCATGACGTGCTCCCCCAGCCACGCGCGGGCGTCGGCATCGAGGCCGGCGGCATCCAGGGCATCGAAGAGAACGCCCGTGTACCGATCGATCGCCGGCATGGTCGCGGCGGTCCGCAGCGCCGAATTGTCGGCGATCTCGTGCCGTCGCTTCTCGCTGAGCTTCAGCACTTGCGCGGCGAGGTCCTCGTCGGCCGCCAGGGCCACGAGCGCGTCGACCACCGTGTCGCGGGGGCCGCGCAACGTCGGCAGGGCCAGACCCTCGAGGTCGAGCGCCGGGCCCTCACCGCCGGGGCGCTTCGTCTCGGACGGGGGAAGCAGGACGAGCATGGGTACTCCGGAGAAGCAGCGACGCGCGCCGCCCGGAGAACCGGGCGACGCGCGTCAGCGATGAAGCGGCGTCAGGAGACGAGAGCGGCGTTTCCGGCGACGATGGTGAGTTCGTCGTCGGCCATCGACAGGAAGCCGTCCTCGGCGTTGGCCAGGATCTTCGTGCCGTCGGTGCGGGTGATGCGCACCTCGCCCTGAGCGAGGATCGCCAGCACCGGCTCATGCCCCTGCATGAAGCCGATCTCACCCTCGACGGTCTTGGCGACGACCAGCGTCGCCTCCCCCGTCCACACCTCGGCGTCTGCCGACACCAGGCTCACGCGCAACGACATGTCAGCCGTTCTCCTTCTGGATCTGCGCCCACTTGGCCTCGACGTCGTTGATGCCGCCGACGTTGAAGAACGCCTGCTCGGCGACGTGGTCGAAGTCACCCTTGACGATCGCGTCGAACGACTCGATGGTCTCCTTGATCGGGACGGTGGAGCCCTCGACGCCGGTGAACTTCTTGGCCATGTACGTGTTCTGCGAGAGGAACTGCTGGATGCGACGTGCGCGCGACACGACGATCTTGTCCTCTTCCGAGAGCTCGTCGACACCGAGGATCGCGATGATCTCCTGCAGTTCCTTGTTCTTCTGCAGGATCTGCTTCACGTCGGTGGCGACGCGGTAGTGGTCGGCACCGATGTAACGCGGGTCGAGGATGCGGCTCGTCGAGGTCAGCGGGTCGATGGCCGGGTACAGACCCTTCGACGCGATCTCACGCGAGAGCTCGGTGGTGGCGTCGAGGTGCGCGAACGTCGTCGCGGGGGCCGGGTCGGTGTAGTCGTCGGCGGGCACGTAGATCGCCTGCAGCGAGGTGATCGAGTGGCCACGCGTCGAGGTGATGCGCTCCTGTAGCACACCCATCTCGTCGGCGAGGTTCGGCTGGTACCCCACGGCGGAGGGCATGCGGCCCAGGAGCGTCGAGACCTCGGAACCGGCCTGCGTGAAGCGGAAGATGTTGTCGATGAACAACAGCACGTCCTGCTTCTGCACGTCGCGGAAGTACTCCGCCATCGTCAGGGCCGAGAGGGCCACGCGCAGGCGCGTTCCCGGCGGCTCGTCCATCTGGCCGAACACGAGGGCCGTCTTGTCGAAGACACCCGCCTCTTCCATCTCGCCGATGAGGTCGTTGCCCTCACGGGTGCGCTCGCCGACACCGGCGAACACCGACACACCACCGTGGTCCTGCGCGACGCGCTGGATCATCTCCTGGATGAGGACGGTCTTGCCGACACCGGCGCCACCGAACAGACCGATCTTTCCACCCTGCACGTAGGGGGTCAGGAGGTCGATCGACTTGATGCCGGTCTCGAACATCTCGGTCTTCGACTCGAGCTGGTCGAAGCTCGGTGCCTTGCGGTGGATGCCCCAGCGCTCGGTGACCTCGATCGTCTCGCCGGGGGCGCCGTTGAGCACCTCGCCGGTCACGTCGAAGACCTTGCCCTTGGTGACGTCACCGACGGGCACCGAGATGGGGCCGCGGGTGTCACGCACTTCCTGACCGCGGACCATGCCGTCGGTGGGCTTGAGCGAAATGGCGCGGACGAGGTCGTCACCGAGGTGCTGGGCGACCTCGAGGGTGATCTCGGTCGACTGGTCACCGATGGTGATGGTGGTCTTCAGCGCGTTGTAGATCTCGGGGATCGCGTCATGCGGGAACTCGATGTCGACGACCGGGCCGGTGACGCGCGCGACGCGTCCGACGACGGCCGCGTCGGTCTTCTCGGCGGTGAGGCTCATGGCTTCTTCTCTCCTTGGGAACTTACTTGCCGGATGCCAGGGCATCGGCGCCGCCGACGATCTCGGCGATCTGCTGCGTGATCTCCGCCTGACGCGCGTTGTTGCGCAGGCGGGTGTAGTCGGTGATGAGCTTGTCGGCGTTGTCGCTGGCCGACTTCATCGCCTTCTGCGTCGCGGCGTGCTTTGCCGCCGACGACTGCAGGAGGGCGTTGAAGATGCGGCTCTGCACGTACACCGGCAGGAGCGCATCGAGCACGGTCTCGGCATCCGGCTCGAACTCGTAGAGCGGGTAGACCTCGGCCTGAGCCGGAGCCTCGTCCGCCTCGAGGACCTCGAGCGGGAGCA
Source organism: Microbacterium algihabitans (assembly GCF_032464975.1). Lineage (NCBI taxonomy): Bacteria > Bacillati > Actinomycetota > Actinomycetes > Micrococcales > Microbacteriaceae > Microbacterium > Microbacterium algihabitans. Next base: position 144,182 of record NZ_JAWDIU010000001.1, read on the forward strand.
GGCGCACCGATTCGGGCGACTGCGTCATCATGCTCACGAAGCGGTTGTACACGAGGTGGATCTCGTCGACACCGTCGTTGTCGCCGCCGGCCCGGTAGGCCTTCAGCACGGCATCCGAGATCGCCTCCGCCGTCGAGAACTGCGGAGTGTCGGTGTCGCCGACCCACTGCTCGATGCTCGGCATGCGACGGAACTGGAAGTACCCGACGGCCTTGCGACCGACCAGGTAGAAGACGACCTCTTTGCCCTGCGACCGCAGCAGCTCGGCCAGCTCGAGAGCCTCACGGAGGATCTGCGAGTTGAACGCGCCGGCGAGGCCGCGGTCGGAGGTGAAGACCACGAGGGCCGAACGGCGGATGTTCTCGCGCTCGGTCGTCAGCGGGTGATCGACCGAGGAGTGCGTGGCCACCGCGGAGACGGCGCTCGTGACGGCTCGCGCGAAGGGAGATGCCGCACGCACACGCGCCATCGCCTTCTGGATGCGCGACGCCGCGATGAGCTCCATCGCCTTCGTGATCTTCTTGGTCGTCTGAGCAGAAGAGATCTTCTGCTTGTAGACCCGCAGTTGTGCGCCCATGATTTACGTCCTCGTGTCGTCGCTACTCAGCGACGGCCCTTGACGATTCGCTCCTGATTGACGTCTTCGGCCTCGGCGGCGTCGACCTTCTCGGCACCGACGACGCTGGCGTCCTGACCCGGCTGGAACTCCTCCGAGAAGGCATCGACGTGCTTCTCGAGCTCGGCGAGCGTGTCGTCACCGAGCACGTTGGTCTCGCGCAGGGTGTCGAGCACGGTCGAGTTGCGACGGAGGTAGTCGAGCAGCTCGCGCTCGAAGCGCAGCACGTCGGAGACCTCGACGGTGTCGAGCTTGCCGTTGGTTCCGGCCCAGATCGACACGACCTGCTCCTCGACCGGGTACGGCGAGTACTGGGGCTGCTTCAGCAGCTCCGTCAGGCGCGCACCACGGGCCAGCTGACGACGCGAAGCCGCGTCGAGGTCGCTCGCGAACATCGCGAAGGCCTCAAGCGAGCGGTACTGCGCGAGCTCGAGCTTCAGGGTTCCGGAGACCTTCTTGATCGACTTGACCTGAGCGTCACCACCCACGCGCGACACCGAGATACCCACGTCGACCGCGGGACGCTGGTTGGCGTTGAAGAGGTCGGACTGCAGGAAGATCTGGCCGTCGGTGATCGAGATCACGTTGGTCGGGATGTACGCCGAGACGTCGTTGGCCTTGGTCTCGATGATGGGCAGACCCGTCATCGAGCCGGCGCCGAGCTCGTCGGACAGCTTCGCGCAACGCTCGAGCAGACGCGAGTGCAGGTAGAAGACGTCGCCGGGGTACGCCTCGCGGCCCGGCGGGCGGCGCAGCAGGAGCGAAACGGCACGGTAGGCCTCGGCCTGCTTCGACAGGTCGTCGAAGATGATCAGCACGTGCTTGCCGCCGTACATCCAGTGCTGGCCGATGGCCGAACCGGTGTAGGGGGCGAGGTACTTGAAGCCGGCGGGGTCGGAGGCGGGGGCCGCGACGATGGTGGTGTACTCCATCGCACCGGCGTCCTCGAGCGCGCCCTTCACCGAAGCGATGGTCGAGCCCTTCTGGCCGATGGCGACGTAGATGCAACGCACCTGCTTGTCGACGTCGCCCGACTCCCAGTTGGCCTTCTGGTTGATGATCGTGTCGATCGCGATGGCCGTCTTACCGGTCTGGCGGTCGCCGATGATCAGCTGACGCTGGCCGCGGCCGACGGGGATCATGGCGTCGATGGCCTTGATGCCGGTCTGCAGGGGCTCGTGCACGCTCTTGCGCTGCATGACGCCGGGCGCCTGGAGCTCGAGGGCACGACGACCCTCGATCGCGATCTCGCCGAGACCGTCGATCGGGTTGCCGAGCGGGTCGACGACGCGGCCGAGGAAGCCGTCGCCGACGCCGACCGAGAGCACCTCGCCGGTACGGGTGACGCTCTGGCCCTCTTCGATGCCGGAGAACTCGCCGAGCACGACGACACCGATCTCGTTCTCGTCGAGGTTCTGGGCGAGGCCCAGCGTGCCGTTCGCGAAGCGGATGAGCTCGTTGGCCATCACGCCCGGGAGTCCCTCGACGTGAGCGATGCCGTCGGCCGCGTCGACGACGGCGCCGACCTCGGTCGCCGCAGCGCCAGTGGGCTCGTAGGCGGTGACGAAGTCCTTCAGCGCGTCACGAATGACGTCGGGGCTGATAGAGAGATCTGCCATTGTCTTCCTTCGTTCGTGGGGCACTGGGCCCCCAGATCCACGCCCACTCGGGCGGAAAGTCTTAGCCTGCGATCCGCTGGCGGAGGTCGGCGAGACGTGCGGACACGCTCGCGTCGATGACGTCGTCGGCGACCTGCACGCGCAGTCCGCCGAGGACCGAGGTGTCGATCACGGTGTTCAGCGTGATCGCCGAACCGTAACGCGCGCTGAGAGCGTTCTGCAGGCGCGTCTGCTGGTCGGTGTTCAGCGGCACGGCCGTGTAGACGGTCGCGACGATGCGCGACCGCTGATCGGCGACGATGCGCTCGGCGCGGCGCAGCAGGGCGCGCACGCGGCGACCGCGTGCCAGCCCGACCAGCGACGACACGATGAGCTCGGTGCCCGCGCTCGTGCGGCCACCCAGCAGCTTCGACACCAGTGCGCTCTTCGCCGATGCGTCGCCGAGGCGACCGCCGAGGGCGAGTTCGAGCTCACCGTTCGAGGCGACCGTGCGCGAGAACGCGAACAGTTCGGACTCGATGTCGGCCGACTCGGCCACGGAGGTCGCCTGGACGGCGAGCTCCTCGAGGCCTTCGACGAACTCGCCGGCGTTCGACCAGCGCTGCTGCGCGGCGCTGCTGAGCAGCGACACGGTCTGGGTCCGGTACGACGATCCGAAGACCGCCGAGACGAGCCCCGCTCGCGCCGCGGGCGGCACCGACGAGTCGGACAGCGCGCCGCTCAACTGCGCCGAGCCGCTCACGGCACCGACGGCCGCGAACAGTTCGCGCGCGACGTCGAGATCGACGCCCGAGGTGGAGGCCAGGGCCTCCGCGGTCGCGGTCCGCGCCTGAGTGGTCGCGCTGCCCATTACTTGGCCGCCTTCTCGGAAGCCTCGAGCTCGGCGAGGAAGCGGTCGACCACGGCGTTGGCCCGCGCGTCGTCCGTCAGGGTCTCACCGATGACGTTGCCCGCGAGATCGACCGCGAGGGTCCCGACCTCGGAGCGCAGCTGGACGAGGGTCGACTGACGCTCGGCCTCGATCTGGGCGTGCGCGGTCGCGGTGATGCGGGCAGCCTCGGCTGCGGCGGTCTCCTTGGCCTCGGCGACGATCTTGCGACCGTCCTGAGTGGCGCCCTCGCGGATCTCACCGGCCTGCTTGCGCGCCTCGGCGAGCTGAGCGGTGTACTCCTCGAGCGCGGCCTCGGCCTGGCGCTGGGCCTCGTCTGCCTTGGCGATGTTGCCCTCGATGGCGGCACTGCGCTCGTCGAGCAGCTTCGCCATGCGGGGCAGAGCGACGCGCCACACCACGACGACGATGATGATGAAGCACACCAGCGACCAGACGATGTCGTACACCGCCGGGATCAGCGGGTTCGACGGCGCCTCGCCCGCGGGTTCCGCGGCGAGAGTGACAAGAGCGTTCAGCATCCTGTCTCCTTACAGTGAGTCGAGAGCGGCCGGATCAGGTGAAGATGAAGCCGGTCGCGATACCGATGAAGGCGAGCGCCTCGGTGAAGGCGATACCGATGAACATCAGGACCTGCAGGCGGCCCGCGAGCTCGGGCTGACGGGCGACACCCTCGATCGTCTTGCCGACGACGATGCCCACGCCGATGGCGGGGCCGATGGCGGCGAGGCCGTAGCCGATCGTGGCGACGTTACCGGTGACCTGGGCGAGAACCGTAGTTGCGTCCACGGGTTTTTTCCTTTCGTTGGGTGGCTCGGCGTGCGCCGGGCCGCTCAGTGCTCTTCTGCGACCGCGAGCTGGATGTAGACCGCGGTGAGGATCGCGAAGACGTACGCCTGGAGGAAGGCGACGAAGATTTCGAACAGGGTGAAAGCGAGACCGAAGGCGAGGGAGCCGGCGCCGAGCGCGATCCATCCCCCGCTGAGGCCGAACACGAAGAACTGGGTGGCCGAGAAGAACAGCACCAGCATGAGGTGGCCGACGACCATGTTCATCAGCAGTCGCAGCGTGAGCGTGACGGGGCGGATGATGAAGGTCGAGAGGAACTCGAGCGGCACGATGATGATGTACAGCGGCCACGGCACGCCCGAGGGCAGCAGGGCGTTCTTGAAGAAGCCGCCGGGGCTCTTCTTGATGCCGGCGTAGATGAAGGTCACGTAGGCGACGATCGCGAGAAGCATGGGCACGGCGATGACGCTGGTACCGGCGATGTTCAGGCCCGGGATGACACCCGTGATGTTCATGAACAGCACCATGAAGAAGATCGTGGTGAGGATCGGCAGGAACCGCTTGCCGTCTTTGCGGCCCAGGATGTCTTCGGCGATGTTGACGCGGACGAAGTCCAGGCCCATCTCGACGATGCTCTGGAAGCGGCCGGGGACGATCTTCATGCGGCGGGTGCCGACCACGAGGAGGATCACCAGAACGGCGGTCGCGAGGAACTGGACCAGGTTGATGCGCGTGATCTCGAACGGCGCACCGAAGATGAACAGCCCCGGGAAGGTGATGACCGCGTCAGGGAAGAACTCCGAAATGGACGGCGGGTGGAATTCCGCACCCGCAGACGCGAAGTTCGTGATCAGGGTCGCAGCTTGAGTGGACAGCGCTGGCTCCAGCTTCGGGGCATCGGTGTGAACCGTTGCGACGATGGTCGGTGAGAGTACCCGAAGTGCGAACCTGGAGGAGATTTCCCATCGCGGGTGGGTACTTATGCAACCCTATCAAACTCCCGGCGGATCCATGAGTCCGGGCATCCGATCGTCTCGCCGCCGGACTAACGTGCGCGGCTGCGGCGAGCGGTGGGTTATGGGCGATTCAGTCCCGTCGGTCGCCCGCATCGGGGTCGGTCGGGAGCGTCACGTCGCTCGCGCTCGGGATGCGCATGCGCAGCAGGACCACGACGTCGACGGCGAGCGAGGCGATCACGCTGACCACGAGGGCGACGTAGAACACGACCGGGTCGACCCAGTCCTGTCCGCGCAGCACGACGATCGCGACGATGAACAGCACGAGCTTCAGCAGCCACCCGCCCAGCACGATGCCGAAGAAGATCGGCACGTAGAGGGGGTCGCCGAACCAGCGGTTGGCGATCAGGATGCTGGTGGCCGTGACCGCGAGGAAGATCGCGCTGACCGCGACGCCGGCGAGCGCGCTGCCGAGGCCGCCCGCTCCCCCGACCAGGAAGCCGACGACACCGCCGATCACGAGGAGCGCGAGGGTAACGAACCCTCCCCAGACGAGCGCCGTGCGCAGCACGGGAGTGCTCGAGAGGGGACGACGATGGGCGGGGGCGGTGCTGCTCATGAGGGGGACTCCGGTCGGGTGGGTCGGGGGCGCCGCGCGAGGCGGCGCAGACGATGCTGTGAGGGCAGGAGGGTGAGCACCGCGCACGCGGCGACGCCGACGACTCCGAAGGCGATGCCGAACGCGTAGTCGCCGGGCCAGCTCTGCTGCGTGCCGATGTACATCAGCAGGAACGCCAGGCTCACCACGGCGGTCCAGCTGTAGAAGATCAGCACAGCGTCGCGGTCGGAGTGACCCATGTCGAGCATGCGGTGGTGCAGGTGCTTGCGGTCGGGTGAGAAGGGCGAGCGCCCGGCCCATTGGCGGCGGGCGACGGCCAGACCGAAGTCGAGCAGCGGCAGCAGCACGATCACGACCGGGAGCAGGATCGGGATGAACGCACCGAGGAGCTGCGAACGGCCGATCTTCTCGGGGTCGAGCACCGCGGGGTCGAGCTGACCGGTGATGGCGACGGCGGAGCTGGCCATCAGCAGGCCGAGCATGAGAGCCCCGGCGTCGCCCATGAAGAGCTTGGCGGGCGTCCAGTTCATCGGCAGGAAGCCGAGGCACGCCCCCACCAGCACGGCCGCGATGAAGGAGGCGAGGTTGAAGTAGGTGCTGGCGCCGGTGTCGCGCACGAGCAGGTAGGAGTAGGCGAAGAACACCCCGTTGGCGATGAGGCACACCCCCGCGACGAGGCCGTTCAACCCGTCGATGAAGTTGACGGCGTTCATGACCACGACGAGGGCGAAGACCGTCAGCAGGAAGCTCACCCAGCTCGAGCCCACCGTCAGAGCTCCGATGGGCAACGACAGGATCTGCAGTTGCCCGAACCAGGCGATGACGCCGGCGGCGATGAACTGCGCGCCGAGCTTGATCATCCAGTCGAGGTCCCACAGGTCATCGGCCACTCCGACCAGCACGATGAGCAGCACGGCTCCGAGCAGAGAGAGCACGGGGACCGGATCGGTCCAGAAGATCGCGAAGTAGGGGTTGCGGCTCGACAGCGCGAACGCCGCGACGACACCGAGGAACATCGCCACCCCGCCCAGGCGCGGCGTCGGCGTCTTGTGCACATCGCGATCCCGGATGCCGGGATAGAGCTTGAACCGCAGAGCGAGCTTCCACACCACCCACGACAGCGCGAGCGTCACCGCGGCCGTGAAGAGGATGGTGAGGAGGTACTGGGTCACGGACCCGGCGCCTCGGCATCCGGGGTCGCGTCGGCGATCGGCGCGGCGTCGGACGACGCGGCGGCGGATGCGGACGGGGTCGGGCCCTCGTCGACCGGGTCGGGCTCGAGCAGGTCGCCCAGCACGGCACGCAGGCGATCGCGCGAGATCGCGCCCTCGCGCAGCACGCGCACCTGCGGCTCGGCGCCGCCCACGAGCGTCGTGGCGTCGATGATGGTGGAGGCGACGCCGGTCTCGCTGGGACCCGCGTCGAGGTACGCCGCGACGCTGTCGCGCAGCATGTCGCGCGCGGAGTCGATGTCGACGGCCGCCGGACGACCCGTCAGATTGGCGCTCGAGACGGCGAGGGGGCCGGTCTCCTCGAGCAGCTCGAGCGTGAGCTTCTGCGCGGGCATGCGCACCGCGACGGTGCCGTGCGTGTCACCGAGGTCCCACGACAGCGAGGGCTGCGCGGGCAGGACGATGGTGAGCCCGCCGGGCCAGAACTCGCGCACGAGGTCGTCGACCGCAGGCGGGATCTCGGCGACGAGCGCGCGCAGGGTGGCGACGCCCGGAACGAGCACGGGCGGCGGCTGCTGGCGACCGCGGCCCTTCGCCTCGAGCAGACCCGCGACGGCGCGCGCGTTGAACGCGTCCGCGGCGATTCCGTAGACCGTATCGGTGGGGAGCACGACGAGTTCGCCTCTGCCGATCGCCTGACGCGCATGGCGCATCCCGGACAGCAGTTGCGACTCGTCACGGCAGTCGTAGACGGGAGACATGTCGGGCCACAGTCTAGTCGGGCCGCGTGGGAGCCGTGATCGGCCGCGATCAAGGACGGACGGCCGTCGTCGCGCGGTCGCGGGTGGTCAGGTCGGGGTGCGTCGCGGCCGATCTCCAGCCGTCGGCCGAGAGGATCGCGCGGATCGCCTCGCCCTGCCACTCGCCGTGCTCGATGACGATCGTGCCGCCCGGGTGCGCGAGGCGCAGACCCACACGACTGAGAGTGCGCACGGCATCCAGCCCGTCCGGTCCGCCGTAGAGCGCCGCGGGAGGGTCGTACAGCCGCACCTCGGGGTCGCGCGGGATGGCGTCGTCCGGAACATACGGGGGGTTGGATGCCACGACCGAGACCGTGCCGTCGAGCTCGGGGAACGCCTCGGCGAGGTCGATGAAGGCGAGCTGCAGATTCTGCGCGCCGATGCGGGCGAGGTTGAGCTTGGTCCAGACGAAGGCGTCGACGGAGTTCTCGGCGGCGAAGACCCGGGCGTGCGGGACCTCGGTGGCGAGGGCGAGGGCGATCGCTCCGCTCCCGGTGCCGAGGTCGACGGCGATGGGGGCATCGGATGCCGCGACGCGCAGCGCGTCGATCGCCAGCTGCGCCACCATCTCGGTCTCGGGGCGCGGAACGAACACCCCCGGCCCGACGGCGAGCTCCAGGGCGCGGAAGGGCGCGAGTCCGGTGAGGTGCTGCAGCGGCTCGCGGGCGCAGCGTCGGTCGACGAGGGGCGCGAGAGCGCGAACGGCGGACTCCGGCATCCGGTCGCCGCGGATGGCCGCCGCCTGCACTCCCCCGCGCGAGGTCTCGAGCACGTGGCCGACGAGCAGTTCGGCGTCGACCTGCGCGTCGGGGATCCCGGCGGCGGCCAGTCGGGCGGCGGTCGCGCGCACCGTCTCGACGACGCTCGTGGCGGCGGGGGCGGGCGCGGGCGCGGAAGCTGTCTCAGGCATGACGGGAGTCGAGTTTAGTCGTGCGGGTCCCGCCCCTGCCGGGGCGCCTGCGCGCATCCTGCCGCACGGCGTCACACAGGCGTCGGTGTCGGAGGGCTCACTTAGGATGATCGCGACCCGAACGACGGCGAAAGGCGAGCCATGCCCGGCATCCACCCCGACATCACGACAGCTTTCGGCGACACTCCGCTGGTGCGCCTGAACCGCGTCGCCGAAGGCACCGACGCGCAGATCCTGGCGAAGCTGGAGTTCTACAACCCCGCTTCGAGCGTCAAGGACCGCCTGGGCATCGCGATCGTCGATGCGGCCGAGGCCTCGGGCGAGCTCAAGCCCGGCGGCACCCTGGTCGAGTCCACCAGCGGCAACACCGGCATCGCGCTGGCCATGGTCGGCGCCGCCCGCGGCTACAAGGTCATCCTCACGATGCCCGCGTCGATGTCGAAGGAGCGCCGCATCCTGCTGAAGGCGTTCGGCGCCGAGCTCGTGCTGACCGACCCCACCAAGGGCATGTCGCACGCCGTCGACGAAGCCAAGCGCATCGTCGCCGAGACCCCCGGCGCCGTCTGGGCCCGTCAGTTCGAGAACGAGGCCAACCCCGCGATCCACCGCAAGACGACGGCCGAAGAGATCCTGCGCGACACCGAGGGCAAGGTCGACTACTTCGTCGCCGGCATCGGCACGGGCGGCACCATCACGGGTGTCGGCCAGGTGCTCAAGGAGCGCGTACCCGGGGTCAAGATCGTCGCCGTCGAGCCCGCCGACTCCCCCGTCCTCACCAAGGGCCACCCCGGCCCGCACAAGATCCAGGGCATCGGCCCCAACTTCGTGCCCGCGATCCTCGACCGCGACATCATCGACGAGGTCATCGACGTCGAGTTCGACGACGCGATCCGCCTGGCCCGCGAGACCGCGGCGAAAGACGGCATCCTCGTCGGCATGTCGTCGGGTGCCGCCATCTGGGCCGCGCTCGAGGTCGCACGTCGCCCCGAGGCCGCGGGCAAGAACATCGTCGTCATCATCCCCTCGTACGGCGAGCGCTACCTCTCGACCGCTCTGTACGAGCACCTGCGCGAAGACTGACGTGGGGGTCCTCTCCCGAATCCGCGAAGACGTCTCCTCCGCCAAGCTCCGCGACCCCGCGGCGCGCGGCGCTCTCGAGATCGCCGTGCTCTACCCGGGTCTTCACGCCGTGTGGTCGTACCGCATCGCGAACCGCCTGTGGCGGCGGGGTCTGCGCTTCCCGGCGCGGGCCCTGTCGCAGGTGACCCGGTGGCTCACGGGCATCGAGATCCACCCCGGAGCCACCATCGGGCGCCGGTTTTTCATCGATCACGGCATGGGTGTCGTCGTGGGCGAGACGGCCGAGGTCGGCGACGACGTCATGCTCTACCACGGCGTCACTCTCGGCGGTCGTCAGCGCGAGGGCGGCAAGCGCCACCCCACGCTGCACGACGGGGTCGCCGTGGGCGCGGGGGCGAAGATCCTCGGCCCGATCACTCTCGGCGCGCGTTCCGTGGTCGGAGCGAACGCTGTGGTGACGCGGGATGCACCGGCCGACAGCGTGCTGGTGGGGGTGCCGGCCACGGCCCGCACGCGCCGCGGGGGCGAAGACACCCGCGCGCTGCTGACCACGCCCGAGTACTGGATCTGATCGCGACCGCCTGCGCCGGCATCGCCGTAGGCTCGGACAATGCCCCGTCTGCACGACCTCTCGCTCGTGGCCCAGGTCGACGGACTCCGCAGCGGTGACCTCTCACCCGCCGAGCTGACGACCCACTACCTCGATCGCATCGACCGCCACCGCAGTCTCGGCGCCTTCGCCGAGGTCACTCCGGATGCCGCGCTCCGACGGGCGGCCGACCTCCCCCGACCGGCCGACGGACCGCTGTGGGGCATTTCGCTGGCGGACAAAGACCTCGTCGCCCGCGCCGGCGTGCCCACGCGGTACGGATCGCGCGCGCGGGTCGACCACGTGCCCACGGCATCCGATCCCCTCGCCGCGGCACTCGACGCCGCCGGAGCGATCAACGTCGGTAAGACCAGCACCTCGGAGTTCGGTCTCACCGGGTTCACCGAACCGCTGATCCACGACCCGGCGCGCGATCCCTGGCGCCCCACCGCGGGCGCGGGCGGCTCGAGCGGTGGGGCGGCGGTGGCCGTCGCCGCGGGACTCCTCCCTGCGGCCGTCGGCTCGGACGGCGGCGGCTCGATCCGCATCCCCTCGGCGACCGTGGGGGTCGTGGGCCTGAAACCCTCGCGCGGGCGGCTTCCGATCGGCTCGGGCTTCGACTCCCCCGACGGACTGTCGGTCACGGGACCGATCGCACGCACGGCGGAAGACGCGGGCCTCCTGCTCGATGCCCTCGTCGGCCTCGCCCCCTTCTCGTACGCGACAGTCGCCCCCGGAGCCGGACCCTTCGCCGACGCCGCCCGACGCGACCCCGGCCACCTGCGCCTCGGCGTCACCACCGTCTCGCCGTGGGATGACGACGAAGACATCATCCTCGACGCAGACGCTCGCACGGCCCTCGACACGGCCACCGCCTGGCTCGACGACTCTGGGCACGCGGTGGCGGATGCCGACTGGCATCCGTTCGGCTATGCGGAGCTCTTCCACGTGCTCTGGCGGGCGAGTGCCGCACGCATTCCGCTGAGCGACGCCGATGCCGAGCTCGTCGAGCCGCTCACGGCCTGGCTCGTGCAGGAGGGGCGTCGCCTGTCGGCCCTCGACCTGCTCGGCGGACTCGCGGCCGCCCGGGCGTTCGAGCGTCGCACCATCACCGACTTCTCGGCCTTCGACGCCGTGCTCACCCCGGCTCTCGCGCAGCCGCCCCAGCCGGTCGGCTCGTACGCGGAGCACAGCCCCGAGCGCACGTTCGCGATGCAGGTCGAGTACGCGCCGTACTCCAGCTTCGTCAACGTCGCCGGGTTGCCCGCGATCACTGTGCCGGTGACGACGGATGCCGCGGACCACCCCGTGTCGGTGCAGCTCGTCGGCCGCCCGGGGGGTGAGGCGACGCTGCTGTCGCTCGCCGCTCAGCTCGAGGCCCGCCGGGGCCCGCTCCCCCATCCGCCCGCCTGGGACGTGTGACGCTCCCTGCGACACAGCGCAGGAGATCCGACTTCATCCCCGCGCCGGCCTCGGCATGTAGACGGGGTGACGTCCCTGGATCCTGCGTTGTGGTCTCGGGATGGTGTCAGGGCAACAGGCCGGCCGCGGTGAAGGCTCGGGCGTAGATCTCGCGGATCACACCCTCTTTGCGGGCGTTGTACTCGCTCATCAGGCCGTCGGCCGCGACAGCGCGCTTGACCGCGGCGTACCGCTCGCGATCGGCCTCGTCGGCGCGCAGCCAGTCGCGGAAGATGCGGTGCCGTGCGGCCTCGGGGCTGTCGGGCGGCCACACGTGAAGGTTGGCGGCCGGCTCGGCCGAGACCAGGCAGCGATGGCCGAGCCACCACGGCTCGCGCACGCGCAACACGAAGCCGAGTGCTTCGAGTGCCGGCACGTAGGCATCCTCGTCGTCGGTGTCGGCGACCGTCAGGTCGATGTCGATGACGTGCTTGGCGGCCAGCCCGGGGACCGACGTCGACCCCACGTGGTCGATCCTCAACGCGCGCTCGCCGAGCGCCGCGACGATGCCCGCGCGGAGCGTCTCGAAGAGCTCGGGCCAGGCGGCATCCGGATCCACGATCTCGATGTGCCGCACCTGCTCCACGGCGCCGACCCATGGCGAGAGTCCAGGCGGGGGCGGGGTGTCGTCGAACGACACGATCTGAGCGGCGGTGAGCACCACCCGAGCTTAGGAGTCGGCGAGGGCCGCGAGGCGCGCTTCTTCGTCGGCCGTGATCGCCGACTCGACGATCGGGCCGAGGGCGCCGTCCATGACCTGATCGAGGTTGTACGCCTTGTATCCGGTGCGGTGATCGGCGATGCGGTTCTCGGGGAAGTTGTAGGTGCGGATGCGCTCGGAGCGATCCATGCCGCGAATCTGCGACTTGCGCGCATCGGCGGCGACCGCGTCGCGCTCCTCCTGCTGCTTGGCGAGCAGGCGGGCGCGCAGCACGCGCATACCGGCCTCGCGGTTCTGCAGCTGCGACTTCTCGTTCTGCATCGACACGACGATTCCGGTCGGAACGTGGGTGATGCGCACCGCGGAGTCGGTCGTGTTCACGGACTGACCACCGGGGCCCGAGGAGCGGAAGACGTCGATCTTCAGGTCGTTCGGGTCGATGCCGACCTCTTCGGGCTCGTCGACCTCGGGGAACACGAGCACGCCCGTGGTGGAGGTGTGGATGCGACCCTGCGACTCGGTGGCGGGCACGCGCTGCACGCGGTGCACTCCGCCCTCGTATTTCAGGTGCGCCCAGACACCCTGAGCGGGGTCGCTCGACGATCCCTTGATCGCGACCTGGACGTCTTTGTAGCCGCCGAGATCGGATTCGGTGCGTTCGAGCAGCTCCGTCTTCCAGCCCATGGATGCCGCGTACTGCAGGTACATGCGCAGCAGGTCGGCCGCGAAGAGGGCGCTCTCGGCCCCACCCTCGCCGCCCTTGATCTCCATGATCACGTCACGGGCGTCGTCGGGGTCGCGCGGGATGAGCAGGCGCCGCAGGCGCTCCTGCGTCTCGGCCACGCGCTCCTCGAGCGCCGGGACCTCTTCTGCAAAGGCGGAGTCCTCACGGGCGAGCTCGCGAGCCGCCTCGAGGTCGTCGGACGCCGCGGTCCACGCTTCGTGGGCCGCGACGATCCGCGACAGCTCGGCGTAGCGTCGGTTGACGCGCTTGGCGCGCGCGGCGTCCGCGTGCACGGCCGGGTCGGAGAGTTCCTCCTGGACGGCCTTGTGCTCGTCGAGCAGTCCGCGGACCGACTCGAACATGGCGGGTTCCGACATCGCGCCTCCCGCCCCGATCAGCGGATGCTGTTGTCGTCACCGCCGCGCGAGGGCGCCGGGATCGACTTCTGCATCTGCACGAGGAACTCGACGTTGGACTGCGTCTCCTTGAGCTTTCCGAGCACGACCTCGAGGGCCTGCTGGGGGTCGAGACCGGCCAGCGCGCGACGGAGCTTCCAGGTGATCTTGACCTCGTCGCTCGACAGCAGCATCTCTTCGCGACGGGTGCTCGACGCGTTGACGTCGACCGCCGGGAAGATGCGCTTGTCGGCGAGCTGGCGGCTCAGGCGCAGTTCGCTGTTGCCGGTGCCCTTGAACTCCTCGAAGATCACGTCGTCCATCTTGGACCCGGTCTCCACGAGCGCCGTGGCCAGGATCGTGAGCGATCCGCCGTTCTCGATGTTGCGCGCGGCGCCGAAGAAGCGCTTGGGCGGGTACAGCGCCGAGGCGTCGACACCGCCGGAGAGCACGCGGCCCGAGGTGGGGGCGGCGAGGTTGTACGCGCGGCCGAGGCGGGTGATCGAGTCGAGCAGCACGACGACGTCGCGGCCGAGCTCGACGAGACGCTTCGCGCGCTCGATGGCCAGCTCGGCGACCGTGGTGTGGTCTTCGGCCGGACGGTCGAAGGTCGAGGCGATGACCTCGCCGCGCACGGTGCGCTGCATGTCGGTGACCTCTTCGGGGCGCTCGTCGACGAGCACGACCATGAGGTGGACCTCGGGGTTGTTCGTCGCGATCGCGTTGGCGATCTGCTGCAGCACGATCGTCTTACCGGCCTTGGGGGGCGCGACGATCAGGCCGCGCTGGCCCTTGCCGACCGGGGCGACCAGGTCGATGATGCGCTGCGTGAGCTTCTCGGGGCCGGTCTCCAGGCGCAGGCGCTCCTGGGGGTACAGGGGCGTGAGGTTGTTGAACTCGACGCGGGTAGCGGCGTCGTCGACCGACAGGCCGTTGATCGAGTCGACCTGCACGAGCGCGTTGTACTTCTGACGGCCCTGCTGCTCGCCCTCGCGGGGCTGCTTGATGGCGCCGACGACGGCGTCGCCCTTGCGGAGGTTGTACTTCTTGACCTGACCGAGCGAGACGTAGACGTCGCTCGGGCCGGGCAGGTAGCCGGTGGTGCGCACGAACGCGTAGTTGTCGAGCACGTCGAGCACGCCGGCGATGGGGACGAGCACGTCGTCTTCGCCGATCTCGGTCTCGAACTCGTCGCCCGTGGTGGTCTGGCCGCGGCGCTTGTTGCGCTGACGGTTGCGGCTGTTGGCTGCGCCGCCCTGCTGCTGCTGCGCCTGCTGGCCGTTCTGCGCGTTGTCGCGCTGGGCGCCGTCGCGCTGGCCGCCGTCACGCTGGGCACCGTCACGCTGGCCGCCGTCGCGCTGTGCGCCGTTGTCGCGACCGCCCTCGCGCTGGCCGCCCTGCTGCTGCTGCTGCTGCGGGGCCTCGGCCTCGTCGGCGGCGGGCTGAGCGGCGTCGGCCTTGTCGGCGTCGGTCTTGTTGCGGTTGCGGTTGCGCGAGCGGCTGCGGCCACGGCCACGGGCCGGGGTCTCGTCGGCCTGCTCGGCACCGTCGGCGGGCGCGGCGTCTGCCTGCTCGGCGTCGGCCTGCTCGGCGTCGCCGTCAGCGGTCGCGGCGTCGGCCGCGGGAGCCTCGGTGGTGGCAGCCTCGTCGACCGCGGGGGTCTCGGTGCTGGCGTCGGCGTCGGCGGCCACGTCGGCGGCCGTGGTGACCGGGGTGGTCGCGGACTCGTCGGTCACGGCGTCGGCGGCAGCGGTCTCGGCGGCGGGCGCCTCGGCGGCGGCGGCCTCGGCGGCGGCGGCCTCAGCGGCGGCCTTCTCTTCAGCGGCGGCGGCCGTCTCTTCGGCGGTCGCGCTCTTGGCACGGCGCGGGGCACGCTTGCGCGGGGCGCGCGCGGGCTTCTCGACCGGCGCCGCCTCTACGGCGGCGGGCTCTGCGGCGGCCTCGGCGGCGGGCGCCTCCGCAGCGGCGGGCGCGTCGGCGACCGTCTCGGCCGGGGCCTCGGCGGCGAGAGCGTCATCGGTGAACAGTGCCTCGGGGGCGGCGTCGGCCGGGGCCTCGTCGGCCTCCGGGGCCGCTTCGCCCTCGGCCGCAGCGGGCGCGTCGGTCTGTTCGGTGTCGGTGCCCTCCACCGCAGCCGTGGGCTGCTCTTCGGTGGGGGTCTCGGCGCCCTCGGGCGCGTCGACGGGCTGGGTCTCGGAGATGGACTCCACGAGTGCTCCTCAGGATGAAACGTGATCAGATCGCGCGTCGTCGTGCAGATCGCAGACGACGGACACCAGCGGTTCGGGAGACTGCAGCCGATACCGGGTTCGCGATGTGTTGCGGATTTCGCAGGTGGTGCAGAGGCTCAGATTCGCGAATTTACGCGGAACCCTCTGCGTTTTTCACTGTACCACCCTTGACGTCGACGGCGAGCATGAGCGCCTGCCACGGGGTGTCGACGACGGATGCCATAAGATCCGCGGCCGCGAGTCGCTGTCCCGGCCCGTCGGCGAGGACGAGCACGCTCGGTCCGGCACCGGACACGACCGCGGCGTACCCCTCCGCGCGGAGGGCGCGCACGAGTCGGTCGGTCTCGGGCATGGCCTGCGCGCGGTAGTTCTGGTGCAGCTTGTCTTCGGTGGCCGCCATGAGCAGCTCGGGGCTCTGCGTCATCGCCGCGATCAGCAGCGCCGAGCGCGAGACGTTGAACACCGCGTCTTCCCGCGGCACCTGCAGCGGCTGGAGGCTGCGCGCGACCGCCGTCGACATCGTGAAGCTCGGCACGAGCACGAGGGGCGACACACCGCGGTGCACGATCAGCTGCTTGTGCTGGGGGCCGGCGGCATCCATCCACGCGATCGTGAGACCGCCGAACAGCCCGGGGGCCACGTTGTCGGGGTGGCCCTCCATCTCGGTCGCGAGGCGCAGCAGGTCGACGTCGCTGAATGCGACCTCGCCCTCGAGCAGACCCTTCGCGGCCAGGATGCCGGCGACCACGGCCGCACCGGACGAGCCCATGCCCCGCCCGTGCGGGATGACGTTGTGCGCGGTGAGACGGAGCCCCGGCAGGGTGCGGCCGACCGAGGCGTACGTGTGCGCCATCGCGCGCACGACGAGGTGCGACGCATCGCGCGGCACCTCGGCGACCCCTTCGCCCTCGACCTCGATCTCGAGGCGGTCGCCCTCGAGCTGCTCGACGACGAGTTCGTCGTAGACGCTCAGTGCGAGGCCGAGGGTGTCGAAGCCGGGCCCGAGGTTCGCGCTGGTGGCGGGAACCCGGACGGCGACCCGACGGCCGGGGCCTGAACTCACGCGGTCACCGGCTGCAGGTCGAGCACGGAGGCGACCTCCGAGGTGGCGGCGTCGACGACGGTCGGCTGCACGTCGGTGCCGTCGGACTTGCGCAGGGCCCACTGGGGGTCCTTCAGGCCGTGGCCGGTGACGGTGAGCACGACCTTCGCGCCGGCGGGCACGATGCCGGCCTCGGCGCGCTCGAGCAGACCCGCGACGCTGATGGCCGAAGCGGGCTCGACGAAGATGCCCACCTCGCCGGCGAGGATCTTCTGCGCCTCGAGGATGCGGGCGTCGTCGATCGCGCCGAAGTAGCCGTCGGTGGCCTCGCGGGCTTCGAGGGCGAGATCCCACGACGCGGGGTTGCCGATGCGGATGGCGCTGGCGATCGTCTCGGGCTGCCTGACGACCTCGCCGCGCACGAGCGGCGCGGAACCCTCGGCCTGGAAGCCGAACATGCGGGGCACGCGCGTGGCGACGCCGCGGGCGGCCTCTTCGCGGTAGCCGCGCGAGTACGCGGTGTAGTTGCCGGCGTTGCCGACGGGGATGAAGTGGAAGTCGGGGGCGTCGCCCAGAACCTCGACGACCTCGTAGGCGGCGGTCTTCTGCCCCTCGATGCGGTCGGGGTTCACCGAGTTCACCAGGTGCACCGGGTAGTGGTCGGCGAGCTCGCGCGCGATCTCGAGGCAGTCGTCGAAGTTGCCGCGGATCTGGATGAGCCGGCCGTTGTGCGCCACCGCCTGGCTGAGCTTGCCCATGGCGATCTTGCCCTCGGGCACGAGCACCGCGGCGGTGATGCCGGCGTGGGCGGCGTAGGCCGCGGCCGAGGCCGAGGTGTTGCCGGTCGAGGCGCAGATGACGGCTTTCGCCCCATGCTCGACGGCGCGCGAGAGGGCCACGGTCATGCCGCGGTCCTTGAACGAACCCGTCGGGTTCATACCCTCGTACTTCACCCAGACGTCGGCGCCGGTGCGACGCGACAGTGCGGGAGCGGGCAGCAACGGAGTGCCGCCCTCGCCCAGGGTGACGACGGTGGAGGCGTCGGTGACACCCAGACGGTCGGCGTATTCGCGGAGGACTCCGCCCCAGAGGTGTGCCATGTCAGTTCCCTTCCACACGCAGCACGGAGACCACGCGCTCGACGACGCCGCTCGCGGCGAGACGCTCGACGGTCTCGCTCAAATCCTGCTCGCGGGCCTTGTGTGTTCCGATGACCAGGCGGGCCGATCCCGCTCCGGTCGCTGAGCCTTGCGCTTCGTTCGCTGAGCCCGTCGAAACGACGGCACCCGAAGACGCCTCGATGACGGTCTGCTCGACGGTCGCGATCGACACGCGACCCTCGCTGAGGATGCCCGCGACGGTGGCCAGCACGCCCGGCTGGTCGTCGACCTCGAGCGTGATCTGGTACCGCGTGATGACGTGCCCGATCGGCACGGCGGGCAGGTTGGCACGGGTCGACTCACCCACGCCGATGCCGCCGGCGATGTGGCGGCGCGCGGCCGAGACCACGTCGCCGAGCACGGCCGAGGCGGTCTGCACGCCGCCGGCGCCGGCGCCGTAGAACATCAGGTCGCCCGCGGCCTCGGCCTGCACGAAGACGGCGTTGTTCGCACCGTGGACGCTCGCCAGCGGGTGCGTGCGCTCGACGAGCGCGGGGTACACGCGCACCGAGATCGACTCACCGCCGCCGTTCTCGCCGGCCAGGCGCTCGCACACGGCGAGGAGCTTGATGACGTAACCCGCGTGCCGGGCCGACTCGATCATCGCGGCGTCGACCGTGGTGATGCCCTCGCGGTGCACGGCGTCGAGCGGGACGGTGGTGTGGAAGGCGAGGCTCGCGAGGATCGCGGCCTTCTGCGCGGCGTCGTAGCCCTCGACGTCGGCGGTGGGGTCGGCCTCGGCGTACCCGAGGGCCTGCGCCTGGGCGAGCACGTCGCCGAAGTCGGCGCCCTCGGTGTCCATGCGGTCGAGGATGTAGTTCGTCGTGCCGTTGACGATGCCCATGATGCGCACGACCCGGTCGCCGGCGAGCGAGTCGCGCAGCGGTCGGATGATGGGGATGGCACCCGCGGCGGCGGCTTCGTAGTAGACCTCGGCGCCCACCTGGTCGGCGGCCTCGAACACCTCGGAGCCGTGGGTGGCCAGCAGCGCCTTGTTGGCGGTGACGACGTCGGCGCCCGACGCGATCGCGTGCAGCACCTGCGTGCGGGCGGGCTCGATGCCGCCCATGAGCTCGATGACGATGTCGCTGCCGACGATCAGGGTGTCGGCGTCGGTGGTGAACAGCTCGCGCGGCAGGTCGACGTCGCGCTTGGCGTCGAGGTCGCGCACGGCGATACCGGCGAGTTCGAGCTTCGCGCCCGCGCGGTCGGCGAGCTCGTCGCCGTGCCTGAGAAGCAGGTCGGCGACCTGCGAGCCGACGGCGCCGGCGCCGAGGAGCGCCACGCGGAGCGTGCGGTAGTCGGTCATTCGGTGTCTCCGTGGGGTGTTTTCGTGGGGGCGGATGCCGGGATCCCGGCGTCGCGCGCGAGCAGGTCGTCGATGCTCTCGCCGTGGACGATCACGCGGGCCCGACCGTCGCGCACGGCGACGACCGGCGGACGCGGGGTGTAGTTGTAGTTGCTCGCGAGCGAGAAGCAGTAGGCACCGGTGGCGGGCACGGCCAGCAGGTCGCCCGGGGTGACGTCGGAGGGGAGGTACTCGGCATCCACCACGATGTCGCCCGACTCGCAGTGGTGGCCGACGACGCGCGAGAGCGCCGGGGTCGCGCCGCTCGTGCGCGAGACCAGCCGCGCCGAGAAGTCGGCGCCGTACAGGGCGGGCCGGGCGTTGTCGCTCATGCCGCCGTCGACGCTGACGTAGGTGCGGTCGAGGTTCTCACCCGCCGTCACGGTCTTGACCGTGCCGACCTCGTAGAGGGTGATGCCGGCCTGACCGACGATGACGCGACCGGGCTCGGTGGCGACGTCGGGCATGGGGATGCCGCGCACCGCGCACTCGTCGGCGATGGCGTCGACGATGCCGTCGGCGATCTCTTCGATGGGCTTCGGGTCGTCGACCGAGGTGTACGAGATGCCGAAGCCGCCGCCGACGTTGAGCAGGGGGATCTTTCCCCCGGCCAGCAGGTCGGCGTGCAGGTCGACCAGGCGTGCGGCCGACTCGCGGAAGCCCGAGGAGTCGAAGATCTGCGAGCCGATATGGGCGTGCAGACCGACGAAGCGCAGGCTCGACAGCTCGCGGATGCGGGCCACGGCTTCGGCCGCCCCCTCGAGCGAGAAGCCGAACTTCTGGTCTTCGTGGGCGGTGGCGAGGAACGCGTGGGTCTCGGCGTGCACGCCCGTGCGCACGCGCACGAGCACCGATTGCACGGCGCCGCGACGCTCGGCGATCGCGGCGAGACGCTCGATCTCGATGGGGCTGTCGACGACGACCGAGCCGATCCCCACCTCGACGGCGCGTTCGAGCTCGGACACGCTCTTGTTGTTGCCGTGGAAGCCCAGGCGTGCCGGGTCGGCACCGGCGGCGAGCGCGACTTCGAGCTCACCACGCGTGCAGACGTCGACCGCGAGTCCTTCGTCGACGACCCAGCGCACGACCTCGGTCGAGAGGAACGCCTTGCCCGCGTAGTACACGCGGGCACGGATGCCGTGGCGCGCAGCCGCGGCGTCGAAGGCGGCGCGAGCGCGACGCGCGTGGGCGCGCACCTCGTTCTCGTCGAGCACGTAGAGGGGGGTGCCGAATCGGTCGCGGAGGTCGAAGACCGACACCCCGCCGACCTCGACGGAGCCGTCGGCGACGCGATGCGCGGACGAGGGCCAGACGGAGGCGACGAGCTCGTTCGCTTCGGCCGGGGCGGTGAGCCAGGCGGGCACGAGCGCGGAGTGCGAGGCGGACACAGGGGGACCAATCGGGTTTTGCGGCGACGCGACGGCCGCGGATCACGGCTCCCACCCGCGCGGAGAGTCACGCGGCGGGCAGTCCTTGCAGTCTAGGGCACGTCGTATGCCGCACCTTTCCCACGCCGGGGCGACGGTCACACCACGAAACGCCCACCCCGGATCGCGAGGGTCTGCGGCCGCGTGGTCACCGCGTCGACCCGGACGCTGTCGCGGTACACGCGCACGCGGTCGACCTCCGCGGCGTTCACGACGAGGGCGAAGCCGTCGGCCACGGGGAAGCCGTCGAGGGCGGTCACGACCTTGTCGTGCGTCTCGTCGCCGTTCACCGACACACTCACGAGCTCGGCGCCGTCGGCATCCGTCAGGGTGAGCTCGTAGTAGAGCCGCCCCTGGAAGTAGTAGTCGTGCGGGCGGATGCCGGTGGAGGTCGCGGTCAGGTGGGTTCCGTCGCGACTGATCCCGACCCACCCGGCGAGCCAGTCCATGATGCCGACGAACTGCAGTCCCGAGGTGACGCTGACGGGTGCGGGACGCCACAGCGCCTCGAGCGTGCCGTCGGCGCTCTGCAGCACCACCGTGACGCGGCCGTCGGTTCCGACGTCCTTCGCCGTCGACTCGGCGGCGACGACCGCGCTCGTCGCCCCGCCGAGCGTGGACAGGCCGGTCACGCGACCGGACGAGCCGTCGTGCTCGCCCAGGTCGATCGTCCCGTCGACGAGCGAGAGCGATCCGACGGGCAGGTCGTAGCCGACGGAGCGCTCCACGACCGCGTCGTGGGAGTCGACGGCCGCCCAGATCGGGTTCTGCAGCGCGGGGTACGCCGAGAGGGACGACAGCACGGATGCCGACAGGGGCACGCCCCACTCGGTGAAGAACGGACCCAGGTCGCGGTCGGCGACCCGCGACGCGATCTCGGCGAAGAGGTCTTTCTTGTCCTGGTCGGGCTCGGGCATCGACAGCCCGCGGATTCGCCGAACGCGGTACTCCTGGTTCAGCGCGGGATAGAAGGAGTCGCCGAAGGATCGGCGGAGCTGCTCGAACAGGTAGAGGCCGAGGAACGGATCGTCGGCGGTCAGCTGCGCGTGGTCGCGCTCGTCGAGCGGGCGGGCGAGGTACTGCGCGGCGCGGTCCTTGCGGTCGGCCTCGTCGTCGAGGCGGTTCTGCCCGGTCAGCCGGTTCTGCAGGGCGAGGGCCGAGATGTTGACGGTGACCTCCATCAGCCCGCTCCACCGGTACGCGGGCGCCTGGAAGGTGTGACCGACCTCGTGCCAGATCCCCCAGCTGTCGGTGTCGGTCAGCAGGGTCTCGCTGGCCCCGGTGTCGACCTGGAAGCACACCCACTGGCTGGTGGCGAACGCCCATCCGCCGCCGGAGTCGGGCCCGCCGAAGTACACGCGACCCGGGTACTTGCGCGCGACCCCGACCGCGGCGCGCGAGAGCCCGTAGACGTCGCAGGTGTACGCCACGACCCGGTCCAGGCGCAGGACGACGTCGGCCGAATCCCACGCCACGCCACGCGAGGCGAGGTCGTCGATCACCCGTCGCTGCACGTCGGCGAAGGCCCGCTCCCCCACCAGCGTCACGGCCGGCGCGGCCGCCCACGCGGCGAGCTGGGCGGCGAACTCGTCGGGCTTGGTCTGATCCTTCACCCACACCGGGTGCGGGGCTCCACCGGAGATCGTCAGCGCTCCGGAGCGTTCGGTGGAGCCGTTGCGGACGAAGACGAGGCCGTCCTGGGGTGCGGTGATGCTCTGGGCACCCGGCGACAGGGCGATCACGCTGAGGTCCTGCTGCTGTCCCGCGTTGAAGGCGCGCCACGGCCCTCGCACCCCGATCACGAGCGACATGCCGGCGGGCGCGTCGGCTGCGACGACGACGTCGAGCGCGTCGCCTGCGAAGACGTACCGCCCGGTCGGCTGCAGGTCGCTGTGGGCGAACTGGCGGTTCTCGACCGCGGCGACGGCGTCTTGGCTCCCGTGCGCGAGCGCGATCACACGCGTGGTCGCGCCCGAGGAGTCGTGCGTCGAGGCCCGCGGCGCCCGCACCTCGAACGCGCAGCTCGCGGTTCCCGAGGCGGCGGCCACAGAGAGGGTGCCCCCGCCCGCCGCGGCGTCGCCGCGGACGCGCAGGGTCGTTTCGTACACCCCGGTCGCGTCGGTCAGACCCGTGGGCTGGTCGATGACCCCCTGGCCGGGGTCGCCCAGCGCGAGCACGACGGGCCGTCCCCCGAGCGGCGCGCCGTCGTCGTCGGGGCTCGTGACGCGCACCGCGACCACCTCGTCGGGATAGGCCCACGCGGGAGAGGTCGTCACCGTCCAGCCGCGCACGGCGCTCGAGGTCGACGCGGGCGCGGCCGCGACGGCGGCCACCGCGGGGACGGCCCAGGCGCCGGCGGCGAGCACGCTGCGGCGGGTGAGGGGGATGCTCATCGATCGGCCTCCGGATCGGGGTCGGCCCGTCGCGGGAGGTCCGGTGGGCGCGGGGCAGCATACGGCCGCGCGCCCCGCGGTCGCCTTCGGCGCCGCCGCGGAACGCTGCAGCGATCGCGGACCAAGGCGACACCACCCGCGGGTGAGGCCGCGGGCGATGCGCGGGCACCCCCCTGCGGGCGGGCGACGACCGCGTGTGGACCGCGACCTAGGGTGGCCCGGTGTCGTCCTGCCCCACCGTGCCCCCGCTCCTCGTCGACGCCGTCGGATCACGCGTGGCGATCGACCATTCAGGGCTCGACCCCGACGCCCGGGCCGCGGTCGAGAGCGCGTGGCGCGACGCCCGCAGCCGTGACGTCGTCACTGCCGACGCCACGGTCGTCGCCGACCCATCGGTCTCCCGCGCACGCATGCTCTCCGACCTGTCGAGCGCCGTCACGCAGGCCGCGATCGTCGCCGGGCGCGGAAAGCGCTGGATGCTGCACGCGGCGGGCCTTGAGGCCTCCGACGGACGCGTGATCGTGCTGGTCGGCGCCTCGGGTGCGGGCAAGACCACCGCGACGCGCACCCTCGCCCGTCGGTGGGGGTACGTCTCGGACGAGACGGTCGGTATCGACCTCGACGGCACCGTGCATCCCTACCGCAAGCCGCTGTCGATCATCACCGACGGCCACGAGGTCAAAGTGCAGCGCGCCCCCGGCGACCTCGACCTGCGCGGGCTCGAGTCGACCCGTCTGCGGGTGGGCCGCATCGTGCTGCTCGACCGCCGCGCCGACCTGCGGCGAGCCCGACTGGTGCCCGTGTCACCGGCCGAGGCCCTCACCGCCTGCGCCCCGCACTCGAGCGCCATCACCTCTCTGCCGCGTCCGCTGCACGCGATCACGCGTCACCTCGATGCCACCGGAGGCGCACTCCGGGCGGAGTACACCGAGGCCGAGCAGCTGCTCGCGCTGTGCGACGACCTCGACCTCGCGGCCGCGCCGATCGAGCGGCCCCCGCTCGACGACGTTCCGCTGCGGGTCGCAGAGGCGGCGGGGGGCCCGCGATATCGGCTGGCGGATGCCGTGGACTCCCTGTCGTTCGACGACGGGCGCCTCGCCGTGCTCACCGCCACCTCCGCGGGGGCGGGCACCCTGCGCGTGCTGGCCGGGCTGGCTCCTTCGCTGTGGAAGGCCGCCGACGGCGCGACGCTGGACGCCCTCGAAGACGCGGTGATGCACGGGCTCGGCGACGAGACGGCGGGTCCCGCGGTGCGCGGCATCCTGGATCAGCTCGTCGAGGCCGAACTGCTGCACGTCGAGGCCTGATGCCCCTGCGGCGCGCGAGAGCGTCTCAGCCGCAGCTGCCGTCGGCCTGCAGCGCGGGGTCGTCGAGGATGCCGCCGGCGACGTCGAAGGTCGCGACGAGGTCCTGCCCCTGCACGGTCGCCGAGGTGAGGGTGAGCCCGGCCGGAAGGCGATCGGCGATGCACAGGCTCTGCGTCTGCACGAGCGGGTCGGCGATGCCGCCGAACTGGCCGCGAAGGGTGTCGGCGTCGATCGCGTTGCCGCCCACGGAGAAGGCGGAGGGCGTGAGCGTCAGGTCGCCCTCGCCCGCACCGGGAGACACCGTGGCCCCGATGGGGATGGCGATGCCGAACAGCGACAGCGAGGTCTCGAACGTCACGTCGGGGGCAGCCACGGTGACGGTGCCCGAGGGAAAGTCGGGGATCTGCGCGAGCAGCGACCGCAACTGGTCCTGGTCCAACCGCACCGAGGCGACTCCCCCGTCGGCCGCCGACGCACCCGAGACGGGGACTCCGCGCAGCTCCACGCGCACGTCCCCGGTGATCGGGCCGAGGGTGACGTCGTCGGACGACACCGTGACGTCGTCGAGCCGCCCCGTGATGACCTGCGGCAGCACGAGGCCGCTCAGCTGCACGTCGACGTCCTGATCGGCGGGGAGGCCGACGTTCTCGACCACGAGCGTGCGGACCGTCCCGGTCACGACCGAGCGCGCGATGAACTCCGCCGCCACGACCGCGGCGACCAGCAGCACCACGACCACGACGAGCACCGCGATCCACCGCCCGCGACGGCGGCGGGGCGCTCGGGCGGGGGCCGCGGCGTCGGTCATCGTTACATCCGCTCCGGAGCGCTGACGCCGAGCAGGTCGAGGCCGTTGCGCAGCACCTGACCGGTGGCGTCGTTCAGCCACAGGCGCGTGCGGTGCACGGGTTCGACCGGGGCGTCGCCGAGCGGGATGACGCGGCAGTTGTCGTACCAGCGGTGGTAGAGACCCGCGAGCTCCTCGAGGTAGCGCGCGACGCGGTGCGGCTCGCGCACCTCGGCGGCGTAGGCGACGATGCGCGGGTACTCCTGCAGCGCGCCCAGCAGAGCCGATTCGGTCTCGTGGGCGAGGAGCTCGGGGGCGAACTCCGAGCGGTCGACACCCGAATCCGCGGCGTTGCGGGCAACGTTGTGCGTGCGGGCGTGCGCGTACTGCACATAGAAGACGGGGTTGTCGTTCGTGCGCTTCTGCAGGATCTCGGGGTCGAGCGTCAGCGGCGAATCGGCCGGGTAACGCGCGAGCGAGTACCGCAGGGCGTCGGTGCCGAGCCAGGCCTGCAGGTCGTCGAGCTCGACGATGTTCCCCGCTCGCTTCGACAGGCGCGCGCCGTTGATCGACACGAGCTGACCGATGAGCACCTCGATGTCCTTGTCGGGGTCGTCTCCCGCCGCACCCGCGAGGGCCTTGAGGCGGTGGACGTAGCCGTGGTGGTCGGCGCCGAGCAGGTAGATCTTGTGCGCGAAACCGCGGTCGCCCTTGTTGAGGTAGTACGCGGCATCGGCGGCGAAGTAGGTGTACTCGCCGTTCGAGCGCCGGATGACGCGGTTCTTGTCGTCGCCGAAGTCGGTCGTGCGCACCCACACGGCGTCGTCCTCGTCGAAGACGTGCCCCTGCTCGCGCAGGCGGTCGACGGCCTCGTCGACCAGGCTCGGCTGGCCCTCGATCCGCGCGTGCAGGTCGCGCTCCGAGAACCAGACGTCGAAGTGCACGTTGAAGCGCGCGAGCGAGGCCTGGATCTCGCCGAGCTGGAATCCGTAGGCCAGCTCGGTGGCGACGGAGATCTGCTCGGCGCGATTGAGGTCGAGGATGTCGGTGCGGGCGGCCTGCACGCGCTCCGCGAGAGCCGCGATGTACGCTCCGCCGTACCCGTCCTCGGGAGTCGGCTCGCCCGCGATGGCCGCGACGACGGAGCGACCGAAGCGCTCCATCTGAGCGCCGGCGTCGTTGATGTAGAACTCGCGCACCAGGGTCGCGCCGCTGGCCAGCAGCACGCGGGCGATCGCGTCACCCAGGGCCGCCCAGCGGGTGTGGCCAATGTGCAGCGGCCCGGTGGGGTTGGCGCTGACGAACTCGAGGTTGATCGTGTTGCCGCGCTGGGTGTCGTTCGTGCCGAACGCCGCTCCCTGCTCGACGATGAGCTTCGCCAGCGCGCCCGCCGCAGCGGCGTCGAGGCGGATGTTGATGAAGCCGGGGCCGGCCACCTCGACGCTCGCGATGCCGTCGACGGCCTCGAGGCCCGCGGCGATCTCGGCCGCGAACTCGCGCGGGTTCGCCCCGACGACCTTCGACAGCTTCAGGGCGGCGTTGGACGCCCAGTCGCCGTGGTCGCGGTTCTTCGGCCGCTCCAGCGGCAGATCGGCGGCGGTCAGCCCCGCCGACGAGCCCTCGCGTCGCGCCTCGGCGAGCGGAGCGATGACGGCGAGAAGGGCGGCGGAGAGGGCTGCAGGATCCATAACCCTGCAATTCTAGGCGGAGCGGACGACCCGACCCTCCGTTCGCCCTCAGGCCATCTGCACCAGGCCGCGGTGGTCGTCGGGCCCGACGGGGGCCTCGTCTTCGAGCACCGCATCGACGCGCATGCTCTCGAGGCCGACGTACCCGCCGTGATAGCTGAGGAAGGCGCAGTCCGCGGCGTCGCGCCCGGTCGCGATCCGCACCAGCGACCGGCGGTCCGACAGGCGCGTCGCGTCGATGACGTGCCACTGTCCGTCGAGGTACGCCTCGGCGACCGCGTGGAAGTCCATGGGCACCAGGCCCGGCGCGTAGCAGGCGGCGTAGCGGGCGGGAACGTCCATCGCGCGCAGCAGGGCGATCACGAGGTGCGCGTAGTCGCGGCACACGCCTTGACCGCTCGCCAGCGTGGTGACGGCGCTGTCGGTGCCGAGGCTGAGTCCGGGCGAATACGTGACGGTGGATGCCACAAACTCCGACACCGCGTCGATCAGGTCGGCGCCGACCAGTCCGCGGAACTGGCGACGGGCCTGCCCGAAGACCTCATCGGACTGGCAGTACCGACTCGGACGGAGGTAGGCGATGGTGTCGAGCGCGCTCGTCGCCGGCGGCGTGGCTTGCGCGTCGATGACGGCCTCGTACCGGATGCTCAGCGGACCCTGGTCGCCGATCAGCCGGTGCAGACGACTCCCGGCGGCGTCGACGAGCTCGGTGGCCGCCCACGTGAGGTCACCCCTCGAGAAGGTCAGCGTCTCCTCCGAGAGCGGCACGCCGCGCGCAGCGGTGATCTGGAAGATGAGGTCGACGGACGTCCCCAGATCGAGGTCGAGTTCGGCGGTCACGCGGCGCGGCACCGAGCAATCCTCGCACGCGGTGCGCACCGCACGGGCCGCCGCGACGAGCGGGCTTCAGCCCTTCTTGCCCGGACCACCGCCGGGCCCGCCGCCGTCTTTGCCGGGACCCTTGTCTTTGCCGTTGTCCCCGGGCTCGGGCGCCTTGTCGGCGGGGCCGTCGTTCGACGAATCGTCGCCGCCGTCGTCGGTCACCGTGTCCTGCTGATCGTCGGTGCCGGACTCGGTGGTCTGCGAGGGTTCGGGCGTCGGCGTGGGGGTCGACGCCGGAGCCGGGACCAGCGAGGTGAGGTCGGCGCGAACGGTGGCGATGCGCGTGAGGATGGCGTCGGCCTCGTCGGCCGCGATCTCCCCCGCGTCGCGGCGCGCGGTGACCTCGGCCTCGAGGGCGTCGAGGCTCGTCAGGGCCGTCGAGTAGTCGCCCGTCGAGGCCTGCTCGGCGACCGTCTGCACGCTCTGCTGCCACGCGGTCGGCGTCGCGGCGGGCGGGGTGCAGCCCGCGAGCACGAACACCGCCGCGGCGGTCACGACGACCGCGGGAAGTCCGCGGCGCCTCACGGAGCCACCTCGTCGTAGAGGTCGTTCATGTGCTGGTCGAGGGGCTGCGGCAGTGTCGGCAGAGCGGGTTCGCTCGCGGCGCCCGCGTTGGTCATCGCGACGGCGGCGGTGATTCCCCCCGCAACCAGGACGGCGGCGACGACCGCGCCGATGATCAGCGAGCGCCGCGACGGACGCCGGTCCGACCGCGGCTCCGTCGACCGACCCGCATCGCGAGGCGCCGGTTCGAAGATGCGCGTCGGCGCGGTCGACCCGGGCAGGGTCCGCGTCTGCGCGGCGGCCTCCGCCGAAGCAGGCGGCACCGCCACATCGGACAGGGTGCGCAGGGCGACGATGAGG
The DNA here is from genome assembly GCF_032464975.1 of Microbacterium algihabitans. Taxonomy (NCBI): domain Bacteria; kingdom Bacillati; phylum Actinomycetota; class Actinomycetes; order Micrococcales; family Microbacteriaceae; genus Microbacterium; species Microbacterium algihabitans. The sequence goes on from NZ_JAWDIU010000001.1 coordinate 172,591, forward strand.
CCCGTGGCATCCGGTCTCTCGCTCGCTTCGATCGCCGTCATGCGCTCGAACACCTCGCGCCACGCATGCGGGAGGTTCGCGGGAAGGTCGGGGGCCGAGACCAGTCGGGCCGCGAGCGCCTCGTGCGGCGTGCGCGAGCCGAACGGACGCTTCCCCGTGAGCGCCTCGAGCAACACCAGGCCCAGCGAGTACACGTCGCTCGCGGGGGCGGCGGGCATGCCCCGCGCCTGCTCGGGGCTGAGGTAGGCGGCGGTGCCGATGACGGTGTCGGCCTTGGTCATGCGCGTCGCACCGACCAGGGAGGCGATGCCGAAGTCGGCGAGGGTGGCCCGGGGCATCGCGCCCGTGTGCGCGGCGGGGCGGATGAGGATGTTCGACGGCTTCACGTCGCGGTGGACGATGCCGCGGCCGTGGATGACCGCGAACGCCTCGGCGATCTCGCGCCCGATGCGCGCGACCTCCGGGCCGGGGAGTGGTCCGCGCTCGATCCGCTCCGCGAGGGTCGGGCCCGCGATGAGCTCCATCGCGAGGTACGCCGGAGTCGCGTCGAGCTTGGCGTCGTAGAGGGTGACGAGCGAGGGGTGCGAGAGAGAGGCCAACAGCCGGATCTCGGACCGCACCCGCGCCACGTCGGAAGGGTCGGCACCGTCGCCGTCGATGACCTTCAGCGCGAGCGTGCGCTCGAGCGCGGTGTCGACCGCCTCGTACACGCACGCGTAACCGCCCCGGCCGAGGGTACGGCCGAGACGGTAGCGACCGTCGAACAGATCGTCGACGGCAGGGTCGTAGGCGACGGTGGGTGTCGGTTCGCTCATGGGTGTCCTCCGGGGCGGCGGCCCCGCCGCGTCACACGAGGGGGTCGTTGTCGGAGCGCGTGGTCGAACGAGTGACCTGTGCGCCCCCGACGCCTTCGGTGCGGGTGACCGTGTCGGTCTGACGGCGACGGACGAGCATGACCACACCGATGAGGAAGACGACGACGCCCGCACCCATCATGATGTAGCCGATCGTGGTCAGGTCGACGAACTGGTTGGGCAGATCCACCGCGAACGCGAGGATGGCGCCGATGACGAACAGCGCGATGCCGGCTCCGATGCTCATGATGAACCCCTTTCGAAGGTGCCCCCAGCATGGCAAGGACGGGGCGGATGCCGTATGCGCTTGACAACGGCTGTCAAGAGCGGTGCGGCTCCCGGCACGGGGGTGTGACATGGATGCCATGAGCCAGAACGACGTGACCACCCGATCCAACCGCGGCCAGTGGGAGAACTCCGTGGAGGGACGCCCCGAACTCTCGGCGAGCTTCTCGAGCCGGGACGAGGCGGTCGATCAGGGTCGCGCCATCGCCGACGAACTCGGTTCGCGGCACCTCATCGAAGACGCCGAGCCGACCGGAGCCGTCACCGACGAGGACTGACCGCCCGGAGGACGACGAAGGCCGCGATCGATGCGATCGCGGCCTTTTCTCGGTGCCCCCGACAGGAATCGAACCTGCGACCTTTGGTACCGGAAACCCCGTCCGCACCGCGAGGTGACGTACGCTGGCGAGCCAGTCGCGTCATTCCGGGGTCTATCGGATCACCAGAGCCACAGACGACAACCCTCGCTCACGAGTTCTGTTGCCACGGTGTTGCCACCAAAAGACTTCCCTACGCGCCATCGATGATGATGGCCATGAGCGCTCCCGACGTCGACACCGTGCCCCTCTACACCTACCGCGAAGCCGCTCACCGGGTGCGCCGGTCCATTCGCACCGTGTGGCGGTGGAGGGCCGATGGGATGCCGGTGACATGGGGTATCCGGGAGGGTCAGCGGGTGCGTCTCGTCCGCGAGGATGTGCTCCTCGCGCATTGGCGCGGCGTCATGCAGGCGGACCGTGCGAAACGCCCAGATATCACGCGGGGAGAGCGTGGCCGGTGGCGTCCACGTCAGGCGCTGTCCACAGCCGGATCGAGCCCCGCGGAGGCGTTACCCCCCTGGTAGAAAAACGCCGAAATGTATCGGGGAGAGCGGACCGGACCGCCGGACTCCGGTCCCCCCTCCTTCGAGGTGCTGGATCTTTCCGGGTTCTTTCGAGGCGGACACTCGGGCGCTCGCTCGTGGAGTGGCGAGACCTCGATCAATCCCGCGGTGAGTTAGCGCCTGCGCGGAGGTGGCTGACGAGGTCGGCCTTGAAGATGAACCAGGTGGAGCCGATCTGGTATCCGCGGATGGTGCCCTCTTTCAGCCACGAGTACACAGTGCGCGTGGTGACGCCGAGATGCTTCGACACGTCGCTGGGGCTCAGCGCGTCCGGCAGTTCGGTGAAGAGGGCGTCGACGGCGTCGTCGCTCAAGCTAGACCCTGGGTTCGTCGATCTGGACCGCTTTGAATGGAACGGCGCCGATCTTATCTCCGTTAGCCTTCACGACCAGCTCATAAGACCCAGGCTCTGGCAGGCCCATCAGGGCAAAATTGAGCGGGAGAGAGACAGTCTGCAGTTGATCCATCATGGGTTCCTCGGAAACCATGTCACCTGCCCAACCCCACAGGTTGATGTCCGACCCTTCGTGATGACACGTGACCTCAAGCGCGTACGCCTTACCCACATCAATTGGGTCGACGTAGAACATCAGCGCGAGAGTGCTACCGAATGGGGCCGGGTAACTAGACGCCGCGATTTGGGTGATACCGCCACCCAAGATGTTGAGGAGATTGTCGTGCACCGTCGCGGCTTCACTCAGAACCGCGGCGCCCAAACGAACCGCCACGCCTACGGCGTCCCTGTTGCTCGGAATGCGAACCGGGCGTGGGACGAGGCCTGGCTTCGCGCTGCCCGAACGTTCTCCACGTGAGCCACCGCGCGATTGGCGCCATACGACAGCGCCGGACGATCCAAGGACCCGTCGTCATCGCGCATGGATTCGCGATTGACGATCAAGAAGGCCGAACCGGTTGCAGAATCAACCCGCGACACCAGGGCGAGTGCGGCGACACCGTCTTCGCTTTCGAAGGCCGTCACCATTTGACCGACGTTGAGCGGCCCGTCGGCGCGCGTCAGTCGCACTCGCGTAGTCCCATCAGGACGGAGCGAATTTAGGTCGATCTCGACCCGCGTGCGATTCATGCGGCACCTTCCATCCAAGCCGGATTGCCTGTCCGGTTATCATCCAGCAGTGATGCTAGTACGTCTACCCTAGGCGGGGCCGAGAACGGGTCCTCGCCTACGAGGTGATGAAGTGGCTCCTTCGTCGTGGGGTCCTTCACTAGGTCGAACCCCTCGCGCCGCAACATTGTTCCGGTCACGACGGCGATCCGCTTGCCCCGGAGCGTGGTCTGCTTCGTGAGACGGGTGATGGTCGCTTCCAGATCCTCGCCGTCCTCACAGTAGCCAGCGATGACTGAGACTCCGTACCTGGGCGGATTCACGCCCCGATCCTGATCGTCGTCGAAAGTGTCTTGCGCGTTTTCTTCCAGCCTGTGGGCGAGGAACGGAGAGAAACGGATGACCACCTCTGATCCGTCGCACTCCGCTTCCATGCCCTGAAATGTACTGGATGCAAGGGCCGTTGCGCCTCTCGCGTCCTCAACGACGCCGATGCACAGGGCGACGAAATATCGGAAGCCCGCTCGTAAGGGATGTCGGAGGGCGCGCCTACCGTGGCCGCCATGGATCCCCGTGACAACGCCATTCTCGGCCGCGTCGACGTCGACCGCGAGCTCACCTACCTCCGCGCCGGCGACGAACCCCCATGGGAACGGCCGCACCGCGACGGCATAGACATCACCAACCGGCCGGACCTACAGACGCCTTATCAGCGGCATCGGCGTGCTGAGTACGTCTCACGAGTGGAGGGGTATCGAGAGCGCGGATTGGTCTGAGGCACCCACCGATGTGGCGCGCGGAACGCGCCACGGTCATGTCCTAGGAGGCGGCGGCGGCCCGGCCCGGCTTTTTTGGCGGCGGTGGTTTGTAGATCATCGTGAACGCCGCGCCGACGACAAGAGCATTGGCCAAGGCGAGAAAAACGCACAGTGGGATGACCACCCACGCAATAGGCATTCCCCATACGCTGGCAGCCCAGTTCCACAGCCAGAATGCGGCGACAGCGCCGCCGACCGCGAAGAAAATCGCGAGTACGAGATTGGCGACGTTTAGCTTCCTCGCGATCCTCACCTCGGCTCGACTCCTTAGCGCGTTCGCGTGCACGGTCACCAGCTGATCTAGGGCTGACGCCGCAGAGGAGCTGGACGGCGCCGCCCCGAGCGCGTCGGCAGCGTGCTTGAGCCTTCGATACTCGCCTGGGTCACGACTGCTGGTTAGAAGAGAGCCGAGGAGACCTAACACTGGAACGGCGAACGCCGCCAATATCTGCCACGTCATAGCTCAGCGCTCACAGGGTCCGAGGGTCTACGCCCTCAGCTGTACGTGGCATCTCGGACACATCGATCGGGGCACCGATGCTGTGCACCCGCCAGCTCGCGAGCGGGCCCCAGTGAGATATCTCGGGTCGCCACACCAGCGACACCCAGGCGAGAGCGTCATCGTCGCGAGCGACGCCAACAACCCACGGCCGTCCATCCTCGGGGACTAGCTTCACGTAGGCCACGTCCGGCGCGTTGTAGCCGTAGCGAGGGCTTGTGCTGATGCGGATCTCAGCCGCGTCCGCCCATCTCCTGCCGTCGGCGAACCCGGGGCCCCACTGATCGGCGTTCTCGGGTGTGACGAGCGATGTCAGCACAACACCAGCCTCGGGATCGTCGGAGGTCAGAGCGTTGAGAAGCGCCTGCACCGCTCGCACTGGGCTCTGGGTCGGTAGTCCTTCAGCGACGACCTGCGCGTCGTCATGATCTGTCCAGCGCTCACCGTTACTCACGAATGCCCCCATCTGTTGGGATGACGGTACAGGCAGGGCACCCGGAGGCAGCGTAAGACGCTCACCCAGCGCGGTAGGGTCTGCCCATGGTGAACGTGCGCCCGGGGTGGTATCCCGATCCCGACCACTCAAACCAGCTCCGCTGGTGGACGGGAGAGGCCTGGACCGGGGCTACGATGCCCCGCCCGCAGAATAATCCGCCCGCCGCCCGCAAGGGGCTATCGGTAATGGGTGTCATTGGCGTCACGATCGGATCAATCTTCGGGTTCTGCCTACTCATGATGGTCATCGGATTCGCGGTCGCTGGCGTGAACGGGTCCGGGTCGACGGCAGCTACGGGCGGCGGCGTGTCATCGGCATCGCCCCACGCCGAATCCGGTGCGCAGCCCGCCCCGGCCGCGCCGCCTGCGAAAACGGCGGCCGAGATGCGGGATGAGTCGCAGGAGGCGGCAGGGTGGAGCGTCATTCAGTCGGGTTCGCTGTACGGGAAATTCGCTGCAAAGGAGGAGTACACGTGCGGCTACACAGCCTGCACCTACTACTACGTCCTTACCGTCACAGGCTGTCCGTCCGCGCTCTACGTCGAGGGGAGCACCTTGTCCTCCGGAGTGGTGGTGGGGATGACCAACGACCTTCTCTCGGGAGTGCGAGCAGGCGAGATTGCTGCGGCTCACCTGCAGATATTGGAAGACGGTGCCGACTCAGTTCGCATCAACACCGTCGATTGCTACTGACGCGAGGAACACGCGATGTTGGTCATCCGGTTCGCGGCTATGCACTGCCCGAGACGATGACGAGCTCGTCGGACGTCGTGATGCCGAGCGTTCGGACGCCGGGTCCGGCGGCGACCTCGCGCAGGCCGAGCACGTCGATCCGGTCCGAGCCGACCGTGATCGCCTTCCCGCCCGCGAGCAGCGACGCGATCGAGTCGCCAACGGTGACGGCGGACGATCCTTTGCGGAGGCCGATCGCGGTGGTGTTGGAGTAGAGCTTGGATCCGTTCGAGAACAGGGCCGCGCCGCCGTCGACGGCCGGGTCGAGCACCATGGCATCGCCGACGTAGACCTTGCCGTCCTCGATGCGAACATCGCCGGCGGTGATCTTGCCCTCGACCTGCAGCTCGGACAGCAGCCGCGTGACGGCCTCGAGGGTGGTCGCCGCCAGCACCCGGAGAGTGTCGGTGATCTCGACGGGACCGTCCAGCAGCGCGGGGCCCGACCAGGAGAACGTCCCCTCACCCTCGAGCCGGCCCTCGACGTACGCGACGCCAACGACACGGAGGTTCGAGTCGGTGATGAGCAGCATGCTCTGGTCGTAGTACTCGGTGACGCCGCGTTCGACGGACAGTGACCGGTTGGGGTTCGCCTGCAGCAGCTGCTCGAGTGCCTCGATGCGCCTCAGCAGCGGGCTGTCATTCGGGTTGGTGATGGCCATGTGCCGGCCCTTTCGTGCTGGTATTCGTGAGTATGGGTGAGGGGCTGACCCCGCCCAGCGTCAGCCCCTCAGAAATGGGTGGTGAGCAAACCACGTGTGCGGTCGACCGATGCTCATCACCCGGACGGTCTCGCCAGCCCCAGACCGAGAAAGGGCGGCGGGCGGGCAGCGAGACCGAAGTCATAGGTCAGCGGGTCGTGCCGACCCGGCCGGACTCGAGACCCCGGCGGAGCGTCTCGCGCTGCGCCTCGGTCTGCTCCGCCGACGCCGCTGCGGCCGCGCGTAGACCCGCCTGGAAGTTCCGCTTCTGCCGTGCCTCGACCTTCGCTGACACCTCCGACGGGGTGTTCAGGCGGAGCCCTTCCCGTGCAACGGCGAGCCAGTCGACGTGGGTGCGGTACTCGTGGGTGACGTACTCCCCGTCGAGCGACCAGTTCTCGCCGGCCGCGAAACACACGGAGATGTTGGCGGCGTACTGGTGTTCGATCGCGTTTTGACGCGACGTGTTCAGGCGGCGGCTTGGAGCGAGTCCGAAGACGTCCGCGGTCAGGCGCCAGAACTCCGCGATCGGTTCCATCGCCGCGCCCGCATGACGCAGCGCCCGCCAGGCCTCGATCGCCTCGGCCGACCGGTTAATCACGTCATCCGATGTGGTGGCGAGAGTGAAGCCATGCTTCTGCGCAGCCACGGTCAGCGGCTTGGCGAACTCGTCGAACTGCGGGCGCAGCGCCTCCATCAGCCCGTCAAGGTCGGGCACGGCCGCCGAACGCACCTCGCGCAGCACCTGTGCCGTGAACTTCTCCACGCCGACGCCGAGGCCATCGGGGTCGAGGCCCATGCTCACGTGACGGCGGAGGGACACCTCGGCCACGAGCGGAGCGACGTCGTCGACGTCCATCTGCAGGAGGTCAGTCAGCGGCTTCTCGGTGGCGACCGCTTCGGCCGCGTCGATAAGCGCGAGACCTCGGGTGACGGCCGCGGGTGGCTCGAGGTCGAGGCCGCGGCACGCCTCCGCGAACTCGATCAGGCCCAGCTGCGTGACGGTCGGTACCGTGGCCATGGTCAGGCCGCCGGCTTCGAGAACAGACGACCCCACAGGGCGTCATCCGTCATGTTGACCGGCGCCGGAGTCGGGGCCGTGGCCTGACCGGTGACGCGGGCGTAGAGCGCGTCCTCAGCCGACTCTGCCGCGGCCGCAGGTCGGCCAGTGAGACGAGCATCGAGAGCAGCCATGAACTGTGCGTTCGTCGCGTCCTCGGGGAGGCCGAGGCGGTCAGTGAAGTCCTTGCGAGTGACGCTGGACGCCCCGCGGGCGGTGCGACCGCCGATACGGGCTGCGGCGACGGGCTGACCGTTCAGGCGGATGCTTGCGTCGAAGCGGGGGTCTTCGACCTCGATACCGAGGTAGGTGGAGTGGGACACGGATGCCTCCGGGTGTCTGTACGACTGCCGCGCCGGCCCCTGGCCTGTCGCGCGTTGCCCCCTGGGCTCCTGGCCGGTGAACGTCGGCCCCTGGCCCGTCACGTCTCCGCCTGCATCCACTGTAACGCCGTCGACCCCGGCCGCCACGGAGCCTCCGTGCGCGGCGCGGCGAGATGCGGTCGCTCATCGAGCAACACCTCCACGAGCGCGTCGACCCGCGCCCAGTCGATCGAGCCGCGAGCGTTGACGACCTGGCCCATCCCGACGATGAGGTCGAAGTCGCGCGGGTCGGCCAAGCGATCGCACAGAGCGACAGTGAGCAAGAGCCGGTTCGCGCTCTCGAGCAGTGCCCGGGTCGTGGCGTGCCGGCCCTGCTCCTCTCGCAGCTCACGACGCCGCCGTGCCGCCTCGGACGCGAGCGACTCATCCGACCGCGCGCTCATGACTCCGCCTCCCGTCCGAGGCGCGCGAGCCGTCGACGCTCGCACGCTGCGTTGTGCCGAGCTCGGAAAGCGGCATCCGAGTGATACCGGCGACGGTGCCGCTCGTTGTCCGCCGCCTTCGTCTCCGGCCGCTGATCCCGGTTCCGATACCGGCAGGTATCCGAGCAGAACCGCCGCTGCGGCGTCGACGTCGCCGGCATCGCCCCGCCGCACTCTTCGCACGCGCGCGTCATCGCGCCTCACCCCCATCTCGACCCCAAATCGAAGCTGATTCAGGTGCAGTTTCGGGGGGAGTTGTCACACCCTCCGACACCCCCGCGATCCCAGTCAGGAAGCGGGAACGCGCACCCCTCGCGCGTGTGACCCCCCGGTGGGTAAAAACCGCCGTCACACCCGGGGGGAGGGGAACACCCCTCGGTGGTGGTCCGTTCCCACGGTCGGGACGCTGGATTTTCGGTGGGGAGGGGATGATGTGGAGCATGCTTCCTGCTCTCATCGGTCTGGCGTTCGCGCTGTGGATCAGCTTGGTGCTCATGCTCACCGGTGCGGTTCGTTCGGCTCGGTCGCGAGGCGTGGCGCGCGGGCGACTGTTCGATCGCGTGGCGTTGCCGTGGACGATCGCGGGTCTCGCGCTCCTGGTTGTCGTCGTTGTGGGGTGTGTGCTCGTCTTCGCCTGAGTCGCTGTTCGCGCGCACCGTGGCTGGGCTGGGCGTCCCCGCGGGTTACATCCATCTCGGCGACTGTCGGCCAGCGACGACAGGTGAGTGTGCTCCTGCTCGTCATCCCCAGCCAGCGCCCGCGGGAGCGGGCAAGATCGCGAGCACGCGGTTATGTGATGTCCGCGATGCTGCCGTGCTCTCAGCGTGACGTTGGGCTGAGCCTCCTCGCCGGAGGGGCATCGCCCGGCAAGCCGGCCGATCGTGGCGATGAGCATCATGGATGGTCCCTTCGAACACACAAGCGAGCGGAGCGAGCGGGTAGGCGCCGGGAGGCGCCGGGAGGCGCCGGGAGGCGCCGCCACAGTCCGGCAGAGCCGCGAACGTGAGTGCTTATTACTTCGTGGCCACTGGGTGGCCCATAACGGTTCGGGCGATACGGCATACCCAGTGGCCCATAACCGCGGCCACCGTATGGGCTACCCAGTGGCCCATAACCCGACCGCCGACGAGATCCGATACCGTGCCGACTTGCGAGGTCCACCGGGCTCAACGACCTCGATGACGCCGGAGTCGACGAGAGCGGTGAGGGCTTTGCGGACGCCCGACCGTTCCATGCCTGACTCCTCCGCGATCGTCTGCTGCGCGGGGAAGCTAAGGCCCGTCGCGTCGGCGTGGTCGACGAGGACGACGAGAACGAGCGACTGGCCGGGCGTGAGCCCGAGGCGGGTGAGTCGGCGGCTGCGGAACAGCCACCGCACTGAGGGACGGACCACACGCTCACACCTCCGCAGGATTGGCCGTGGGCGACTCTGTGCGGCTCGTCGGTACGTCCTCAGACCAGGTGCGGGGTAGCGAGAGCTTCCCGCGCGGGGTACGCCACCCATTCGACCGAGCAACAGGCCACTCGAGCATGACCACCGTGCACGGTGCGCACGGAGCGTGGATCGACGAGAACCCGCCCGACCCTTCCTGGGCGCCCCATGCGAGTTGTGCGGCGCAGCGCGAGCACAAGCCCGCGCGTTCGGCGAGCCGGCACACCTGCTGCCACGCCTCGGCTTGGCCCTGCGTCTCCGATTTCGGGGCGGTCATGCGCCGACCGTCTTGATCTGACGGAGGCGAGCCACCGATCGCGAGAGCGACAACAGCACGCCCTCAGCCTCGACGAGTGTCATGCCCTCGTGCGGTTCGGAGATGTTGACCTCGAGGCCGTACTCGATCCACTCGCCGACGTCCTTGCCGGGGTTGAGGTGCGCGTGCCGCCGGCTGACGATTACCGTCACGAACGCCGAGATGACCGTCTCTCCGTAGCCCGAGGTGAACGTGACCCCCGCTTCGCCGAGGCCCTGGTAGCTGACGGTGGTCTTGCTCGCCCACCACGGGGTGAGCTGCTGGGGCCAAGTGGGGGCGTGGTATTCGTGCTCTGCGTGTCCGCGCTCGATGACGGTGTCGACGATCGGCGTCCCGCACGAGCACTCGGATGCGACTGCCTTCGCAGCCCACTCGCGCACCATCTGGCGCGCGTCGTCGGTTTCAGGGATGATGTGCATGATCGTTCCTCTCCAGGGGTCCTGGTCTTCGCCCTCGGATGCCGCTGCAACGGCGCCGGGGGCTTTCTTCGTGGTCACCGCGACACCGCGGCGGTGCTCGTGCGCTCGGATGCTTCGAGCCACGCAATTACGTCCGACTCCCGATAGACGACGGTTCGGGGTGTGGGCTTGAGGAATTTGGGCCCCTTGCCGTGCTCGGCTGCACCGATGAACCTCAGCTGGGCGAGGTGCCCTACGGATAGGAATGGCCACCTGTCGTGGACCTGGTGCGGGGTGAGATACGTCTCGGTCATGGTTCATGCCTTTCGGTCTTATGGTCCTGCGTCACTGGTGCATAATTGAACCACGTCACAGGACCATAATGCAAGCATGACGGGTCACCGTAATAGGCTTCACTCATGACATGGGTCTGGAAACCTCTCGCTTACAGCGGCGGCCGCGTACACACGGAGCCTGATCTCGTCGTATGGCGAGAGGTGACTGCGGTCGGCGAAGACCCCCTCGATGGCTCAACGATCCGGCTCGAGGTTCGGTATGGCGAAAAGCTCGGGCGCTACTACATCGCCGGTTTCGCGCTCGGGAACCACGGCGAATCGAACGAAGTGACGGGGGCCCGCCTCCGAGACATGCCGATCCTGGCTCACCTCAGAGACGCTCTCGACGGATACGCGGAGGTCACGCTGTCGGCCGGCGACTTGTTCGATCCGCTACAGGTGTCCGCGGCGAGATCTGAGATCGTCGACGGTGGACCTTCGTCGCGGGAGGCCATGCTCGCAACAGCTCGTGTCTACCGCTACGCCCAGATCCTCAATCTGTCTCCGGCTTTCGCCGTACAGAATGCCCTCGGACTCACGGCGCCGACTGCGACTCTCTGGATCCGGCGCGCGCGGTCTCAGGGCTTGCTCGGCACTTATGGTCAGGCCGATGGGTAGCGTCTACGCCTACGAGACGAAGGCTGGCAAGAAGCTCTACCGGATCGTCTACCGGCGCCCTGATCACTCTCAGACCCAGGAGCGCGGCTTCGCTCGGAAGGCGGATGCAGAGCGCCGGCTGCGCGAGGTCGAGACATCGAAAGACCGGGGCGAATACATCGACCCGTCGTCGGCATCCGCGACGGTGGGTTACCTAGGCGAAATTTGGCTCCGAGACCGTGAGGGCGTGCTGAAACCGTCTAGCTACCTGCCCCTAGTCTCCGCCTGGCAAACGCACGTCGAACCACGATGGGGGACTCGCACCGTCGGCAGCATCCGGCACAGCGAGGTACAGACGTGGATCTCCGAGCTTGCCAGCACTACAACCGGCAGAGCCAAGGGTGACGCACCCGCGCGCACGGCGAGCTCGACGACCGTCAGGCGTGCCCATGGCGTCTTAGCCGGCATCCTCGACGTCGCCGTCCGCGATCGCCGTCTTGCGCGCAACGTGGCCCGTGACGTCGACCTCCCAGCGAAGGGCTCCACGAAGCCGCGCGTTTACCTGTCGCACCAGCAGGTACAGCAGCTCGTCGACGCCACTCGCCCGCAGCACGCCACCCTCGTCCTCTTCCTGGCCTACACGGGCCTCAGATGGGGCGAGGCGACTGCACTACGGGTGCGGCACGTAGAGGCGCTCAGACGGCGCGTGAAGGTCGAGGAGAACGCCGTCCTAGTCGCGGGCCTCGTCCACGTCGGCACTCCGAAGACGCACCGCTCGAGGTCGGTCCCCTACCCCGAGTTCCTCGCGCTGCCGATTGCGAAGCTCGCCGAAGGCAAGAGTCGCGACGATCTGCTGTTCGGAGACGGGAAGATCCACGTGAAGCTCCCCGCGTCCCGCAACGGGTGGTTCACCGGCGCCGTAGCTCGAGCGCGCGACGCAGACCGGACATTCCCGAGGATCACCCCGCACGACCTGCGCCACACGGCCGCCTCCCTAGCCGTGCAGGCCGGCGCACACGTGAAAGCCGTGCAGAGAATGCTCGGTCACGCGTCCGCAGCGATGACGCTCGACACCTACGCGGACCTGTTCGACGACGATCTGGACGCGGTCGCGGCCGCTCTCGATCAGGCCCGCCGCTCAGCGAATGTTGCCACCCTGTTGCCATGAAGAAAGGGACCGCGGGTCTGAATGACCCGCGATCCCTTGTCTCGCCTGGTGCCCCCGACAGGAATCGAACCTGCGACCTTTGGTACCGGAAACCAACGCTCTATCCCCTGAGCTACGGAGGCGGACCGGTCAAGGCTATCACCGCGCCCGGCGCCACCCCGACGCGGATCGGTGCCGCGGGGCGCGCGATCGCACCACCCCGCGGCATCCGGATCACTCGTCGCCGATGACGCCGATGCCGGTGGCCTGGTGGTCGGCGTTGGGGTCGTCCTTCGACGGCGCCTTGGCCTCTTCGTCGACGTCGTTCTCCTGGCTGGGCTTGACCGTGTCGTCGTCGCCGAGGTCGGCGGCGTCGTCGGGGGTGGAGTTCTGCTGGTCGCTCATGCGGGTCCCTTCGTCGCGTGGACCTCCAGCCTCGCAACCGCGACCCGGCGGAGGCACCGGCTTGACCGCGACCGCCGCCGGCTCTAGCGGCCGAAGAGTCCCCGCACGCGTCGACCGATGGCCTGCGTGAGGATGACCTGCCGGCCGTTCACGTCGACCGTGAGCGTGGAGCCGGCCAGGCCCCGGCCGCGCACCGGCTCGGCGTCACCGCGCACGTAGGCCTCGGCGACGTCGACGTACACCGCGAGCAACTGCGCGCTCTGGTCCTTCGACGAGTTCGCATCGACGATCTGCACGCGATGGCCGGTGTCGGTCTCGACCGAGAACCAGCGCGACCCGGGGGTCGACACCAGCGCCCACCTGTCACCGCGAGCGAACCGCGCCCACGCGGCGCCGTCGCGCAGCTCGGTCGTCACCGCCAGATCGGCCTGCGCGAGCGCGAGCACCTCGAGCATGGCCAGCGCCTCGGCGGCAGTGACGTAGTCGCCGCGGTCGGCGCTCAGCCCACCCCACTCGAACCGGCGTTCGCTCATGCCGTCGCCTCCTCGCCGCACGCTCTCGACAGAGCGTAACCCCGCTCGAGACGGCCGGCGTCGACTCAGGCGGGCCGCAGGCTGTCGTCGGGGTGCAGGCTGCGCAACGGCACGGAGCCGTCGACGATCGCCTGCAGAGCTCGCGGACTGACCTCGAGCTCGGCCGAGATGGTCTCGATCGCGGCTCCCGACGACACGGCTTCGCGCAGGGCCGTCTCGGCCTCGCGGGACGCGGCGTCGACCTCCCCCGCCGAGCTAAGGACGAACGCCGACAGGCGTTCCCTCGCGAGACGGATCCACGCGCGCTGTCGTTCTCGCCGGTCGGCGACCTGCTGTGGTGACACGGACTCAGGTGACATGGTTCGCACTCCAGGGGGGAAGTGACGGCCCGCGCGGCTTCGCAAGCTCCCTTCCATGCTCACCGACCGAGGACGCTCCCGCATCCTCCGGAAGAACGACATTCGGAGGATCGCAGACGGATGCCACGGGCGCTCGCTCGCGCCCGTGGCATCCGGTTCAGTCGCCCTTCACGTTGACGATCTGCCGCAGCACGTGTCGCACGCTCACCAGGTCGGCGGCGTCGGCCATGACCCGGTCGATCGGCTTGTAGGCCTGCGGGATCTCGTCGAGGAAGGCGTCGGTGTCGCGGTACTCGATGCCGCGCATCGCCTCACGCAGCTGCTCGTGCGTGAAGGTCTTTCGCGCGGCCGACCGGGAGTACTCCCGGCCCGCCCCGTGCGGCGACGAGTTGAGCGACACCGGGTCGCCCCTCCCCTCCACCACGTACGACGCGGTGCCCATCGACCCCGGGATCAGGCCCGGCCGACCTTCGTCGGCCATGATCGCGCCCTTGCGCGAGACCCACACCCGCTTGCCGAAGTGCATCTCGGACTCGGTGAAGTTGTGGTGGCAGTTGATCCGCTCGCGCTCTTCGACAGGGGTGTCGAGGAACCGACCGAGCTGGTTCGCGACGCGGTCCATCATCTCTTCGCGGTTGAGCAGCGCGAAGTGCTGGGCCCACCGCAGTTCGCGGATGTACCGCGAGAACTCCGGCGTGCCCTCGACCAGGTACGCGAGGTCGGGATGCGGCAGCTCGATCCACCACTGCCTCGCCAGGCGCTGCGCGACACCGATGTGGTGCTTCGCGATGCGGTTGCCGATGCCCCGCGACCCGGAGTGCAGGAACATCCACACGTCGTCGTTCTCGTCGAGCGAGATCTCGATGAAGTGGTTGCCGCTGCCGAGCGACCCCAGCTGGTGACGCCAGTGCCCCGCGTACGACGCCGGATCGAACTCGGCCTTCTCGGCGCGGTCTTCGAGCTCGGCGATGCGCGGTTCGGCGGTCGCGACGATCTTGCGGTTGTCGCGGCCGGCCGACAGCGGGATGGCGCGCTCGATCTGCTGACGCAGCTCGGACAGGTCGCGTCCGTCGAGGTCGGCGGCGGTGAACTGCGTCTTGACGGCGATCATGCCGCAGCCGATGTCGACGCCGACGGCGGCCGGCATGATCGCCCCGAGCGTGGGGATGACCGAGCCGACCGTCGCGCCGAGGCCGAGGTGGGCGTCGGGCATGAGGGCGATGTGGGGGTGGATGAACGGCATCCGCGACGAGGTGCGGGCCTGTTCGACGGTCTTGTCGTCGATCAGGCTCGCCCACGACACGAGTCGTTCGGTGAGCTTCTGCATGGTTCCTTTCCTTCGTGCGTTGACGTCGTGCGGGTGTCCCGTAGACGTCGCGGGAGCGGCCTCGGATCGAGACGCCTCCCCTACGAGGGAAAGAGAAAAGCCCCGACCTGACGGTGCGGGGCGTGAGCAAAAGAGCTCTAGACGACCGGCGCCGGAGGGTACGACGAGAGAGGGAACGACTTGTTCGTTCCCTGCTGCTCCTGACGCAGATCGCGCATGGCGGTCATCGTCTCGTCCTCTCGGCCTTCCGTGCCGGCGGCACGGACTTGCGAACATAACGGATGCCTCCGCGGCGGGCAAGCATCAATTCGTTGCTCACCCGCGCGGCGGCGGAAATCACCCGGTGCGTGCTCAGGCCTGCGTGGGCTGATCGAAGTCCCAGTCGATGGGCTCGTCGTCGGCGTGAGGATCGGGGTCGACGGCGCGCAGGTGCGGTCGGGGGAACAGCCGGTGCTCCTTCAGCTCCTTCGCGGCGTGCGAGAAGTCGGGCTGCTCGTCATCCCACTCGAGGGGTGCCGACAAGACGTCGTTGCCGACGCCGATCACGAGCTCAGCCTGTGCGACCTTCTTGTCGTCGGTCACGATCGGAATGCTCACGGCCTCGGCCTGGCCCTCCTTGGCGACCGCCGCGGTCAGCTCGACCAGTGACGCCGCGACGTCGTCGGTGGTGATCACGGTCTCGCCGGCATAAGTCACGCATCGCATGCTGCAACACTGCGGCCTCGCGCCCCGCACCGCCGGTGGGTTGCCTCGCGACTCCCCGTGCAGTACGGCTCAGTCGCGACGCTGCGTCGTGCGGAACATGGCCTCGTCGAGCTCGAACCACACCGCCCGCACGGTGTCGAACTCGCCGAAGGGTGCGGGCTGCGGGTCACTGAGGGAGAGGCGGTAACCGCGGGGCAGATCATCCACGTGCTGTCCGTCGCGCGGGCCGCCGACGAGCACATAGATCACGGCGAATCGACCGCCGGGGTCTCGACCGCGACGCCGTCGACGGCGTCGCTCATGCGCTGCAGGAACGCCACGACCGCTGCGGACTCGTCGGGCGTCATGTCGATGACGGCGGCGAGCATGCGGTCGTGCATGTTGCCGAGCGTCTGTCGCACCTCGGCGTGAGCGCGCGGGGTGGCCTGGATGAAGATGCTGCGGCGGTCGTCGGGGTTGTTCGACCGCGTGATGTGACCCGACCGCTCGAGACGGTCGAGGATCGCCGTGGTCGATGCCGTGGAGAGCCCGAGATACCTCGTCAGCTCCCCCGGCCGCACCCGCCGCGTGGAGTCGCGAAGCAGGTAGCGCAGCACGAGCAATTCGTTCTCGCCCATCGACATGGAGTCGCGGGTACGACGACGCATCGCCACCTCGGCGGCGCGATAGATGCGCAAAGCCTCGAGCACCGCTTTGCTGCGGTGTCGTCGATCGCTCGGCTCGTCTCCGTACCAGTAGGTGACCTCGTCGGTTCCCGTGGGCGTGAGTCCGCGGGACGTGGTTTCGACGTCTGTCATGACACACTCCTCCCCGCTCTTCCCGGAACTGTACACCCGAAATAATAGTTAGACAAACTAGTTACTAATCGAGTATGTTCTAAACACAGCTAATCGCTTCCGAAGGGAGTTCCCCATGGGCCACCTGTACTACGGCACCGCAACCGAGTCGATCCAGATCCCGGACCGCCTGCTGTCCCACCTCAAGGTCGTCGTCACGACCAAGCTCCGCCGCAGCGAGAGCTTCACCCTCAGCTGGACGCACGTCGACGGCACCCCCGGCCGCTCCACCCTCTGGCTCCAGCCGGCGATCCCGATGCGCTTCGTCTTCGACAGCGCCGAGCCGGAGACCCTCAACGCCACCGTGCTGAAGAACATGGCCGACATGGCCAACTCCTCCGCCGGCCTGGTGGTCGACCTCCGCGTCGACATCCCCACCAGCGAGGCGTCGCCTCGTGTCAACCCCACGCGAACGACGGCACCTGCGCGTCGCCGCTCGCTGTCTGTGGCGGCCTGAGATGACCACGGCATCCATCCCCTCCACCCTCGGCGCCGCTCGCGTGCTCTGGGCCAACGTCGACACCGGATTCTGGGTCGCCCACCGCGGCGGCGAGTACTTCGGTTGCGTCGACGCCGTTTCGGGCGGGTATGTCTCGCGCGACGCGCACGGCATTCCGATCGGGCGCTACGACGCCCTGAGCGCCGCGAAGGCTTCGCTGCGCACCACCTCCCACCCCGCGAACACCGCCCGTC
This sequence comes from Microbacterium algihabitans, assembly GCF_032464975.1. Taxonomy (NCBI): domain Bacteria; kingdom Bacillati; phylum Actinomycetota; class Actinomycetes; order Micrococcales; family Microbacteriaceae; genus Microbacterium; species Microbacterium algihabitans. Next base: position 189,868 of record NZ_JAWDIU010000001.1, read on the forward strand.
GACACCGCTTCGAGCGTGCGAGCGTGTTGACGGCGACCGCGGTCGGCGGCACCGCCCTGGCCTTCGCCCTGACCGCCGGCGCCCTCGCGCCGCTGCTGTGATCGCGATGGGCGACATTGACCTGCGCGACGACGCCGACGACTTCGAGGAGGCGGCGACCGCCGACTTCCGCGAGCGCTACGGCGTCACCCCGCTCTGACCCCCGACGTGTCCGAAGAGGCGCGTCGACCCCCTTGTCACCCGGGCGCCCGCGTGCGAGCGTCGCCGATACGTCGAACGCGAGGAGAAGCGATGACCACCCACGACAAGAGCACGCCCGACCACGATTCCGCCGGCGCGGGCAGCGAATCGCCCGAAGAGGGCGCGGCCGCCCAGCACGACGCCGACGAAGCGGCGACGACCGAGGGCTCGCCCGCCGGCGACATCAGCTGACCGCCGCAACGCGTCGTCAGAAGGCGTAGCGCACCCGGCAGTACGGCAGCTTGCGCGCCACCAGCTCCGTCAGCGCGGCGACGCTCTGCGCCTTCAGCGGGTGGCGATAACGCACGTTCGTCGCGCCGTTCTGCGACACCTTCTCTTCTTGGACCTCGGGCGTCCACAGCAGGTCTTCGCCCTTCGGGTGCCACCCGAGGTTGACCTCGTGAAGCGCCTCGTTGTGCGTGAGGAAGATGATCTCGCACGCGAGTTGCGCCTTGGCGCGCGCGTGCAGCGCCGCGTCGAGCTCGTCGAACAGTTGCTCCCAGTCGGCGAGCCAGGTGGGCGTGAGGATGACGGGCGAGAAGTTGACGTGCACCTCGAAGCCCGCGTCGACGAAGTCGTTGATCGCGGCGATGCGCTCAGACATCGGCGTGGTCCGCAGGTCGGTGACGCGGGCCGTGCCGGCCGGCATGAGCGAGAACCGCACGCGGGTGCGACCCGCGGGATCCCACGCGAGAAGATCGCGATTGACGAACTTCGTCGCGAACGACACCTTCGCCGTCGGCATCATGCGGAACAGGTCGCACACGTCGCGGACGTTCTCGCTGATCATCGCGTCGACCGAGCAATCGCCGTTCTCGCCGATGTCGTACACCCACGCGTCGGGGTCGCACTGGTTCGGCTGGGTCTTGGCCCCGCGCGCCGCCACATGGCGCGCGAGGTGGCGCGAGATCTGCTCGACGTTGGCGAACACCGTGATGGGGTTGCTGTAGCCCTTGCGTCGCGGAACGTAGCAATAGCTGCAGGCCATCGCGCACCCGTTCGAGAGCGACGGCGCGATGAAGTCCGCCGAGCGGCCGTTCACCCGCGTGACGACGCTCTTCTTGACCCCGAGCACGAGCGCCTCGGTCTTGATGCGCACCCACCGGGCGACGTTGGTCTCGTCGCCGTGCACCTCGGGGATCTGCCAGTGCGAGGTGATCGGCACGATGTCGGCCTCGGGCCAGCGTGCCACGATCTCGCGCCCGCGTTCGAGCTCGAGAGCGGCGTCTTCGGCGTAGATGCGGGTGACCCGCAACAGGTTCTCGCGTTCGACGGCCATGGTTCCGTTCTACCCGGAACCTCCGACATCGGGCCCCTCGGGCATCGGCTGGCACCGCGGACACCACCACGTGCGACGCTGCTCGGGATCGTTCGCCACCTCATCGCGCACGCGCACGCGCGTGCCGCAGCGCAGGCAGGGCCGCCCGGCTCGACCGGCCACCCAGTGCGACGCTCCCTTGCGCGCGTTCCCCGTGGTCACCTGATACATCCCGGGCACCGTCGCCGAGACGCGCAGGCACCGCGCCGCCAGCTCCACGAGCGCGTCGAGGTCGGTCGCCCCGATGGGTGCGAAGGGGTGGATGCCGCGGAGGAAGGCGAGCTCGTTCACCCACAGGTTGCCGAGGCCGGCGATCAGCGACTGGTCGAGCAGCGCCGCGACGAAGGGCCGCGAGGGGTGCACCGAGAGGCGCCGCACGGCTTCGGCGGCGTCCCAGTCGTCGCGCAGCGGATCCGGGCCGAGGAAGCCGACGACGTCGACCTCGCGGGCCGTGGGCACGAGGTCGACCACGGGGAGATCGAGGCCCCACACCTCGCGCCCGTCGTCGAGGCGGAACCGCACGCGCGCCTTCTCGCGCACGGCGGTCGGCAGCGTCCGGCCCGCGCGGGTGATCGTCCAGCTCCCCTGCATCCGCAGGTGGGTGTGCAGCGTCGACCCGTCGTCGAACCGCGTCAGCAGGTGCTTCCCGTGGGTGTCGTGGCTCCGGATGCCGAGACCCGCCAGGCTCCTGCCCGCAGCGTTGCCCGAGCGGAGCTCGCCGTCGGCGATGCGCACTCCCCGGGTGGCGGCGTCGAGTCGTCGCCGCAGCCGGAAGACGCTGTCGCCCTCGGGCACGGCTACGACGCCGAGGAGGCCGCCGCGTGCAGCTGGTCGTCGCGGGGAGCGAGGTCGGGTCGCAGGCGCGTGCCGAACTCGTGGCGCAGAGCGCTCAACGCCGCGTGCCATCCGGCCAGACCGTGAACGCCGGGCCCGGGACTGGTCGACGACGAGCACAGGTAGACGCCCTTCATCGGGGTACGCCACGGGTCGGGGCTGTAGACGGGACGCCCGAGCAACTGCGTGAGGTTCGGAGCGCCGGCCGAGATGTCACCGCCGGGGAAGTTGGGGTTCCACGCCTGGATGTCGGTCGCGGTGCGCGACGAAGACGCCAGCACCGTGTCGCGGAAGCCGGGGGCGAAGCGCTCGATCTGGCGAACGACCGCCTCTTCCCGATCGGCCGGGCTGCCCGACGGCACGTGCGTATAGGCCCAGAGCACGTGCTTGCCCTCCGGCGCCCGGGTGGGGTCGAACAGCGTGGGCTGGGCGGCCAGCACGTAGGGCGCGTCGGGCAGTTCGCCGCGGGCGACGGCGTTCTCGGCCGCCGCGATCTCGGCGCGCGTGCCGCCGATGTGGATCGTCCCCGCGCGGGCGACGTCGGGGTGGGCCCACGGCACCGCATCCGAGAGGGCGAAGTCGACCTTGGCCACGCCGCCGCCGTAGCGGAAGCGCTCCAACTGACGGCGGTACAGCTCCGGCATCCGCTCCCCCGCCATCGTCACCAGTGCACGCGGAGTGGTGTCGAGCAGCACCGCGCGCGAGGGCGGGAGTTCGTCGAGCGCGGTGACCTCGACACCGGCGTGCAGCACTCCGCCGTGCGCGCGGATGTCGGCGACCATGGCATCCGCAATCGACTGACTGCCGCCCACGGGGATCGGCCAGCCTCGTCCGTGCCCGTACGTCGCGAGCACCAGGCCGGCCCCACCCGCGGCGAGACTCGGCTGGTGCAGGATCGTGTGCGCCGAGACGCCGGTGATCATGCTGGGCACGACGTCGTCGCGGAACCTCGCGTTCCACCACGGACCGCCCTGCTCGAGCGCGCGCAGGCCGAAGAACACGGCCGCGAGAGGGTCGCCCGGAATGCGCAGCAGCGCATTGCCCGTGAAGTCGGCGACCCCGCGGAGGTGCTCGACCAGAGGGCGCATGAGGCGTTCGTACGCGGGGCCGTCGACGCCCAGCCCGTCGGCCGCGCGGGCCAGGTCGCGGTAGGCGAGGCCTGCGCGCCCGCCGTCGAGCGGGTGCGCGTACGACACCTCGGGCACGATCAAGGGCACGCGGCGCTCGAGTCCGAACTCGCGGAAGAACCACGACTCCAGGGCCAGCGGGTGCACCGCCGAGCCGACGTCGTGGCGGAATCCGGGGAGGGTGAGCTCGGCCGTGGAGGCCGCTCCCCCGAAGGTCTCGGCCCGCTCGTACACGGCGACCGACAGGCCCGCCCGGGCGAGGGTGACCGCCGCAGCCAACCCGTTGGGGCCCGACCCGACGATGACGGCGTCGTAACTCTCGCTCATCGCTGGATCAACTCCCTCTCGGCGGTGGATGCGAAGCCCGCCGCCGCAGAGCCGCCCGAGGTTCCGGGCGCCCCGCCCTCGGCGAGGTAGGCGAGCCGGTGCAGCGTCTCGGCGTTGCGGTAGCGCGTGATCGCGTCGAACACGGTGTCGGGCAGAAGTTTCGTCGGGCCGGTCACCGGCTCCTCCTGGATGCGGACGACGCACGCGTCACCCCGTGCCTTCACGTCGATCGCGACGCGGGCGATGCCGATCGGTCCGCCGTGCGGCTCGAGGACCGCGCGGCGCGGCGGGTCCCACTCGCGCATCACCGTCGTGTCGTTCACCACGAGGGGCCATGACCCGAACGAGTGATGCAGGGTCGCCCCTTCGGCGGGCCACTGCTCCGAGACGTCGCGCATGCGAGAGGTGCCGACCACCCACAGCGGGTACAGCCAGCCGTTCGCCAAGACGCGGAACACGTCGTCGGGCGTGCAGCGCAGGAGGCGCACATTGCGGGCCATGGGTCGCTCCTCCTCGTCGGCGGGGGCGGGCTCGCGCCCGGCACGGCCTACGCTACGGCTCCGTCCGCACTCGTGGCACGGAGGTTGCGCCCCGGCGCGTCGCGGGATAACGGACTCAGGCGGCAGCGGGCAGCACGAACCACGCGCGCGTGCCACCGGCGGGAGACTCGTCGAGGCCGATCGAGCCGCGATGCGCCTCGACGATGCGCCGGCACGTCGCCAGACCGATGCCGATGCCCTGCACCTCGGCCCCGTGACCGCGCTGCATCGGTTCGAACACCCGCTCGCGCTGGTCTTCGGAGACCGCGTCGCCGTTGTCGTCGACGTTCACGCGCCAGCCGTCGGGAAGGGTCTCGACGCTGATCACGATGCGCGGGACCCGGTCGGCGGCGACGGTGAACTTCACGGCATTGGCGATGAGGTTCTGCAGCAGCACGCGCAGCAGGGTGTCGTCGGCGCGGACCTGGGTCGACGTGTCGACCGTCACCTCGGCCCCGGCGCTCACGACGACGCCGTCGAGGTCTTCGAGCACGGCGTCGACCGTCTCGGCGACGTCGACCTGGGTGATGTGCGGTCGCGCCCCGCCCATCCGCGCGAAGTCGAGGAGGTCGGTGACCATCGACGTCATGCGGCCGGCGGCGGCCTCCGCGCGCGCGAGCGACTGCGCCGCACGCGGGGCGTCGACCATCTCGGGGCTGTCGGCGGCGAGCTCGAGGAAGCCGGCCAGGGCCGTCAGCGGGTTGCGCAGGTCGTGACTGATCTGCACCGCGAAGTGCTCGAGCTGCTCGTTCGACTCGATGAGATCGCGCTGCGCCCGCCGCAGTTCGAGCACGTCGATCACCTGGTGGGCGAGCAGATCGAGGGCCCGACTACTGGCATCCGACAGCTCTCCGACCTCGGTGTCGAAGACGCACAGCGTGCCGATGGCCACCCCGGCCGGAGTGATGAGCGGGCTCGAGGCGTAGAAGCGCGTGAACGCGATCTCGCCGGTGACGAAGGCGTTCTGGGCGAAGCGGGCATCGAGGCGGGCATCGGGGACGACAACGCGACCGGGGGTGCTGATGACGGCCGCGCACATCGAGTCTTCCCGCGCGCACGACGCGGCCTGGATGCCGACGGCCGCGACCTGGTGCTGCATGCGGTCGTCGATGATGTTGATGACCGCCGTCGGCACTCCGCACACGGTGGCGGCGAGCTCGACGAGACCCTGCAGGTCGGGTTCGGAGGGTTCGCCGACGAGGCGGTACTGCGCGATCGCCTCACGCCTGCTCACATCGTGTGCCGTGGACACGTCGTTCCCCCGATCTGGTTCCCGGGAAAGCCTACTGGTCGGCGGTTACACCGCGGCCGTCCGAAGCGAAAGGGGCTCGCGCCATCGTCTCGCAGCGCCGAGAGTCGGGGCATGAGCACTCCGTCCTTCCCCCAGACCCCGTCCGAGCCCACACCGCCGAACCCGTCGGAGCCGCTCGCCCCGACGCCGTCGGAACCGACCGTCCCTTCCCCGGCCGAGCCGAATCCGGCACCGAGCGCGGGGACGTCGTCACCGGATGCCGTGGCCTCGGCGGGCCGCGACGGCGGAGCAACCGATGACTCCGAACCCGGCGCTTTCGCCACCGACGACGCCGACGCCGTGGGATCGGCCGAGATGGACGCCGACAACGCCGTGGAGCAGGACATGATCGACGCGGTGGACCCGGGCGGGCGCCCCGACTGACCGACCGTCGACGTGGAAAAGGGCGGTGCCTTCCGGCACCGCCCTTTTTCGTCCGTTCAGATGAGGATCACGGGTTGCCGCGGGTCCACAGCAGCAGGATCGCGACAGCCTGCAGCACGAGGCATCCGACCAGGATGGCCGTGCGGCGGCGCGGCGTCGACGACCACCGCTCGTCGCCCAGCAGCGGCGCCATCGGCATGAGGAGTCGGAACGTGCTCTGCTGCGGCAGGAACACCGCGAAGATGTAGACGCCGTAGCTGAAGCCGTAGGTCACGACCATCAGGCCGAGCTTGCGCACCGGCCGCGACCACATGAGCGCCGCGAACGCGACGAGCAGAGCGATCACGAGAACGATGCCCACGAAGCCGAGGTGCGTTCCCGCCTGGCGGAACCACGGCGTGAACGGCGTGAACTCGTCGTTGCCGACGTAGTCGAGCCACCAGCCGAGCTCGGTGCGGATGTAGGCGTTGTGGGTCCCCGTGACGTACTGCGCGATGTGGTTCCACGACAGGCCCGCCACGGCGATCACGAGGCCCGACGCCATGAGCGAGGCCCACTCGCGCAGCGGGAACGGGTCGACCTTGCGGCGGAAGAAGCGCACGAGGAAGACGATGCCCAGCGCGAGCCCCAGGGCGAGCACGCCCGGCCGCGTGTACGCGGTGACGAGCCCGATCGGCAGGATCCACAGGTAACGCCGCTTGATGGCGAGCAGCATGCCCGCGAACATCAGCAGCATGAACAGGCCCTCGCTGTACCCGATGACGAAGAGGAACGACATCGGGGCGAAGGAGAAGAACACCAGCGCCCACCAGGCGGCCTGCGGCTTGGTGACCGTGCGCATCAGCACGAACAGTAGCCAGGTGGCGCCGAGGCTCGCGCCCAGGCTCATCATCACCGACACCGGCTGCCACCCGAGACCGGTGGCCCCGGAGATCACGCGGATCATGGTCGGCCAGACGGGGAGGAACGCCCAGTTGTTCGGGAGGATGTCGCCCGAGACGTTCATGGGCAGCGACATCGGGTAGCCCTGAGCGGCGATCTGACCGTAGCGGTCGGCGTCCCACCCGGTGAGGTAGTCCCAGAAGGTGCCGAGGCGCTCGCTGTCGGGCCCGAAGCCCCAGCGCGCGGCCTTGGCGATCGAGTAGAAGCCCCACAGCATGCCGAAGTTGACGACGCGGGCGATGGCCCAGAGGATCAGGACCTTCGTGAAGGCACCGCGCTCGACCGGGACGACGCCCTCGGGCTTGCGCATGACGTCGCGCCCGTACTGGACGAGGGCACGACCGAGGCGCGAATCGCGCACGCGATCAAGGCGGCGCTGTCGCCCGATGACGGGTGACGGGCGGGTCGCGGGGGCAAGCTCGCTCGGCGGTGCGCTCACTCGGAACCTTTCACAGGGGAAGACATGGGCGAGTGACGACGGTGTCTGGCCCGGACAAGTGCAATTGGGTCGGATCGTACCGGATGAAACCGAACGTTCCCTCCGGTTGACTTTCGGCGAAATGGCCTGATCAGTGGGTGTCGCCCACGAGTTTCAGGCCGATCACGCACCCCACCAGACCGAGCACGAGCAGCACCTTCACCACCGAGACCGCCTCCGTGCCGCCGATCATCGCCACCGCGACGGTGAGGGCTGCACCGATGCCGACCCAGACCGCGTACGCGGTGCCGGTCGGGATCTCGCGCATCGCGAGGGCGAGGCCGCCCATGGATGCGACGAGGGCGACGCCGAAGATTACGCTCGGCCAGAGCTTGGTGAAGCCCTCGGAACGCCCGAGGGCGGTGGCCCAGACGGCCTCGAGGATTCCGGACAGGATCAGGACGATCCACGACATGACGGTGCTCCTTGGCCAGTCTTGTCGCAGTCCGGGTACTGATCCGTCGTCCGGGGACGCGGGTCGGCGTCCGTCTTCCAGGGTAGCGAACCGACCTGGGCAGGACCCGGGCACCGCGGCATCCGGGATCAGATGAGGAAGATCGATGCCGAATCCGGGTTGTGCGCGTGCACGAGGACTCCGAAGACGACCGCGTCGAACAGCAGGTGCACGGTCACCACGTACCAGAGCGAGCGGGTCTTCAAGAAGAGGAAGCCCTGCACGATCGCGAACGGGATCGTCAGCAGCGGGCCCCACGCCTGGTAGCCGAGCTCCCACAGGAACGACACGAACACGACCGCCTGCAGCAGGTTGGCGGTGAGGTCGGGGAAGTGCCGGCGCAACAGGACGAAGACCGTGCAGATGAAGAAGAGCTCGTCCCAGATGCCCACCGCGCCGACACCGACGAACAGGCGCGCGATGAGGTCACCCGTGACCACCTCGGGCCAGTTGCGGTAGACGCCCGAGGTGATGAAGTAGAACGGCAGGATCAGATAGCCGAGCACGATCACTCCGCCGAGCCACGCCCACTGCCACCAGGTCCAGCGGCCTCCCCCGCGCCAGGGGAAACGGATCGCGTAGTCGCGGTAGACGAAGCGCGAGACCACGTACGGCACGACGACGGCCCCGCCGAGGGCGAGGGTGAAACGCACGAACGCGGGGTTGTCGAGCTCGGCGTGCAGCGGGATCAGGCTGACGATGAACTGCCCGATCGCGATGAGCGATACATCGCGGGCGATGCTCGGCTCCTCGCCGCGCGCGAGGGCGACGCCGCCCAGGCGGTCGACGAGCACGGCGGATGCCACGGCGAGGGCGAGCAGGATCCACCCGAGCCACACGATCTGCACGACGAAGAGCGCGGGGGCGGCGAGGCACACCGCGAGCGCCGGGATCAGCTTGGGCGTCCACGTGGAACGCTCGCGGACCGGCACCGCGGTGTGCGCGGTCACGGCGAAACCCGCGTGTAGGTGAGGTCGCGGATGTCGCGGCCGACGCGCAGACCCTTCTGCTCGAAGGCGGTGAGCACGCGCCCCTCGAACCGCTCGGCCCACTCCCCGTCGAACGCCCGCTCGAAACCGGGGGCGTCGTCGAGCACGTCGCGCATCTGGTCGGCGTAGTCCTGCCAGTCGGTCGCGAGGCGCACGCGACCGCCGGGGCGGATCGCCTGCGCGGCGATGCGCGCGAAGTCGGGGGCGACGAGACGGCGCTTGGTGTGCTTGTTCTTGTGCCACGGGTCGGGGAAGAACACCCACAGCTCGTCGACGGATGCCGCGGGCAGCAGGTGCTCGAGCGCCTCCGGCGCGTTGGCCTCGACGAGGCGGAGGTTCTCCACGCCCTCGCGGTCGGCGTCGAGCATGGTGCGGGCCAGCCCCGCGGTGAACACCTCGACGGCGAGGAAGTCGGTGTCGGGGTGAGCGGCGGCGGCCGAAACTATCTGGTGGCCCTGGCCGGAACCGATCTCGACGACCAGGCGGGCCGTGCGGCCGTAGACGGCGGCGGGGTCGACGGCGGTGCCCGGCTTGACGCTGGTCTCGGCGGCTGCGCGCTCGACCGGCAGCAGGTAGAACGGCGAGAGCTCGGCCCAGGCGCGATCCTGCGCCTCCGACATGCGGCCGCTGCGCCGCACGAACGACACCGGCTTGTCGCGGAAGACAGGCGCGGCGGTGTCCATGCCGTCCAGGCTAGAGGGACGGTCGCCGGGAATGTGCCGAACGGGCACCTTGCGGCCGCTCACGGGACGGTCACGAAGTCGATGAGTTCCTCGACGCGGCCGAGCAGGGCCGGCTCGAGGTCGCGGAAAGTGATGACCTTCGACAGGATGTGCTGCCACGCGCGGGCGGTGTCTGCCTGCTCCTCGGCGGGCCAGCCCAGGGCGCGGCAGACGCCCACCTTCCACTCGATGCCGCGCGGCACCTCGGGCCACGCGGCGATGCCGAGGGCGCGGGGGGTGACGCACTGCCACACGTCGACGAAGGGGTGTCCGACGATGCGCACGTGCGCGCCGTGGCGGCCGCGGGCGATCTTCTCGGCGATGCGCGACTCCTTGGAGTTCGGCACGAGGTGGTCGACGAGTACGCCGTACCGGCGCTCGGCGGTGGGCGGCTCGGCGTCGAGCTTCTCTTCGAGCAGGTCGACGCCCTCGAGGAACTCCACGACCACGCCCTCGGCGCGCAGGTCGGCGCCCCACACCTTCTCGACGAGTTCGGCGTCGTGCTTGCCCTCGACGAAGATGCGGCTCGCGCGGGCGGTGCGCGCGCGCTGGTCGGCCGCCGCGAACGAGCCGGAGGCCGTGCGCGTGCGCCCCTTCGGCGCGGCCGCGGGAGCCTTCAACACCACGGGCTTGCCGTCGACGAGGAAGCCCCCGCCGAGCGGGAACAGCCGGCGCTTGCCGAAGCGGTCTTCGAGCTCGACGTTCATGCCGTCGATGCGGGTCACCGCCCCGACGAAGTCACTGCCGGCGACCTCGACGACGAGATCGGCGGATGTCGCGACCTCGGCGGGCGTGATGCGTCCGGCGTCGCGCCACCCGCGGGCGAGCACGTCGGTGCCGTAACGGTCGTCCATGGTGTACCTCCGAGCGTTCGAGCCTAGGCGGCGCCCGCGTGCGCTGACAGCGGACGCGCCGCTCCTTCCCCGGTGTCGGCGGTCGTTTGTAGGGTGGAACCTCCGGCCGCCGAAGGGGGATGCATGCGAAAGCCGATGCTGGCTCGTGCGATCTGCGTCGTGATGCTCGCGCTCATCGGCGTGGTCGCGGCGCCGCTGAGCGCCTCGGCCGTGCCGCCGCCGTCGCTGGGCTCGAGCTTCGTGCTCGACGACGTGAACGCGCTCACCGACGCCCAAGAAGCAGAGGTGCAGGCGAAACTGCTCGCCCTGTCCGACCAGACGGGTCTCGACATGTGGGTCGTCTACGTCGATTCGTTCACCAATCCCACCAGCGCGGCCGACTGGGCGAACGAGGCCGCCAACCGCAACAACCTCGGCCCCCACCAGTACCTCCTGGCGATCGCGATCCAGGGCGACACCTTCGAGTACTACCTCTCCGGCGACGTCGACGGCGGGGACCTCTCCGCCGACCAGCTCGCCTCGATCGAGCAGGACCGCGTGCAACCGGCTCTCGAGGCCGGCGACGACGCCGGTGCCGCGATCGCCGCAGCCGACGGCATCCGCACCGCCCACGCCCACGCCGGGGGCAACAAGCCCGCTCCGCCGCCGACCCCCGCGACCCAGAGCGGCCCGGCCATCGTCCCCGTCGTGCTGGTCGGCGTGCTGCTGCTCGCCATCGCGGGCGGTCTCATCTTCTTCGCGGTGCGACGACGTCGCGCCGCCGCACAGGGCGGATCGACCGCTGCCCCGGCCGAGAGCGTCGACGAGCTGCGCCGCCGCGCCGGATCGGCCCTCGTCGCCACCGACGACGCGGTCAAGACGAGCGAGCAAGAGCTCGGATTCGCCCGCGCGCAGTTCGGCGACGAGGCCGCGGCGCCCTTCATCGAGGTGCTCGCCCAGGCCAAGGCCGATCTCGACCGGGCCTTCTCAATTCAGCAGCAGCTCGACGACAGCACCCCCGAGACCCCCGAGCAGCAGCGCGCGGGCTACGCCGAGATCCTGCGCCTGTGCACCTCGGCCGACGAGGCCCTCGACGCCAAGGCCGCGGCCTTCGACGAGCTGCGCGCCCTCGAGGCCGACGCCCCCGCCGCCCTGGCTGCGGCACGCGAGCGACGCACCGCCGCCGAGCAGGCCCTGACCGCCGCCGACGCCGAGAGCACGCGGCTCGCGACCCTCTTCACCGCCGAGGCGCTCGCGTCCATCGCCGACAACCCCGCGCAGGCGCGGGCGCGGCTCGCCCTGGCGACCGAGCAGGAGGCCGCAGCCGATGCCGCCCTCACCGCCGGGCGCACGGGCGAGGCTGCGGTGGCGATCCGCGCCGCCCAAGCGGCGGTCGCTCAGGCCGAGACCCTCGAACGCGCGATCACGACGCTCGGCACCGACCTCGCCGAGGCCCAGCAGACCGCGGCGTCCCTTCGGGCCGAGGTCGAGGGCGACCTCGCCGCCGCGGCGGCGCTCCCCGACACCGACGGTCGCATCGCCCAGGCCATCGCCTCCACGCGGGCCCAACTCGACGCCGCGCGTGCCGCCGCGAGCGGTACTCGCACCGACCCCCTCCGCGCCGTGCAGGCCCTGCAGCAAGCGAACGGCACCATCGACGCGGTACTCGACGCCGCTCGCGACGAGGCCGAACGCCGTCGCCGCGCCGAGGCGCAGCTCGAGGCCACGCTGACGCAGGCGCGTGCCCAGGTGCGCGCCACCGAGGACTTCATCGCCGCGCGCCGCGGTGCCATCGGACCGACCGCCCGCACGCGCCTGGCCGAGGCGGGCGCGGCGCTCGTGCAGGCCGAGCAGATGCGACAGACCGACCCCGTCACGGCATTGACCGCCGCGCAGCGCGCCGCGCAGTTGGCGGGCGACGCGAGCTCGCTCGCCCAGAACGACGTCGGTGCCTTCGGCGGTTCGGGGGGCTTCGGCGGAGGTGGCGGCGGAGGCGATCTGATGGGCGCCATCCTCGGCGGCATCGCCGTCAACTCGGTGCTGGGCGGCGGACGCCGCGGCGGCTTCGGCGGAGGAGGCCTGGGCAGCGTGCTCGGCGGACTGGGCGGAGGCCTCTCCGGCTCGGGGCGCTCGAGCGGCGGCGGCTTCGGCGGAGGGTTCTCCGGCGGCGGTCGCTCCCGCAGCGGCGGGGGCGGCGGGTTCTCCGGCGGAGGCCGCAATCGCGTCGGGGGCGGACGAGGAGGACGCCGCTGATCCACCCCCTCGCGGAGCATCGCCCGATCACAGAGAATTCGTAGCAACCGCCACCAGACTCGACATCGTCGCCTTCTGAAAGGAACACCCCGCATGGCCAAGCAGTCCATCTTCGGTCGCATCTCGACCCTCGTCCGCGCGAACATCAACGCGCTCCTCGACCAGGCCGAGGACCCGCAGAAGATGCTCGACCAGCTCGTCCGCGACTACTCGAACTCGATCGCCGACGCCGAGTCGGCCATCGCCGAGACGATCGGCAACCTGCGCCTGCTCGAGCGCGACCACCAGGAGGACGTTCAGGCAGCCGCCGAATGGGGCAACAAGGCCCTCGCCGCCAGCCGCAAGGGCGACGAGCTGCGCGCCTCCGGCAACGCGAGCGAGGCCGACAAGTTCGACAACCTCGCCAAGATCGCGCTCCAGCGTCAGATCACCGCCGAGAGCGAGGCCAAGGCGGCCGAGCCGACCATCGCCTCGCAGACCGAGGTCGTCGACAAGCTCAAGGACGGCCTCAACGGCATGAAGGGCAAGCTCGAGCAGCTGCGAGGCAAGCGCAGCGAGCTGCTCGCCCGCGCCAAGGTCGCCGAGGCCCAGAACAAGGTGCACGACGCCGTCAAGTCGATCGACGTGCTCGACCCCACGAGCGAGCTCGGCCGTTTCGAAGACAAGATCCGCCGCGAGGAGGCCCTCGCCGCCGGCAAGCAGGAGCTCGCCGCCTCGAGCATCGACGCGCAGTTCAACGCCCTCGAAGACGTGGGCGAGCTCACCGAGGTCGAGGCGCGCCTCGCCGCGCTGAAGGTCGGCGGCCCCCAGCGCGCCGCGATCGACGCACCGAGCCCCGACCAGGTCTGACAGACACCCGAGAGTGCATCGCCCGGACCCCGGGCGGTGCACTCTCGTCACACGTGCGAGGGAAGCCGCCCATGACCCGATTCATCGTCGCCCCGCAGTGGCAGGGCTCGTCGTCGTCCCGCGCGATGCAGCTGATCGACGGGGCCGAGGCCGTCGCGGGCGACCTCCCCCGTGCCGCGACCACCCTGCTCGAGGCCCCGCCCGAGGCCGGCGACGCGCAGGGCTCGCGGATCCACCGCATGAGCGCTCTGGTGCGCATGCGGCAGCGCATCGAAGACGCCGTCCGCTCGGCCGACGAGACGGCGATCGTGGTCGGCGGGGACTGCGGCGTCGCCCTCGGGGCCGTCTCCGCCGTGGCCGGCGACGATCTCGCGGTCGTCTGGATCGACGCGCACCCCGACCTCAATACCCCCGACTCCTCCCCCAGCGGCGCCTTCACGGGCATGGTGCTGCGCGGCATCGTGGGCGAGGGCGAGCCGCTGCTGCGCCTCGAGCCCGGGATCGACCCCGCGCGCCTCGTGCTGGTGGCCACGCGCGCGTGGGATCCCGAAGAAGAGGCCTTCGTCGCGGCGCACGGCATCACGGTCGTCTCCGCCGACGAGCTCTCCTCCCCCGACGCCCTCGCCGACGCGGTCGCCGCGACCGGTGCCAGCCGCGTGCACGTGCACGTCGACCTCGACGCTCTCGACCCGGCCGAGATCGGCGGCGTCGCGCAGGCCGTTCCCTTCGGCGCCCGCACCGCCGACCTCGTGGCATCCATTCGTCGCCTGAAAGAGACGACGCCGCTCGCGGGAGCCACCCTGACGGAGTTCTCGCCCGCGTCGCCCGCCGCGGCCGTCGACGACCTGGGCACGATCCTGCGACTGATCGGAGCCCTCGCGTGAGCCCGATCGCCCGCCCGCCCGCCGGATGGCGCGAGCGCGCCGACAGGGCCGTGGCCCGCGGCCGGCGCTTCGACCGCTTCATCCCGGCGGCGTTGCTCGACTCCCGCGTCAGCCGGGTGGGCTACTGGTACGGCTGCACGGTCGGATGGGTGTGGGGCTCGATCTGGAGCACCGGACGCATCGAGAAGCGCCACGGGCTCTGGGTGTTCCGCGGGCTGCCGTCGTGGGCGTTCCCGCGGGGCGGCGTATGCGTGGGCGGATGCTTCCTCACCGGCGACGACCGCCCGAGCGACGCCGTGCTGGGCCACGAGGCCGTGCACAAGCGCCAGTGGCAGCGGTACGGCTTCCTCATGCCGCTGCTCTACGGGCTGGCCGGGCGCGATCCCCTTCGCAACCGCTTCGAGATCGAGGCGGGGCTCGTCGAGGGCAACTACGTACCGCGCGGGAGCTGAGCGGCCGCGCGGCACGCGACCCGCGACGCACAGGTCCCTGAGCTCGTCGAAGGCCCCGGTGCACAGGTCCCTGAGCTTGTCGAAGGGCCCGGTACCCGCGAAGGCCCCGGTGCACAGGTCCCTGAGCTTGTCGAAGGGCCCGGTACCCGCGGTTGCCCCGGTGCACAGGTCCCTGAGCTTGTCGAAGGGCCCGGTACCCGCGAAGGCCCCGACGCACAGGTCCCTGAGCTTGTCGAAGGGCCCGGTACCCGCGAAGGCCCCGACGCACAGGTCCCTGAGCTTGTCGAAGTGCCCGGTACCCGCGGTTGTCCCGGTGGCTTCGACAGGCTCAGCCACCTGGCGCAGCATAGGTCCCTGAGCTTGTCGAAGGGCCCGGTGCCCGCGGTTGTCCCGGTGGCTTCGACAGGCTCAGCCACCTCGCGCAGCATAGGTCCCTGAGCTTGTCGAAGGGCCCGGTACCCGCGGTTGCCCCGGCGGCTTCGACAAGCTCAGCCACCTCGCGCAGCAGAGGTCCCTGAGCTCGTCGAAGGGCCCGGTACCCGCGGTTGTCCCGGTGGCTTCGACTCGCTCAGCCACCTGGCGCAGCAGAGGTCCCTGAGCTTGTCGAAGGGCCCGGTACCCCCAAAGGCCCCGGTGGCTTCGACAGGCTCAGCCACCTCGCGCGGCGCACAGGTGCCTGAGCTCGTCGAAGGGCCCGTTACCCGCGAAGGCCCCGGTGCACAGGTCCCTGAGCTTGTCGAAGGGCCCGGTACCCGCGAAGGCCCCGGTGGCTTCGACAGGCTCAGCCACCTCGCGCGGTGCACAGGTCCCTGAGCTCGTCGAAGGGCCCGGTCCCCGTCAGCGGGCGGTCGAGAGACCGAAGCGCTCCGGCGTGTGGATCGCCTGCGGGTCGACGCCGTGGCGCGCGACGAGTTCGTCGACGATCTCGGCCGTGCCCAGGTAGCCGCCGAGCAGCACGACGCGGGTGGCGTCGTCGTCGCAGCAGAGCATCTCTCCGGCCCAGCCCGACACCGCACGGGTGACGGCCTCGCCCGGAGCGCAGCCGCGACCGGTGCCGGGGGCGCCGCCGCGACGCGAGCGGTCGAGCCAGCTCAGCGTCATGCGGGCGGGGGCGGCGATGCGGCCGATCCACGACTCGTCGGGCACCTCGATGAACACGCGGCCGGTCGAGCAGATCGGCAGGGTCGCGAGCAGGGCCTCGAGTTCGGCGAGCGAGTTCTCGTCGGCGGTCACGAGGTGCTGAACGCGGGTGTGCCGCGACGCGCGGCAGGCGGCGTCGTTGTGCTCGGTGGAGGTGGCCATGATGACCTCCACTATACCCGCAGTGAAGGGTTGCCTAACCTTGGTCTCGGCTGATGATCCACGCGTGGATCATGCCACCAGCACCTCGCGCAACCGCTCGAGCTCGGCATCCGTCATGCCGTGGGCGCGGAGATAGCCCGCGGGCGACCCGAACTCGCGGTCGAGGCGATCGAGCAGCGCCCGCATGGCGCGTGCGGGCGACCGCGTGGCCAGCTCGTCGGCGTACACGTTGTCGGGGTGCAGGGCGCGGATCGCGGCGCGCACACGCTCGGTGCGTGCGACCGGCAGCAACTGCTCGGTGCGCGCGTAGTCGGCGATCACGGCCTCGCGGTCGACGCCCGCCGCGGCGAGCGCCACCCCGATCGTGACTCCCGTGCGGTCTTTGCCGACGGTGCAGTGCACGAGCACGGGCTGGGCGGTCAGGATGCCGCGCACCACGGCGACCACGCGGTCGGCCGAGTCGTCGACGATGGAGGAGTAGAGCTCTTCGAGGCTGACGTCGCGCTCGAAGAACGACGCGACCGATCCCAGGAACAGCGGCTCGTGCTGCACCTCGATGGGAAGGTCGTCCAACCGGCTCGGATCGTTCGCGAGTTCGGCCTCGTCGCGCAGATCGATGATGCGGCGGATGCCGAGGGCTCGGAGATCCGCGATGCCGGTGTCGTCGACCTGCACGAGGTTGCCCGAGCGGAAGAGCACCCCCGAGCGCGTGGTGCCCTCACCTGCGGGGAGTCCTCCGACGTCGCGGAAGTTCGAGGCCCCCGAGACCAGCGAGCCGGTCATGCCGTGCCGTCCGCGTGCACGTGCGGGGCGGCACGGGCCGAGGGGCGCGGCGGCACGGGGTACCGACCGGCGATGGCGACGCGGTTGAAGGCGTTGATGGCCACGAGCACCCAGCTGAGCGCGACGTACTCCTGCTCGCTGAGGATGCCGCCTGCCTGGTCGTACACCTCGTCGGGGATGCCGTCTTCGTGGATGAAGGTGAACGACTCGGTCAGCTCCAGCGCGGCGCGCTCGCGCTCGTCGAAGACCCCCGACTCGCGCCAGGTGGCGATCTGCGCGATGACGTCGGCGTCGAGCCCGGCGGCGACCGCGGCATCGACGTGCACGCGCACGCAGTAGGCGCAGCCGTTCAGCTGCGAGGCGTGGATCTGCACGATCTCGCGCAGCCGCGCGTCGATGCCCGCCTCAGCGGCGAGGCGCCCGACGGTCGTCGAGAACGAGCGCAGCGCCGCGTAGGCCTCGGGAGCCGATTTCGACAGGTGCACGCGCCGTTCTTCGCCCATGGCCACAGCCTACGGCGACCCCGCGGGGCCGGGGCGTGGCGTTCGCCGAGTCCACGGCATCCGCTCACCCGGGGTTTCCCCCGCGGCGGTACGGCAACGCGACGGCGGTGGCGGCGGAGGCCGCGCGGTGACAGGCTGGACGGATGCCCGAGCTCGACGAGTTCTCGTTCCTTCCCGCCCAGGCCGCCGATCTCGGCCGCGAGGTCGCCGCCGTCGAACGCGTCGACCTGACCCTCGCCGACCACCGCCGGCTGAGCGCCCTGCGGTGGGGCGACGCCGATCCGACGATCACGCTGCTGCACGGGGCGGGACTCAACGCCCACACGTGGGACACGACGCTGCTGCACCTCGGCGTCCCCGCGCTCGCGCTCGACCTCCCCGGGCACGGCGACTCGTCGTGGCGCGACGACGCCGCATACGTGGCGCGCGTTCTCGCCCCCGACGTGATCGCCGCCCTCGAGGCGTGGACGAGCGGTCCGCAGGTGCTGGTCGGACACTCGCTGGGCGGCCTCACCGCCGCAGCCGTCGCCGCTGCGCGCCCCGACCTCGTGTCGCGTCTCGTGATCGTCGACATCACCCCCGGCGTCGACCCGAGCGCGGGCCCCGCGCAGATCCGCGCCTTCTTCGCGGGCCCGACCGATTGGGCCTCGCGCGACGAGCTCGTCGAGCGCGCCCTGTCGTTCGGCCTCGGCGGCTCGCGCGAGGCGGCCACGCGGGGTGTCTTCCTCAACTCGCGCGTGCGCCCCGACGGCCGCGTGGAGTGGAAGCACCACTTCGCGCACCTCGCCGCCGCCGCGGTGAACGCCGGAGCGGACCCCTCGACCCCCGATGCCGTGCGCGCGGTGCTCGCGAGCACGGGATGGGACGACCTCGAGGCCGTGCGCGCGCCCGTCACCCTCGTACGCGGCGAGCGCGGGTTCGTCACGGCACCGGATGCCGCGGACTTCGCCCGGCGCCTGCCCGGGGCGAGCATCGAGACCCTGTCGACGGGGCACAACGCCCAGGAGGAGGATCCGGCGGGTCTCGCGGAGCTCCTGCGCGGCGCGGTCGACGCGGCGCGCTGACCCCGACGCGTCGATCAGCCGGGCAGGCCGTGGGCTAGTGGACTCTGCGCCCCGCGTCACATGCCGTCGCGCACCGTCACAGACGACGGCGAGGGAATGCGGGTGAAAGTAGGCTGTTGCCACCCCTGCACGGCATCCACAGCACTCGGATGCCTTCGGCCTGCGAAAGGACACCCCGCAATGCTGCGCCGCACCGCCCTCGCCACGAGCGCGCTCCTGATCGGAGCTCTCCTGCTCACCTCGTGCACCGGCACCGACACCTCCCCCGCTCCGACGGGTGAAGCCGACCCGAACGGCACCCTCACGGTGGGGCTGAGCCTCGAGCCGACCAACCTCGACATCCGCCACACCAGCGGCGCCTCTCTTGAGCAGGCGCTCATCGACAACGTCTACCAGGGTCTTGTCACCCGCGACGGCGACGAGAACAACGCGATCGTCCCCGCCCTGTCGACCGCGTGGACGATCTCGCCCGACGGCCTCACCTACACCTTCACCCTGCGCGAGGGCGTGACCTTCCACGACGGCAGCGCGCTGACCGCCGACGACGTCGTCACGTCGCTGCAGACGACGAAGGACGACGCGACGATCCAGAACAGCGCCGACCTGGCGAACGTGGCATCCATCTCCTCCCCCGATGCCTCGACCGTCGTGGTCACCCTCGCGCAGCCGAACATCGACTTCCTGTTCGCCCTCACGGGCCGTGCGGGGCTCATCTTCAAGAACGGCGACACGACCAACTTCCAGACCTCGGCCAACGGCACGGGCCCCTTCCGCGTGGAGTCCCGCAACGTCGGCCAGAGCGTGACGCTCGCGCGCTACGACGGCTACTGGGGCGACAAGGCCGGAGTGGCCGAGGTCGTGCTCGATTACATCCCCGACCGCAACGCCGCCGTCAACGCCGCCGTCGCCGGCGATCTCGACGTCCAGCTCGAGGTCGACCCCGAGCTGCGCGGACAGATCGACGGGACGAACAACTTCACGATCGATTCCGGCCTCACCACCGACAAGGGCACGCTCGCGTTCAACAACGCCAAGGCCCCGCTCAACGATCAGCGCGTGCGCGAGGCGCTGCGCCTGGCGATCGACCACGACGCGCTGATCCAGACGCTCGGGTCGGGCGAGACCCTGTCGGGCCCGATCCCGCCGCTCGACCCCGGGTACGAAGACCTCTCGGGCAGCATCTCGTACAACCCCGACCGCGCACGCGAGCTGCTCGCGCAGGCCGGCGCCGAGAACCTCAACCTCACGCTGACGATCCCCAACGTCTACCCCGGCGCGATCTCGACCTTCCTCGTGTCGTCGTTCGCCGACGTGGGCGTCACCCTGCAGGTCAAGCAGGTCGACTTCTCGGCCTGGCTGCAGGACGTCTACCAGAACAAGGACTACGACCTCAGCTTCGTGCGCCACGTCGAGGCCCGCGACTTCGGCAACTGGGCGAACCCCTCGTACTACTTCGGCTACGACAACGCCGAGGTGCAGGGTCTCTACGCCCAGGCGCTGGCGACCACCGACGAGCAGCAGTCGTCCGACCTGCTCGCCGAGGCCGCGCGCATCGTGAGCGACGACGACGCCGCCGACTGGCTGTTCCTGTCGACGCCGCTCACCGCGGTCGGCACGAACGTGGCGAACTTCCCGAAGAACTCCCTCAACGTGCGACTGCCGCTGTCGGCTGTGACGGTCGCGTCGGAGTGATCCGTTACGCGCTGACACGGCTGGGCCTGCTCGTTCTGGGCCTGGCCGTGGCCAGCGTGCTGATCTTCGTCTCGCTGCGGGTGCTCCCCGGCGACGTCGCGCAGGTGATCGCCGGAACGCAGGCCACCCCCGAGCAGATCGCCGCCCTGCGCGCGAGCCTCGGACTCGACGCTCCCCTGTGGACGCAGTACGCCGACTGGATCGGCGGTCTGCTGCGCGGCGACCTCGGCACCTCTCTGCTCACGGGGACGTCGGTGAGCGCCGAGCTGATCGACAAGGCACGGGTCACCGTGCCCCTGTCGATCATGTCGCTGACGATCGCGCTGCTGATCGGCATTCCGTTCGGTGTGCTCTCCGCCCTCGGGCGCCGGCGTGCGGCGGGGGCAGCGCTCAGCGTCGCCGCGCAGGCGCTCGCGGCGGTGCCGGTGGTGTGGGCGGGACTCATGCTCGTGGTGGTGTTCGCCGTGGGGCTCGGGTGGTTGCCACCCCAGGGTTTCCCGCGCGCCGGCTGGAACGACCCCGCCGCCGCATTCCGCGCGCTCGTGCTGCCCGCGCTGACGATCGGCGTGATCGAGGGGGCCATGCTGCTGCGGTTCGTGCGCAGCGCGACCCTGCAGGCGATCGGCCAGGACTATGTGCGCACCGCCGCCGCCAAAGGCCTGACCCGCACGCGCGCGCTGCTCAGCCACGGTCTGCCCAACGTGGGCCTCTCGGTCATCACGGTGCTGGGGCTGCAGATCGCCGGGATCATCGTGGGAGCCGTCGTCATCGAGCAGCTCTTCACGCTCCCGGGCGTGGGCCGCATGCTCGTCACCGACGTCGCCTCGCGCGACCTGCCCAAGGTGCAGGGCGAGCTTCTCGCGGTGACCGGCTTCGTGCTCATCGTGGGCTTCGTGGTCGACCTCGCGCATCGCCTGATCGACCCTCGACAGCGGGAGGCCGAGTGAACACCCTGAAACGCCTCTGGGGGCTGGGCACCGGCCGCTTCGGTCTCGTCATCGTGCTGCTCGTGCTGCTCGCCGCCGCGGTCTCGCTGGTGTGGACGCCGTTCGACCCCGCCGCCGTCGACGCCCGCGCGCGGTGGACGGATCCCTCGTGGCCCCACGTGCTGGGCACCGACGACAGCGGCCGCGACATCGCAAGCCTCCTGCTCGCCGGCGCCCGCACGACGGTGGTCGTCGCGGTCGGGGCGGGGGTCGTGGCATCCGTCATCGGCATCGCCCTCGGCGCCCTCGGCGCCCTCACGACCCGGTGGGTGCGCGAGAGCGTCTCGGTGCTCGTCGACATCCTCATCGCCTTCCCGGTGCTGATCATCGCGATGATGATCTCGGCCGTGTGGGGCGGGTCGCTGTTCGTGGTCATCTGGTCGGTGGGCATCGGGTTCGGCGTCAACGTCGCCCGCGTCACCCGGCCCGAGCTGCGCCGCGTACTGCACAGCGACTTCGTGCTCGCCGGGCGGGCCAGCGGGCTCCCGACCTGGCAGAACCTCACGCGGCACCTGCTGCCCAACGTCGCGCCCGTGTTCATCGTGCAGCTGTCGTGGGGCATGGCCGTGGCCGTGCTCGCCGAGGCGGGACTGTCGTACCTCGGGTTCGGCGCCCCCGTCACGCAGCCGTCGTGGGGCGTGCTGCTGAACAGCCTGCAGCCCTACATCGCCGTGCACCCGCTCACGGTGGTGTGGCCGGGGCTGGCGATCACCCTGACCGTGCTCGGACTCAACCTGCTGGGCGACGCCCTGCGCGAGGCGGCCGACCCGACGCTCGCCGAGCGCGCGCCGTCGGCACGGACGCATGTTCCGGGGGTGGTCGCATGAGCCTCGAGGTGACCGACCTGCGCATCGAGATCGGCGGCCGGGCCGTCGTCGACGGCATCTCGTTCGCGGTGCCCGACGGCGCACGCGTGGGGCTCATCGGCGAATCGGGCTCGGGCAAGTCGCTGACGGCCCTCGCCATCCTCGGGTTGCTGCCCGACGGGGCCGTGGCCTCCGGCAGCGTGCGGTGGAACGACCGCGAGATCCTCGGACTCCCCGACCGCGAGCTCGCGCGCCTGCGTGGCGACGACATCGGCATCGTCTTCCAGGAGCCCCGCACGGCCCTCAACCCCATCCGCACGGTGGGTCGCCAGATCGGCGAGTCGGTGCGGATCCACGAGAAGGTGTCGAAGCGCGAGGCCCTCGCCCGCGCGGTCGCCGAGGCCGAGCGCGTGGCCCTCCCCGACCCCGAACACCTCGTCTCGCGCTACCCGCACCAGCTTTCCGGCGGCCAGCGCCAGCGCGTCGCGATCGCGATGGCCCTCGCGTGCCGCCCGCGCCTGCTCATCGCCGACGAGCCGACCACCGCCCTCGACGTCACGATCCAAGCCGGGATCCTCTCGCTGCTGCGCTCCCTCGTGCACGACGCCGGCATGTCGCTGGTGTTCATCACGCACGACCTCGCGGTGCTCGCGCAGGTGGCCACACATGCCGTCGTGCTCGAGCACGGCCGCGTCGTCGAACAGGGCGCCGTCGAAGAACTGCTGCGCGCGCCGTCGTCGCCCGTCACGCAGGCCCTGCTGCGCGATGCGACCGCGACGCTGTGGCATCCGGAAACCGGAACTCCCACCGCGATCCCGGATGCCGCGACGCCCCGGCCGGCGCAGGGCTCGGGCGAACGGCATCCGGAATCGACCCCGGATGCCGCGGCACAGGGCTCCGCGCCGGATGCAGGCGCCGGTCGGCCCGACGCGACCCCGGCGGGTCCGGCCGACGCGCGGGATGCTGGCCGGCGGCCGCCCGAGACCGGGCCGGACGAGGAGGACACGCCGTGAGCGAGACGCTGATCCGCGCGCGGGGACTCTCGCGCACCTACCCCGCGCCGCGCGGCAGAGGATTCGGCCGCCCCGAGCGCACCGTCGGGCTGAGCGACGTCGACGTCTCGGTGCGGGAAGGCTCCGCCGTCGGGATCATCGGCGAATCGGGCTCGGGCAAGTCGACGCTCGTGCGCCTGCTGCTCGGACTCGACGTGCCCACCGCCGGCACCATCGAGGTCGAGGGGCGCCCCGTGGATGCGCGCGGATCGGCGCGCTCGCTGCACTGGCTGCGCCGCACGGCCGGCATCGTGTTCCAAGATCCGTACGCCTCGCTCGACCCGCGCATGAACGTCGAGCGCATCGTCGGCGAGCCGCTGTGGGCGCTCGGGATCGAGGGCGACCGCCGTGCCCGCGTGCACGAGGTGCTCGAGCAGGTGGGCCTCGAGGCCGACATGGCCGCGCGCTTCCCGCACGAGTTCTCGGGCGGTCAGCGTCAGCGCATCGCCCTGGCGCGCGCGATCGTGCATCGGCCGCGGGTCCTCGTCGGCGACGAGCCGCTGTCGGCCCTCGACGTCACCGTGCGCGCGCAGATCCTGCGCCTGCTGGCGCGGCTGCGCACCGAGGAGCAGCTCACGCTCGTGCTCGTCTCGCACGACATCGGCGTGGTGCAGAACGTGTGCGACCAGGTCGTCGTGATGAAAGACGGCCGAATCGTCGAGCAGGGGCCCACCGAGAAGGTGCTGCTGCAACCGCAGGCGGCGTACACGCGGCAGTTGCTGGCATCGATTCCGACGCTGCCCGCCTGACGCTCCGCCGCGGGTGGTGGCACCGGCGCTGCCGGGACTGACGCTACCGGCACTGACGCTGCCGGGATCGGCGCGGGGGCCGCGGTCGCCGCGAGGTGCCGGTCACGAGAACAGGAAGACGTCACCGGAACAGGCCGTTTCGGCACGGATCGTCCTGTTCTGGTGGCAATTCCTGTTCTGGTGGCATCTCCTGTTCTCATGACGGATGCCGGCGGGACGGCGGTCCCGTGTGCCGTCGCCACGAGAACAGGAAGACGTCACCGGAACAGGCCGTTTCGGCGCGGATCGTCCTGTTCTCGGCGCCCTTCCTGTTCTGGTGCCGGATGCCGGTGGCCCGGCCGTTCGGGACAGTCGCGCACGCGCCGATCAAGGGATCCCGCGATGTCGGAGGTCGGCGCTACCCTCGGCGCATGACCCCCGGTATCGTCCCCCCGTTCCTGCTCGACCGACTCGCCTCCACCGATGACCCGCGCATGGCCCGGGCCGCCGAAGCGGCCCGGAAGACCCTCGCCGTGCCGCGCCCGGCACGACCGACACGGTCGCGCCTGCGACTGTCGATCGAGGGCGACACCCTCGTGGCCGAGACCGGGCCGGCGCCCGATCGCATCATCTCCGACGCGGCGAACACCGAGAACCTGCCGGGCCGTCGCGTGCGCAGCGAAGACGACGCCCCCTCGGGCGACGTCGCCGTCGACGAGGCCTACGACGGCCTCGGCGAGACCTACGACTTCTTCTGGGACGCCTTCGCCCGCGACGGCATCGACGCCGCCGGCGGGTCGCTGCTGGCCACGGTGCACTTCGGCGACGACTACGACAACGCGTTCTGGAACGGCGAGCGCATGGTCTTCGGCGACGGCGACGGCGACGTGTTCGTCGGGTTCACGCGGTCGCTCAGCGTGATCGCGCACGAGCTCGGCCATGGGGTCACCGAGGCCTCCGGCGGGCTCGAGTACCAGGGGCAGTCGGGCGCGCTCAACGAGTCGCTGTCCGACGTGTTCGGCGCCCTCGCCGAACAGCATCACCTCCGCCAGAGCGCCGATGAGGCGTCGTGGCTCATCGGCGAGGGCATCTTCGCCGCCGCCGTGCAGGGCGAGGCCCTGCGCTCGATGAAGGCGCCGGGCACCGCCTACGACGACGATGTGCTCGGCAAAGACCCGCAGCCGGCGCACATGCGCGACTACGTCGAGACGAGCGACGACAACGGCGGGGTGCACATCAACTCCGGCATTCCGAACAAGGCCTTCTACCTCGCCGCCACCGCGCTCGGCGGGTTCGCGTGGGAGCGCGCCGGCCTCATCTGGTACCGCACGATCACCGCCGGCACGCTGTCGCCCACCGCCGACTTCTCGGCGTTCGCGACCGCCACCCTGTCGGCCGCGGCTAGCGAGTACGGTGAGAAGTCGGAGGAGGTCGCCGCCGTCCGCGCCGCGTGGGCCGGGGTCGGCGTCGAGGAGGATGCCGCAGCCTGACACCGAAGACGACACCGAGAGCGCGGGGCGCTTCGTCGTCATCGTCGTGCGCTCGGGCGGTCTCGCGGGTCTGACGAAGCAGTGGCGGGCCGAGCCCGACCCCGAGGGTGCCCCGCATTGGCGCGCGCTGGTCGAGAGCTGCCCGTGGGACGCCGCCGCCGAGCCCTCCCCCGGAGCCGACCGCTACAGCTGGCGCATCGAGGTGCACCACGGAAACAAGGCCGTGCACGAGGCACGCCTCGGCGACACCCAGGTCGCGGGCCCCTGGCGCGCGCTCGTCGACGAGGTGCGCCGCGCCGCGCCCGCGACACCGGTCCGGCGGTAGCCGGCGGTTCAGCCACCTCGCATCAGAAGTCCCGGAGTGTGTCGGAGGGGCCGGCACCCGCCCGGCGACCGGCGGCGTCGACAGGCTCAGCCACCTCGCGCGCGGCTGCGAAGCGCGTCAGCCGAACAACCGCCGACGGGGCTTCTTTTTCGACGGGATGCTCTTCTGCAGGTACACCACGCCCAGCCAGCGCCCGAACTTGAAGCCGACGCGTCCCATGCGTCCGACCTCGGTGAAGCCGAGCTTCTCGTGCAGGGCGATCGAGGCGTCGGCGCCCTTGTCGCTGATCGCGGCGACCATCTCGCGGATGCCGAGCTCCTGGCAGGCCGCCAGCAACGCCTCGAGCAACGCGCGACCGAGCCCCTTGCCCGCGGCCGCCTGACCGAGGTAGATCGAGTTCTCGACCGTGTAGCGGTACGCCGACTTGGACTGCCACGGCTGCACGAGGGCGTACCCCAGGATCTGTCCGCTCGGCGACTGCGCCACGAGGAACGGCAACCCGAGCTTGTCGAGCGTGGCGTACTTGTCGCGCCACTTCGCGATCGACCACGCCTTCTCGTCGAAGGTCACCACGGAGTTGCGCACGTAGTAGTTGTAGATCTCGCGGATGTCGGGGATGTCGGCGGGAGCGGCCGGACGGATCTCGTACGAGAACGGACGCTCGGGCGCGGGCGTCTTGCGCAGGTGCGCCGGCAGACGGCGACGGCTCTTCTCGTACTCCTCTTCCAGCACCCCGCCACTCTACGGGCGTCGCCGTTTCACGCGTATGACGTCGCGCGTGCGGCGACGAGGCCGGATGCCGGGACCCCGACCCGACGAGTCGGTCGCGGCCCGCGGCATCCGCTCGCTCCGATCAGGGCGTCGCAGCGCCGCTCACGCCGGAATCCGCCAGTCGACCGGGTCGGCACCCTGCTCCTCCAGCAGCGCGTTGACGCGCGAGAAGGGACGGGAGCCGAAGAAGCCGCGGCTGGCCGACAGCGGCGAGGGATGCGGAGACGAGACGATCGCGGTGTCGCCGAGCAAGGGCGCGAGCCCCTGGGCGTCCTTGCCCCACAGCACTGCCACGAGCGGGGCGTCGCGCGCGACGAGGCAGCGGATCGCGTGCTCGGTCACGCGCTCCCACCCCCAGCCGCGATGCGAGGCCGGGGCGCCGGGCGCCACGGTGAGCACGCGGTTCAGCAGCATGACCCCCTGCGCCGACCAGGCCGAGAGGTCGCCGTGCGCGGCGGGGGCGATCCCGAGATCGTCGGAGAGCTCGCGGTAGATGTTCGACAGGCTGCGCGGCAGCGGACGCACGTGCGGATCGACCGCGAACGACAGGCCGATGGGGTGCCCGGGCGTGGGATACGGGTCCTGACCCACGATGAGCACGCGCACCGCCTCGAGCGGCGTGCGGAACGCGCGCAGCACGAGGTCGCCGGCCGGAAGATACGGCGCGCCCTCCGAGCGGAGCCTCTCGCCGAGCGCGGCGATGTCGGCGGCCACGGGTTCGAGGGGCTGCACCCACGAGCGATCGATCAGACCGGCATCCGCCAACTCGGTCAGCGTCTTGGCGCTCACGCCGCGTCTTCCTCCCGCACGGAGCCGAGGTGCGACCAGGGGAATTCGATCCACAGCGAGGTGTCTCGCCACGAGAAATCGGGCGCGATGATCGTCGTGGGCTTGGTGTAGATCACCGCGGAGCGGACGTCCGCCCCGTGACGGTTCAGCAGCTTGACGGCAAGATCGAGTGTGCGGCCGCTGTCGGCGACATCGTCGACGAGCAGTACGCGCCGGCCGGAGAGGTAGGTCAGATCGAGGGCGGGCGGGAGCACCTCCGGGGCGTCGAGCACGGTGCCGACACCGGTGTAGAACTCCACGTTCAGCGCTCCGCAGTTCTTCGCGCCGAGGCCGTAGGCGATCGCGCCTCCCGGGAGGAGTCCGCCGCGTGCGATGGCGACCACCACCTCGGGCTCGAACCCGTCCGCGACGATCGCGCGCGAGATGTCTCTCGTGGCGGCACCGAACTCGTCCCAACTCAACCGTTCGCGTTCCTCAGCCACGCGGGCCCCTCTCGTCGTCTCCGCTCACTTTAGAGCCCCGTCGAGACCCCTCCGCACGGCGTCCGACGCCGTCGCCGGGCGGTGCTACTCTCGCGCCATGTCGCGCGCTTCCGGCGCGGTCTCACGGGTGCGGTCGTCCGCGCTGGGCGTGACCGCGGGCTTGATCGGTTGGTTCGTGCTGGTGGAGCTCGCCAGCGGGATCCTTCAGGGTTTCTACATCCCCCTGCTGCCCGACATCGTGACGCACCTCGGCATCCGCGACGCCGACGTCAACTGGTTCGAGGCGGCGCAGCTGCTGCTGGGAGCTCTCGTGCTGCCCGTGCTCGCCAAGCTCGGCGACATGTTCGGACACAAGCGGATCCTGCTCTTCTCCGCGATCGCCACGGCGGCGGCGAGTTGGGCGCTGGTGTTCGCCGACTCGTTCGCGACCTTCCTCGTCGCGTGGGCGTTCCAGGGGCTGTACATCGTGTGGCTGCCCCTGGAGATCGCGTTGATCTTCGATCGCGGTCGACGGCAGGAACGAGGAGTCTCGCAGACCCGCCGCGCCGCGGGCCTCCTGGTCGTCGGGCTTCAGCTCGGCGGCATCGTCGGGGCGCTCATCGCCGGTCGTGTCTTCGCCGCCACCGGGGGCGACCTGAAGCTGTCGCTGATCATCCCGCCCGTCGTCGTCACCCTCGTCTGTCTCGCCATCTGGCTGGGCGTGCCGGAATCCGAGCGTGTGGTCGGGGAGCGTCGACTCGACGTGCGCGGGTTCGTCATCCTCGCCGGGGCCCTGCTGTTCATCACGGGCGCCCTCTCGTTCGTCCGCCTTCCCGCCGGCCCCGGCCCCGTCGTCATCGTCGGGCTGCTGATCGTCGGCGTGATCCTGGGCATCGTCTTCGTGCGGTTCGAGCTGCGGCAACGCGATCCCGCGATCGACATCCGCATGCTCCGACGCCCCGAGATGTGGCCCGTGCAAGCCACCTCCTTCCTCGTCGGCATCAGCCTGCTCGGCGCCCAGGGGCCGCTCGTCACGTATGCCGGCACCGACCCTTCCCTCGGCTACGGACTCGGACTCGACGCAACGCAGCGATCGAACGTCGTCGGCGCCTACCTGCTCTCGCTGATCGTCGGGGCGGTGCTGTTCACCGTCACCTCCCGCCGAGCCAGCCCCCGCGTCGTGCTCATCGGTGCAGCCGCTCTCGTCGGCATCGGGTATGCGCTCCTCCTGCCGCTGCACGACGAGCTGTGGCAATTCCTCGCCAGCCTGTCGATCGCCGGGATCGGCGCCGGTGCGCTCGTCGCCGCGATGCCCGCCGCCGCGGCCGCGGCCGCACCGCGCGGGCAGACCGGCGTCGCCTCGGCGACGACGAACACCACCAAGACCATCGGCGGCACCATGTCGTCGGCGATCTTCGGCGTGGTGCTGGCCGGCGGCGCGGGCACAGCGCTGGGCGCGGCCGCCCCCTTCGCGGGGTACGTCGCGGTGTGGGTCATCTGCAGCGCGGGAGGCGTGCTGGCCGCGGTGCTGCTGTTCTTCGTGCCGAAGGTGGCGTTCGCGGATGCCGCCGAAGCCCAGGTCGCAGCCACCGCAGCCCGCGGCGACGTGGCCTGAGCCCGCGGCATCCGCCCCCGAACGGCGAGCGGTCAGCGGGTCTTCAGCGGGCCCCGCGCCAGCAGGTGCTGCGCCGACTGCGCGACGGGACGCACCGTGACCAGGTCGAGGTTGACGTGGCCCGGCGCGTCGAGCGCGTAGGCGATCACGTCGGCCACGTCATGGGCCGACAGGGGCGCCTCGACGCCCTCGTAGAGCTTGTCGGCGGCGTCCTTGTCTCCGCCGAGGCGGTTGAGCGTGAACTCCTCGGTGCGCACCATGCCCGGGGCGATCTCGATCACGCGGAGGGGTTCGCCGTTGAGCTCCTGACGCAGCGCGTGCACGAGCATCGCCTCACCGGCCTTCGCGGCGTTGTACCCGCCGCCGCCGGGGTAGGCCGTCTGCGCAGCCGTCGAGGTGACGAAGAGCAGGTCGGCGTGGCCCTCGTCGTCGGCCGCGCGGCGCAGCTGCGGGAGGAGGGCGGCGGTCAGTCGCTGGCTCGAGAGCACGTTCGCCTCGAACATCCAGCGCCAGTCGTCGGCCGCGCCGTCTTCGATGCGGTCGCTGCCGCGCGCGCCGCCGGCGACGTGCACGAGGGCGTCGACGCCGCCCGTCTCGTCGAGCCACGCCGCGAGCGAGGCGACGGCGTCGGCGTCGGTGAGGTCGGCCGCGTGAGCCACGATGCCGGTCTCGGCCGCGAGCGCGTCGAGACGCTCGGCCCGACGGGCGACGCCCACGACCTCCCATCCGCGCTCGCGGAGCAGGCGTGCGGTCGCCTCTCCGATTCCCGAACTGGCCCCGGTCACCACTGCACGTCGCGTCATGGCATCCACGCTAGCGCCCTCCTCCGACACCGCCGTCCGCATCGCGCGGGGCGCTGTTACGGCCTGTGTCCGGGGCGCTTGTCGGTGTCGGAGGTCATCCCTACGCTCGCAGCAGGCCATGGCGACCGCCCGGCCTCCAGAAGCTGAGGAGCAGTCATGTCGGCACCCGAGAACTGGCGTTTCGAGACCAAGCAGATCCACACGGGCGCTCAGCCCGACCCGGTGACCAAGGCCCGCGCCACCCCGATCTACCAGACCACCTCGTACGTGTTCGACAACGCCGACCACGCCGCGAACCTGTTCGCGCTGGCCGAGTTCGGCAACATCTACACGCGCATCCAGAACCCCACGCAAGACGTCGTCGAGCAGCGCGTCGCGGGCCTCGAGGGCGGCACCGGCGCCCTCCTCGTCGCCAGCGGCCAGGCGGCCGAGACCTTCGCCGTGCTCAACATCGCGCAGGCGGGCGACCACATCGTCTCGTCGAGCTCGATCTACGGCGGCACCTACAACCTCTTCAAGTACACCCTCGCCAAGCTCGGCATCGAGACGACCTTCGTCGAGAACCAGGACGACCCCGAGGAGTGGCGCGCGGCGGTGCGCCCGAACACCAAGCTGTTCTTCGCCGAGACCATCGGCAACCCCAAGATCAACGTGCTCGACATCCGCTCGGTCGCCGACATCGCGCACGAGGCCGGCGTGCCGCTCATCGTCGACAACACGATCGCGACCCCGTACCTCATCCGCCCCTTCGAGCACGGCGCCGACATCATCGTCCACTCGGCGACCAAGTTCCTCGGCGGGCACGGCACCACGATCGGCGGCGTCATCGTCGACGGCGGCACCTTCGCGTGGTCGGAGCACTCCGACCGCTTCCCGGGCCTCACGACCCCCGACCCCTCGTACCACGGCGCGGTCTACACCCAGGCGGTCGGCGACGGCCTCGCCTACATCATCAAGGCGCGCGTGCAGCTGCTGCGCGACCTCGGCGCCTCGATCGCCCCGCAGAGCGCGTGGCAGCTGATCCAGGGCATCGAGACCCTGTCGCTGCGCATCGAGCGCCACGTGCAGAACGCGCAGGAGATCGCGGAGTGGCTCGAGTCGCACCCCGACGTCGCGACCGTGAACTACTCGGGCCTGCCGACCTCGCCCTGGTACGCCGCGGCCAACAACTACGCCCCCAAGGGCGTCGGAGCGGTGCTGTCGTTCGAGCTGAAGGGCGGCGTGCAGGCGGGCCGCGAGTTCGTGAACTCGCTGAGCCTGTTCAGCCACCTCGCCAACATCGGCGACGTGCGCTCGCTGGTCATCCACCCGGCATCGACCACGCACTCCCAGCTCACGCCCGAGCAGCAGCTCACCGCCGGTGTGACCCCGGGCCTGGTGCGCCTGTCGGTGGGGCTCGAGAACATCGACGACCTCAAGGCCGACCTCGACCAGGCCCTCGCCGCCGCGCGTCGCCTGTCCGAGGCCGCCCGCGCCTGAGTCACCCGCGCCCGAGCCGCACGCGCGCGTACCCACGCGCGTGAGGGGTCAGAATGTGTCGCCCAGCCGCGTTCGAGGCGACAGAAACCGACCCCTCACGCGGCGGTGGTCACACCTTCTGCCGCGGCCGCAGGCTGCCCAGACCCCCGTCCA
This sequence comes from Microbacterium algihabitans, assembly GCF_032464975.1. Lineage (NCBI taxonomy): Bacteria > Bacillati > Actinomycetota > Actinomycetes > Micrococcales > Microbacteriaceae > Microbacterium > Microbacterium algihabitans. The sequence goes on from NZ_JAWDIU010000001.1 coordinate 221,586, forward strand.
CGCCGAGCACCTGGCCGGTCATCCACGCGTTCTCGGGCGCGAGCAGGAACTCCACGGCGCGTGCGACGTCGTCGGGCTCGCCGAGGCGACCGAGCGGGTGCATGGCCTCCGACACCTTGCGCGACATGTCGCTCGAGGTGAGCTTCTCGGTCAACCGCGTCTGCACGAGGCCCGGGGCCACGGCGTTCACGCGCAGCCCGTGCGCGGCGTAGCTCGCGGCGGCCGAGAGCGTCAGGCCAATGACCCCGGCTTTCGCGGCGGCGATGCCGTCGTGGTTCGGAAGACCCGCGAGGGCCGCCGCCGACGACACCAGCACCACCGCTCCCCCGTCGCGCATGTGCGAGCCCGCGGCGCGGACGGCGGCGAACGCCGTGGTGAGCGAGGCCGCGATGAGCTCGTCATACTGCTCGCGCGAGGTCAGGTGCGCCGGCTTGAGCAGCATCGAGCCCGCGAACACCGCGATGCCGTCGAGCTCGCCCGCCTCGCCGACGACCCGGTCGACGGCGTCGAAGTCGGTGGCATCCAGGGTGAAATCGGGTTCGATCCGCGAGGAATCCCGCGCGGTGGTCACGACGCGGTGTCCCGCGCCCTGCAGTCGTTTCGCCGTCGCCTGACCGATGTCGCTCGAGGCCGCGATGAGGAGGAAGTTCGCCATGGCGGGATCATGACAACCGCACCCGGGAGAAGACGGGTTCTTGACAACCCCCGTCGCCGTGGTGGGGAACCGTAACAGTCCGGTCGACCCCTCCGACACCGGAGAGAATGGATGCCATGGACTGGCAGATCTCCGAAGACACGGTGCCCTCGGCCCCGGTGACGGAGGCGGACGCCCGCTCCCTCCTCGGCCGGCCCCCCGCGACCGGAGCCTGGCGCGACGGCGACCCCGTCGGCGACCGCCGCTTCGCCTCGTTCGGCGAATTCCGCACCGAGACGGGGGGCACGCTCCCCGGCATCCGTCTCGCCTACGAGACCTGGGGCGAGCTCTCGCCCACGCGCGACAACGCCGTGCTCATCCTGCACGCCCTCACCGGCGACAGCCACGTGCGCGGAGCGGCCGGACCCGGACACGCCACCGCCGGGTGGTGGAGCGACCTCGTGGGCCCGGGGGCCGCGATCGACACCGACCGCTTCTTCGTGGTGGCCCCCAACATGCTGGGCGGATGCCAGGGCTCGACGGGCCCTGCGAGCATCGCCCCCGACGGGTACGAGTGGGCCTCCCGCTTCCCCTACCTGACCATCCGCGACCAGGTGTCAGCGCAGGCACTGCTGGCCGACCAGCTCGGCATCGGCAGCTGGCACGCCGTGGTCGGCGGCTCGATGGGCGGCATGCACGCGATCGAGTGGGCCGTCGGTCACCCCGACCGCGTCGAGCGCGCCGCGATCCTCTCCGCCCCGCCGATCACGACGGCCGACCAGATCGCGCTGAACTCCGTGCAGATGGACACCGTGCGCATGGACCCCCGCTTCGCCGGCGGCGAGTACTACGACGCCGGCGACGGCGACGGCCCCCACCGTGGTCTCGCGCTCGCGCGCCGCATGGCGCTGCTCAACTACCGCAGCCCCACCGAGCTCAATTCGCGCTTCCAGCGCTCGTGGCAGTCGGGGGTCAGCCCGCTGGGGCGCGGCGGACGCTTCGCGGTGGAGTCGTACCTCGACTTCCACGGCAACAAGTTCACCCGCCGGTTCGACGCGAACAGCTACCTGACCCTCGTCGAGGCGATGAACTCGCACGACGTCGGCCGCGATCGCGACGGCGTCGACGACGCGCTCGGCCGCGTCACCGCGACCACGCTGGTGCTCGGGATCGACAGCGACCGCCTGTTCCCCATCGACGGCCAGCACCGCATCGCCCGCGGCATCCGGAACACCCTGGACGGCGACGCGGCGGTCGTGCTGTCGAGCGACTTCGGCCACGACGGCTTCCTCATCGAGACCGCCGCGGTGGCGACGCACCTCCGCCGCCTCTTCGCGAGCTGAGCATTCGCGGATGCCGTGAGCCCGCGGCATCCGCGAGTCCGGTCGACCCGCGAGCGCGCTCCCGCCCGCGTCAGCGCTGCGTCGGGATGGAACCGGTGATGGCGGTCTGCGCGGCTTCGGCGGCCGGCACCCGGTGCGAGGGGTGCCGGCCGCTGCGGTCTTCGACGCGGTAGGCGACGAACGCCACGGCGAGTCCGCCGATCGCGAGCACGGCGCCGACCCACGCGGGGGCCACGAGCCCCAGACCCGCGGCGATCGCGAGGCCGCCGAGGAACGCGCCGAGGCTGTTGCCGATGTTCAGCGCCGAGTGATTGAGGGCCGCGGCGATCGACTGGTTGTCCTCGGCGACGTCCATGAGCCGCGTCTGGATCGACGGGCTGAGAGCGGAGCCGCAGAACGCCACGAGGAAGGCGAACAGCACCAGGCTCACGATCCAGCCGGCCGTCAGGGCGAGACCGACGGATGCCACGCCCAGGGCGATCAGCCCGACGAAGAGCCAGAACCGCAGGTCTTTGTCGGCGAGGGCGCCTCCGACGATGTTGCCGATGGTCATGCCGATCCCGACGATGACGAGCACGACCGACACCGCCCACTCGGGTTGTTCGGCGACGTCGGTGATCATGGGCGCGATGTAGCTGTACATGGCGAAGAATCCGCCGAAGCCGACCGCGCCGATGCCGAGGGCGAACCACACCTGTCCGATGCGGAACACCCGCATCTCGTCGCGCAGGCGTCGTCCGGGGGTTCCGGGGTGCTTCGGCACGAAGAACGCGATGCACACCGTCGCGAGGGCGAAGATGCCCGCGACCACCGCGAAGGCGGCGCGCCATCCGACCTGCTGGCCGAGCAGGGTGCCCAGCGGCACGCCCACCACGTTCGCGATCGTGAGGCCCGTGAGCACGAAGGCCACGCCCTTGGCACGGTTGCCGGGGCCGAGCACGTCGGCGGCGACGAGGGCTCCGATGCCGAAGTACGCCCCGTGCGGGAGTCCGGCGAGGAAGCGGGATGCCGCGACCAGCTCGAACGTCGGGGCGATCACGGTCAGCAGGGTGAAGAAGGCGAGCGCCGCGGCCAGCACGATCATCACGCGGTGGCGCGGGAAGCGCGCGACCGAGCCCGCGATGGTGGGGGCGCCGACCACCACGCCGAGCGCGTAGAGCGAGATGAGCCACCCGGCCTGCGCGATCGCGTCGTCGGGCGACGCCGCGTAGGCGGTGGGCAGCAGGTCGCGGCCGATGTTGGGCAGCAGGCCCATCACCACGAATTCGGTCATGCCGATGCCGAAGCTGCCGATGGCGAGAGAGAGGAGCGCCCGCATCGCCGCACCTCTCGAGGTCGTCGAAGAGGTCACCAGGCGATGCTAGCCGTGACGGCGGCGCGGGTCGAATCGTTTCGGGACCCGGGAGTGGCGCCCGCGGAGTTCAGTCCTCGCGACGCTCCAGGGCGGCTTCGAGGCGGTCGATCTTGCCGTCGATCTCGCCGGTGCGGCCGGGGCGGATGTCGGCCTTGAGCACGAGCGACACGCGCGATCCGTAGGGCATCACGGCATCCGTCGCCGCTTTCACCACGGCGAACACCTCGTCCCACTCCCCCTCGACCTCGGTGAACATCGCGGTCGTGCGGTGCGGCAGTCCCGACGCCCGCACCACGGCGACCGCGGCGGCGACGGCGTCGTGTACCGAGGCGTCGGGGTTCTCGGCGGCGAGGGTGCCGACGCCGGAGGGGGCGACGGAGAAGGCGATGAGCATGCTCCGAGCCTACGGCGGCGACCCTCCGGGCGGAACGGGGTCAGCGCGCGGCGGAAACTCGCGGCGGCGACCCGTGGGTTGACGGGCGTCAGCGTCCCGCGGAAACGCGCGCCGGGAGGGGCCGGCGACCCGTGACGATCTCGCGCAGCCCCGCGGGCGGACGCACGCGGCCCACCGGCACGCGCACGACCCGCACGATCGCCCACACCAGCAGCACGAGGCCGAGCACGTTGCGCGCCTCGAGCACGAACACCGGGAAGGGGTTCGGGTGCTGGGCCATGAGCCCGTCGTACAGGAGCGGGTACATCCACTGCGTGAGAGCGGCGATCACGAGGGTCATCGCGGCGAAGCCGTACCAGCGTCGCCGGTCGATCATCAGCCCGAGCACGACGGGGGCGAACAGCCACACGTAGTACTGGGGCGAGCCGACCTTGTTGAGGGCGATGAACGCCGTCACCAGGGCGAGCGAGAGCGGCGGGAAGAGGCTGAGGAAGGTCGCGCCGCGACGCATCTTCAGGACGCCGACCACGGCGACCCCCGCCATGACGAGCAGCATGATCGGTGTCATCGCGGCGATCAGGGGCTCGGCTCCCGGCCCCGTCACCTGGAAGGTCAGCACGTCGCCGTCGTAGTAGACCTCGTTGCCCGGCACGTAGAAGGCCGCGAGGAACATGTAGACCGCTCCAACGGGCGCTTCCATCTGGATGCCGCGGGTGGTCTGATCGCCCACGAAGCCGAACACGTAGGGGGCGCCACCCAGGGCCACCACGGCGACGATCGTCACGAGCGAGACCGCGACCGCGCCGTAGACGAGGGCGAGGCGCCGACGGATGGCGACGAGACCGGCGGCGAGGATCGCGGCGGGCCAGACCTTCATCCACACCGCGACCGAGAGCAGCACGGAGGCGAGGAACGGGCGCCGCAGCATCCAGATGCCGCCGAGGATCGCGAACGGCACGGTGATGCCGTCGATACGGTAGAGGCCGACAGGGCCGACCAGCAGGATCGCGGCGAGCCAGAACCACGCGCCGAGCACACGGCCCGTCGAGCGGCCCGTGCCCACGAGGATGACGAAGGCGACGAGGTTGAACAGCGACACGGTGATCGCCCACGCGGGGGTGTACCCGGTGAACCAGGCGAAGATCCACGCGAAGGTCATCGGCAGGAAGGCGAGCTGCGGGTAGATCCACTTCTCGGTGATCCCGGGCCACTGCCAGGTGTCGCTGCGGGTGCACGAGGTCACGTCGATGCCGCCGAACAGGGCGCAGCGCGACCACGGTTCGTACACCAGGTACACGTCGCCCATCGGCTCGTTGGGCTGCTGGTAGCCCAGGATCCCCACCACGACGTGTACGGCGACGAACGCGATCAACAGGGGAACGACACGCCTCAACACTGCTTCATCCTAAGCGGGCGGCTCCCCCGGTCCCCGACGAGCCCCCGCGGCCCGGCCGGCGGGACCGTCGGCGGGGCCTTCAGTCGCGGTCGTCGGAGAGCACGGATGCCACGACGCGCGGCAGCGCCTCGGCGACGTCGAGCGCGGTCAGGGGTCCCCCGTCGGCTCCGCTGTCCTGCGAGGCCCGACTCCCCGCGGCTCCGTGCAGCCACGCCGCGGCCGCCGCGCACTGGGTCAGATCGTCGAGGCCGTCGCGCCCGTCGGCGACGGCGCCGGCGACCACTGCGCCGAGCACTCCGCCGAGCACGTCGCCCGTGCCGGCGGTCGCCAACCAGGGCGTGCCCGCACTGACCCGTCGGCTGCGCCCGGCCGCGGCGACGATCGTGACCGCGCCCTTCAGCAGCACGACCCCGCCGAACGCGGCCGCCGTCTCGAGGGCCGCCGCCTCCCGTTCGTCGTCGTCGCCGATCGCGGCGGAGGCGAGCCCGAGGGCCTCGCGCAGCCGCGTGAGCTCGCGGGCGTGCGGCGTCACGATCACGGGTGCGCTCGCGGCCGGCACCAGATCGAGGGCACCGGCGTCGACCACGACCGGCAGATCGCCGTTCAGGATGCCGCGCAGGGCCGCCGTCTCGGCCGCGTCGCGCTCAGCGGCATCCGTCCCGGATCCGATCACCCACGCCTGCACGCGCCCGTCGGCGGTCACCGTCTCGGGTCGGCGCTGCAGCACGAGATCCTGCGCGCGCTGCGGCCCGAGGTAGCGGACCATGCCCGTACCGGTGCGCCACGCGGCCTCGACACCGAGCACCGCGGCACCCGGATAGCGGGCCGATCCGGTGCGCAGGCCCACCACTCCGCGGGAATACTTGTCGTCGTGCGCGGTTGGCCTCCGCAGTGCCCGGGCGGCATCGCGCCCGCTGAACTCCATCGCCGTCATGGCGTCACCCTAGAACGCGAAGGTCCCCCATGAGCGCCCTCTTCACTCCTCTCACGATCCGCGGTATCGAGCTGCGCAACCGCCTGTGGGTCTCGCCCATGTGCCAGTACAGCGCCGTCGACGGAATGCCGAACGACTGGCACCACGTGCACCTCGCGCAGTTCGCCGCCGGCGGAGCCGGCCTCGTGATCGCCGAGGCGACGGCGGTGTCGCCCGAGGGCCGCATCTCGCCCGACGACACGGGCCTGTGGACCGACGCGCAGGCCGACGCCTGGTCGCCGATCGTGGCGGCGATCCGCGCGCGCGGATCCGTGGCCGGGGTGCAGCTGGGCCACGCGGGCCGCAAGGCTTCGACCACCTCTCCCCTCACGGGCGGGCGCGGCACCGTATCCGTCGAAGACGGCGGCTGGAGCACCGTCGCCCCGTCGCCGATCGCCTACGACGCGTTCGCCGAGCCGGTCGCCCTCGACGCGCGCGGCATCGAGAAGGTCGTCGACGACTTCGCCGACGCGGCCCGTCGCGCCGTCGCCGCGGGCTTCGAGGTGCTCGAGCTGCACGCCGCCCACGGCTACCTGCTGCACCAGTTCCTCTCGCCCCTGACCAATCAGCGCGACGACGAGTGGGGCGGCTCGTTCGAGAACCGCGTGCGACTGCTCGTGCGCGTGACCGAGGCCGTGCGCGCCGCCGCACCCGACGCGGCGCTGTTCGTGCGTTTCTCGGCCACCGACGCGGCCGAGGGCGGGTGGAGCGTCGACGACACCGTCGCGGCCTCTCGCCTCGTCGCCGACGCGGGCGCCGACCTCATCGACGTCTCCAGCGGCGGACTCGTGCCCTACCAGCACATCGTCCCCGGGCCCGGCTATCAGGTCGACTACGCCGAGACCGTCCGCCGCGAGACGGGCCTGCTCGTCGCCGCCGTCGGCATGATCGACGACCCGACCTTCGGCGAGCAGATCCTCGCCGACGGCCGCGCCGACGCGATCCTCTCGGCCCGCGAATGGCTGCGCGACCCGCACTACGCTCTGCGCGCCGCGGCGGCCCTGGGGGCACCCAACCCCGCCCCCGCGCAGTACCTCCGCGCGTACTGAGGCCGACCCCTCACACGAAGACACCGGATGCCGCGAGCCCCAGGGGCCGCGGCATCCGGTGTCTCGAACCGGGGTCAGACGAATCGGCGACGCTCCGTGGCGTCCTGCACCTCGCCGACGAGCTCTTCGATGACGTCCTCGAGGAAGAGCACGGCCCGCACGTCGCCTTCGTCATCGCGCACCTGAGCGAGGTGGCGACCCGAGCGGCGCATGAGCGCGAGCGCGTCTTCGAGGTCGGTCGTCTCGAGCACCGACACCATGTGGTGCACGCGCTTGTTCGGAATGGGGCGGGCCATGTCGGCATCCGCCCCCTCGGCCGCGCGCAGCACGTCCTTCAGGTGCACGTAGCCCGTGGGGTTGCCCGCGGCGTCGACGATCACGTAGCGCGAGTACCCGTGCTGGGCGACCGCGCGTTCGATCTCGGCGGGCGTGGTCGTCTCGGGAAGGGTGACAAGCTCGGCCATCGGCACCGCGATGTCGGCGGCCTTCTTCTCGGTGAACTCCACCACCGCGGTGACCGTGCCCGATGCGTCGTCGAGCACGCCCTCGCGGCGCGACTGCGTCACGATCGTCGCGACCTCATCGAGCGTGTAGGTCGAGGCGGCCTCGTCCTTGGGCTCGACGCGGAACAGGCGCAGCACGTGGTTGGCCGTCCAGTTCAGCGCGACGATGATCGGGTGAAACGCCTTCGACACCGCCACCAGCGGCGGGGCGAGCATGAGCACCGCGCGATCGGGCAGCGAGAATGCGAGGTTCTTCGGCACCATCTCGCCGAACACCACGTGCAGGTACGACACCAGCAGCAGTGCGACGACGAATCCGATGACGCCGACCGCGGCCTCCGGCAGACCCGTGAGCCCCAGGGGCCCCTCGAGCAGGTGGTGGATCGCCGGCTCCGAGACGTTCAGGATCAGCAGCGAGCAGATCGTGATGCCGAGCTGGCACGTCGCCAGCATCATGGTCGCGTGCTCCATGGCGTACAGCGCGGTCTTGGCGGCGCGCGATCCCCGGTCGGCGTGCGGCTCGATCTGCGAGCGGCGTGCCGAGATGACCGCGAACTCCGCGGCGACGAAGAACGCGTTGAAGGCGAGCAGCACCACGAGCCACGCGATTCCGGCCCAGTCGTTCATCACTGGTCCCCTCCCTTCGCGGCACGCACGAGGTCGTCGACGTCCTGCTCGTGGGGGGTGGGCGTGAACTGCACGCGGTCGACGCGGCGACCGTCCATGCGCTGCACGGCGAGCACCCCGTCGTCGAGGTCGACCGTGTCGCCGACGGCGGGGATGCGCTCGAGCGCGGCCATGATGAATCCTCCGACGGTGTCGTAGACCTCGCCCTCGGGCACGCGCACGCCGGCGCGGTCGAGGGCCTCATCGGGTCGCAGGTCGCCCGGGAAGGTGACGGATGCCGCGGAGTGCACGACACCCGCGCGCGAGCGGTCGTGCTCGTCGAGCACCTCGCCCACGATCTCCTCGACCAGGTCTTCGAGCGTCACGACGCCGGCGGTTCCGCCGTACTCGTCGACGACGATCGCCATCTGGTAGCCGCGCGAGCGCAGCTCCGACACGAGGGTGTCGAGGTGCACCGTCTCGGGCACGCGCAGCGGCTCGGTCGACAGCGCCGCCACGGGCACGTCGCCGCGGCGCTCGCGGGGCACGCCGATCGCGGCCTTGAGGTGCACGACGCCGATGATGTCGTCCATCGACTCGCCGTACACGGGGAAGCGGCTGTGGCCGGTGCGACGGGCGAGCTGCACCACGTCGTCGGCGGGGTCGCCCGCGGCGAGCGCGTGCACGCTCGGGCGCGGGGTCATGACGTCGGCCGCGCTGAGGCGGGCGAAGGTGAGGCTGCGGTCGAGGAGCGAGGCGGTGTCCTTCTCGAGCATGCCGGCGCTCGCCGAGCGCTTGACGAGGCTCGACAGTTCTTCGGCCGAGCGGGCGCCCGAGAGCTCCTCCTTCGGCTCGACGCCCATCGCGCGCAGCACGCCGTTGGCGCTGCCGTTGAGCACGAGGATCGCGGGCTTGAACACCGCGGTGAAGGCCACCTGGAAGGGCAGCACGAGCTTGCCGGTCTGGCGCGGGATGGCCAGGGCGAAGTTCTTGGGCACGAGCTCGCCGAGGATCATCGACAGCACCGTGGCGAAGCCGACGCCGATGATCGCCGCGAGGGGAATCAGGACCGTCTCGGGCACGCCCCACCCCTGGAACAGCGGGCGCAGCAGGTTCGAGATCGCCGGCTCCATCGTGTAACCGGTGAGCAGCGTCGTCAGCGTGATGCCCAACTGCGCGCTCGACAGGTGCGTCGAGGTGATGCGCAGCGCATCGATCGTGAGCGACAGGCGGGTCTCGCCCGCGGCGCGACGAGATTCGAGGTCGGCGCGGTCGAGGTTGACGAGCGCGAACTCGCTCGCGACGAACAGACCGGTACCCACGGTGAGCAGAAGCCCCACGCCCAGCATGACGTAATCCATCAGGCATCACCCCCGCTCGAGCGTGCGGCGGAAGAGGGTCTGTGGGGCCTGGGTCTACAACTGGGAGGGTCGTCCATCGTGACATCGATTCTATTGCAGCCCGGGGCCTGCGGCATCCGTCTCGTGCAGGTCTTTCGCAGCGGGGAGGATGGGCGGATGGATGCCGACACCCCGGCGCAGCACCGCGCCGCCGCCGCGGAAAGAGCGGTGCTCGATCGCTACCTCCACCGCTACGGCCCCGTCGCCTGGGCGCACGCCTCGGTCGCCGACGCCCGCACCGCCCGGACGTGGCACTACTGGTGGCACGCCCATCTGATCCACGTGCTCGCCGACGCCGAGCGCAACCGCCCCGATCCGCGCCGCCGCCGGCTCCTGCGACGACTGGGCCGCGGCGTGACCCTGCGCACCATCGGGCGCTGGACCACGCCGTTCTACGACGACATCGCCTGGATGGGTCTCGGACTGTTCTCCAGCCGCGCCAACCCCCGCGCGTTCCGCAAGATCGCCGGCGTTCTGCACGAGGCGATCGACCCGAACGTCGGCGCCCTGCCGTGGAGCGTCGGCAGCGCGCTGTACAACGCCCCCGCGAACGCGCCCGGGGCGATGGTGCTCGCCCTCACCGGCCACCGGGCCGAGGCGGAGCGACTCGCCGACTGGATGGCATCCATCCTCGACGACGAGGCCACCGGTCTCGTGCGCGACGGCATCGAGCACGACGCGGTGCGCCCCGACCTGTGGACCTACAACCAGGGCGCCACGATCGCCCTCGAGCTGCTGCTGGGCGAGTCGGCGATCGACGAGACCGACGCCGCCTGGAGGCACGTGCGCCGGGCGCGCGAGCTCGTGCTCGCGGTCGAGCGCTGGTGCGCCGACGACGACGGCCTCTTCCCCGCGGCCGGAGGCGGCGACGGAGGCCTGTTCGGCGGCATCCTGGCCCGCTACCTCGCCGATGCGGCCGTGGAGCTGTCCGAGAGCGAAGACGCCGAGGGCGACGCCGCCGCACGCGCGGCCCGCCGCCTGGTCGAGCGCAATGCCGACGCCCTGTGGGAGGGCCGGCGCGAGGGGCTGTTCCCGGCCGACCCGCGCCGTGCGGCCACCGCCGACGGCGACGACCTCGACCTCTCGGTGCAGATGGGCGCCTGGATCACGCTCGAGGCCGCGGCGAGCCTCGACCGCATGCTCACCAGCTGACGGGGAGCGCCTTTCCCTCTTCGTACCCGGCGGCCGACTGCAGGCCGACCCGTGCGCGCTCGTGGAACTCGGCGACGGTGGCCGCCCCGGCGTAGGTGAACGACGAGCGCACGCCCGAGGTGATCATGTCGAGCAGGTCTTCGAGACCCGGGCGCTGGGGGTCGAGGTAGATCCGCGACGACGAGATCCCCTCGGCGAACAGCTCCTTGCGCGCCCGCTCGAAGGGGTCGAGCGTTCCGAAGCGACCCTGCACCGCCTTCGTGGAGGCCATGCCCCACGACTCCTTGTAGAGCCGCCCGGCGTCGTCGGTGCGCAGGCGCCCCGGCGCCTCGATGGTGCCCGCGAACCACGAGCCGATCATGACGGATGCCGCGCCAGCGGCCAGCGCGAGAGCCACGTCGCGCGGGTAGCGCACCCCGCCGTCGGCCCAGACGTGCGCCCCGACCGCCCGCGCGGCCTCGGCCGTCTCGAGTACGGCCGAGAACTGGGGGCGCCCGACGGCCGTCATCATGCGGGTCGTGCACATCGCGCCCGGACCGACGCCGACCTTGAGGATCGTCGCGCCCGCGTCGGTGAGGTCGCGCACGCCGACGGCGGTGACGATGTTGCCGGCGGCGATCGGGATGCCGAGATCCAGCGCCGCCACCTCGCGCAGGGCCCGCAGCATCTGGGCCTGGTGGCCGTGCGCGGTGTCGACCACCAGCACGTCGACCCCGGCCCCGGCGAGGGCGCGGGCCTTGGTCGCCACGTCGCCGTTGACGCCCACCGCGGCGGCCACGATCAGGCGGCCGTCGGCGTCGACTGCGGGGCGGTAGACCGAGTCGCGCAGCGCGCTGCGCGCCGAGAGCGTGCCGACGACGCGATCGCCGTCGACCACGGCGACGATGTCGGCGCCCGCCGACTCCACGAGGGAGAAGACCGCGCGCGGGTCGCCCACGCGCTCGACCTCGACGACGGGGGCGTCGCTGCGGGCGATGTCGCCGAGCAGGGCGTCGGGAAGGGCCGTCGCCAGGCGCTGCGCCGAGACGATCCCCCGGAACCCGGCGAGGTCGATGACCCCTCCCTCGCGCTGGTCGGCGACGATCACGCCGCGGCCGGGCACGGGAGGCAGGGCGAGGCGCGCGTCGGCGACGGTGGCCGACGGCGGGAAGACCAGCGGGGCGTCCCACGCCACCGGCTGCGCCTTGACGTGGGCGATGGCCTCGACCAGGCGCGGCAGCGGCATGTCCTGCGGCAACACGCCGAGTCCGCCGCGACGCGCGAGGGTCGCGGCCAGTCGCGTGCCGGTCACCGAGTTCATGTTCGACGACACCAGGGGAATGGTCGCTCCGCTGCCGTCGGCGGGGGCGAGGTCCACGTCGAGGCGGCTGCGCACCTCGGAATGACGGGGGACGAGGAAGACGTCCGAGTAGGTCAGGTCGACATCGGGCTGGGCGCCGGAGAACTCCATGGCATCCACCCCATCACACCATTCGAAAGTAAAGGCCCCGTAAAGCCCCCGGATGCCCGCAGAAACCTCGGCTAGGCTGGAAGACGCGTTTGACGGCGACGTCGGCGCATCCACAGGAATCTTCATCGAGGAAAGCAGGCGATCGACTGTGTCGAGCCAGGTGACGGGCGTCGGTACTTCGAGCGAGGGCGAGTTCGGCGCGAACGAGTGGCTCGTAGACGAACTCTACGAACAGTTCAAAGTCGACAAGCACTCCGTAGACAAGGCCTGGTGGCCGATCCTGGAGGCGTACCACCCGGTCGTCGACGGGTCTTCCGCCGCCGCTCCCCCGCCCTCCGCGCCGCAGGCGCAGGCGGGGTCCGAGCCCAAGCCGGTGACGGCCCCCATCCCCGTGGTCGGTCAGGCGCCCGTCGCCCGCACCACGGCGAAGCCCGCGAAGCCGCAGCCCATCCCGGCGCAGGCGCCCAGCACGGTGCCCTCGGCCGCCGGCCAGAGCACCGAAGAAGACCGCGTGACGGTCCTCAAGGGCATGCCGAAGGCCCTCGCGTCCAACATGGACGACTCGCTGACGGTTCCCACCGCGACCAGCGTGCGCACGATCCCGGCGAAGCTGATGATCGACAACCGCATCGTCATCAACAACCACATGTCGCGCACGCGCGGCGGCAAGGTCAGCTTCACCCACCTCATCGGGTGGGCGCTCATCCAGGCGCTCAAGGAGTTCCCGAGCCAGAACGTCTACTACGCCGAGATCGACGGCAAGCCCTCGGTCGTGGCACCCGCGCACGTCAACCTGGGCATCGCGATCGACATGCCCAAGCCCGACGGCTCGCGCGCCCTGCTGGTCCCCAGCATCAAGCGCGCCGACACGCTCAGCTTCGGCGAGTTCCTCGCCTCGTACGAAGACCTCGTGCGTCGCGCCCGCACCAACAAGCTCACCCCCGCCGACTTCCAGGGCACCACGGTGTCGCTGACCAACCCCGGCGGCATCGGCACCGTGCACTCGGTCCCCCGCCTCATGCGCGGCCAGGGTGCGATCATCGGCGCCGGCGCGCTCGACTACCCCGCCGAGTTCATGGGCGCGAGCACCAAGACGCTCAACGAGCTCGCGATCGGCAAGACGATCACGCTCACCAGCACCTACGACCACCGCGTCATCCAGGGTGCCGGTTCGGGCGAGTTCCTCAAGAAGGTGCACGAGCTCCTCATCGGCGAGCGCGGCTTCTACGACGACATCTTCGCCGCGCTGCGCATCCCCTACGCCCCCATCCACTGGGCGGCCGACGTCAGCGTCGACATCTCCGAGCGCATCGACAAGAGCGCGCGCGTGCAGGAGCTCATCAACTCCTACCGCGTGCGCGGTCACCTCATGGCCGACATCGACCCGCTCGAGTACGTCCAGCGCACGCACCCCGACCTCGAGATCGAGTCGCACGGGCTGACGTTCTGGGACCTCGACCGCGAGTTCGTCACCAACGGTCTCGGCGGCAAGCGCGTGGCCAAGCTGCGCGACATCCTCGGCGTGCTGCGCGACTCGTACTGCCGCACGATGGGCGTGGAGTACATGCACATCCAGGACCCGGCCCAGCGCCAGTGGTTCCAGAGCAACATCGAGGTCAAGTACACCAAGCCGGGCCACGACGAGCAGCTGCGCATCCTGTCGAAGCTGAACCAGGCCGAGGCGTTCGAGACGTTCCTGCAGACCAAGTACGTCGGCCAGAAGCGCTTCAGCCTCGAGGGCGGCGAGTCGCTCATCCCGCTACTCGACCAGATCCTCCAGGGCGCGGCGGCCACCGGCCTCGACGGAGCCGCGATCGGCATGGCCCACCGCGGCCGCCTCAACGTGCTCACCAACATCGCGGGCAAGACCTACGGTCACGTGTTCCGCGAGTTCGAGGGCGCCGTCGCGATCGGCAGCAAGCGCGGCTCGGGCGACGTGAAGTACCACCTCGGCACCGAGGGCACCTTCGTCGGCGACGAGGGACACGAGCTCCCGGTCTACCTGGCGGCCAACCCCTCGCACCTCGAGACCGTCGACGGCGTGCTCGAGGGCATCGTCCGCGCCAAGCAGGACCGCAAGCCCATCGGCACGTTCTCGTGGCTGCCCATCCTCGTGCACGGCGACGCCGCGTTCGCGGGTCAGGGCGTCGTGGTCGAGACGCTGCAGATGTCGCAGCTGCGCGGCTACCGCACCGGCGGCACGATCCACGTGGTCGTCAACAACCAGGTCGGCTTCACCACCACGCCCACCGACGCCCGCACCTCGGTGTACGCCACCGATGTCGCCAAGACGATCCAGGCGCCGATCCTGCACGTGAACGGCGACGACCCCGAGGCCGTCGTGCGCGCGGCCGAGCTCGCGTTCATGTACCGCGAGGAGTTCCACCGCGACATCGTCATCGACCTCGTCTGCTACCGCCGCCGTGGTCACAACGAGGGCGACGACCCCTCGATGACCCAGCCGCTGATGACCAACCTCATCGAGGCCAAACGATCGGTCCGCCGTCTGTACACCGAGTCGCTCGTCGGCCGCGGTGACATCACCGAAGACGAGTACGAGCAGGCGAAGCAGGACTTCCAGCGCCGCCTCGAGGTGGCCTTCGCCGACACGCACGAGGCAGAGACGGGCACCAACCCGGTTGTCACCACCGACGCGGCCGACGAGCCCGCGGTGGGCGCTCCCGAGACCACCGGCGTCTCGCGCGAGGTCGTCCAGCACATCGGCGACGCCTTCGTGAACAAGCCCGACGGCTTCACGGTGCACACCAAGCTGCAGCAGCTGCTCGACAAGCGTCACGACATGAGCCGCAACGGCAACATCGACTGGGCCTTCGGCGAGCTCCTCGCCTTCGGCTCGGTGCTGATGGAGGGCACGCCCGTCCGCCTGGCCGGTCAGGACTCGCGCCGCGGCACCTTCGTGCAGCGTCACTCGGTGCTGCACGACCGCGACAACGGCCAGGAATGGCTGCCGCTGGCGAACCTCAGCGAGAACCAGGGCCGCTTCTGGGTCTACGACTCGCTGCTCAGCGAGTACGCCGCGATGGCGTTCGAGTACGGCTACTCGGTCGAGCGCTCCGACGCCCTCGTGCTGTGGGAAGCCCAGTTCGGCGACTTCGCCAACGGCGCCCAGTCGGTCATCGACGAGTTCATCTCGTCGGCCGACCAGAAGTGGGCGCAGCAGTCGAGCGTCGTGCTGCTGCTCCCCCACGGCTACGAAGGACAGGGACCCGACCACTCGTCGGCACGCATCGAGCGTTACCTGCAGATGTGCGCGCAGGACAACATGATCGTGGCGCGCCCCTCGACCCCCGCGTCGTACTTCCACCTGCTGCGTCGTCAGGCCTACCAGCGCCCCCGTCGTCCGCTCGTGGTCTTCACGCCTAAGGCGATGCTGCGTCTGCGCGGGGCGACCAGCCCCGTCGAGGACTTCCTCGAGGGTCGGTTCGAGCCGGTGCTCGACGACGACCGCGGTCTCGACCGCGGCGCCGTGAAGCGCGTGCTTCTGCACGCCGGCAAGATCCACTGGGATCTGAGCGCCGAGCTCGAGAAGAACCCGAACCCCGAGATCGCCCTGGTGCGGGTCGAGCAGTACTACCCCGCCCCGATCGACGAGCTCAAGAAGGTGCTCGCGCAGTACCCGAACGCCGAGCTGGCGTGGGTGCAGGACGAGCCCGAGAACCAGGGCGCGTGGCCGTTCATCGCCCTCGAGGTCGCCGACCAGCTCGACGGCCGCCCGGTGCGTCGCATCTCGCGTGCCGCCGCCGCCTCGACGGCGACCGGTTCGCCCAAGGTGCACGCGAACGAGCACGCCGCGATCATGAGCGAAGCGCTCGCGCGCTGATCTCGCGAACGAAGGGGCCCTGCCGACCGGCGGGGCCCCTTCGTCGTTCCCGGATGCCGCGGTGCCGAGGTCGTGAGACGTCACCTGTCGTGCCGCGGAGGCGTCGCAGAATCCGCGTGACGTCGAGGAATCGCACCCTCCGCACCGAGAAGTCCGGATCCGGCGCTGATCTGCGGATCCGCTGCACGGCGGCGACCTTCCCGCGGGCGGAGCCCTCCCGCGCAGGACTCAGGACGCCGGAGGTGCCGCGAGACCGAGCGCAGGCGCGAGCGCCGGGATGGCCCACGCGAGGCCCTTGTCGAGCGCCTCACCGGTATGGCCGGCGCCGTCGACGACGTAGGTCAGCACCGTGAAGCCCGCGGCCCGCGCGGCCTCGGAGTTCGCCTGCTGCCCCGGACCGAACGTGGTGTCCGCGCCACCCCACGTGAACACCGCCGTGTGACCGGTGTAGGTCCCCGCGGGGGCTGCGGCCATGATGACCGAGGGCTTCGAGGCCTGGAAGGCGTTCGCATCGCCCTTGTACACGTCGGTCGTCGTCTGGGAAGGGTGCTCCGACCCGGGGAACTCGTTGCCCGAGACGTCGAGCACCTGCCCCCAGATGTCGGGGTACTTCGCCCCGTAGTACGCGGCGCAGGCACCACCGTTCGAGAAGCCGCCGATGGTCCAGTAGCGGTGGTCCTGCACGATGTTGAGGTTGCTCGCCGCCCACTGCGGGACCATCTTGTTGATGTAGGTCTCCACCGCGCCGTAGGTCGCCGAGTCGGCGCACGCCGGGTCTTTCTCGGGGGCGCTCAATTGGTCGACGACGACCGCGATCGGTGCGAGGCCGCCGTGCTGGGCGGCGAACGCGTCGAGGGCCTTCGCCAGGGCCGAGGGGTCGGGGCTGCCCGGCTGCCCCATCATGAAGACGAGAAGCGGGAGCGCCGGCGGGTTGGCGACACGGGCGGCGGGCGGGAGGTACAGCGAGGCGTCACGCGCCGCGAACTGCCCCGTCGGGATCTTGGTCGAGCCGGTCAGCGCGCTCACCGAGCTCATCGTGGGCATGTCGGCCGGAGGCTGCCACCGCTCGTACAGGGTCGCCGGATCGCCCGCGGCGTCGTCACGCGGCGGCAACGAGGCCGGATCGAGCGCCTGCACACCGAGGATCGCGGCGATGTTGTGGGTCACGCCGTATGCCGCGTTGACGCCGAGCGCTCCCGCGAGCAGCGAGGCGATCACCGTCACGATCCCGATGATGCGCCGCGCCCACGGGCGGCGGCAGATGCCGACGACGCCCACCGCGGCTGCTCCGACCGCGACGGCCGCCCTCGACGCAGCGCCGACCGGCAGCGGCCCTTCGAACACGCCCATCGACTCGAGCACGTGCGCTGCGATGTACATCGCCACGGCCGCTCCGAGGCCGATCGCGCCCGTCGCGACGAGGCGACGCGGGGCCCACAGCACGATCGCGACGACACCGAGACCCGTCAGGATGGCGCAGACGGCGAGCAACGGACTGTCGATGAGCTCGAACGACAGCACGAACCTGTTCATCGACGCCCCTCCCATGCGGTGCGGGCGAGGGCGACCATCTCGCGGCGCGACGCGTCGGGCAGGTACGCGCGCCCGACGGCGGCGCCGATCGCGGGGAGCTCGAGGGGATCGCGGTAGGCCAGCGCGAGGGGGCGGTAACGGGGCCGGAACTTGCCCTTGAAGCGGAAGAGCGACGCGAAGCCGTACGCCGGCTCGAGCACTTCGGCCAGCCATCGCAGCAGCGCGCGCAGCGGGGCGGGGTCGTCGTCGGCCTCCTCGTCGGGGTCGTCGGCCAGGGGCGCGCCCGACAGGCTCAGCACGACAGCGCCCTCCTGCTGCAACTCGAGGGCCGCCTTGGCGATGAGGAACTCCATCATGCCGTTCGGGCCGTCGGTGCGACGCCGCATGAAGTCGAGGGTCCACCCGGTGATCACCCCGTCGGTCCAGCTCGGCATCCAGCTGGTGACGGCCTCGATGCGGTCGTCGGGTCCGACGGCGAGCAGCAGCCGGACGTCGCGATCGCGCAGCTCGTCGAGGGAGCCGAGCGTGAAACCCATCTCGGGCAGCGCGCGGTCGGCCACCCACTCCTCGTCGATCGCCACCACCTGCGAGGCCTGCGCGACGCTGAGCTCGTTCCAGCGCGACCAGACCGCGGTGTAGCCCTCGCGCTCGGCGCGGGTGAGGGGCTGGCGCACCTTCTGCCAGGTCTTGCCCGCGAAGGTCAGGCCGGGGAGGTCCATGACCGTCTCGACGCCCACCGGCACGTGGCGCCAGCCGAGCGCGGCGAGGTCGTCGAGCGTGTCGGAGTGGATGCTGTAGAACGCCGGCGTCCAGTCGTGCTCAACGCAGTAGTCGGTGAAGGCGCGCAGAGCCTCGGGCCGCCGCCCCTCGGGCGCGAGGGGGTCTGCGACGGCGAGGGCCACGTCGCCGACGAGGCGGTACGCCACGGCGCACTCGCGGTCGTCGGAGTACCAGTGGCGGTTGCCCTCCCACGTGCCGAGGAACCCGAGGGTGTCGCTGCCGCGGCGCAGCAGCTCGCGGTAGTGGGCTTCGTCGCCCGCATCGGGGCGCCGCGCGCGGCGGTACAGCCACAGAATCGCCGCGACCACGATCGCCCAGAACAGCACGCCGATCCACTGGTAGGCGAAGAGCGCAGGGCCCCCGTGCGGGAAGGCTCCGCCGCCACCCGGATGCGCGAACGCCGGCGGAAGGAAGCGGCGCAGCGTCAGTCCGACCAGGTCGAGCACCGAGACCTCGCGGTCGAAGGCGCGTCGCCCCACGGCCTCGACCACGAACAGGGTAGACGCGCACGCGACGAAGGCGACCACGAGTGCCACGGCGACGGTGCGGGCGGCCCGGCGGGTGGCGCGTACGGGGAAGCGCGCCCGCGCGACGAACAGCGCCGCGGCGAGCACGAGAGGGAGCACGATCGTCGCCAGCGCCCAGAGCACATACTCGGCGCCGCTGCCGTCGACCCACGGGTCGATGCGCAGCCGGCCGTCGAGCAGCGAGACGATCGGGAGCACGGCGGATGCCACGAGCACCACGGTCGCCAGCACCCAGGCCGAGCGGCGCCCCTGTCGCAGGCCCCACGCGGCCACCAGCAGCAGCACGAGGGGCACGATCGCCAGGAGGGCGGGACCGGCCCCGCGGGTCATCAGCAGGGCGATCTGCTCGTCGCAGACCGACGAGGCGACGCTCCCGCACTGCGAGAGGATCTCGTCGTCGTACTGGGTGTACGCCTCGACGACGAGCGAGAGCGGACCGCGACCCCCGCCGCTGACCAGCGCCACGATCGGACCGCTGCCGACCACGGCGACGAGCAGCGCCAGGAGCGTGCGCGTCTCACGCGTCGAGCTGCGGTGCCACGACCGGCGCTCGCGCCCGCGGGCCAGGACCGCCCCGACGAGCAGGCCGATGACGGCGGCGCTGAGGCGGTACCAGGAGTCGGCATCGCCGGCGTAGAGGGCGAACATGCCCAGCAGCGCGAAGCCGATCAGGCGCACGCGGCGGCGCCAGAGGGTGGGGGCGAAAGCCGTGCCGGCCATGACGGCGCCCGCGAGGGGAGTGGTCGGGTCGAGCACCGGCACCTCGGCGGCCACCACGGGGCGCAGGTCGGTCAGCGTCCACGCGGCCGCGTGCAGGCCGATGCCGACGAGGAGCCCGCTGAAGCCGATCACGAACAGCAGCACCGCGGTGCGGCGTGATCCGAGCAGGCGTTCGGCGTACGCCAGAACGGTGAGGGCCAGCAGCACCGACGACACGGCGTCGATGGTCGAGTCGGGCACGACGAGAGCCGTGAGCAGGGTCCACCACCGGCCGCTGCCGAACGTCGCGAGGGGTCCGGCACCCCAGACCAGGGCGTCCTCATTCCACAGCGATCCCGTCGCGGCGGCGGCGGCGATCACGAGCACCGCGGCGCACACGGCGACGGGATTGGCGCGCACGTATCGGCGCAGAGCGGAACTCACCGCACCCAGGCGCGTCGGAGGTCGCTCCTCGAGCGGGGGCGCAGCGGTTTCGGACATCGGCGGCATCGTATTGCTGTTTCCTATGAGGGCCCAGATCAGATGACCATCATGCGCCGATAGCCCCTGCGCCCGCGACGCGGGTCAGTACCAGATGTCGAGGTGCGGCGTGACGGCAGCGGCGAACGCGCGATCGAGCGCCGCGCACTCGTTCATCCCCGCTTTCACCAGGCCGGCGGCCGCGAGCTCGGTGGCGCGGACGCCGCCGAGCAGCAGGGAGCCGAGCGCCCCCACGGTCATCTCCACGGCGGCGGCAGCGTCGGTCGGCATGACCGCGGCCTCTCCGTCGTCGCCGATCGTCACGCGCCACGTGCCGTCGGCGAGTCCGAGCGGGTCGTCGACGCGCAGCACGAGATCGAGGGGCGCGGCGTACGCGCGCGCGGCGAGCGCGGCCGGAACGTCGAGCACGCGCAGCCAGTGGTGGTCGGTCAGGGTCGCGGTGACGGCCCGGCGGTCGTCGACCATCCACTGCACGGGCGGCACCGGCTGCTGCAGCCACGCCTTCACCCGACCGACGAGGTCATGCTCGATCGCGAAACGCCAGAGTGCGGCGTAGGCGTCGGCGTCGGCGGCGAAGAGCGTGCGCACCTCGAGATCGTGCGCCGAGAAGTCGTCGCGCTCGTCGATCGTGTAGACGAGGACGCCGGTCTCGACGCCGTCGGCGTCGCGGTAGACCACCGCGCGCACGCGCTCGGCCGCCTTGTCGCCGGGGGCCAGACCGGCCAGACCGCGCCAGCGGCCGTCCCAGCCGGGCACTGCTCCGGGCTGGCGCACCCGCACCCGCTCGTGCACGGCGTGCAGGCGCTCGACGAGTGAATCCTTCGGGACGAAGTCGAGACGCCCCGGAGCCTGCGGCCCCGTCCAGCGCGCGCGCCGCGTGTCGACGACGACGTCGGACGCCCACGCCGCGGGCGAGAAGCCCCACCGGCCGTAGATCGTCGCCTCGGTCACCGTGAGGCCCGCGAGGGCGAACCCGGCGGCCTTGGCCGTGCGCAGCTCTCCGCCGATCATGGCGCGCGCGATCCCGCGCCGTCGGTGCGTCGGGGCGACGGTGACCGCGCTGATGGCCCACAGATCGATCGTGCGACCGGGAGACGCCGTCAGCGCGGTCGCCCACGAGTCGATCGTTCCGACGGGCATGGCGGGGACGGCCCCCGCGCGATCGAAGACGCCCGTCAGTCGGCGGGTGCGCAGCGTGAGCCGCGAGTTGTCGACCTCGGCATCCGTCGACTCCCCACCGAGGAACCCGCGGCCGACCGCCTGCAGGAACGGACGGAAGTCGTCGCCATCGGCGTCGACCCGCCGGTACTCGAGGCCCGCGGCGGCGAGGTCGTCGCCGGAGGTCTGGTCGAGGGGCAGCGTCAGAGTGTCGAGGGATGCCATGCCCCCAGCCTAGGGACACCCTCCGACATCGCCGAGCGACCGGCGACCGGGGCCGGCTCAGTGCGTGGCTTGAATGGCGCGCAGGCGCGAGAGCACCTGGTCGCGCAACTCGTCGGGCGCCGTCTCTTTGCACGCCCGCGCCACCACATCGGTCAGCGTGCGCGCCACGAGGGCTTCGTCCTGGCATCCGGGGCAGTTCTCGAGGTGCTCCCGGATGTCCTTCGCCTCGGTCTTGCAGACCTCGTTGCGCAGGTACTCCTCGAGGTCACGTCGCGCCTTGTCGCAGCCGCAGTCGCTCATTTCTTCTCTCCCGTCGCGGCCGTGATGCCGCGCTCCTTGGCGTAGTCCGACAGCAGGTCGCGCAGCAGCCGCCGGCCGCGGTGCAGACGGCTCATGACCGTACCGATCGGAGTTTTCATGATGTCGGCGATCTCCTGGTAGGCGAAGCCCTCGACGTCGGCGAGGTACACCGCCATCCGGAAATCCTCGGGGATCGACTGCAGGGCGTCTTTGACGACGGATGCCGGCATGTGGTCGATCGCTTCGGCCTCGGCCGAACGGGCGCTGCTCGCGGTGGTCGACTCGGCTCCGCCGAGCTGCCAGTCCTCGAGGTCGTCGATCGCGCTCTGGTAAGGCTCGCGCTGCTTCTTGCGATACGTGTTGATGTACGTGTTCGTCAGGATGCGGTACAGCCACGCCTTGAGGTTCGTGCCCTGCGTGAACGTCGCCCACGAACCGAAGGCCTTGACGAAGGTCTCCTGCACCAGATCGGCGGCGTCGGCGGGGTTGCGCGTCATGCGCATGGCCGCGGCGTAGAGCTGATCCATGAAGGGCAGGGCCTGCTCTTCGAACTGTGCGCGGGGCTCCGCCTGCGGGCCGGCGTCTGCGGTGTCGTTCATCGCGCGCCAGTCTACGTCGGGCGCGTCGACGACCACCGGGACGGCTGTCGCCGTGCGGTCGAGCTCGAGAAGTGCGGTCACGTGTCGTCCCCTTTCAGTAGGCTAGGAACCGATGACTCCCCTCGGGTATTCCCCTTCCGCAGACACTCCCCGTGGCGAATGGGACGCGCCCGTCGCACGGGGTGCGGTCGAGGCCACCGTCACCGTGCCCGGGTCGAAGTCGCTGACCAATCGCGAGCTCGTGCTCGCGGCCATCGCCGACGGGCCCGGCACGCTGCACGCGCCGCTGCACTCCGACGACTCGGCGCGCATGATCGACTCCCTGCGCGCGCTCGGCGTCGGCATCGACGAGGTCGAGACCGACTCGCCCTTCGGCCCCGATCTGCTGGTGACTCCCCCGTCGTCGTTCGCCGGCGACAGCACGGTCGACTGCGGGCAGGCCGGCACGGTCATGCGCTTCGTCGCCCCGCTGGCCGGATTCGCCCGCGGCGACGTGCACGTCACGGCCCACGAGAGCGCTCTGCACCGCCCCATGGGTGCGATGATCCGCGCCCTGCGCGATGTGGGCGTCGACATCGACGACGGCGGCCACTGGTCGCTCCCCTTCTCGGTGCGCGGGCACGGTCACGTGCGCGGCGGAGAGGTCGAGATCGACGCGAGCCAGTCAAGTCAGTTTGTCTCGGGCCTGCTGCTGGCCGCCCCCCGCTTCGACGTCGGTCTGCACCTGCGCCACGTCGGCTCGCGCCTGCCGAGCGTTCCCCACATCGACATGACCGTCGAGGCCCTCGCCCACCGCGCGGTGCACGTCGAGCGCCCCGCGCCGGGCGAGTGGATCGTGCCGGCGGGGCCGGTGCGCGCGAAAGACGTCGCGATCGAGCCCGACCTCTCCAACGCAGCCCCCTTCCTGGCCGCCGCGATGGTCACCGGCGGCTCGGTCACGGTCACGGGGTGGCCTCTGCACAGCACCCAGCCGGGAGCTCTGCTGGTCGACATCCTCGCCGAGATGGGCGCTCGCGTGAGCCGCCGCGGCGGGGCGCTGACCGTGGCGGGCGGCGAAGACGGCATCGTCGGCGTCGAGCTCGACCTGTCGGCGGCCGGCGAACTGGCCCCCACGCTCTTCGGGCTCGCGGCCTTCGCCGACGGCCCCACCACGCTGCACGGCATCGGCCACATCCGCGGCCACGAGACCGACCGCATCGCCGCCCTCGTCGGCAACCTGCGCTCGCTCGGCGGAGAGGCGCACGAGCTCGACGACGGCATCCGCATCGTCCCCCGCCCGCTGCGCGGTGGAGAGTGGAAGGCGCACCACGACCACCGCCTGGCCACGACGGGCGCGCTGATCGGCCTGCGCGTGCCGGGCGTGCGCATCGACGACATCGGCACCACGGCCAAGACGCTCCCCCAGTTCGCCGCCCTGTGGCAGGCCATGCTGGGCGCGGATGCGGCGGGCGACTGAGTGATGAGCTGGCTCGACGACGATGACGACGACGACCTGGAGTTCGACGAGTCGTCGATCCGGGTACGCCCGAATCCCAAGGCCAACCGACCACGCACGAAGCGTCGTCCCGCCCACGCCGATGCGCAGATCGCGCGGGTGCTCGGCGTCGACCGCGGCCGCTACACCGTGCTCGTCGACGAAGACGGCCCCGACGAGCGGCGCGTGCTCGCGACGCGCGCCCGCGAGCTGCGCAAGCAGCCGATCGTCAACGGCGACCGCGCCAAGGTCGTCGGCGACCTCTCCGGCGACGAGGGGACGCTGGGCCGCATCATCGGCCTCGAGGAGCGCACCTCGCTCCTGCGCCGGAGCGCCGACGACACCGATCAGGTCGAGCGGGTCATCGTCGCCAACGCCGACCAGATGCTCGTCGTGGTGGCCGCGGCCGACCCCGAGCCGCGTGCGCGACTGGTCGACCGGTACCTCGTCGCGGCCCTCGACGCCGGCATCCGCCCTTTGCTCGTCGTGACCAAGACCGACCTCGCCGACCCGACCGAGTTCCTCGCGCACTTCGTCGGCATCGACCTGCGCGTGTTCACCAGTGCACAGGGAGAGATGCCGCTCGACGAGATCGGCGAGGCCCTCGCTGGGCACTCCACGGTGTTCGTCGGGCACTCGGGTGTCGGCAAGTCGACGCTGGTGAACGCCCTCACGGGCTCCGAACGCGCGATCGGTCACGTCAACACCGTCACCGGTCGCGGGCGCCACACCTCGTCGTCGGCCGTCTCGCTGCGCTATCGCGGACCAGCCGGCAGCGGCTGGGTCATCGACACCCCGGGCGTGCGCTCGTTCGGCCTCGGCCACGTCGATCCCGCGCACGTGCTCGGCGCCTTCACCGACCTGGCCGCGGTGGCCGAGGAATGCCCCCGCGGCTGCACGCACCTGCCCGACGCCCCCGACTGCGCGATCATCGAGGCCGTCGAGTCCGGCCGACTCGGACCCGGGGCCGCCGCGCGACTCGACTCGCTGCAGCGCCTGCTGACGACGTTCCAGGGCATCGAGCGTTCTAGGCTGGAGGGGTGACGAACCTCGAACCCGGCTCCGCCGCGCCCGACTTCACCCTGATGGACCAAGACGAGCACCCCGTATCGCTCAGCGACTTCCGCGGGCGCCGCGTCATCGTGTACTTCTACCCCGCGGCGCAGACGCCCGGGTGCACGACGCAGGCTTGCGACTTCCGCGACAGCCTCGCCTCGCTGCAGGGCGCCGGCTACACGGTGCTCGGCGTCTCGCGCGACACCCCCGAGAAGTTGCGCGCCTTCCGCGACAGCGACGGACTCACCTTCCCGCTGCTGAGCGACCCCGACCACGCCGTGCACGAGGCCTACGGCGCGTGGGGCGAGAAGCAGAACTACGGCAAGACCATCACCGGCGTGCTGCGCTCGACCTTCGTCATCGACGAAGAGGGCACCGTCGTCGAGGCCATGGTGAACGTCAAAGCCACCGGGCACGTCGCGCGACTGCGCAAGAAGCTCGGCGTCGACGCGGCCTGAGCCACGGCATCCGGAACCCCGCCCCGCGCCCGCGGTCGGCGGGGTTCTGCCGTTCTCAGGCGTCGGTGTCGGCGTCGCGGCGTCGCGGTACGGCACCACGAACGGCGAGGAAGAGCAGCACGAGGCCGACGATCGCGGGCAGCGCGATGAGAAGAGCCACGAAGGGGGCGGCCCACTCCCCCGTGATCGCACCGATCGCGACCGACAGGATGAGCAGCTGCGTCACGATGCCACCCGAGCGTCCGGCCGACACGTCTCGCGCGGTGGCCACGGCGAATCCGGCGACCGTCACGGCGCCGATCACGGTCAGCACGATGAGCGCAATCGAGCTCACGGCGGAGTCGGTGTCGCCGCCGATGAGGGCGACCGTCTGCCACCCGGCGAGGGCCAGGATGCCGAGGGCTTCGAGACCCAGGAGTGCGGCTGCCGCGAGACGAACGGGCATCGGGAATGGCCTCCTCGACGCGCAGCTCCGCGCCGTTACGTTCCGGAAACCTCGCGGTTACCTCTTGATCAGGCGTAATCGCTATGGGAGCATAGAACAAGCCGTGTGCTCCCACAGCGAAGTGGGGCGAGCAATCGCTCGCGTTCCCACCAGGGTACCGGACCCGAATCCCGGTGCCGAATCGTCTGAAATTTCTGTTACAAGGAGCACCTCTATGGATTGGCGCGACAAAGCAGCCTGCCTGACCGTCGACCCCGAACTGTTCTTCCCGGTCGGCAACACCGGCCCCGCGGTCGATCAGATCGAGAAGGCCAAGTCGGTCTGCGCACGCTGCACCGTCACCGAGGTCTGCCTGCAGTACGCCCTCGAGTCCGGTCAGGACTCGGGCGTGTGGGGCGGTCTGAGCGAAGACGAGCGTCGCGCGCTCAAGCGCCGCGCCGCCCGCGCCCGCCGCGCCTCCTGACGACAGCGTCTCCGGCAGAAGCCCGCCCCTCGGGGCGGGCTTCTCCGCGTTTCGGGGCTCTCCCGGGAATCCGTTTCGGCCCGGGCGCCGTTCCGCGCGGAATGCGCCGGCACGCGGCATCCGGAATCGGAACGGATGCCGCGGGGCTCAGGCCGACGCGCCGCCGATGTAGCGCAGCGGGATCTCGATCGTGACCTCGGTGCCGCTGCCCATGAGGGTGTGCCAGTCGATCGTGCCGCCGAGCTCGCCCTGGATGAGGGTGCGGACGATCTGCGTGCCCAGACCGCGACCGACCTGCCCCTCGGGGAGGCCGACGCCGGTGTCGCGCACGCTGACCTCGAGCATCTCGCCGTTGCGCTCCGCGGCGATCTCGACGTCGCCCTCCTGGCCGGCGAGCCCGTGCTCGACGGCGTTGGTCACCAACTCCGTGAGGGCGAGCGCGAGCGGCGTCGCGAACTGGCTCGGGAGCGTGCCGAACTGACCGGTCGTGCGCGTGCGGGCGCGAGTGTTCGGGGCGGCGGCGACCTCGGCGACGAGCTTGAGCACGCGCGCGAAGACGTCGTCGAAGTCGACGTTCTGAGCGAGACCCTCCGACAGGGTGTCGTGCACGACGGCGATCGCCGAGACGCGGCGCATGGCCTGGGTGAGGGCGTCGCGCGCCTCGTCGGAGTGGGTGCGGCGCGCCTGGATGCGCAGCAGCGAGGCGACCGTCTGCAGGTTGTTCTTGACGCGGTGGTGGATCTCGCGGATCGTCGCGTCTTTGGTGATGAGCTCCTGCTCCTGGTGGCGGATCTCGGTGACGTCACGGCTCAGCACGATCGCACCGATGCGCGTGCCGCGGTCGCGCAACGGAATGGTGCGCAGCGACACCTGCACGCCCCGCGCCTCCATGTCGGCGCGCCACGGTGCGCGCCCGCTCACGACCACGGGCAGCGACTCGTCGACGTCCTGCCGCTTGGCCGGAAGGATGCGCGCTGTCACCTCGGCGAGCGACTCGCCCTCGAGCTCGTCGTCGAAGCCCATGCGGTTGAACGCCGAGAGGGCGTTGGGGCTGGCGAAGGTCGTGATGCCGTCGACGTCGAGACGGATCAGCCCGTCCGAGGCGCGCGGCGCTCCGCGGCGCGGGGCCGTGGGGGCGGCCAGGTCGGGGAACTCGGCCGACGAGATCATGCCGAACAGGTCGTCGGCGCAGTCGTTGAAGGTGATCTGCTGACGCGAGGGGGTGCGCGTCTCACCGAGATTGGTGTGGCGGGTGAGCACGCCGACCGTGGTGACGGCGTGGCCCTCGCGCGACAGCTCGCGCACGATCGGCACTGCGCGCACGCGCGTGGGCGTCTCTTCGAACCAGTCGGGCGACGCGGAGTCGACGATGCGCCCGCTCTGGAAGGCGTCGCGTACCTGGGTGCGCCACTGCGGTCGCACGCGGTCTCCGACGATGTCGCGATAGAACAGCGTCGCCGCTCCCCCGGGCCGGGTGTGGGCGACCGCGACGAACGAGTCGTCGGGGGTGGGCACCCAGATGACGATGTCGGCGAACGCGAGGTCGGCGAGCAATTGCCCGTCACCCGCGAGCCGGTGCAGCCACTCGACGTCCGCCTCGCTGGAGCGGCCCTGGGCGTAGACGAGTTCACTCAGTGTCGACACCGACTTAGTCAACCACGCCGTGTCGTCGGCGTGTGCCGGCTGAGCGAGCCCGGTGGGCGCCGAGATTCGACCGTTGGGCGATCGATTTCACCCGCTGCGGCGGACTGCCGTGCATCGCATCACATGTATACATGTACATGACGGACTTCGCACGCCGTCGTCGCCGACCGCCACTCCCCCACGACGGGCGGTCGGCCCGGCCCCGGGGCGCGGCGGGCCCAGCCCCGGGGCATGGCGGGCCGCGAGCCGTGCGGGTCGCAGGTGAACTCCCCCATCCCCCAGAACGGGGGACAAGGCGAGCGGCGAGACCACTCCGGGTCAGGGTGGGAGCGGTTCCGCCGGCTTCCTGTGCACGGTCGTCGGCCCGCTCCCGAACCCCGGGCGCCGCGGATTCTCCACATTCCAGGCGCCGTGGCGTGTCGTCCACAGATGCTCCCGGTGCCGTCGTCGCTCCGCGCGGCTCCCCTACTGTCGGCATCACCCCCCGCTCGCTGCACGCACCACAGCCCGGAGGAAATCCATGTCACCGAAGCCCGCCCCTCGCCCCACCCCGCCCGCTCCATCCGACCCCGACTTCTTCGATCGGCAGCGCACCCCGACCGCCCAGCTCCCGCCGCCGGCGGTCTTCACGCGCAACGTCGCGCGCGGTGCGTTCGAGGTCCTCGCCGGAGTCCGCCGAGCGGAGCAGCTCACGCGCTGGATGTCGGAAGACGTGCTCGACCGCCTCACCACGATCAAGAACCTGTCGGCCCGCGCGCGCAGCGCCCGTCGCGTGCTCAGCCTCTACGACGTGTACGAGGTGCAGCGCGTGCGCCTCTCCTCGCCCGGCGACGGCATCATCGAGGCCACGGTGACCGCCTCCGCGCGGGCGCGCACCCGCGCCCTGGCCATGCGGATCGAGGGCCTCGACGGTCGCTGGCGCGTCACCTCGCTCGGCATGATGTGATTCGCAGCGTCGACCGTCCGCCGCCCGGCGAGCTCTTCAGCCGCGCGGTCGGACCGGTCGGCGCTGCGGCGGCACCCCGGCCGGCCGAAGCTACGCCGGCGGGCGCCGTGCCGGGCACGGGCCCTGGTCGCCGCGGATCGACCGGGTCACGGCATCCGCGTCACGGCCTCTGAGTCACGGTGTCCGGGGTCACGTCAGCCGCGTCACGGCGTCCGCGTCACGGCATTCACGCCATGGCATCCGCGTCCCGGTGACCACGTCACGGCGTCCGGGGTCACGTCAACCGCGTCACGGCCGCCAGGTCGAGAGGAAGTTGCCGAGCCGCTCGATGGCGTCGCTGATGACCCGCGCCTCGGGGAGCGTGACGATGCGCACGTGGTCGGTCGCCGGCCAGTTGAAGCCCGACCCCTGCACGAGCAGCACGTGCTCGGCGACCAGGAAGTCGCGCACGAACTTGCCGTCGTCGGGGATCTCGTACACCTCGGGGTCGAAGCGCGGGAAGGCGTAGAGAGCGCCGCGCGGCATGACGCACGAGACCCCGGGGATGGCCTCGAGGCCCTCCCACGCGGCATCCCGCTGCTCGTGCAGTCGACCCGACGGGGCGATGAGCGCGTCGATCGACTGCACCCCCGACAACGCCGCCTGCACCGCGAACTGCGCGGGGACGTTGGGGCACAGGCGCGTCGAGGCGAGCAGATTGATGCCGTGCAGGAAGCCCTGCGCGTGGTCCTTGGGGCCCGTGATCGCGAGCCACCCCGAACGGTAGCCAGCGACGCGGTAGGTCTTGGACAGGCCGTTGAAGGTCAGGCACAGCAGGTCGGGGGCGATCGTCGCCATCGGGATGTGCACGGCCCCGTCGAACAGGATGCGGTCGTAGATCTCGTCCGACAGCAGCAGCAGCGAGTGCTCGCGCGCGATCGCCGCGATCCCCTCGAGCACCTCGCGCGAGTAGACCGCGCCGGTGGGGTTGTTCGGGTTGATGACCACGATCGCTTTGGTGCGCGGGGTCACCTTCGACCGGATGTCCTCCAGGTCGGGCTGCCACTCGCGCGCCTCGTCGCACAGGTAGTGCACGGGGGTCCCGCCGCCGAGGCTCGTCATGGCCGTCCACAGCGGGTAGTCGGGGGCGGGGATGAGCACCTCGTCGCCCTCGTCGAGCAGGGCCTGCATGGTCATCGTGATGAGCTCGGACACGCCGTTGCCCAGGAACACGTGGTCGGGGTCGAGGTGCGGGAAGCCGGGCTCCTGCTCGTAGCGCGAGACGATCGCACGACGGGCCGACAGGATGCCGCGGCTGTCGCTGTAGCCGTGCGCGTTGGGCACCGAGGCGATCATGTCGCGCACGATCTGGTGCGGCGCCTCGAAGCCGAAGATGGCGGGGTTGCCGGTGTTGAGCTTGAGGATCGCGTGCCCCTCGGCCTCCAGACGGTCGGCCTCGACGAGGGCCTCTCCACGGATCTCGTAGAGGACGTCCTTCAGCTTCGATGACTGGTCGAGGGGGCGCAGCGGGCTCATCGGTTCAGGATATCCCCGCCCCTTCGGAGCCAATCGACACCCGGTGGCCCGCCCGCGGCGGAACCGTCGTGCGGATCCGGAGCCCGACACGCCGCCCCGAGGGCGTTCCCGCCGGCGCGCCGAGCCCGCGATCCGCGCGACGGCGGTCCCGCCGCACCCGAGCCCGGAAACGCCGGATGCCGCGTCCCGGGGTGGGACGCGGCATCCGGGGATCCGTCTTACTTCTTCTTCGCGGCCCGGCGATCGGCGCGGTTGCCCGACCCGGCCTGCTCGGGAGCGTCGGTGCGCTGCCCGAACGCGCCGCGGGCGGCGGCGGGCGCCTCGGCGGCGGGAGCGGCGGCCGGCTGAGCCGCCTGGCGCACGCGGTTGGTCGCCGCCTGCTGCACCTGACCGCGGTCGTTGCGCACCTCGACCTCGCCCGCGTCGTTCGCGGCGGAGTACTCCAGGCGCTGGGTCTCGACGGGGGTGGGCGCCAGGCCCTTCGCCTCGACCTGGGCCGCGGGCTCGCCCTCGACCTCGCGCACCTCGACTTCGAGGTTGTAGAGGAAGCCGACCGACTCCTCCTTGATCTGCCCCATCATCGACTGGAACATCTGGTAACCCTCGCGCTGGTACTCGATGAGCGGGTCGCGCTGGGCCATGGCACGCAGGCCGATGCCGTCCTTGAGGTAGTCCATCTCGTAGAGGTGCTCGCGCCAGCGGCGGTCGAGCACCTGCAGCACCACGCGGCGCTCGAGCTCGCGCAGAGCCTGGGCGCCGAGGGCCTTCTCGCGGTTCTCGTACGCGATGCGGGCGTCGGAGATGATCTCGCGCTTGAGCCCCTCGGGCGTGATGCGGCCCTTGCTGCCGCCCGCCTCGGCCACGACCTCGTCGATCGTGACGCTCACCGGGTACATGGTCTTCAGCTCGGTCCACAGGGCGTCGAAGTCCCACGACTCGGTGTGACCCGAGCCGGTGTGGTCGTCGATGACGGCCGTGATGGCGTCTTCGATGAAGTGCTGCACGCGGTCGGCGATGTCGTCGCCCTGGAGCATGTGACGGCGGTCGGCGTAGATCGCCTCGCGCTGGCGGTTCAGCACGTCGTCGTACTTGAGGACGTTCTTGCGCATCTCGGCGTTGCGCGCCTCGACCTGCGACTGTGCGCTCTTGATCGCGCGCGAGACAAGGCCCGACTCGATGGCGACGTCGTCGGGGAAGTTGGTCCGGGCGAGGATGGCCTCGGCCGCGCCCGACTGGAACAGGCGCATGAGGTCGTCGGTGAGCGACAGGTAGAAGCGGCTCTCGCCGGGGTCGCCCTGACGGCCGGAGCGACCGCGCAGCTGGTTGTCGATGCGGCGCGACTCGTGGCGCTCGGTGCCGAGCACGTAGAGGCCACCGGCCTCGACAACCTTCGCGGCTTCCTCGGCGACGACGTCGCGCATGCCCTGGTAGACCGAGTCCCACTCGGACTCGTAGGCCTCGGGCGTCTCGACGGGGTCGAGGTTCTTCGCCTTCATCTCCTGCACGGCGAGGAACTCGGCGTTTCCGCCGAGCATGATGTCGGTTCCACGACCGGCCATGTTGGTGGCGACGGTGACGGCGCCCAGACGACCGGCGCGGGCGACGATCTCGGCCTCGCGCGCGTGGTTCTTGGCGTTGAGCACCTCGTGGCGCACGCCCTTCTTCGCGAGCAGGCGCGACAGGTACTCGCTCTTCTCGACGCTCGTGGTGCCCACGAGGACGGGCTGGCCCTTCTCGTGGCGCTCGACGATGTCTTCGACGACCTGCGCGAACTTGGCCGTCTCGTTCTTGTAGACGAGGTCGGACTGGTCTTTGCGGATCATCGGCTTGTTCGTGGGGATGGGCACCACGCCGAGCTTGTAGGTCGACATGAACTCGGCCGCCTCGGTCTCGGCGGTACCGGTCATGCCCGAGAGCTTCTCGTACAGGCGGAAGTAGTTCTGCAGCGTGACGGTGGCCAGGGTCTGGTTCTCGGCCTTGACCGGCACGTTCTCCTTCGCCTCGATGGCCTGGTGGATGCCCTCGTTGTAGCGACGGCCCACGAGGATGCGACCGGTGTGCTCGTCGACGATCATGACCTCGTCGTTCATCACGACGTAGTCGGTGTCGCGCTTGAACAGCGCGATCGCCTTGATCGAGTTGTTGAGGAACGAGATCAGAGGGGTGTTGGCCGACTCGTACAGGTTGTCGATGCCGAGGTAGTCCTCGACCTTCTCGATGCCGGGCTCGAGCACACCGATCGTGCGCTTCTTCTCGTCGACCTCGTAGTCGACCCCGGCCTCGAGGGTGCGGGCCAGCTTGGCGAACTCCGCGAACCAGCGGTTGGCCTCACCGGATGCCGGGCCCGAGATGATCAGCGGGGTGCGGGCCTCGTCGATCAGGATCGAGTCGACCTCGTCGACGATCGCGTAGAAGTGACCGCGCTGCACGAGGTCTTCCTTACGCCAGGCCATGTTGTCGCGCAGGTAGTCGAAGCCGAACTCGTTGTTCGTGCCGTAGCTGATGTCGGCCTCGTACTGCTGGCGGCGCACCTCGGGGGTCTGACCGGCCACGACGGTGCCCGTGGTCATGCCCAGCGCACGGTAGACGCGACCCATCAGCTCGGACTGGTAGCTCGCGAGGAAGTCGTTGACCGTGATGACGTGAACGCCCTGGCCCGCGATCGCATTGAGGTAGGCCGGCAGGGCGGCGGTCAGGGTCTTGCCCTCACCGGTCTTCATCTCGGCGATGTTGCCGAGGTGCAGGGCCGCGCCGCCCATGATCTGCACGTCGTAGGGACGCTGGCCGAGCGTGCGCTTGGCCGCCTCGCGCACGGCGGCGAACGCCTCGGGCATGAGCTGGTCGAGCGTCTCGCCGGCGTCGAAGCGGGCGCGCAGCTCGACGGTCTCGTTGCGCAGCTCGTCGTCGGTGAGCTGCTCGTAGTCCTCTTCGAGCGCTCCGGTCGCCTTCACGACGCCCTGCAGTCGGCGCAGGATGCGGCCCTCGCCGGCGCGCAGCAGTTTCTCGAGCGGATTGGCCACGAGCATCTCCATCTGGTCGGGTGCGGTGTCCGTACGGACACCGGCCTGCGAACAGGCATACATCGCCCATGTTATCCGTGTTACCCGTTCGTGACCTGCGAGCAGGCCGCAATCCGAAAGAGCCGCTCGTGCCTGCAGCGAACACACGGCTGGGGGCGCGAAACACCGGCTTAGGATCGAGCCATGGCCGGTTTCTGGGGCAAGAGGAAGCGCGAAGAACAAGACGCGGCGGATGCCGACCTGGCACGCCGAGCGGAACTGGCGATCGTCGCGGCCGACGAACGTGTGCGCCTCACCTCCGATGAGCTCGACTTCGCCCGTGCCGAGCTCGGCGACAAGGCCACGGAAGACCTCGCGGCGGCCCTCGACTCCGTGCGGACGCACCTCGCCGAGGCATTCCAGCTGCACCAGCTGAACCACGACGAGATCCCCGACACCAAAGAAGAGCTGCGCACGCGCAACGCGCGCATCATCCAGCTCTCGCAGTGGGCCGAAGACCTGCTCGAAGAGCGCACCCAGGTGCTGCAGCCCAAGATCGACGCCGTGCGACGCGCCCCCGAGATCCTCGCGCGCGTCCGCGCCGACCGCGACCGCCTCGCCGAACGCATCCCGAACGCCCGCGAGGTCGTGGATCGCCTCTCGCGGCGCTACAGCGACTCCGCCCTCTCGCAGATCGGCGGCAACCCGGAGGAGATCGAGCAGCTGCTCGACTTCGCCGTGCACACCGCCTCGGTCTCCGAGCGTCGTCGCGACGCCGGCCAGCGCGAGCAGGCGTCCGTCGCCCTCGAGGCCGCGACCGAGGCCGTGCGCCGGGCCGAATCTCTCCTCGACGCCGTGGACACCTTCGAGATCGAGGCGCTGCGCGCCGAGTCGACCCTCGCCGCCGTCGTCGACGACTCGCGCAACGACCTCGTCGAAGCGCGACGCGGCCCGCAGACCCCCGTCGTCACCCAGGCGATGGCGACGCTGCAGCAGGCGTTGACCGCCCTGCCGGCATCCGGAACGCGGAGCGACCCCTTCGCGGCCCTGTCGTCGCTGCGCCAGGCGAACGCCGACCTCGACCGCGCGCGCGAGCGCGCCGCCCGGCCGGTGCCCTCGCAAGACCAGGTCGACCACGCGATCGACGACGCCGATCGGCAGATCGCCGTCGCGCGCGGCCTCATCACCGGCCACCGCGGCTGGATCGGGGCCGACGCCCGCACGCGCTTCGTCGAGGCGGAGCGTCTGCGCGCCGGACTCCCCCTCGGCCCCATCTCCGAAGACGACCGCGAGACGGCCCTCGCCACCGCGCGTCGCGCCGGCTCCCTGGCATCCGAGGCCCTGCAGATCGCCCAGCGCGACATCGAGCAGTCACGCCCCGACGACTGGGGCGGCAACGGCTACGGCCGGGGCGGCGGCTACGGCCGCGGGGGCGGCATGGGCGGCGGCAACATGGTCGGCGGCATGCTCGGCGGCCTCGTCATCGGATCGCTCCTCGGCGACATCTTCGACGGCTGACCCGGCCACTCCCCCCGTCAGACCACTTCCGTGGCGCGCAGGAGCACGACCCGTTCGGGGAACGAACCCGGCAGATGCAGCCCCGCCGCGGCAAGCGCCCGCCCGCTCATCGTCACACCGGCCCCGTCGGCGTACCACGGTGGGTCGGCGCGGCCCGGGTCGGGTGTGCCGACGACCACCGGCGCGACCCGGTAGGTCTTTTCGGCGTCCAGGCCCGGCAGGGTGAAGCGGCCGCGCGGGGACACCGTCGGACGAGTCAGGAACGCGAGGAAGACGAGTGCCTCCGAGCGATCGGCAGCCACGACGGCCGTGACCTGGAACGAGGGGTCGATCTCCTCCGCCCGAGCGATCTCGCCCGTGTGGAGAAGGGCGCGATGGTCGCGGTAGAAGCGGATCCACTCGGCGAGGTCGGCATTCTCCTGCGGGGTCGCCTGCGCCAGATCCCACTCGATGCCGAAATGGCCCAAGAGCGCGGTGGCCGCCCGGAACGACAGCGGATGTGACCGGCCGGTCGTGTGGTTGACGCTCGAACCGATGTGGGAACCGAGCAGCTCGGCCGGAAGCAGTTGAAGGGTCCACCGCATCACCTGCTGCCGTTCGAGGGGATCGATGCAGTCACTCACCCACACGCGATCGGTGCGCTCGATGACGCCGAGGTCGACGCGACCGCCGCCGGACGAGCAGGACTCGATCTCCAGACCGGGGAACCGGCGACGCAGCTCGTCCATCAGACGGTAAGCCGCGAGTGTCTGCGCGTGCACGCCCGGCTTCCCCGCCGGGGCGGTGCCGGCATCGATGAGGTCACGGTTGTGATCCCACTTGATGTACGAGATGTCGTGGGCGGCGAGGACCGCCGTCATCGCGTCGAGGACGTATCGATACGCCTCGTCGATGCCGAGGTTGAGCACCTGCTGGCCGCGTCCGCGGACGGGCAGCCGCCCGCCCGTCTGCATGATCCACTCGGGGTGCGCCCGGGCCAGGGCGCTGTCCTCGTTGACCATCTCGGGTTCGAACCACAGCCCGAACTGCATCCCCAGCGACGTCACCCGATCCACGAGCGGGGTCAGGCCGTCGGGCCAGAGGCCGGCATCCACCGTCCAATCCCCGAGCCCGCTCGTGTCGTCCCTCCGCCCGGTGAACCAGCCGTCGTCGAGCACGTACCGCTCCACCCCGATCGCGGCGGCGCGGTCGGCGAGGTCGAGGAGCCGATCGAGATCGTGATCGAAGTAGACGGCCTCCCACACGTTCAGGGTCACCGGCCGGGGCGTCGCCGGGTGCGTCGGGCGCCCGCGCAGGAACCGGTGGAAACGATGAGCCTGCTCATCGAGTCCCGCACCGTAGGCCGCGTAGACCCACGGTGATCGGTACCTCTCGCCCCGGTCGAGCCCGACCTCGCCCGGGAGCAGCAGCTCGCCGCCCCCGATCACCTGCGCCCCCGCCGACAACCGCTCGGCGTAGTGACGGTGGTTGCCGCTGAAACCGACGTGGACGCCCCAGACCTCGCCGGCGCCGAAACCGAATCCCGTCTCGCCGACGGTGAGCACCGTCGCCGCATCCGGACCCGTGCGGCCCTTGCGGCCCTCGCGATCGTGGATGCCGACGACGAGCTCGCGACGCTGCGGGATGCGCTCCTTGCTCCATCGTCCGGCGAAGTCGAGGATCTCCCGAGCCCGCACCGGGATCGGGAACGCCAGCGCGATCCCGTCGGCGCTGTACACGCCCGCCCCGATGTTCTCCAGCTCTGCGCGGGCGCGCAGCAGTCCGCTCGCCGCCAGCTCGATGTCGAGCTCGAGGCGCAGACCCGCGGTCTCGTCGGCGGCGGCCACCGTCACGACGGCCGGGCCGGCCTCGACGAGACGTCCATCGCGACGGAGGGGATCCCCCTCAGCCGCGACCGCGACGGAGACGACGGTGAACTTCGGCGACCAGTCCGCACCTGCGCGATGCCCCGTCACTCCGGGCCTGCCCTCCCACCCGGCATGGTGCTCGGGGAGCATCGCGACGCGCACGGGCTCGTCCACGACGTTTCCCGATGCCGGTTCGATCGCCGCCAGGCGCAGGGCGTCGGCCTCGACCTCGCTCAGCCGGCCGAGACCCGCCCCCCAGTGCAGGATCGCCGGCAGGCGCCCCTCGGTGAGGTCGAGAAGAACGCTCACCCCGCCCGCAGCGAGATGGAGAATCGTGTCCGCGGGGATCAGCTCGGCGCTCCCGTGCATGCTCACGCGGACGCCCGAGCGGAGGGCGAGCGGGGGCCGCGCAGGCGCAGCGTCACGAGCTCGAAGGGCCGGAGGTCCAGCTCGATCGCCCGGTCAGAGGTCGACGAAACCCCCGTCCCGGGCAGTGCCCGCTCGAGCAGATCCGTCGCCTCCACGGCATCCCACTCGATGGAGGTGGTCAGGGTCGCGCTCACGCGGTCACCATGGGCCTCGTAGAGGCGCACCACGAGATCTCCGCTGTCGTCCTCGGCGAGCTTGACCGCCTCGATCACGACCGCGGGGTGCGACACGGCGACGAGCGCGGGCACGGCCGCACCACGCAACGGGCGCATCGGCAGGCTCTGGCGATATCCGTCCACGACCGCGTCCGGAATGCCACCCGGCCGGAGGCTGACGGTGAACTCGTGACGACCCTGGTCGGCGCCCGGGTCGGGGTATCGCGGTGCGCGAAGGAGGGACAGCCGCGCGACGACCATCGGCCGACCGGACGGCGCCTGAAGCGTGCGCAGGTCGTGGCCGTAGACCACGTCGTTCGCGATGGCGACACCCCACGACGGCTCGCCGACATGGACCCATCGGTGGGCCACGGTCTCGAAGCGGGCCGAGTCCCAGGACGTGTTGCGGTGGATGGCCCGATGCAGATGGCCGTACTGGATCTCAGAGGCCGCGCGGTCGGCGCGCAGATCGAGCGGGAACGCCAGTTTGAGCAGCTTCTGGGACTCGTGCCAGTCGATGTCGAACGACAGGTCCACGCGCCCCTCGCGAACGCGCACACGGACGTCGATGCGCGAGGCGCCGAACCGGTGCCGGATGAAGACCGCGTCGCCGTCGATCCGGACGTCGACCGGATCCGTCAGCGCGCGGCCGGAGCGCTGATCCTCCTCATTGATGTCCCACGCGTCCCACTCACGCGGAGTGTCGCGCAGCACGTGCAGGACGCCCCCGGGGACGCCGTCGGGAAGGACCTCACGTCCGACGACGAGGTCGCGGATGGAGGTGAATGCTCCCCGACGATCGACGACCACGCGGAGGGTGTCGTCCTGGAGGACGAAGACGTCGCCGTCGGCGGCGGGCACGACGGGCTCGACCGGGCGGGACGGCCCGATCGACATCGCCTCGACGCCGTCGCGGAGGTACGGGCCCGCGTTGGCGCTGAGCTGAGCGTCTCCCCCCGTCGCGAGCGACGCGAGCGACGCGGCGATGATCTTCTCGAGGACCTCGGCCACGCGCGCGTACGCGGCCTCGGCCTCCTGATGGACCCAGGCGATCGAGGTCCCCGGGAGGATGTCGTGGAACTGCAGCAGCAGTACCTGCCGCCAGGCGTCGCGCAGTTCCCGCGCGGGATAGGGGGTCCCCCGGAGGATCGCCGCCGTCGCTGCCCACAACTCCGCCTGCCGCAGCAGCGCCTCGCTGTGGCGGTTGCCCCGCTTCGTCTTCTGCTGCGAGACGAGCGTGCCGCGATGCAGTTCGAGGTACATCTCACCCACCCAGACGGGCGGAGAGGCGAGTTCGGCCTCCGCGGCCGCGAAGAACGACTGCGGATCGCTCAGGAAGACCCGGGGCGAACCCTCGAGGTCGCGTTTGCGATGAGCCTGGGCCAGCATCTCGCGAGTGGGCCCTCCCCCTCCGTCCCCCCAGCCGAACAGCCCAAGAACCTCGCGGGCCCGACCCTTCTCGCTGAAGACGCGCTCCGTGCGGGCGAGATCCGCGGCCCCGAGATCGGAGTTGTACGTCTCGGCGGGCGGAAGATGCGTGAACAGGCGGGACCCGTCGATCCCTTCCCAGTGGAACGTCGAGTAGGGAATGCGGTTCGTCTCGTTCCACGACGGCTTCTGCGTCACGAACGACCGGGCACCGGCCGCGCGGGCGATCTGCGGCAGGGCGGCGCTGTACCCGAACGAGTCGGGCAGCCACACCTCGGCACTGTCGACCCCGAACTCCTCGAGGAAGAACGCCTTGCCCTGCACGAACTGTCGAGCGAGCGACTCGCCGCTGGGCATGTTGGTGTCGGATTCGACCCACATCCCCCCGACCGGGCGGAAGCGACCGGCGGCCACGGCCGAGCGGACCCGCTCGAACAGTTCCGGCTGACTCTGCTTCAACCAGAGGTACTGCTGTGCCGACGACGCGGCGAAGACGAAGTCGGGGTCGCGATCGATGAGGTCGACGACGTTCGCGAACGTGCGCGCGACCTTGCGGACGGTCTCGCGAGTCGGCCACAACCACGCCGAATCGATGTGCGCGTGTCCCACGGCGCTCACGCGCAGCGCGCTGCCCGGCGCCGTCATCGCGAGCGCGGGGGCCAGGACCTCGCGCCCGCTCTGCGCCGTCGCCGAGACGTCGTCGGGATCCATGACGTCGACCATGCGCTCCAGCGCATGCACGATGTCGGCGCGGCGCGCCGTCTCGGGGGGCAGGGTCTGAACCAGTCCCTCGAGGGCGATGACGTCCTGCAGCAGTTCCCACACGACGACATCGCGGCGAACGAGCTCGAGACGGACGAGGCGGTAGTGCTCGTCGTCGCCGGCCGTCGCAGGATCGCCCAGCGACGTCGGTTCGTACTCGTAGGGCACCTGGATGGTCGGGTTGGCCGCGGCTTCCAGCAGCAGCCGGAACGAGCCCGCGTGTGGGAGGGGCACCCACGCGTTGCGGGGTTCGATGGCTTTCACGATCGTGCCGTCGGGGCGGTAGGCGGTCGCTTCCGCCTGGAACCCGGGCTGCTCCTCGACGAATCCGAGGTCGACCAGCAGCTCGGCCTCGTCGACCGGCCACTCGGCGGGGACCTCTCCGCGCACGTCGAACCACACCGTGTCCCACGGCCGCCCCCACGACGCGCCCAGGGCGATCGGCTCGAACTCCTGCACCGCCGCGGTCGCGAAGGGGACGGGCTCCCCGCCGACCCTCCATGCCCGGATCTCCACCGGACGGGTATCGCGGTGAACGGCCGGCGCGAGGCGGAAGCGGGTGAAGCGCCGCACCCTCTGCATCGCGAGCGTCTCGGCATCCAATCTCACCCGCCCGTTGGGGTTCTCCTCGGCTGTCACGCGCCGTTCTCCCGCGGCGCGATCAGCTCACGGGTGTAGTAATCGACGAGGCCGTCGGGCGAGCCGAGCACCGGCCGGTCGAACTCCCCGGTCAGGTACATGGGCGTGACGAGGTACGACTCGCGCTCGCGAGAGGAGTACGCCCACTTCACGCCGTTCGCGATCACGCGCTGCACGTCGGGATGGTGGTAGACGGGGTAGATCTCGTCGCCGGGGCTGAAGTAGAAGACCTTGCCGTATCCGCGGCGATAGGTGATGCCGCTGCGGAACACCTCGCCGCCGGAGAAGCTGCTGATGAACACCAGCTCATCGGGTTCGGGGATGTCGAAGAACTCGCCGTACATCTCCTGCCCCGGGATGACGAGCGGCTGCGGGACGCCCTCGGCGATCGGATGCCGCGGCGACACCGTCCAGACGAGCTCGCTGTCAGCGTCGTTGCGCCACCGCAGGCTGCACGTCGTCCCCATGAGCCGACGGAAGATCTTGGAGTGGTGCCCCGAGTGCAGGACGATGATGCCCATCCCCTCGAGGACGTGCTTCTGGATGCGGTCCACGACCTCGTCCGCGACCTCCTCGTGGGCGGTGTGGCCCCACCAGAGCAGTACATCGGTCTCGGCGAGCAGTTCCTCCGTCATCCCGTGCTCGGCGTCGTCGAGCACGCGCGTGGTCACGGTGACCTCCTCGCCCAGCAGACCCGTGATGCCGGCCGCGATGGTGCTGTGCATCCCGTCGGGATAGATGCCGCGGACGACCTCGTTGATCTGCTCGTGGCGGTTCTCACCCCACACGACGACGCGGATGGCCTTCTTCGGCAGGGTGGGAGTGGTCATCGAGCGCCTCCAGACGCGATCATGGCCGGGGCTGACCCCCAGGCCGGTGTGGTGATGCCGTCGGCG
The DNA here is from genome assembly GCF_032464975.1 of Microbacterium algihabitans. NCBI lineage: Bacteria > Bacillati > Actinomycetota > Actinomycetes > Micrococcales > Microbacteriaceae > Microbacterium > Microbacterium algihabitans. The sequence goes on from NZ_JAWDIU010000001.1 coordinate 262,677, forward strand.
GCGCTCGTCCACGACCGCAGAAGGTCGCGGATGTCATCGTGCTCCTCGGCGGCGATGGCGAGCGCGAGCGACTCCTCGATCAGGTCGTCGAGCACGACCTTCTCGCCGCCGCGGTCGCTGCTGCGGATCGCGCCCTCGACCATCGCGAGGGTGCGGACGTTCGCGCGCACTTCGTTCTGCGGGGTGCGACCCGACCGCAGGGACGCGACGAATTCCTTCAGGGACCCCTCGATGCCTTCGCTGTCGCTGCGCACCTCGACCTCGACGCCGACCGTGTCGGTCTCGACGAGGGCATCCCCGTCCCAGTGCGTGGCGCCGTGCTCGGCGTAGACCCGCCAGTCGGCGTTCCACGACGTCTGCAGTCCGGGCGTCGCGCGGCTCCCCGAGTAGACGAATCGCGCGCCCGAGGCCAGCTCGAAGGTGGCCGTGGCGGCCGCGTCACCGGCGAACCAGCTCCACGACGGGTTCCAGGAGTCGCAGCGCACGCTGACCGGTTCGTCGGCGCTGAGGTAACGCAGCATGTCGAAGTGGTGCACCGACATGTCGACCAGCAGAGGGTGCGCCATCTGCTCGCGGAAGCCGGGCTCGTGGTCCTCGTGGAAGAACTGCGCGTGCACGGCTCCGATCGGACCGAGCGCGCCCACCACGTCGCGGAACGCCGCGAGGTGGTCGAAGTAGCGTCGCGACTGGCTGACCATGAGCAGCTGCCCCGTCGCGTCGGCGAGTGCGACCTGGCGCAATGCCTCGGCGACCGTCGGGGCGAGCGGCTTCTCGCACAGGACGGGGAGCCCCGCGCGCATCGCCTGCTCGTTCACGACCCGATGCGCCTGCGGCACCGTGACGTTGACGACGGCTCGGGCACCGGATCGCTCGACGACGTCGACGAGGGATGCGCCGACGACCGCGTCGAGGCCGATCCCCGCGACGGTCTCGCGCGCGAGGTCGACGTCGAGATCGACGACGCCGACGGCGCGTGCGTGCGGCGAGCGCGACAGCATCCGCAACCACTCCCCACCCATCGCTCCGGCACCGACGACCACGACGGGTAGACGCATCGACTCGGACATCTCCGTCATCCCTTCAACGCTCCGCCGAGGCTCGACTTGAGCAGGTTCTTGCGCACCAGCATGTACAGCACGGCGGGGGGCAGGACATAGACCACGGCGCTCGCGGCCAGCAGGCCCCAGTCGACGATGTTGCGCTCGCTGAAGGCGCGGAACAGTCCGATCGCGAGCGGGTAGAGCTCCTGGTTCTGCAGGAGCACGAGCGGGGTGAGGAAGTCGCCCCACGAACCCATGAACATGAGCATGGCCGCCGCGCCCAGTCCGGGTCCCATGAGCGGGAGGACGATGCGCCGAGCACCCTGGAGGCGGGTGTTGCCGTCGGTCCAGGCCGCTTCCTCGAGCTCCATCGGGACCGCGTCGACGGTGCCCTTCATCAACCAGAGGGTCACCGGCAGTCCACTGACCGCCTGCACGATGATGAGCCCGTGCAGGGTGTTGGCCAATCCCAGGTTGACCATGATCAGGTACAGCGCCACGATCGTCGCCGGCGCCGGGATGACGCGGATCAGCAGGATGCTGAACATGAAGAACCGTCGTCCGCGAAAGGCGAACCGCGACAAGGCGTAGCCTCCGGCGATCCCGAGGACGAGGTTCAACGCCGTCGACGAGATCGCGATGATCAGACTGTTCACCAGAAGCAGGGGCGTTCCGGATGCCGTGAAGAAGCGCACGAAGTTCTCGAACGAGAGCGCCGGCCATTGGACCGTCGCGCCCGCATCGGCGTCGACGGCGCTGAACACGACCCACGCGAACGGGACGAGGCAGAACAGTGCCAGCACGACGATCAGCGCGTAGCCGATGCATCTCTGCAGGACGTCGACGGGACCGAGACGACGTCGACGTTCGACGTGCGCGGAAGCCGCGACGCGGCTGTCGATGGCGGTCATGTCACACCTCTACCTTCGCCAGGCGCACGTATGTGAAGCCCAGCACGACGACGATGACGAGCAGGATGATCGACGCGGCGCTGCCGATGCCGATCTGCGAGAACTGCAGGGCCCGCTCGTAGATGTAGATGGCGGCGATGCGCGTCTGACCGCCGGGGCCACCTCGGGTGAGGAAGTACACGAGACCGAACATGCCGACGGTGCTGATGGTCGTGAGCAGCAGGTAGAGGAAGACCGGACCGCGGATGAGCGGAAGGGTGACGTGCCGAAACACCTGGACGGCGCTGGCCCCATCGACGCGGGCGGCTTCGATCAGCTCAGCAGGGACGTCCTCGAGGGCGGCCTGGAACATGATCATGGCGAAGGCCAGACCACGCCAGATGTTGACGAGGATGATGGCGAGCATCGGCGCCGTCTGCAACCACGCGGTGGGCTCGGAGCCGAACACCGCGGTGAGCCGGTTCAGCGTCCCCTCCGGGCTGGTCGCCAGCACGCTGGCCCAGGTGAGCGAGGCGACGACCTCCGGAACGACCATCGGCATGAGCAGCGCGGCCCCGAAGAAGCCCTTGCCGCGGATCCACGGCCGACTCAACAGGATCGCGGCGACCATTCCGAGCACCGTTTGCCCGACGATCGCCGACCAGAAGAGGAAGGTGCCGGTCTGCCCCAGGGAGCCGAGGAAGTCGGTGCTGCCGAGCAGGTACGCGTAGTTGTCGAACCCCACGAACTTCGGATTTCGCGCCGCGAACCCCGTCAACTGCGTGTTGGTGAGGCTGAGCCAGATGCCGTACACGGCCGGCAGCACGATGAACAGCACGATCAGGACGGCCGAGGGGCCCAGCAGAAGGAGGACCAGCGGCCATGTGCGGGCGCGCCGGCGCCGCGGCGCAGGCGGCTGCTCAGCCGTCTGCACCGCGGCGGGGACGTCGATGATCGACGTCACTGCTTCACCAGGCTCGGTCCGAGCAGGTCGGTGGCGTCCTTCTTGAAGGCCTCGTAGGCCTGCTTGCCGTCGGCCTGACCGCTCAGGATCAGCTCGGTCGCGGTGGCGACCGCCTGGCTGATCTGGTCGGCGCCGTCGCCGGTCACCACGAAGACGCTGTTCGAGAGGTCTTCACCGGCCTGCAGCAGCTGCGGCTCGCCGGAGTAGGGGGCCACGTCGTCGAGGTCGTCGCGGGCGGACGCCGCTCCCGAGGCCACGAGCTGCTCGGCCAGCGGCTTGCCGCTGGAGAGGTACTTGATGAACTCGAAGGCCGCGGCCTTCTTGTCGGAGTCGGCGGAGATCGCGTAACCGCCACCGGTGCTGCTCCAGCCGTAGGGCTGGTCGCCGTCGCGCAGACCCGGCCACTGCCACGTCGAGACCTTCTCGGTGAGGCCGTCGATGGGGGTGGCACCGTCGGGGCCCCAGTCGAACTTCCATCCCCACGTGCCCTGAGCCGAGACCTGGATGTCGCCCGCGGGGAACTTGACGTACTTCGTCGGCTCCCACGGGTTCGGGTTCTGCAGATCCTGGACCGGCATGAGGCCCTTCTGCACGAGCTCGGCGTAGAGCTCGAAGACGGCGAGCCAGCCGGGGGTGTCGAGATCCCACGTCGCCGTCTCGCTGTCGTAGTACCCGGTGTCGGTCCCGCCGAGCAGAGGCTGGAAGCCCTCGCCCCACGTTCCGCCACCCCAGGCCGTTCCGGCGGGGATGACGATGGGCGTCCCACCGGTGGCCGCCTTGACCTTCTCGAGGCGCGAGATCAGGTCGTCCCAGGTCTTGGGCTGCGTCGTGTCGACGCCGAGCTGCTCGAGCACGTCCTTGCGGTAGAAGAGGTTCAGCACGCCGGCGCCGGAGGGGAGGTTGTAGACCTGACCGTCCTGTCGGGTCATGGCCTCTTTGACGGCGGGGTAGTAGTGCTCCCAGCCCTCCCACTGGTCGAGGTAGGAATCGAGGGGCTCGAGGTAACCGGCCGACGACCACGCTATGGCCATGTTCTCGCCGATGTCGAGCACGTCGGGCGCCTGACCGGCGATGAGCTGCTGGGTGAGCTTGGTCTTCACCTGCTCGTCCGTCAGCACATCGGCGATGAGGTCGACCTTGATGTCCTTGCCCTGCTCCTTCATCGCGGCTTCGAAGCCCGGGATCTCCTTGGAGATCGCGTCGATGTTGGTCTGCTTGCTCTCCAGAATGCTGATCGTCACGGGGCCGTCCGTGCCGTCGCCGCTCGTGGCGTCTCCGGCGGAGCAGCCGGTGAGTCCCGCCGCGGTGACCACGGTGGCCGTGAACGCAGCAACGACGTATTTGCGCTTCATTGCGATGCCTCTCCTGGAAACACCCCGTCGGCTGCTTTGCCGAGCTGTCGGGTCCATCCCGTCTGCATGTTAGGACAATTGGAATGAGGTCGTCAACCGTCTCGGGCGACTTTGTACTAACATGACATACGCAGGTTTTGTCAGTCCGGACGAGAGTCGAGGGTCGCATGCTCGAGGGAGAACAGCCGGTCGTGCTGCCGGCGGAACAGCTGCTTCAGCCTATGGCGCAGGCCGCGCCACTGTGGATCCGGCTCTCGCGCGGACTCGAGGCCGCAATCGCCTCGGGGGCCCTGCCCCCGGGCGCTCGGCTCGAGAACGAGGTCTCGATGAGCGAGAGACTGTCGCTCTCGCGACCGACGGTGCGACGCGCCATCCAGGAACTCGTCGACAAGGGCCTGCTCGTTCGCCGACGCGGAGTGGGAACACAGGTCGTCCACGGTTCGGTGGCGCGGCAGATCGATCTGACCAGCCTGTACGACGACCTGAAGCGGTCGGGACGCGTCCCCTCCACCCGCGTGCTCGACGTGACCTTCGCCCGGGTGGGTCCCGAGGTGACCGAGCAGTTGGGTCTCGACCAGACCTCCCGCGTGCTGAAGATCCGCCGCGTGCGCTTCGCCGACTCCGTGCCGATCGCCGTCCTCGAGAACTATCTGCCCGACACCTTCGCCGACATTACCGCGGAGCGACTCGCCGAGGTCGGCCTCTACCAGGAGTTGCATGCCCGGGGCGTGACGCTGCGCGTCGCGCGCCAGCGCATCGGCGCCCGTCGGGCCAGCGTCGACGAGGGGCTGCTGCTGGACATCGGACGCGGCGCCCCCGTGCTCACCATGGACCGCACCGCCTACGACGCCGACGGCGCCGCCGTCGAGTACGGCCGCCATTGCTACCGCCCCGACCTCTACGGGTTCGAGATGACCCTCGTCGAGCGATGAGGCCCGCGGTGTCGGCGACCCTGCAGGACGTGGCCACGCTCGCGGGGGTGTCCATCAAGACCGTGTCCAACGTCGTGCGCGGGTATCAGCACGTGCGCCCCTCCACGCGTGCCCGGGTGCAGGCCGCCATCGATGAGCTGGGATACGTCCCTCACAGCATCGCCCGTCGTCTGGCCACCGGCACGACGGGGATGGTCGCGTTCGCGCTGCCGGCGATCGAGACGCCCTACTTCGCGGAGCTGGCCGCCCTCGTCTCCACCGAGATCGGCGGCTTCGACTACCGCCTGCTGATCGAGCAGACGTCGGGCAGTCTCGATGACGAGCGAGCGGTTCTGCGGGGGCGCGAGCAGGGGCTGATCGACGGACTCATCTTCCAGCCCACCGAACTCGACGCCGACGCCATCGAGCAGTTCCGCGGGTCCACCCCTCTCGTCCTGCTGGGCGAGATCCCTCCGCCGCCGACGGTCGATCACGTCATGGTCGACAACATCGCCGCGGCGCGGGCCGCCACGTTCCACCTGCTGCACTCGGGGCGGACGCGCATCGCCTTCCTCGGATACGCGGCAGCCGCCGGCCATGCGACGGCGAGCCTGCGCGCCGAGGGCTATCTGTCGGCCCTCGAGGACTGCGGAGCTCATCGCAGCGACGACCTGCTCATCCCGATGCAGCGCTTCGGGGCGTTCGCGGCCGAGGCGGCGGTGATCGATGCGATCGAGACGGGGGTGAGCTTCGACGGCCTGGTGTGCTTCGACGACCTCGCCGGCATCGGGGCGATGAAGGCCCTCGCCCGCGCGGGACGCGTCGTCCCCGACGACGTGGGCGTCGTCGGGTGGGACGACATCCTGATGTCCAACTTCACCAATCCGGGGCTGACGACCGTCCGCCCCGACAAGCCCACGCTGACCCGAACGGCCTTCCGGATGCTCCGGGAGCGCATGGACGGAGCGGGCGGCCCCGGTCGGCACGAGACGGTCGGATTCGACCTGGTCGTGCGCGGGAGTACCGCGAGCTAATTTGCAGCGCTGGAAAATCTGCGCCACAGTGTTGCGCATGCAACCCCTGACTCCTCCTGCATCCGACCTCGATGGCGAGTACCCGCGACCGCAGCTGCGCCGACCCGACTGGCGGAGCCTCGACGGCGAGTGGCGCTTCGCCTACGACGACGACGAAACCGGCACGGCGGCGGGCTGGTTCCGCACCGGCGACTTCGACCGCGTCATCGCCGTGCCGTACCCTCCGGAATCGGCTCTCTCGGGCATCGGCGACACGTCCTACCACGCGGTGCTCTGGTACTCCCGTCGTCTGAGCGCCGAGGAGGTCGCGCGCACCAACCCCGCCGGGCGCCTTCTGCTGCATTTCGGCGCGGTCGACTACGCCGCGACCGTCTGGCTCAACGGCAGCCAGGTGGCCACGCACCGCGGTGGGCAGACGCCCTTCACCGCCGACATCACCGACCACATCGCCGCGGACGGCGACGATCTCCTCGTCGTGCAGGCGATCGACCGTCCCCTCGACGTCGGTCAGCCCCGGGGCAAGCAGGAGTGGCTGCCGGAGCCGCACGAGATCTGGTACTCCCGCACGAGCGGCATCTGGCAGCCCGTGTGGGTCGAGGAGGTGCCCGCGACCCACGTCACCGAACTCTCGTGGCGCACGACGCGCAGCACCGACAGCGTCGTCCTGGAAGTCCTCTGCAACCGCCCCCTCGGCCCCGACGCGGTGATCGACGTGCAGCTGAGCTACGCCGGTTCCCCTCTCACCCGGGTGCAGGTCGCGTCGCCGGCCACGGGGGCGCCGATCCTCGACATCCCCCTGCGCGACCAGCGCAACGGACAGCACTACGAGAAGCTCGTCTGGACGCCCGAGACACCCCGACTGATCGACGCGACCGTCACGATCACCGACGGGGACTCCGTCGACGCGGTCTCGTCGTACCTGGGGCTGCGTACCGTCGGCACGGCGGCCGGACGGTTCCTGCTCAACGACCGGCCGTACTTCGTCCGCTCGGTACTCGAGCAGGGGTTCTGGCCGGAGTCCCACCTCGCCGCACCCAGCGCGGACGCGCTGCGGGCCGAGGTGCAGCTCATCAAGGACATGGGATTCAATGCCGCCCGCCTCCACCAGAAGGCCGAGGACCCCCGGTTCCTTTATTGGGCGGACCGGCTCGGCCTGCTGCTGTGGGGAGAGGCGCCCGCCGCGTTCGAATTCACCACCAGCGCGATGACCGATCTGACCCGCGAGTGGGTCGACCTCGTCCGTCGCGATCGCTCGCACCCCTCGATCGTCACGTGGGTGCCCTTCAACGAGAGCTGGGGCGTGCGCGACGTCGTCACGGACGAGCCGCAGCGGGCGTTCACGCGCGGATTGGCCGACCTGACCCGCGCGCTCGATCCGACCCGCCCCGTCATCTCGAACGACGGGTGGGAGCACACCCGATCGGACATCCTCTCGGTGCACGACTACGACCCCGACCCCGAGACGTTCGCCCGGCGCTACGCCGATCGGGACGCCCTGTCGCGATTGTTCGCCGGGTACGGCCCGTCGCACCGGCTGATGATGGCGGAGGGGACGGCCGACGTCGACACCCTCCCGGTCATGGTCACCGAGTTCGGGGGCGTGAAGTACGAGACCTCCGCCTCGGCGCCGGCATGGGGATACTCCACGAGCGCGACCCCCGAAGAGCTGGAACATCACCTCCGCGGCCTCTTCGGCGCTCTCCTCGACAGCACCGTGCTGTCCGGCTTCTGCTACACGCAGCTCACCGACACGATGCAGGAGGCGAACGGCCTCGCCTTCGAGGACCGGACGCCGAAACTGCCCCTCGAGACGCTCCGATCCATCATCGGCCGGGAGTCCCACTCGCAGCCCTGAGCGCTCGCCTCGAACGACGGCGAACGGCGGTGGACCTTCGGGGCCACCGCCGTTCGCGACTGGACGGGGAGGACCGTGCTCAGCCGAGCAGCGGCCGCTGCCGCGCGCGCAGCCGTTCGTAATCGGCGCGCGCGAGAGCGGTCGACGGCAGCGTCGAGTGCGCGGCGACCGGGACGTCCCACCACCCCTCGCCGTCGGGGGCGTACCGCAGCGGATCGGCATCGACATGGATGAGGGTCGTCCGCGAAGACGCCTTCGCCGCTCTCACCGCGGCCTCGAGATCGCGCGCAGCGCCCTCACCGGGCGCGACCTCGATGACGTCCACGCCGTACGACCGTGCGTTCGCGGCCAGATCGATCGGCACGTATCGCTCGCCCTCGAGGTCGGGCACCGCGGCATCCGTCATGCGGTACGCGGTTCCGAACCGCTGGGCGCCCACGGTCTCGGAGAGGTGTCCGATCGATGCATAGCCGTGGTTCTGCACGAGGACCACGACGATCTTCAGTCCCTCCGACACCGCGGTGACGAGCTCGGTGTGCAGCATCAGATACGACCCGTCGCCGACCATGACGAGCACTTCTCGATCGGGCGCACCGCGACGCACCCCGAGGCCGCCGGCGATCTCGTATCCCATCGTCGAGAACGCGTACTCGACGTGGTAGCCGAGTGGGTCGCGCACCCTCCATAGCTTGTGCAGATCTCCGGGAAGAGAACCGGCCGCCTGCACGAGCACGTCCGTGGGGTCGCTGGCGGCGTGGACGGCGCCGATGATCTCGGACTGCCCGAGCAGCCTCGCGCCCGTGGGAGCGAGCGCGCGGTCGACGACCGCCTCCCACTCGGCCTTCTCGACCCGGATCCGCTCCGCGTACGAGGCCTCGACGGCCGTCCCCTCGAGTCCGTCGACGAGTGCGTCCAGTGCCCGCCGGGCGTCGGCGACCACCGGCAGACGGCTGCCGTGCTTGTAGGCATCGAAGGAGGCGACGTTGATGTTGACGAAGCGGACCCCGTCACGTCGGAAGGCGCTGCGGCTCGCGGTGGTGAAGTCGCTGTAGCGGGTGCCCACCCCGATGACGAGGTCCGCGTCGGCGGCCAGTCTGTTCGCGGCCGTGGACCCGGTCGCGCCGACGCCGCCGAGGTACTGGGGATGATCCCACGGCAGCACGCCGACGCCCGCCTGCGTGGCGCCCACGGGAATTCCCGTCTGCTCCACGAGGCGACGCAGAGCGTCTTCGGCCCCCGAGTAGAGCACTCCTCCCCCGGCCACGATGAACGGCGCCTGGGCCCCGCGGATCGCCGCGATCGCCCGCCCCAGCTCGTCGGGCTCGGGCACGGGCCGTCGCACGTGCCAGTCACGCGGCTCCAGGAACTCGACCGGCACCTCGATCGCCTCGGCCTGCACGTCTTCGGGCAGGGCGATCGTGACGGCCCCCGTCTCGGCGGGATCGGTCAGCACGCGCATCGCGGCGAGCGCGATCGAGAACAGTTGCTCGGGGCGCTGGACGCGGTCGAAGAACCGCGAGACGGGGCGGAACGCGTCGGTGACCTGGAGGCCGGTGTCGTGGGGATGCTCGAGCTGCTGCAGAACGGGATCGGCCACGCGCGTCGCGAAGGTGTCCGACGGCAGCAACAGCACGGGGAGTCTGTTCGCCGTGGCCAGAGCGGCCCCGGTGAGCATGTTGGCGGCCCCCGGGCCGACGGATGCGGCGGCGGCGTAGGTGGCGCGCCGGCGGTGCATCCGTGCGTAGCCCACGGCCTGATGCACCATCGCCTGCTCGTTGCGCGCCTGGTGGTAGGGCATGAGACCGGGCTCGTCGGTGTGCAGCTGCACCAGCGCCTGTCCGATGCCGGCGACGTTGCCGTGACCGAAGATGCCGAACGTGCCCGCGATGGTGCGTTCGCGGATGTCTCCGTCGACCGTCCACTGGTTGGCGAGGAAGGTGATCAACGCCTGGGCGACGGTCATCGTCCGCGTCCGGGGTGCCATGGACGGCGCGGATTCGGGGTCGAGGGTCATGCGTCGGTCTCCTTCGCCGCGTAGGGCAATCGAGGGTCGGGGCGCTGGTGCGCCCAGGAAGAGCGCACCCATGCGTGAGCGGGGTCGTCCGTGATGCGCCAGGCGCGCTCCGCGCCCGGGCCGGCCATGACGTTCAAGTAGTAGAGGTCGTAGCCGGGGGCGGCGACCGCGGGTCCGTGATATCCGTACGGCACGAACGCGATGTCGCCCGTGCCGACGCGGGCGGTCGTGTCGATGGGCCGTCGATCCGAGGCGTAGGCCGCGAACAGCCCGAACGGCTCCGCTCCGCTGGGCGGCGTCGTGCCGCGGGCGGGAGCCGTCTCGAAGTAGTAGATCTCCTCGAGTTCGCTCTCGGTCGGCGACGGCGCATCGTGCTTGTGAGGCGGGTACGACGACCAGTTCTCGGCGGGCGTAATCACCTCGCACACGATGAGCTTCTGCGCGGCCATCGCCCCCGGCACACCGAAGTTGTGCACCTGCCGGGTGGAGCGCCCGGCACCGCGGATCTCGACCGGCACGTCCGCGGCTCGCATGACCGTGGGGTCCGAGGACCGGGTCGCCGGCGCCTCCGCGACGGCGACCCGACCGGTGCCGATGACGCGGAGCGGCGTGTCGATGCCGGCGTGCGCGACGTCGGTCGGCCCGTGGAAGACCGACTCCCGCCCCGCCAGCTCCCAGCGGCTGTCGCCGAGCACGACGGAGAACGATCCGGCCAGGGGCACGACCATGCGCTCGACGGCGTCGGCGGGAAGGCGGATCTCGCCGTCGAGCTCCGCGACGCGGATCCCCGTGTGCGTCCACCCCGGCGCCCTTCCCGCGCCGCCGATGCTCTCCCACGGCCCCTCGGCCAGCGACCCGCGAGGGTAGAGCCATTCGTTCGTCATGCTCGTCCGGCGACCGCGCGGGGGTGCACCATCGCTGCCGCGGTGTCGACCGCCCCGGCCACGTCGTCGTCGTCGGGATAGAGCAGGGTGCGCCCGACGACGAGGCCCCGGATGCCAGGGAGGGTCAGCGCATCCTGCCAGGAGGCGAAGGTCTCGTCCGGACCGGTCGTCGGATCGCCGCCGAGGAGGAGGGTCGGCAACGTCGAGGCCTCGGCCACGCGCTCCATGTCGGGAACCACGGGGAGCTTCAACCAGCTGTAGGCCGACGTGTTGCCGAGCCCCGTGGCGATGGCGATCGACCTGATGACAGCGTCGGCCGTCAGGTCGGTGCGGACGCGACCCTGCTCCCAGAAGCTCATGAAGGGTTCGAGCATGATCGGGATCCGCGCCTCGGCGGCTGCCGTCACGGCCGCCGCGCTCGCCTCGAGCGTCGGTGCCGTCGCCGGGTCGCCGAGGTTGATGCGCACGAGGAGCTTGGCGAGGTCGATCCCGTCGCGAGTCAGGGCCGGCACGTCGTAGGCCGTGAATCGGTCGTCCATCTCGAAGGTCGCGCCCTGCAGACCCCCGCGGTTCATCGATCCGACGACGATCTTCCCGTCCAGCGCGCCGAGGAGGGCGAGGTCCTCGACGATGTCGGGGGTGCCGAGCACGCCGTCGACACCGGGGCGCCCCAGGGCGGCCACGAGCCGTTCCAGCAGGTCGACCCTGCTGGCCATCGCGCCGGAGCGGCCGCCCACGCCCAAGGCGCCGCGCGCGGGGTGGTCGGCCGCGACGATGAACAGGCGCCCGTCGCCGTCAAGCAGAGACCGCCGCCGCCGGTCGCGCAGCGCGTGCGCGACACGACCCGGCTCCTCGGCTCGGATGCGGCGCAGTTCGTCGAGGTCAAACACGCGCCACCGACCCGTCGAGGAGGTGGCGGACGTCGGCTTCGCCCGGCATCGCGGTCGAACATTCGCGTCTGCCCGCGACGATCGCGCCCGCGGCGTTCGCCCAGCGCAGCGTCTCTTCGAGGTCCCAGTCGGCGAGCAGACCGTGGCACAGGGCCCCGCCGAAGGCATCGCCCGCACCGAGACCGTTCACGACCGCCACGGCGAACGGCGCCACTTCGACGCGGCGCTCGCGCGTCTTGGCGAGGACGCCCTTGGGGCCCTGCTTCACGATCGCCAGCTGAACACCCCGCTCGAGCAGGGCGTCCGCGGCACGGTCCGGGTCGGTCTCGCCGACGGCGATCTCGCACTCCTCGAGGTTGCCGACCGCCACCGTCACCTGCCCGACCGCCGCTCGCACCTGGGAGCGCGCCTCGTCGGGGCTCCCCCAGAACATCGGGCGGTAGTCGAGGTCGAGCACCGTGAGCGGTCGGCGCCCCCGCGCGTCCCAGGCCGCGAAGTGGGCGGCCCGACTCGGCTCCCGACTCAAGCCCGTCACGGTGGACCAGAACACCCTCGCCGTCCGCACGGCATCGACGTCGATCTCGCCGGGGCGGATCACCAGATCGGGGGCGATCGGGTCGCGATAGAAGTACAGCGGGAAGTGGTCGGGCGGGAAGATCTCGCAGAACGTCACCGGGGTGTTCAGTCCCGGGACCACGTCGATGAAGCGGTCGGAGACCCCGAGTCGGGACAGTTCGCGTCGCACGAACTCGCCGAAGGGGTCGGCGCCCGTGCGGCTGATCAAGGCCGCGCTCCGGCCGTAGCGGGCGGCGGCGACCGCGACGTTCGCCGCGGAACCACCGAGGTACTTCCCGAAGGTCGAGACGTCCGGCAGGCCGACGCCGTCCTGCAGGGGATACAGGTCGACTCCGGCTCGGCCGATGGCGAGCACGTCGAGCGGTGCGGTGGCTGCGGGAGAACTCAAAACGGGGCGATCCTCTTCGATCGGGGGAACCGGCAGGTCGCGTGAGCGCATAGCTCGCACGACTTTGTGCTTACAAATACCGATCCTACGGCGTCGACCGTTGTTTCCCCAAGGATCACTCCGCATGCAACGGCAACTCCCCCTCACACGACACGACGCCCCCGACCTTCCGGCCGGGGGCGTCGTGTCGTTCGTTCAGGTCAGGAAGCGACCGGCACGGCAGGCTGAGCCTGGGTCGTCAGCTCGATCACGCCGTAGTCCCAGCCCTTGCGGCGGTAGACGACGCTGGGGTGATCGGTGCGCGCGTCGATGAACAGGAAGAAGTCGTGGCCGACCAGTTCCATGCGGTCGACCGCGTCTTCGACGGTCATCCACTCCGCCTCGAACTCCTTCTGGCGGATGACGACCGGGCAGTAGTCCTCTTCTTCGGCCGAGTCGGCCTGCACCGGCACCGAGCCGGTCGCGATCGCGCGCAGCACCTCGACCGAGGCGGGTTCGACGTCGATGCCCGCGATCTCTCCGGTGCCCTTCTCGAACTTCGCGCCGCGCGGGTGGTTGCGCAGATCGACGCGCTTGTCCTTCGCGCGGCGCACCTGCTCCGAGATCTTGTCGACAGCGAGGTCGAGAGCGGCGAACTTGTCGGCGTCGGTGGCTTCGGCCCGCACGACGGGGCCCTTGCCGTCGAGGGTGAGCTCGACCGTATCGTCTTCCATCCGTCCGTTGCGATAGGAGCGATGCGTCACCTTGACCTCGAGCGCCTGCGCACGCGGCGCCAGGTGCTCGATGCGGCTGACCTTCTCTTCGACCACCGAGCGGAAACGATCGGTGATACCGACTCCCACGCCGACGATGTTGGTGTCCATCCGTGACCTCCTTGTTCCGGGTTCCGCCCGGTCTAAGGGCGGAACGTCCGTCGCCTTCAGTCATCCTTACGCTAGTGCTCGGCCACCCTCATGTCACGTGGCAATCACCCCTGATTCATCTTGCGGCTCACCGATTCATCCCGCATCGCCGTGATGACGCGGCGTGGCCGCCAGGGTGACCGCGATCACCCGATCGGCCCCCGCCGCGCGCAGCGCACGTGCCGCCTCGACGAGGGTCGCCCCCGTGGTCACGACGTCGTCGACGACCACGACGGTGCCCGTCACGGGGCGCGCCCTCAGGGCCCCCTCGAGGTTGCGCCGGCGCGCGTGAAAGCCCAGCCCGCGCTGATCCAGCGTCGATCGCTGCAGGTGCAGCAGCCGTTGCGTGCGCCACCCCGCCCGGGCGACCAGCAGGTCGACGGGTCGGTAGCCCCGTCGCCGGAACGCCGCGCGGGATCCGGGCACGCTCGTCACCTGCGCACCGGCCGGGGTCGCGCTGCGCAGCGCGGCATCGAGGGCGGGGGCGAGCTTTCCTGCGAGCCCGGTGCGTCCGTCCTCCTTGAGAGCGCGGATGGTGCGCGCGACCACACCGTCGAAGGGCAGGGCCGAGGTGACGGTGAGACCGGGGGCCAGCGAACGCCGCGTGCACCGCGGGGCGAGGGCGTCGCGGCATCCGGAGCAGAGGGACACATCGAGCGCGTCGCATCCCGCGCACGAGACCGGCAACCAGAACGTCAGGGCGTCGCCGAAGGCTGCGGCGACGACGGAGGCGAGGGTCATTCCCCCACGCTGGCCGACAGGGCACGGCCGCACCGCCCACCCTCCCCCGTTCGGGGAGGGAACGGCGGAACACACCGCTGGGGAGGAGGGGTCGGCCGCTACGAGGTCGTGCCCTGCTGACCCGCCAGCACCCGGATGCCGGTGGCCACCAGGGTCCACGAGCTGCCGCGACGGCTGTACAGACGACCGGAGTCGTCGAGCACGCGCACGCTCGTGCTACCGGCCGCCAGCGTGCGCGCCCCGTCGGGCGCGGCCGACTCGGTTCCGCGACCTCCGACGTTGAGCTCGCGCAGCAGGCTGCCGCCGTCGACCGCGACGAGCACGCCGACGCTGGTGTCGTCGAGCCACGCGAGGTCGAACGCCCCCTGTTGCGAGAACGACAGCACGTGCGGGGCGCCGAGGGTGACCTCGCCTCCCTCGCGCTCGATGCCGGCGACCCACACCTCTCGGGTCCCCGAGACCGTCACGATCGCCGCGACCCGCGTGCCGTCGCGCGAGATCTGCATCGCGGTGATCTCCGACGCGTCGGGCCAGGCGTTGCCCACCTGGCGCGGCACACCTTCGGCGGTGATCGCGCGCACCTGGTTCGGCGCGTTCGCCGGCACGCTCCAGATGGCTCCCTCGGCGTCGATCGAGGGCGCGATGAGTCCGGGACGCTCGTCGAGCAGGAAGGTCTGCCCGTCGGCCAGGGCGCTGGCCACCGGCCCCTGCTGGGTGCGCACCGCCGCGAGAGACCGGTCGGCCTCGAGCTCGACGGCCGTCGGGGCGAGCGACTCCACGGCGTCGGAGAGACCGTCGATCGCCTCGACGGTGTCGCCGGTGAGCGAGCCGAACGCCCCCGCGGTGGTCAGCACCGCCGGCGAGGGGTCGACGCGGGTGACGCGCACCGGCACCTCGGAGGCGGTGACGGGAGTGCCCTCGACCGTCATCTGCACGTCGCTGATGCCGGCCGTGACGAGGCTGCGGGCGAGCTGCGTCTGCATGCGGTCGAGCGTCGTGCGGTCCAGGCTCAGCGCCGCGGGGGGCAGCTGCACCTGGGCGACGCCGCTCGAGGAGAGCGTGACGGAGCGGCCCACCAGCGACAGTTCGTCGGGGAAGGCCGAGCGCACGGCCCCGGCGAGCCACGGGCTCGGGCGACCGTCGACGAGGGCGGTGGCGACGCGGCTGGCGACGAACCCGCGGGGGAACCACCGCACGTCGGGCACGATGAAGCTCCACGTCGGGTCGAAGTAGGCGATCGAGGCCGACTGGTAGACGGTCGGGAACACCTCCTCGTACAGCACCACGCCATCGGGGGCCGCGGTGATGCGCCACTGCCCGTCGATCTGGGTGAGGGCGAACGCGAGGTTGACAGCGGTCCCGGATGCCGCGGGCGCATACGCGCCGGAAGAGTCGACGGATGCCACGGTGGCGAGCGACACCGTGACCCCGGTGCCGTCGTCAGTGGCCGTGGCGCGGCGGTCGGCGAGACGGTCGATGGTGACGCTCGCCCGCGGATCCCACTGGGTGCCGGGCGCCAGGAACGTCTTCGCGGTCGCCCAGTCGTCGGCAGGGCCGGAACCGGCGCGCAGGAACCCCTCGACGATATCGGCGGGCGCGGCGTCGTCTTGCGGACCGTCGGGGACGAACGCGAAGGCCTGGGTGTCGTCGGTCTGCGGGCCGCGGCCCGGATTGACGTATCCCGAGGTCGGCAGCCCCGTGCACGCGGCGAGCGCGAGCACGAGGGTCAGGCTGACGAGGGCGAGAGCGCGCCTCACGGGGTCCTCCTCACGCCGGGGCGGGTGGAGATCGGCTGGGTCAGTCCCAGCGCCTCCAGGGCGCCGCCCTGCTCGTCGTCGGGGACGAGGGGCAGCGGCGAACTGCTCACGGGCTTGCCGTCGCGCGGCAGGGTCAGCACGAAGTTGGAGCCGCGGCCGGGCTCGGACCACACTGCCAGGGTGCCGCCGTGCAGACGCGCGTCGCCGAGGGCGATCGACAGGCCCAGGCCCGTTCCGCCGATGGTGCGCACGCGCGAGGGGTCGGCGCGCCAGAAGCGGTCGAACACCCGCTCGACGTCGTCGGCGGTCATGCCCAGGCCGAAGTCGCGCACGCCCAGGGCCACGGCATCCCGATCGCTGTCGACCGACACGACGATGGGGCGCCCCTCGCCGTGCTCGATGGCGTTGCCGAGGAGGTTGCGCACGATGCGGCGCACGCGGCGGGCGTCCATCTCGACCGGCGTGTATCCGCCGGGTGCGACGAGCCGCACGTCGGAGCCGTGGCCCTCGGCCAGCTGCTCCATCGAGTCGATGACGTCTTCGGCCAGGTGCGCGAGGCTCGTGGCCTCGAGCTCGAGCTGCACCGACCCCGCGTCGTACCGGCTGATCTCGAGCAGGTCGGTCAGCAGCACCTCGAAGCGCTGCACTTGCGCGTGCAGGAGTTCGGCGGCGCGGCCGGTGGCGGGATCGAACTCCGCGCGCTGATCGTTGATCATGTCGGCGGCCAGGCGAATGGTCGTCAGCGGGGTGCGCAGCTCGTGCGACACGTCGGAGACGAAACGCTGCTGCACGAGCGACAGGTCGGCGAGCTCCTTGATCTGCTGCTCGATGCTGTCGGCCATGGCGTTGAACGAGCGGTTCAGCGTGGCCAGCTCGTCTTCTCCGCGCACGGGCAACCGCACCCCGAGGTCGCCCGCGGCGAGCTTGGCGCTGGTCTCGGCGGCATCCGCGATCGGCGTCGTCACCGAGCGCAGCACGAACCACGCGATCGCCCCGATCAACAGCACCAGCACGAGACCCACGACCCACAGCAGCACCTGCACGAACGCGAGGGTCTGCGAGGCGCTGGTGAGGTCGTACCCCATGTACAGCTCGTACGAATCGACGCCGTCTTCGGCCGGGAAGCGCAGTTGATGACCGACGAGGATGCCGGGAACCTCGCGGCCGTTGTCGGTGGGCAGCGCGACCGACTGCCACCACTGCAGGTCGGGGCTCGACTGCACCTGCGTGCGCATCGCCTCGGTGACGATGCTCGACTGGAACGCGGGAGAGATGAACGGCTGCGGAGCCAGCGGCGAGGGCGGACCGATGCGATAGAGCGCGATCAGGTCGCTCGAGGACTGCTGCGAGAGCCGGGTCGCGATGCCGTTCATCAGGGTCTGCGCCGCGGCCGGGTCGGTGGAATCCACGGCCGCGTCGAGCGTCGCCTGGGCCGCCGCTGTCGCGCGCTGGGCCTCGAGCAGCACCTGGTCCTTACGGGCGGTGAAGAGCTCGTTCTGGATGACGAGGGCCATCGCCACGCACGTGACGAGGATCGTCGCCGCCGTCAGCGTGACGGTGATCACGATCGTGCGGAAGCGCAGCGATCGACGCCACAGGGTGGCGAAGCGGTCGCGCAGCGATCTCCAGTCGCGCAGCGACAGTCGCCTCGGCGGCGGCAGGGTCCGCACCGCGCCGGTCATGGCCCGCTCAGGCCACCGCGCCGGCGCGGTAGCCCACGCCGCGCACGGTGGTCACGATCCGCGGGTTGTCGGGATCGGCCTCGATCTTGGCGCGGAGGCGCTGCACGTGCACATTGACCAGGCGGGTGTCGGCCTTGTAGTGGTAGCCCCACACCTGCTCGAGCAGCATCTCGCGCGAGAACACCTGCTGCGGCTTCTCGGCGAGCGCGACGAGCAGCTCGAACTCGAGGGGCGTGAGCGCGATCGGGCTGTCGCCGCGGCGCACCTCGTGGGCGGCGACGTCGACGACGAGGTCTCCGATGCGCAGCGTCTCGTCGACCGCGGCCTGCGTCGGACGCAGGCGCGTGCGGATGCGCGCCACGAGCTCCTTCGGATTGAAGGGCTTCATGATGTAGTCGTCGGCGCCCGACTCGAGCCCCTTGACCACGTCGGCGGTGTCGGTGCGGGCCGTCAGCATGATGATCGGCACGCCCGACTCGGCCCGCACGCGCGTGCAGATCTCGATGCCGTCGACGCCGGGGAGCATCAGGTCGAGCAGGATCAGGTCGGGACGCTCGGTGCGCCAGGCGTCGACCGCCTGGGCTCCGTCGGCGCAGAACACCGTGTCGAATCCCTCGGTGCGCAGCACGATGCCGATCATCTCGGCCAGTGCGGTGTCATCGTCGACGACCAGGATCCGTGAAGTCATTCGGGTGTACGTCTTCCGTCTCGAAACCCGCTCGGGGACGGGCACAACGCCCCGGGTGGGGGCACGTCGTATCGAGAGTAGTCGACCTGCCCGCACGGCAGGCGTGCGTGTCGGAGGTCTATGACACGATGAGGACATCGCCACGCGACGAGGAGGCGCCACCGTGACCGCGTATCCGGCCTGGACCCCGGCATCCCGCCCCGGCATCGTTCCGCTGCACCCGTACGGGTTCGGCACGATCCTGAGCCGTTCGTTCGTCGCGCTGCGACACAACCCCAAGGTGCTGCTGGGCTTCGCGCTCATCGTGCAGGCCGTCGCGTACGTCGTGCTCACGGCGGCGGTGGGCGGCGTCGCGATCGCGAGCTTCGCCCGACTCGACACCGTTCCCCCCGGCAGCGACGACTTCAACGCGATCTTCGCGGGCTCCACCGTCATCACCGCCGCGACCGCCCTCGTGCTCGGTCTCGCCACGGGGGCCCTCAGCGTCGTGGTCCAGGGCGTCGTGGTCTCCGAGGTCGCGCACGCCGTCGTGTCCGAGAAGCCGCGCCTGCGCGAAGTGTGGGCCCGGGTGAAGCCCGTCTTCTGGCGCCTCGTGGGCTACAGCGCCCTGAGCGCCCTCGCCAGCCTGATCGTGGTCGGGGTGGTCGTGGGCATCGTCACCCTGCTCGTGATCAGCGTGATCTGGGTCGGTGTCGCCGTCGGGATCCTGCTGGCGATGGTGTTGGTCGCCGGCTATCTGTGGCTCGCTCCCAAGCTCTTCCTCGTGCCCTCGGTCATCATCCTCGAACGCGCGGGGGTCTTCCGCGCGGTCGCACGCTCATGGCGCCTGACGCGCGGCCGGTTCTGGTCGACGCTCGGGGTTCTCCTGATCATCTCGATCGCCTTCGGCATCGTCGCCCAGATCATCTCGATCCCCCTGGGCCTCGTCAGCGGCCTCATCCCGGTGCTGGTCGATCCGACGGGCAGCTCCGGAGTCGAGGCGTTCGTGGGCTACCTCGTGGTGCAACTCATCGGTCAACTCGGCATCCTGCTCGTGCAGTGCATCGCCCTGGTCGTGCAGTCGACCTCCGCCGCACTCGTCTACGTCGACGCCCGCATGCGCGTCGAGGCCCTCGACCACGACCTGCAGACCTACGTCGAGCAGCGCGACGCCGGGGCGACCTCTCTGCCCGACCCGTACCTGGTGGGCGTCGGTCGGGTGGTCGAGCGGCCCGCCCCCGCGCCGGTGGGGTCCGCCCCGGCCTACGCCGGGTGGGGAGCGCCGGCTTACGGGCCGGGTGCTGGCGCCCCGCAGCAGGGGTACGGCGCACCGGCGCAGGGGTACGGCGCACCGTACGGTGCCCCGGCGCAGGGATACGGCGCCCCGGCGCAGCCCGGCTACGGCGCTCCCGCACAGGGCCCGTCCGGCCCGCCGGTGCCACCCGCCCCCGGCACCCCGGCGGCCGCACCGGCGCCGCGCGATCCCTCGTGGGCTCCCCCGTCGACCGGCGACTCCCCGCGCGCCGACCCGCCCGCGGCGGACACCCCCGCGCCGCCGGCACCGCCCGCCCCCACGGCGTGGGCGGCCCCCGGCTCGGGCGGAGGCGAATGATCGCGCTCCCCGCCCTCGCCGCGACCTTCCCCCTGCTGCCCGATCCCGACCAGGCGCGGGAGTGGGCCGAGAAGGAACTGAGCGATCCGTCGTACCAGGCAGCCGAACCGACCTTCATCGACCGCATCGCCCAGGCCGTCGCCAACTTCCTCGGCGACCTGCTGCGCGTGCCCGACACCGACGGGTGGGGTCCGGCCGCTCTCATCGTGATCGGTGTGATCGTGATCGCGCTCATCGTGGTCGCCGTGCTCATCTGGGGTCGACCGCGCGTCGCGAACCGCGCCGCCCCCGCCGCACAGGCGCTCTTCGACGACGACGACGCGCGCTCCGCGTCGGAACTGCGCGCCGATGCGGCCGCCGCCGCCGCGCGCAGCGAATGGGACGAGGCGATCGTGCTCCGTTTCCGTGCCTTCGCGCGCGGACTCGGCGAGCGCGGGCTCGTCGACCCGCCGCCGGGTGCGACCGTGCGCGCCTTCTCGCGTGAGGCGGCCCGGGCCCTCCCGAGCCTCGCCGACGCCCTCGACGACGCTGCGACGATCTTCGACGACGTGCGGTACCTGCGTCGTCCCGGCACGGCCGAGCGCTACCGCGTCATCTCCGACCTCGACGACGCCGCGGTGCGGGCTCGCGCGACGCCGGTGGACGCCCCGTGAGCGTCGCCGCCCCCGTCCGTTCGCGGCGCCGCAGCGCTCTCGGGTGGGCGGCCCTCGTCGTCGGGCTGCTGCTGGTCGCCTTCGTCGGCGGGTCGTTCGTCTACGGCGGCTACTCGCAGCGCGCCGTGCTCGACCCCGAGTCGGCCGGGCCCGACGGCACGCGCGCCGTCGTCCGCCTGCTCGAGCAGCAGGGAGCACGGGTCGTCGTCGCCCGCGATCGCGAGGCGGCCGAGCGCGCCCTCGCCGCCGGTGACGCGACCCTCGTCATGCGCGACGCCCCGATGCTGTCCGACGACACGCTCACCGAGCTCGGCGACCGCGCACGCCACGTCGTCCTCGTCGAGCCCCGCTCGCGCGCCCTCTCGGTGCTGCTGAACGGGTCGACGCTGGGCGGGTTCTCCGACGGCACTGCGGTGCGGGCCGACTGCTCCTTCCCCGCTGCCGACAACGCGGGTGCCGCCCGCACCGGTGAACTCATGACCCCCGGCGACGACGTCACCGGCTGCTTCCCCGTCGACGGGGAGTTCGCGCTGTTGACCGCCGACCGCCCCGCCGGAGGGACCGTCACGGTCCTCGACGGCTTGGCGGTCCTGACCAATTCGACCCTGCCCGCCGACGGCGACGCGGCCCTGGCCCTGGGCGTGCTCGGGCAGACGGCCACGATCGTCTGGTACGTGCCCTCTCCCGCCGACGCGGCCCCCGGCTCGGCTCCGCCCACCCTCGGCGAGCTGACCCCGCCGTGGGTCACCCCCGCCCTCCTGCTGCTCATCGCCGCCACTCTCGCTGCGGCGCTCTGGCGCGGGCGGCGCTTCGGCCCGCTCGTGGTCGAACGCCTGCCCGTCACGGTCCGCGCGAACGAGACCACCGAGGGCCGCGCCCGTCTGTACGCCTCGGCGCGCGACGCCGGCCACGCCCTCGACGAGCTGCGCCGCGCCAGCCGAGCGCGGCTCGTGCGCCTGCTCGGCCTGACCGACCGCACCCCCGCCACCGAGGTCGCCGACGCCGTCGCCGAACGCCTGGGCGCCGACCGTTCGGTCGTGCGCGGCATCCTCGTCGACGACACCCCGACCACCGATCGCGACCTGGTCGCGGCCGCCGACCGACTCCGCGATCTCGAGGCGAGCGTGCGCGCCGCCGTCCGACCCGAAGGGACCACACGATGACCGACAGCCCCGAATCGCCCACCTGGCCCGCGCCCGCCTTCCCGGCCGAGACCGCGCCCGCGCAGCCGGCCGACGCAGCGCCCGAGTCGCCGTCGAACGCGGCCAACGGCGCCCCGGATGCCGACGACGCGGCCCTGCGCGAGGCGATGCATCGCGTGCGCCTCGAGGTCGGCAAGGCCGTGGTCGGACAGGACGGCACCGTCACCGGTCTGCTCATCGCGCTGCTCTCGCGCGGGCACGTGCTGCTGGAGGGCGTCCCCGGCGTCGCCAAGACCCTCCTCGTGCGCTCGTTCAGCCGGGCGCTGGGCCTCGACACCGCGCGGGTGCAGTTCACGCCCGACCTCATGCCCGGCGACGTCACGGGCTCGCTCGTGTACGACGCGCGCGCCGGCGGGTTCGAGTTCCGCGCGGGCCCGGTCTTCACGCACGTGCTGCTCGCCGACGAGATCAACCGCACCCCTCCCAAGACCCAGGCCGCCCTGCTCGAGGCCATGGAGGAACGCCAGGTCTCGTCCGACGGCGAGAGCCGCCCCCTGCCGGATCCCTTCCTCGTCGCCGCGACCCAGAACCCGATCGAGCACGAGGGCACGTACACGCTGCCCGAGGCCCAGCTCGACCGCTTCCTGCTCAAGCTCGTCGTCGACCTGCCCAACCGCGAGGCCGAGGTCGACGTGCTGCGCCGCCACGCGCGCGGCTTCGACCCCCGACGCCTGAAAGAGGCGGGGGTGGATGCCGTGGTCACGGCATCCGAGATCCTCGCCGCGCAGCGGGCCGCGGCATCCGTCGCCGTCGACGACGACCTGCTCGGCTACGTCGTCGACCTGGCCCGCGCGACGCGCCAGAGCCCCTCGGTGCTGCTGGGCGTGAGCCCGCGTGCGACCACGGGACTGCTCGCGGCGGCGAAGGCCTGGGCCTGGCTCGGCGGATATCCCGCGATCACGCCCGACCACGTGCAGACCATGCTCGTGCCGGTGTGGCGCCACCGCATCCGCCTGCGGCCCGAGGCCGAGATCGAGGGCGTGTCGGTGGATGCCATCCTCACCTCGGTCCTGCAGCAGACCCGCGTTCCGATCTGATGTTCGTCACCGGCCGTCTCGCCCTGCTCGTCGCCCTCGGCGTCGTCCCCCTCGTGCTGCTGAGCACGGCGGGGCTGTCGGCGTGGGCCGTGGCGGGCGGCTGGCTGCTGCTCTGCGCGGTGCTCGCGCTGGTCGACCGCGCTCTGGCCGCCGATCCGCGGCGCGTCGAGATCACCCGCACGCACCCCGAGCGCGCCCTGCTCGACGAGCCGGTCGCGGGCGAGCTGCGCGTGCGCAACCTCGGCACCCGCACGCTGCGGGCGCGCGTGCGCGACGCGTGGCAGCCGACCGCCGGCGCCCCCGCGGAGCGCCAGCGGTTCACGGTGCCACCCGGCGAGCGGCGCGGGGCGCCTCTCCCCCTGCTCCCCCGCCGCCGCGGCGAGCTGCGCAGCGCCTTCGTCGTCGTGCGGGCGGCCGGGCCTCTCGGTCTCGCCGGCCGCCAGGGCGTGGTCGACGCCCCGGCCCGCCTGCGCGTGCTGCCCCCGTTCACCTCGCGGCGGCACCTGCCCTCGCGTCTCGCACGCCTGCGCGAGCTCGACGGCAACACCACGCTGCAGGTGCGCGGCCAGGGCACCGAGTTCGACAGCCTGCGCGAGTACGTGCGCGGAGACGACGTGCGCTCGATCGACTGGCGAGCGACGGCCCGCGCCGGCACGACGATGCTGCGCACGTGGCGACCCGAACGCGACCGGCACGTGGTCATCGTCATCGACACCGGCCGCACGGCCGCCGCGCGCGTCGGCGACGGCGTGCGCCTCGACGCCGCGATGGAGTCGGCGCTACTGCTGTCGGTGCTGGCCTCGCGCGCGGGCGATCACGTGCACCTCGTGATGTTCGACCGCGTGCCCCGCGCCCGCGTGACGCGCGTCGACGGGGCGCAGCTGCTGCCCGCCCTCGTCGACGCCATGGCCCCGGTCGATCCGCAGCTGATCGACACCGACTGGGACGCCGCCCTCGCCCAGGTGCGGGGGCTCGCGGTGCGCCCCGCGCTCATGGTGCTGCTCACCGCGGCTGACGACCCCGAGGCCGCGCGGGCCTTCCTCGCCGCCCTCCCCACTGTCGCCGCGCGCTCGCGCCTGCTCGTGGCCACGGCCACCGACGGCCCCGGCGAGGTTCCCGCTCATCACGACGCTGCCGACGTCTACGCCGCCGCCGCCGTCGAGCGCGCTCGCCACGACGCGCAGCGCGTGCGCGACGCGGTCGTGCGCGCCGGAGGAGACGCGGTCTCGGCCTCGGCCGACGACCTGCCTCCGCTCGTGGCCGACCGCTATCTCGCGCTCAAGGCCGCCGGTCGCCTCTAGCACGTCCAGCCCGCATGCAGCCCGCGACATACGACGCGGCTTATCCTGGGGGGTACCCTTCCAGCCGTCTGCGCGTCCCCTCCGTGCGCGGCTCTGCCGTCTACGCACAGGATGCGGGAGCTCTCTTGCCAGGAAACGCCACTACGCACTTCGACGATGTGGCCCTCGTGTCGGTGGCTAGCGTCTTGCCCAGCCGCATCACGACGTCGGATGACATCGAGGAGCGTCTGGCTCCCGCGCTGAAGCGACTCAAGCTCAAGCCGGGGCTGCTCCGCCGCGTGGCGGGCGTCAACGAGCGCCGCAACTGGGCCGACGGCGAGTCGTCCGACGAGGCCACGATCGCCGCGGGCAAGCAGGCCCTCGCCGAGGCCGGGGTCGATCCCCGCGAGATCGGCCTGATCATCAACACCTCGGTGACCCGCAAGCACCTCGAGCCCTCGGTCGCGGTGCGCCTGCACCACGGTCTGGGCCTGCCGAGCTCGGCGATCAACTTCGACGTCGCCAACGCCTGCCTCGGCTTCATCAACGGCATGAGTCTGGCCGCCGGCATGATCCAGTCGGGTCAGGTCAAGTACGCCCTCATCGTCAACGGCGAGGACGCCGACGAGATCCAGGTCAACACGATCAACCGTCTCGTGCGCGAAGACCTCGACCGCGACGCGTTCATGCAGGAGTTCGCCTCGCTCACCCTCGGCTCCGGTGCGGCCGCCGCCGTGCTCGGTCGCGCGAGCGACCACCCCGAGGGCCACCGCATCGTCGGTGGCGTGACGCGCGCGGCGACCCAGTTCTACGACCTCTGCGTCGGCAGCGTCGACGGCATGTTCACCGACGCCAAGGCGCTGCTCAAGGGCGGCCTCGACCTCGTCGTCTCGGCCTGGAAAGAGGCCAAGGGCGAGTTCGACTGGACGGGCATGGACCGCTACGTCACCCACCAGGTCTCGTCGGTGCACACCAACGCGATCGTTCGTGCCGCCAAGCTCGACCGCGACCGCGTCCCCGTCACCTACCCCGAACTGGGCAACGTCGGCCCGGCGTCGATCCCCATCACCCTGGCCGCCGAGCAGAAGACGCTGCGGCGGGGTGATCGCGTGCTGCTGATGGGAGTGGGCTCCGGACTCAACACCGGCATGCTGGAGCTGGCCTGGTGAGTCACCCCCGCGTGATCGGCCCGCAGGCCACCCTGCCCCCGGCCGGTCTCCCCGGTCTCGATCCCGCCCTCTCGCGGCTCGTGAGCGTCGAGGGAGTGCTCGCCGATGCGGGTGAGACCCGGCTCTGGCACGTGCTCGACACCGGCGACGCCCTCGCCGAACGCGGCGTCGAGCCGCGCGGCACGATCGTCGCGGTGCACGGAAATCCCACGTGGTCGTACCTGTGGCGCGCTCTCGTGAACGCCTCTCTCGCCCGTGCCGACGCGGGGGCGACGCCCTGGCGCGTCGTCGCCGTCGACCAGCTCGAGATGGGCTTCTCGGAGCGCACACCGCTGCGCCGCACCCTCGCCCAGCGCGTCGCCGATCTCGACGCGCTCGTGACGGAGCTCGGCAGCCGGGGTCCGATCGTCACGATCGGTCACGACTGGGGCGGGCCCGTCTCGCTCGGGTGGGCCGTCGAGAACCGCGACCGCCTCGCGGCCGTCATCGCCCTGAACACCGCCGTGCATCACCCCGATGGGGCCGAGCTGCCCTTCGCGCTGCGCGTAGCGACGGCCCGCGGCATGCTCGCCGCCGGCACGACCGGCACGACGGCGTTCCTCGACGTGACGCTGGCCCTCGCCGACCTCGACCCGGCCGTGCGCGCGGCCTTCCGCGCCCCGTACGCGACGATCGCGCGTCGGCGCGGCATCGGCGGGTTCGTCAGCGACATCCCCGCGACCCCCGCGCACGAGAGCACTCCCGCGCTGCACCGCATGTCGGCGGGCCTGCGCGAGCTTCAGGTGCCGGCGCTGCTGCTGCGCGGTCCGAAAGACCCGGTGTTCGGCGAGGATCACCTCGACGACCTCACCGAGCGTCTGCCCCACGCCGATGTGCACCGCTTCGAGGGGGCCGGACACCTGCTCGCCGAGGAGCGCCCCTACGCCGACGTCGTTCTCGACTGGCTCGACGAGAAGGTTACGGATGCCGCTCCGGCACCCGCCCGCACGCGTCGCGCCTCGTCGCGGAAGCGTCCGGCGCCCGTCGGTCGCCTCTGGGACGCCCTGGACGCACGCCGCGACGACGACGACACCGCCGTGATCGACATGACGACGGTGCGCGGCGACGGTCCGCTCAACGTGAGCTGGCGTCAGCTGGCCGCGCGGGTGGACGAACTCGCCGCGGGTCTCGACGCCTTCGGCGTGCGCGCCGGCGACCGCGTCTCGCTGCTCGTACAACCCGGACCCACCCTCACCGCCGCCCTGTACGCATGCCTGCGCATCGGGGCCGTGGTCGTCGTGGCCGACCGGGGTCTCGGCATCCGGGGTCTGTCCCGTGCCGTGCGCGGCGCGGTACCCGACGTCGTCATCGGCGAGGTCGCCGGCCTCGCCGCCGCCCGTGCCCTCGGGTGGCCGGGTCGGCGCATCTCGGCCGCGGCGCTTCCCGCGGCATCGTCGCGGGCGCTCGGGGTCGAGGCGAGCCTCTCCGACCTCGCTCGCGCCGGTCGGGGCCGCCCCCTGCCCGCGCCTCCCGCCGCCGATGCCGACGCCGCGGTGCTGTTCACCTCGGGGTCCACGGGGCCGGCCAAGGGCGTCGTGTACACGCACGCGCAGCTCTCGGCCCTCCGCGACACCCTCGCCGTACACTTCGGCGTCACGGCCGACACGGGGCTGGTCACCGGCTTCGCCCCGTTCGCTCTGCTGGGCCCCGCCCTCGGCACGCGCTCGGCGACGCCCGACATGGACGTCTCGGCCCCGCGCACCCTCACCGCCGCAGCCGTCGCCGCCGCCGTGCGCGCCTCCGACGCGCGGATCGTGTTCCTCTCCCCCGCCGCGGTGGCCAACGTCGTCGCGACCGCCGGAGGGCTGACGGATGCCGACCGGGCCGCGCTCTCGCGCGTCGAGACGTTCCTCTCCACCGGCGCGCCCGTGGGCGTCGACCTGCTGCGCCGCGCACAGGCCCTCATGCCGAACGCGGTCGCGCACACCCCCTACGGCATGACCGAGTGCCTGCTCGTCGCCGACGTGACCCTGCCCGAGATCGAGGCCGCCGCGGGAGACCGCGGTGTGTGCGTGGGTCGTCCGCTCGGCACCGGCGAGGTGCGCATCGCCCCTCTCGACGAGCTCGGCCGTTCGTCCGACGACACGACGGCAGACCCTCAAGTCACCGGCGAGATCGTCATCTCGGCACCGCATCTCAAGCGCGGCTACTTCCGCCTGCACCTCACCGACCGCGAGGCCCGCCGCGGGCTCGGCGAGCGGTGGCACCGCACAGGCGACGTCGGACACCTCGACGCCGAGGGGCGGCTGTGGGTCGAGGGCCGTCTCCCCCACGTCATCACCACCGCCGAGGGTCGCGTGACCCCGGTGGGCATCGAGCAAGACGCCGAGACCGTTCCGGCCGTGCAGCGCGCGGCGGCGGTCGGGGTCGGCCCCGCGGGCCGACAGGTCGTCGTCGCGGTCGTCGAGACGGGGGCCCGTCGCCCGGGCCTGGCCTCGCCCGAGCTCACCGAGGCCGTGCGCGCGGCCACCGCGCAGCGCCTCGCGGCGGTGCTGGTGGTGCCGACGCTGCCGACCGACATCCGGCACAACTCCAAGATCGACCGCACCCGCGTCTCCGCGTGGGCCGAGCGCATGCTCGCGGGCGAGAAGCCGAGCGCGCCGTGAAGGTGCTCGCGACCGGTGCGTCCGGATTCCTCGGCCGCGCAGTCGTCCGTGCCCTGCAGGATGCGGGGCACGACGTGCGCACCCTGCAGCGCCGCCCCTCGGGTGTCGACGGAGCCGACGACCGCCTGGGTTCGGTGACGGATCCGGATGCCGTGGCATCCGCCCTCGAGGGGATCGACGGGATCGTGCACCTGGCGGCGAAGGTCTCCCTCGCGGGAGACCCGGCGCAGTTCCGCGCCGTGAACGTCGAGGGCACGCGCACACTGCTCGACGCCGCGGCCGCGGCCGGGGTCACCCGCATCGTGCACGTGTCGTCGCCCTCGGTCGCTCACGCCGGTCACGCCCTCGCCGGTGTCGGCGCCGAGCCCGCCGATCCGCAGGCCGCGCATGGCGAGTACGCCCGCACCAAGGCCGAGGCCGAGCTGCTGGCCCTCTCCCGTGCCGGGGGCGACACCGCCCTCGTCGCCATCCGCCCGCACCTCGTGTGGGGACCGGGCGACACGCAGCTCATCGCCCGCGTCGTCGCGCGCGCCCGCCGGGGCACGCTTCCGCTGCTCGACGGCGGCACGGCGCTCATCGACTCCACGTACGTCGACAACGCGGCATCCGGGATCGTCGCCGCCCTCCACCGCGTCGACGAGGTCAGCGGCCGCGCCTACGTGCTGACCAACGGCGAACCGCGGCCGGTCGGCGACCTGCTGGCGGGCATCTGCCGCGCCTCGGGCGTCACACCCCCGCGGTTCAGCGTGCCCGCGGGCCTCGCCAAGGCCGCAGGCTCCCTCATCGAGCGCGTGTGGGCCGTGAGCCCAGGTGAGGACGAGCCGCCCATGACGCGCTTCCTCGCCGAGCAGCTGTCGACCGCGCACTGGTTCGACCAGACCGAGATCCGCCGCGACCTGCGGTGGACGCCCGCGGTCTCGCTCGACGAGGGCCTGCGCCGCCTCGCGCGCGCCTGAGCCGCGCGGCATCCGGCCCCCTCCTCAGTCCCCCGCGTCCCACTCCGCGCAGAGCATGTCCCGAAAAGGGCTGCCTGACGCCGGCTCAGACAGCCAGAAGTGGGACATGGTCTGCCCCGACCCCCGCGTCCCACTCCGCGCAGAGCATGTCCCGAAAAGGGCTGCCCGACCCCCGCCCAGACAGCCAGTAGTGGGACATGGTCTGCTCGCAACGCGGCGCTCTCCACGCGCCGGAAGGCCCGCCCCACGAGGGGACGGGCCTTCCGGATGCCGCGGCTCAGACCAGGTCGAACCGGTCGAGCTCGGTGACCTTGCGCCACGCGGCGACGAAGTCGCGCACGAACTTCTCTTTGGCGTCGTCCGAGGCGTAGACCTCGGCGAGCGCGCGCAGCTCGGAGTTCGACGAGAACACCAGGTCGACGCGGGTGCCGATGCCGACCTTCTCGCCCGAGCCGTCCTTCGTGCCCTCGAACGCGTGCTTGCCGCTGTCGAGCGGCTTCCACGTCGTGCCGAGGTCGAGCAGGTTGGCGAACACGTCGTTGGTCAGGGCGCCGGGGGTGTCGGTGAACACGCCCCAGTCGCTGCCGTCCCAGTTGGCGCCGATCGCGCGCAGGCCGCCGACCAGCACGGTCATCTCGGGAGCGGTGAGCGTGAGCAGGTTGGCCTTGTCGAGCAGCAGGAACTCCGCCGGCAGCCGCGTCGAGCGCGAGGCGTAGTTGCGGAAGCCGTCGGCGACCGGCTCGAGCCAGCGGAACGACTCGATCTCGGTCTGCTCCTGCGAGGCGTCGGTGCGCCCGGGGGTGAAGGGCACCTCGACCTCGGCGCCGCCGGCGAGGGCGGCCTGCTCGACACCGGCGTTGCCCGCGAGCACGAGCAGGTCGGCGATCGACACCTTCTTCTCGCCCTGCGCGTCGAAGCCCGCCTTCACGCCTTCGAGGACGGAGAGAACGGATGCCAGCTGCTCGGGGTTGTTGACCGTCCAGCTCTTCTGCGGCTCGAGGCGGATGCGCGCGCCGTTCACGCCACCGCGCTTGTCGCTGCCGCGGAACGTGGAGGCCGCGGCCCACGTCGTGGTGACGAGCTGCTGCACCGTGAGGCCGCTGTCGAGGATCTGCTTCTTGAGCGCGGCGGCATCCGCCTCGTCGATCAGCGGGTGGTCGACGGCGGGCACGGGGTCCTGCCACACGAGCACCTCGGCGGGCACCTCGGAGCCGAGGTAGCGCTCGCGCGGTCCCATGTCGCGGTGGGTGAGCTTGAACCAGGCGCGGGCGAAGGCGTCCTGGAAAGCGGCCGGGTCCTCGGCGAAGCGGCGCGAGATCTTCTCATACGCCGGGTCGACGCGCAGCGCCAGGTCGCTCGTGAGCATGCGGGGCTCGCGGCGGCCGTCGGAGTGCGCCTCGGGGACCATGTCGGCTCCCCCGCCGTTCTTGGGACGCCACTGGTGCGCACCCGCGGGGCTCTGGAAGAGCTCCCACTCGTAGGCGAAGAGGATGTGGAAGAACTCGTTGTCCCAGCGGGTGGGGTGGTAGGTCCACGTGACCTCGAGGCCGCTGGTGATGGTGTCGTCGCCCTTGCCGGTGCCGTGGCTGTTCTTCCAGCCCAGGCCCTGGTCGTTGATGTCGGCGGCCTCGGGGTTGGGGCCGACGTGCGAGTCGCTCGCCGCGCCGTGCGTCTTGCCGAAGGTGTGTCCACCGGCGATGAGGGCGACGGTCTCCTCGTCGTTCATGGCCATGCGACCGAACGTCTCGCGGATGTCGTGGGCCGACAGCTGCGGATCGGGGTTGCCGTTAGGGCCCTCGGGGTTGACGTAGATGAGGCCCATCTGCACCGCCGCGAGCGGCTTCTCGAGCTCGCGGTTGCCCGTGTAACGCTCGTCGCCGAGCCACGTGGTCTCGGGGCCCCAGTACACGTCGTCGTCGGGCTCCCACACGTCGGTGCGGCCGCCGGCGAAGCCGAAGGTCGGGAAGCCCATGTCTTCGAGCGCGACGTTGCCGGCGAGGATCATGAGGTCGGCCCACGAGATCGACTGGCCGTACTTCTTCTTGACGGGCCAGAGCAGACGACGGGCCTTGTCGAGGTTGACGTTGTCGGGCCAGCTGTTCAGCGGGGCGAAGCGCTGCATGCCCGCGCCCGAGCCGCCGCGACCGTCGGTCACGCGGTAGGTGCCGGCGCTGTGCCAGGCCATGCGGATCATGAGGGGGCCGTAGTGGCCGAAGTCGGCGGGCCACCAGTCCTGCGAGGTCGTCATGACCTCTTTCAGGTCCTTCTTGACGGCGTCCAGGTCGAGCGCCTCGAAGGCGGCCTTGTAGTCGAAGCCCTCGTCGAGCGGGTCGCGCAGCGCGTTGTTCTTGGCGAGGATCTTCACGTTCAGGGATTCGGGCCACCACACGCGGTTGGCGGAACCCTGGGTGGGGTGGGGCAGGGCGCCGGCGGGCTCGCTGTCGGCGGGGGCTTCGCCCACGGGCAGTCGGTTGTCGTCGGGGGCGGCGCCGTCGGGGAAGACGGGGCATCCGTTCAGAGTGTCGCTCATCGGGATCCTCTCGGTTTTTCGGCTTCGGATTCGGCTCGGCAATCGGAGCACACGCCCCAGAACGTCACCTCGGCGGTCTCGATGAGATAGCCGTTCCCCTCCGGCACGTGCAGGCACGGCGCCGACCCGACGACGCAGTCCACGTCGTCGATGCGACCGCAGCGGGTGCACACCACGTGGTGGTGGTTGTCGCCCACGCGCAGTTCGAAGGTGCCGGCGTGGCCGGCGGGTTCGATGCGGCGGGCGAGTCCCGCGTCGGCGAAGTCGCCGAGCGCGTTGTACACCGACTGCTTGCTTGTTCCGGGGAGGGAGCCGACGATGCGGTCGAAGACGTCGTCGGCGGTGGCGTGCGGCCGGGCGCGGAGGGCGTCGAGCACGGCGACGCGTGTCGCCGTGACCCGCAGCCCGGCTCCGCGGATGAGGGCATCCGCGGCGGCATCCGGCTGACTGTCGAGCATGTCGCCAGTCTAGCTAGTTTTGAGTGAATCAAAAATGACACGCCGGGGAACGGTCGGGAACGCGGGGCGATGGATCACCCGAGAGATCGGATGCCGTCAGCCCGCGGTGAGCGTGGGAGTCCCGGTCTCGTACTCCGTGAGGTCGCCGGTCTCGCCCGCTCGCGCCGCGCGACGCCCGACCCACAGCATGTAGAAGAGGAACACCCCGAGGGCCGCGGCCCCGATGGCGATCTTGATCTGCCAGGGCCACTCGCGCGGGGTCACGAAGCCCTCGACGACACCCGAGAGGGCGAGGGCGAACACGAGCCCGACCGCGATCGTGGCCAGCGAGCGCCCGGCGGCAGCGAGTGCCTCGCCCCGCGTGCGCCGGCCCGGCGCGACCCACGCCCAGAAGATCTGCAGGCCCGCCGCCCCCGCGACGAAGATCGCGGTGAGCTCGAGCAGACCGTGCGGGAGGATGAACTGGAAGAACACGTCGGCCCGGTCGAAGGCGATCATGATGGCGGCCGACTGCCCCACGTTGACGGCGTTCTGCATGATGACCATCGCCGGCCAGATGCCGGTGACGCCGAACAGCACGCACTGCGCCGCGATCCACGCGTTGTTCGTCCAGACGGTGCCGGCGAAGATCGCGTTCGGGTTCTCGCGGTAATAGCTCACGAACTGCTCGTCGGCGTAGTTCTGCAGTTGGCTCTCGGCGCCGAGCGAGGCGACGGCGGCGGGATCGCCCGAGATCCACAGCGCCATGAGGGTCGCCACGATCACGAAGAAGACCGCCACCCCGAGCGTCGTCCAGCGCACGCGGTACAGCGCGGCCGGAAGCTGCAGCACGAAGAAACGCGGCAGCTGCTTCAGCACGTTCTCGCGAACCCCGGTGAGTCGCAGGCGCGTGCGGGCGAGCAGCACCGAGACGTAGTCGCCCTCGGGCGTGCGACCGGCTGAGGTCTTGATGTCGGCGAGATCGGCGGATGCCGCGCGGTAGCGCGTCACGAGCTCGTCGACCTCGGCCCCGCGCAGACGCCGGCGACGGCCCAGTTCGTCGAGCCGCGCCCACTCGTCCCGCCGCGCGGCCGTGAGGGCGTCGAGGTCCATGTGGTCAACTGTACGCATGGCTTCGTCGTCGACCCCCGTTCCCGCGGTCGCTCTCGTGCACGAGAGCGCCGAGGAGACGTTGACGGGCGAGGCCGTCGCGCTCGACGTGCAGCCGATCGGCTTCTTCCTGCGCGCGGTCGGATGCCTCATCGACTTCGTCGTCGGCGTCGTGGTGCTCATCGGCGGGGCCATCCTGCTCACGGCGCTGGTGACCAACGGGGCGCTGCCCGAGTCGGCGATCGGCATCGGCGTCATCTCGCTGTTCGTTCTCGTGATGGTCGCCATTCCGACCGTGGTCGAGACCCTCTCCCGCGGCCGCAGTCTCGGCCGGCTCGCGGTGGGCGCGCGCATCGTGCGCACCGACGGCGGGGCCGCGGGCTTCCGTCAGGCCCTCATCCGCGCGCTCACCGGCGTGCTCGAGATCTGGTTCACCTTCGGCGCGGTCGCCGCCGTGGTGGGCATGTTCACCCCGCGCGCGCAGCGCCTGGGCGATCTGCTGGCCGGCACCGCGAGCGAGCGCACGCGCACGCGCCGCCTGCCCCCGCCCGCTCCCGGGTTGCCCCCGGGTATGGAGGCGTGGGCGGCCCTCGCCGACGTCTCACGCCTGCCCGACCGGCTCGCCGCGCGCCTGGCGCAGTTCGTGCGGGGTGCCGACGCCCTCGAGCCCGCCGCACGGGCGCGCGTCGCCGCGTCGCTGGCCGAGTCCGTGCGCCCGTACGTCTCGCCCGTCCCCCCGGTGGATGCCGAGATGCTCGTGCGGGCGGTGTCGTCGGTGCGCCGCGACCGGGAGTACCGCGCCCTGCTGCTCGAGAACGAGCGGGCCGCGGCCCTCACCGAGAAGGCGTGACCGCGTAAGTCGGCGGTGATCGTCGCCGCGGCGGCGACGCGTGTGTCACGCCCGGGAGGGCGGGCAGCCGCTCAGGCGCGCAGCGTCTCGTGCCGCACGACGACCCAGCCCTTGGGAACGGAGAGGCGGTCGGCGTGGATCGCGCACAGGTCGTGGGCGTGCGGATCACCGGCGGAGCCCAGCGGGCCGAGGGCCGCCATCTGGTCGCCGTAGTCGTAGGTGAGGGTGCTCATCGCCTCGCGGGCGCATCCCACCTTCGAGCAGAGTCTGTCGCGCATCGCGGTCAGCCTAGCCACCCCCTCCGACACCGCGACGACGCCGCGCCGCGCATCGCCCGGCGCGTCATGCCTTGCGTCGACGCGGGGCGGCGGAGCGCGGCGGATCCGCCCGCAGGTGATCGGCGGCGCGCTGCAGGATCCGCCCCAGGTCGACGATGTCGGCGTCGGTGAGCGACGAGAACAGCAGGCGGTGCAACGCATCGATGTGGCCGGGGAAGACGGCGCCGAGCACGTCGCGCCCCGCCGAGGTGAGGGCGACCACCACGCTGCGCTCGTCGTCGGGTGACGGCGCCCTCGTCACCAGCCCCCGCCCCTCGAGCACCTGCGCCTGGTAGGTCAGTCCGCTGCGACTGTAGACGACGCGGTCGGCCAGATCCGTCATGCGCAGGCGCCCGTCGGGACTGTCGCCCAGGGTCGCCAGCAGCTGGAACTGCACGTAGCTCAGATCGCCGGCATCGCGGAGCTGCTTCTCGACCGCGTGCCGAAGCAGGCTGCTCACCTCGGTGAAGGCGAAGTACGCCTGGAGCTGCGTGGGGGTGACCTCCGCGGTGTTCCGTGTCATATCGAGATCCTATCTTGCTTCGAGTTCGTAGCAGTGATAGCGTTCCGGTATTGCTTCGAATCCGAAGCACTTACGAGAGGACACCCCATGAAGGCCATGCGATTCCACGAAGTGGGCGGACCCGACGTCCTGCGACTCGACGACGTCGAGCTGCCGGCCCCCGGCGCGGGGCAGGTGCGACTGAAGGTCGCGGCATCCGCGTTCAACGCCGCCGACAACGGCATGCGTGCCGGGTTCCTCCCCATTCCCGTCGAGCTCCCCCACGTGCCCGGCTATGACGTGTCGGGCACGGTCGATGCGATCGGTGCCGGCGTCGACGACCTCGAGATCGGCCAGCCGGTGGTCGGGTTCCTCCCGATGCAGACCGACGGCGGCGCCGCGGAGTTCGTCGTGGCCCCGGCCGACGCCGTCACGGCTGCTCCCCGCGCCGTCGATCTCGTCGATGCAGCGGCCCTCCCCTCGGTGGCACTGACCGCGTGGCAGGCGCTGTTCGACGACGGCGGGCTCCGCGCCGGCCAGCGGCTGCTGATCGTGGGCGCCGGAGGAGCCGTGGGTGTCCATGCCGTGCGCCTCGCCCACCGCGCCGGGGCGCACGTCATCGCGACGGCGAGCCCGCGCAGCCTCGACGCCGTGCGTGCGGCGGGAGCCGACCAGATCGTCGACCGCACGCGCGCCTCACTGCTCGACTCCGTCGCCGAACCCGTCGACGTGCTGCTGAACCTTGCCCCTCTCGACCCCGACGACTTCGCCGCCCTGGTCGCCCTCGTGCGCGACGGCGGGGTCGTGGTCAGCACCACGGCGTTCATGGCGATCCCGGGCGACGACCGCCGTGGCGTCGACGCCAAGACCGTCTTCGTCCGGGCCGACACCCCGCGGCTCGCCGAGATCGTCGCCCTCGTCGACGCGGGAGAGCTCACCGTCGAGGTCGACCGGCGCATCGACCTCGTCGACCTGCCCGCTCTGCACGCCGAGGCCATGGCGGGACGCATCGCTGGCAAGGTCGTCGTCGTCCCGTGAGTCGATCGCGGTCCGCCTCGGCGTCTCCCGCGCCGATGCCGACCCGCGGGCCGTCCGGCGTCCGCCGGATGACCGCGGGTCGGCCCGCGAACGTAGGATGAACGCATGATGCGTCGTCGGTCCCGCGAAGCGCGACCCGTGGCCCGCCCCTCGCGTCACGGTCGGCACGGTCGCGAGAACCGCAGCCCGATCGTGCGGCCGCCCCTCCCCCCGATCGACACCCGCGTCGAGCGCTTCGACGTCGCCGTCGGCGCGGCGGCCGAGTTCCTGCGCTCCGCATGGTCCGATCTGCGCGAGGTGTCGTTCGAGATCGGCATCATGCCACCCGCGGCAGCCGACGGCATCCCGCGCTGGACGGTGCTGCGCGACGAGAAGCGCATCATCCTCTACCGCGTGCCGATCGAGCGGCTCGGTCACCCGCACCACGACGACGACCTGCACCGCCGCATGATGATCGAGGGCGCCGTGTTCCGCGCCGCCGCCGAGTACCTCGACCGCGACCCGTGGGACCTCGGTCCCGAGCGGTTCCGCTTCTTCTGAGCCCGACCCGCGCGGTCAGGGCAGGATCGTGAGCGCCCCGGCCGCGGCATCCGCGGGCCACAGCGGGTAGGCCGCCAGGGCCCCCGTGCCGGTGTACGACACCGCGGCGCGCACCGGCTCCGCCGACTCGAGCCGGTAGATCCCGGATGCCACGGCGACGGCCGCCGTGCCCCCCGCGGGAACGGCGGTGGTGATCGCCTCGCCGCCGTCGACGGGAGTGAGCGTCACGGAGGCGTCGGCGTCTTCGGTCGCCAGCACGATCGACGAGCCCACGCCGGGCGCGACGGCGACGACGGTGGGTTCGGTGATGCGCGGAGCGGGCACGTACCAGGCGAAGTCGGCCCCCTCGCCGAACCCGGTGGTCGACCAGGTCGCCCCGACGATCGGGGCGGTCGCCGAGACCTCGACCGTGTATGCGCTGGCCGCGAGGCCCGAGAGGTCGAGCGAGGTCGGCAGGCCGGCGGTGAGCGGAACGTCGGTCGGAGCGGCCTCGGCCCCGGCGGCGTCGACGGGGATCACGCGCACGGTGGCGGTGGCATCGGACCCGGGCGACAGCAGACGCACGATCGTGCCCGCCTGGCCCTCTCCGGTGGTGAGCACCTGCACGCCGGGCATGACCAGACGCGTGTCGGCCTGGGCGAGAGGGGCGACCTGGTCGATGCCGCCGGGCAGCAGCAGGCGCGTCAGGCTCGCCTGCAGCGAGGCGTGCACCGGGGCTCCCGACGACACGACGCGCACGACGGGGCTCTCCTCGCCGAGAAGCAGGCCCGCGAGCGGCACGACCTTGCGCTCGCGCGCCGGGACGACGAGGTTCTGGCCCCCGGGTGGGGTCGACACGCCCTGCGCGCCGTACACCGACAGCTGCACGGTGGCGGGCACGTCGCCGGGGTTGGCCAGCACGACGAGGTCGTTCGCGCCGGTCGTCGACGCTCCGCCGACCAGCCACGACTCGGCCTCCGGCGGGCGACACGCGGATGCCGAGAACCCGACGAGGTCGTCGGAGGCCACGGTCGCCGATCCGGCGGCGGCCAACGGCGTCTCGGAGCGGTCCTGGGGCGCCGCGCGCAGCGCCTGGGCGTCGCCGTCGGCATCCGCCGTCGCTCCGGAGAGCTGCTCGGCCTGGGCGTCGGCGTCGGCGGGGCCGCTGACGAGCTGCTGCGCGGCGGCGGCGCTCAGCCCTCCGGCGGAGTCGGCGCTGCGCCCGAGGGCGAGCAGCGGTCCGTCGCACGCGAGCACCGTGTCACCGGGGGCGGGGGTCGACTCGACCCGCACGGGGGTGGCGGTGTACGAGGGCCACGGCGCGGCGATGCCGACGACCGTGCCGACGACGGCCGCGGTCGCCACGGCGGTGCCGGCGACGACGCGGGCGCTCGTGGCGGCGAAGCGGGCCATGCGGTTCTCGCTCATCGCGATCCTCCCGAGCTCGGACCGACGATGCGGGGCGTGCGGCGCGCGGTCCGCCGCGAGGCGGCCGTGGGCACGGCGAGCAGCAGAGCCACCAGCAGCACGCCCAGGGAGCCGGCGGCGACCACTCGCTGCAGACCCAGTCGGTGCGCGTCGAGTTCGGGACGCGGGGTCACCTCGGCGTTCACGCGCCAGAGGTCGCCGCGCGAGGTCTCGCCGACCGGGTCGAGCGAGTCGCGCTGGTCGAGAGAGGTCGCCGCCCCGAGGCGCGTGCCGCGGATGACGTCGTCTTCGCCCGCGGGCGCCGACTCGAGCAGCACGAAGGCGATGCCGTGGGCGGCCAGGCGCGACACCACGTCGTCGGACGACGGGGTGACGAGGTCGGCGGCGAGATCGGCCAGCTCGAGGTCTTCGGGCGTCGGCGAGGTGCGGGTGGCCTGCAGGGAGCTCTGGCCCGACAGCGTCGCGCTGCCGCCCCAGACGACGTCGACGCGCAGGCCGTCGGCGCGCGGGTCGAGCACGATCGTGCCCAGATTCAGCGACCCGCGCCCCTCGGCCGCGACGAAGGCGGGCAGGGTCGACACGGGTCCGTTGACGAGCGTCGATCGGCCCGATGCCTCGGTCGCCACCTGAGCGGTCAGCGCGGGAGCCACGCTGACGGCGAGCGCGACCAGGGCCACCAGAGCGCCGAGCGGTCGCAGCACGGCGACGCGCGCCGGAACCCCCGCGTCGAGGGCGACCAGGGCGCCCCCCACGAGCCCGATCCACGCGAGACTGAGCCCCGCGCCCGGCCACAGCGGCACGGCGACCGAGTGGTCGAACGAGAGGGCCACGCCGACGGCGGCGAACGCGGTCGCCAGGCCCGTGGCCGTGATCAGGATGAGGCCGGATGCCGTGATCCACCGCGGCGTGAGCACCGCCAACACGGCGAGCACGGCCAGCGGGGCGACGAGC
Source organism: Microbacterium algihabitans (assembly GCF_032464975.1). Taxonomy (NCBI): domain Bacteria; kingdom Bacillati; phylum Actinomycetota; class Actinomycetes; order Micrococcales; family Microbacteriaceae; genus Microbacterium; species Microbacterium algihabitans. Next base: position 301,460 of record NZ_JAWDIU010000001.1, read on the forward strand.
AGGCCGACCCACCACACCGAGCCGCCGGTGAGCGACACCCATCCGCCCGGGTCGGAGGTGGGGAAGCCCGCCGCGAGCAGCGCTCGTCCGAGCGGGTCGGCGGTGGCCTCGGCGCCGCGGTACGGCACGCCGGGGTCGGCGAGGAGGGCCCACGGGTCGCCGGCGCGCAGGCGCGTCCACACGAGGGGCGCGAAGATCACGGCCGAGGGCACGAGCAGCCACACCACGCGGGCGATGCCGCGTGCGGCCACGAGGGCGACGACGACGAGCGCGGCCGACCACAGCACCACCACGGCGGGGGCCAGCGAGGGCGCGCACGCCAGCACGCCCACGAGCAGAACGGATGCCGCTCCGGCCGGGGCCCACGAGCGGTGCGCGACGCTCGCGGCGTAGAACAGCCAGGGCAGCAGCAGGTGAACGAGCACGCCCGCCGGTCGACCCTCGACGATCGCGGCGAGGAAGGTCGGCGCGAGGGCCCAGGCGAGTCCGCCGACGATGCGCAGCAGCGACGACTCGGTCACGCGCGTGGCGGCGAACCATCCGCCGAGCACGGCGAGCGGCAGGGCGAGCACCCACAGCACGACGAAGGCGCGCGAGGGCTCGCCGGGCGAGAGGGTGCCGATGAGGGCGACGAGGCTCGAGAACGGGTCGGCGGGGCCGATCGCGTCGAGGCCGAGGGGGCGGGCGCCCCACGCGGCGTCCTGCCACAGCTGGGTGACGTTCGCGCGCAGCGGCGCCAGAGCTCCCCCGCCGAGCACCGGCCAGGCCAGGAGCGGGAAGAACAGCGCCGCCGACACCGCGAGGGTGCCGAGCACGGTCCACGCCCCTCCGCCGACGAAGAACCGCAGCTCCGACCGCACGGGGGCCTCGGGGTCGGCGACGTCGCCCTCGAAGCGCAGGCGCATCTCGGCGCGCGTGACGCGCAGCGGCGCGAGACGCGACCACCCGACGACCCGCGAGGTGCGGATGCGGCGGCGGGCGCGGGCGACGGCAGCGGGCCGCGCCATCACGAGAAGGGTGGCGCCCCACTCGGGGAGCACCCGGTACGGCACCTTCGTCACGAGGTGCAGGATCGTGCGCCAGAGGGCGAGCGGCAGGAACGACAGCCAGTGCAGCAGCACCGTGGGCGCGGGGGCGTAGACGAGACGGCGATGCAGCTGGGCGGTGCGGGTCGCGAACGCGCGGCGCCGCGCACGTCGCCGGCCTCGCGCCATCGCGGCGACGCCGTCACCGGCGACAGCCACGCGGGCGGTCGGCACGAGCGAGACGAGGTGGCCGGCCAGGCGCGCGCGAACGCCCAGATCGAGGCCCTCGTCGGCTCCACCGAGAGCGGGGTCGAGACCCCCGAGCTGCAGCCATGCATCGCGACGCACGAGCATGCCGCGCACGTCGGCGCCGAGCACGTCGGCGTCGCCGTCGCGTTGTCCCTGGTCGAGTTCTCCGGCGGCGAGCTCGACGGCTCCCCCGTACCGGTTCATGCTCACACCGAGCGACAGGATCTCGTCGCGGTCGTCCCACGCGATGAGCTTGGGGGCGGCGACCACGAGCGAGGGCGAGAGTTCGAGCGCGCCGGCGAGGCGCACGAGCGCGTCGGGGTCGGGGGCGGTGTCCTGCGCGAGCAGCCACACCGCGTCTCCCGTGAGCCGGGGCGTCGCGAGGGCCGTCGCGACGGCGAACGGCGTGCCGGCGGGGGCGGTGATGACGCCTTCGGCACCGGATGCCGCCGCCAACTGCGTCAGCGCCGCGTCGGCGCCGCACAGCACGATGGTCAGCGCGTCGACGGGTCGGGTCTGCGCCGCGAGTGCAGCGAGGGTTCTCTGCAGATGCTGCGCGGCGGGTGTGCGTCCTTCAGGGCGCACGACGAGGAGGGCGTGTACACGGGCGGGCATGACGCGGATCAGCCTAAGCGCGGTCGCGGACGATCGAGGACGCCGCGCCGTCGCCGACGGGATCGCTCAGGCGGGTGATCGACCGCTCAGGCGCGTCGCTTGAGCTTGCGGCGCTCGCGCTCGCTGAGGCCGCCCCAGATGCCGAAGCGCTCGTCGTTCTGCAGCGCGTACTCGAGGCACTCGGTCTTGACGTCGCACGAAGTGCAGATGCGCTTCGCGTCACGCGTCGAGCCGCCCTTCTCGGGGAAGAACGCCTCGGGGTCGGTCTGCGAGCACAGCGCGTCGGTCTGCCACGCGAGGGTGTTCTCTTCGACGGCGTCGATGTCGCGACGGACGCCGGGTACGCCGAGATCGACCGGATCAACGAACCAGTTGTCCGGGACTCCGGACCGGTACTGCGATGTCGCCATCTCGTCCTCCGCCTCGTTCACGCCCCCATGACACGTCTTGTGACGATGTGTCGCGCAGTCATAATTACACCCGTGTGATTCGCGAGAGTCAAGTCGCGGATCGTAAACCCTCAAGGCCGACGTGAACCTTTAGACGAGCGCTCGGCGTGTCGCGCTCAGCTCCCGGGCATCGCGACGAAGACCTCGCCACCGCCGTCGCTCGTCAGCGGCGTCTCGTCGGGGGTGACGAGCGCGGCCTGGCCGGGGGCCAGGGTGATGCTGCGGCCCGACGAGCCCGTCACACGCGCCTCTCCCCCGACGCAGACCGCGATCGCGACACCGGAGAGCTCCAGCGCAGCCGTCTCGCCGCCGGCGAGGAGATGCCCGAGGGCGAAGTCCGCGATGCCCGGCGCGAAGACCTCCGCCTGCGGGCCCGCCGGCGCGGGGCGCAGGAACGGCGGGTCGGCAGGCGCGAAGTCGACGAGGTGCAGCAGCTCGTCCACGTCGATGTGCTTGGGCGTCAGGCCGCCGCGCAGCACGTTGTCGCTCGCGGCCATGATCTCCACGCCGAGACCGTCGACGTAGGCGTGCAGCACGCCGGCGGGCACGAAGATCGCCTCGCCGCGGCGCAGGTGCACGAGGTTCATCAGCAGGGCGACGACGATGCCCGGATCGGCCGGGTAGGCCGTGTGCAGCGAGCGCACGAGCGCCAGCTCGGCGGCGAAGTCGTCGGACGAGGCGGAGGCCGCGGCATCCACGATCTGGGCCACGTCCGCGGCATCCGCCTCTCCGAGCACCCAGCCGATCGCCGCGCGGAGCGCCTCGGGGCCGGAGGCTGCGGACAGGTGGTCGCGCAGCGTCGAGACGGCGGGCGCGTCGCCCAGCACGTCGATCAGCGCGCGGGTGCGCTCGAGGTCGCGGAGCCCCGCGAGGGCGGTGAACGTCTCGCTCAGGGCGACGATCACCTCGGGCTTGTGGTTGTCGTCCTTGTAGTTGCGCTCGGCGGCGTCGCGCGCGACCCCCGCCTTCTCCTCACGCGCGAAGCCCTCGACCGCCTGCTGCTTCGAGGGGTGCACCTGGATCGACAGCGGCGCTCCGGCCGCGAGCAGTTTGAGCAGGTAGGGCAGCTTCGCCGGAAGCCCGTCGCCGGCCGCCGGCAGCCACCGGTCCAGCGTGAGCCCCGACCCGTCGTGCACCTCGGCGGGCGAACCGGGGTGGTCGCCGAACCACACCTCGGCCTCGGGCGCCCCCGACGGCTCGCGGCCCTCGAGGTCGGCGAGCAGCGTCGGGCTCCCCCAGGCGTAGTCGCGGGGCGTGTTCGAGAGGGCGATCAGCACGGCGTCAGCCTAGCGGCCGGGCCCCCTCGTCTCCGGATGCCGACGGGTACCCTGAGATCACCATGGCGATGTACACGAATCACCCGGTGTCGGCGGTGCCGACGGCGCCCCCGCGCGAGACGACGGGGCACCTGCTGCTGCGCGCCTGGTGCGTCTTCGTGCTCGTGCTCGCCCTCGGCGGCGTCGGGCTCGTCAACGCCGTCGGTCCGGTCGTCACCGCGGTGGTGGTCGTGGCCTCGGCCGTCGTCTCGGCCGTCGTCTGGCTCGTGACGCGCCCGCCCTTCGCCGTCCGACGCCTGCCCTGGCTGGCCTTCGGCTACGTCGCGTGGGCGATCGCCTCGCTCGCGTGGAGCGCCTGGCCCGCGGCATCCGCCCTCACGCTCCTCCTGCTGGTCATCACGACGTTCCAGGGACTCTTCGTCGGCGCCATGCTCACGTGGCGCGACGTCGTGCGGGCTGTCGCGTCCGCGGCGAAGTGGATCGTCGGCCTCTCGCTCTTGTTCGAGGTCGCCGTCTCGCTCATCGTGCGCGGCCCGCTCCTGCCCGGGTTCGTGGTGCCCTCCGAGCGCATGGACCCCATCGTCTACTGGTCGCGCGACAACCTCTTCGACGGCGGTCGCATCCAGGGCGTGTTCGGCAATGCGAATCTGCTGGCCGCCGTGATGCTCGTGGCCATCATCGTCTTCGCCGTGCGCATCGCCGCGGGCGCGCCGCGCCGCGCCCTGCTGTGGGTGTGGATCGCGATCGCCGCCTTCCTCTTCGTGCGGGCGGGATCGGCCACCGCCTTCATCGCCGCGGCGTTCGTCGCTCTCGTGCTGGGCACGGTGCTGGTCATGCGCACCGCGCGCCGCCCCGGCGAGCGCACGCGCTGGTACCTGCTGTACGCCGCGGTCGGACTCGGCGGCGGGGCCGTGCTGTGGTTCGGCCGCGACGCCCTCTTCGGCGTGATGGGCCGCGGAGCCGACCTCACCGGCCGCGAGGGCATCTGGGCCGACGTGATCGCCCGCGCCTCGCAGCACCCGTTCATCGGGTGGGGCTTCTCCACTCCCTGGATCGCCACCGAGCCCCTCTTCGACGGATGGATCGTCGACCACGGCCAGACCGTCGTGCAGGCGCACAGCATGTGGCTCGACGTCTTCCTGCAGCTCGGCGGGATCGGCGTCGCCCTGCTCGGCCTCGTGTACCTCGCGTACGTGTGGCGGTCGTGGTTCTTCGCCGTCGACCGCCCGCGCTGGGACCTGCGCGACGACCGCCCGCACTCCCCCCTGACGCTGCTGCCCACCCTGATCGGTGCACTGCTCGTGGTGCAGGGCCTGACCGAGTCCGGCCCGCTCCTGCTGTGGGGCTGGATGTTCGTGGTGCTCTTCGGCGCGAAGATCAAGCAGACCCCGCTGGTCGGGGTGGGACCGAGCGAGCAGAGCATCTCGATCGAGCGCGGCGAGCTGCCGAGACCCGCACCGTGACCGGCGCGCCGGACGCGCGGCGACCGCTTCCTCCGCTGTCGTCGCCCGCGTTCGCCCGCGCCTTCGCGCTCGCGGTGTTCGCCGCCGTCTTCGCCCGCTACGCCATCGTCGCGGTCGCGGGAGAGGTCACCTGGGCCACCATCGTCGCCGGACTGTGCGCGGTGGGGGCGGCCGTGCTGTACGTCCGTCGCGATGAGCTCGAGCTCGTGCGCCTCGCCCCGACGACGCTCGTCCTGCTGGTCGCGTGGGCCGGCGCGAGCGTGTTCTGGAGCCCGAGCGCGACCCACTCCCTCGGCGGCTGGTCGGCCTTCGCGGCGCTCGCGTTCCTCGCTGTCGTCCTCGGCCACGTCCGCGACGCCCTGCAGACCGTGCGGGCTCTCGGCGACGTGCTGCGCTGGCTGCTGGGCGTCTCGCTCGCGCTCGAGGTGCTCAGCGGCATCCTGCTCGATCTGCCCATCCCCTTCCTCGGCATCCAGGGCGCCATCGCCGAGCTGGGTCCGGTGCAGGGGATCTTCGGCACCCGCAACGCGCTGGGCTTCGTGACGGTGATCGCCCTCATCACCTTCCTCGTCGAGTTCCGCACCCAGTCGGTGAGCGTGGCCACGGCGATCGCCTCCGTCGTACTCGCGGGTGCCCTCGCGGCGCTGAGCGGCTCGCCCACCGTGATCGTCGTCGCCACCGCGACGGGGGTCGCCGCCCTCGCCCTGTGGACGATGCGTCGCGTGCCCACCGCCTGGAGGGGACGAGCGCAGGCCGCGCTCGGCTCCGTCGTCGTGGTGGGGATCGCGGGCGCGTGGGCCTTCCGCGCCCCTCTCGTCGACACCCTCGGCGCCGGAGCCGATCTGACGCTGCGCACCGACCTGTGGGCGCGGCTGGTGCACCTGAGCGAGATGCGCCCCGTGCAGGGCTTCGGCTGGTTCGGCGAATGGGTGAACGACGCCGTGCCGTTCGCCCTGGTGCCCCTCGGCCTCGGCGAGACGCACGCCTCCGCACTGAACGCCTACCTCGACGTGCTCCTGCAGCTCGGCGCGGTGGGCCTGCTGCTGTTCGTCGCCCTCGGCGGGCTCGGGCTCGCGCGGGGATGGCTCGTCGCGAGCGATCGCCGCTCGGTCGTGCACGCGTGGGCGCCGCTGACGCTGGTCGCGCTGTTGACGGTGTCGATGTTCGAGAGCTTCACCCTCACCGGCGCCGGCTGGCTGCTGCTGGCGCTGTGCGCGGTGCGCGCGGGCCAGTCGCGGTCGTGGCGCGAACGCCTCGAACAGCGCATGGCGTCCTCACCGACGGGAGGCTCCGAGGAGGGCCGGTTATGATCGTGCGTGCTATGACCGCGCACGCCGACGCCACCCCGATCCCTGCGGATTCCGCATTCGACCCGTCGTCGGCGACCATCGTCGTCGTCACCTACAACCGCACGCACCTGCTGACCCGCCTGCTCGACAGCATCGAGCGGATGGATCCGGCGCCCGGGCACCTCGTCGTCATCGACAACGCGTCCACCGACGACACCACCGCGGTCGTCGAGTCGTACCGCGACCGCCTCCCCACGACGCTGGTGTACCGCCGCCTCGAGACCAACACGGGTGGTTCCGGCGGATTCAGCGAGGGCATGCGCGTCGCCTACGAACTCGGTTCCGAGTGGATCTGGCTGATGGACGACGACGTCGAGGTGGTCTCCGACGGCCTCGCGCGCATGGGGCACTGGGCTCCGCGTTTCCGCAGCATCCAGGGCCGCCGCTACGACTACGACGGCAGCGAGTTCTACTGGCAGTACCGCGTGGCCGAGTCGATGGCCATCCCCATCCCCTTCGCGCCCGCCGGCTTCGACTCGTCGGGGTACAAGCCGATGAACTCCGGATGCTTCGAGGGCATGTTCATCCACCGCGACATCGTCGCGCGGATCGGCCTTCCCGACCCCCGCTTCTTCATCTACTGGGACGACCAGCTCTACGGCTGGCTCGCCTCGCGGCAGACGCCGTCGGTCATCGTGAACGAGTTCGTGCTGCGGCGCACCCGCGAGATCAAGCAGTGGGACATGGGCATCCGCCACATGAACGCCTCGAGCGACGCGTACCGGTACTACATCATGCGCAACCGTGCGTACCTGCAGAAGTACTACCGCGAGCTCGGCGTGTACCGGCCGCTGCCCTTCGCCGCGGGCACGGCGCTGACCTTCGTCAAGGAGCTCATCCGCCTGGTCGTGGTGGAGCGCAAGGCCAAGGGCACGAGCCACCTGTTCCGCGGACTCCGCGACGGGCGCCGCATCGCGCGCGACGCGTCGTGGAAGCCCATGCCGCCGCTCGCGCCTCAGCCCGTCGCGTAGTCGACGTTGTAGCGCTCGAGTACCTCGGCGATCGGGGCGTCGAGCACGAGGGTGCCCTTGTCGAGGTACAGCCCCCGTGTGCAGAAGCGGCGCAGGTCGCGTTCGTTGTGGCTGACGAAGAACAGCGTGCGCCCCGCGGCCAGCAGCTCGTCGATGCGTCGGTAGCACTTCTCGCGGAACGCGCGGTCGCCGACGGCGAGCACCTCGTCGACGAGCAGGATCGGCTCGTCCAACTGCGACACCACCGAGAACGCCAGGCGCACCTTCATGCCGTTCGACAGGTGCTTGTAGGGGGTGTCGACGAAGTCGCCGATCTCGGCGAAGTCGATCATGTCGTCGAAGCGGCGCGACACCTCGGCACGCGGCATCCCGTGCAGTCCCGCCGTCAGGCGCACGTTCTCGCGCACCGTGAGGTCGCCGACGAAACCGCCGGTGATCTCGATGAGCGGGGCCACTCCCCCCTCGACCGTCACCTGCCCCTCGTCGGGCAGCAGCACCCCGGCGACGAGCTTCAGCAGCGTCGACTTGCCCTGGCCGTTGCGCCCGACCACGCCGATCGACTCCCCCGGCTCGACGCGGAACGACACGTCGCGCAGGGCCCAGAACTCGTCGGGGCGCGAGCGTCGCTCGGCGCCGCCGAACAGGTCTTTGAACGAGCGGCCCCCGCGGCGGTTGCGCCGGAAGCGCACGCCGAGGCCGTCCACCTCTATCGCGGGACCGGGCATCACAGCTCCTTCAGCACGGGACGCTCGAGCTTGGGGAAGATGAGAACACCGAGACCCAGGATGCCGAGGCTCACGGCCGCGCCCACGACGACGGTCAGGGTGTCCCACTGGTCGGGGAAGAACCCGACGCGGTACAGGGTGAAGATGCCCGACAGCGGGTTGAACGCCGCGATGTCGGCGAAGACCCCCGGCAGGTTGTGCACGCCGTAGATGATCGGCGAGGCGTAGAACAGCGCTCGCAGCACCAGACGCGTGGTGCGCTCGAGATCGCCGAACATCACGCACAACGGCGCGATGATCAGACCGAGCCCCACCAGCAGCGCGGTCTGCAGCACAACGGCGAGGGGGAAGGCCAGCAGGGCCCACGACACCTGCGCGCCGCCGAACACCGCGAATAGCACGAGCACCGGGAGCGAGAAGAGGAATTCGACGCCCTTGCTCACGACGATCCTGTCGACCCAGATCCAGCGTGGGATCGAGGTCGAGCGCACGAGCCGGGCGTCCTTCTTGAACGCCTTCGTGAAGTCGCTCACCGCGGAGTTGAACCACACCCACGGCAGCAGCGCCGTGATGAGGAACACGATGTAGGGCTCCTCGCCGACTGTGCGGTGGAACACCTGGGTGAAGACGAACCAGTAGATCGCGCTCATCACGAGCGGATCGAGCACCGACCAGAGGTACCCCAGCGCGCTGGTGGAGTAGCGCACCCGCAGATCGCGCGCCGACAGCAACCACAGCGAGTGGAGGGAGCGCCGCACGGATCCGGGGGCGCCGACGGCGGCGGGGGTCATCCGCACGATTCTACGCGAGCGCTCCCTCAGCCGATCGGGATGCCCGGGATCTCGGCGAGAGCCGCACGGACGGCGGGGGCGAGACTGCGGGCGTAGGTGCCGGTGAGGTGGTTGTCGTCGAGGTAGACCGCCACGTTGCCGATCGCGGCCCGGCAGCGCCCCTCGGGGCAGAGGTACTCGGTGAGATCGAGCAGTGAGACGTGCGGATCGTCCGCGAGCGCGATGGCGGGGTTCGCGGGTGCCTGAACCGTCGCGAGGTCGCGGCCGCACTCGTCGGGGGTCTGCTCCAGGCAGGTGTACATGTCTTCGTGGAACCGCGGGTTGTCGCGCATGAGCAGCACCTCGGTGCCCGAGGCGACGACCCCGTCGATCACGCGACCCAGCCCCGCCGGGACGCGCTCCTGATCGGACTCGGGCACGGCCTTGGTGCCGATGAACATCGCGACGGCCGCGGGGAGGGCCACCGTGTAGGCCGCGGCCGCGGTGCGCCACTCGCGGCACTCGTCGTCGGCGTCCTCGTCGGGGGCGAGCGAGCACCCGCCCTTGAGCAGGGCGACGACGTTCCAGCCGTCGTCCTGCAGCACCGGCAGAAGGGCGCCCAACCACTGCTGCGCGTGCGAGTCGCCCACCGCGATGAAGGTCGGGGCCGCCGGGTCGACGACCGTCTGCACGCACGACCCGTCGAGACGATCGTCGTCCGGCGCGAACGCGTCGTCGCACGGGCCGTCGAGGGCGATCCACTCGTCTTCGAGCTGCGTGCCCAACGGCGCGAGGGGGGCGTCGTCGTCGGCCCGGGCGTCGGTCCAGGGCATCAGCACCTGTGCGCCCGGGTTGGCCTGGGGGCTGACGCCGGCGGCCTGCACCGCGGATGCCGCCTGCCACGACGCCAGCGGAAGGGCGACCACGAGCAGCGAGACCACGACGAGCCGTGCGTCGCGAGCCGTGGAGGTGCCGATGCCGCGCGCGACCGCGCGGACGCCGCGCGTGAGCAGCCATGCGGCGACGAGCGACAGCGCGATCACGACCAGCCCCTCCGCGATCGACACGCGCGTGGAGTCGACGAGCACCATCGTGGCGACGAGGATCGGCCAGTGCACGAGGTAGAGGGCGTAGGCGATGCCGCCCACCGCCGTGACGGGGCGCGAGGCGAGCAGCGCGGACGCCCCGGCCGGACGCTCGGCGCGACCCGCGACGATGAGGGCGACGGCGGCGAGGGTGGGCCACAGCGCCGCCACGCCGGGGAAGCCCGCGCCCACGTCGAGCACGAGTCCGCAGGTGACCAGGGCGACGACGCCGACCCACCCCAGCACCAGGCCGAGCACGCGACCGACGTGAAGTCGCGGCACGATCAGCGCGGCGAGCGAGCCGAGGGCGAACTCCCACAGTCGGGCCCAGGTGTCGAAGTAGGCGGCCTGCTGCGCCACCGTCGTCACGACGACGGAGTAGGCGAACGAGACCGCGAACACGGCGCCGAAGAGGATCGTGAGGACGCGGCGGACGGACCATTGCATCCTGCGGGCGAGCACCGCACCCGCGACCAGCAGCAGGGGCCACAGCACGAAGACCTGACCCTGCACCGACAGCGACCAGAAGTGCTGGAGCATGCTCGGGAAGGTCTCGGTGCGCGCGTAGTAGTCGACGGCCGCCTCGGTGAGCGCCCAGTTCTGCCAGTACGTCAACGACGCCCACGCCTGCTCCCAGACGGCTCGCCATTGCGAGCTGGGCAGGGCGAGGGCGGCGAAAGCGAGCACGGCGGCGATCGTCAGCGCGGCCGCGGGAAGCAGTTGGGCGAAGCGCCGCGCCCAGAAGGAGGGCAACGTCGCGAGCGACAGGGTGCCGGCCCGCCGCAGGAACGACCCGGTCAAGAAGTACGCCGACAGCAGCAGGAAGACGTCGACCCCGCCCGAGACCCGGCCGAGCCAGACGTGGTACACGACCACGAGCAGGATCGCGAAGGCCCGCAGGCCGTCGAGGTCGGCGCGTCGACCGTCCACCGTCGGGCGCGCACGCTCGGTGCGGCGGGAGGTCGTGTCGACGGAGGGCGTGGTCACGGGGCACCCAGATGCGCGGCGACGGCGTCGCCCGCCGCGGCGTAGCCCTCACGGGTGGCGTGCACGCCGTCGACCGTCGACGCGGGCACCCAGGTGCCCTCGGCCGTGCGCGAACCCGTCCAGGGGTCGAAGAAGTCCCAGCCGCGAGCGGTCGCCTCGGCGCGCAGCTCGGCGTTCAGCGCGGTCGCTTCGGTGGCGAGGGCGTCGAAGGGGGCGATGGCCAGCACCAGCACCTCGGGTGCGTCCACGTGCGCGGCGATGGCCGCGAGGTTCTCGCGCACGGTGTCGGTCGCGACCCCGGTGGCGAGGTCGTTGGTGCCCGCCATGACGATGAGCTGGTCGACGTGCGGGTCGAGCGCCTCGACGCCCGCGCGCATCGCGCCCGTGGTCGCCCCGTCGACGGCCCACCCCTCGACCGGGGCGAACGCGCCCGCCGGCAACCGGGAGGCCCAAGCGTCGCCGGACTGCCGCCCGGTGGCGAACGTGCCGCGGAAGCCCGTCGAGTTCGAGTCCCCCACCACGAAGACGCTGCGAGGAGCGGGCGACACCGAGGCCCCCGATTCCGCGGTTGCGGATGCCGTCGGACCCGCCGTCGCGGCGCAGCCGGCCGTGACCGCTGCCATCAGCAGCAGTCCGACGGACGCGAGAACCCTCCTCACGCCAGCTGGTTGTTCCACATCGACAGGGCCGAACCGATTGCCATGTGCATGTCGAGGTACTGGTACGTGCCGAGACGGCCGCCGAAGTACACGTCGCTCTCGCCCTTGGCCAGCTCGCGATAGGCCAACAGGCCGCTGCGGTCGTCGGCCGTGTTGACCGGGTAGTACGGCTCGTCTTCGCGCGTGGCGAAGCGCGAGTACTCGCGCACCACGACCGTCTTGTCGGTCGGGTACCGGTCGGCGCGCTCGGGGTGGAAGTGCTTGAACTCGTGGATGCGCGTGTAGGGCACATCGGCATCCGCGTAATTCATCACGCTCGTGCCCTGGAAGTCGCCGATCGGCAGCACCTCCTGCTCGAAGTCGAGCGTGCGCCACGACAGCTCGCCCTCGGCGTAGTCGAAGTAGCGGTCGACGGGTCCGGTGTAGACGATCGGCACCTGACCCACGGTCGCCTTCTTGTTCAGCGGCTGCGACTCGTCGAAGTAGTCGGTCGACAGCTTGACCTCGATGTTCGGGTGATCGGCCATGCGCTCGATCCACGCGGTGTACCCGTCGACGGGCAGACCCTCCCACGTGTCGTTGAAGTAGCGGTTGTCGTACGTGTAGCGCACGGGCAGGCGCGAGATGACCTCGGCGGGCAGGTCTTTCGGGTCGGTCTGCCACTGCTTCGCGGTGTAGTCGCGGATGAACGCCTCGTACAGGGGGCGGCCGATGAGGGCGATGCCCTTCTCCTCGAGGTTCGCGGCGTCCTTCGCGTCGAATTCACCCGCGAGTTCATGCACGAGGGCGCGCGCCTGGTCGGGCGTGTAGGCGGCCTGGAAGAACTGGTTGATCGTGCCGAGGTTGATCGGCAGCGGGAAGACCACGCCCTTGTGCGTCGTGTACACGCGGTGCACGTAGCTGGTGAAGTCGGTGAAGCGGTTGACGTACTCCCACACCGTCGGGTTCGACGTGTGGAACAGGTGGGCGCCGTACTGGTGCACCTCGATGCCCGTCTCGGGCTCGTCCGCCGAGTAGGCGTTGCCGCCGATGTGGTGGCGACGGTCGATGACGGTCACCTTGCGGCCCGCGGCGGCGGCGCGCTCGGCGATGGTCAGGCCGTAGAAGCCGGAGCCGACGATGAGTAGATCCATGAGAAGAATGAGCTCCGAAGACGTGGCGGTGGGGCCGCGGGAGCGGCATGAGGATTCTACCCGGGGGGCGTCGGAGACCCGTCGTCGATCGCCCGGGCGATGTCGGCGGCCAGCAGACGCACGTAGACGAGGTTGAGGTGGTCGGCGTCGTAGTACACCGGCACCCCGCCCACGCTGGCGAGGCACTGGGTGTCGGTGCAGAAGCGGTCGGTGAGGTCGATCAGCCCCACCTGGTCGACGCCCATCGTGTTCGCCGCGACGACGAGCGGATCGGTGGGCTGGGCCTGCGCGCGCGGCACCGCGCAGGCGGCGGGGTCGGATCCGTTGATCGCGAGGCAGTCCGGATCCCGCACGGCCCCGTTCAACGGCGGATCCGCGAGCACCTCGACGTCGGAGCCCGCCGCGCGCCAGGCCGACCAGTCCGCGATGAGCCCCTCGGTGAACTGCTCCTCGACCGACCGGCCGGACCCGTCGTCGAGCGTGTCGGCGCGGGCCGCCATCGAGGTGAACACGCGCGCCGGGCGCTCCGCGACGATCGCGTCGGACACGCCGCGCGACCAGTCGCGGCAGCGCTGCGCGTCCTGAGGCGCCCAGGGCCCGCGGAATCCGACGAAATCGACGTCGGCGACGGGGCATCCGCCGTAGAAGCTGATCGTCACGTCCCAGCCGCGCTCGCGGGCGAGGTCGAAGATCGCCCCCTGCCACTGCTGCGCGTGCGAGTCGCCGACGAGCCACACGTCCTCCGTCGCCTCACCCGACGGGGTGAAGTCGCACTCGCGGGTGGTGAGCAGTCCGTCGTAGCTGAGCTTGGGCAGCAGCTCGCCGCACTCGGCCGGGGTGTAGAAGTACTCGTTCGCCGCGGTCATGGTCGTGTCTTCGGGCGCCGCGAACGGATCGCATCCGGCGGTCGCGAGCGCTGCGGGACCGGTGCAGGTTCCGACCTCGATCTCGGCCTCGGGCGAGTCGCGCGCCGCCGAGACGGTGTACCCGACGAGCAGTCCACCCGCCGCCAGCGCGACGACGACGATCCCCGTCACCATGAGCAGCATGCTGCGCCGCACGCTCTGCGCCCAGAAGCGCCACTTCTGCCCCGGGTCCTCGACGAGCACCTTCGTCGCCCAGCTCAGCACCAGCGCGACGGCGAGGATGCCCAGGTCGACGATCCACGTGCGCGGCATCGACAGGGCGAACGGGGCGATCACGATGAGCGGCCAATGCCACAGGTAGAGCGAGTACGAGATCCCGCCGAGCCACTGCACGGGACGCGAGCCCGACACGATCGAGTGCCACGCGCGGTCGCGCCCTCCGGCGGCGATGATGAGCGCGGTGCCCACGACCGGGACGACGGCGGCGATCCCCGGGAAGGGGGTCGTCTCGTTGTAGACGACCGCCGACACGGCCACGGCGATCGCCCCGACCGCCACGATCGCCCCGCGCGTGCGGCGACCGAGTGTCAGCCGGTGGGCGGTGAGGGCCACCACCGCTCCGGCCGCGAACTCCCACGCCCGCGTGAAGGTGACGAAGTACGCCTGACTGGGCATGACCATCGTGAACCAGACGCTCGCGCCGAGCGAGAGGACGCCGACGGCGACCACCGCGACGATCACCGCCCGCCGCAGCGTGGTCGCGGCGAAGCGCGCCGTCAGCGCAGCGGCTCCCAGCAGAACCAGCGGCCAGAGCAGGTAGAACTGCTCCTCGACCGACAGCGACCAGTAGTGCTGCACGGCGCTGGCGGAGTCGTTCAGCGCGGAGTAGTTCACCGAGAAGCCCGCGAGGGCCCAGTTCTCGACGTACCCCGCACTCGCGAGGATCTCGATCGCGTTGCGCTGCCACCGCGGGTACGGCAGGAACACGGCCACGAGCGCGGCGGTGGCGGCGAGCACCAGCAGGGCCGCCGGGAGGAGGCGGCGGATGCGCCGGGCGTAGAACTGCCCCAGAGCGATGCGCCCCGTCTTCGTCAGCTGATCGACGAGATGGCTCGTGATGAGGAAGCCGGAGATGACGAAGAAGACGTCGACGCCGACGTATCCCCCGGTCAGCCCGTGCGGCCGCAGGTGATTGACGACGACCAACCCGATCGCGAGCGCGCGCAACGCCTGGATGTCGGGGCGGAACGAGGACCTGCCTCGACTGCGCCGCGTGGGCGTCTGTTGCGGCGTGACCGCGGGGGTCGGACCGCCGCTCATCTCAGGACAACCCGCTCACGTAGGTCTCGAGGGAGGTGTCTGCGGGTGCGGGGGTGTAGCCGGTGTTTTCGAGGGTGGTGGTGTCGAGGATGCTGTTGCGGGGGCGGGGGGCGATGGGGCCGGTGGCGGTGGCGTAGTAGTCGTCGGTGCTGACGCCGGTGACGCGGGCGGGGTCGTGGCCGGTGAGGGCGAAGACCTGGGCGGCGATGTGTGCCCAGGAGCGGGGTTCGCCGGTGCCGGTGAGGTTGTAGGTGCCGTGGGGGGCGTGGGTGTGCAGGAGGTGGCGGATGCCGCGGGCGAGGTCGTCGGTGAAGGTGAGGCGCCCGATCTGGTCGTCGACGACGCGGGGGTCGATGCCGCGGGCGGCGAGGGAGGCCATGGTGCGCACGAAGTTGTTGCCGTCGCCGATGACCCAGCTGGTGCGGAGGATGTAGTGGCGGGGGACGGTCGCGGCGAGGGCGTCGCCGGCGGCTTTGGTCTGTCCGTAGACGCCGAGGGGGCGTACCGGGTCGGTCTCTGTGTAGGGGCCGGTTTTGGTGCCGTCGAAGACGTAGTCGCTGGAGACGTGGACGAGGGTGAGGCCGTGGGTGGTGGCGATGCGGGCGAGGGCGGCGACGGCGGTGACGTTGGCGGCCCAGGCGTCTTCGCGGCCGTCGGGGGTTTCGGCGGCGTCGACTTTGGTGTGCGCGGCGGCGTTGATGATGGTGTCGTATTCGCGCCAGCGGCGTGCGGTGCCTAGCTCGGGTGAGGTGAGGTCGAGGTCTTCTCGGGTGGCGTATTCGATCCAGGGGTGCTCGCCGAACTCCGCCCGCAGGGCCCGGCCGAGCTGACCGCTGGCGCCGGTGATGAGGGTCTTCTTCGGCGGCATCGGCACCACCTCCCCCAGACGGGGGTGGTTCTTGTCTTTCGCGCTGATCTCGACCTCATCGAGGGGGATGGGCCAGTCGATGGCGGCGGTGTCGTCGGCGAGGTTGAGGAAGGTGTAGGTCGCCTCGGGTGACCAGTGGTCGTTGACGAGGTAGGTGTACGCGGTGTCCGGCTCGAGGGTCTGGTAGGAGTTGCCGACGCCGCGGGGGACGAAGATCGCCTTCGAGGCATCGAGTTCGGTGGTGAACACCGCGCCGAAGGTGTCGCCTTCGCGCAGGTCGACCCAGGCGCCGAAGATGCGGCCGGTGGCGACGGAGACGTATTTGTCCCAGGGTTCGGCGTGGATGCCGCGGGTGGTGCCGACGGCGTCGTTGAAGGAGATGTTGTTCTGCACCGGAGCGAAATCGGGCAGCCCGATGGTGTCGGCGGTCATCTTCTCGCGTTGCCAGTTCTCTTTGAACCAGCCGCGGGAATCGCCGTGCACCGGCAGATCCAGCACGATCAACCCCGGAATGGGGGTCTGGGTGACGGTGAGGGCCTTACCGAACGCGGTCGCCACTGTCACTGTCCCTTGCTGGCGTAGAACGCTTCGACGCCGTCTTTGGCGGGCGCCCACCACGCCTCGTTCTCGCGGTACCAGTCGATGGTCGCGGCAAGACCCGACGCGAAATCACCGTAGGTGGGGGTCCAACCCAACTCAGTGCGGAGTTTGGTGGAGTCGATCGCGTAACGCAGGTCGTGACCGGGACGGTCGGTGACCAGGTCGTACGCGTCAGCGGGGTGCCCGGTGATCTGGAGGATCATCTCCACCACGCTCTTGTTGTCTTTCTCCCCATCGGCACCGATCAGGTACGTCTCACCGATCCGGCCTTTGTCGAGGATGGTGAGCACGGCGGAGGAGTGATCGTCGGCGTGGATCCAGTCGCGCACGTTCTCACCCTTCCCATACAGCTTGGGGCGGATGCCGCGCAGCACGTTCGTGATCTGGCGGGGAATGAACTTCTCCACGTGCTGGTAGGGGCCGTAGTTGTTGGAGCAGTTGCTGATGGTGGCCTGCACCCCGAAAGAACGCACCCACGCCCGCACCAACAGATCCGACCCCGCCTTGGTGGAGGAGTACGGAGAGGAGGGGTTGTAGGGGGTGTTCTCGGTGAACCGGGCCGGGTCATCGAGTTCGAGGTCGCCGTACACCTCATCGGTGGAGATGTGATGGAACCGCGTCTCGTGACGGCGCGCAGCCTCCAGCAGCGTGTAGGTGCCGATGATGTTGGTGTCCAGGAACGGACGCGGATCGTGCAGGGAGTTGTCGTTGTGCGACTCGGCGGCGTAATGCACCACCGCATCCGCCTCCGCCACCAGGGGATCCACGACGCCCGGGTCGGCGATGTCGCCCACCACCAGACGCACCCGATCCTCCGGGAGACCGGCGAGGGAGGCCTTGTTGCCGGCGTAGGTGAGCTTGTCCAACACCGTCACGGTGTGATCGGTGTGTTCCACGACGTGGTGGACGAAGTTGGATCCGATGAACCCGGCACCGCCGGTGACGAGAAGGTGCGCCATCAGCGGCCTCTTTCCAAAATCTCCAACAGGTACGACCCGTACCCGGACTTCACCAGCTTGTGCGCACGCTCGGCGACCTCGTCATCGGTGAGGAACCCCTGCCGCCACGCGACCTCCTCGGGCACCCCGATGCGCAGGCCCGTACGCCGCTCCATCGTGCGGACATAATCCGCGGCATCCGTCATCTGATCGAACGTGCCGGTGTCCAGCCACGCCGTCCCCCGCGGGAGGACCTCCACCTGCAGCTTCCCGCGACGCAGGTACTCGGCGTTGATGTCGGTGATCTCGTACTCCCCCCGAGGAGAAGGAGCGAGGTTGCGGGCGATGTCGATGACGTCGTTGTCGTAGAAGTACAACCCCGGGACGGCGTAATTCGACTTCGGGGACGCGGGCTTCTCCTCCAGAGAAACCGCCTTGCCGTCGTCGTCGAACTCGACCACCCCGTACGCCGAAGGCTCCGCCACCCAGTACGCGAACACCGCGCCACCGTCGACGTCGGCGTAGCGCTTGAGCTGCGTACCCAGACCGGGACCGTAAAGCAGGTTGTCGCCCAGGACGAGGGCGACCTTGTCATCGCCGATGAAATCGGCACCGATCGTGAACGCCTGCGCCAACCCATCGGGCGACGGCTGCTGAGCGAACTGCAGGTTCACCCCGAACTGCGACCCATCCCCCAGCAACCGCTCGAAGAACGGCGCATCATGCGGGGTCGTGATCACCAGAATCTCGCGGATGCCGGCGAGCATCAACGTCGACAACGGGTAGTAGACCATCGGCTTGTCGTACACCGGGATCAACTGCTTCGACACGCCCAAAGTGATCGGATGCAGACGCGTGCCGGAACCCCCGGCGAGAATGATGCCCTTCACGCGTCAATCGTGCCACAGCGGTCGCAGCCGCCCCGGCAGCGGGGCACGTGACGACCCGCCGAGTGCTCATATATCACCAGTCTCTCGGTTCACGGTGGTATTCACCCGTCACGTCCGTCACAATAAGGCGGGTGACCGAACGCATCTCCGGCCTGGCCGCGCGCATCTTCACGGCCTCGCTGGCCACGATCGCGCTCGTGGCGTCTCTCGCCCTCGCCGGCGCGCCCACCTCGGCGTCCGCGGCCGACGCCGCGGTCGCGGCCCCCCAGGCGGCCGTCTCGGCCATCGACCTGCGCCCCGCCGCCGACATGTCGCTCTTCCGACCGGGCAACATCATCTCGGACGAGGTCTTCTTCGACTCCACGACGATGACCGAGGGACAGATCGACTCCTTCCTCAAGGGCAAGGTGTCGAAGTGCCAGTCGGGCTACACCTGCCTGCGCGACTTCCGGCAGAACACGGCGACCCGCACGGCCGACACCTATTGCGACACCTACACCGGGGCGTCGTCGGAATCCGCCGCGCGGATCCTGTCGAAGGTCGCCACCGCGTGCGGTCTCAACCCCCAGGTGCTCATCGTCATGCTCGAGAAGGAGCAGGGCCTCATCACCCACACGTGGCCGTCCGACTGGCGCTACACGATCGCCATGGGGCAGGGCTGCCCCGACACCGCGGCGTGCGACACGCGCTACTACGGCTTCTTCAACCAGGTCTACGGTGCGGCCCGCCAGCTGAAGATCTACTCGCAGAACAAGTACTTCACCTACTACGCCCCCGGCAAGACGTGGAACATCCGGTACAACCCGAACGCCTCGTGCGGCTCGTCGCCGGTGTACATCCAGAACCAGGCCACGGCGAACCTCTACTACTACACGCCGTACCAGCCCAACGCCGCGGCGCTGCGGGCCGGGGCCGGCGAGGGCGACTCGTGCTCGGCGTACGGCAACCGCAACTTCTTCCGCTTCTTCACCGACTGGTTCGGCAGCACCACCACCCAGCGCGGCGCGGCCATCACCCGCTTCTGGCAGGACTCCGGCGGCGCGAGCGGCTGGATCGGCGGATCGACCGGCGCGATGACGGAATGGCCCGGTCGCGGGTGGTCGCAGCGCTTCGAGAACGCCGACCTCTACCTCAAGAACGGCACCACCGCCGTTCAGGCGACCGTCGGCGGCACGCGCACCGAATACCGCGCCGTCGGCGAGGCGAACAGCGGCCTGGGTTGGCCCGCGGGCGCGGTCTCGCGCGCCTTCGGCGGCTGGTACCAGGACTTCGACTCGGGTCGCATCTACGTCCGCCCCTCGGACGGGCGCGGGTTCGCCGTGGCACCCCCGATCAGCGACACGTACGAGAAGGCCGGAAATGTCACGGGCACCCTCGGGTGGCCGTCGACCCGGGCCTACTCCTTCTCGGGAGGCGCGCGGCAGGACTTCGCCGGCGGCAGCATCTTCCAGGGCCCCACCGCCACCACCGCCCTCAGCGCGGCGTGGACGACGGTGTACACCAAGGCGGGCGGAGTCGCCAGCGTGGGCTGGCCCACCGCCGTGGCCAAGGTCGACGCCGGTCAGTACGTGCAGTTCACCGCCGGGCTGATGCTGCGCACCAGCGCCAACGACCGCTTCACGGTCCGCGGCGAGATCTACCGCGGCTACGCGGCGGCCGGCGGCATCTCCGGCGCGCTCGGCGCCCCCATCAACAACGAGAAGGCCACCACGGGCGGCTTCATGCAGCGCTTCGAGGGCGGCTCGGTCTTCGCCACGACCAGCGGCACCTTCGCCGTGACGGCGCTGTCGAAGGCGCTCACGGCCGCCGGGACCAGTTCCACGGTCGGTCCCCCGACCGGTCCGCAGGTCGGCTCGAACGGGTCGTACTCGCAGGACTTCGGCGCGACCACCCTCACCACCTCGAAGAGCGGCAACTACGCCGTGGCCGGGGTCATCGGGCGCCAGTACCGTTCGCTGGGTGCGGCGAACAGCTACCTCGGCGCCGCGGTGGGGCCCGAGAAGAAGGTGGCCGGCGGGGTGATGCAGCAGTTCCAGGGCGGTCGCATCTACTGCAGCACGTCGACGACCGTCGACGTGCCGGCCTCGATCGTGATGCCGCTCGATGCCGCGGGTGGCGTGCAGGGTCGCCTGGGCATGCCGACGGGCGCCTTCCAGACCACCGAGCGCGGCAAGAGCCAGAGCTTCCAGGGCGGCGAGGTCTGGGTCAACGCGGACCGCTCGGCCTCCGGAGCGATCGTGGGGGCCATCTTGAACACGGCTCGCGCAGCGGGCGGCTTCGCCGCTCTCGGCGCCCCCACCTCTGTCGAGCGTGAAGAGGCGTCCGGCTGGATCCAGCCGTTCGAGTCGGGCGTGGTCACCGTCGCGCGCACCGGCTTCGCCACCGCCGTCACGGGCGCGGTGTGGAAGAACTACCGCGACAACGGAAAGGTCGACGCCTACGGCTTCGCGACGGGTCCGCTCGCCACGGTCGCGACGGGGTGGAAGGCGCAGCCGTTCGAGAAGGTCACGGTCTACGTCGGCTCCTCCGCCACGTACGTCACCCGCGGCTACATCCGCACGGTGCACCTCCAGCAGGGCGGTGCGGGCGGCGTCCTGGGCATTCCGGTCAAGAACGAGTACGCGACGGCCGGCGGCTTCCGCCAGGACTTCACGGGCGGCAGCATCCTCGTGTCCGCCAAGGGCGGCTTCGTCACCCGCGGGGCGATCCGGGCGGAATGGCTGCGTCGCGGGGGTGAGAAGGGCTCGCTCGGATGGCCGATCGAGAACGAACGCTCGGGTGACGGTCAGTGGTCGCAGCGGTTCGAGAAGGGCACGCTCGTGCTCAGCGCCGACGGTTCGTTCCGCGTGCAGTGACGCGGGAGCGCACGGGCCCGGTTGATAGGCTTCAGGCACCATGACCCGTCCCGCTTCCTCCGTGCTCGTCATCGTTCCCGCATGGAATGAGGAGCAGAACGTCGGCACGACCGTGCGCGAGATCCTCGCCACGGGTCGCGACTACGACGTGGCCGTCGTCGACGACGGATCGATGGATGCCACGGCCGCCGTCGCCCGCGAGGCCGGCGCGATCGTGCTGTCGCTCCCGTTCAATCTCGGCGTCGGCGGCGCGATGCGCACCGGCTTCACCTATGCCAAGCGCATGGGCTACGAGCGCGCCATTCAGGTGGATGCCGACGGTCAGCACAACCCGGCCGACATCGACCGCGTGCTGGCGGGCCTCGAGACCGCCGACATCTCCATCGGTGCGCGCTTCAGCGACGTCGGCGACTACCAGGTGCGCGGACCCCGCAAGTGGGCGATGAAGCTGCTCGCGGCCATCGTGTCGCGCGTCGCCAAGACGCGCCTGACCGACGTCACGAGCGGTTTCCGCGCCGCCGGCCCGCGCGCGATCGAGCAGTACGTGCGGTACTACCCCGCTGAGTACCTGGGCGACACGCTCGACTCGCTCGTCGCCGCCTGCCACTCCGGCCTCACCGTCACCCAGGTCGCGGTCGCGATGCGCCCGCGCGCCTTCGGACGCCCCAGCCAGGGCGCCTGGGGATCCACGGTCTACCTGCTGCGTTCCGCGTTCGCGCTGAGCCTGGCCATCATGCGACGACCCACCGGTCGGGAACGGGGGCCGGTGTGATCGTGTTCTTCGGCATCGTGCTGGCACTCGTCCTCATCGTCGTGGTGCTGGCGCTCCTGCTCACGCGCCGCCTGCGCGAGAAGTACGCGGCGCTGTGGCTGGTCATCGGCCTCGGCGTTCTGGTGCTCGGCATCTTCCCGCAGCTGCTGCAGGGACTCACCCGCGTGCTCGGGGTGGAGCTGCCCGCCAACCTCCTCTTCGCGATCGCGATCGTGCTGCTCCTCGCCGTCGCCCTGCACCTGTCGTGGGAGCTCTCCCAGGCCGAGGACGAGATCCGGCGCACCGCCGAAGAGGTGACGATCCTGCGCACGCAGCTCGAGCACCTCACCGCGCGCGTCGACGCGCTCGACGCACCCTCGTCGCCGCGCGCACCCGAGCCGACGACGCCGGAGCGTCCGACGCCGGGTATCGAGCAGACGGGTGTCTGACTCCCCCACGCAGGCTCCCGCGAACGGCGGCGGACTCACCTGGATCCTCGGTGCGACGGTGGTCGCCGGCGGCCTCGGGTACTTGATCCAGGCCGCGGTCCCGGCGTTCCTCACGGGTGAGCAGTACGTCGTCTTCAGCGTCTTCTGGTCGGTCGTGTATCTGGTCGTCTCGGGTCTGGCCGGCGTGCAGCAGGAGACCACGCGCGCGTCGCGCTCGAGCGACACGGGTCGGGGGTGGCCCATCCTCCGGCGCTTCGCGTCGATCTACGCGGTCGGGGCGGCGCTGGTCATCGCCGCGTCCGCGTTCTTCTGGGCGCCGCGCGTGTTCGGCGACCACGCCGTCGCCCTCGTCGCCGCGCTCGCGGCCGCCGCGGTCGGCTACACCTTCGTCGCCGTCATCAGCGGGGCGCTGTACGGCGTACGCGATTGGCGCGGCGTGGCCGGCATGACGGTGACGGATGCCGTGCTCCGCGCGATCACGGTCGGTGTCGCCGTCGTACTGGGCCTCGGCGTCGCCGTGACCGGATGGGCCGTCGCCCTGCCCTTCGCCGCCGCGGCCGCGATCCTGTGGATCGTCACGGGGCGCGGCATCCGGAACCGCGTCGAGGTCGACGCGACGCTTCGCGTGCTGCTGCGCCAGAGCCTGCAGACGGTGGGGGCCTCGATCGCCACGGGCGTGATGATCTCGGGACTGCCGTTCCTGCTCGGTATCGCTCCGCTGGGCGTCGACGCCGCTCTGCTGGCCTCGCTGATCCTCGTCATCACGCTGACGCGCGCCCCGCTGGTCATCCCCCTGCTCGCGCTGCAGAGCTATCTCGTCGTGACGCTCCGCGACCACCCGGCGCAGGCGCGTCGACGCGTGCTCACGTGGGGGGCGGGCCTGCTCGCCCTGACCGCGGTGCTGGCCGGGCTCGCGGTGTACGTGGGTCCGTGGGTCGTCGGCCTGCTCTACGGCGAGCGGTACGAGCTCCCCTCCGGCGCGTACGCCGCGATCGTCGGCAGCGCGGGCCTGACCGGTCTGCTCTGCATCACCGGACCCGCCGTGCTCTCGGCGCAGCGGCACACCGCATACCTGGCGGGCTGGGCGACGGCATCCGTGGTCACCGTGGCGACGCTGTTCGTGCCGATCGACGGTCTGACCCGCGTTCTCGTCGCTCTCGTGGCCGGACCGATCGTCGGCGTCGTCGTGCACGCCGTCACCATCGCCCGACGGCGCCCGACTGCTACCGCGTGAGGCCGAGGGCGGCGTCGAAGCTCGCCCGGGTCTCGCGCGCCGTGCGCTCCCAGGTGAACTCCGCCGCGCGAGCGAGACCGTCGACGCTGAGCCGCTGACGCAGGTCGGCGTCCGAGCAGACCTCGTCGATGGCGGCGGCGACGGCGCGGTCGTCACGGGCGTCGAAGTAGCGCGCTGCGGGCCCGCCGACGAAGCGGTGCACGTCGATGTCGCTGAGCAGCACCGGCACGCCCGCGCCCATCGCCTCGAGCGTCGGCAGCGAGAACCCCTCGGCGAGCGACGGGATCGCGAGGGCGGTCGCGGTCGAGTAGAGCTCCACCACCTCGGCATCGTCGACCCATCCGCGCAGCTGCACCCAGTCGTGCATGCCGGTTGCATCGACCTCCGCCGTCAGCGGGTCGTCACCGCGCCCTCCGGTGATGATCACGCGGGGTCGACGCTCCGCCGGGATCAGCGCGATGGCACGGATCAGCGCGCCCCAGTTCTTGTGGGGACGACGATTGCCCATCGCCAGGATGAACGGCCCCGCCTCGCCCGCGCGCGATCGATCGACGCCGGTCGGGGAGCTCCCCGCGAGCGGCACCACGTCGAGGGTGTCGCGGGGCACACCGAGGAAGCGCACGATCTCGTCGGCCGAGGTCGGGCTGATGGTGACGATGCGCGCCGCGTTGCGGGCGGCGACCTTCTCCATCCACTTCACCGGTGCCGTGTACAGCGGGGTCGACATGTACTCGGGGTGCGACCAGTAGAGCATGTCGTGCATCGTCACGACGGTCGGCATCGCGGTTCGACGCGGGCCGAGGGTCGCGGGGGCGTGCACGAGGTCGACGCCCTC
Source organism: Microbacterium algihabitans (assembly GCF_032464975.1). Taxonomy (NCBI): domain Bacteria; kingdom Bacillati; phylum Actinomycetota; class Actinomycetes; order Micrococcales; family Microbacteriaceae; genus Microbacterium; species Microbacterium algihabitans. The sequence goes on from NZ_JAWDIU010000001.1 coordinate 325,823, forward strand.
GGCGCGGGCGGCGCGGGCCACCTGGGTCAGCTCGCCCCACGCCCACAGGAATCGGTTCTCTCCGCTGATGCCCGATTCGATGATGCGACCGGGGAACCACGAGCGGTCCAGCGTCGCCCCCTCGCGGCTCAGATAGCCGATGTACTCGTAATCGTCGTCGAGTTCACCGAGGGCGCGGTACAGGTCGCGGGTGTAGGTCTCCATCCCGCCCTTGGTACCGGAGTAGGACAGCAGGTCGACGAGCACGCGGGGCACGATCAGCCAGCCTACGTCAGGAGCGCTGCGCGTCGCGGGCGGCTCCCGCGGCAGCCCCCGGCACGGCGGCGGGGCGCACCCACCGCATGGCCCGGCGCTCGACCAGGATCCAGCTCAGGTAGGCCAACGCGAAGGTGAGCACGACGGTGATCAGGATGTAGAGCGGGAAGAACATCGACGCCCCGGCCACGAGGACGACGAGCTGCTGCACCGGCCACGCGTAGATGTAGAAGCCGTACGACACGTCGTTGCGCGCGATCCACCGCGGCTGCGGGATGACCGACGACAGCCAGAGCAGTCCGTACGCGAGGAAGGGCGCCGCCGCCTGTCCGCCCCAGCGCGGCACGAGGAAGATCAGGGCCAGCGCGACGGCCAGAGCCCCGATCGCGACCCACGCGTTGATACCGGCGCGCTCGACGATGAAGAAGACGAACGCCCCGCCGAGGAAGAACGGCGCGAGCTTGGCGAGGAGGAAGAAGCTCTCGTCGAGCCCCCACCGCTGCGCGAACTCCACACCGATCCAGACCATCAGGCTCAGCACGAACGCGACGCCCGCGAGCCACGGCGACCGGCGGAACACGGCGAGACCACCCAGCAGCCAGACGAGCACGTAGCAGCAGAACTCGTAGAACAGCGTCCACAGCGACCCGTTCCACGCTCCCGGATAGGGCACCGACTGCAGCGTCGTGCCGATCGAGTAGTGGTCGATGTAGAGCGTGATGTTGCCCCAGATGTACTGCAGCGGCGTGAGGGGCGTGCTGAGGAACCCGGCGAGGGTGCCGTGCTCGATGAGGGCGGCGACCGGCGCGAAGACGAAAGCGGTGACGACCAGGCACACCACGAAACCCGGGAAGATGCGGGCGATGCGGTGCAGGAGGTACTCCCCCGGCGGCGTGCGCAGGCGACTGCGTGTGATCAGGAAGCCTGAGAGCACGAAGAAGCCCGCGACCGCCCACCCGCCCAGGTTCTCGCCGTGCAGGTGCGGGCCCTCGCCGCGCCCCGCGATGTAGAACGCGTGGGCGACGAGCACGAGCGCGGCCAGGATCAGCCGGAACAGGTTCAGGCTGTTCGCACGATAGGGGTACGGCGTCCCGCGCAGGGCGGTGGCGACGCTCACTTCAGGAGGTTTCGCGAGGCCATCTCGTCGAGCGAACGCTTGTAGCTGTCACCCTCGACCGGCTGGGTGAGGACCCACTGCACGAACTGCTCGACGCCGTCGCGGAACGACACCGACGGCGTGAAACCGAGGTGCTGCTGCAGGGCGGTGGTGTCGGCGAAGTTGTGACGGATGTCGCCGAGGCGGTAGTTGCCCGAGACGCGCGTGGGCACCTCGGTGCCGAACGCCGCGAACAACGCCGAGACCACGTCGTGGACGGTGGTGGCCACACCCGAGCCCACGTTGAGCACGTGCCCGCCGGCCGCGTCGTGGGTCGCGGCGAGGAAGGTGGCCTCGACGACGTCGTCGATGTAGACGAAGTCGCGGCTCTCGAGGCCGTCTTCGAAGATGTTGATCTCTTTGCCCTGGCGGATGAGGGTCGAGAAGATCGAGAGGATGCCCGTGTACGGGTTCTTCAGCGACTGGCCGGGGCCGTACACGTTCTGGTAGCGCAAAGCGACCGGCTGGATGCCGATCGTGGGCGCGACCGTCATGATCAGCGACTCCTGCATCTGCTTCGTGATGCCGTAGACCGACGAGGGGTGCAGGCGGGCGTCCTCCGCCGTGGGGATGAGCTCGAGGGCGTCCTCGCCCTCGACGTGCACCTCGAAGTCTCCGGCGGCCATGTCGGCGTCGGCCCGGTGCGAGGGGTAGACGGTGCGGCCGTCGGCGGTGCGGTACGCGCCCTCGCCGTAGATCGACCGCGACGACGCGATGACGAGGCGGTGGACCTCGTTCTCCTCGTTCGTCAGCAGGTCGAGCAGCTTCGCGGTACCGCCGACGTTGGTCTCGACGTAGCGGTCGATCTCGTACATCGACTGGCCGGTGCCGGTCTCGGCGGCCAGGTGCACCACGACGGTCGCGCGCGCCAGCGAGCGACGCAGGTCGTCGGTCGAGGTGACGGTGCCCTGGATGACCTCGACGTCGTCGGCGATCGAGCGGAGCATCGGCGACGTGGTCGCGGGGTCGTCGCCGTGCACCTGCGGGATGAGCGCGTCGAGGACGGTCACGGTGTGCCCCGCGTCGACGAAGCGCCGCGCGAGTCGTGAGCCGATGAACCCGGCGCCGCCGGTGATGAGCACGTGATCGGGCAAGAGTTCTCCTGGAGTTCGGTGCGACGGGAGGCCGACGCCGCTCAGAGCGCGAAGATGTGCGCGACGGTCGATTGTATCCCGGCACTCGTTCCGTGCCGGATGACCCCGGGCAGCTCGGCGAGGCCGTGCAGACGCGACATCACGCGCACGCGCGCCGTGTTCGCGGTGCGCGACCAGCCCTTCGCGGCGGCGAGCTCGCGGGCGGTGCGGTAGTACGCGCGCTCGTCGCGGAAGCGTCGACCGTCGAGCAGCGTCTTCTGCGACGCGCTGGCGCCGTGACGCCGGTACGAGAACACCAGCTTGGGGTTGTAGGCGAGCACTCCCCCGTCGAACGCGATGTCCATGAGCAGGGCGAGGTCCTGGATGATCGGCAGTCCCTCGCGGAAGTCGATGCGTCGCAGGGTCTCGGTGCGGAACGCGAGCGAGGGCCAGTACAGCCAGTCACCGCGGATCAGGCTCGTCGCCATCGCCTCACCGCGCAGCACCGCGATCGCTCCGTCGCCTCGTCGGCGCGGCGCGAGCAGCCCCGTCTTGACGCGATCGACCAGCGGACGCACGACCGTGCCGTGCTCGTCGATCACCTGCGCGCCGGGCTGGATGACATCGGCATCCGGAACCGCCCGCACGGTCGAGCGGATCACCTCGAGGTAGGTCGGGTGCAGAAGGTCGTCGCAACCGAGGATCACGAGGTGCTCCGACTCGGCCCGACGGATCGCCTCGCGGTAGTTCTCGGTGATGCCGAGGTTGTGCTCGTTGCGCACGTAGGTGACGCGGGGATCGACGATCGCGGCGAAGTGCGCGGGCACCGACCCATCGGGATAGCAGTCGTCGATGACGGTCAGCCGCCACGACGGATCCGTCTGCGCGAAGACCGACTCCACCGTGTCGAACAGCAGCTGCGGGTCGCCCCAGAAGGGCACGATGATGTCGATCGGCTCGACGGCGTCAGCGGCCACAGGCGGTCACCTCGTAGAGACGGGCGGTGCCGACGGAGTCGACCAACCGCAGGGACGGCGATTTCGCGGCGCCCGCGAAGCCGGGGAACGAATGGGTCGCACCGTGCACCTCGTGCGTACCGAAATCGAGCAGATAGTCGACGTCGGTGGCCTCCACCGCCGGGCACACGCTCGGGTCGTCGTCGGCGTCGACCAGGTCGTCGTTGACGACCTGCATGTCGGGCGAGACGTCCATGAGCAGGTGGGGCATGAGCACGCGCCGGTCGGCGAGGGCGTAGGCCAGCCCCGTTCCCGTCCACGGGTTGCCCGCGATCACGGCGTCTTCGGGCACCAGCTCGGGGAGCTTGTCGATGAGGGCGAGCTCGTCCGTCGACACCAAGGCCGAGTCGGGGGTGACGCGGTAGCCTCCCGACGCGCCCACGACCGCGTCGCGCACGGCCACGAGCTGGCTGGCACCGACCACGACCACCGCGACGGCGACCAGGGCGGCGACGGCGGCGCGCGGAGTCATCGAGGTGCGCTGCACCAGACGCGCCAGCACGGCGGCGACGACAGCGACGCCGTAGGCCGCGAGCGGGATCGCGATGAGCGGGATCAACGCGGCCAGACGCGGGGCGTTGTTGTACCAGGCCGCCGTCAGCAGATCGCGGAGGTTTCCCCAGGGGAACGCGGATGCCGCGATGTACAGCACCGCGAACACCACCAGCGTCACCAGGGCGTACACCTCGATCAGCCGGCGCGAGCGGACCGCGGCGATGACGCCGATCCACATCAGCACGGCGAGCACGATGGGCACGGCTCCGCCCGACAGGCCGAGCGTGGCGACCTCGCCCATGGCCTGACCGAGCGTCTCGGTGATGGGCCACCCGCGCGCCTCGAGCGGCGGGCGCAGGATGCGCCAGGCGACGAACGCGACGACGAGCCAGACCGCCGAGCCCGACAGCACGAGGATCGCCGCGCGTCGCGCGGGCCGGGTGCGCAGGTAGGCGAAGACGGCGAAGAGCAGCGCGAGCGTGCCCGCGAACAGCCAGCCCACGAACGCGCCGGGGTGGAACAGCGCCAGGCCCGGCAGCGAGCCGACGAGGAAGAGAACGACGACACCGCGCGACGCGCCGTTCTCGGGCGCGCGCAGGCCGAGTGCCGACAGGGTCACGGCGAGAACCGCGGGCAGGGCGCACACCGCGAGGAAGAACGGGTACAGCACGCCGTAGTCGATCATCAGCAGCGGGAAGGCCGGAACCCCGGCCGCCAGCACGCCCGCGGCCGCCAGCACGACGGGGCGACGACCGAACAGGGCGGCCGAGAGCAGCACCACGCCGGCGGGCCAGACGAGGGCGGCGCCGGCGATCATCACCGCGTTGGAGGCGACGGGGATGGAGCAGCCGACGAGCTGCACGACGAGAGCGACGCTCGCGTGCCACCCGGCCGGGTAGAACGGCACGCCGCCCGAGGGGCTCGTCATCTGGCCCACGTGCAGCGGCGAGGCGTTCTGGGTGTCGAGGATGAAGCGCGTCGCGTTGAGGTGGAAGACGTTGTCGAAGCTCTGGGAGAAGTCGCTGGGAGCGCCGACGACGTACACGAGCTGCGCGGTGAGCAGCACCGCGCCCACGACGAGTCCGCCGATCGTCGCGACCGACGCCCACGGAACGGAGACGGCGGATGCCGAGCGCCCGGCGCGGAAGAAGAAGCCCACCACGGCCGCGATCGCGATCACCACGACCGCCACGATCAGCACGGGCACGATCGACCACGGCATGCCGATGAGCGGTGCCACCACGGAGGCCAGACCGATGACGGTCAGCGACGCGGGGGCGGCCACCGCCCACGCGAGCAGTCCGCCCAGACGCGCGGCGCGCGCGGCGGCGTAGCCCGGCACGATCAAGAGGGCGGCCGCCACCAGCAGGGCGGGGACGGCCGCGAACCACTCCCCGATCACGCGGCCGCTTCCTCCGCGAGCTCGCGCTGCGGGCGACGCTCGGGGTACTCGATCTTCGGGTTGAACCCGATGCCCGCGAACAGGCGGCCGAGGAGCTTGGCCCGTAGCGGCAGCGAGACGCGTCCGCGGTGCAGGCTGACGAACAGGCGCGCACCGAACTCGAGGAAGTACAGCAGGCCGCGGTGGTGCAGCTGGTACGACGCCTCGTTGCGCACGCCGTACGCGAACTTCCACACGCTCTTGGCATCCACCATGCTGAAGTTCACACCGCGGTTCTCACCCATGTCGTGCACGACGACGCTGTCCATCACCTGCACGCCCGGGCACCGCCGCGTCAGGCGCAGGGTGTACTCGCGGTCGTCGAACCAGATGAAGTAGTCGCGGTACGGCAGGCCGTACTCGGCGATCGCCCAGCGCGGGATCAGCACGCTGACGAACGAGCAGGCCGTGACCATGACGTTGGACTGCCCCTTGACGAGCAGACGCGCCCAGTCCCACGTGGGGACGGGGTTGTTCATCTCGCAGATGTTGCCGTCGATGTACTCGACGACCGAGCACGCGAACGGAACGTCGCCGCCGAGCTCCGCCACCGACTGCTCGAACCCGCGAACGAGCGCCTCCAGCGCCTGCGGGCGGGGGTAGCAATCGTCGTCCATGATCCACACGTGGTCGGCACCCGAGGCGTACCCGTGCACCATGCCCTCGGCGAAGCCACCGGCGCCGCCGGAGTTCGTCGCCATCGTCACGACCTCGTAGGGCAGCGTCCACTCGCGCTCGAGCAAGTACGCCGCGGTGCCGTCGGTCGAGGCGTTGTCGATGACGAACACCTTCGCGGGTGCGTGCGTCTGCGCCTCGAGCGAGGCGAGCACCGTCTTCAGCTTCTCGAGTCGGTTGAACGTGACCACGACTGCGGCGACCGTCACCATGAGCCCACCTCCTGTGCGAACCAGCTGCTCGCCGTCTGGGCGGCCAGGAGCCGCTTCTCTGCTTCTCGTTCGTCTGTCCACAGCTGGCGGCGCGCGTCTTCGTCGGCGGCGAGCCAGCGCACCTTGTCGGCGAGACCCGCCACGGCGCGGTGGACGTTGCGCGGCACGAGGGCGCGCGCGGGGACCAGGTCGGACTGCGCGCCCACGTCGGTGGACACCACCGGCACACCGTGCGAGATCGCCTCGAGCGTGGTGAGGGTCAGTCCCTCGTTGTGGGAGGTGACCACGAGCAGGTCGCTCTCGGCGAGGGTGTCGTCGACGGGCACGCGCGAGGAGCGCCGCTCGATGCGGTCGACCAGTCCCTCGTTGCGGATGATGTCGTCGATCCAGGCCGACATGTCGCCGTCTCCGTGCAGGATGAAGCGCATCTCGGCAGCGGCGTCGCCGAGGCGGTTGACCATCTCGACGAAGACCTCGGGGGCCTTCTGCCGCGCCGTGCGTCCCACGAAGGCCACCGTGAAGGGAGTGCCGTCGCGGCGCGGGCGGAACTGCGCGTCGCGGGGGGCGACGGTGAGGCCGCCGAGGGGCGCCATGACGACCTTCGAGGCGGGCACGCCCTGCACCTGCGTCATCCACCGCTTCAGCGACGGGGAGATGACGTGGTGCGCGGTGATCACGCCGTCGACCATCACGCTCGAGACGGGGAAGCCGCCACCGCGGTACTCGATCACGTGCGTCGAGTCGACGATGGGGATGTCGGGGCGCGAGCGCCGGATCCAGTGCAGGCGGTCGTACAGCCACTGGTTGTGGTGCACCACGACGCCGCGGATGTCGAACGAGCGCAGCAGACCGCGCAGCAGCTGCTCGACGCCGGGCGTCTGCGAGCGGGCGATGTGCTCCGAGAAGGGGATGATGACGGCGCCGTCGAGCTCGGCGCGCGTGATCCACGGCTGGTGAGAGTCGCGGCCGCTGATCACGATGGGGAGGAAGCCCGCTTCGCGCACCAGTCGAATGGTCTCGAACGCCCAGCGCTCGGCGCCGCCGAGTTCGAACCAGTGGATGCCGATCAGGACAGCGGGGATGGCCCCCTCTTCGGCGGGCCCGACCGGCACGATCTCGCTCGTGGCGTGATGCCCCTTGCCGGTGAACTCCTTGTCGTACTGACGACGGGCCGCCGGCTTGGCGTAGCTGCGGCGATGGCGCAGCAGCTCGAGGTCGCGCGCCTCGTCGTAGAGCAGAGGAGTGCGGGCGCGCACCGCGCGCAGAACGCGACGCAGCGGATCGCGGGCGAGGTGGCGGGGCGGGTCGAAGTCGAGGGCGGCGTCGCTCGAGACGTAGAGGTGGCGCTGCGGCAGATCGATCATCGCGTCGGCGACGGCCTCGGCGCGGATGTGGCGGCGGTCTTCGGGCTCGACGGTGCTGCGGAAGCGCAGGCTGTAGAGGCGCTTGCGGAAGATGCGCGACAACCCGTCGAAGGTGGCGTCGTCGGTCGTGCGCGGCTCGAGCTCCCACGTGCCGTCGTAGACGTGCGCGTCGATCTCGCGACCCGGGGCGGTGAGAGCGTGGAAGTTCAGCGCTCCGACCAGCAGTCGACGCTCTCGCTCCGACAGCTCGGTGGGGACGTCCGCCTCCGCCGTCAACTGGAAGAGAGCCGGTTGGCCCAGGACGCTTTCGAGTTTCACAGCGAGGAGAGTTCTTTCTTCGTCGGGCGGGGGGCGACCCGGTGATCCTAGCAACCCACATGGGGGGCTCCCTGTGGGCGACCGGTTAGGATCGAGGGCGGCCCGTTCCGCGCCGGGGCTTCCCGCCGCCCCTCCCCCATCCACTGCCTCAAGGAGGGCAATGTCCCGCAGATCGCCCGAGCCCTCCGTGCTCACGCAACCGGGCGGAAGCGTCGGACTCCTCGACGTCTTCCGACGGCGGTACCTCCTGTCGCTGATCGTCCGCAAGGAGATCCAGATCCGCTACCGCGGGTCGGTCCTGGGCTGGCTGTGGTCGTACGTCAAGCCGCTCGTGCAGTTCGTCGTGTTCTTCCTGGCCATCGGCGTCTTCCTCGGCATGAACGGCCGCGTCGAGTTCTTCCCGATCTACCTGCTCGCCGGCAACACGATCATCACCTTCTTCAACGAGGCGTTCTCGAACGGCACCCGCTCGCTCATCGACAACGCCGCCCTGATCAAGAAGATCTACCTGCCGCGCGAGATGTTCCCGGTGTCGAGCATGCTCATCGCCGCGGTCAACACGCTGCCGCAGATCGTCGTGGTGCTCATCATCGCGATGATCTTCGGCTGGGCGCCCACTCTGCTGCACATCGGGGCCCTGCTGCTCGCCCTCGTGATCATCGCGCTGCTGGCGACCGGACTGGGGCTGCTCTTCGGAGCCATTAACGTCACCTTCCGCGACGCGCAGAGCTTCGTCGAGATCATCGTCATGTGCGCCGTGTGGGCCTCGCCTGTGATGTACCAGTGGGAGATGGTCGCCAACCAGGTTCCGCACTGGTTGTTCGTGCTCTACCGGCTGAACCCGCTCACCGTCGCCGTCGAACTGTTCCATTACGGCGTCTGGTACCCCCTCGACCCGCAGGGCGGACAGGTCCTCCCCGGCCTGCTCGCGTACTCGGGCGTCGCCGTCGTGGTCTCGCTGACCTTCCTCCTCGTGGGCCAGCTCGTCTTCCGCCGTCTGGAGGGTCGCTTTGCCCAGGACCTCTGATCACACCATGACCGAGCCGAGCGTCGTGGTCGACGAGGTGCACAAGGACTTCAAGCTGCGCCACACGCACAGCATCAAAGAGACCTTCCTCGCGGCCGTGCGCCGCAAGCCCCTCACCACCGACTTCCACGCGCTCGACGGCGTCTCGTTCTCGATCGCGCAGGGCGAGGCGGTGGCGCTGCTGGGCTTCAACGGCTCGGGCAAGTCGACCATGCTCAAGCTCATCTCGGGCGTGCTCAGCCCCGACAGCGGTGCGGTGCGCACCCGCGGGCGGGTCGCGGGTCTCATCGAGGTCGGCGCCGGCTTCCACCCCGACCTGTCAGGGCGCGAGAACATCTTCCTCAACGCCGCGATCCTGGGCATGACCAAGCGCGAGACCGAAGAGCGCTTCGACGACATCGTCGCGTTCAGCGAGATCGAGAAGTTCATCGACACCGAGGTCAAGCACTACTCCTCGGGCATGTTCCTGCGCCTGGCGTTCTCGGTGGCGATCCACACCGAGGTCGACGTGCTGCTGATCGACGAGATCCTGTCGGTCGGTGACGAGCCGTTCCAGCAGAAGTGCCTGGCCCGCATCCGTCAGCTGCACGACGCGGGCAAGACGCTCGTGGTGGTCAGCCACGACCTCGACATGGTGTCGAACCTGTGCGGTCGCGGCATCCTGCTGCGCGAGGGGAACGTGGCCTTCGACGGCGACAGCAAGCGCGCCGTCGAGCTCATGCGCCAGTAATCTCACCCGATCGCGCGGCGAGCGTCACGCGGAGACGGCACGCGTTTCACCCCGGTGGGGACTGATCCGGATGCCGTGACTCAGAGCTCGGCGTGCAGGGCCCATACGCGCTCGGCCAACGCCGGCCAGGCGAAGCCCTTCGCACGGTCGCCCGCGAGCACGCGCAGCCGGTCGGCGTCGTCGCCCAGGGCGCGCGCGAGGGCGGGGCCGAGTGCGTCGGAGGTGGCGAAGGCCGCGGCATCCGCCAGCACTTCCCGATGCACGGGGGTGTCGAGCGCGACGATGGGCACGCCCAGCGCGAGGGCGTCGACGGCCCGCCACGGCCAGTCGGTGCGGGAGCTCGCGGTGACGAAGGCTTTCGCGTGCGAGAGCACCGCGGCGCGGTCGAGAACGTCGAGCGAGCCCCGCGCATGCACGCGCGCTGCCGTGAGTCCGGCGGCGACGGCGAGATCGCTCACCGCGGCCTCCTCGCCCTCGGGCACGTCGAGGACCACGACGTCGAGGTCGGCGCCCGCCTCGGCGATCGCGGCGAAGACGGAGGAGAGATCGTCGGATGCCGCGGTGGCCCCGGCCGCGGCGATGAACGACGACGGCAGATCGAGGTGGCGCAAGCGCCCCACGGCGTCGGTCGGCACGCGCAGGCCGGCGGCGGGGGCTCCCCCCAGCACGCGCACCTTCTTCGCGAGCTTCGGCTTGGCCATCTCGGTGAGGCGCTCGGCCATCGCGTGCGTCGGGACGATCACGGCGTCGGCGTGCTTACCGATCCGCGAGAGCAGGGCGCGCGCGGCGAGGACCTCGGACTTCGGAAGCTCGTCGGGGGTCTCCCACGCGCGCAGCTCCCAGAGGGTCACGACGATCTGGTGCGTCTCGTTGACGCGGTCGTGGCGCACGAGCGGGGCGAGGGCCGTGGGCGAGTGGATGAGTCCTTTGCCGATCCCCGGCGCCACCCCGAGCTGCCACGACGCCGCGAGCTCGCGTCGACGCACGGCCAGACGGGTCTCGGAGCTGAGCCCGGCGATGGGCTGGTCGTCGCCGAGACCCGGTGCGGGCGTGATCGCGGCGACGTCGCAGCCGCGTGGGGCGGTGGCGACGAGCGCCTCGGTCAGCGACGCGGACGCCTCGGCGAGATCGCGCGAGGTCGGAGCGACGAGTTGATCGAGGACGACGCGGAGGGTGACGGTCACGGCGCGGGGCTCTCCGTTTCGGTCGGGGGGTGCAGCTTGTCGTGCACCATCTGCTGCACCTGGGCGTAGTCGGGGTCGAACTCGTCGACACCGCCCGCGGGGGTGAGCTCGAGCGTGCCGACCGGCTGGTCCTTCGCCTTGAGCGCGAGGTTGACGAGCGTGGGGGCGATGAGGCCCTGCGGCAGGTCGGTCTCGACGAGGCTGGTGGTGCTGTTCGCGACCTCTTGGAAGTGCGTCAGCACGTTCTGCGGGGTGAACTGCGAGAGGACCGCCTCCTGCAGCTCGCGCTGACGGCGCATGCGGTCGAAGTCGCTCGTGGTGTAACGCGAACGGGCGTACCACTGGGCCGTATCGCCGTCCATGTGCTGCTGGCCGGGTTCGATCCAGCCGAACGCCCAGTCGTCGACGGGCTGGCCGTCGTAGGCGGGTCCCCCCTTGGGCAGGCGCTCCTGCACGTTGATGTCGACCCCGCCGAGCGCGTCGATGACGTCGGCGAAGCTCTTCATGTCGATCAGGACGTAATAAGGAATCTGGATGCCGAGGATCCCCTCGGCCGCATCCTTCGTCGCCTCGATGCCCGGCTCGCTGCCCCGCTCCTTCGTGCCGGGGTACAGCTTGTTGCCGTCCTGGCAGATCTCGACCTCGGTGCGCAGCTGGTTGATGCCGCTGCCCCACCCGCACGTCGCGTTGGCGTAACCGGTGTGCCCGTTCGGGTACTCGTCCTGCATCGGCCCCGGCGCGAAGGGGAAGTGCGGCATGTCGCGCGGGATGCCGGTGATCGTCGTCGCCCCGGTGTCGGCGTTGATGGAGACGACCGAGATGCTGTCGAAGCGCATGGAGTCGCGGCCCTCGCCCGAGTCCGCGCCGAGCAGCAGGATGTTGTAGTACCCGTCGGAGGGCGGGACCACCGCCGCCGACTGTGCGAACAGCTGGGAGAACGCGTCTCTCGTGGTGCCGGCCGCCTGCGCGGCCCAGGCGGCGCCCGAGCCCGACAGCACGAGCAGACCGACCGAGACGATCGTCATGGCGATGCGCGCGATCGGCCCGACCCGCACGAGCCGCACGAGCCGCAGGGTGTCGATGGTGAGAACGACCCACAGGGCCGCGTACGCGAGGAGCACGATCTGCACGATCGTCAGCGGAAGCGGACGGAACCACGACAGGAAATCGGGGATGAACGACCCGGTCGCGAGGGCGAACAGCACGCTCGGCGACAGCAGCGCGAACAGGCCGGTCAGCACGAGCACGGTCCACATCAGCAGCGTGGCAGCGAGCCCGAATCGGCCGAGTCGGCGATTGCCGGCCACCACCTGCGCCGACCCGGGGAGAACGAAGTTCAGCACGACGAGCCACCATCCGCGGCGCGTCATGACCTCGGTCGAGGTGGCGTCGGGGTGTCGCAGCGGCTGTGCGTCGACGAGTCGCTCCTGCGCGCGCGGGCGCGGAGCCGCGAGGGTCACAGGGAGTCCTTCAGGCGGCGGTTCTTCTCCTCCACCTGCTGTTCGAGGTCGCGGGCGTAAGCCTCGACGCGGTCCGCGATGTCGGCGTCGGCACTGCCGAGGATCCGCGCCGCCAGCAGACCGGCGTTCTTCGCCCCGTTGATCGAGACGGTGGCGACCGGGATCCCCGCGGGCATCTGCACGATGCTCAGCAGCGAGTCGAGACCGTCGAGGGTGGCCAGCTGTACGGGCACGCCGATCACGGGCACCGAGGTGACCGAGGCCAGCATGCCGGGCAGGTGCGCCGCTCCCCCGGCCCCGGCGATGATCGCGCGCAGTCCGCGGCCCCGGGCCTCGCGGCCGTAGCGCACGAGTTTGTCAGGAGTGCGGTGGGCCGAGACGACCTCGACCTCGTGGGGGATGCCGAACTCGGTCAGCACCTGACTGGCGGCGTCCATGACGCGCCAATCGGAGTCGGAGCCCATGACGACGCCGACCACGGGCGTCTCGGAGGAATGCAGCGGCCGGGTCACCGGTCCAGGCTAGGCGCGCCCGCTGAAAGATCGCGGAGCGGCGCGCTCAGTCGAAGAACGCGGCCGCCGCTCGACCCTCGTAGACGACGTCGTCGAGGTCGTCGCCGACGACGTTGACGTGGCCGACCTTGCGGCCCGGGCGCGGGTCCTTGCCGTAGGTGTGGATCTTGGCGGAGGGGTGCGCGGCCATGGCACCGGCGAACCGCTCGTCGAGGGTGCCCTCGGCCGGGCCGCCCAGCACGTTGATCATGACGATCCACGGGGCCACGGCATCCGTCGCCCCCAGGGGGAGGTCGAGCACCGCACGCAGGTGCTGCTCGAATTGGCTCGTGACGGCGCCGTCCTGGGTCCAGTGACCGCTGTTGTGCGGCCGCATGGCCAGTTCGTTGATGAGGATGCGCTCGTCAGTGGTCTCGAACAGCTCGACGGCGAGCATGCCCGTCACCCCCAGCCCCTCGGCGACCGCGACGCCGATCTCGGCCGCCACGCGCTGCACGCGGGCGTCCGCTCGGGGCGCCGGAGCGACGACCTCGGCGCACACGCCCCCGCGCTGCACGGTCTCGACCACGGGGTACGCGCGCACCTCGCCGGACGGGCGACGCGCGACCTGCTGCGCGAGCTCGCGTGTGAAGTCGACGAGTTCTTCGACCAGGAGCGAGCCGCCGCCTGCGTCTTCGGCGAGAGCGGCGAACCAGTCGTCGGCCTCGGTCGCGGCCGAGACGACGCGGACGCCCTTGCCGTCGTACCCGCCGCGCGGGGTCTTCACGACGGCACGACCGCCGTGGGCGTCGAGGAAGTCCTGCAGATCGGATGCCGAGGACACGGCGGCCCAGTCGGGTTGGGGCAGGCCGAGCTCGGCCATCTTGGCGCGCATGACGAGCTTGTCCTGCGCGACGCCCAGCGGCGCCGGACCGGGGTGCACGGCGACGCCGGCGGCGACGAGCGCGGCGAGCACGTCCTGCGGCACATGCTCGTGGTCGAAGGTGATGACGTCGACGTCACGGGCGAAGGCGAGCACCGTCTCGGCGTCGCGGTAGTCGCCGACGGCCGTCGCGGCCAGCGCCGCCGACATGCCCTCGGTCTCCGCGAGCACGCGGATCTCGACACCCAGCTCGACGGCGGGCGCGATCATCATCCGCGCCAGCTGTCCACCACCGACCACTCCGACTCGCAGCGCCATGCCGCTCCTTCCGTCGGTTCCCATTCTGACTGGCCGCGCGCGGCGATGCGACCCGGCCCCGGCGCCCTCAGGTCCCTGAGCCCAGCCCAGGTCCCTGAGCCTGTCGAAGGGACCGCAACCCGCAGACCGCGACGCCCCGGCGCCACCCAGGTCCCTGAGCCTGTCGAAGGGACCGCAACCCGCAGACCGCGACGCCCCGGCGCCACCCAGGTCCCTGAGCCTGTCGAAGGGACCGCAACCCGCAGACCGCGACGCCCCGGCGCGCCTCAGGTGTCGATCGAGCCCGAACCGAAGGTCTGCGAGTCGCGGTGCGCGAGGATCTGGTTCACCTCGACCTGGTCGACGAGCGTCTCGTGCACGAGCACGGCGTTCGGCACGTTCTTCATCCGGAGCGGCGGTTCGACGCCGTTCGACAGGCTGAGGGTGCCGGCTCCCCACAGGCGCTGGAGGATGCCGCGCCGCATCTGGATCGCGTAGCCGCGCACGTGCGAGATCTCGCGCTGGCTCGTTCCGAACAGTCCCGAACGCTCGATCACCCGCCGCGTGGTGATGGTCCACGTGTGCGAGAGCCAGACGAGGTAGGGCACCACCACGAGCAGCAGCACGAGAGCACCCGCCGCGGTCAGCAGCATCCAGTTCTCATAGGGTTCGGGCAGGTTGTCGTAGAAGTAGGCGGTGGCCCCCGCGACGCCGATCAGCACGAGGGCCGAGAGCGACAGGCGCCGCGCGTGCGAGCGCAGGCGCGCGATGCGCAGTTCAGGCGCGGCGACCCCCGGCGCCGGCGTACGCGGGCGTCCGATCGAGCTCGACGGCTGGGTCACGCTCTCATTGTGCGTGGTCGAGCCTGTGCGATCCCGATGCCACGCGGACCTCACCCGCAGTACTCACCGGGCAGCGTTCGCGAGACCGCCAGCTGCACCACCACTCCGTCGCGGGTGCGCATCGTCACCAGTCCGTCCCGGGCGATGAGCCGGCCCTCGTCGGTGACGGTGTACTGCGCGTCGGGGTAGGCCGCGCGCACCTCGGCTTCGGTCGCCCCGATGCCGATGCCGCGATCGGTGCGCGGCCCCACCGTGAAGTCGGGGGCGTCGTTGTCGTAGCGGTCCCACGAGACGACGCCGACGGTGTCGGGATCGCCCTCGTAATCGCGCACGAGCCACAGCGAGCCGTTCTCGGCGATCCAGGCGGGGTCTCCGTCGGGTCGGCACGTCGCGGCGTCGGGGAAGCCCGCCACCGCGTCGAGGATGCCCTCGCCCAGCTTCACCGGTCC
This sequence comes from Microbacterium algihabitans, assembly GCF_032464975.1. Lineage (NCBI taxonomy): Bacteria > Bacillati > Actinomycetota > Actinomycetes > Micrococcales > Microbacteriaceae > Microbacterium > Microbacterium algihabitans. Next base: position 341,191 of record NZ_JAWDIU010000001.1, read on the forward strand.
GATGCCCTCGTCGGTGACCCGCCACTGCGCGGGATCGGCGGGGTCGGCGGTCGCGGTCGGCGGGACGGTGGTGGCCGGTGGCGTGGTGGCCGGTGGCGTGGACGCAGGAGTCGTCGGAGCGGAAGTCGGCGTCGGCGTCGGGCTGGCGACGACGGTGGGCGTCGCCGCCACCGTGCCCCCGGAGAGCGCTCCGCTCGCGAAGACCGACGTGCCCACGACGGCCGCGACCAGCACGGCCGCCGCGCCGCCCGTGAGGGCGAGGGTGCGGCGACGCCGGCGGTGCTCGAGGTTGTCGATGCCGGCGTCGATGGCGTCCGAGAGCGACGCGCGCTCGCGAGGGGTGAGGTGGTCGTCGTTCGTCATCGCACTGCTCCTTCGGCGGAGAGGGGGTGGAGGCCGTCCGCGGCGACGCGCAGGCGCGCCTTCGCCCGCGAGAGGCGGGATTTGACGGTGCCCGGCGCGACGCCGAGCGCCGCGGCGATCTCGGCCTCGGTGTAGCCCTGCATCACCGAGAGCACGAGCACCTGCTGATCGCGCACCGGCATGGTCGCCAGCACGCCGAGGATGCCCGACTCGTCGCGCGCAGCGATCTCCGCGTGACGCGGATCGTGATAGATCCGGCTGAGCGCGAGGCGGTGGCGGCGACCCGACCGCTCGAGGTTGCGCACCGTGTTCGTCACGGTGTTCAACAGCCAGGGCAGGGGCGAACCGTCGACGAGTCGCACGGTGCGCCGCTTGCGCCACAGTTCGAGGAACGCGATCGCCACGGCGTCCTTCGCGTCCTCGCGCACGCTCAGCAGCCGCACCGCGTGGCGGAACAGGCGTTGCTCGTGCCGGTCGAATAGCGCCCGGAAGGCGGCGCGATCGCCGTCCCGCGCACGCGGCCACAGGAGGAGGTCGGGATCGTTCATACCCGGGGATGTCCGCAGGGGCGCGGATGGTTCCCGATCGATCGAAGGCGTCAGCGCACGTGCACGACGTCGCCGGCCGAGACGATGGTCTCGATGGTTCCGGATGCCACGACCAGGCGTCCGTCGGGATCGATGCGCACCGCGGTGCCGGCCAGGGTCGTCCCGTCGGGCATCGCCACCGCGACCTCGCGCTCCACCGTGACGCACAGCTTCTCGATCTCGCGGTTGACGCGGTCGATGTCGTCGTGGGTCAGGCGCGCGAGCGTCTTCGACAGGTCGTCGAGGTAGTCGGCGAGGAGCTGGTCGTCGTCGCACTCGGCACCGATCGCGGCGAACGAGGTCGCCGTGGTCACGGGCAGATCGGCGCGGGTCATGCGCGTGTTCACTCCCGCGCCCACCACGACCATGTCGGGGTCGCCGGGCACGACCTCGGCGAGGATGCCGCAGATCTTGCCGCCGTCCACGAGCACGTCGTTCGGCCACTTCAGCTCGGCGGTGCCGCCGTGGCCGGTCAGCTGGTGGCCGATCGCGCGCGTCATCGCAGCTCCCGCCGCCAGGGGGATCCAGCCTCGCAATGCGGGCGGGACCATCGTCGCGTCGACGACCACCGACACGGCGAGCGCCGTTCCGGCGGGGGCCGTCCACGACCGGTCGAGGCGGCCGCGGCCGGCGCGCTGGTCGTCGGTGACGAGCAGCGACAGGTGCGGCCACCCCTCGGGGTCGGCGGCGACGGCGGCGACGACGTCGGCGTTCGTGGAGTCGGTGGTCTCGACGACCTGGAGGCGGGGGCTATGGGCGGCGGCGAGCGGGTATCCGGCTGCGGGGATCGGCATGACCACACCCTAGGCAACCGGCCCGGTGCGCGGCATCCGGTTGCGCCGACGGCATCGGCCTCTTCGTGTCGCGATGGCCGGATGCCACAGCGCCTCGCCGGTTCGCTTGTGCGCACCCTCCAACGTGCGCGCCGACGCTGTCGCTAGGGTGGAAAGCGTGACCGACCAGCCCGATCTCTTCACCACCGCCGGCAAGATCGCCGACCTGCGCAGCAGGTTCCAGGAGGCGGTCGTCGACGCCGAAGCCGCCGCCCGCGACAAGCAGCACGCGAAGGGCAAGCTCACCGCCCGCGAGCGGCTCGAGATGCTGGTCGATCCCGGCTCCTTCGTCGAGCTCGACGAGTACGTGCGCCACCGCACCACCGCGTTCGGCATGGACAAGTCGCGCCCCTACGGCGACTCGGTCGTCACCGGCACCGGCACCATCCACGGCCGCACCGTCGCGGTGTACGCGCAGGACTTCTCGACCTTCGGCGGCTCGCTCGGCGAGGTCGCCGGCGACAAGATCATCAAGGTGATGGAGCTGGCGCTGCGCAGCGGCATCCCGATCATCGGCATCCTCGACTCCGGCGGAGCCCGCATCCAGGAGGGCGTCGTCGCCCTCGGCAAGTACGGCGAGATCTTCCGCCTGAACACCGCGGCATCCGGAGTCATCCCCCAGATCTCCATCATCATGGGACCCGCCGCCGGTGGAGCGGTGTACTCCCCCGCCCTCACCGACTTCGTCATCATGGTCGACAAGACCAGCCAGATGTTCGTCACCGGCCCCGACGTCATCAAGACCGTCACCGGCGAGGACGTCGGCATGGAGGAGCTCGGCGGAGCCCACACCCACAACACCCGCTCGGGCGTGGCGCACTACCTCGCCGACGATGAAGACGACGCGATCGACTACGCGCGCGGCCTCATCGGCTATCTGCCCGACAACAACCTCGCCGAGATCCCGGTCTACGAGACGCCGTTCGAGTTCGAGACGACGGATGCCGATCGCTCGCTGAACACCGTCATCCCCGACTCGCCGAACCAGCCGTACGACATCCACACCGTGATCGACGGCATCGTGGACCCTTCGACAGGCTCAGGGACCGGAGAATTTCTGGAGGTGCAGCCGCTGTTCGCGCCCAACATCGTGATCGGCTTCGGCCGCATCGAGGGCCGCACGGTCGGCATCATCGCCAACCAGCCCTCGCAGATGGCCGGAACCCTCAACATCGACGCGGGCGAGAAGGCCAGCCGCTTCGTGCGCTTCTGCGACGCGTTCTCGGTGCCGATCGTCACCCTCGTCGACGTTCCCGGCTACCTCCCCGGCACCGACCAGGAGTGGACCGGCGTCATCCGCCGCGGCGCGAAGCTGCTGTACGCCTACGCCGAGGCCACCGTGCCGCTGGTGACCGTGATCCTGCGCAAGGCCTACGGCGGCGCCTACATCGTCATGGGCTCCAAGCAGCTGGGCGCCGACATCAACCTCGCGTGGCCCACCGCCGAGATCGCCGTCATGGGCGGACAGGGCGCGGTCAACATCCTCTACCGCGGCGAGATCAAGCGCGCCGAAGAGGCCGGCGAAGACGTCGCCGCCGTGCGCACGCGCCTGGCCAACGAGTACACCTACAACGTGGCGTCGCCGTTCCTGGCGGCCGAGCGCGGTGAGCTCGACGGGATCATCGAGCCGGCGCAGACGCGCGTCTCGATCGCCAAGGCCCTGCGGGCGCTGCGCAACAAGCGCGCGAGCCTGCCCGCCAAGAAGCACGGGAACATCCCGCTGTGACCGACGCCGCATCCGCCGCCGACCTGCCGCCCGCCGTGGCGGAGGTCGTGCGCGGAACCCCGACCGAAGAGGAGCTGGCCGCGGCGATCGTCGTGGTCAGCGAGGCGTACCTGCGCGAGGTGGCGGATGCCACGGCGCCCGACGACGCGCCCCGCTCGCGGTGGGAGCTCTCGGCGCGCGGTCTGCGTGCACCGCTGAACCGCGCCGCGGGGTGGCACGGTTTCACGGGCTGACCGCTCGGACGGGAAGTGTCCCCCGAAATACCTACAGACGCCGCGTTGACCGTCGCGAATACTGGAGAAGCTGGAACGCATCACGCGTTCGGCCGGACCGCTCCTTCGAGCCGGATTCGGCCGTGCGGACGGTTTTCGGGTAACCGTTCGCCCGGGTGAGGGGTCGGCGCATCGCCGCCCCTCACCCCATCCTCTCCCCCGCTGCGTCGACGGCCTCCCCCCGGGTCTGCTCCGTGGGCTGGGCGCGCTGCCGGAGACCCCCGTCGCGCGGGCGCGGGCACCTCGGCATCCGGAAACGTCCGCTGACGGAGTCGGCGCTCGTGCCTCGCCGTCGGTGCGGGGTCAGCGCGGGCGGCGGATCTCGTGCCAGAGGTCGACGTGGTCGTCGTCGCCGCCGGCCTGGTCGGCGTTGGAGCGTCCGACCACCGTGACGGCGATCTCGTGGTGCGGCGAGGTGCGGATGATGACGCGGTCGGACACCGCCTCGCGCAGCACCCCGGCCAACTCGGCGCGGATCGCATCGAGATCGACCGAGGGGATCCCCTCGAGCCCGCCCTCGTCGAAGAGGTTGACGATCGCTCCGCGGCGCCGCGCGGCGTCGATCTCCGAGCGCACGACGTCGTCGAGGAGGCGATTGCCGCGCAGCTCGTCGCGCAGGCTCGCCTCGGCGCGACGCGCGGCTTCCTTGTCGGCGGAACGGAGGTTGCCGCCGTTCTCGATCGTGCGCGCGAGGATCGGCCCCGCCGCCTGCAGCGCCCGCTGCACGTGGATGCGGCGCTCGCGCTGGCGGCCGCTCTGCGAGGCTTGCCACGCGGATGCCGCCTGCTGCAGCTCGGCGAGATGCTCGGCGTCGCGCGCCGCCCGGTCGAGGGCGATCATGACCAGCTGCGCCGCCGACACCCAGACGATCGACCCCACGAGCCCGAGGCTCAGGGCCTCGAGAGGACCGAGCCAGAGCGAGGTCGACACCGCGAGGATCGCCATGCCGGTCCACGCGACCACGGGGCGGCGACGCACCATGACGATGGTCATGAGCGCGCCGATCCCCCCGATCACCCAGGTGACGAACGGCTGGGCGCGTCCTTCGGCCGTGACGGCGAGGAACGGCGCGTTCGAGACGAGGACCGCCACGATGAGGGCGAGGGCGACGCCCCACCCGGGAAGCCGCGCGGGAGTGTTCGACGAGTCGTCGGCGCGCGGGTCGCGCGCACCGATCGCGAAGATCCACAGCCAGGTCACCGGCAGGTAGAGGAACAGGGCGCCCACCAGGAGCCATCCGCGCACCACGGTGTCGGGCGAGGTCCAGATGAGGCCGCGAGCGGCGAGGTAGGCCGTGAACGCGAGCCCGATGACGGAGAGGATGGAGCGGACGGTCACCAGCGGTCACCGCTCTCCCACTCGAGGGTGACGGTGGTGCCCCCGGCGTGGGAGTCGATCTCGCTGCGTCCACCGACCGCGGCGAGGCGGGCGTCGATCGAGCCGCGGATGCCGAGACGATCGGCCGGGATCGCCGCGACGTCGAATCCGGGTCCGGTGTCGCGAACGCGCACCGCCACTCCGCCCGGGGTCGTGGAGCCGGTCAACAGCACGGTGAGCCCCTGCGCGTCGGCGTGCTGCACGGCGTTCGCGACGGCCTGCAGCGCGGCCAGCACCAGGGCGCGGGCGACGCGGCCGGGCACGCGCGGGGTGCCCTCCTCGACGGCGCGGGCGACGGTCAGCTCGACGCCCAGCTCGCGGGCGGCCGCCTCGATGTCGTCGGCCAACCGCAGCGCGGCGACGGGCTCGTCGCTGCCCTCGAGGGGGTCCTTCTCGGCGTTGGCGAGGCGGGTCAGCGCCTCGCGCGCCATGCTCACCGCGAGCGTGCGTTCGCGGGGGGTCGAAGCGCGCTCCGCAGCCAGCAGTGCACCCAGCACGCTGTCGTGCATGAGGGCGGCGACCGCCACGCGCTCGTGCTCGGTGGCAGCCGTGGCCGCCGCCGACGCGTAGCTCGACACCGCGGAGGCGCGTGCCTGGTCCACGTTGGCGGCGATCGAGCGGTACATCCACCCCAGCGTCAGCAGCACGCTGCCGAGGATGAGGGCGAAGGTCACATCGAGCGCGATCGGCAGGATGAACTCGCTGCGCCCGCCCGCCTGCACGAGACGCACCACGCCGAACAGCAGAGGGGCCGCCACCGTCCAGGTGATCTGCAGCGAGATCGGGAAGGCCACCACCGTGGCCACCGTCGCGACGTTGATGAGGTAGAAGATCCAGGGATTCTCGGTGGGCGCGGGCGGCGGTCCACCCGCCGTCGCGATCGGCCACAGGGCGAGGGCGAGCACGAAGACCACGGCGAAGATGCCCGAGAACACGCGCGCGAAACGCCCGATCGTGCACGCGACGATCATGGCGAGCAGCGGCAGGAACACCGCCAGCACCAGGGGCACGTGCCACCCCTCGGCCTCGTCTCCCGGGCCGAAGGCCGCGGCGAAGGCCTGAGCGCCGAGCACGAGCGAACCCGGACCGACGATGAGCGTGATGACGCGTTCGATGCGCGTCTGCGTGAACGATCCCTGCTCCGCCTGCCCCTCTCGGGTGTGGGGGATGCGCCCCCACGCGTCGTCGAGCACGGATCGATCGGTTTCAGCCATGGGTGGGAGCGTCATCGGGCGCGTCATGCAGGATGCCGTCTTCCATGGCCCGACGCAGGAGGTCGACTTTGGTGGGGGCCGGGCGCCCCACCTCGACGTATTTCACACGGACGCGGGTGATGTTCTCTTTGGCCGTCGAGTAGGCCACGCCCAGCCGGTCGGCGACCGCCTTGAGCGGAAGGCCCGCGGCGTACAGCCGCAGCACCTCGCGCTCGCGCGTCGACAGTTGCGCATCGGCGAAGGCGCGGTCGCCCTCGACGGCGCTGGCCCACTCGACGTTGTCGAGCAGCTCGCCACGGGCGACAGTGCGGATGGCGCCGAGCACCTCGTGGGTGGGAGAGGACTTGCTGACGATGCCGGCGGCGCCGGCGGCGAGCGCTTCGCGTACCGCGGCGGCGCGGTCGGCGACGCTGTGGATGATGACGCTCGAGCCGTCGCGTACGACGCGGTCGACGTTCTCCGACACCGTGGTGCCGTCGCCGAGCGTGAGATCGAGCACCACGACGTCGGCCGGAGTGGTGACGGTGGCGCGGCGCCAGTCGAGGTACGCGGCGACGTTGGCGCCCGAGAAGACCACCTCGGTCGCTTCGGTGCGCGCGAGGGCGGCCTCCAGCCCGAGCCGGACCGACTCGTGGTCATCGATGAGGGCGACGCGCGTCATCCCCACATCGTATCGGCGCGGACCCTCGCCGCGCAGAAGCGCTCCCGCGGCGGGCGCGTCAGCGGCGCAGCACCGTCACGGCCTCGACATGGTGCGAGTTCGGGAACAGGTCGACGCCCCGGATGCCGTCGGTCCGGTACCCGTGCTCGCCGAAGATCGCGAGGTCGCGGGCCAGGGCCACCGGATCGCAGGCGACGTAGACGACGGCGGCCGGCGACAGGGCCGCGATCCCCTCGACGGCGATTCGTCCGGCCCCGGCGCGCGGGGGGTCGAGCAACACGACTCCGCGCGACAGGCGCTCGCGCTCGCGTGCGGAGGCGTCGGCGGCGAGCGCGGTGACGAAGCGGTCGACCCGCGCGGTCTCGGCGCGGGCGCCGATCCACTCCGCGAGGTTCTCGCCGGCGTGCTCGGTGGCCCGGGCGTCCGACTCGACGCTGATCACGCGGGTGGCGGGGCCGCCCGCCTCGGCCAGGGTCGCCGCGAACAGGCCCACACCCCCGTAGAGGTCGAGGTGGGTGGCATCCGGATCGAGATCGCCGACCCGTTCGGCCAGTTCCGCCGCGACGAGGGAGGTGAGGGTGTGCGCCGCGAGGCGGTGCACCTGCCAGAAGCCGCCCGCGTCGACGCGGAAGACCCGGTCGCCCACGCGCTCCTCGACGACCTCCGGTGCCGGGTGCGCCCGCGTGCCCTCGGGACGCGGCAGGACCCGCACGCGACCGTCGGACGGCTGGACGAGGTCGATACGCCCCGGAGCCGCCGCGTGCCGGACTTCGGCGGCCGCGCGGGCCACGGCATCCGTCGCCAAGGGGAGATCGGGGGTCTCCACCACGTGGTGAGACCGGGCGGCGTAGGCGCCGACGCGGCCCGCCTCGTCGACGTGCAGGCTCACGCGCGTGCGCCAGCCCGTGCCGTCGGCCGACTCCGGGTGCTCGGCGTCTCCCGCGGCGCGGACGTCGACCGGCAGCTCGAGCTTGCCGACGCGCTCGACGGCCTCGCGGATGACGCGCTGCTTGAGGGCCCGCTGGTGGGCGAGCTCGATGTGGCCGAACTCCGCGCCGCCCACCCGGTTGGACGGGTCGACTCCGATACCCGCGGCGCTCCACACGTGCGGCCGGCGCTCGGGAGCGGCGTCGAGCACCTCCACGGCGTCGGCGCGCCAGAACGACTTCTTGCGCGTGTCGGTGAGGCGGGCGCGGATGCGCTCGCCCGGCAGCGTGTCCGCCACGAAGACGACGCGCCCCTCGTGCCGTCCGACGAAGACACCACCATGGGCGATGCCGGTGATGTCGAGTTCGATGAGGTCGCCGTCGTGCATCCTCCGAGCCTGTCACACGCGGCCGGGAGAGCGCCGGGCCGGGGTCCCTGAGCCTGTCGAAGGGAGGTCCCTGAGCCCGTCGAAGGGGGTCCCTGAGCCTGTCGAAGGGAGGTCCCTGAGCCTGTCGAAGGGAGGTCCCTGAGCCCGTCGAAGGGAGGTCCCTGAGCCCGTCGAAGGGAGGTCCCTGAGCCCGTCGAAGGGAGGTCCCTGAGCCCGTCGAAGGGAGGTCCCTGAGCCCGTCGAAGGGTCCGGGACCCGCGCACGGCCGGTGGCTTCGACAAGCTCAGCCACCTCGCGATCCGAGGTCCCTGAGCCCGTCGAAGGGGGTCCCTGAGCCTGTCGAAGGGGGTCCCTGAGCCTGTCGAAGGGGGTCGCTGAGCCTGTCGAAGGGAGGTCCCTGAGCCCGTCGAAGGGTCCGGGACCCGCGCACGGCCGGTGGCTTCGACAAGCTCAGCCACCTCGCGAGCCGAGGTCCCTGAGCCCGTCGAAGGGTCCGGGACCCGCGCACGGCCGGTGGCTTCGACAAGCTCAGCCACCTCGCGATCCGAGGTCCCTGAGCCCGTCGAAGGGAGGTCCCTGAGCCCGTCGAAGGGAGGTCCCTGAGCCTGTCGAAGGGTCCGGACGCCTCCGGAGCGTGGGTAGCGTGGGCGCATGCGCGTGTGCTTGGCATCCACTTCCCCCGCTCGTCTCATGCTGCTGCGTCAGGCGGGCATCGAGCCCGAGGCGCGGTCGCCCCGGGTCGACGAGGAGGCGGTCATCGCGGAGGTCGAGGCGGCCGAGGCGCGGCGCCTGCCCGCCCCCGAGCACGTGCTGCTCCTCGCGCGCCGCAAGGCGGCCGACGTCGCGCACCGCCTGCGCGCGGAGGAGCCCGACTTCGACGGTTTCGTCATCGGCGGCGACTCGATGTTCGCCCTGGGCGACGAAATCCTCGGAAAGCCGTACACCCCGGATGCCGCGACCGCCCGCTGGCGCGGGATGAGGGGCCGCACCGGGGTGCTGCACTCCGGACACAGTGTCTTCCGCCTCTCCCCCGGCGCGGAGCCGCAGGAGGCCCACGCCGTCGCCGAGGCCTCGGTGACCTTCGCCGCCGACGTCGACGACGACGAGATCGCCGCCTACGTCGCCACCGGTGAGCCGCTGCTCGTGGCGGGGGCCTTCACCGTCGACAGCCTCGGCGGGGCGTTCATCGAGCGCGTCGACGGAGACCCGTCGACGGTGGTGGGCATGTCGCTCTCGACGGTCCGACGTCTGGTGCGCGAACTGGGCGGCTCGTGGACCGACCTGTGGAACCGTTCGTAGACTCCCTCACACGTTTTTCGGCGTTTCTTATCGAGGAGGGTCAAAAGGCCGGGGTGCCCCCTCGCTAGGCTGGGAGGATGCCGAAGATCGCCAAGGTCCTTGTCGCCAACCGCGGCGAGATCGCCGTCCGAGTCATCCGCGCCGCCCGTGATTCGGGGAAGGCCTCCGTCGCGGTCTACGCCGATCAGGACCGCGACGCCCTGCACACCCGCCTCGCCGACGAGGCCTACGCCCTCGACGGCGCGACCAGCGCTGACTCCTACCTCTCGATCGAGAAGATCCTCTCGGTCGCCCGCCGCTCCGGCGCCGACGCCGTGCACCCCGGCTACGGCTTCCTCGCCGAGAACGCCGACTTCGCCCGCGCCGTCATCGGCGCCGGCCTCATCTGGATCGGTCCCTCGCCCGGCGCCATCGAGGCGCTCGGCGACAAGGTCACCGCGCGCCACGTCGCCGAGAAGGTCGGGGCGCCGCTGGCCCCCGGAACCCCCGGCCCCGTCTCGGGCGCCGACGAGGTCATCGCCTTCGCGAACGAGGTCGGCCTGCCGATCGCCATCAAGGCCGCTTACGGCGGCGGTGGACGCGGCCTGAAGGTCGCGCGCGAGCTCGACGAAGTCGCCGAGATGTTCGAGTCGGCCACGCGCGAGGCCGTCGCCGCGTTCGGTCGCGGCGAGTGCTTCGTCGAGAAATACCTCGACAAGCCGCGCCACGTCGAGACGCAGTGCCTCGCCGACTCGGCCGGCAACGTCGTGGTCGTCTCCACGCGCGACTGCTCGCTGCAGCGCCGCCACCAGAAGCTCGTCGAAGAGGCGCCCGCGCCGTTCCTGACCGACGAGCAGAACGCCATCCTGTACTCGGCGTCGAAAGCCATCCTCAAGGAGGTCGGCTACGTCGGTGCCGGCACCTGCGAGTTCCTCATCGGCGCCGACGGCACGATCTCGTTCCTCGAGGTCAACACCCGTCTGCAGGTGGAGCACCCGGTCTCCGAAGAGGTCACCGGCATCGACCTGGTGCGCGAGCAGTTCCGCGTCGCCGAGGGCGAGGAACTCGGCTACGACGACCCGGCGCCCACCGGCCACTCGATCGAGTTCCGCATCAACGGAGAAGACCCCGGTCGCGGGTTCCTCCCCCAGCCCGGCCCGATCCACGTCTTCAAGACGTTCGGTGGCCCCGGCATCCGCCTCGACTCCGGCGTGACCGCGGGCGACAGCGTCTCGGGCGCCTTCGACTCGCTGCTCGCGAAGATGATCGTGACCGGCCGCGACCGCGCCGAGGCGCTCGAGCGTTCGCGCCGCGCCCTCGACGAGTTCGAGGTCGCCGGCATGCCGACCGTCATCCCCTTCCACCGCAAGGTCGTGCGCGACCCCGCCTTCACCGCCGAGAACGGCGAGTTCGGCGTCTTCACGCGCTGGATCGAGACGGAGTTCGTCAACGACATCCCCGCGTGGGACGGCGAGCTCGAAGCCCCCGCCGCGGCCCCCGGCCGCCACACGGTGGTCGTCGAGGTCGGCGGCAAGCGCCTCGAGGTGAGCCTGCCCGACCGCATCACCGCGGCGGCACCGCAGGTCGGTCGACCCGCGGCCGCTCCCCCGTCCCGCCGCGCGCACGCCGCCTCTCCCACGGCCGGCGCCACCGGCGACGCGGTGAAGTCGCCGATGCAGGCCACCGTCGTCAAGGTCGCCGTCGAAGAGGGCCAGCAGGTCGTCAAGGGCGACCTGGTCGTCGTGCTCGAGGCGATGAAGATGGAGCAGCCCATCCAGGCCCACAAAGACGGCACGGTCGCCGGCATCGACGCCTCGGCCGGCACCACGGTCGCCGCGGGCCACCAGCTGCTGCTGATCAGCTGACGGGCCCTTTCGTTCGCACGGCGCCGCGCTCCCTCGGGGGCGCGGCGCCGTCACAGGTGGCTGAGCCTGTCGAAGCCACCGGCGAGCTCAGGGACCTGCGCCACACAGGTGGCTGAGCCTGTCGAAGCCACCGCAACCCGCCGCGAAGACCGGACCCTTCGACAAGCTCAGGGACCTGCCTCACACAGGTGGCTGAGCCTGTCGAAGCCACCGCAACCCGCCGCGAAGACCGGACCCTTCGACAAGCTCAGGGACCTGCCTCACACAGGTGGCTGAGCCTGTCGAAGCCACCGGAACCCACAGCGAAGACCGGCCCCCTCGACAAGCTCAGGGACCTGCGTCAGTCCTCGCCGGGGTCGTCGCGGTCGACGATGTGCATGGCGCGCGCGGCGTCGGTGATGCTCGAGGTCAGCGAGGGGTACACCGCGAACACGCGGGCCACCTGGTCGACGGTGAGGCGGCGCTCGACGGCGATCGCAATCGGGTAGATGAGCTCCGACGCCTTGGGGCCGACGATCACGCCGCCCATCACGGTGCCGCTGCCCTCGCGGGCGATGAGCTTGACGAAGCCGTCGGTGATGCCCTGCATCTTCGCGCGGGGGTTGGCCGAGAGCGGGAGCTTGCGCACCTTGCCGGCGATCCGGCCCTCGATGACGTCCTGCTCGCTGAAACCGACGGTGGCGATCTCGGGCGCGGTGAAGATGTTGGCCGTGATGCGGCGCGTCTCGAGCGGGATCACGATGTCGCCGAGGGCGTGGAAGATGGCCTGACGTCCCTGCATCGAGGCGACGGATGCCAGAGGGTAGAAGTTCGTGCAGTCGCCGGCCGCGTAGATGTTGGGCACCGAGGTGCGCGCTACGCGGTTGACGCGGATGTGACCGGATGCCGTCATCTGCACCCCCGCCTGCTCAAGTCCGATGCCGGCGGTGTTGGGGATCGACCCGACCGCCATCAGGCAATGGCTGCCCTCGATGGTGCGGCCGTCCGACAGGGTGACGGTGACGCCCTCGCCGGTGTTGACGACCGAGTCGGCCCGCGCCTTTGCCAGCAGGGTCATGCCGCCGCGCTGGAACACGCGTTCGAGCACGGCCGCGGCATCCTGATCCTCGCCCGGGAGCACCTGGTCGCGGCTCGAGACGAGCGTGACCTTCGCGCCGAGGTTCATGTACGCCGAGGCGAACTCGGCGCCGGTCACGCCGGAGCCCACCACGATGAGGTGCGAGGGCACTGACTTCATGTTGTACAGCTGCGTCCACGTGAGGATGCGCTCGCCGTCGGGCTGCGCCGAGGGGAGTTCGCGGGGCGAGGCGCCGACCGACACGACGAGGGTCTCGGCCTCGATGCGGTCGAAGTCGGTTCCGCCGGCCTCGGTCGAGACGACCACCGCGCCGTTGCCGTCGAGGCGTCCGTGACCCGAGATGATGCGGACGCCCGCCTCGAGGAGCGACGAACGCATGTCGTCGGACTGCTGCCGCGCGAGCGAGAGCAGGCGCTGGTTGACCGCGGCGAGGTTGATCGCCACCTCAGGGGTCAGCGGCTTGCCGCGGTCGTCTTTGGCGAACAGCTGCACGCCGAGGCTGCTGGCGTTGCGGATCGCGACGGCCGCGTCGGCGGTGGCGATGAGGGTCTTCGAGGGGACGACGTCGGTGATGACGGCCGAGCCGCCGACTCCCGCGCGCTCGACGAGGGTGACGTCGGCGCCGAGCTGTGCGGCGGAGAGGGCCGCCTCGTACCCGCCGGGGCCGCCGCCGACGATCGCGACGGACTGCTTGCGCTCGAAGCTCTGCACCATGGCATCCATTCTGTCAGCGCTGGGCGGATGCCGATGCGCCACTCAGCTGCGCCCGACACGATGATCCGAGGTGTGTGCCGTCTGGCCCGCGGGCCCCGCCTTTTCTAGAGTGGGGGGATGTCCAACAGCACAGCCCACCCGCTCGACGACCCCGCGGTCGACCCGTTCGAGATCGCCGCCGCCGCGGCCGCCGACATCGCCCGCCTCTCGGGTGTCGAGCACCACGACATCGCCGTGACCCTCGGGTCCGGCTGGGGACGCGCCGCCGAGCTCATCGGCGAGGAGACGGCGTCGTTCCCCGCGACCGAGGTCGTCGGTTTCTCCAAGCCCGCCCTCGAGGGGCACGTCGGCACGCTCCGCAGTGTCCGCACCCCCGGCGGCAAGAACGTGCTCGTCATCGGCGCACGCACGCACTACTACGAGAACCACGGCGTGCGCCGGGTCGTTCACAGCGTGCGCACCGCGGCCGCGACGGGCGCGAAGACGATGATCCTCACCAACGGTGCGGGCGGTATCCGCGAGACGTGGAAGCCCGGCCAGCCCGTGCTCATCAGCGACCACATCAACCTCACGGCCGACTCGCCCCTCGAGGGCGCGACCTTCATCGACCTCACCGACCTGTACTCGAAGCGCCTACGCGACGTCGCCCGGTCGATCGACCCCACGCTCGACGAGGGCGTGTACACGCAGTTCCGCGGGCCGCACTACGAGACGCCCGCCGAGGTGCAGATGGCCAAGACCATCGGCGGCCACATCGTCGGCATGTCGACCGCCCTCGAGGCGATCGCCGCGCGTCAGGCCGGCATGGAGATCCTGGGCTTCTCGCTCATCACGAACCTGGCCGCCGGCATCCAGAAGACGCCCCTCAGCCACGAAGAGGTGCTCGAGGCCGGCCGCGAGGCCGAGCCGGTGATCTCGGCGCTGCTCGCTCGCGTGATCGGCGCGTTGTGAGCGGGTACGTCGACGCGGCCCGCGCCTGGCTGGCGCAGGACCCGGATGCCGTGACCCGCGACGAGCTCACCTCGCTGCTCGCGCGCGTCGAGGACGGCGATGCGGAGGCGGCGGCCGACCTCGAGGATCGCTTCTCGACGCGGCTCGCCTTCGGCACCGCGGGCCTGCGCGGGACCCTCGGCGCCGGCTCCAACCGCATGAACCGCGTGCTCGTCTCCCAAGCGGCGGCGGGTTTCGCGGCGTACTTGCTCGAGCGCTCGTCCGGCTCCGCACCGACCGTGGTGGTCGGGTACGACGGACGCCGCAACTCCGACGTGTTCGCGCGCGACTCGGTCGAGATCTTCGCCGGCGCGGGCCTGAACGCGATCCTGCTCCCCCGCCTGCTGCCGACGCCCGTGCTCGCCTTCGCCGTGCGCCACCTCGGCGCCGACGCCGGCGTCATGGTCACCGCGAGCCACAACCCGCCCGACGACAACGGCTACAAGGTCTATCTGGGCGGCGACGACCAGGGCGCGCAGATCGTCTCGCCCGCCGACGCCGAGATCGCCGCGCACATCCAGCGGATCGCCGACGGGGGCAACATCACCACGCTCCCCCGCTCGGTCGGCTACGCCAACGCCCCCGAGTCGGTCGTCGAGGCGTACGTCTCCGCGACCGCCGCGGTGGCCCCCGCACCCGCCGGCGCCGAGGGCCTGAACTGGGTGTACACCGCGATGCACGGCGTCGGGTGGGAGACCGTCTCGCGCGTGCTCACCGAGGCCGGCTACCCCCAGCCCACCGTCGTCGAGGCGCAGATCCACCCCGACGGGCGCTTCCCGACCGTCGCGTTCCCCAACCCGGAAGAGCCCGGGGCTATGGACCTGTCGTTCGAGACCGCGCGCGCGGTCGACGCCGAGCTCGTCATCGCCAATGATCCGGATGCCGACCGCCTGGCCGTCGCCATCCCCGACGCCGACGCCGAGGGCGGGTGGCGCCGGCTGACCGGCAACGAGATCGGCCTGCTGCTGGGCTGGCGGGCGGCGCGGCTCGCGGCCGAGGGGGCCTCCCCTACGGGCGACGCCTCCGACGACGCCGCCGAGGCGCGCGGAGACGCCGGGGTGCCGGCATCCCTCGCCTGCTCTCTGGTCTCGTCGCCCGGACTCCAGGCCGTCGCCGAGCACTACGGTCTCGAGTTCCATTCCACCCTCACGGGGTTCAAGTGGATCTCGCGCGCGCCCGACATCGTGTTCGGCTTCGAGGAGGCCCTCGGCTACCTCGTCAACCCGACGACCGTGCGCGACAAAGACGGGATCTCGGCCGCCGTGGCTCTTCTGGGCATGGCATCCGAAGCCCGTGCCCAGGGCCGCACCGTGGCCGACCTGCTGCAGGAGTTCCGCGACACGTTCGGCGCGTTCGCGAGCGACCAGATCTCGGTGCGCGTGAGCGACGTCAGCGAGATCGCCGGGATCATGGCCGCCCTGCGCGCCCAGCCTCCCGCCGCGGTGGGCGAGATCGCCGTGTCGCGCATCGACGACCTGCTGCTCGGCGTCGACGGACTGCCCCCGGGCGACGTGCTGCGCCTGTGGCTCGACGACGGCTCGCGCCTCATCGTGCGCCCCAGCGGCACCGAGCCCAAGCTCAAGCTGTACCTCGACGTGCGCGGATCGTCGGCGAAGAAGGCGCGCCGCCGCCTCGACGCGCTGCGCGCCGGGGCCGAGGAGTTGCTGGTGTCGGTGCGCTGACGCGCCGCGTCTCCGGTTTGGGGCGCATCTCGTCGTCTGGGGCGTATTTTGATCGCCCCGAACAACGGAATGCGCCCCAAACCCCATTGAGGGCAGTTCACGGACGGCTCCTCCCCAGCGACGACCGTTCGACGACCGTCCCCGAATGCGCCGATGGACGGATGCCGGCATCCGCCGCCACGCAGACTCGGGTCATGCTCGCGCTTCCTCGCCTTCTCTCCTGGGAGGATCTGCGGGCCGACGGCGTCGGTCCAGCACAGACGGGACGGATGGTTCGGTCGGGCGATCTGGTCCGACTCCGGCCCGGTGTCTACATCCGCGCCAATCCTGACCACCGGCCCACCCCGGAGGAGTGGATCATCTTGCGGGCTCGCGCATTGGCTCGGACCAGCGCTGAGCCTCCGCTGTTCTCCCACCTGACCGCCGCCGCTCTGCACGGGCTCCCGGTTCGGGCACCGACCTCGCCGAAGGTGCACATCACCCTGCCGTCCGAGCGGCCCGGCGCGCAGTCACTCGTCGTCAGGCACCGCGGCGAGGTGCCCGAAGACCAGCAGGTGCAGCGCCACGGCGTCCGATTCACGAGCCTCGAGCGCACGATGGCCGACGTCGCGCGCACCGCGTCGTTCGAGACCGCGGTCTGCGCGCTCGACGCCGCGTTCCGGCCCGTGACCGCCCCAGAACCCGGTGTGAACGACATCGAGGCGGCGGACGAACTCCGCGCGAAGGTGCTCGCGATCGCTTCGCGCTCGGCCCATGGTCGCGCTCGTGCGCTCCGCGCCCTCGCTTTCGCCGACGGACGCGCCCACCTGCCGGGAGAGAGCATCAGTCGCATCCGCCTCACGGAGTTGGGTTTCGCACGGATCGACCTCCAAGTCCACGTCGCCGGCCCTTCCGGCCAGAACTACTACGTGGACTTCGGCCTCGACGACGCGAGGGCCTGGGGCGAGTTCGATGGCGAGAAGAAGTACCGCGACGAAGCGATGCGCTCGGGTCTCACGCTCGAGGACGTCCTGCTGCAGGAGAAGCAGCGCGAGGACTGGATCCGAGGGACCACCCAGCGACCGTTCGCTCGGTGGAAATGGGCCCACCTCCGCTCGGCAGAGACCCTCGCCCAGCGGCTGGCGAGCTTCGGGATCCGCGCGCGCTGAGGCGGGCCCCTCTGGCCCCCCCGGTTTGGGGCGAATCTCGCAGTTTGGGGCGAGATTTGCTCGCCCCAAACTGCGAGATTCCGCCCCAAACCGACGTCATCGGGTGTCCCACGACACGGCGCCGACACTCCGCGCCCGGGCGTGATCACGCCGCCCGGCGCGACGGAGAGAAGGGCTGGGCAGGTTTGGGGCGGGATTTGTCAGTTGGGGCGTGAATTTCCCGCCCCAAGGTGCGAAATGCGCCCCAAACCCGAAGAGCGCGACCCGCGCCCGGCGAGACCCCGCGTCAGCCCGGCGAGACCCCGCGTCAGCTCGACGAAGCCCGCGTCAGCTCGACGAAGCCCGCGTCAGCCCGGCGAAGCCCCGCGTCAGCCGTCGATCACCGCGACCAGCTCATCCAGAAACGCCGGGAACGAGGTCGCGCGGCGCACGATGCGCTGCACGCTGTCGCGCTCGCTGAACACCTCGACGAACTGCTCGAACACGGTCTGGAAGGCCTCGCGGTCGGTTTCGCTGAAGGCCACGAGCGCGACCACCTGCACGCGCCCCTCGCCCCACTCGATCGAGGGGTCAGCGATGCCGATCGCGATGCGGGTCTGCGTCGCGGTCATGCCCATCGCGTGGGGCACGGCGAGCGCGTCGGTGAAGGCGGTCGACGAGATCGACTCGCGCTCGACCGCGCGGTCCACGTACGCCTCGTCGATCACGCCCTGTTCGACGAGCATGCCGCCGAGGCGCTGGATCACGCCGGCCTCGCCGTTCGCGGCATCCAGCCCCCGCACGAAAGCCTCGGGGGCGAAGTACCGCTCGAGCTCTGCCCGCAGACGGGCGAGGCGACGCCCGCGGCGGATGCGACCGGCGGCGGCCTGCACGCGCTCGACGTCGGCGTCGGTGAGGAACGGCTGGATCCGCACGAACCGGTCGCCCGGCCGTGGCGGGTCGATGGTCGTGAGCACCAGGTCGGTGTCGATGGAACCCCACGCGGGGTCGATGCGGGTCTCGACGCCGACGACCTCGATCGCCTGGCCGAGCGAGCGATCGATGCTCGAGCGCAGCAGTTCGTGCAGCTCGTAGTAGCCGGGGCACACGATCGTCGCGGTCAGCAGCTGATCGGCGCGACGGCTGCGCTCGAGGCGACCTCCGACGTGCATGGCGATGTAGGCGATCTCGTCGTCGAGGATCGGGATGCCGAGGCCGTCCTGCAGCCCCTTGGCGATGTACACCGCGACCTCGAAGATCATCGGGTACGTCGACTTCAACGAGCGCGTGAGCGGATTGCGCGACCACGCCTGCTCCTTCGCGCGGTGCAGCAGGTTCTGCACGTGCAGCGCGAGGCGCAGGATGAAGTCGTCGTGGGCGATGTCGACGAGGAACTCGGATGCCGCGTTCTCGACGACCCGCCGGACGGCCACCTCGACGGCCGGGTCGAGGCGGGAGCGCACGTCGTCGCCGGCCGGGGATCCGGGCGCGACGATACGGGTCAGCACGAGGGTGGCGAGGTGGCGCAGGTCGCCCGAGCCGAGCTGCACGCCGATGTGCTTGACCGTCAGGCGGTCGAGCAGCGCGACGACGGCGGCCGCGGCATCCGACGAATCACCGCCCGGAGAGCCGAGGGCCCGGTCGCGCGTGGTGCGGTCGGCGGCGATGGCGATGTGCATGACCACGTCGCCGATGCCGATCTCGTTGACGTAGTAGCCGAGGGCGCCGAGCTCCGCGACGAGTTCGGCCTTGAACGGCCCGAACGCGCGGGCACCGACCGACTGCTCGCCGAGCGTGCGCCGCAGGGCGTCGAGGTCGAAGAGTCCGGCGTCCATCTCGTCGTGCGCGAGCTTGGACAGCAGTCGGCGTTGGGCGACCTCCGTGCCGCGAAGACGGGCGGTGGATGCCGAGCGCTCGAGGGTCAGCTCGGTGCCGCCGAGCAGCCCGCGCACGCGCGCGAGGTCGGCCTCGAGGGTCGCGGTGCTCACGTGCAGGGCGTCGGCGGTCTCGAACACGTCGATGCCGTCGGCGGAATCGAGCAACCGGCGCACGAGCGTGTGCAGGCGGTCGCGCGGGGTGCCGGCATCCGCCCCCGTCAACGCCCGAAGGGCCGCCGCGGCGTCGGACCCGGCGCGGTAGCCGAGGGGCCCCGACTCGATCGCGGCGCCGCCCGGGACGCGGGCGTTGATCGCCGTGACGTACGAGCGCACGCTGCGCGGGGTCACGCCCAGCGCGTCGGCGAGCGACGCCGCGGTCGACCACTCCGCGTCCCGCATGAGCAGGGCCAGCAGGCGGTCTTGGCGAGCCTTGGTCGTCACGATCCGTCCTCCGCACCGCCCCGGTTGGCAGCGTTCCGACCATCCTTTCACGCCCGTCCGCCCCCGGCGCGGGGCGAGACGGTGCGCGCAGCGGGCGGCCGCGGCATCCGCGTTCCGGGGGGTGGGAAACGAACCTGGTTGTCCGCTGTGAGACGGGTGCGGACAATCGAGAGGAAGAAAGGCCGGTCGATGAGGATCCTCGTGGTGTGTGGAGCGGGTGCGTCGAGCACGTTCGTCGCGCAACGCGTTCGTCGTGCTGCGCACGAGAAGGGCCTGGACTACTCCGCCTCGGCGGGAACGTCGCGGTCCCTCCCGATCGACCTCGACGCCGCCGATCTCGTGCTGGTGGGCCCGCACCTCGCGCCCGAACTCGAGCGCATCCGCCTCGAGGCCGCCCCGCGCGGCGTGACCGTCGTGCTGCTGCCCGACGACGTCTTCGCCGACCAGAGCGGCATCCGAACCCTCGCCCTGGTCGAGGACGCCCTGCGTTCCGCCCAGCCCGCGGACACGATCTGAACTCGACGGAGAGGACACTCATGCCCCACCTGACCCGCACCGTCCGCATCGGCTCGTCGCACGGCCTGCACGCCCGCCCCGCGAAGCTCTTCGCGCAGGCCGCGAAAGACTCCGGCATCCCCGTCACCCTCGCCAAAGACGCCGGAAAGCCGGTCAACGCCGCGAGCATCCTGGGGATCATCGCCCTGGGGCTCGAGCAGGGCGACTACGTGACCCTCGTCGCCGACGGCGACAACGCCGAGGCGACGCTGGAGCGCCTCGCCGAACTTCTGACCACCGACCACGACGCCGAGTAAAGGAAACACAGCACCATGACGGAACTCCGTGGAGTCGGAATCGGACTGGGCGTCGCCCAGGGACCCATCGCGCGCATGGCCGAGCCCCTGCCCGCCCCGAAGGACGCCAAGAGCGAGCTCTCGGTCGACGACGAGACCGCCCGCGTGCGCGAGGCCATCGGCGCCGTCGCCCGCGAGCTGGAGGCCCGCGGCGCGGAGGCCGGTGGCGCCGCCCGCGACGTGCTCGAGGCGCAGGCGATGATCGCCGAAGACCCCACCCTCGAAGCCGAGGTCGACGCGCGCCTGGCCGCCGGCAAGACCGGCGAGTTCGCGGTGCACGACGCCTTCGCTTCGTTCCGCGAGCAGCTCGTGGCCCTCGGCGGCTACCTCGGCGAGCGCGCGGCCGACCTCGACGACGTCGCCCAGCGCGTGATCGCGCGCCTCCGCGGCGTCGCGGCCCCCGGCATCCCCGACCCCGGTCACCCCTTCGTGCTGGTCGCGAAAGACCTCGCCCCGGCCGACACCGCCCTGCTCGACCTCGACAAGGTGCTGGCCCTGGTCACCACCGAGGGCGGTCCCACCTCGCACACCGCGATCCTGGCCCGCGAGAAGTCGATCGTCGCGGTCGTCGGCGCCGCCGGCGCGAAGGACCTCGTCGACGGCCAGACGGTGATCGTGGATGCCGCAGCCGGCGTCGTGACCGTCGACCCGAGCGCCGACGACCTGGCGCGGGCCGAGAACCGTGCCGCAGTCCGAGCCGCCTCGGCATCCGCCCCCATCACCGACGGCGCCCTCGCCGACGGCACGAAGGTCCCCCTGCTGGCCAACCTCGGCAAGCCCGGCGGAGCCGGCGAGGCCGTCGAGCTCGGCGCCGAGGGCGTGGGCCTGTTCCGCACCGAATTCCTCTTCCTCAGCTCCAGCTCGGCCCCCACGGTCGAGGAGCAGCGCGCGGCGTACATCGAACTGCTCAGCGCCTTCCCCGGCAAGAAGGTCGTCGTGCGCGTGCTCGACGCCGGCGCCGACAAGCCCCTGCCGTTCCTCAACGACGCGCACGAAGAGAATCCCGCGCTGGGTCTGCGTGGCCTGCGCGCCCTCCGCGCCAGCGAGGACATCCTGCGCGAGCAGCTGACGGCCCTCGCCGAAGCGGATGCCGCGACCCGGGCGTCCGAGGCCGGCCCCGCCGACCTGTGGGTCATGGCGCCCATGGTCTCGACCGTCGAGGAGACCCGGTACTTCACCGCGCTGGCGAAGGACTACGGCCTCAAGACGACCGGCGTCATGGTCGAGGTCCCCTCCTCGGCTCTCCTGGCCGACCGCATCCTCGAGATCGCCGACTTCGCCTCGATCGGCACGAACGACCTGACGCAGTACACGCTCGCCGCCGACCGCCTGCTCGGCTCGGTCGCGTCGTTCCAGGACCCGTGGCATCCGGCCGTTCTCCGCCTCATCCGCGAGGTCGGGGCCGCGGGCCGCACGCACGGCAAGCCCGTCGGCATCTGCGGAGAGGCCGCGGCCGACCCGATGCTCGCCGTCGTGCTCGTCGGGCTCGGCGCCACCACGCTGTCGATGGCCCCCACGGCCCTCGCCGACGTGCGCGCGACCCTGCTCACCCACACTCTCGACGATGCCCGCCGCATCGCCGAGGCCGCCCTGGCCGCGGACGACGCGGCCTCCGCCCGCGAGGCAGCCCAGGCCGCCTCCTCTCTCGTCCACACCCCGTGAACCCCGGGGCGGTTCCGGCCGCCCCGTCGACACCGCGGCGAAAGCCGTACCCCCCACACGGCCCCGGCCGTACAGCCAGTCAAGGAGACACAGCAATGACGACGACGTCACCCGCCAAGAAGCCGGGAGGGGCACGGATCGCAGTCCAGCGATTCGGTACGTTCCTCTCCGGCATGATCATGCCGAACATCGCGGCGTTCATCGCATGGGGCTTCATCACCATGCTCTTCATCCCCGCCGGATTCTTCGGTGCCGACAGCCCGTTCGGCTGGCACTGGGCCCCGGTCGCCGAGATCCTCGGCGGAGGCGGCAACGCCGCGACCATCAACTGGCCCGGCGCCATGACCGCGCTCACGGCCAACGAAGACGGCAGCACCTACCAGGGCTACGTCGGCCTGGTCAGCGTCATGATCACCTACCTGCTGCCGCTGCTGATCGCCAACACCGGTGGACGCATCGTCTACGGCGCCCGCGGTGGCGTCGTGGCGACCATCGCCGTGATGGGTGTCATCGTCGGTACCAACATCCCGATGTTCCTCGGCGCGATGATCATGGGCCCGCTCGCGGCCTGGGTCACCAAGCAGATGGACAAGCTGTGGGACGGCAAGATCCGCCCCGGCTTCGAGATGCTCGTGAACAACTTCTCCGCCGGCATCCTGGGCATGATCCTCGCGATCATCGGCTTCTTCGCCTTCGGTCCGGTCTTCCTCGGCATCAGCGCGGTCCTCGGCAGCATCGTCGCGTTCCTCGTGCAGTTCAACCTGCTCCCGGTGCTGTCGATCATCGTCGAGCCGGCCAAGGTGCTGTTCCTCAACAACGCCATCAACCACGGTGTGTTCACCCCGCTCGGTATCGAGCAGGCGGCGGAGTCGGGCAAGTCGATCCTGTTCCTCATCGAGGCGAACCCCGGCCCCGGCCTGGGTCTGCTGCTCGCCTTCACCTTCTTCGGTGTCGGTGCGGCCAAGGCGTCGGCTCCCGGCGCGATCATCATCCAGTTCCTCGGCGGCATCCACGAGATCTACTTCCCGTACGCCCTCGCGAAGCCCATGACGATCCTCGCGCTGATCGCCGGTGGCGCCTCGGGTGTCGCGACGAACATGATCTTCCAGGGCGGCCTGGCCTTCCCGGCCGCGCCCGGCAGCATCATCGCCGTCACCGTCGCCGCGATCGGTGCCGGTCCCGCCAACCTCCTGGTGGTCTACCTCTCGGTGGTCGTCGCCGCCGTCGTGACCTTCCTGGTGGCCGGCATCATCCTCCGCGCCTCGCGCAAGCGCGACCAGGAGGCCGAGGGCGACAGCTTCGCCGCCGCCATCGACCAGACCGCCGCGAACAAGGGCAAGGAGTCGTCGGCCCTCGGCGCCCTCCGCACCCGCGCCGCCGGCACCACCGGTTCGGGCACGACCGAGGCGGCCGACCGCGATGTCGACGCCGCCCTCGGCGGCGCCGCCGGAGCCGTGGCGACCAAGCAGCTGAACAACATCGTGTTCGCCTGCGACGCCGGCATGGGCTCCTCGGCTATGGGCGCCAGCGTCCTGCGCAACAAGATCAAGAAGGCCGGCATCGACGGCGTCACGGTCACCAACCAGGCGATCGCGAACCTCGACGGCTCGGCCGACCTGGTCATCACGCAGAACCAGCTCACCGACCGCGCCAAGGCGCAGTCGCCCGACTCGCTCCACGTGTCGGTCGACAACTTCATGAACTCGCCGAAGTACGACGAGGTCGTGGAGATGGTGCGCGCCCAGCACGAGACCAAGTAATCCCCTAGCACGCCAGGGGTCGGTGCGTCAGCCCGACCCCTGGCGTCTTCCCGTCCGGCCCGCGGTTTGCGAGGCTGGACAGCACGACGAGAAAGGCGAGAACCATGTCGAACGTCCTCCGCAGCGAATCCGTCCGCATCCACCCCGGCAGTGCCACCCGCGAGGAGGCGATGAAGGAGGCCGCCGACCTGCTCCAGGCCACCGGCGCCGTCACCGCCGACTACTTCGCCGCCATGCAGCAGCGCGAAGAGACCGTGTCGACGTACATGGGCAACGAGCTCGCGATCCCGCACGGCACCAACGAGACCAAGCAGGCCATCCTCGAGTCGGGCCTCTCCGTCGTGCGCTACGACGGCGGCGTCGACTGGGGCGGGGAGCCCGTCACCTTCGTCATCGGTATCGCCGGCAAGGGCGACGAGCACCTCGAGATCCTGTCGCAGATCGCGATCCTGTTCTCCGAGGAGGACGACGTCGCACGCCTGAAGACCGCCTCCTCCCCCGAGGAGCTCTTCCAGGCCCTCTCGGGCTCCGTCAACGCATGAAGGCCGTCCACTTCGGCGCCGGCAACATCGGCCGGGGATTCGTCGGTCTGCTGCTGCACGAGGGCGGATACGACCTCGTCTTCTCCGACGTCTCGGCGGCCCTCGTCGAGGCGATCAACTCGGCGTCGTCGTACACGGTCCACGAGGTGGGCGACGGAGGCGTCGACAAGCAGGTGACGAACTTCCGCGCGATCGACAGCTCGGTCGACGCGGAGGCCCTCGTCGACGAGATCGCCACCGCCGACGTGGTGACCACCGCCGTCGGCCCGACGATCCTGAAGTTCGTCGCCCCGCACATCGTCGCGGGCCTCGCATTGCGCGACCCCGCGCTCCCGCCGCTGCAGATCATGGCGTGCGAGAACGCGATCGGCGCGACCGATCAGCTGCGCGAGCACGTGGTGGAGCTGGCCGGCGAGTCGTGGGACGCCCTGGCGGCCCGTGCCGTGTTCGCCAACACCGCGGTCGACCGCATCGTTCCGGCGCAGGCCCAGGGCGGCGTCGACGTCACCGTCGAGCCCTTCTACGAGTGGGCGATCGAGGCCGCGCCGTTCGGCGACACCCCGCCGCACATCCCGGGGGCGCACTTCGTCGACGACCTCGAGCCGTACATCGAGCGCAAGCTCTTCACCGTGAACACCGGGCACGCCACCACCGCGTACTTCGGCGCGCAGGCGGGCATCGAGCGCATCTCCGACGCCCTCGCGAACCCCGAGATCGCGGCGAAGGTCGAGGCCGCACTCGAGGAGACCAGCGCGCTGCTGGTCGAAAAGCACGAGCTGGATGCCGGCGTGCAGAGCGAGTACCGCTCGACGATCCTGCGCCGCTTCCGCAACGCCGCCCTCCCCGACACCGTGTGGCGCGTGGGACGTCAGCCGCTGCGCAAGCTCTCGCGTCACGAGCGTTTCGTCGGGCCCGCCGCCGAGGCCGTGGATCGGGGCCTGCCCGTCGACGCCCTCGTCGCCGCCATGGCCGCCGCCCTCGAGTTCTCGGACACCGAGGACACCCAGGCCGTCGACCTGCAGCGCATGCTGCGCGAGCTCGATGCCGAGGCGTTCACCGCCGAGGTCACCGGGCTGGACGCTGCGCACCCGCTGTACGCGCGCATCGTCGAGATCGTCGCGGCCCGCAGGGCGGCGCTGCCCGCCTGAGCCCCGCGTTACCCTCGACAGGTGACCGACACGACCCCGTCCGACGCCGGCGGAGCGCCCCGAGCGCCCCGCCGGCGTCGTCGTCTTCTGCGCTGGATCCTCGGGGGTCTGGCCGCGATCGTCGTCCTGCTGATCGGCGGCATCCTGATCTACACGCAGGTGGGTGTCATGGGTGCCGAAGCCGAGCCTCTCGCGGCCGCCGAGGCGAATCCCGGCCTCACGATCAGCTCCGACGGCACGGGCATCGTGCTCTCCCCCGCCTCGGGCGCAACCGGGCAGGGGCTCGTGTTCATCCCGGGCGCGAAGGTCGAGGCCGAGGGCTATATCGCGACCTTCGTCGACACGGTCGTCGACGACGGCATCACCGTCGTCATCACCCGTCCGTGGCTGAACCTCGCCTTCTTCGACCCGCGGCCGTTGTCGACGTTCACGGAGCTCGCGCCCGGAGTGTCGAGCTGGGCGGTCGGCGGTCACTCCCTCGGCGGCGTCCGGGCCTGCCAGTTGGCATCCGACGCCGATGCCCTGGTGCTGTTCGCCTCGTACTGCGCGAACGACCTCTCGGCATCCGGTCTGCCCGTCCTGAGCCTGTCGGGTTCGGAGGACGGGCTCTCGACTCCCCAGAAGATCGCGGATGCCAAGGGCGAACTCCCCGCGAATGCGACGTTCGTGGAGATCCCCGGTGCCTCGCACGCGTCGTTCGGCGCGTACGGCCCGCAGCCCGGCGACGGCACCCCCACGGCCGATCCGGCCGAGGTCGACCGCGTCATCGCCGACGAGCTGGCGGGGTTTCTGCCGCGGCCGTGAGGGCGAGCGTCGCGAGCGGCTGCGCGCGGTCCTGGGCCGAACTCCGGAGATTCCTCGCGTTTCCGCGGAAATCGCGACCGGATCAGGGTCTTCGAGTCAGGATCTCCGGAGTTGTGCTCGCCCCGCGCACGACCGGCCGATGACGCGGCGCGACGACGAGACGTCGGTGGCGTGAACGGCTGCCGGAGGGCTCCTTCCGTTGCGGCGTAACTCCGGAGATCGAAAGACCCGGGCCACCGGAAACCCGCCTCCCGCGCCGCACGCAGCCGATTCTCCGGAGTTCGGCCCCCTCCACACAGTCCCTCCCCAGGTGCCCGGCGCCGCGTGTTGTTCACAGATCCGGCTTTGACGCAGGTGCAGGGGGCGCTTTGGACCCCACGGTGGAGCGATGACGAACCCTCTCGAGTGGCCGACCGACCTCCCCCGGCTCGTATGGAATTCGTCGATGCTGCGCGACGCGGGGATGTCGCGCCGGGCGATCGATTCCGCGGTACGAAGCGGAGCACTCCAGCGCGTTCGTCGGGGCTCGTACGTGCCCGCCGGCTCCCGGCCGGATCTCGTCGAGTCCGCGAGCCTCGGCGGACGTCTCGACTGCGTCAGCCTATTGGAGGCAGTCGGCGTCTTCGTCCGTCGCCGCTCCGGGCTGCACGTCCAACAGGAGTCGCACGCCAGCCGACGTCCAGCCGCTCCGAAGGGAGTCCGTTATCACTGGCGTCGCTCCACGGCGCCCCGAGAGAGCGCGGTCACCGACCTCGTGGAAGCGCTTGTGCAGGCAGTCCGATGCCAGACGCCACGTGACGCCGTCGCCACGCTCGACAGCGCGTGGCACCTGGGCCATGTCGACGAACGCGACATCGCGGACATCTTCGTGAGGCTTCCTCACCGGTTCAGCGTCCTCCGCGGTCTGCTGGACAGACGCAGCGAGTCCGGCATCGAGTCGCTGGTCCGGCTCGTCTTGCGGAGTATCGGATGCCACGTCGAACTCCAGGTGCGGATCAAGGGCGTCGGCCGCGTGGACTTTCTGGTCGACGGCTGGCTCATCGTCGAGTGCGACAGCCAGCAGTTCCATGGCGACTGGCAGACCGTCAAACGCGACCGACGTCGTGACCTTGCCGCCGTCGAGCGCGGCTTCGTTCCGATCAGACTCCTCGCGGAAGATGTGCTGTTCCATCACGACGAGGTTCGGCACTCGCTCGAGCCCTCGTTCGCCGTGGGCCGTTACTGCCCGGCCTGTGACGCGGTCGGCCCGCGCCGCTCCCTCGGCACCCAACTCCGGAGATATGCGCCGGGACCCGCCCTCACACCGCCCCGAGGGGTCGATCGTCACTCGATCTCCGGAGTTGTGCACATCGCGGTGCTCGAACCCCCCGCCGAACGTCCACGACACGCCGCTCCCCGCGCCCGGTAGCGGCGTGTCGTGGACACTCGACAGGGTGTCACTCCCGCGGAGGCTCGCCCCGCGCAGTCCGCGCCTTCTCGGCCGCGAGCTCGGCGCGGATCGACTCCGTCCGCACGTCGGTCGGGCGCTCGCCCGGCTCCCACAGGTGGTCGACCGCGGCCTGCGGGTGCCCCTCGGTCGCGGCGAGCGAGGCCTCCAGCGCCCGCTCGTACCGGCTCTGCCGACGCTTCAGCCACAGGCCCACCACGAGGAACACGGCCAGCAGCACGTACGCGCTCGCGGCGAACGGGTGCAGCACGAGGTCGGCGACGTTGCCCTGGCTCAGCTGCAGCGCCTTGCGCAGCTGCTGCTCGCCCATGGGCCCGAGGATCAGACCCACGATGAGCGGGGCGATCGGGAAGCCGAAGCGCCTCATGAAGTACCCGAGCGCTCCCACGATGAGCAGGATCACGATGTCGAGCGTCGAGAAGCTCACCGCGTAGGCGCCCAGCACCGCGAAGGTGAGGATGCCCGCGTACAGGTACGGACGCGGGATCTGCAGCACCTTCACCCACAGGCCCGCCAGCGGCAGGTTCAGCACGATCAGTAGCACGTTGCCGATGTACAGGCTCGCGATCAGCGCCCACACGAGGTCGCCCTGGTTCTGGAAGAGCTGGGGTCCGGGCTGGATGCCGTAGGACTGGAACGCCGTGATGATGATGGCCGCGGTCGCCGTCGTCGGAAGACCCAGGGTCAGGAGCGGCACGAGCACGCCCGCCGCGGCGGCGTTGTTGGCCGCCTCGGGACCGGCGACGCCCTCGATTGCGCCGCGACCGAACTGCTCCTTGTTCTTCGACAGCTTCTTCTCGCTCGCGTACGACAGGAAGGTCGCCACGTCGGCCCCGCCGGCGGGGATGGTGCCGATCGGGAAGCCGATGAAGGTGCCGCGCAGCCACGGCTTCCACGAGCGCTTCCAGTCCTCTCGCGTCATCCAGCTGCGCCAGCCGCGCGTGACGGGGATGACCGGGACCGTACCGTGCCGAAGGCGCGCGGCGACGTACAGGGTCTCGCCGACGGCGAAGAGGCCGACGGCCACGAGCACGACGCTCACGCCGTCGGAGAGGGCCAGCACGCCCATCGTGTACCGCGCCTGACCGGTCGTCGCCTCGGTGCCGATCAAGCCCACGAGCAGTCCGATGCCGAGCGAGGCGAGGCCGCGCGCGGGCGAGGAGCCCAGCAGGGCCCCCACGGTGATGAACGCGACCACGATGAGGGCGACGAAGTCGGCCGGGGAGAGGTTGACCGCGAAGCGCGCCAGCAGGGGCGCGAACAGGGTCAGCAACGCCGTGGCGATCGTGCCGGCGATGAATGAGCCGATCGCCGCGGTGGCCAGGGCCGCCGCTCCACGACCGAGCTTGGCCATCTTGTTGCCCTCGATCGCGGTGATGACCGAGGCCGACTCGCCGGGGGTGTTCAGCAGGATGCTGGTGGTCGAGCCTCCGTACATCCCGCCGTAGTAGATCCCGGCGAAGGTGATGATGGCCGCCGTCGGCGACAGCGAGTAGGTCAGCGGCAGCAGCAGCGCCACCGTCATGGCGGGTCCGATGCCCGGGAGCACTCCGACCGCGGTTCCGATGACGACGCCGAGCAGCGCGAACAGCAGGTACTCCGGCTGCAGCGCGGTGGCGAATCCCTCCATGAGGGAGTTGACAGCATCCATGTCGACGGTCTCCTAGCCGAACAGGGGTCCGGGGCCGTACCACCAGTCGAAGGCGGCCCCGCGAGGAAGGAAGAGGCCCAGGCCCTCACCGAAGAGGAGCTGGGTGCCGATGCCGATGACGAGACCGACGAGGAAGGCGACCCAGGGGCGCTTGGCACCGAGGGTCCAGGCGACGCCGCCGAACAGCAGGGCGGCGACCATCCACCAGCCGAGCAGTTCGAGAAGCAGCAGCACGGCGACCATCAGGGCGACGAGCTTGAGGATCGTCCACCAGTCGGTCGTGGCGTCGGGGTCGATGTCCTCGCCCTCTTCGCGCGGGGCGACCCGGCCCCGCAGCGCCGCGACGACGAGCGCCGCACCCGAGCCGAGCAGGATGACCGCGACGGCGAAGGGGAACACCTGGGGGCCGATCGCGGCCCCTGCGGGCACCCGGATGGCGAAGGCCCCGGCGAGGGCGAAGACGCCGAGGCCGAAGACGACGCCCGCGAAGATCGCGTTGCCGATCCGGTCGGCGTCCCACCGGAGGCGGGCGGTCGCCGGCCCCGGTGCGTCGGTCGTCGTCACGACACCAGCCCGATGTTCTTCAGGGTGCCCGACACGTCGACGATGTTCTCGTCGACGAACGTGGTGAACTCCTCGCCCGTGAGGAAGGCGTCGGTCCAGCCGCGCTCCTCGAGCACGCTCTTCCAGGCGTCGGAGGCGTGCATGTCGGTCACGAGCTTGGTCAGGCCCTCGGCATCCGCTTCGCTGATCCCGCCGGGTGCGAGCAGTCCGCGCCAGTTCGTGTAGACGACGTCGAAGCCCTCGCTGGTCATCGTCGGCACGTCGGGCAGCAGCGTCGCGGGCTCTTCGCTCGACACGGCGAGCGCGCGCAGGTCGCCCGAGTCGACGTACTCGGCGAACTCGCCCACGCCCGAGATGCCGGCCGCGGCGTTGTTGCCGAGCAGCAGCGACACGGCCTCGCCGCCACCGGCGTTGGGCACGTAGTTGAGCTTCGTGGTGATGTCGGCGCCTGTGAGCCCGGCCTCTTCGAGCAGGAGGCCCGCGAGGATGTGGTCGGCACCGCCGGCCGAACCGCCGGTGATGGTCACGGCCTGCCCGTCGGCGACGACGGCGTCGACGAGGTCTTTCAGCGTCTTGTACTCGCTCGCCGCGGGCACCACGACCACGAGGGGCTCCTCGGTGAGGCGGGCGATCGGGGTGGTGTCCTCGATGCGGTTCTCGGCCGCGTTGGTCTCGACGGCTCCCACCATCACCAGGCCCGTGACCATGAGCGTGTAGGGGTCGCGCTCGTTGGCGAGCGAGGCCAGGCCGACGGTGCCGCCGGCGCCGCCGACGTTGCTGACGGCCGCGGTGCCGACGAGGTCGCCTGCGGTGAGCACGTCCGAGACGGCGCGACCGGTCTGGTCCCAGCCACCGCCCGGGTCGGCGGGGACGACGATGTTCACGGCGTCGATGGATGCGGCATCCTGCGACGCCGCTGCTCCCCCGGCTCCCGCACCCTGCGGGTTGCACGCGGTGAGGGCCACGACCGACAGCGCGGCCAGCGGGACGAGGGCAAAGGTGGTGCGACGCATGCGCGGTACTCCTCTTCGAGTTCGAGGAGGCTCCGTCGCCTCCCCGCTGATCGCTCACGGTAGGCAGAGCAGGCGGATGCCGTCGCGCTTGCGCAACTAAGACCGAGTTCGGCAACTATTGGTCGCGCTCGACCGTCGGCCGGGTGCGGGTGACGAGAGAGAATGAACCGTGGTCCGAGCACTGTCGCTGAGACTGCAGCTGTTGCTGCTGCAGGCGTTGATCGTGTGCGTCGTGACCCTTGGAGCCGGCGTCGTCACCGTGTGGATCCAGGAGAGCGCGATCCGCGACTCCTACCGCGAGCGCATGGTGGGCGTCGCCCTGTCGATCGCGCGCCTGCCCGTCATCGTCGAGGCGTTCGACGACCCCGACCCCTCCGTCGCGATCCAGCCCGTCGCCGAGGTGATCCGCGAGGCGTCGTCGCTGACCTATGTCGTGGTGACCGACCCCTCCGGCATCCGCTTCTCGCACCCGAATCCCGACCGCATCGGCGAGAGCGTGTCGACCGATCCGTCGATCCCCCTGTCGGGGCAGGTCTGGTCGGGCACCGAGACCGGCACGCTCGGCGAGTCGTATCGCGTGAAGGTGCCGGTCTTCGCCGACGGCGACGAGGAGGGCGCGCAGGTCATCGGCTCGGTCTCGGTCGGGGTGCTGGAGTCCGAGCTGGCCGCCGACCTGCAATCGCGCCTGCCGGGCCTGCTGCTGGCCTTCGGCGGCGCGGCGGTGGCGGGGGTGTTCGGCGCCGCCTGGGTCGCGGCGCTCATCAGACGGCGGATCTTCGGTCTGGAGCCCGACGAGATCGCCGAGATGGTCGGTGAGCGCGAGACGATGCTGCACCGCCTCAGCGAGGGCGTGGTGCGCGTGGACCACCGCGGGATCGTCACGAGCGCCAACGACGCCGCCGAGAGGCTCATCGGCCGCGGTCCGCTCGTGGGTCGGCGCGCGGACGAGACGCTCGACGGCCCGCTGCTGCAGGTGATGGAAGACGGTGAGCCCGAGGGGCGACTGGTCTTGGCCGGAGAACGCCCCGTCATCGCCCGCTCGACCGGCCTGCGCGACGACCGCGGTCGCTCGGTGGGGGCGACCCTGCTGCTGCGTGATCACAGCGAACTCCACGAGGCGCTGCGCCAGATGGACGGCCAGCAATCGCTGACCGAGGGACTGCGGGCGCAGGCGCACGAGTTCGCCAACTCGCTGCACGTGGTCTCGGGCCTGCTGGAACTCGGCGCCTACGACGACGCCCGCGACTTCATCGCGCGGGTGCGGCCCGGCGGTCCCCTCGATCCTGGTCCGGATGCCGCGGCCCTGGGCAGCGAGTTGACGGCGCTGCTGTCAGTCAAGCTCGCCCGCTCGCGCGAGCTCGACGTCGCCCTCGAGGTCGCGGCCCTCGGCACCCCGGCTCCCGAGGTGGTCGGCGACCTCGTCACGGTCGTCGGCAACCTGGTCGACAACGCGCTGGAGGCCTGTCGCCCCGGCGATCGTCTGCGGGTCGAGGTCGATGCCACCGGGCCCGGGGTGCACGTGCGGGTCGACGACAGCGGAGCGGGGGTGCCGGCCGCTCTGCGCGAGCACGTCTTCGACGAGGGCGTGAGCACCAAGGACACCCGCGACCGTGCCCGCGGCATCGGGCTCGCCCTCGTGCGCCGTGTGGCGCGGCGGCGCGGCGGCGACGCCCGCGTCGTGCCGTCCCCGCTGGGCGGCGCCCGGTTCGAGGTGTCGCTGCCCGTGGCGGAGAGGGTCTCATGATGCTGCGGGTGCTGGTGGTCGACGACATCCCCGCGGTGGCGTCTCTGCATGGCCGGTTCGTCTCGGCGCATCCGGCGTGCGAGCTGGTCGGGACGGCAGGAAGCGGTCCGGATGCCGTGACGGCGATCGACCGTCTCCGCCCCGACCTCGTGTTGCTCGACGTTCACCTCCCCGGCTTCTCGGGGCTCGATGCGCTCCGCGCCGTACGCGCCGACGCGGGCCTGCCCCAGCCCGAGGTGATCGCCGTCACCGCCGCTCGTGACGTCGACACCGTGCGCACCGCCCGACTCATGGGCGTGCAGCACTACCTGGTGAAGCCCTTCACCGCGGGAGAGCTGCACGCGCGCATCGACGACGTGCTCGCCGAACGTCGATCGTCGGCCGCGGTCGCGGGCTCCCTCGACCAGCAGGGCGTCGATGCCGTGCTCCGACCGATCACCCGCCGCCCGCTGCCGAAGGGCCTGTCGCGGCCCACCCTGGATCTGGTGCGCTCGGCGCTGGTCGAGCTCGGGTCCGCGAGCGCCTCGGAGGTCGCCGATCGCCTCGGGCTCTCGCGGGTCAGCTGCCGCCGCTACCTCGAGCACATCGCCGAGGACGGCGAGTGCACCCGCAGCCTCGACTACTCGACGGCCGGTCGGCCGAGCACGCGCTACACGGTGGTCGGTGCCGCGCCCTGAGCGTCCCGCTCACTCGGCGCCCCGTCCACACCCCCGTTGAGTGTCCACACACACCGCGCGCCGGACGTGGCAGCGGCGTTTCCTGGAGACTCAACCAAGGGAATGCGCGAAGGGGCGCGCACCCGCAGGTGCGCGCCCCCCAACAGCCCGGCTCAGCGCTGGAAGCCCTCGCTGATGATCTCGATGAGCTCCTCGCGCTCCTCCACCGGCAGGAAGGCCCCGGCGGCGGCGTTGAGCTGGAACGCCTCGAGGTCGTCGAGGTCGTACTCGAAAGCCTGAGCGAGCAGACCGAGCTCGCGCGTGAGCGTGGTCGCGCTCATCAGGCGGTTGTCGACGTTCACGGTCACCGAGAAGTCGAGCTGGTACAGCAGGTCGAACGGGTGGGCGTCCATCGTGTCGCCCCAGGCCGTGACGGCACCCGACTGCAGGTTCGACGTCGGCGACAGCTCGAGCGTGATCTCGCGGTCGCGCACCCACCGCGCCAGGTCGCCGAAAGTGACCTGCACCTCTTCGCCCTCACGCGAGACGACGTCGAGGTCGTTGGCGATGCGCACGCCGTGGCCGAGGCGCAGGGCGCGACCGTCGATCAGGGCGGAGCGGATGGATGCCAGTCCCGCCCCCTCGCCCGCGTGCACGGTCGTGGGGAAGAACTCCTGCGCGAGGTAGTCGAACGCCTCGCGGTGGCGCGACGGCAGGAACCCGTCCTCGGGGCCGGCGAGGTCGAAGCCGACGACACCGCGACCGCGCCACGAGACGGCGAGCTCGGCGATGTCGCGCGCGTTGTCGTTGTGGCGCAGGGCGGTCAGCAGCTGACCGACGCGGATGTCGTGTCCGCGTGCGTCGGCGGCGTCCTCACCCTCTTCGATGCCCTCCTGCACGGCATCCACCACATCGTCGAGACTCAGTCCGCGGGTGAGGTGCTGCTCGGGAGCCCACCGCACCTCGCCGTACACGACGCCGTCGGCGGCGAGGTCTTCGACGAACTCCTTCGCCACGCGCACGAGACCCTCGCGGGTCTGCATCACACCGACGGTCGCGTCGAACTTCTCGAGGTAGTCCTCGAGGGAGCCTCCGTCGAGGTGGTCGCTGAACCAGGCGGTGAGGCCCTTCGCATCGTCGGCGGGCAGGTCGAGACCCACCTCGTCGGCGAGTTCGAGCACCGTCTCGGGGCGGAGGCCGCCGTCGAGGTGATCGTGCAGCGAGACCTTCGGCAGCTCGCTGATCTTCCGGCCGCCGATGCGGACGTCTTCGGTGGCCATGGTGCTCCTCTTTCCGGATGCCATCACGCGGTGATGCGTTCGCGCACGAGCGACCGCCCGGAGGGAGCGGTGTCGCCGATCTCCCACGCTCCCTCGACCGCGTCGAGCGCGCGCGAGAAGCGCGTCTCATCATCGGCCGAGAGGGTGAACAGCGGCTGACCGGCGCTGATGGACTGACCGACCGTCACGTGCAGGTCGATGCCTGCGGCGTGCACCACGGCGTCCTCGGCGCGGGCGCGGCCGGCGCCCAGGCGCCACGCACCGATGCCGAAGGGCAGGGCGTCGACGCGCGTGACGACACCGGAGCGGTCGGCGACCACCGTGTGCGTCTCGCGGGGCGTGGGCAGAGCGGCATCCGGATCGCCGTCCTGCGCGCGGATCATGCGCTTCCACACGTCCATCGCGCGGCCGTCCGACAGGGCCGCTTCGACGTCGGCGTCGGGCTTGTCGGCGAGGGTCAGCATCTCACGCGCGAGGGCGACGGTCAGCTCGACCACGTCGGCGGGTCCGCCGCCGGCGAGCACCTCGACCGATTCGCGCACCTCGTTGGCGTTGCCGATCGCAAGCCCCAGCGGCACGTTCATGTCGGTGAGCAGCGCCGTCGTGTTCACGCCCGAGTCGGTGCCGAGGGCGACCATGGTCTCGGCGAGCTCACGCGCGCGGTCGATGTCCTGCATGAAGGCGCCCGAGCCGAACTTCACGTCGAGCACGAGCGAGTCGGTGCCCTCTGCGATCTTCTTCGACATGATGCTCGAGGCGATCAGCGGGATCGCCTCGACGGTTCCGGTGACGTCGCGCAGGGCGTACAGCTTCTTGTCGGCGGGGGCGAGACCGGCGCCGGCGGCGCAGATGACAGCGCCCACGTCGCGCAGCTGCGCCATGATCTCGTCATTCGACAGCGCCGCGCGCCAGCCGGGGATCGACTCGAGCTTGTCGAGCGTGCCCCCGGTGTGGCCGAGGCCGCGACCCGAGAGCTGCGGCACGGCGACACCGAACGCGGCGACCAGCGGAGCCAACGGCAGCGTGATCTTGTCGCCCACGCCTCCGGTGGAGTGCTTGTCGACCGTGGTCTTGCCGAGCGACGAGAAGTCCATGCGCTCGCCCGAGGCGATCATCGCGTCGGTCAGCACGCGGATCTGTTCGCGGCCGAGACCGTTCAGCAGGACCGCCATCGTGAATGCCGCCATCTGCGCGTCCATGACGTAGCCGCGCGTGTACGCGTCGACGAGCCAACGGATCTCGCCCTCGGAGATCGCCTTGCCGTCGCGCTGCGCACGGATGATGTCGACCGCGTCGAACTGCTCGGCGGTCATCGGGCCGCCTCCTCGAGGTCGCGCGGGCCGAAGGCGTCGGGCAGCACCTCGTCGATGGTCCGGATGCCGCTGACGGTCTCGAGCAGCATGCCCGGGATCGCGTGCTCGAACAGCAGCTGGCGGCAGCGGCCGCACGGCATGAGCGTGCGACCCTCACCGTCGACGCACACGAAGGCGACCAGCTGGCCGCCCCCGCTCATGTGCAGGTCGGACACGAGTCCGCATTCGGCGCACAACGTCACGCCGTACGAGGCGTTCTCGACGTTGCATCCGGAGACGATCCGGCCGTCGGCCACGAGCGCCGCGGCGCCCACCTTGAAGCGGGAATAGGGCGCGTACGCGCGGTGCATGGCATCCGTGGCGGCGGAACGGAGTTCGTTCCAGTCGATGTCGGTCATCGTGGAGTGGTGGGTCCTCTCGTGAAGGGAAGGGTGGTCGGGCCGGTCAGCCCTTGACGTACGGTTTGCCGGCGGCCGCGGGGCCGCGGACCTTTCCGACCAGACCGGCGACGGCGAAGATCGTCACCACGTACGGCAGCATGAGCATGAACTCGCTCGGCACCGGCGAACCGATGACGCCGAGGGTGTTCTGCAGGTTCGAGGCGAAACCGAACAGCAGGGCCGCCAGCGTCGCGCGGATCGGGTCCCACTGGCCGAAGATGACCGCCGCGAGGGCGATGTAACCGGCGCCGGCCGTCATCTCCTTGTTGAAGGCGCCGACGGAGCCGAGCGTGAAGAACGCTCCACCCAGGCCGGCGATGGCGCCACCGAGGGCGACGTTCCAGAAGCGGGTCTTGGCGATGTTGATGCCGACCGTGTCAGCGGCCTGCGGGTGCTCGCCGACCGCGCGGAGGCGCAGGCCCCAGCGGGTGTGGAACAGACCGACGTAGACCAGGGCGACCGTGACGTACATCAGGTAGACGATGATCGTCTGGTTGAACAGCATCGGCCCGAGGATCGGGATGTCGGCCAGCAGCGGGATCGGCAGACGCGGGAAGCGCGGGGGCGAGTTCAGCGTCTCGGCGTTGGGGGCGAGCACCTGCGAGAACAGGAAGCTCGTCAGTCCGACCACGAGCACGTTGAGCACGACACCGACGATCACCTGGTCGACGAAGTACTTGATGGCGAAGGCCGCCAGCACGAACGACACCAGCACGCCCGAGACGCCCGCGGCCAGCAGACCGATAAAGGGGTTGCCCGTCGCCGTGGCGACGACCGCCGACGTGAAGGCGCCGGCGAGCAGCTGACCCTCGATCGCGATGTTGACCACGCCGACCCGCTCGCTGAGCACACCGGCCATGGCGCCGAAGATCAGCGGGACCGAGAGGCTCAGGCCACCGGCGAGCAGACCCGTCAGAGGGATGACCGAGGTGGTGGCGCCTGCGGCGGCCCAGGTGAGGAAGCCGGTCATGAACACCAGCGCGAAGATGACGGCGAGCCAGATCGGCGGGCGCCGGTGGGCGCGCACCATGAGCACGCTCACCACGGTGACGGCCGCGAGCAGGATCGTGCACACGATGCCGGTGACGACACCGCCGAGCACGACCTCGGGCAGCTGCAGGAACTCGCCGGGGCTCGAGATGCGGAACACCGCGTCGCCGTCCTGACGGGCGATGACGAAGAGCACGAGCGCCAGCAGCGTGATCACGCCGTAGACGATGGGGGCCTTCCAGCCGACGACGACGGCGGTGTCGAGTGCGTCGGGCGTGGCGGCCTCGGGCTGTGCGGCGGTGGTGCTCACCGGGCCGCCTCCTTCTTCTTGGCGGCGCGTGCCTTCGACGGGCGCGCTCCGGGGGCCGGCAGACGGAAGATCGCGCGCACCAGCGGCGGGGCCGCGATGAAGAGCACGATGAGCGACTGCACGACGAGGACGATGTCGACCGGAACGCCGTTGGCGGCCTGCATGGCGAACCCGCCGGCCTTGAACGCACCGAACAGGATGCCGGCGACGAGCACGCCGACCGGGGTGGAGCGACCGAGCAGGGCCACCGTGATGGCGTCGAAGCCGATGCCCGCGTCGATGCCGCTGGAGAAGCCGGTGGTGACGGTGCCGAGCACCTGGTCGACGCCGGCGAGGCCCACGAGAGCGCCCGAGATGAGCATCGCGTAGACGTACATCGACTTGACGTTGATGCCGGCCACCCGCGCGGCGTTGGGGTTCAGACCCACCGCGCGGAAGCGGAAGCCGAGCGAGGAGCGCTCGAGGATCCACCACACGACGGCGACGGCCACGAGCGACAGGATGAAGCCGAAGTGCAGGTTGTAGCCCGAGCCGAGCAAGTCGGGGAAGACCGCCGTGTCCTTCATCGCCGGGGTGGTGGGGTTGTTCGACCCCGGAGCCTGCAGGAGCCCGGGCGTGCGCAGCAGGTAGTACACGATGTAGAACGCGACGTAGTTGAGCATGATCGTGACGATCACCTCGTGCGCACCGGTGCGGGCCTTGAGCACACCCGCGATCCCCGACCAGATGGCACCGGCCGCGACGCCGACCACGAGGGCGACGAGCATGTGGATGCCCCACGGCAGGTCGAACGCGAAGGCGACCCAGCCGCCGGCGGCTGCCGCCACGAGCATCTGGCCACGGCCACCGATGTTGAACATGCCGACGCGGAACGCGAGGGCGACACCGAGGCCGGCCGCGATCAGCGGGGTGGCGAAGGTGAGGGTCTCGGTCAGCGGACGGATGCCGGTGGCGAACTCGGGGCGACGGAAGTTGTAGATCGCGCCCTGGAAGAACGACGAGTACGCGCCCGACACCGACGTCCAGATCGCCGAGAGCATGTCGCCGGGACGAGCGAAGAAGTAGGCCGACGTCGCCTGCACGTTCTCGTCGGTGGCGGCGATCATGATCGCGCCGACGATCAGCGCGAGGATCACGGCCAGCACCGAGATGATGGCGTTGCCGGTGGCGATCTCGCGGAAGGCCCGACGCCAGCGGTTCTCGTCGGTGGCGGGTTCGGGGGCGACCTTGCGGGCGCCCGCTGCGGGATCCACGGCCGTCGAGCCTTCGAGGGCGACGTCGGCCTGGGCGGCCTGGGCGACCTCGGCCGCGCGATCGGCCCGCGAGGCGGTCGGATCGTGCGGGCTGTACGAATCGCTCACGCGGCGACTCCTTCGTTCTGGGGCGCTTCGCCGGCCATCATGAGGCCGAGCACGTCGCGCGAGGTGTCGCCGGGGACGATGCCCACGACGCGACCGCGGTACATGACCATGATGCGGTCGGCGAGGGCGGTGACCTCGTCGAGTTCGGTGGAAACGACGATGACGGGAACACCGGCGTCGCGCGTCTCGATGACGCGCTTGTGGATGAATTCGATCGATCCGACGTCGACGCCGCGCGTGGGCTGCGCGGCCACGAACAACCGCAGTTCGCGGCTGAGCTCGCGCGCCAGCACGACCTTCTGCTGGTTGCCGCCCGACAGACGCCCGACCGGGGTCTCGATCGAGGGGGTGCGCACGTCGAACTCCGAAACCTTCTCGCGGGCGAAGTCGGCGAGGTTCGACCGCTGGATCGCGCCGCCCTTGACGAACGGCGCCCCGTCGGCGCGGTCGAGCATGAGGTTCTCGGCGATCGAGAACTCCCCCACCAGGCCGTCTTCCTTGCGGTCCTCGGGGACGAACCCGACGCCGGCCTCGAGCACGGCGCGCACGCTGCGCCCGTTCAACTCGGCACCGTCGAGCACGATCGAACCCTCGACGCGCTCCTGGAGTCCCAGCAGCGCCTCGGTGAGCTCGGTCTGGCCGTTGCCCTGGACACCCGCGATCGCGAGCACCTCGCCGCGGCGCACCTCGAAGCTGACGTCGTTGACGACGAGCTGGCCGATCGGGTCGACCACGGTGAGGTTCGACACCTGCAGGGCGACGTCGCCGAGGGTCGGCGCCTCTTTCTGCACGGTGAGCTCCACGGCACGACCGACCATGAGCGAGGCCAGCTCGGCGTTCGACGCCGTGGGCTCGGCCTCGCCGACGACCTTGCCGAGACGGATGACCGTGATGCGGTCGGCGACCTCGCGCACCTCGCGCAGCTTGTGGGTGATGAAGACGATCGAGGTGCCCGATTCCTTGAGCTGACGCATGATCGCCATCAACTCGTCGGTCTCCTGGGGCGTGAGCACGGCGGTGGGCTCGTCGAAGACGAGCACCTTCGCGTCGCGCGAGAGCGCCTTGATGATCTCGACGCGCTGCTGCACCCCGACGGGCAGGTCGTCGACGAGGGCGTCGGGGTCGACGGCGAACCCGAACCGGTCGGAGATCTCCTTGACCTTCGCCCGCGCGGCTGCGAGGTCGAGACGCCCACCGACCTTGGTGGGCTCGTGACCGAGCATCACGTTCTCGGCGACGGTGAAGACGGGGATGAGCATGAAGTGCTGGTGCACCATGCCGATGCCCGAGCGCATCGCATCGCCGGGGCCGGAGAAGTGCTGGACGGCGTCGTCGAGCAGGATCTCTCCCCCGTCGGCCTGGTAGAGGCCGTACAGGACGTTCATGAGGGTGGATTTGCCGGCACCGTTCTCGCCGAGCAGGCAGTGGATCTCTCCGGCCTCGACGGTGAGGTCGATGTGATCATTCGCCACCAGGGACCCGAAGGTTTTCGTGATCCCGCGGAGTTCGAGCTTCATGTTCCCGATCCTAAGTTCTGTGGCGCCGGACGCGGGAAGCGTCCGGCGGCCGGGACCCGCCTCGTGAGCGGTCCCGATCCGGGCGTGAGGCGGAGAAACCGCCGCCTCACAAGGGAGGGGGAGGCCGGCGTGCGCC
The DNA here is from genome assembly GCF_032464975.1 of Microbacterium algihabitans. Lineage (NCBI taxonomy): Bacteria > Bacillati > Actinomycetota > Actinomycetes > Micrococcales > Microbacteriaceae > Microbacterium > Microbacterium algihabitans. Next base: position 381,780 of record NZ_JAWDIU010000001.1, read on the forward strand.
GACCTCCCCCGCACAGCGAGCGGACTCAGCCGGCCAGGTAGGACTCGACCTTGATCTTGCCGCTGATGATGTCGGCCTTCAGGGCGTCGACCTTCGAGGTGAGGTCGGACGACACGCGGTCGGACCAGTCGTGGTACGGGGCGATGCCCACACCGTCGTTCTCGAGCGTGCCGATGAACGGGGTGACGTCGAAGTTGCCCTCGCCCGCGGCGACGATGGCGTCCTTCGTACCCACGTCGATGCCCTTGAGAATCGAGGTGAGCAGCAGGCTGCCGATCGAGGGGTCGGTCTCGAACACGTCGGCGTCCACGCCGACGAGCGCGATCTCGCGACCGGCGTCCTGGATGGCGACGGCGGCCGACTGGTAGATCGGGCCACCGACGGGCAGCAGCACGTCGACGTTCTGGTCGATCAGGGCCTGAGCGGTCTGACGAGCGGTGTCGTTGGCCTCGAAGCCACCGGTGAACGAGCCGTCCTTGGCGGTGCGGTCCCAGCCGACCACGCGGACGTTGGCGCCGTTGTCGGTGTTGTACTTCTCGACGCCCTGCGCGAAGCCGTCCATGAAGATCGTCACGGTCGGGATGTTCATGCCGCCGAAGGTGCCCACGACACCGGTCTTCGAGGTGCCCGCGGCCAGGTAGCCGGCGAGGTACGCCGCCTGAGCGGTGTCGAAGATGATCGGCTTGATGTTGGGGGCGTCGGTCTTGCCGTCGAAGTTCTGGTCGACGGTGTCGTCGATCGAGACGTACTGCAGGTCGGGGTTGGCCGTGGCCGACTCGAGGGCAGCGGGCGCCAGCAGGAAGCCGACGGTGATGATGGTGTTGCAGCCCTGGTCGACCAGGTTCTGCAGGTTCGACGCGAAGTCGGTCTCGGACTGCGACTGCACCTCGATGGGCTTCTTCGAGCCGAGCTCCGACGCGGCGGCGTCGAGGCCCTCCTTGCCGAGCTGGTTGAACGACTTGTCGTCGAATCCACCCGAGTCGGACACCATGCAGGGCAGGTAGTCGCTGGCGCCGGCAGCGGCACCACCGGATGCGCCGTTGCTCTCGGGTGCGGCGCCGCAACCGGCGAGCAGCGCCGCGGCGCCGATCATGGCGAGGCCGCTGACGACGGCCTTCTTCGTGGTCTTCACGAATGGTCCTCCAAGACGGATGCCCCCAACGGGTTCGGGGGACGATCCCGTCACGTTACCTACTGTGTCGCGGTGCTCGTGACCGGGGAGCCGCCGTGCGAGCCAATGGTTACAAAGACGCAATCTCGCGTCATGAGACCGCCACACGCCCTCCGCCCGAAGGCACCGGATGCCACGTGGTGTGGCATCCGGTCTCAGAGCACGTCGCCGCGACCGGTCAGCTTGAGCGCGTCCACGACGCCCTTCACGCGCTGGGCGTTCTCGCTGGTCGTGACCAGGAGCGCGTCGGGTGTGTCGACCACGACGATGTCGCGCACGCCGATGAGGCTGATGACGCGCTTGGTCTGCGAGACCACGATGCCGCTGGAGGCGTCGGAGAGCACCCGCGCGTCTTCGCCGAGGATGGCGAGCTCGTTGCGGCCGCCCGAGGAGTTGAGCTTGGACAGGCTGGCGAAGTCGCCCACGTCGTCCCAGTCGAAGTGCCCGGGGATGACGGCCAGCCGGCCCTTCTCGGCCGCGGGCTCGGCGACGGAGTAGTCGATCGCGATCTTCTTCAGACCCGGCCAGATGCGGTCGACCGCGGGGCCGCGGCGCTCGCGGTCGTCCCAGGCCTCGGCCAGTTCGAGCAGACCCGCGTGCAGCTCGGGCTCGTTGACGGCGAGCTCCGCCAGCAGCACGTCGGCGCGGGTGATGAACATGCCCGCGTTCCACAGGTAGGCGCGGTCGGCGAAGTACTCCTTCGCCGTCTCGAGGTCGGGCTTCTCGACGAAGCGCTCGACGATGTAGGCCTCGGGGGCGCCCTCGACGATCAGCTCGGCCGCCTGCTTGATGTAGCCGAAGCCGACCGAGGGTTCGGCCGGCTGGATGCCGATCGTGCAGATGTAGCCCTCGCGGGCGACGGCCACGGCCTGGTGCACCGCGAACTCGAACTGCCGCGTCTGGCGGATGACGTGGTCGGCCGCGAACGAACCGATGATCACGTCGGGCTCGCGGCGCACGAGGATCGCCGCAGCGAGCCCGATCGCGGCCGACGAGTCGCGCGGCTCCGACTCGAGGAACACGTTGTGGTCGGGAACGCCCGGCAGCTCGCGCTCGACCGCGGCGCGGTGCGCGCGACCGGTGACGACGGCGATGCGGTCGTCGCCCGACAGCGGGGCGAGGCGGTCCCACGTGTCGCGCAGGAGCGTCTGTCCCGAGCCGGTGAGGTCGTGGAGGAACTTGGGTGCGTCGGCCCGGGACAAGGGCCACAACCGGCTGCCGATCCCTCCGGCGGGGATCACGGCGTAGAAATCGTCGATCGCAGGGTTTGCCATGGCACCGACACTAGCGTTCGCACCCCGTTCTTCCCGCGCGCGCAGGGGACGGAACACCGGGTGAACGGCATCCGGGATATCTCGATATCGAGAGAGTCTTAGGCGCCCCTAATCCCCGCCGTTCATAGCCCGGCCGTAGTATTCAATGGCGCCCGTGTGACGCTCGGGGCCCGTGCGAGGCCCCACACCGTGTTCGATCAGGGAGGACGACCGTGTCAGCACCAGCACGTGCCACGCCGTCGGTGAAAGAGACCACCTCGAAGAGGCCCCGCGGCACTCTGTACCGGGGTCGCGAAGGAATGTGGTCGTGGGTGCTTCACCGCATCACCGGCGTCGCCATCTTCTTCTTCCTCCTAGTGCACATCCTCGACACGGCGCTCATCCGCGTCTCGCCCGAGGCATATGACGCCGTCATCGCGCAGTACAAGAACCCGATCATGGGTCTCGGCGAGGTGGCCCTGGTGGCCGCGATCGCGTACCACGCGTTCAACGGCCTGCGCATCATCCTCGTGGACTTCTGGCCCTGGGCCACGCGCCACCAGCGTCAGCTGTGGTGGGGCGTGCTGGGTCTGTGGGTCGTCACGATGCTCGGGTTCACCCCGCGCCACCTGATCAACGTCTTCAGCGCCGTCACCGGGAGCCACTGATGTCCGTCGCCCAAGAAGCCGCCACGATCCCCGCCCCCCGCACGCCCAGCGTGCGCAAGAAGGGCTCCAACCTCGAGAAGTGGGGCTGGATCTACATGCGCGCCTCCGGCGTGCTGCTGATCGTCCTGATCTTCGGCCACCTCTTCGTCAACCTGATGACCGGCGAGGGCATCCACCAGATCGACTTCGCGTTCGTCGCGGGCAAGCTCGCCTCGCCGTTCTGGCAGTGGTGGGACGTGCTGATGCTCTGGCTCGCCCTGATCCACGGCGCCAACGGCATGCGCACGATCGTCAACGACTACGTCGGCAACGCAACCGTCCGGAAGATCCTCGTCGGCTCCCTGTGGGTCTCGGCCGGATTCCTCATCCTGCTCGGCACTCTCGTGGTCTTCACCTTCGACCCCTGCATCGGCGTGACCGAGTCCAGCAGCCTGTGGGACGTGTGCCGCGCGGCCTGAGCCGACGGCATCCCTTCTCCCCCGACGTCTTCCCCCTGACAGCAGAGGCATTGCACACGTGAGCACTCAGACCAGTTCGGACTCGATCATCAAAGACGGCGTCCACTACCACCAGTTCGACGTCGTCATCGTCGGCGCCGGCGGCGCGGGCATGCGCGCGGCCATCGAGGCCGGCCCCGGCGCGAAGACCGCCGTCATCTCGAAGCTCTACCCCACGCGTTCGCACACCGGCGCGGCGCAGGGCGGCATGGCCGCGGCGCTGGCCAACGTCGAAGAGGACTCCTGGGAGTGGCACACCTTCGACACCATCAAGGGCGGCGATTACCTCGTCGACCAGGATGCCGCGGAGATCCTCGCCAAAGAGGCCATCGACGCCGTCATCGACCTCGAGAACATGGGCCTGCCGTTCAACCGCACGCCCGAGGGCAAGATCGACCAGCGCCGTTTCGGCGGGCACACCGCCGACCACGGCAAGACGCCCGTGCGCCGTGCCTGCTACGCCGCCGACCGCACCGGTCACATGATCCTGCAGACGCTGTTCCAGAACTGCGTCAAGCTCGGCATCAACTTCTTCAACGAGTTCTACGTGCTCGACCTCGTCACCGTGAAGGATGACGCCGGCAAGACCCAGGTCGCCGGTGTCGTGGCCTACGACCTGGCCACGGGCGAGCTGCACGTGTTCCAGTCGAAGGCCGTCATCTTCGCGACCGGCGGTTTCGGCAAGATCTTCAAGACCACCTCCAACGCCCACACCCTCACCGGTGACGGCGTCGGCATCGTGTGGCGCAAGGGCCTGCCGCTGGAGGACATGGAGTTCTTCCAGTTCCACCCGACCGGCCTCGCCGGTCTCGGCATCCTTCTCACCGAGGGTGCCCGCGGTGAGGGCGCGATCCTGCGTAACGCGAGCGGTGAGCGCTTCATGGAGCGCTACGCCCCCACCATCAAAGACCTCGCGCCCCGCGACATCGTCGCCCGCTGCATGGTGCAGGAAGTAGCCGAAGGCCGCGGCGCCGGCCCCCACCGCGACTACGTGCTGCTGGACTGCACGCACCTGGGCGCCGAGGTGCTCGAGACCAAGCTCCCCGACATCACCGAATTCGCCCGCACCTACCTGGGCGTCGACCCGGTGGTCGAGCCGGTGCCGGTCATGCCGACCGCGCACTACGCGATGGGCGGCATCCCCACCAACATCAAAGCCGAGGTGCTCGCCGACAACGACACCGTCGTCCCGGGCCTGTACGCCGCCGGTGAGTGCGCGTGCGTCTCGGTGCACGGCTCGAACCGCCTCGGCACCAACTCGCTGCTCGACATCAACGTCTTCGGCAAGCGCGCCGGCCGCAACGCCGTCGAGTACGTCAAGACCGCCGACTTCGTGCCGCTCCCCGAAGACCCCGCCGCCGAGGTGCGCGGGCTCATCGAAGACCTGCGCAACAACAGCGGAACCGAGCGCATCGCGGTGCTGCGCAAGACGCTGCAGGACGAGATGGACAAGGGCGCGCAGGTGTTCCGCACGCACGAGTCGCTGGCCCACGTCATGGACGTGATCGCCGATCTGCGCGAGCGTTACAAGAACATCCACGTCGACGACAAGGGCAAGCGCTTCAACACCGACCTGCTCGAGGCCGTCGAGCTGGGCTTCCTGCTCGACCTCGCCGAGGTCGTCGTCTACTCGGCGCAGAACCGCGAGGAGAGCCGCGGCGGTCACATGCGCGACGACTTCCCCACGCGCGACGACGAGAACTACATGCAGCACACCATGGCGTACCTGTCGGGCGACCCCCACTCGTCGCACCCGGCCGATCACATCGAACTCGGCTGGAAGCCCGTGGTGTTCACCAAGAACGAGGCCGGGGAGCTCCGCTACCCGCCGCTGGAGAGGAAGTACTGAGATGGCATCCACCGTCGTCGAGACCGTAGACACCTCCGACGAGGTCGTGGAGACCCCCGAAGACACCGGGATCCAGTCGTTCCTCGTCACCTTCAACATCCGTCGCTTCGACCCCGAGGTCGACGACGAGCCGCGCTGGGTCGATTACGACGTGGAGCTCTACTCCACCGACCGCGTGCTCGACGCCCTGCACAAGATCAAGTGGGAGGTCGACGGTTCGCTGTCGTTCCGCCGATCGTGCGCGCACGGCATCTGCGGATCGGATGCCATGCGCATCAACGGCCGCAACCGCCTCGCCTGCAAGACGCTGATCAAGGATCTCGACATCTCGCAGCCGATCTACGTCGAGGCGATCAAGGGCCTGCCGCTCGAGAAGGACCTCATCGTCGACATGGAGCCGTTCTTCGCCTCCTACCGCGAGGTGCAGCCCTTCCTCATCTCGAACTCCAAGCCCGAGCCCGGCAAGGAGCGCGTGCAGTCGATCGTCGACCGCGAGGTCTTCGACGACACCACCAAGTGCATCCTGTGCGCCGCGTGCACCTCGTCGTGCCCCGTGTTCTGGACCGACGGTCAGTACTTCGGTCCCGCCGCGATCGTCAACGCGCACCGCTTCATCTTCGACTCGCGCGACGACGCGGGCGACGTGCGCCTCGACATCCTCAACGACAAAGAGGGCGTGTGGCGCTGCCGCACCACCTTCAACTGCACCGAGGCGTGCCCGCGCGGCATCGAGGTCACCAAGGCCATCGCCGAGGTCAAGCAGGCCGTCCTCCGCGGCGGTCGCTGACCCTTAGCCTCTCGAACGGCGGGTGCGGTCCCTGAGCTTGTCGAAGGGGGCGCCCCGCCGTTCGGCGTTTCCGGGTGACCTTCCGCCGGTGGAAAGGGGGGTCCGGATGCCGCGACCCGGCGCGACGCGAGCCCCCGGCATCCGTTCATCTAGGCTTTCCAGGTGACCGAGACCGCCCCCGACCCGCGTCCGCTGCCCGCGGTGCGCGCCGAGGACACCTCGTTGCGGGAGCGCCTCGCGGAGGCCCAGACGGCGGTGCGCGGGCGACTCGACCAGCCCCTCGCGCGGGCGCAGCGCATCGCGCAGTGGTTCCCGATCCGGGTCTGGCGGCACTTCCTGCAGCACAACGGCTTCCTGCTCGCCGCCGGCATGAGCTACCAGGGATTGTTCGCCGTCTTCTCGGCGCTGTACCTCGCGTTCGCGGGCGTGGGTATCTGGCTGGGCGGCAGCACGAGCGCGATCACCGGGCTCATCCGCATCGTCAACAGCTACATCCCCGGGCTGATCAGCGAGAACGGACTCGTCGGCCGCGACCAGGTCGAGGCCGTGGCGCAGGAGAGCGGGCGCCTGCTCACCGTCACCGGCATCGTCGCCGTCGTGGTGGTCGTCTGGACGGCGATCGGCTTCGTTACCTTCACCCGTCGCGCCGTGCGCGACACCTTCGGGCTCCCCTTCGACCTGCGCAACTACGTGATGCTCAAGGCCCGCGACTTCGTGGCCTCGGTGTTGTTCGGTATCTCGCTGCTCGTCGGCGCTCTGCTGGGTTCGGTGACCACCGGCGCCGTCGACCTCGTGTTCGGGCTCATCGGGTGGGATCGCGAGACCCTCGGCTGGTCGATCGGGGCGCGCCTGGTCTCGCTCGTCGTGGCGTTCGGCATCAACACCGTCGCCCTCGCCTCGCTGTTCCGCTTCTTGACCGGCACGACGCTGTCGTGGCGGCGCGCGTGGCCCGGCGCCATCGTCGGGGCGACCGGCATCGTCGTGCTGCAGGTGGCCGCCGGTTTCCTCTTCGTCTACACCCCCTCGAACCCGCTGCTGGCGACCTTCACGGTGCTCATCGGATTTCTGCTGTGGTTCCGCTTCATCGGCATCGTGATCCTCGTCTCGGCGGCGTGGATCGCGGTGGCCGCGGGCGATCGCGACGTGCCGCTGCGCTCCCCCGAAGACCGCCGGGCGATGGAGCAGGCCGCCCTCGTCATCGCCGCCCAGGTGGGTCTGCGCGAGGCCGAGAAGGCGTTCGCGATGTCGCGATGGCCGCTGCGCTGGCGTGCGAAGCGTCGGGTGATCGCCGCCGAGAAGAACCTCGCGCGGGCCGAGGCCGACGTGCCCGCTCCGCGGCGGACGTCGCTGCTGCCCGACTGAGCGGGTTCGGATCCCGATGCCGGCGGCCGGGCGCGCAGCCCCGTCCCGCCCGCACGGGCTCGATGTCGGAGGTCGTGGATAGGCTCGTGGGGTGGCTCGTTCCGTGCGTATCGTCTCCGTCAACGTCAATGGCATCCGTGCCGCCGTCCGCAAGGGCATGGTCGAGTGGCTCGACGCCTCCGGCGCCGACATCGTCACCCTGCAAGAGGTGCGGGCCACCGCAGACCAGCTCGCCGAGGCCCTCCCCGGGTGGGAGATCGTCAACGACGAAGCCCTCGCGAAGGGGCGCGCGGGAGTCGCCATCATCAGCCGTCTGCCCGGCGTCGAGACCCGCACGCACCTCGGCCCCGAGCCGCTCGACGCGTCGGGCCGGTGGATCGAGACCGACTTCGACATCGACGGCGAGACCGTCACCATCGTCAGCGCCTACGTGCACAGCGGCGAGGTCGACACCCCCAAGCAAGACGCGAAGTGGCTGTTCCTCGACGCGATGGAGCGCCGCCTCGCCGAGCTCACCGCCTCGAGCGAGCTGGCCCTCGTCACCGGCGACCTGAACGTCGGCCACCGCGAGCTCGACATCAAGAACTGGCGCGGCAACCGAAAGAACGCCGGCTTCCTCCCGCGCGAGCGGGCCTACTTCGACCGCTTCTTCGGCCCCGCGGGCGAGCAGGTCGAGGGCGTCGACGGGTCGACCGGCACCGGCCTCGGCTGGATCGACGTGGGCCGCCGCGCCATGGGCGAGATCGAGGGGCCGTACACGTTCTGGTCGATGCGCGGAAAGGCGTTCGACACCGACAGCGGCTGGCGCATCGACTACCACGTCGCCACTCCCGCCCTGGCCGAGCGGGTCACCTCCTACCGGGTCGACCGCGCCCCGTCGTACGACACCCGGTGGAGCGATCACTCCCCCGTGATCGTCGACTACACGCTCGGGCACTGACCTCGGGCGTCGCATTCGTCGTACGCCGGGAGCGGGTCGCGCCGTGGGCCACGGTTTGCGTCGCGCGCGGGCCCTCCCGACCTCGGCATCCGGTCGCCTGACGCCGAGCGCGGAGCACTGTGGTCGTCGCCGGGAGCCGGGTATCGGCATCCGGACCCTTTTCCGACGGAAGGTCGGCCCCGCGCACGCGGCCTAGGATCGTACGGTGACCACCGAGCGCCTCTACTCCGGAATGCAGCCCTCCGCCGACAGCCTTCAGATCGGCAACTACATCGGGGCCCTCCTGCAGTGGCGCGACCTCCAGGACCAGTACGACGCCTTCTTCTCGGTCGTCGACCTGCACGCCCTGACGCAGCCCGGCGACCCCGCCGAGCGTCGCGAGAAGACCCGCCGCACCGCCGCCCAGTACATCGCCGCCGGCATCGAGCCCTCGCGCTCCACGCTGTACGTGCAGTCGCACGTGCCCGCGCACGCCGAGCTGCAGTGGGTGCTGTCGACCCTCACGGGCTTCGGCGAGGCCGGGCGCATGACCCAGTTCAAAGACAAGTCGGCCCGCTACGGCACGGATGCCACCAACGTCGGCCTCTTCACCTACCCGGTGCTGATGGCCGCCGACATCCTGCTGTACCAGACCGACGTCGTGCCCGTCGGCGACGACCAGAAGCAGCACATCGAGCTCACGCGCGACCTGGCCGAGCGCTTCAACCAGCGCTTCGGCGAGACCTTCACCGTGCCGAAGCCCGTCATCCAGCGCGAGACCGCCCGCATCTACGACCTGCAGAACCCCACGGCCAAGATGTCGAAGTCGGCCGAGTCCGACGCGGGCGTGCTGTGGCTGCTCGACGACCCCAAGGTCAGCGCGAAGAAGATCATGCGCGCCATGACCGACTCGGAGGGGTCGGTGCGCTTCGACCGCGAAACCAAGCCCGGCGTGTCGAACCTGCTCGTCATCTACTCGGCCCTCACCGGCCGCGAGATCACCTCGATCGAAGACGAGTACGCGGGCCGCGGGTACGGCGACTTCAAGAAGGGCCTCGCCGAGGTCGTCGTCAACGAGTTCGAGCCGGTGCGTGCGCGGGCCACGGAACTGCTCGACGACCCCGCCGAGCTCGACCGCGTGCTCGCCGTGAACGCCGGCAAAGCGGCATCCGTCGCCGAGAAGACCCTCACCGACGTGTACGACCGCATCGGCCTGCTCCGCCGCGGCTGAGTTTTCGGCTGTTCGACGCCCGCGCGACTCGCTGAGTCGCGCGGGCGTCGTGGTTCGGGGGCGGGGCTAGGCGGCAGGTGCTCGGCGCGAGCGGCACGACTCCTGCGGGAGCTGTGCCGCGGACAGGCCCGCCGCGACCGGTAGCGTGGCCGGATGGAACCGGAGATCCTGCGCACCGCCCGCCTCGAGCTGTCGGCGCCGCGCGAGAGCGACGTGGCTGCGATCCACGCGGAGTGTCAGGATGGCGCGATCCAGCGGTTCACGACGGTGCCGTCGCCCTACCTTCCGGCCGACGCCGAGACGTTCGTCGAACTGACGCGAACGTGGTGGGCCGAGGGGTCGGAGGCGACGTGGGCGATCCGCCTCGAAGGGCGACTGGTCGGCATGGTGGGCCTGGCGAAACTGTCATCGGGTGGTCCCGAGATCGGCTACTGGGTCTCGTCGAGCGTGCGCGGGCAGGGGCTGGCCACCGAGGCGGTGCGGGCCGTGGTCGGCTGGGGCTTCGCCGCCGAACGGCCGGCGGTGCAGCGCATCGAGTGGCGTGCGGTCGTGGGCAACGCCGGGTCGGCGCGCGTGGCGCAGACGGTGGGGTTCCGCTATGAAGGGCTGCTGCGGCAGGCGGGCGCGAATTCGCTGGGGCGCTCCGACATGTGGGTGGGCGGGCTGCTGCGCTCCGACGACCGCGACCCGCAACCCTGGCCCGTGCTGTAGGCCGGAGGCAAGGGCCTGCGCCGATGTCGGAGGTCCGTGGCAGCATGGCCGCATGCCGGAGATGCCAGAGGTCGAGGGGCTCGTCGAATACCTGCGCGGGCGGGTGACGGGACTGCGTGTCGACAAGGCCACCGTGTCGGCCATCAACGCACTGAAGACTTACGACCCGCCGCTCACCGCGCTGGTCGGGGCCCACGTGACGGGTGTCGATCGCCACGGCAAGTTCGTCGACGTCTCGACCGATGCGGGCGTGCACCTGGTGTTCCACCTCGCCAAGGCGGGGTGGCTGCGGTGGTACGACGCGCTGCCCGCGACGATCATCAAGCCCGGCAAGACGCCGATCGCACTGCGCGTCGGCTTCGACGACGGCTCGGGGTTCGACCTCACCGAGGCCGGTACCAAGAAGTCGCTCGCCGTGTACGCCGTGCGCTCCCCCGCCGAGGTGCCGGGCATCGCGCGGCTCGGTCCCGACCCGCTGAGCGCCGGCTTCGACCGCGCGACGTTCGGCTCGCTGCTCGAGGGCCGTCGCACGCAGATCAAGGGCGTGCTGCGCGACCAGTCGATCATCGCGGGGGTCGGCAACGCCTACTCCGACGAGATCCTGCACGCGGCCAAGATGTCGCCGTACGCGCTGGCGGCGAATCTGTCGGATGCCGAGGTCGACCACCTCTACGGCGCGATGACGACGACGCTGGCCGAGGCGATCGAGGCGGCCCGCGGCAAACCGCCGGCGGAGTTGAAGGATGCCAAACGGCGAGGCATGCGCGTACACGGGCGGCGCGGCGAGGCGTGCCCCGTCTGCGGCGATGAGGTGCGCAGCGTGTTCTTCGCCGACAACTCCCTCGAGTACTGCCCCACCTGCCAGACGGGCGGAAAGCTGCTCGCCGACCGCCGGCTGTCGCGACTGCTGAAGTGACCCGACGCCACGGTGGTTCCTGCCAGGGTGCGCGCGTCCGCGCCGCGATGCGCGCTCCGGCCACGGACCGTGCGCCCGCGCCCCTGCACGCGTCGGCGCCCCGATGCGCGCGGCCAGCCACGATGCCCGCGTCGCCGCCCCGCTGCGCGCGTCCGGCCAGGGTGTGCGCCTTCGCGCCCCGGCGCGGGAGTACCACGAAACGTCGCAGCGTGACGGGGAATGAAACCGCTCGAGCGGCGTTGAGTAGACTCCGAAGAGCAAAAACGTGCTCCGGGGTCGGTGAGAATCCGAACCGGCGGTGATAGTCCGCGAACCCCTCCGCTCACGCGGTGGGGCCGATCCGGTGGAATTCCGGGACCGACGGTGATGCGAGGGTCAGCCCCCGCTAGTCCGGATAGGAGGCAGCACGGACGGCGCGACGCGCCTTCCCGCTGGCCCTGCCCCGAATCCGCGGGAAGGACAGGGAAATGGCATCCGCCGTCGAGATCGACGCCATGCGGCGAGCGCTGCAGCTCGCCCGGCGCGGCCCGCGCGGGCTCAACCCGCAGGTCGGCGCCGTGATCCTCTCGCCCGAGGGCGAGATCCTCGCCGAAGGCTTCCACCGCGGAGCCGGCACCGCGCACGCCGAGGTCGACGCGCTCTCGCAGCTCGCCCCCGGCGACGCCCGCGGGGCGACCGCCGTCGTGACCCTCGAGCCGTGCAACCACACCGGTCGCACCGGCCCCTGCGCCGTCGCGCTCATCGAGGCGGGAGTCGCCCGCGTGGTCTTCGCGCTCGACGACCCCACCGACGCCGCGGCCGGCGGCGCCGATCGCCTGCGCGCAGCCGGCGTCGACGTCGAGTCGGGACCCGAGGCGGATGCCGCCGAGGCACTCGTCGCCGACTGGACGCACCTGCAGCGCACCGGCCGCCCGCACGTCACGGTGAAGTGGGCGCAGAGCCTCGACGGTCGCGCCGCCGCCGACGACGGCACGAGCCAGTGGATCACCGGACCCGACGCCCGACGCGACGTGCATGCGCGCCGTGCGCAGGCCGACGCGATCGTCGCCGGCACGGGCACCGTGCGCTCCGACGACCCCGCGCTGACCGCGCGAGCGGACGACGGGACGCTGCTCGAGCACCAGCCGATGCCCGTGATCATCGGCGAGAGCGAGACGGCTCCGAATGCCGCGGTGCGCCGCCACCCCCGCGACCCCCTCTTCTGTTCGACGCACGACCTGCACGCGGTGCTCGCCGACCTCGCCGAACAGGGCGTGCAGCGCGTGTTCGTCGAGGGCGGGCCGACGCTGGCGAGCGCGTTCGTGCGCGAGGGTCTCGCCGACGAACTGCTCGTCTATGTCGCCCCCGTGCTGCTGGGCGGTTCGCGCCTCGCTCTGGGAGATGTGGGCGTGCCGAGCATCGACGCGGCAAAGCGCCTGACCGTGGCATCCGTCACCCCCCTCGGCGACGACCTGCTGATCGTCGCCCGCCCGGCCGAGACCGGGCCCCGAAACCCCGAGACTGTGCCCGCGACCGCGGGCGAGAACGAAGGAGACGCCTGATGTTCACCGGAATCGTCGAAGAGATCGGCGCCGTCACGGCCGTCGAGCCGTCGGGCGACGGCGTGCGCCTGACCCTGCGCGCCCCCCTGTCGGTGTCGGACGCCGGCCACGGCGACTCGATCTCGGTGAGCGGCGTGTGCCTCACCGTCGTCGACCAGGGCGATGACTGGTTCACCGCCGACGTGATGAAGCAAACCCTCGACATGTCGACGCTCGCGGGCGTCGCCCCGGGCCTCCCGGTCAACCTCGAGCGCGCGACCGCCGCGCACGGACGCCTGGGCGGGCACATCGTGCAGGGCCACATCGACGGCACCGGCGTCGTGCGCGAGGTGCGGCCCGGCGCGCAGTGGAGCGTCGTGCGTGTCGGTATCCCGGCCCACCTCGCCCCGCTCGTGGTCGACAAGGGGTCGATCGCGATCGACGGCGTCTCGCTCACCGTCAGCGCCGTGAGCGAAGCCTCCGAGCCCGAGCCGTGGCTCGAGGTCTCGCTGATCCCCGAAACGCTCGAGGCCACGACCCTCGGCCGCGCCGAAGCCGGCACCCCCGTGAATCTCGAAACCGACATCCTGGCCCGTCATGTCCAGCGCATGCTCGCCTTCCGCACGACAGAGAATCCCGCGGCGACCGCCGCACAGACCGAGAGGGGCTCCCGATGAGCCTGTCCACCATCCCCGAGGCCCTGGAGGCCCTGCGTCAGGGTCGACCGATCCTGGTCGCCGACGACGAGAACCGCGAGAACGAGGGCGACGTCATCATCTCGGCGCAGCTCGCGACCCCCGAGTGGCTCGCCTGGACCGTGCGGTGGTCCAGCGGATACGTCTGCGCCCCCATGCCCGGCGAGTGGGCCGACCGCCTCGACCTGCCGCCCATGGTCGAGGTCAACCAGGACGCCCGCGGCACCGCGTACACGGTCAGCGTCGACGCGGCATCCGGGGTCACCACCGGCATCAGCGCCGCCGACCGCGCGCGCACCCTCAACGTGCTGTCCGACCCCGCGTCGGTTCCGACCAGCCTCATCCGCCCCGGACATGTGCTGCCGCTGCGCGCCGTCGACGGCGGCGTGCGCGAGCGCGCGGGCCACACCGAGGCCGCGGTCGACCTCATGCGTCTCGCGGGACTCGAGCCCGTCGGCGCGATCGCCGAGGTCGTCGCCGAAGACGGCAGCATGATGCGCCTGCCCGGACTCTTCGAGCTCGGCGAGCGCGACGGCATCCCGGTCATCACGATCGAACAGCTCATCGGCTACCTCAACGAGACCGACCCGCTGCCCGCGACCGCCCCCGCCCGCCGCCGGGTGAGCCTGCGCGCCGAGTCGAACGTGCCCACCTCGCACGGCACCTTCCGCTTCCTCGCGTACAAGGACCGCATCACCGGCACCGACCACCTCGCCGTCGTGTCGGGCGACCTGTCCGACGAAGCCCCGCTCGTGCGGGTGCACTCCGAGTGCCTGACGGGTGAGGCCTTCGGTTCGCTCAAGTGCGAGTGCGGTCCGCAGCTCGAGGCGGCCCTCGACACGATCGACCGCGACGGCGGCATCGTGATCTACATGCGCGGACACGAGGGTCGCGGCATCGGCCTGATCAACAAGCTGCGCGCCTACAACCTGCAGGAGCGCGGCATGGACACCGTCGACGCCAACCTCGCCCTCGGCCTGCCCGCCGACGCGCGCGACTACGCCGCCGCCGCCGGCATCCTGACCGACCTCGGCGTCGAGAAGGTGCGCCTGCTGACGAACAACACCGACAAGGTCGCGCAGCTGCGCGGCTTCGGTCTCGACGTCGTCGAGCAGGTTCCGCTGCTCGTGGGCGTCGGCCCGAACAACCACCAGTACCTCGAGACGAAGCGCGACCGCATGGGTCACATCATCGCCGAGGACGACCTGCGCGACGCCCTCGCGCACATGAAGGAAGAGAGCGCCTGATGGCCGGCAGTGGAGCGCCCGAGACCGGCGGCGTCGACGCGTCGGGTCTGAACGTCGTCGTGGTCGCGGGAACGTGGCACGAGGTCATCACGAACGGTCTGATCGCGGGCGCCAAGCGCGTGCTCGACGCGACCGGCGCGACCTACCGCGTCGTGCGGGTCCCCGGCTCGTTCGAGCTGCCCGTCGCGGCCCGCGCGGCCTTTGAGGGCGGGGCGGATGCCGTGGTGGCCCTGGGCGTGATCATCCGGGGCGGCACGCCGCACTTCGAGTTCGTCTCGTCGGCGGCCACCGACGGCCTGACCCGCGTCGCGCTCGACGCCGGCAAGCCCGTCGGCTTCGGCGTGCTGACGCTGGACGACGAGCAGCAGGGCCTCGACCGTGCGGGCCTGGAAGGCTCCAAGGAGGACAAGGGCGAAGAGGCCGCGGATGCCGCGATCCGCACCGCCCTGGTGCTGCGCGAGCTGCGCGGCTGACGCGTTCTTCACGACGGGCCCGGCGACCTCTGCGGTCGCCGGGCCCGTTCGCGTTCGCGGGCCGGAGGGAGGTGGCTGAGCCTGTCGAAGCCACCGGGCGTCCGCGGGTCGAGGCGGCCCTTCGACAAGCTCAGGGACCGCTCGCGGGCTCAGGGCCAAAGCGAGGTGGCTGAGCCTGTCGAAGCCACCGGGCGTCCGCGGGACGGGGCCGAAGCGAGGTGGCTGAGCCTGTCGAAGCCACCGGGCGTCCGCGGGACGGGGCCGAAGCGAGGTGGCTGAGCCTGTCGAAGCCACCGGGCGTCCGCGGGTCGAGGCCGAAGCGAGGTGGCTGAGCCTGTCGAAGCCACCGGACGTCCGCGGGTCGGGGGCGGCCCTTCGACAAGCTCAGGGACCGCTCGCGGGACGGGCTCAGCGGCCGCGCGGGCTGTGAGGCCCGCCTTGCTGGCGGCGCTGCCGCGGTATCCCTACCCTGACGGGTATGGAGATCCTGCGGAACGTCGTCGTCCTGGTCCACCTCGTCGGCTTCGCCATCCTCTTCGGCGCGTGGGTCGTCGAGGCCGCCGCCCGCCGTATCCGCGTGACCCCGCTGATGAACTACGCGCTGGTCATCTCCCTCGTGACCGGCCTCGCTCTCTCGGCGCCGTGGGGCCTCGACCACGACCTCAACTACGCCAAGATCGGCGTGAAGCTCGTCGTGCTGCTCATCATCGGCGCACTGTTGGGCATCGGCTCGGCCCGACAGAAGCGCACCGGGTCGCTGTCTCCGGCGATCTTCTGGCCCATCGGCATCCTGGCCCTGCTCAACGCCGGTCTCGCCGTCATCTGGCGCTGACCACCCGCGTCGGGGCCACGCTCAGCGCGCGCATAGACTGGAGGGTCTAGACGCCCCTCACTCGGGGACGTCGCCGGTGCCTCCGCCCGTGCGCTCTCTCACCACCACCCCCGTGACCGCTGCGCGCCACCGCTGCGCCCCACCCCGGACGCGAACGAAGACCCTTCCCGTCAGGCAGTCATGACCACGTCATCCCCCTCCACTCGCTCGACCCCGGCCGCACCGGCCAACCCGCGTTCGCGCGTCATCACCGCGAGCCTCATCGGCACCACGATCGAGTTCTACGACTTCTACGCGTACGCCACGGCGGCCGTGCTCGTGTTCCCGGTGCTCTTCTTCCCCACCGGCAACGAGACCACCTCGCTGCTGCTGTCGTTCAGCGTCTTCGGCGCCGCGATGGTCGCGCGCCCCCTCGGTGCCGTCGTGTTCGGCCACTTCGGCGACCGCTTCGGCCGCAAGGCCACCCTCGTGGCATCCCTTCTCACAATGGGTGTCGCGACCTTCCTCATCGGCTGCCTGCCGACCTTCAACGAGATCGGCGTCTGGGCCGCGGTGCTGCTGCTGATCATGCGTCTCGCGCAGGGCTTCGCCCTCGGCGGCGAGTGGTCGGGCGCGGCGCTGGTCGCCACCGAGAACGCCCCGAGGGGCAAGCGCGCCCTGTTCGGCACGTTCCCGCAGCTGGGCGCCCCGATCGGCTTCATCATCGCCAACACGGTGTTCCTCGTGATCAACTTCGCGCTGCCGCACCCCGACGGCACCGCTCAGCGCTCCGCCGAGTTCCTCACCTGGGGCTGGCGCGTGCCGTTCCTGTTCTCGGCGATCATGGTCATCGTCGGCCTCTACGTGCGCCTCAAGCTCGTCGAGAGCGAGTCGTTCGCGAAGGCCGAGAAGAGCGGCGCGATCCGCAAGTTCCCGCTCGGCGAGGTGCTCCGCCGCAACTGGAAGCAGCTGATCCTCGGCACGTTCATCATGCTGGCGACCTACGTGCTCTTCTACCTGATGACGAGCTTCACGCTGTCGTACGGCACCAAGCCCACCGCCGAGGGAGCCGCCGCCGCGGCCGAGAAGGCCGGCACCGCGTTCGACGCCGCCGCCTACGTGCCCGGCCTCGGATTCGGCTACACCGACTTCGTGATCATGCAGATCATCGGCGTGGTGTTCTTCGGCGTCTTCACGATGCTCTCCGGCCCCGTCGCCGACGCGATCGGCCGTAAGCGCCTGCTCATCGGCGTGACCATCGCGATCATCGTGTTCGGTCTGCTGTTCTCGGTGTTCCTGCTGCCCGCGACCGACCCGAAGTTCACCGGAGCGCTGGTGCAGGCGTTCCTGGTGTTGGGCTTCCTGCTCATGGGTGCGACGTTCGGCCCGATGGGCGCGGTGCTGCCGGAACTGTTCCCGACCAACACCCGCTACACCGGCTCGGCGATCTCGTACAACGTCTCGTCGATCCTGGGCGCCGCCCTCGCGCCGATCGTCGCGGTCGCGCTGTGGGCCGCCGGCGACGGCAACCCGTGGCTCGTGGGCGTGTACCTCTCGGTCATGGGCGTGCTGACGCTCATCGCTCTCGTGCTCTCGCCCGAGACGAAGGACGTCGACTACGACGACAACATCGCCGCCGGAGCGACCGCGCCGTAACCACGCGTTCGCATCGGACACCGGATGCCACGGGGCCCAGGCCTCGTGGCATCCGTCGTTCCGACAGGACTTCGTCGTTGTACGGGCCGAACTCCGGACATCCGCAACCGCGCGAGGAGCCCGGACTGCTCGCATCGCGGTGAGTCGATGAATTCTCCGGAGTTGTGCACGCCGTCGAGCGGACCGACCGGCGGTGTCGGTGGTGCGGGGTACGGTCGAAGCACCCCATTCTTCTCCCGAGGTGAGCATGTCGTTTCCCGCTCCCGCGCGTGGTCGGCGCGGCCGCCGCGCGCCCGAAGGCCCGCGCGCGTCGTTCCGCCAGCTGGTCCCCTTCCTGCTCGAGCACAAGCGCACGCTCGTCGTCGTCGCCGTGCTCAGCGTGCTCGGCGCCGCCGCCACGCTCGCGCAGCCGCTGCTCGTCGGCGAGGTCATCTCGCGCGTGCAGGCCAGCGTGCCCCTCGGCGCCCTGGTGTGGCTGCTGGTGGGCTTCGTCGTGCTGTCGTCTGTGATCTCGGGCTTCCAGCACTATCTGCTGCAGCGCACCGGCACCGCGGTGGTGTTCTCGAGCCGGCGGCGGCTCATCGCGCGCATCCTGCGCCTGCCCATCAGCGAGTTCGACGCGCGTCGCACGGGCGATCTCGTCTCGCGCGTGGGCACCGACACGACCCTGCTCTACGCGGTGCTGACGCAGGGCTTCGCGGATGCCGTGGGCAACGCCCTCATCCTCGTCGGCGCGGTCATCGCGATGGCCTTCATCGACCCGCTGCTGCTCGGGCTCATCGTGGTGGTGGTCGGCGCCTCTCTCGCGGTGGTCGTGCTGCTGAGCACACGGATCCGCGCGGCATCCGCCGATCAGCAGGCGAAGGTCGGCGAACTCTCCTCGGGCGTCGAGCGCGCCGTCGGCTCGATCCGCACGATCCGCGCGTCGGGCGCGACCGAGCGCGAGATCGCGGCAGTGACCGAGAACGCCACGGCCGCCTACGCCGCGGGCGTGCGCATCGCGCGGGTCTCGGCGCTCATCGTGCCGATCGCCTTCGTCGCCCTGCAGGTGTCGCTGCTGGTCGTGCTCGGCGTCGGCGGATACCGCGTGGCCTCCGGCGCCATCGACGTCGCCTCGCTCGTCACCTTCGTGATCTTCCTCTTCCTGCTCGTGCAGCCCCTGGCCTCGGCGATCGGCGCGATCACCTCGGTCAACCAGGCGCTGGGCGCGCTGGGGCGCATCCAAGAGGTGCTCGACCTCCCCCTCGAAGACGACGCCGACCGTCCCTCGTCGCCTGCGGCGGTTCCGGATGCCGCGGCCCTGACGTTCCGCGATGTGCACTTCCGCTATCCCGACAACGTCGTGAAGGCGCGCGAGGCCGCCGCCGCGGAGGCCCGCTCGGTGCTCGAGCAGGCGCACCTCGAGCGCGCGGCCGACGAGACCGCCGCCGAGGTCGACGATGACCGCGACGTGCTGCGCGGGGTGTCGTTCGAGGTGCCGCGCGGATCGCGCGTCGCCCTCGTCGGCCCCTCGGGGGCGGGCAAGAGCACGATCCTCGCCCTCATCGAGCGCTTCTACGACCCGACCGGCGGCGCGATCCTCGTCGACGGGGTCGACGCGCGCGACCTCTCCCGCGATGACCTTCGCGCCCGCTTCGGCTACGTCGAGCAGGATGCGCCGACCCTGGCCGGCACGATCGCCGACAACCTGCGACTCGCCTCTCCCGCGGCATCCGACGCCGACTGCGAGCGGGTGCTGCGCGCGGTCAACCTCGGCGACGTGCTCGAGCGCAGCCCGCTCGGCGTCGAGGCTCCCGTGGGCGAAGACGGCGTCATGCTCTCGGGCGGAGAACGCCAGCGCCTTGCGATCGCCCGCGCGCTGCTGGCCGCTCCCCCGGTGCTGCTGCTCGACGAATCGACCTCGTCGCTCGACGGCGTCAACGAGCAGCGCATGCGCGAGGCGATCGACGCCGTCGCGACCGACCGCACCCTGCTCGTCATCGCGCACCGCCTCTCGACGGTCGTCGACAGCGACCTCATCGTGGTGCTCGACAAGGGCCGGGTCGTGGGTCGGGGCACGCACAGCGAGCTCGTGGCATCCACTCCGCTTTACCGCGATCTGGCGAAGCACCAGCTGCTCGTCTGAGCGGGGCGGCGGGCGGTGGGACAGCGGCGGGCGCGTGCCTCGCTCCGAACGCGAGACTGCATCTCGCTGACAAGCCCGTTGTAGCCTGACGCCGAGATGTCAGCCGGATGCAGTCTCGCGATCGCATGGGCCCGGGCCGCCGCGATACCCGACCCCGGTGCGGTCAGGGACCGGCCGGCGGATCAGTCGCCCGCGAGGGCGTCGATCGGCGACACCGCGGTGGCCAGGCGCGTGGGCGCGACGGCGGCGACAGCGGTGAGCAGCGCGGTGGCCACCGCGACGATCCCCACGGTCGCCCACGGGATGCTCGGCAGCAGGAACGTCGGCGACGAGAACTCCGGCGGGACGCCGACCGAACCGAGCAGCGACTGCGCTCCCGCCCAGCCGTAGATCACGCCGAGCACGAGCCCGAGGGCCACCGAGGTCACGGTGAGATGTGCGGCCTCGAGCAACACCATCCGCCGGATCTGCGGGGCGGCGAAGCCGAGCGTGCGCAGCAGACCGAGCTCCCGACGGCGCTGGATCACCCCGAGGGTGAGCAGGTTCACCAGACCGACGGCGGCGATGACGGCCGACACGGCGACGAGCGACATCATGATCGTGGCGAAGGTGTCCATGAGCGCGAGCAGTTCCTCCGGCGGTTCGCCGCCGCCCGATCGGATGAGAAGGTCGCGGGCCGACTGCGAGGCGACCGCGAACATCGTCACGAGCGTGACTCCCATCACGACGCCGATCGCCATGCGGCTCGAGCGCTCGGGGTAGCGCAGCGCGTTCTCGGCAGCCAGGCGCGCCTCGGCCGAACGGCCGAACAGACGTCCGGTCACGCGGAGCAGAGGCGGCATGACCACGGTGGCGCCGAGGCTCAGTCCCGTGAACGAGAAGATTCCGCCCACGAACGCCACGACGACGCCGAGGGGTGAGAGAAGCCCCAGGGCGATCCCTGCGGCGAGCACCAGCGTGCCGCCGAAGAAGAGGATCCCCGCGACGATGCGGCGAGCGCGACCGCCGACGGCCTCACTCCGGTCGCGCTCGGTCGCCCCCGAGATCGCCTGCAGGGGCGTCACCTCGAGCACCCGGCGCGAACCGGCCCAGGCGGCGGCCCACGTCGTGAGGGTCACGATCACGGCGGGAGCGACCAGCACCGGCTGCAAAAGCGCGTAGTCGACGTCGATCCCCCACGCGGTGCGCGCCACCGGCAGCAGCGCGGCGGCGACCGCTGTCCCGCCGATCAGCCCCACGACCGCTCCGATGGCCCCCACCACGAGACCCTGTCGCGCGACCCGCACGCGCTCCGACCGAGCCGAGGCCCCGATCAGGCGCATCAGGGCGATCTGCCGCGTCCGGCCGGCGACGATCGTCGCGAAGGTGTTCGTCGTCACGATCGCTGCGACGAACATCGCCACGCCGACCAGCAGCGCGCTGAGGATCGCCACGACCACGACGACGCTCTCGCGACCCGCGAGGTAGGGCGCCGCCAGCAACCACGCGCCGATGAAACCGGTGGCGGCGATGAGCAGCGTGCCGAAGCCGCTCGAGATGGCGGCGACCAGCACCGAGGCACCGAGACCGCGTTCCGCGCGCGGCAGGGCGCGCGGCAGGCGGCGGGGGCGCGGCGCGCCGACGGGCCGCTCGGCGACGGCGCTCACGCTCCGACCTCGGACGAGAGCATGTAGGCCGAGATCGCCTCGGCGCTCTGGCGCGGGGTGTCGGCCACGACGCGGCCGTCGCCGAGGAAGACCACCCGGTCGGCGTGCGAGGCCGCGACGGGGTCGTGCGTCACCATCGCGATCGACTGCCCGTGCTCGCGGCTCGCCGCGGCCAGCAGCGCCAGCACCTCGCGGCCGGTGCGGGAGTCGAGGTTGCCGGTCGGCTCGTCGGCGAAGATCAGGTCGGGCTGCGTCGCCAGGGCCCGCGCGATGGCGACCCGCTGCTGCTGACCGCCCGAGAGCTCGTGCGGGCGGTGACGCAGACGACCGCTCAGTCCCATCGACTCGACGAGCGCGTCGATGCGGCGTCGGGCCTCGGGCGAGGGAGACCGACCGGCCAGCTCGAACGGCAGGGTGATGTTGCCGAGCACGTCGAGCGTCGGCACGAGATTGAACGACTGGAAGACGAACCCGACGCGCGAGCGACGCAGCACGGTCAGGTCGAGGTCGCTGAGCCCGGTGATCTCGGTGTCGCCGATGAACGCGCGGCCCGAGGTCGCGGCATCCAGTCCCGCCATGACGTGCATGAGGGTCGACTTGCCCGAGCCGGACGGTCCCATGATCGCCGTGAATTCGCCGCGGCGGAGGCCGATCGTGACGTCGTCGAGCGCGTGGACGCGCGACTCGCCAGCACCGAAGGTCTTCGTGAGGTTCTGCACTCGCGCGGCCATCGGCGCGGTGTCGGAAGGATTCTGCTGCATGACTTCGACGCTACGAACCACCCCCGACCGGCGGCATCGGCCTGGCGTCGTCTCGTCGTACATCCCGGGGATGACGCTGCACGGGCGGCGGGGTGAAATGCGTCTCGAGAGGGACGGTCGTCATCCCCGGGGACGACGACCCGGCGACCTCACCCGGCCACGATCGAACCATGACATCGCACCGCACCTCACCGCTCCTGTTCGCCCTGGCCGTCGCCGCGGGCGGGGCCCTCACCCTCTCGCTCGCCGGGTGCACCGGCATCGAAGAGGCCCTGTCGCAAGAGGTCACCACGGAGTACACCGACGCCGCCGACGTCGCCGCCCGGGCCGACACCACGGTGCCGTGGCTGCCCGCCGACGCGACCGCGATCGTCGTCAAGACCAAGCGCGACGGCGAGGTCGCCACCGCTCTGGCGCGGAGCGGCTCGCCCCTCGATACGGCGACCTGCGTCGAGATGGAGCGTCAGTCGGCCCCGACCGTGCACATCGACGACGCCCCCGACGTGTACGCGAAGGATCGCGTCTTCGCGTGCGGGGCGTGGTCGGTGATCGCCACGACCGACGGCTGGTACGGCTGGACGCCCAACAGCCCCGGCGAGAAGGAGAAGTCGCCCGCGGCATCGTGAGCGGACGAACACCGACGCCCCTCCCGCGCGCCAAGAACGGGAGGGGCGTCGATTCGAGGGCTCGCCCTGTCCGTGCGAAACGGCGCGGAGGGCGAGCCGGTCTCAGGCGCGCTGCAGGCGGTAGCGCAGCGCGGCGAGCTCGGCGCGCAGGGCGGCCGGCAGGTGCGAACCGAAGGTGTCGTAGAACTCTTCGGTCAGGTCGGCCTCTGCGAGCCACGACGCGCGGTCGATCGAGAACAGCTCCTCGAGGTCGGCGGCGGGCAGGTCGAGACCCGACAGCTCGAGGTCTTCGACCTTGGGCAGGCGGCCGATCGGGCTGTCCACGGCATCCACCTGTCCGTCGACGCGACGGATGATCCAGTCGATCACGCGGGCGTTGTCGCCGAAGCCGGGCCAGAGGAACCGGCCGTCGTCGCCCTTGCGGAACCAGTTCACCTGGAAGATGCGGGGAGCGCGGTCGAAGCGGAGCTTCTGGCCGACCTTCAGCCAGTGGCCGAAGTAGTCGCCCATGTTGTAGCCGCAGAAGGGGAGCATCGCGAAGGGGTCGCGGCGCAGCTCGCCGACGGTACCCTCCTGCGCGGCGGTCTTCTCGCTCGAGACCGTCGAGCCGATGAACACGCCGTGCGACCAGTCGGTCGCCTCGACGACCAGCGGCACATTGGTCGCGCGGCGGCCACCGAACAGGATGACGTCGAGGGGGACGCCCTCGGGGGCCTCCCAGTCCTCGGCGATCTGCGGGCACTGCGCGGCGCCGACGGTGAAGCGCGAGTTGGGGTGCGCGGCGGGACGGCCCGACGCGGGCGTCCAGGCGTTGCCCTCCCAGTCGGTGAGGTGCGGGGGTGCCTCGTCGGTCAGGCCCTCCCACCACACGTCGCCGTCGGGGCGGAGCGCGACGTTGGTGAAGATCGTGTTGCCCCAGAGCGTCTCGATCGCGGTGACGTTGGTCGACTCGCCGGTGCCGGGGGCGACGCCGAAGAAGCCGGCCTCGGGGTTGATCGCCCAGAGGCGCCCGTCTTCACCCGGGCGGATCCACGTGATGTCATCGCCGAGCGTCTCGACGCGCCAGCCGGGGATCGTGGGGCGGAGCATCGCGAGGTTGGTCTTGCCGCAGGCCGAGGGGAACGCGGCGGCCACGTGGTACGCCTTGCCCTTCGGGTCGATCACGCGGATGAGCAGCATGTGCTCGGCGAGCCAGCCCTCGTCGCGGCCGATGACCGAGGCGATGCGCAGAGCGAAGCACTTCTTCGCGAGGATCGCGTTGCCGCCGTAGCCCGAGCCGAACGACCAGACCTCGAGGGTGTCGGGGAAGTGCACGATGTACTTCTCGTCGTTGCAGGGCCACGCGACGTCCTGCTGGCCCGGCGCGAGGGGTGCACCGACCGAGTGGACGGTCTTGACCCACGGCGCTCCGTTCGCGATCTGCTGCGTGACCGAGGTGCCGACGCGGGTCATCACGCCGATGGATGCCACGGCGTAGGCGCTGTCGGTGATCTGCACGCCGATGTGACTCAGGGGCCCGCCGACCGCGCCCATCGAGAACGGCACGACGTACATGGTGCGACCGCGCATCGAGCCCTCGAAGACGCCGTTCAGCGTCTCGCGGATCTCGGCGGGTGCGATCCAGTTGTTGGTGGGACCGGCGTCTTCTTCGCGGTTCGAGGCGATGTAGGTGCGCGACTCGAGCCGGGCGACGTCGCCGGGGTGCGAGCGGGCGAGGTACGAGCCGGGGCGCCACTCGGGGTTGAGCTTGATCAGCTTGCCCTCGTCGACCATGTCGCAGAGCAGGGCGTCGTTCTCGGCCGCCGAGCCGTCGACCCAGTGGATGCGGTCGGGCTGGGTGAGAGCGGCGACCTGGTCGACCCAGGCGGTGAGGGCGGCGAGGCCGGGACCGTCGACGGCCGGGCGCACGCCGTAGCCGGAACGGGCGGGGGCGGTGGGGGCCGCAGCGGCACGGCCGGTGGAGCGGGGGGCCAGGAAGTCGGCGAGTGCCATGTCGTTCTCCTCGGTTGAGAGCGAATATCGGTGTCGTTCCTCCATGGTGCGGGTGCGGAACGCCGTCTTATAGAGGTTCCGTGCTGTAAGAAACGGCATTCTTTCGCTATGGTCAAGGAATGGCGTCCACCTTCGAACTCACGACCCTGGGTCATCGCATCCGGCACCATCGCCTCGCGCGGGGCTACACCCTCGACGAGCTCGGCGCCCTGGTCGGAGTGGCCGGCAGCCAGCTGAGCCTCATCGAGAACGGCAAGCGCGAACCCAAGCTCTCGCTGCTGCAGGAGATCGCCCGCGCGACCGAGACCGAGGTCACCGAGCTCCTCTCGCGCGAACCCCCGAACCGGCGGGCGGCGCTCGAGATCGAGCTCGAGAAGGCGCAGACCTCTCCGTTCTTCCGTCAGCTCGGCATCCCACCGGTCAAGGTCACCAAGGGCACGAGCGACGACACGATCGAGGCCGTGCTGGGCCTGCACCGCGAACTGCAGCGCCGCGAACGCGCCACCATCGCGAGCCCCGAAGAAGCCCGCCGCGCCAACACCGAGCTGCGACTGCGCATGCGCGAGATCGCCAACCACCTGCCAGAGATCGAGCGCCTCGCCGAGAAGCAGCTCAAGGCCGCCGGACACTCGACCGGCGCCCTCACGCACCGCACGGTGAGCATCATGGCCGAGCAGCTCGGCTTCGAGTTGATCTACGTCAGCGACCTGCCGCACTCGGCCCGCTCGGTCACCGACCTCGAGAACGGACGCATCTACTTGCCGCCGGCATCGATCCCGGGCGGTCACGGCCTGCGCTCCATGGCCCTGCAGGCGATGGCGCACCGCCTGCTCGGACACCGCCCGCCCACCGACTACGCCGACTTCCTGCAGCAGCGCCTCGAGATCAACTACTTCGCCGCGAGCTGCCTCATGCCCGAGACGAGCTCGGTCGCCTTCCTCGCACAGGCGAAGAAAGACCGCAACCTCGCCGTCGAGGACTTCCGCGACGCCTTCGGGGTGACCCACGAGGCCGCCGCGATGCGCATGACCAATCTGATGACGACGCACCTCGGCATCCATCTGCACTTCTTGCGCGTCGACGGCGATGGCGCGATCTCGCGCGTGTACGAGAACGACGGACTGCCGTTGCCCACCGACGTCACGGGATCCGTCGAGGGCCAGGTCGTGTGCAAGAAGTTCTCGGCGCGCGCTGCGTTCGACGAGCACAACCGCACCACCGAGCACTACCAGTACACCGACACCCCGGCCGGCACCTTCTGGTGCTCGACCCAGACGGGCACCACCAGCGACGGCGACTTCTCGATCACCGTGGGCGTGCCGTTCGACGACGCGCGGTGGTTCCGCGGACGCGAAACTTCGACGCGTGGCGTGTCGCACTGCCCCGACGAGTCGTGCTGCCGGCGCCCCGACACCGAGGCGGCCGAGCGCTGGTCGGGCAAGGCGTGGCCGAGTGCGCGGGTGCACCGGCACATGTTCTCGCCCCTCCCCCGTGGCATGTTCCCCGGCGTCGACGACGCCGAGGTGTTCGCGTTCCTCGACCGGCACGCGAACGGCTGAGTGCGGCTCACGCCGTGAGCAGGTAAAACGACGGATGCCACGACCCCGGGCCCTCGCGGGGCGCCGGGGTCGTGGCATCCGGTGTCTTCTTCTGCCGGATCAGGCGTAGGGGTTGGCCGTCAGCGTGTACTTGGTCTGCAGATACTCGTGGATGCCCTCGTCGCCGCCCTCGCGGCCGAGGCCCGACTGCTTCCACCCGCCGAAGGGGGCCGCGGCGTTTGAGACGACGCCGACGTTGAGGCCCATCATTCCGGTCTCGAGCTTGTCGATCATGCGCTGACCGCGCGCGAGCGACTCGGTGAAGACGTACGAGACGAGGCCGTACTCGGTGTCGTTGGCGAGGCGCACGGCGTCGTCTTCGTCGTCGAAGGGGATGATCGCGAGCACGGGTCCGAAGATCTCCTCGCGGAGGATGTCGCTGCCCGGCTGCACGTCGGAGACGACCGTGGGCTCGAAGAACGTGCCGGGGCCGTCAATGGGCGAGCCGCCGACGGTGACGGTCGCGCCGCGCTCGACGGCGTCACCGACGAGCGTCTTGGCCTTGTCGACGGCGCGGTCGTCGATGAGGGGTCCGATCTGCACGCCCTCATCGGTGCCGCGGCCGATCTTCATGCCCTGCACGCGCTCGGTGACGCGCCGGGTGAACTCCGCGACGACGCTGCGCTGCACGATGAAGCGGTTGGCCGCGGTGCAGGCCTGACCGATGTTGCGGAACTTCGCGAGCATCGCCCCTTCGACGGCCTTGTCGAGGTCGGCGTCGTCGAACACGACGAACGGCGCGTTGCCGCCGAGCTCCATCGAGGTGCGCAGCACGCCGGGCGCGGCCTGCTGCAGCAGCTTCACGCCGACCGGGGTCGAGCCCGTGAACGAGAGCTTGCGCAGGCGCGGGTCGGAGATGATGCGCTCCGAGACCGGGCCGGTGTTGGTGGTGGTCACGACGTTGACGACACCGGCGGGGAGACCGGCGTCCTGCAGGATCTGCGCGAAGAACAACGTCGTGAGCGGCGTCAGGGTCGCGGGCTTGATGACGACCGTGCAGCCTGCGGCGAGCGCGGGCGCGATCTTGCGGGTGGCCATCGCGAGGGGGAAGTTCCACGGGGTGATGAGGTAGCACGGGCCCACGGGGTGCTGCGAGACGATCATGCGACCGGTGCCCTCGGGGTTTGCGCCGTAGCGGCCCTGGGTGTGCGCGGTGACCTCGCTGAACCAGCGGAGGAACTCTCCGCCGTAGCCGACCTCTCCGCGCGCCTCGGCGAGGGGCTTGCCCATCTCGAGGGTCATGAGCAGCGCGATGTCTTCCTTGCGCTCCTGCAGAAGGTCGAACGCGCGGCGGAGGATCTCGGCGCGCTCGCGCGAGGGGGTCGCCGCCCACGACGGGAACGCGTCGGCCGCGGCATCCATCGCCGCGATGCCGTCGTCGACGGTCGCGTCGGCGATCTGGTGGATGACCTCACCGGTGGACGGGTCGTTGACGTCGACGGTCTTGCCGCCCGTGGCGGCGCGCCACTCCCCGTTGATCAGCAGGCCGGTGGGAACGGATGCCAGCAGCTCGCTCTCGCGCGAATCGGTCATGAATCCTCCTGGATCGATGCGGGGGTGTCCCGCCCATTCTCGTCAGCACACGAGGGTGCGCCGATATACGTTGCGTACAAACGGAGTGGCGTGCTCGCCTCCGTGGCCAACCCTCCCCGGCGCACGTCGCCGCCCGCGTCAGCGTGCGACCGCCTCCGCCGGCTGCGCCATCACTCCGGCGAAGAAGCGCTCGAGGCCGGCCGGGTCGGTCAGCGGCAGCACCTGGGCGACGTACTGATCGGGACGCACCACGACCACGGCTCCCTCGGCGGCGATCCCGCGCTCCGCGAAGATGGCGGCGCTCGTCCAGGCCGAGGGCGCGGCGGCGAAGACCTTCTCCCAGTCGGTCAGGCCGAGCGGCCCCGAGCGCGGGCGGAAGAGATCCGGCACGTCGACCACGTCTTCCCAGCGACCGGGGAACACCGCCTTCACGTCGAACACCGCGTCGAGGTCGGCCCCCGCGGGGGTGAGACGCTCGACGATCTCGCGCGCCGCCGTCGCCCACTCCCGCAGCGCCGAGCCCTCGGCATCCGCGAAGGCATACACGCGCCAACGTCCGTCGGCCCGGGCATGGTGACCGAGGTGCACGGCGTTGCCGTCGCACACCCGCACGACCTCGACGCTTTTGAAACGCTTGCCGACGGGGAATCCGGATGCCAGTTCCTGAGCGGGCGCGTCTGCGGTGACCGCCGAGGGGCCGTAGTGCGTCATGAAGCCCGAGGGGAACTCGGCCGTGGCCAGGTAGTAGGTCGACAGCTCCGCGGGGTCGGTGATCTCGCCGGGCTTGCGCGCCATGAGCGACGACCACTCGCGGTCGAAGTCGATCAGCTGCTGGGCGACGGGGCGCCGCTCGTCGTCATAGGTGCGCAGGAGGTCGGCGGAGGCCAGGCCGGTGAGCACGTGCCCGAGCTTCCAGCCGAGGTTGAAGCCGTCCTGCATCGAGACGTTCATGCCCTGCCCGGCCTTGGCGCTGTGGGTGTGGCAGGCGTCGCCGGTGAGGAAGACCCGCGGGCTGTCGAGGTCGTCGACGAACTGGTCGGTCACCCGGTGCCCCACCTCGTACACGCTGTGCCAGGCGACCTGCTTCACGTCGATCGAGTACGGGTGCAGGATCTCGTTCGCCCGACGGATCACCTCGTCGATCGGGGTCTGCCGCACGCGGTGGTCGTCGTCGGCCGCAACCTCGCCGAGGTCGATGTACATGCGGCTGAGGTAACCGCCCTCGCGAGGGATGTGCAGGATGTTGCCCGCCGCCGCGTTGATCGCGCACTTGATGCGCCAGTCGGGGAAGTCGGTCTCGACGAGCACGTCCATCACACCCCACGCGTGCCGGGCCGCGGCGCCGACGTGGGTGCGGCCGATCGCCTGGCGCACGCCGCTGCGGGCACCGTCGCATCCGGCGACGTACTTCGCCTGGATCGTGCGCTCGCCCTCGGCGGTGCGCACGCGCACCTCGACGTGGTCGTCGCGCACCTCGAGGCCGAGGAACTCGACGCCGTAGTCGGGGCGGATGCGCGCGGGGCCGTCTGCGGCGGCCTCGGCGAAGTAGTCGAGCACGCGCGCCTGGTTGACGATGAGGTGCGGGAACTCGCTGATCTTGAAGCCGTAGTCCTCGGTGCGGGTGGTGCGCACGATCTCATCGGGATTCTCGGGGTTCGGAGCCCAGAAGTTCATCCAGCCGATGTTGTAGGCCTCGGCGGTGATGCGGTCGGCGAACCCGAACGCCTGGAAGGTTTCGACGCTGCGGGGCTGGATGCCGTCGGCCTGACCCAGCGGCAGGCGCCCCTCGCGCTTCTCGATGAGGCGCGTCGTCAGCTGGGGGAACTGCGACATCTGCGCGGCCAGCAGCATGCCGGCGGGACCGGACCCCACGATGAGCACGTCGACCTCGTCGGGCAGGCGCTCGGGCCGGTCGAGGCCGGTGCCCGCGGCGTTCTGCACGCGCGGATCGCCCGAGACGTAGCCGTGGTGGTGGAACTGCATCGTTTCTCCTGACGTCGATGTCGAGGTTGCCCCGCGAGACGGCGTGTTCTATATTCGAACGCACCGTTCCGCTATCGAACGAGAGGTTAGCCGAGCCATGACGTCACGGCAAGACTCCGCCCCCGCCTCGCAGACGTTGAGTCGCGGCATCCGCCTCCTCGAAGTGCTCGCCGACGCCCGCACACCCCTCACGATCGACGAGCTCGCGGGGCGCGTCGACCTGCACCGCTCGGTCGCCTATCGCCTGCTGCGCACGCTCGAAGACCACGGCCTCGTCACCCGCGACGCCGCGGGGGCCGTGCGCCTCGGCACGGGCCTGGCCGCCCTGGCTGCCGGGGTCGCCGCCGACCTGCAGGCCGAGGCCCTGCCCGAACTCACCGCGGCCGCCAACGACCTCGGCATGACGTGCTTCCTCGTCGTGCTCGACCACGACGAATGCGTGACCCTTGCGAGCGTCGAACCCCGGCACACGGTGACCGCGGTGGCGCAGCGGCCCGGGTCGCGGCATCCGATCACCCGAGGCGCTCCCGGTCGCGCGATCCTCGCGCAGCTCCCCCCGCGTCGGTGGCCCGACGAGGTCGACGCCCGGCTGGCGTCGGAGGT
Source organism: Microbacterium algihabitans (assembly GCF_032464975.1). Taxonomy (NCBI): domain Bacteria; kingdom Bacillati; phylum Actinomycetota; class Actinomycetes; order Micrococcales; family Microbacteriaceae; genus Microbacterium; species Microbacterium algihabitans. Next base: position 412,413 of record NZ_JAWDIU010000001.1, read on the forward strand.
GGCGGATGCCGCGGAGCGCGGCTGGGCGCGCAGTCACGACGAGGTGATCCCGACGCTCCGCGCGGTGGCGGTCCCCCTCGCGGTGCAGGGCCGCGAGCCCGCGGCGGTGGCCGCCGTGCACGTGTCGACCGACCTCGACGACGCCGCGATCGCCGCGCGGCTCGAGGCCGCGGCATCCGCGATCCGGGGGGCGCTGTAGGTCGGTCGCGCGACGCGCTGTCCCCCGCGCTGCGCCCCGGCCCTCCGCGACCCGAAATCCGCCGAGACTGCATCTCGCTGACGAGTGGCCTGCAGCCTGACACCCACTTGTCAGCGAGGTGCAGTCTCGCCGCCAGACGGGCCACGCACGCGCTGACATCGGCCGTGCACGCGCAGACAACCCCGCCCGAGCCCGGGCGACGAGGGTGGACGATGGAGGAGACACACATGCACGAACACGCTCACCCCACCGTCGACCAGGCGATGGAGAACCCCGACCTCGAGCCCGCGACGGGGGCCGGGCCGGCGACGCATCCCCTCGACCCCCTGAGCGCGGAGGAGATCGAGCGCACGCGCGACATCCTGGTCGCGGCGGGCCTGCTCGGCGAAACCGTGCGGGTGCCCATGCTGCTGCCCGCCGAACCCGAGAAGACGGCCGTGGCCGCGTGGCATCCGGGAGACCCCCTCGACCGTCGCGCCGACGTCACGCTGCTCGACACCGCGACCGGAGAGGTGACCGAGGCGATCGTCGCGATCACCTCTGGCGAGGTGGTGAGCAGCCGTCGGTACGCCTCCGACACCGCCCCCTACGGTCAGCCGCAGTACCTGTTCGAGGAGTACGAGCGCGCCGCCGAACTGGTCAAGGCCTCGCCCGAGTGGCGGGCCGCGATGGAGCGTCGCGGGCTCGCCGACCGCATCGACTTGGCGTTCTGCACCCCGCTCGCCCCGGGGTTCGTCGGGCGTGAGAACGAGGTCGGGCGCCGCGTCATCCGCTCGCTCACCTTCCTCCGCGACAGCGAGGACGACATCGCGTGGGCGCACCCCGTCGAGGGCCTGATCGTGCACATCGACCTCACCGCGAACCGGGTGATCGGCATCGAGGACGAGGGCGACGTGCCCGCACCCTCCGGCAGCGGCCGGTACGACCCCGCGGCCACCGGACCCCCGCGCACGACGCTGAAGCCGATCGAGATCACCCAGCCCGAGGGGCCGAGCTTCGCGGTCACCGGCTCGCACGTGCAGTGGGAGAACTGGTCGCTGCGCGTCGACTTCAATGCCCGCGAGGGACTCGTGCTGCACGACGTGCGCTTCGACGACCGCCCCGTGCTCTCGCGGGCGAGCGTGCCCGAGATGGTCGTGCCCTACGGCGACACCAGCAACACCCGATTCTGGATCAGCTATTTCGACGCCGGCGAGTACCTGCTCGGCAAGAACGCCAACCACCTCGAGCTCGGGTGCGACTGCCTCGGCGTCATCCACTACTTCGACGGCCACGTCGCCGACGATCACGGTCACGCGATGCGCATCCCCAACGCCGTCTGCATGCACGAAGAGGACTACGGCGTGCTGTGGAAGCACACCGAGCCCGGCCCGGTCGGCTCGCACGTGCGTCGTTCGCGACGCCTGGTGGTGTCGTACTTCGCCACGATCGGCAACTACGACTACGGCTTCTTCTGGTACTTCTACCTCGACGGGTCGATCCAGGTCGAGGCCAAGGCCACCGGCATCGTGTTCGTCGGCGGCGGCGAGCCCGGATCGATCAACCGGCACGCCCCCGAGATCGCGCCCGGCGTGTTCGCGCCCGTGCACCAGCACCTCTTCTCGGCGCGGCTCGACATGGCCATCGACGGCGACGAGAATCGCCTGTTCGAGGTGGACGCCGTGCGCATCCCGATGGGCGACGACAATCCGTTCGGCAACGCCTTCACCTGGTCGCACACGCCGCTGCGCACCGAGAAGGAGGCGCAGCGCGAGGCCGACACCTCGGTCGCCCGCGTGTGGGAGGTGCAGTCGACCACCCGCACCAACTACATCGGCAAGCCCACCGCGTACCACCTCATCCCCGAGCCGACGGCTCTGCTGATGGCGGATCCGGCCTCGACGGTCGCCGCGCGCGCGGCCTTCGCGACCAAGCACCTGTGGGGCACCGCCTACGACCCCGACGAACGCTGGCCCGCCGGTCGCTACCCCAACGCTCACGCGGGCGGCGCGGGGCTTCCGGCCTACACCGCCGACGATCGCTCGATCGACGGCGCCGACCTCGTGGTCTGGCACACGTTCGGCCTGACCCACGTGCCGCGGCCCGAGGACTGGCCGATCATGCCCGTCGACTACGCCGGATTCTGGCTCAAGCCCTACGGCTTCCTCGACCGCAACCCGGCGCTGGATCTGCCCGAGTCGTCGCAGGCGCACGCGGCCGGCGGCGAGGGATGCTGCGGGGGCGGGGCGGCCTGCAGCTGCGGGCACTGACGGGTGCCGCAGAACCTCGGCGGTCTGCACAGCCTCAGTTCCTAGATCACGGATGCCGCGGAGGATGCGCGAATCACTGAGGTTGCGCCTGCGGGTGCCGGGGCGCCGCAGAACTTCGGCGATCCGCGCAACCTCAGCCCGGAGACCCCGGATGCCGCGGAGGATGCGCGAATCACTGAGGTTGCGCCTGCGGGCGCCGGGGCGCCGCAGAACTTCGGCGATCCGCGCAACCTCAGCCCGGAGACCCCGGATGCCGCGGAGGATTCGCGAATCGCTGAGGTTGCTCGACAGCGTGGACCGGCCGCCCCCGACCCGCCGGATAGGGTGAGCCGGTCGAGCCGATGCTCCACGGCATCCGGACACGAGGAAAGAGGACGCGCGTGCCCCGACTGGTCGACCACGAGGCCCGCCGACACGAGATCGTGCTGGCGACCTGGCGCCTGATCGCCGAACGCGGCATCGAGGCCACGACCATGCGCGAGCTCGCGCGCGAACTGGGCCTGGCCAACGGCAGCGTCACGCACTACTTCCCCGACAAGAGCGCGATCCTCACGGCGGCGTTCGCTCACGTGTTCGCCGCGACCAACGCGCGCGTGGCGGCGCATCGCACCGCGTCAGGGGCGACGGGACTCGCGGCGCTGCGGGCCTTCCTGCTCGAGGCCGCGCCCATCGACGAGGAGCGCGCTCTCGAGGCGCGCATCGTGATCGCCTTCCTCGAGTACGCCGCCGCCGACCCCGCGCTGGCGACGATGTTCCGCGATCTCATGCGCGAGTGGCAGCAGGCGTTCGCCGAGATGGTCGCCGAGGCGCAGGCCCAGGGCGAGGTGCGCGACGGTCTCGACGTGCAGGCCGTGAGCGATGCGATCCTGCACGCGGTGAACGGGATGCAGGCCAACGGCATCCTGCTGCCCGAGACGGCGCGCGAGAAGCGCATGCGAGCGACGGTCGACGCCCTCGTCGACATGCTCCGCTGAGAAAGCACTCGCGGCAGCCGATACAGAGAGGTAATATTCGGGAAACTTTGGCTCTACAAGCGTCGGATAAAAATGATGCGGGAGCCGAAAGCCAAGGGAAACGAGGAGGTCTCCCATGTCGATCGTCACGACCCGACCCGGATCGGGTGTCACCGCCATCCACGCCGCCGACCTGGCCGCCTTCCGCGCCGCCGTCGACGACAGCTTCGTGCCGCTGCACGTCACCGCCGCCGACCCCGATCACTTCCGCGGGAGCATCCGCGCGGCCTCGGCCGACGGCATCCACGTCTCGACCGTCACCGCCTCGGCGCACGTGGTCGAGCGCACGCCCGACCTCATCGCCCGTGCCGACGGCCCGGCCGTGAAGATGAGCCTCATGCTCGCGGGCTCGGGCCTTCTGATCCAGGACGGCCGCGAAGCGCTGCTGCGCCCGGGCGACTTCGCCGTGTACGACACCTCGCGGCCCTACACGCTGTGCTTCAGCGGCGACTTCCGCACGATCGTCACGATGTTCGCCCCCAGCGCGCTGCCGCTGCCCTCGTCGGCCCTCGCGCAGCTGACCGCCGTGCGCGTCGCCGGCGACGGCGGGCTCGGCGGGGTCGTCGCGCCGTTCCTCGCCCAGCTGGGCACGCACCTCGACCAGGTCGCGAGCCCCTCCGGGTCGCGCCTCGTGCACACCGCCCTCGACCTGCTGACCACCGTCTACGCGCGCGAGCTCGGCAGCGACGTCGATGCGACCGACCCGCACGCGGCCCTGCGCCGCCGCGTCGAGGAGTACATCGACTCCCACCTCGACTCGGCCGATCTCGCCCCCGGTGCGATCGCCGCGGCGCACTACATCTCGACGCGACACCTGCACACGCTGTTCCAGGGCCGCGACACGACGGTGGCCGCGCTCATCCGCTCGCGCCGACTCGAACGCTGCCGCCGCGACCTGACCGACCCGCTGCTCGCGGATCAGTCGGTGTCGGCGATCGGTGCGCGGTGGGGGTTCCCGGATGCCGCGCACTTCAGCCGCACGTTCAAGACGGCGTTCGGTTTCTCACCGAGCGAGTGCCGCGCGGGGCGCTGACGCGGGGCTGCACCCCATGTCCCCCCTCTGACGGACCGTGTCCCACAAATGGTCGGCGGGGAGCCCTCCGACCAGCAAGAAGTGGGACATGGTTCGGCTCGACGGGGCGCTCGCGCTTCACGAATGTCCCACTTTGCGCGGACCATGTCCCAGAAATGGCCGGTTGCGAGGCCGCCGAGCAGCCGAAAGTGGGACATACCCCGACCTGGGCAGACCCGATCTCACATCCCCGCGTGGTCGAACGCGATCGTGGGGACGTCGACGATGTGCGCCCCGCCGTCGGCGACGATCGTCGCGCCGGTGATGTACGACGACTCGCGCGAGGCGAGGAAGCGCACGACCGCGGCGATCTCGTCGGGCTGCGCGGGGCGGGCGAGCGGCACGTCGCGCGTCACGGTCGCGTAGGCCTCGTCGCGGTCGGACAGGCCGGCGGCGGCGGCGAAGGCGTCCATCTCGTCGTCGGCCATGGGGGTCGCCACCCACCCGGGGCACACGGTGTTCACACGCACACCCTGGCGCCCGTAGTCGCGGGCGAGCGAGCGGGTGAGGCCGATCAGCGCGTGCTTGCCGACGGTATAGCCGGCGACCGAGGGGCCCGCGGCGAGCCCCGCGATCGACGACATCACGACCACGCGGCCCCGCGCGGCGATGAGGGCGGGGAGCGCCGCGCGCACGATGACGAACGCCGTGGTGACGTTGGCGCGCAGCGCGTTCTCCCACGCGGCGTCGTCGGTGTCGGCGACGGTGGCGAAGCCGTGCCCTCCGGCGTTGGCGACCACGACGTCGAGCCGGCCGCGCTCCTCGAGCACGCGGGCGACGAGGGCGGCGGCGTCGGCCGAGTCCGCGGCATCCGCGGCGATCGCCGTCCCGCCGATCTCGGCCGCGACCCGCTCGAGGGGCTCCGCACGGCGGCCCGTCACGACGACGTGCGAGCCCTCGCGGGCGAACCGCCGCGCGACGGCTTCGCCGATGCCCGTGCCTCCGCCGGTGACGAGCACCACGTGACCGTTCAGGTCGGCATCCATCCGTTCCTCCTTCCACCCGGGCTCGCGCCGGGCGTCTCTCGCGCTCACGCCGGAAAGCCGGATCGAGCGCTCACACCGAAATCCGACACCCACGTCGCCGCCGACACCGGTCGCAGCCGCGGCGAGGCCAGCAGCACGATCTGATCCGCGACCTCGGCCGCCGTCTGCACGGGGTAACCCGCGCCGCCGAACCCGTCGGGCAGCTCGAGATCGCCGCGGCTCATCGGGGTGTCGACGATCGAGGGGCACACCGCATTGACGCGGATGCCGTACGGGGCGAGCTCCACGGACGCCGCCCGCGCGAGCTGCAGCAGGGCGGCCTTCGACGCGCCGTACGGCACCATGCCGGGCGTGGCCACGAGGGCCGAATCGCTCGCGACGACGACGACCGAGGCGGCGTCCGACGCGCGCAACCACGGCAGAGCGGCGCGGAGCGCGAGGAAGGCGCCCGTGACATTGACGGCGAACACGCGCTCCCAGTCGGCGAGCGACGTCTGTTCGAGCGGGGTGCCGACCGGACCCGAGACGCCCGCGGCCAGCACGAGCACGTCGAGCCCGCCCAGCGCCCGCGCGCACTCGTCGACGGCCGAGGCCGCGGCATCCGCGTCGGTGAGATCGGCGACGGATGCCGTGGCGGCGACCTCCCGCACGCGCGGGTCGCGATCGATGGCGGCGATGTGCGCGCCCTCCCCCACGAGCGCCTGCGCCGCCGCGCGGCCGATGCCGCCCGCCGCACCCGTGACGAGTGCGCGGCGCGAGGTCAGTCGAAGCTCCATGCGCTCATCCTGAGCGCGCGCCCGGGGCACGGCATCCGTCCCTGCGCGCACGCAACAGTCCCCCTCACCGGCGGTCAAGTCGGGCGTTCACGAGCGGAGCAAGATCGCTGCAACGGGCCGACGCGCCCGCTCGCACCCGAACCCCCGAAGGACTGCCATGACCGACTCGACCTCCGCCGGCTCCTCGACCGCGTTGCAGCGCGGCGCGCTGGGCGTCGCCGGCATCGTCTTCCTCGTGTTGGCCGCCGTGGCGCCGCTGACCGGCATCGTCGTGGTCGCCTCGCTCGCGATCGCGCTCGGCAACGGCGGCGGCACCCCCGCGTCGTTCCTCATCATCGCGGTGATCCTGCTGCTGTTCGCGGTCGGCTACGCGCAGATGTCGAAGCAGCTGGTCAACGCCGGCGGGTTCTACGCCTTCGTCGTGAAGGGGCTCGGGCGCACCGGCGGACTCATCGCGGGGCTCATCGCGACCCTCGGCTACAACTTCTTCGTCGTCGGCACGATCGGCACGAGCGGCTTCTTCATGCAGTCGATCATCGCGGGGCTCACCGGCTTCGACATGCACTGGTACCTCTGGGGCCTGCTGTCGATCATCGTGTGCTTCGCGATGGCCCGCACCGGCGTCGACTTCTCGTCGAAGGTGCTCGGGGTCGCCCTCGTGCTCGAGGTGCTCATGCTCGTCGTCTTCGACGTATCGGTGCTGGTGCAGACCGGATACGACCTCGGGGCGTTCTCGCCCGAGGCGGTGTTCTCGGGCTCGCTGCCGATCGGTCTGCTGCTGGCGGCGACCGGGTTCCTCGGGTTCGAGGCGACCGCCCTCTTCGGCGAAGAGGCGCGCAACCCGCTGAAGACCATCCCCCGCGCGACCTACACGGCGATCATCGCGATCGGCGTGATCCTCGGCGTGACCACCTGGGCCGTCGTCAGCGCGACGGGTGTCGCCCAGGCACAGGGCACCGCGCAGGAGCACCTCGCCACCGGCGATCTCATCTTCAGCCTCGCCGCGACCTACCTCGGCCCGCAGCTGACCGTCGTGATGGAGGTCCTGCTGCTGGTGAGCCTGTTCGCCGCGATGCTCGCCTTCCACAACTCCGCGACCCGCTACCTCTACGCCCTCGGCCGCGCCCGCGTGCTGCCCTTCGCGCTCGCCCGCACCCGCGCCTCGGGTGCCCCGCAGATCGCCGGCATCGTGCAGGCCGGGTTCGCCGCGATCGTGGCGGGACTGTTCGCCCTCGCCGGCCTCGACCCGATCCTCAACCTCGTGCCCGCGATGCTCGGCTTCGGCACGCTCGCCGTCATCGTGCTGCAGGCCCTGGCCGCGCTGTCGATCGTGGTGTTCTTCCGCCGCCGCGGCGACCGCCGCTGGTGGAGCACGCTGATCGCCCCCGGCATCGGTTTCGTCGCCCTGGCCGTGATCGTCGTGCTCGCCGTGGCGAACTTCGACGTCGTCGCCGGTTCCAGCGAGCCCGCGATCCGCGCGATGCCCCTGCTGCTGCTCGCGGCCGTCATCGGCGGCATCGGCTACGGCGTGTTCCTGCGCCAGCGCAAGCCCGCCGTCTACGCCGCGCTCAGCGACGACCTCGAGGCCTTCAACATCGTCCCGGCCGAGAAGGGCAAAGACCCCGTGCCGGGACTCTGATTCCGGATGCCGCGACCTCGCGCCCGCGCCGGGTCTCGGCATCCGCCCGCCTTGCCCCTGCCCCCAGAGAAAGAGATCGCATGACGACCGACACCCTGAACTTGTCCGACACCCGCACCTGGCTCCCGCTCGACGGGCTCGCGCCCGGCTTCGACGCCGCCAAGGCCGATCTGAGCGCCGACCTCGCCGGTCGCACCTTCACCACCGTCGACGAGGCGGGCGCGCGGACCGTGTACCGGTTCGAGGCGGATGCCGTGTCGTGGGAGCGCGACGCCGAGACCGGCCGCGACGACGTGGAGGTCATCGCGGTCGACGAGGAGCTCTACTACGCCCAGTTCGCGCCCGCGGCCCATCCCGACGAGGCGGTGACGCTCATCCTGGATCTGCGCAGCGGCCATGCCCTGACCGTGCGGAGCCTGCTCGGCACCGCCGCTCCCGGGCGCACCGCCGTGCAGATGAGCTTCTCCCCCGCGCACCTCGCCGAGCTCGAGGTGCGCGGAGACGCCCCCGCCCCCACCGACGAGCTGATCGGCCGTCGCGTGCTGTGGGTCTACTCGGGCGTCCACGCCTACGAGCACGTGTACCTCTCGCCGCACTGGTACTCGTGGCACTGCCTCGCCGGCCCCGAGCAGGGCCTCGCCGACACCGACGAGAACACCGTGTGGCGCGTGCGTCCCGGCATCTACGTGTTCACCTGGCGCGAGAAGGTCATCCCCTGCGGCTCGGTCACGATCGCCGACCACCGCGACCAGAAGGCGCTGCGCGCCCACGGCGTGCTGTTCGGCACCGACGAGTCGGGCTCCGGAGCCACGCACTTCACCTTCGGAGCGCACGGTCGACTGCTGTCGAACACGTTGCACCCCGCCGAGTACGACCCCGCGCGTCCGCTGGAGCGCTGAGCGGTCGCTTCGGGCGAGAGCCGCGTTCCCTGCGGGGGCGCGGCTCTTCGCGTGTCAGGCATGGCCGCACGGCGCCACCTCAGGGCGTAGCCTCCGCTGAGCGATCACCGATGGTCGACAGCTGAGACATGCTCCTCTCGCGTGAACTCATAGCCACCTCGTGTCCGTTCGCCTCGCCTTCGCAAACAGAAGCGCCTCCGCGGCACGCGGATCCGCGAGCAATTCGTCGACATGCTCGCATCGGTTGAGGTAACCGGCAAGACGCGGCTGAAGGTGACCTGTGAGGCGCCTCAGATCCGTGAGCGCGTCCAGCGGTGCTTGTCGTCGGAACTTTCGATCGGGGTCGCGTTCACCGTTCTGGTGGATGCCGAAGACGATCGGCTCGTGGTGCGCCACCCGGTTGCGCAGGCGACGAACCCTGCGTGTGAGCGCGGCCGCGTCGGCCCGCGTGGTGCTCAAGCCGTCGAAGATCTTCACCAGAGCCGCGTCCCACAGCGCCACCTCGTAATCTGCGGTCCCGCTCAAAGCGCCGTGGCTGCCGTCGGACGTGCCTCCCGCTTCAAGAAGATCGCTCCATGCGCCGAAGCTGACCTGTGCAACCACCCGGTCGGGTGTCTTCGATCCGGGCGAGATCTTCGACTCAGCTTCCCGAAACTGACGACGCGTCCGATCGTCGAGAACGACTCGCTTCCCGTTGAACCACCACGGGCCGTAGGTTCCCGCGATAACGCGATTGCAGGCCTCCCGTAGCGCTACCTCGGCGAAGTGGACCAGTTCGAGAAACGCCCCCCGAAGCTCCGCGTCGAGGATGTAGAGCCGGGCCGCGTCGAGGACAGAGCCGCTTGTCGCGCTTTGGTAAGTCTGGAACCGTGGTCTTGCCAGCGCATCCTTGAGGGCCATCGCGTCGGCTGTATTTCGGATTTGCTCCAGCACGCCGTCGAGACTAGCGTTGGCAACGAATTCCCTACGCGGGTTTGAACGCCACTTCTCTCAGAACTCCGATTCTGAAGCGGTGGCGTTCGTTCTTCTTCACACGTTCGCTCACCTTCTTCTTCCCCCGAGCGGGCCAGCGTACGCACTCCTCAGCGCAACGACGCTCAGGCCGCGAGCGCCACCAGCCTCTGCGCCCGCGCCGTCGCCAACCGCACCCGCAAGACATGGGTGAGGGCACTGAGTCCGATCGCGGCGACCAGGGCGAGGCCGCTCGCGACCGCCTGCCAGAAGGTCGTGACGCCGAGCAGCACGAGCGAGTTGTTCAGCGCTCCGTAGAAGAGCACGCCCACCACGACACCGAAGATCGTGCCCTCTCCGCCGGTGAGGGCCACCCCTCCCAGCAGCACCGCGGTGAGTACGACGAGTTCGAAACCAGCGCCGATCTGCCCGGCCGGGGCGCTGTTCAGGCGCGCCACGACGATGGTGCCGGCGAAGCCCGACATCGCCCCCGACAGCACGAACAGCGAGAACGGCAGGCGGCGCACCGGGACGCCCGACAAATAGGCCGCCTGACGGTTCACGCCCACCGCGTAGACGTGGCGTCCGGTCGGGGTGAGCGCGAGGAAGACCCCGGCCACCACGAGCAGCAGCACGGCGATCCACACCGAGATCGGCACGCCGGCGACGGTGCCGACGCCCAGCAGGCCGAACTGCGCGCCGAAGTTGTTCTTCGGCGTCGGGCTGATCAGCTGCGCGACGCCGCGGACCGCGGTGAGGGTGCCGAGCGTGGTGATGAACGAGTTGAGCCCCAAGATGGTGACGACCACAGCGTTGACGAGTCCGACCACCGCCCCCGCCAGGACCGCGAGCACGATCGCGACGGCGGGTTGGCCTGATCCCTTGTCCATGACGAGGGATGCCACGACTCCACCCAGCGCGAGGCTCGACCCGACCGACAGGTCGATGTAGCCCGCGATCAAGAGCATCGCCACGGGGATGGCCACGATCGCGATCACCGCACTGTCCTGCAGGATGCCGCGGATGTTCTGCCACCCGAAGAAGGAGTCGGTGGCCAGCTGCACGCCGACGACCATGATGATCAGCACGACGAGCAGCGGCGTGCGCACGATGCCCTCGACGGCGGCGCGGAGGAAGCGGTTCTCGGTCACGGGCGGGTTCCTTCGGGGAGAGCGGCGGGGGCGACGGGGGCGGTGTGCACGGCCGAGAGCAGGCCGTCGGCCGTGGTCTCGGCGACGTCGAGCTCGTCGACCACGGCGCCGCGCGAGAAGATCAGGCAGCGGTGCGCGAGGTCGACGACCTCTTCGGGTTCGTTGGTGGCGACGATCACGCCCAGCCCCTTCTCGGCGGCGAGGGTCTTGATCGCGTCGTAGATGTCTTTGCGGGCGCCGACGTCGACGCCCTGGGTCGGGTCGTCGAGCAGGATCACGCGCGTGCGGGCGGCGTCGTTGACCCAGCGGCCGAGCAGGATCTTCTGCTGGTTGCCGCCGCTGAAGCGACCCGCGGGCAGGTCGGCCGCGCGCGGCCGCAGGGCGAGCCCGTCGGCGATGCGGTCGAACACGCCGCGCTCGGCGCGCAGCGAGCGCAGACCCCACGAGCCCAGGCGGCGCATCGCGTCGATCACGGTGTTGTCCTGCGCGGAGAGGGCGGCGAACAGTCCCTCGCGCGCGCGATCGGCGGGCACGAGCGCGATCCCCGCGCGCAGGCCCTGCGCCGGCGACCGGGTCTCGCGGGCGACGCCGTCGATCGCGAGGGTTCCACCCGTGCGCGGGATGCGGCCGAACACCGTGCTGAGAAAGCGTGTGCGCCCCGAGCCGACGAGTCCGTAACAGGCCACGATCTCGCCCGGGGCGACGGCGAGGTCGACGGGGCTGAGGCCGGGGGCGGTGAGTCCGCGCACCTCGAGCACCGGTGTCTCGCCCTGGCGCGGCGGGGCGGGTCGGTCGTTCGTCGCGCCGTGACCGTCGCTGATCGCGGCGACGAGAGCCTCGCGGGTGATCCCGGCACCCTCGGCCGACCAGACGGCCCGTCCGTTGCGCATGACGGTCGCCGCGTCGGCGAGCGCGAGCACCTCGCCGAGCAGATGGGTCACGTAGAGGATCGCGATGCCCCGGCCCGCGAGGTCGCGCACGAGCGCCCCGAGCCGCGTCGCCTCGGCGCGCGAGAGGGCGGCGGTGGGCTCATCGAACACGATGAGCTTTGCGTCGCGGCGCACGACCTTGGCAATCTCGACGAGCTGCCGCTGCCCGATGGGCAGCGTCGCGACGCGCACGTCGGGGTCGATGGCCCCGGCGCCCACGGCGTCGAGCGCCTCGCGGACGAGGCGGCGTTGCTCACCGCGGCGGATGACCCCGGCGGCGGTGAGCTCCTGGCCGATGAAGAGGTTCTCAGCGACCGTCATGTTCTCGAGAAGGCTGAGGTGCTGGTAGATCACGGCGACGCCGGCCGCGATCGAGGTGCGCGGGGTGAGCCCGTCATGCGTGGTGCCGTCGATCTCGATCGTTCCCGCTGTGGGGGCCACTCCCCCGCCGAGGCAGGCGATGAGCGTGGACTTGCCCGCGCCGTTGTGACCGAGCAGCGCGTGGATGCGCCCGCCGGGGATGTCGAGGGTGACGTCGTCGAGCGCCAGGGTCGCGCCGTACCGCTTCGTCAGACCGTGCACGGTGACCGTCATGTCTTCTCCGTTCTCATCGAGTGGGGGCGGGGACGGAGCGGGTCGCCCGCCCCCGCCGAGCAGTCAGCCGCCCAGTTCGGTGATGTAGCTCGAGAGGTTCGGGTCGTCGGCCGTGACCACCGTCACGGGCAGGTCGACGCTCGCGTCGGTCTTGCCCTCGCCGAGCGCGATCGGGATGTCGATGACGTTGTCGACGAGGTCCTTCAGCGAGAAGTAGGTCGCGGCGCGGAAGAAGCCGCCTTCCTTCATCTTCTGCAGCAGGAACAGGTTCGGGTCGAGCCCGCCGACGTAGGTCTTCGTGTCGGTCTCGGGTCGGCCCGAGGCGACAAGAGCCTGGTACGCACCCTGCGCGGCGTCGCCGACGGCCGAGACGACGACGTTCGCGTCGGGGTGCTGCGCGAGCAGCGTCGTGGTGACCGACAGGCCGTCATCGGGCGTGACCGCCTGCTGCTCACCGACGATCTGCAGGTCGGGGCCGGCCGCCTTGAGACCGTCGAGCAGGCCCTGCGTGCGCTCCTGCCCGATCTGCCGCTCGGTCTCGCTGAGCACGATGACCTTCGCGTTCGGGCCGACGTTCTTCAGCGCCCACTCGGCGGCGTCCTTTCCAAGGTCGACGCCCGACTGGTAGAAGCTGAACTGCAGCGTCGCGTCCTGATTGGTCATGTCGCCGCCGTACGTCACCCAGTACTTGCCGCCGTCGCGGTACTGCTGGGCGACCGATTCGAGGCTCGCCGGGTCGACGGGGAACGAGACGACCGCGTCGACGTCGCTGGTGAGGTTCGAGGTGAGCTGGCTGACCTGCTTCTGCAGGTCCATCTCGTCGTTGGTGAAGGTGACCTCGACGCCCTTCTCGGCCGCACGCGCCTCGACGATGTTGACGATCGCGCCGTAGACGGGGAGGGCGGTGAAGGGGTAGTCGAACAGGATCTTCTTGACCGGACCGCGCTCGGCCGGGGCCGCGCTCGACCCCGATCCGGCGTCATCGGCGGCGGTGGTGCTGCAGGCGGAGAGGGCGAGACCGGCGATGACGACCGAGGCCATCGCGGTCAGGCGGAGGCGACGCTTCATGGTGCTGCTCCTTACGGGTGGAACGGGCGGGTGTGGGGTGCGGGTGGTGCGAGGGGTTGCCGAGGGCCGCCCCCGGGGATCGGAGGGCGGAAGGAACGGTGCGGCGGTCAGGCGGTGAAGACCCGACGACCGGCGAACCACGTCTCGACCGCGCGCGTGTGCACGACGCGCTCGATCTCGACGGCGAAGGGATCCTGGTCGAGCACGACGAAGTCGGCGGATTTGCCGACGCTGAGCGAACCGGTCACCTCGCCGAGTCCCATCGCGGTGGCGGCGTTGACGGTGAAGACCTCGAACGCCTCGTCGAGGGTGAGCGCCTGCTCGGGCCAGAGCGTGCCGGGCGCGCGGCCGAGCGGGTCGGCGCGGGTGACCAGACCCTGGATCCCCTCCCACGGGTTGGGCGAGACGCTGACCGGCCAGTCCGAGCCGCCGGCGACCAGCACGCCCCGGTCGACGAGGTCGCGGTTGGGCTGCAGGTGCGCGGCCTCGGGCTGCGGACGCACCTGCGCGATGGCATCCGGAATCACCCCGGGGAACCACAGGAAGGGCGAGATGTCGGCCGAGACGTCGAGCTCGACGAAACGCTGCCGGTCGTCGGAGTGCACGAACTGGCCGTGGGCGATCTGGTACCGCGTGGAGGTGTCGCCGCCGGAGCGGACGACGGCGATCGCGTCGAGGGCGACGCGAACCGCGGCGTCTCCCGTGCAGTGGATCTTCGCGCCCAGGCCCTGTGCCGCGGTGCGGACGAGCCAGTCGGTGAGGTGCGCGGGGTCCATGGTGGTGACACCGCAGTGCGTGTGCCCGTGGTCGGGGCTCGGCAGGTAGGGGGTGAGGAACGCGCCCGTGTACGTCGGGGGCACGCCGTCGAGGGCGACCTTGACGAAGTCGGGCCGGTGGTGGGTGGTGCGGAACTCCTCGCGCCGCGCGACGAGCTCGTCCCCCACCGGGGTGTTCGCGAAGAGGAACTCGCTCGACAGCAGCGACGACACCACCCAGGCGTGCAGGTCGCCGTCGTCGTCGAGGTCGCGCAGGGCCCCCATGATCTCGACGGTGGCCGCGGCATCCTGGAATGCGGTGATGCCGAAGGAGTGCAGGATCTCGATCGCCCGGGCGCTGGCCCGACGGTAGCGTTCGGGGGTCCGCGCGAGGTCGCGGTCGAGGGCTTCGGTGACGGCGAGGGTCGCCGCCTCCATGAGCAGGCCCGTGGGCTCCCCCGTCTCGGCGTCGCGCACGATGCGTCCCTGCGCGGGATCGGGGGTGTCGGAGCGGATGCCGGCGGCCTCGAGCGCCGCGGAGTTCGCGAAGCGGTTGTGGTGGCTGTCGTCGGTGAGCACGACCGGACGCCCGCCCGCGGCCTCGTCGAACCGGGCGCGGGTCGAGACCGTCGAGAACTCGTCGAGCAGGACGCTGCCGAAGGCCTCGCCCACAACCCACTCGCCGGGGCCGAGATCGGCGGCGTAGGCGCGCACCGCCTCGAGCACCTCGTCGAGGCCCGCGGTGGGCGGGAACGCGAGCTGGAAGAGCTCGGCCTCGCCCGCCATGAGGTGGTGGTTGTGCACGTCGACCAGTCCGGGAACGACCGCCGCCCCGCCGAGGTCGCGCACTTCGGTGTCGGGGCCGGCCGTGGTGAGCACCTCGTCGTCGCCGCCGACGGCGATCAGGCGGCCGTCCGCGATGGCGAGCGCGGTGGCGTGCGGGCGCGAGCGGTCGGCCGTGCGCACGACGGCGCCGTGCAGGATGAGGTCGGCGACGGTCATGGGGCTCCCGGGTGTTCGGCGGCGTCTGGGCGACGACGGTGAGGGTGGAACGGGTCCGGCGGGCGGATGCCGCGATGCCGGGGTGGAGCGGGTGAGTACATCATCTGCGTCGGGGGCGCGCTCTGCTTGACCAGGGGTGCCCCCGGGTTGACGCAGGACGCACGACCCGCGGCCCGGGCGGGAGCCGACCCCCGCCCGGGCGGCGTCAGCCGTTGATGACCTGCGGCACGCCGAGCGCCTTGAGGCCTTCGACGCCGAACTCGAGGCCGTAGCCCGAGCCCTTCACCCCGCCGAACGGGATGAGGGGGTGCACGCCGCCGTGGGAGTTGATCCACACGGTGCCCGCCTGCAGGCGCGCGGCCACGCGTCGTGCGGCGTCGCGGTCGCTCGACCACACCGAGGCGCCGAGGCCGACGTCGAGGCCGTTCGCGCTCGCGACGGCGTCGTCGAGCTCGGTGTAGCGGATGACCGGGAGCACCGGCCCGAACTGCTCCTCGTCGACCAGCGCGACCCCGTCGGCCACGTCGGCCACGATCGTCGTGCGGTAGAACAGCTCGCCGAGATCGGTGGCGGGCTCGCCGCCGAGAACGATGCGCCCACCGGCGGCCTTGGCGTCGTCGACGAGGCGGTCGACGATGTCGAACTGCTGCTTGTTCTGCAGCGGGCCGAGCACCGTCCCTTCGTCGAGACCGCAACCCATGGGCACCTGGGCTGCGTAACCGGCGAGCGCGTCGACGACCGCGTCGTAGACGTCGTCATGCACGTACAGGCGCTTGAGGGCGGCGCACGTCTGACCGGTGTTGATGAATGCGCCCCAGAACAGACCCTCGGCGATGGCCGCCGGGTCGACGTCGGGCAGCACGATGCCGGCGTCGTTGCCGCCGAGTTCGAGGGTGAGACGGGCGAGGTTGCCGGCGGAGCTCTCGATGATCTTGCGACCGGTCGCGGTGGAGCCGGTGAACATCACCTTGTCGATGTCGGGGTGGGCGACGAGCCGCGCGCCGGCGTCGCGGTCGCCCGCCACGGCGATCAGCACGTCGTCGGGCAGCACCTCGTTGATCACGTCGACGAGGGCCAGCACGCTCAGCGGCGTGTATTCGCTCGGCTTGACCACGACGGTGTTGCCCATGCGCAGCGCCGGGGCGATCTGCCAGACGGTGATCATCATGGGCCAGTTCCACGGCCCGACCGCGGCGACGACGCCGAGCGCGCGGTAGTGCAGCTCGGCGTACACCTGACCGTCGTCGACGACCACCTCGGGCCTCAGCTCGGTGCCCGCGGCGGTGCGCAGCCACGCGGCGCACGCGCCCACCTCGAAGCGGGCGTTGGGACCGTCGAGGGGTTTGCCCTGCTCGCGCGAGAGCAGGCGAGCGAGGGCTTCGGAGTTCGCCTCGATGCGGTCGGCGGCGGCCATCAAGAGTGCGCTGCGCTCCTCGTGGCCGCGGGCGTCCCATGCGGGCTGCGCGGCGCGGGCGCGAGCCACGGCGGCGTCGACATCGGCCACGGTGTGCACCGGGGCTCGGCCGATCACCTCACGGGTGGCGGCATCCGGAATCTCCCGCCCCTGACCCTCGGGTGCCTGCACGCGCGCGAGCAGCGCGGCGTCGGCGGCGGACTCGGCGGCGGGCGCGGCCGCGTCGATCTCGGGATCGGCCAGGGCAGGGGTGGGATCGGACATCTCGGCTCCTTCGGTTCGTGTCCCGGGCCGTGTCGCGATGCCCGTCCCGTCAGCCTCCGCCGGTGGCCCGGGCGCCGCTTGTCCGCGCGTGCGCGGGCCATGACCGGGCGTGCCCGCTTGCCCGGCGGAGCGCTGGCCTGAACGTCCGTCGAGACTGCATCTCGCTGACGACTCCGCATCAGCCTGACAACGGGTTGTCAGCGAGGGGCAGACTCGCGGGGCAGGCGGCCGACCAGCACCCGAAACCACCCCACACAGCCTGCGAGATCGTATATGATCGCTCCCGTCAGGCGCACGAGGTCGTGCGTCGCTGCTCGAAAAAGGGGCACGTAGCGCGAGACCCGCGCGAGACACATACGGCTCATTCCCGTTCCTGTTTCGCGAAAGGCTCTCGCATGCCCATCGTCTCCGCGCACGTCGCCCACACCCTCGGCCGCCACCTCGACCACGTCTTCGGTGTGATGGGCAACGGCAACGCGTACTTCCTCGACGCCCTGCACCGGCACACCGACGCCGTCTTCACCGCGATGCGGCACGAGGCCGGCGGAGTCGTCGCCGCCGATGCGCACTATCGTGCGTCGGGCCGCATCGCCGCCGCCACCGCCACCTACGGCGCCGGTTTCACCAACACGCTCACCGCGCTCGCCGAGTCGGCGCAGGCGCGCATCCCGCTGCTCCTCGTGGTCGGCGACGAGCCCACCTCGGGCCCGCGCCCGTGGGGCGTCGACCAGGTCGCCCTCGCCTCGGCCGTGGGCGTGCGCACCTACACGGTCGGCGATCGCGATGCCTCGGCCACCGTGCTCATCGCGCTCGAGCACGCGCTGACGTACCGCGTGCCCGTGGTGCTGGCCATCCCCTACGACGTGGTCACGCGCGAGGCCGGAGAGCTGACGGATGCCGGGACCGTGACGATCCCCGCTCCCCTGCCCCCGCAGGGTCCCGCGGCGAGCGCCGCGCTCGACCGCGTCGCCGACGCCCTCGCCGCAGCCGACCGTCCGTTCCTGCTGGCGGGTCGCGGAGCCTGGCTCGCCGACGCCGGCCCCGCGCTCGGGCGCCTGGCCGAGACGACCGGGGCGATCACGGCATCCACCGCCCTCGGCCGCGGGATCTTCCCCGACACCGCCCACGACCTGGGCGTCACGGGCGGCTTCGGCGCCGCGGGCGCGATGGAGCTCGTGCGCGAGGCCGACGTCGCCGTCGTCTTCGGCGCGGGTCTCAACCAGTTCACGATGCGCTTCGGCGAGCTCTTCGCCCCGGGCACGCAGGTCTTCCAGGTCGACGTGGCGACCACCGCGACCCACGCCCAGGTGGGTGGGTTCGTGCGGGCGGATGCCGCGGTGGCGGCCGACGAGATCGCGAACCGCCTGCGCTCTCGCGGGGCGGTGTCGTCGGGCTGGCGCGACCGCGTCGACGTCGCGCCGCTGCGCGAGCAGGAGGCCGGCGACGGACTCGCTCCGGACGGCCGCCTCGACCCCCGCTCCGCCGCCGCGCGGATCGGCGAGCTGCTGCCCGAGGATCGCGTGGTCGTCTCGGACGGCGGGCATTTCCTCGGCTGGTCGAACATGTACTGGCCCGTCGCCTCGCCCGACCGCGTGATGATGGTCGGCACCGCGTACCAGTCGATCGGCCTCGGCTTCCCCTCGGTCGCGGGGGCCATCGCCGCCCGCCCCGACTCCACCGTGGTGCTGACCACCGGCGACGGCGGCGGACTCATGGCGATCGCCGACCTCGAGAGCGCCGTGCGCACGGCCGCCGGCCACGGCATCGCGGTCGTGTGGAACGACGCCGCCTACGGCGCCGAGATCAACCTGTACGGGCTGAAGGGCCTCGCCCGCGAGCCGATGCTCATCCCCGAGGTCGACTTCGCCGCCGTCGCACGCGGCTTCGGCGCCGAAGGCGTGGTCGTGCGCGAGGTCGCCGACCTCGAGGCGCTGGCGGAATGGACCCGCCGCGACCCCGCCGAGCGGCCCTTCCTGCTTCTCGACCTGCGCATCAGCGGCACCGTGATCGCCCCGTACCAGCGGGAGATCATCAAGGTGAACTCGTGAGTCTCGGCGGTGCGGCCAGGCCGGGCGCCGCGCCCGGGGCCGGCGCGGTACGGGACGCGGCAGCCGTCGCGGTGCCGCGCGCAGGGACGGACGCGACAGCGGACGCCGCGCCCGCCGACGCCCTCGCCGAGCTCCGCGCAGCGCTCGGCGACCGCCTCCTCGACGATCCCGCGAGCCTCGCCGCCTCCGCCGTCGACAGCTCGCGCGCACAGCCCGAGGGTCTGCCGATCGCCGTGGTGCGGGCGACCTCGACCGGAGACGTGTCGACGGCTCTCGCGTGGGCGCACGCCCGCGGCATCCGCGTCTCCGTCCGAGGAGCGGGCACCGGACTCTCGGGCGGGGCCGTGGCCTACGCCGGCGGCCTGGTGGTCTCGCTCGAGGCAATGAATCGCATCGTCGACATCGACGTCGCCAACCGTCTCGCCGATGTCGAGGCGGGAGTGATCACGGCGGACCTCGATGCCGCCGCCCTCGCGCACGGCCTGTTCTTCCCGCCCGACCCGGCGAG
Organism: Microbacterium algihabitans; assembly: GCF_032464975.1. NCBI lineage: Bacteria > Bacillati > Actinomycetota > Actinomycetes > Micrococcales > Microbacteriaceae > Microbacterium > Microbacterium algihabitans. The sequence goes on from NZ_JAWDIU010000001.1 coordinate 431,930, forward strand.
CGCGCAGTGGTCGACGATCGGCGGGAACATCGCCACGAACGCCGGCGGTCTGCGCTGCGTCGCGCACGGCGTGACCACCGACGTCGTGGCGGCCCTCGAGGTCGTGCTCGCCGACGGCCGCGTGATGCGCACCGGTGCGCGCACGCGCAAGAACACCACCGGCTACGACCTCACCAGCCTGTTCACCGGGTCAGAAGGCACGCTCGGCGTCATCACCGCGGCGACCGTGCGCCTCAAGCCCGTGCCCCCCGGGCAGCCCCGCACCTTCCGCGCGAGCTTCGACGACATCGAAAACGCCGGTCGCGCGGTCACCGCGATCGTGTCGGGCCCGGCCGCCCCCGAGGTGCTCGAGCTGATCGATGCGCGCAGCGTCGAGATCATCGAGGCGTTCCACCCGAGCGGCCTGCCCTCCCCCGGCGCGGCGATGCTGGTCGGGCAGACCGTCGGGCTCGCCGCCCTCGACACCGCCGAGGCGATCGTCGCGCTCTGCCGCGCGCACGGCGCCGTCGAAACCGAGATCAGCGACTCCGACAGCCTGCTCGAGGCCCGTCGCCTGGCGAATCCCGCGCTCACCGCGCAGGGACTGCGGGTGTCGTGCGACGTCGGCGTGCCGGTCGCGCAGCTGGCGACGGTGTTCCGCGGCATCGGCGAGCTGGCCGAGCGCCACGGCCGCCGCATCGCCGTCGTCGCGCACGCGGGCGACGGCAACCTGCACCCGACGGTCGAGGCGGGCGAGAGCCCCGAGGAGTACGCCGCGGCCGAGCTCGTGATCGACGACATCACGCGCCTCGCCCTCTCGCTCGGCGGCACCATCTCGGGCGAGCACGGCATCGGGTCGGTCAAGCGTCACGAGCTCCCCTGGCAGCAGGATGCCGTGGCCCTCGACGTGCAGCGCGCCATCAAGGCCGCGCTGGATCCGCGCGGCATCCTGACGCCCGACCGCTCGATCTGAGGTCCGGCCCACGCCGGCCGGTCCATCGCGACTCGCTCACCCGCGCACGCAACTGTGCTGCGCGCGCACGATGGATGCCGGGCCCTGTCGCGCGCGGCGGCGCTCTTCGTACTCTCGCGTCATGCGTTCGATCCGGCAGCGACGACCCTCGACGCGGCCGTCGGGCGTGGGTGCGGAGGCCCGGCGATGACGCTGGAGCTGGCGGCCCACGGAGCCGCCCTCGTCTGCTCGGGCGTCGCCTCGTGCTGCGCGCGCTCCGGTCGCGCCGACGAGCGTCGGGAGCGGATCGTCGCGTCGGTGCTGATGACCGCCGCGATGCTCGATGCCGCCGCTCTCCACCTCATGGCTCCGATCGCCTGGGCGGCCGTCCTCCTCGCCGCCGCGCTGGTCTCGAGCGCGTCGCGCCGGTGGCGTGCAGGGCGCGGCGAGCACGGCGCCTACACCCCCGCGGGCCTCGTGGTCATGGCCGCGCTGATCGCGTCGTCGACGCACGGCGACCCGTTCTCGACCGCCGCTGCGACGCACGCCCACGGCGGGCCGACCCTGGCCGGGATCTGCGCCGCTCTCGCCGTGGCGTACACCGCGGCATCCGCGCACCGGATGCGCAACGGGTCGCCCGCCGACCGCGCGCACCACGCCGCGATGGGTGGCTCGACGGCGCTGATGGCACTGGGAGCCCTGCTGTGAGCGCCGACCGCGCGCCACGCAACGACGAACGGCCCCACCGCGCCGGAGCGCGACAGGGCCGTCCGTCGACCGACTCAGACCTTCGACAGCCCGCGGATCGGGCTCACTTCCTGCTCGGCCTCGTGGTCGGGGCCGAGGGGGATGCCGCTGCGGTCGCGCAGCAGCATCGTGGCGACGAGACCGAGCACGGCCATGACCGCGAGGTACACCGTGACCGACACGGTCGTTCCGGTCGCATCGACCAGGGCCGTCGCGATGGTCGGGGCGAACGCGCCGCCGAGGATGGCACCGAGCGCGTAGGCGATCGACACCCCCGAGAAGCGGATGGATGCCGGGAACAGCTCGGCGTACAGCGCGGCCTGCGGGCCGTAGGTCAGGCCGAGGCCGACCGTGAGCAGCATGAGACCGATGGTCAGCAGCACGATGCTGCCGGAGTTGACGAGCGGGAACAGGGCGACGATCGCCACGAGCATCAAGAGCCACCCGATGATGTAGGTGTTGCGGCGGCCGATCTTGTCGCCGAGCCATCCGCCGAGCCACGTGAAGATCAGCCAGGTGATGGCCGACAGGGTCACGGCGCCGAGCACGTCGGCGGTGGCGAGGCCCAGGGGGCCGTCGGGGTTGGTCGCGTAGCGCTGGATGTATCCGCCGGTCGTCATGTAGCCCACGGCGTTGTTGCCGGCGAACACGAACGCCGCGATGATCACGAGCAGCGAGTGCTTGCGGAACAGCTGCACGATCGGCATCCGGGTCTGCTCCTTGCGCTCGGCGAGCTCGACGAACACCGGGCTCTCCTCGACCTTCTTGCGCACGTAGTAGCCGACGAGGATCAGCACGAACGACAGCAGGAACGGCACGCGCCAGCCCCACGCGAAGAACGCGTCACCCGGGGCGATGACGGCCATCAGGCCGAGCATGCCGCTCGCGAGCAGCAGGCCGAGGGGCACGCCCAGCTGCGGCGAGGCGCCGAACAGGCTGCGCTTGGTCTTGGGGGCGTGCTCGACGGCCATGAGCACCGCGCCACCCCACTCGCCACCGGCCGAGATGCCCTGCAGCACGCGCAGCAGGATCAGCAGCACGGGAGCCGCGACGCCGATGACCTCGTAGGTCGGCAGCACGCCGATGAGCGTGGTCGAGGCGCCCATCATGATGAGCGTCAGCATGAGCACGACGCGGCGGCCGTACTTGTCGCCGAGGTGGCCGGCGAGGAAGGCGCCGAGCGGGCGGAACAAGAAGCTCAGACCCACCGTGAGGAACGACAGGATCTGCGCGATGCCGGGGCCGGCGGGAGCGAAGAACAGCTGGCCGAAGACGAGGCCGGCGGCCGAGGCGTAGAGGAAGAAGTCGTACCACTCGACGGTGGTGCCGACAACGGTGGCGAAGACCACGCGGCGGCGGTCCTTCGGGGTGGAGATGGTGCCGGTGGGCGTGAAGCCCTGTGGCTGAGAGCGGGACATGGGGACTCCTTCGAGACGTCATCGTCAGACCCCGGGACGTCGTCGTCGGCGACGAGGCGCGGTGTTGCTGGGGCGTTCGTCATCGTATACGATTTCGGATACGACGCAAGGGAGCCTCATGAACGACACCACCGACCCCCGGTTCACCGTCCTCGGCGGTCGCCCGGGCAAGATCGTGGCCGTCCACCTGTCGTACGGCTCGCGCGCCGATCAGCGCGGTCGTCGACCGGCCGCCCCGTCGTACTTCTTCAAGCCGTCGAGCTCGCTCGCGGCATCCGGGTCCGAGATCGTGCGCCCCGCGGGTACCGAGCTCCTCGCGTTCGAGGGCGAGATCGCGCTCGTCATCGGCGAGCCGGCTCGGTGGGTGACTCCGGATGCCGCGTGGTCGCACGTGGCATCCGTCACCGCCGCGAACGACTTCGGTCTCTACGACCTCCGCGCGAACGACAAAGGCTCGAACGTCCGCTCCAAGGGCGGCGACGGATACACCCCGCTCGGCCCCGCGCTCTTCGACGCCCACGAGGTCGACCCCACCGCCCTGCGCCTGCGCACGTGGGTGAACGGCGACCTCGTGCAGGACGACTCCACCGCGGGCCTCATCTTCTCGCTCGCCCAGATCGTCGCCGACCTCTCGCAGCACTTCACCCTCGAGACCGGTGACGTGATCCTCACCGGCACCCCCGCCGGCTCGTCGGTGGTCGTCCCCGGCGACGTGGTGGAGGTGCAGGTGGATGCCGGCGCCCTCTCGACCGGCCGGCTCCGCACGACCGTGACCCAGGGCGCGCAGTCGTTCGATGCCGCGATCGGCTCGCTCCCCGCGGTCGACGACACCCAGCGCACCGAGGCGTGGGGCTCGGCCGAGGCGGCTGGCCTCAGCCCCGCGGCCCCCGCCCTCTCCCCCGCCCTGCGCGACAAGATCTCGCGCGTGCCGGTCGCCGCCCTCAGCGGGCAGCTGCGCAAGCGCGGCCTCAACGACGTCACCATCGACGGCGTGCGCCCGCTCACCCCGGGCAGCCGCTTCGTCGGCACGGCGCGCACGCTGCGCTTCGTCCCTCACCGCGAAGACCTCTTCGCCTCGCACGGCGGCGGCCAGAACGCCCAGAAGCGCGCGTTCGACGCGGTCGGCGAGGGCGAGGTCATCGTCATCGAGGCCCGCGGCGAAACCGGTTCCGGCACGCTCGGCGACATCCTCGCGATCCGCGCGCACGCCCGGGGGGCTGCGGCCATCGTCACCGACGGCGGGGTCCGCGACGCTGAGGCCGTGGCCGCGGTGGGCATCCCCGTCTTCACCGCCGGGGCGCACCCGGCGGTCCTCGGCCGCCGCCACGTGCCGTGGGAGACCGACGTGGCCGTGGGCTGCGGCGGCACGACCGTCGAGCCCGGCGACATCCTCGTGGGCGACGGCGACGGCGTGATCGTCATCCCGCCCGGGATCGCCGAAGAGGTGGTCGACGCCGCCCTGGCGCAAGAGGCCGAAGACGCGTGGATCGCCGAGCAGGTGGCATCCGGTCACCCGATCGAGGGGCTGTTCCCGATGAACGCGGAATGGCGCGCGCGCTACGAGAGCGAGAGGAACGCATGATGGCCCTTCGACAAGCTCAGGGACCCCATCGACAGGCTCAGGGACCCGGCACCGAGCCCACCAAGAGCAAGTCGCAGCAGGCGTACCAGTGGATCAAGCAGCGCATCGCGTCGCAGGAGTTCACCCCCGGCTACCGCCTGGTGCTCGGCTCGATCGCCGGTGAGCTCGACATGAGCGTCGTGCCCGTGCGCGAGGCCATCCGCCAGCTCGAGGCCGAGGGTCTGGTGATGTTCGAGCGCAACGTCGGCGCGCGCGTGTCGATGGTCGACGACACGGCCTACCGCTTCAGCATGCAAGCGCTGAGCCTGCTCGAGGGGGCCGCCACCGCCCTGTCGGCCCGCGCGCTCACCGCCGACGACGTTCGTCGCGCCCGCCAGGTCAACGAGCTCATGGTCGAGACGCTCGAGCACTTCGACCCGCGCGCCTTCACCGCGCTCAACCAGGAGTTCCACGCGATCCTGTTCGAGAAGTGCGCCAATCCGCGCATGCTCGAGCTCGTGCAGGCCGAGTGGGCGCGCCTGGGGCACCTGCGCGATTCGACGTTCAGCTTCGTGCCGGGCCGCGCCGCGGAGTCGGTGCGCGAGCACGAGAGCATCCTCGTGCTCATCGAGAACGGCGCTCCCCTGGCCGAGATCGAGAAGGTCTCGCGTCGCCACCGCTCGGCCACCCTCGACGCGTACATGATCCACGAGCACCCCGACCAGGTGCTCGGCCTTCCCGCTTTCTGACCTCGAAAGACAGTTCCGGATGCCATGACCTCGCGCCCCGACGACATCGCCGTCGCGGATCGCCTGCCACCCGGCATCCACCCCTCTTCACCGAAGGAGCACCCATGACCACCCCGCTCACCACCGCCCGCCGAATCCCCGCCGATCTGCCCGAGCGCATCCAGCACTACATCGGGGGCCGCTTCGTCGACTCGGTCGACGGCGACACCTTCGACGTTCTCGACCCGGTGACCAACCAGACCTACCTCACCGCCGCCGCGGGCAAGAAGGCCGACATCGACCTCGCCGTCGCCGCCGCGCGGAAGGCCTTCACCGAGGGACCCTGGCCCCGGATGCTGCCGCGCGAGCGCTCGCGTGTGCTGCACCGCATCGCCGACATCGTCGAATCGCGCGACGAGCGCCTCGCCGAGCTCGAGTCGTTCGACTCGGGCCTGCCGATCACGCAGGCGCTCGGTCAGGCGCGGCGCGCGGCCGAGAACTTCCGCTTCTTCGCCGACCTGATCGTGGCCCAGACCGACGACGCCTTCAAGGTGCCCGGGCGCCAGCTCAACTACGTCAACCGCAAGCCCATCGGCGTGGCCGGCCTCATCACGCCGTGGAACACCCCCTTCATGCTCGAGTCGTGGAAGCTCGGCCCCGCTCTCGCCACCGGCAACACCGTGGTGCTCAAGCCCGCCGAGTTCACGCCCCTGTCGGCGTCGCTGTGGGCCGGCATCTTCGAGGAGGCGGGCCTGCCCGAGGGCGTGTTCAACCTCGTCAACGGTCTCGGCGAAGACGCCGGCGACGCGCTCGTGAAGCACCCCGAGGTGCCGCTCATCTCGTTCACCGGCGAGAGCTCGACGGGTCAGCTGATCTTCGCCAACGCGGCGCCCTTCCTGAAGGGCCTCTCGATGGAGCTGGGCGGCAAGAGCCCGGCGATCGTGTTCGCCGACGCCGACCTCGACGCCGCGATCGACGCGACGATCTTCGGAGTCTTCTCGCTCAACGGCGAGCGCTGCACCGCGGGCAGCCGCATCCTCGTGCAGCGCGAGGTCTACGACGAGTTCGTCGAGCGCTACGCCGCTCAGGCCGACCGCGTGAAGGTCGGCTTCCCCGACGACCCCGACACCGAGGTGGGCGCTCTGGTGCACCCCGAGCACTACGCCAAGGTCATGTCGTACGTCGAGCTCGGCAAGGCCGAGGGGCGCCTGGTCGCCGGCGGCGGTCGCCCCGAGGGCTTCGACGAGGGCAACTTCGTGCGCCCCACCGTGTTCGCCGACGTCGCCCCCGACGCGCGCATCTTCCAGGAGGAGATCTTCGGCCCGGTCGTCGCGATCACCCCCTTCGACACCGACGACGAAGCCCTCGCCCTCGCGAACAACACGAAGTACGGCCTGGCCGCCTACGTGTGGACGAACGACCTCACGCGCGCGCACCTGTTCGCGCAGAACGTCGAGGCCGGCATGGTGTGGCTGAACTCCAACAACGTCCGCGACCTGCGCACCCCCTTCGGCGGGGTGAAGGCTTCGGGGCTCGGCCACGAGGGCGGATACCGCTCGATCGACTTCTACACCGACCAGCAGGCCGTGCACATCACGCTCGGCCCCGCCCACAACCCCACCTTCGGCAAGGCGCAGGGGCACTGAGCCCCGCCGCCGGTGGCTGAGCCGCCATCAGGTGGCTGAGCTTGTCGAAGCCACCGCCCGACCACCGGTCCCTTCGACAGGCTCAGGGACCTCCGCGACGACTGGTCGCTGAGCCGATACCCCACCCTTCCGGCATCCGCCCCTCTTCACACGCAAGGACGCGACATGACAGACCGCAGCCAGATGACCCGCACCTCGTCGGGATTCTTCGTCTCGCAGGAGGCCCCCATCGAGGCCTCCAACCCCATCCCCACGCCCACCTCCCCCGCGCCCGACATCCTGCGCTGCGCGTACATGGAGCTCGTGGTCACCGACCTCGCGGCATCCCGTGTCTTCTACGTCGACATCCTGGGCCTGCACATCACCGAAGAGAACGACGAGGCGATCTACCTCCGCTCGACCGAGGAGTTCATCCACCACAACCTGGTGCTCCGCCAGGGCCCGGTCGCGGCCGTCGCCGCCTTCTCGTACCGCGTGCGGTCGGCCGACGACCTCGACAAGGCCGTCGCGTTCTACGAGGAGCTCGGGTGCGAGGTGCGCCGCGAACCGAACGGGTTCACCAAGGGCATCGGCGACTCGGTGCGCGTGGTCGACCCCCTCGGCTTCCCGTACGAGTTCTTCTTCGACACCGAGCACCAGGAGCGCCTGTCGTGGCGCTACGACCTGTACTCCCCCGGCGAGCTCGTGCGCCTCGACCACTTCAACCAGATCACCCCTGACGTGCCCCGCGCGGTGAACTTCATGCAGTCGCTCGGCTTCCGCGTGACCGAAGACATCCAAGACGAAGAGGGCGTCGTCTACGCGGCCTGGATGCGCCGCAAGCCCACCGTGCACGACACCGCCATGACCGGCGGCGACGGACCCCGCATGCACCACGTGTGCTTCGCCACGCACGAGAAGCACAACATCCTCTCGATCTGCGACAAGCTCGGCGCGCTCCGCCGCTCGGATGCCATCGAGCGCGGCCCCGGCCGCCACGGCGTCTCGAACGCGTTCTACCTGTACCTGCGCGACCCCGACGGCCACCGCGTCGAGATCTACACGCAGGACTACTACACCGGCGACCCCGACAACCCGGTCGTCACGTGGGACGTGCACGACAACCAGCGCCGCGACTGGTGGGGCAACCCCGTCGTTCCGTCGTGGTACACCGAAGGCTCGCTCGTGCTCGACCTCGACGGTCAGCCTCAGCCCGTGCGCGCCCGCACCGACTCGAGCGAGATGGCCGTGACGATCGGTGCCGACGGCTTCAGCTACACCCGCGCGCCCGAAGAGGTCGGCGCTGGCGAGTTCAAGCTGGGCAACCAGCTGTAAGCCGCCGCCTGCCCGCCCAGCGAGCGCCAGCGCCCGCCCACCCATGTCCCACTTATGGCAGGTTGGGCACCCCTCAACCAGCCGAATTCGGGACACGCTCCACCAAAAATGGGACGCGCGCACAGCAGCAGGCCGTCCAGCCCACCCATGTCCCACTTTTGGCTGGTTGGGCACCCCCTCAACCAGCCAGAAGTGGGACACGCTCCACCAAAAGTGGGACGAGGTTCGTGAGACCGACCAAGGAGACCCCATGCTCACCGACGCACAGATCGACGCCATCGCGGCCGAGCTCGCCGAGGCCGACCGCGCGCACGCGGTGATCCCGCGGATCACGGCGAGGTATCCGGATGCCGTGGTCGAAGACTCCTACGCGATCCAGGGTCGCTGGCGCGATACGCAGATCGCCGCGGGGCGCACCCTCGTCGGGCGCAAGATCGGCCTGACGTCGAAGGCGATGCAACAGGCGACGGGCATCACCGAGCCCGACTACGGCGTGATGTTCGACGACACCGTGTACCGCTCGGGAGACGAGATCCCGGTCGCGCTGTTCTCGAACGTGCGCATCGAGGTCGAGCTGGCGTTCGTGCTGAAGACCCCGCTCGAGGGCCCCGACTGCACGCTCGACGACGCCCTCGCCGCGATCGACTACGCCGTGCCTGCTCTCGAGGTGCTCAACTCGCACGTCGAGCTCGAGGGCCGCACGATCGTCGACACGATCAGCGACAACGCCGCCTACGGCGCGATGGTGCTCGGCGACGTGCACAAGCGCCCCGACGAGATCGACCTGCGCTGGGTTCCGGGCGTGCTGAGCCGCAACGGCGAGATCGAAGAGACCGGCGTCGCCGCGGGCGTGCTCGGCCACCCGGCGACGGGGGTGGCGTGGCTGGCGAACAAGTTCCACCAGCACGGCGCGCGCCTGGAGGCGGGCGAGATCATCCTGGCAGGATCGTTCACGCGCCCGATGTGGGTGTCGCAGGGCGACGACGTGCTGTGCGACTACGGACCGATGGGAACGATCTCGTGCCGCTTCGTCTGACCCCGACCTTCCGGGCCGCCCTCGCGGCATCCGACCGCCCCCTCGCGGGCATGTGGGTGTGCTCGGGCAACGCCACGATCACCGAGGTCGCCGCGGGCTCGGGCCTCGACTGGCTGCTGCTCGACCTGGAGCACTCCGCGACCTCGCTCGAGTCGGTCCTGACCCAGCTGCAGGTGGCGGCCGCCTACCCGGTCACCCCGGTCGTGCGGGTGCCGTGGAACGATCCCGTAACCATCAAGCGAGTGCTCGACCTGGGCGCGCAGAACCTCATCGTGCCGATGATCTCGACCGCCGACGAGGCGCGGGCCGCGGTCGCCGCCACGCGGTACCCGCCGCAGGGCGTGCGCGGAGTCGGCAGCGCCCTCGCCCGCAGCGCCCGCTGGAACCGCGTTGAGGGCTACCTCGCCGAGGCCGCCGAGCTCGTCTCTCTCACGGTGCAGATCGAGACGACGACGGGCGTCGACAACGCCGCCGACATCGCCGCTGTCGAGGGGGTGGATGCCGTCTTCGTCGGCCCCAGCGACCTCTCGGCCTCGATGGGTCTGCTCGGTCAGCAGTCGCACCCCGACGTCGTGGCGGCGGTGCATCGCGTGTTCGCCGCGGCGAAGCATGCCGGTACTCCGGTCGGCGTGAACGCGTTCGATCCGGCGGTGGCCGAGGCCTACATCGACGCCGGCGCCGATTTCGTCGCGGTCGGTGCCGACGTGGCGCTGCTCGCCCGCGCGTCCGAGGCGCTGGCGGCGCGGTTCGTCACCGGGCGCACGGCGCAGCGCGACAGTTACTGAGCGCGCGCCGTTCCGAGCGCCGCGAGCTCGGCCCGCGTCGAGACGCCGGCTTTGCGCAGCAGGTTCGACACGTGGAACTTCGCCGTGTTCTCGCTGATGCCGAGGCGTTCGGCGATCGCGCGGTTGCGTGAGCCCGCCACGACCAGGCTGAGCACCTCGCTCTCGCGGGGGCTGAGGTCGACCGCCTCGTCGAGGAAGTCGGGTCGCGGGGGCGGATCGAGCGGCAGCACGACCGACAGCTCCGACCCCCACCCGGGGGTCGAGGCGACGTCGAACGCCCCGTTGAGCGCACTGACCCGCTCGACGATCGGTCCCAGCGAGTCGTCGTGAGCGGTGAGGGTGCCGGCTCCGTCGTCGCGGATGCCGATGAGCAGGTTCAGCCCGTCGCAGTCCCATTGGATGCGCACACGGTGCGGAGTGCCCCGGTCGAGCAGGGCGAGCACGGCGCTGCGGACGATCGCCCGCGCCTCGTGCGCGACTTCGCCGGGCAGGGCGCGGCCGGTCGCCGGCGGCTCGACGAACTGCACATCGAGGTCGCCGTGACGGACGAGCGGGCGGAGGTCGGTGCGCAACCGGGCGAAGGCCCCGGTGACGGGTTCGAGCAGGGCGCTGCGCTGCTGATCGGTCGAGGTTCGCAGCACGACGAGGGCGGCGGCCGCCGTCTCCACGGCGAGGGCGCGCGCGGCCCGGTCGTCGAGGCGCGTGGACCGCAGGATCGCCAGCACCGATTCGAGCGTCACGGCGTGGCGGTCGGCCTGCTCGGCGACGATGCGTTCGTGCTCGATGACGAGGACGCGGGACGCGGGAGACGACAACTCGGCGGACGACTTCACCCGCCCTAACCTAGCCGACGGAGGCGAACCTACCCGATCGGGTAGGTCGACCCGTGCGGTCGACCGGCCACGCGCTCCGCTCCCCCGGCGAAGCATGGAGACATGACCTCCCCCGACACCGGCATCGCGGCATCCCTCACCCGCATCTCGGAAGAGCTGACCTCGGTCGTCGACAGCCTCGCCACCGGCGACAACGCGGACGACGTGCTCGAGGTGCTGGGCGGCGCCGACCGCGTGTTCGTCCTCGGCGCCGGGCGCTCGGGCCTCGCGTTGCAGATGACCGCGATGCGCCTCATGCACCTCGGCCTCGCCGTGCACGTCGTCGGTGAGACGACCGCCCCCGCGATCCGCGCCGGCGACGTGCTCCTCACCGCGAGCGGCTCGGGGACGACGACCGGCATCGTCCGCGCAGTCGAGACGGCCACCGAGGTCGGCGCCCGCGTCGTGGCGATCACCACCGCGCCCGACTCGCCCCTCGGACGGGCGGCGGACGCCCTCGTCGTGGTGCCCGCCGCGACGAAGCTCGATCGCTCGGGCACGGCATCCACCCAATACGCCGGCGGCCTGTTCGAGCAGGCCGTCGTTCTCATCGGCGACGCGATCTTCGACGCGCTCTGGCAGCGCTCGGGCCTCTCGGCCGACGACTTGTGGCCCCGCCACGCGAATCTCGAATGACCCTCCACCCCGACAGTCAGGACCCCCGAATGAAGCTGCAGTTCGCCATGGACACCCTCACCACCGAGGCCGCCCTCGACCTCGCCGCCGCCGCGGCCCCGCACGTCGACATCCTCGAGCTCGGCACCCCGCTCATCAAGAGCGAGGGCCTCTCGGCCATCACCGCCATCAAGAAGGCCCACCCCGACAAGATCGTCTTCGCCGATCTGAAGACGATGGATGCCGGCGAGCTCGAGGCCGACATCGCCTTCGGCGCCGGAGCCGACCTCGTGACGGTGCTCGGCAGCGCCGGAGACAGCACGATCGTCGGAGCCGTCACCGCCGCCAAGAAGCACGGCAAGGGCGTCGTCGTCGACCTCATCGGGGTCGCCGACAAGCCGGCCCGTGCCAAGGAGGTCATCGCCCTCGGCGCCGAGTTCGTCGAGATGCACGCCGGCCTTGACGAGCAGGCCGAAGAGGGCTTCACCTTTGCCACGCTGCTGCGTGACGGAGAAGCCTCGGGCGTGCCGTTCTCGGTCGCCGGAGGTGTCAACGCATCGAGCATCGCCGACGTGCAGAAGGCGGGCGCCCAGGTCGCCGTCGCCGGCAGCGCCATCTACAGCGCCCCCGATGTGGGCGCCGCCGCCGCCGAGCTGCGCGCCGCGATCATCTGAGCGCCGACCGCATCCCGAGAACGACGAAGGGCCGGACGATCACTCGTCCGGCCCTTCGCGGTATCGAGGGTCAGTCCTCGTCTTCGTCGTCTTCGTCGTCGTCGCCGACGATCTCGATGTCTTCGACCTCGAGCTCGGGCGTCAGCTGCACGTGCACGAGAGCGTCGGGGAACGAGGTCTGACCGGCGAAGACCACGATGATGGCGTCGGCGAACACGCCCACGCCGATCGCCTCGAGGTCGGTGCGCAGGTCGACGTCGGCATCGAGCTCGTCGTCGTCGAGGGCGTCTTCGATGTCGCTCGCGACCTCTTCGACGATCGCGCGCCAGCGCTCTTCGCCGACCGAGAGCACGTCCTTCAGGTTGCTCATGATCGCGTCGAGGTCGGGGGCGTCTTCTTCGTCGATCTCGGGGTCGAGGTCGACCTCCACCTCGACGCCGGCGGCGTCCAGGTGTCCCGACCCGATGACGCTGTCTTCGTCGATCTGGGCGTCGTCGAGCAGGCCGCTCTCGGTGACGCGGCGGAGGAGGTCGTTCAGCACGGACTCAGTCATGCATCAACGATCCCACGTCCGGCTCCCTGTGGGGAACACCTTGCGCGCGCCGCGAAGGCTGTTCAGCCCGTGCTTGCGCGCGGTTCACCCTCAGGCGGATGCCGCCCGCTCGGCCGCCTCGACGACGTTGGTCATCAGCAGGGCCACGGTCATCGGTCCGACCCCGCCGGGGTTGGGCGAGACGAAGCCCGCGACCTCGGCCACGTCGGGGTGCACGTCGCCGTACACGCGCGACTTTCCGGTCTCGGGGTCGGTCTCGCGCGTGACGCCCACATCGAGCACCGCGGCGCCCGGCTTGACGTCGGCGGCCCGCACGATGTGCTTCACTCCCGCGGCGGCGACGATGACGTCGGCCTCGCGCAGGTGTTTCGCCAGGTCGGCGGTGCCGGTGTGGGTGAGGGTCACGGTGGCGTTGATCTCGCGACGGGTCAGCAGCAGCCCGATCGAGCGGCCGATCGTGACGCCGCGGCCGACGACGACGACCTCCTTCCCCTTCAGGTCGTAGTCGTTGCGCAGCAGCAGCTCGATGACGCCCCGCGGGGTGCACGGCAGCGGCGTGTGGATCGGCGCGTTGACGTTGAGTACGAGACGCCCGAGATTCGTGGGGTGCAGTCCGTCGGCATCCTTCGCCGGATCGATCCGTTCGAGCACGCGATCGGTGTCGATGTGCTTCGGCAGCGGCAGCTGCACGATGTAGCCGTGGCATTCCGGGTCGGCGTTGAGGCGGTCGATGACGGCCTCGACCTCTTGCTGCGTGGCCTCGGCCGGAAGCTCGACCTGGATAGAGTTCATGCCGATCGCCTCGGACTGCTTGTGCTTCATGCCGACGTACAGCTGCGAGGCGGGATCGGCGCCCACGAGCACCGTCGCGATGCCCGGGACGATCCCCTTCGCGCGCAGGGCTGCGACGCGCTCGGAGAGCTCCGCCTTGATCGCCGCCGACGCGGCCTTACCGTCGAGAATCGTCGCCGTCATGGCATCCCTCTTCCTGGGTGTCGATGGGGGCGGCCCGCCGTGTGCGCGGCCACCCGCCGAGACGGGGCCGCCGCAGCAGCCCCGCCCCGGCGCGGGCTCACTGCTGCAGGTCGGGGTACAGCGGGAAGGCGTCGGCGAGGGTCGCGACGCGTGCGCGCAGGGCCTCGACGTCGGCGCCGGGGATCAGCGCGAGCGCGATGATGTCGGCCACCTCGGTGAACTCGGCGTCGCCGAAACCGCGGGTCGCGAGCGCCGGGGTGCCGATGCGCAGGCCCGAGGTCACCATCGGCGGACGCGGGTCGTTCGGCACCGCGTTGCGGTTGACCGTGATGTGGATGTCGTGCAGCAGGTCTTCGGCCTGCTTGCCGTCGATCTCGGCCTCGCGCAGGTCGACGAGCACGAGGTGCACGTCGGTGCCGCCCGAGCGCACGGCGATGCCGGCGTTCTTCACGTCGTCCTGGGTGAGGCGGTCGGCGAGGATCGACGCGCCCCGCAGGGTGCGCTCCTGGCGCTCTTTGAACTCCGGCGTCATCGCGAGCTTGAACGCCGTGGCCTTCGCGGCGATGACGTGCATGAGCGGGCCGCCCTGCTGGCCGGGGAAGACCGCGGTGTTGATCTTCTTGGCCAGGTCGGCGTCGTTGGTGAGGATGAGGCCCGAGCGCGGGCCACCGATCGTCTTGTGCACGGTCGTCGACACGACGTGCGCGTGCGGGATCGGCGAGGGGTGCACGCCCGCGGCGACCAGACCGGCGAAGTGCGCCATGTCGACCCACAGCAGGGCGCCCACCTCGTCGGCGATCGCGCGGAACGCCGCGAAGTCGAGCTGGCGGGGGTAGGCCGACCAGCCGGCGATGATGACCTTCGGCTTGTGCTCGAGGGCGAGGCGGCGCACCTCGTCCATGTCGATGATGCTGGTCTCGGGGTCGACGCCGTAGGCGACGATGTCGTACAGGCGGCCCGAGAAGTTGATCTTCATGCCGTGGGTGAGGTGACCGCCCTGGTCGAGGGCGAGGCCGAGCAGCGTGTCGCCGGGACGGGCGATCGCGTGCAGCACCGCGGCGTTGGCCGAGGCGCCCGAGTGGGGCTGGACGTTGGCGAACTCGGCGCCGAACAGCTGCTTGGCGCGCTCGATGGCCAGCGACTCGGCGACGTCGACCTCTTCGCAGCCGCCGTAGTAACGACGACCGGGGTAGCCCTCGGCGTACTTGTTCGTCAGCACCGAGCCCTGCGACTGCAGCACCGAGACGGGGACGAAGTTCTCCGACGCGATCATCTCGAGGAATCCGCGCTGGCGGTTCAGCTCGCGCTCGAGGACCTCGGCGATCTCGGGGTCGACCTCCGAGAGAGGGGCGTTGAAGTACGGATCGGTCATGCGATCTCCTTGACGATGGTTCCGGATGCCGCGGACTCGGCGAGTCCGCGGAGATACCGCATCGACCCAGGCGTGCGGTCGAATACCGTCAAGCGGTCGCTCCCCGGTGGTGTCCCACCTCAACGCCAGTCGCGACGGTGCCACTGTAGCGCGTATCACGCGCGCGTCCTCGCGCGTCGCGGCATCCACCGTTCCTCCACAGGTTCCGCCCGATGCTGGGGTGGCTGAGCTCATCGGGAACACCGGGAGGGGTACGGTCCGGAGCAGAGGTGGCTGAGCCTGTCGAAGCCACCGGGGCCACCTAGGTGCTGTCCGGAGCAGAGGTGGCTGAGCCTGTCGAAGCCACCGGGCATCCACGGGTCCCGGGCCCTTCGACAAGCTCAGGGACCTGCGTAACGCCAGGTGGCTGAGCCTGTCGAAGCCACCGGGCATCCACGGGTCCCGGACCCTTCGACAAGCTCAGGGACCTGCGTAACGCCAGGTGGCTGAGCCTGTCGAAGCCACCGGGCCACCGCGGGTCCCGGACCCTTCGACAAGCTCAGGAACCTGCGTAACGCCAGGTGGCTGAGCCTGTCGAAGCCACCGGGGCCCCCGCGGGTCCCGGGCCCTTCGACAAGCTCAGGGACCTCTGCTGCGCGAGGTGGCTGAGCCTGTCGAAGCCACCGGGACAACCGCGGGTCCCGGACCCTTCGACAAGCTCAGGGACCTGCGTAACGCCAGGTGGCTGAGCCTGTCGAAGCCACCGGGGCCACAGCGGGTCCCGGACCCTTCGACAAGCTCAGGGACCTCGGCTGCGCCAGGTGGCTGAGCCCGTCGAAGCCACCGGGGCCACCGCGGGTCCCGGGCCCTTCGACAAGCTCAGGGACCTGTGCCTCGCGAGGTGGCTGAGCCTGTCGAAGCCACCGGGGCCACCGCGGGTCCCGGACCCTTCGACAAGCTCAGCGACCTCGGCCGCGCCGCGAACGGCTCGACGGTGAGCGATCCCGGATGCCGTGCCCCGGCGCCCGCGTAAAATGCTGGAGTGACCGACACTCCGAACGTCCGCGCGCAGGCGCCTCTCGCTCCCGGCATGCGCCCGCGCCCGTCGGGGGTCGAGATCGGCAGCGTCATCTGCGGCCTCTTCGCCTTCATCACGCTCGCCATCTGGGGCTTCACCGCGTGGCCCTTCCCCTGGAGCATCGTCGCCGGCATCGGCGCCCCCGTCCTGGCGATCGTCGTGTGGGCGCTGTTCGTCTCACCGCGCGCCGTGCTGGCGGTGCACCCCTTCGTCCGCGCGATCGTCGAGCTCTTCGTCTACGCCGCCGCCACTGTGGCGTGGTGGAGCATGGGCCAGGCCCTCATCGGCCTCGTGTTCGCGATCGTCGCCGTCACGTTCGGCGCTCTGAACGGCAGACGGCGCCTGGCGTGATCGCCGACGAGACGGCTGACGACTCGCCGTCTCCGCGCGCGCCCGACCGGGCCCTCGCGTTGCTGCGCGCCGAGCTGGGTGCGCGCGTCGACACCTCTCCCGCGTCGCTCGACGCGGCCCGGGCCGACAAGTCGGGCCATGCGGCCGAGGGGCTCCCCCTGGCCGTGGTGCACGCGGCATCCGTCTCCGACGTGCAGGCGGTGATGCGCATCGCCACCGCCACGCGCACCCCCGTCGTGCCGCGCGGCGCGGGCACCGGCCTCGCGGGCGGCGCGAACACCGGCGGCGGAGAGATCAGCCTCTCGGTGCGCGGCATGGATCGCGTGCTCGAGGTACGCCCCGACGACCTGCTGGCCGTGGTCGAACCCGGCATCCTGAACGCCGACCTCAACGCGCAGCTCGAACCGCACGGCGTGTGGTGGGCACCCGATCCCGCGAGCCGTGCCATCTCGACCGTCGGCGGCAACATCGCCACCGGCGCCGGCGGACTGCTGTGCGCGAAGTACGGCGTCGTGCGCGACGCGGTGCTCGGCGTCGACCTCGTGCTCGCCGACGGGCGGCTCCTGCACCTCGGCCATCGCAGCGTGAAGGGCGTCACGGGTCTCGACCTCACCTCGCTCGTCATCGGGTCGGAGGGCACGCTCGGTGTCGTCGTCGGCGCGACGCTCAAGCTCCGTCGCCTCGTCGAGGGCGAGCACGTCACTCTGACGGCCCTGTTCGAGGGTGTGCGGGCCGCCGCCGTCGCGTCGGCAGCGGTCACGGCATCCGGAATCCAGCCCGCGATCATGGAGTTGATGGATGCCACGAGCCTCGCGGCCGTGCATCGCCTGCTGTCTCTGCCGACCCCCGTCGCCGGTGCCGCTCAGCTGACCGTGCAGACCGACGGACCCGTGGCCGTCGACGAAGCTCGCGCGGTCGCCGAGGTGCTGCGTGCCGCCGGTGGAACGGTGACCGTCGCCGCCGACGCGGCCGAGGGCGAGGCACTGCTGGCCGTGCGACGGGCGATGCATCCCGCGATGGAGACCCTCGGCACGACCCTCATCGAAGACGTGTCGGTGCCGCGCAGCGCCCTGCCGGTCATGTTCGACGAGATCGCGCGCATCGAGCGCGAGTTCGGCCTCGTCATCCCCGCGGTCGCCCACGCGGGCGACGGCAACCTGCACCCCAACTTCGTGTTCGAGGGGCCCGAGGTGCCGCCGATCGTGTGGGAGGCCGCCGAAGAGCTCTTCCGCGCGGCGCTGGCGCTGGGCGGCACCCTCACCGGCGAGCACGGCATCGGCGTGCTCAAACGGCGCTGGCTGGCCGACGAACTGGGCGACGACCAGTGGACGCTGCAACGCGACATCGCCCGGGTGTTCGACCCCCTCGGCATCCTGAACCCGGGAAAGGTGTTCGCGCCCTGACGTCGTGCGCGGCCGGAACGGCCGCGTCACGCCGCGGGCGTGATCAGACCGTGATATTGCTCGGGGGTGACGCGCAGGCCGCGGCTTTAGCATGGGAAGACTGACTTCCGGGGGGTTTGACTCATGACCGACGGCGCACCTGGCACCGACGGCGCGACCTACGCTTGGGCTCCGCCCGAGCCCACGACGCGCAAGAACCGCTCCGGCCTGTGGATCGGCATCCCCGCCGGCGCGACGGCCGTGGCCCTCATCGCGGCCTCCCTCGTGCTGATCGCCCCCGGCGCCTCGGTCGCCGGTGTGCAGATCGGCGGTCTCACCGCCGGCGCCGCCGCGCAGGCGATCTCGACCCGACTGGCCGACACCGCCGTCGTCGTCGAGAGCGCCGCCGGAGAGGTCACCGTCACCGGCGCCGACCTCGGCGCGACGGTCGACGCCGCCGCCCTGGCCGACAAGGCCTTCGCCGACAACCCCATGTGGAAGCCCGCCGCGTGGTTCCCCGAGGGAGCCGGCGTCGCCGTCCAGATCGACGAGTCCGCGGCCACCGCCGCCCTGCGCGACAAGGCCCCCGGCGCGTACCGCGCGCCCGTCGACGCCACCGTCGCCTACGACGCGGGCTCGCAGGCCTACGTCGCCACCCCCGCCGAAGCGGGCGAGGGCATCGACGTCGCCACCGTCGCCGCCGCCCTGCAGTCGGCCTTCGACTCCGGTGAAACCACCACCACGGTCGACGCGACCCTCGTGCCCGTCGAGGCCCCCGTCTCGACAGACGAGGCCGGCGCCGCCGTCGCGACCCTCAACGGCATCCTCGACTCGGCCGGCTTCTACGTCGGCGACGAGCGCACGGTGCCCGTCGACCGCGCCACCGCCGCCTCGTGGCTCACCGTCACCCCCGACGGCACGGGCGACTTCGCCATCTCGGCTGACCAGAGCGCGATCCAGACCGTCGTCGACGGCCTGACCGGCACGGTCGATCGCGGTGCCGTCAACGCCGACGTGATCGTCGACACCGGTGGAGAGGTCATCCACACCCTCACCGAGGGCCAGACCGGCCGCGCGCTCGGCGACACCGCCGGCATCGCCGCGGCCTTCGCGACGCAGCTCGCCGACGGCAACGGACGCTACGCATTGAACGTCACCGAGACGCCGTTCGACACCACCAAGACCGAGCGCCGCATCGACGTCAACCTCAGCACGCAGACCACCACGCTCTGGCAGAACGGTCAGGTGTACCGCACCTACACGATCTCGTCGGGCGCCGGCGAGCACGCGACGCACACCGGAAACTTCCGCATCGGCTGGAAGACCGCGATGCAGGACATGGGCTGCGTCCCCGGCTACGACTACTGCACCAAGGACGTCCCCTGGGTCGCGTACTTCAACGGTGACGAGGGCTTCCACGGCACCTACTGGCACAACAACTTCGGCACCCCGATGAGCCACGGTTGCATCAACATGACCATCCCGCAGGCCAAGGAGCTCTACGACTGGGCCTACCGCGGCACGGAGGTCTCGGTTCATTACTGAGCCCGGATCCTTATGAGAGGGGTGGATGCTTCGGCATCCGCCCCTCTGTCTCTTCTCCCGGCGGGACTGCGTCGTGGTGCGACAGCGTCCCGGCGGGACAGCGTGCCGGCGGGCCGGCGTCTTCGCACCCTGCGTCGCACCGCTGTGACGCAACGCAGGACTCTCGCCACGCACCCCGCCCCGACACTCCCCTCCCGGGGCCCCGGCGCGCACAACTCCTGCACTCTGCCCCGACCGGGCCCTCCGGAGGCCCGACAACCGCGGATTGCAGGAGTTGTGCCGTGCCGACGCGCCGAGCCGCGGCCCGGACATGCAGAAGGGGCGGATGCCGTGTGGCATCCGCCCCTTCTGGGGTTTCCGGCTCAGCGCAGGGCGTCGACCACCGCGTTCAGCGTGGCCGAGGGGCGCATGACCTTCTCGACCAGCTCCGTGTTCGGGCGGTAGTACCCGCCGATCTCGGCGTGGTGACCCTGGACGGCGTTGAGCTCGGCGACGATCGTCTGCTCTTCCGCGGCCAGCTTCTCGGCGACCGGGGCGAAGACCTGGGCCAGGTCGGCATCCGTCGACTGCTTCGCCAGCTCCTGCGCCCAGTACAGGGCGAGGTAGAAGTGACTGCCGCGGTTGTCGATCGTGCCGAGGGCACGGCCGGGCGACTTGTCGTTCTCGAGGAACGTGCCGGTCGCGGCATCGAGGGTCTGCGCGAGCACGCGAGCCCGCTCGTTGCCCGTGGTGTCGGCGAGGTGCTCGAGCGAAGCCGCGAGGGCGAAGAACTCACCGAGTGAGTCCCAGCGGAGGTAGTCCTCCTCGACGAGCTGCTGCACGTGCTTGGGAGCCGAGCCGCCGGCGCCGGTCTCGAACAGGCCACCGCCCGCGAGCAGCGGGACGATCGAGAGCATCTTGGCGCTCGTGCCCACCTCGAGGATCGGGAACAGGTCGGTGAGGTAGTCGCGCAGCACGTTGCCGGTGACCGAGATCGTGTCCTCGCCGCGGCGGATGCGCTCGAGCGAGTAGGTCGTCGCCTCGGCGGGGGCGAGGATCTCGATCGTGAGGCCCTCGGTGTCGTGGTCGGCGAGGTACTCGTGCACCTTGGCGATGAGGTTACGGTCGTGCGCACGGGTCTCGTCGAGCCAGAACACGGCGGGGACACCGGTCGCACGGGCGCGGGTGACGGCGAGCTTCACCCAGTCGCGCACCGCGACGTCTTTGGTCTGGGTCGCGCGCCAGATGTCGCCGGTGCTGACCTCGTGCTCGAGCAGCACGTCGCCGTTCGAGGCGACGACCTGCACGCGGCCAGGAGCGGCGATCTCGAACGTCTTGTCGTGGCTGCCGTACTCCTCGGCCGCCTGGGCCATGAGACCGACGTTCGGCACCGAGCCGATGGTGGCCGGGTCGAGGGGGCCGTTCGCGATGACGTCTTCGATGGTCGCCTGGTAGACACCGGCGTACGAGGAGTCGGGGATGACGGCGAGGGTGTCGTCTTCTCCCCCGTCGGCGCCCCAGAGCTTGCCGCCGTTGCGGATGAGCGCGGGCATCGAGGCGTCGACGATCACGTCGGAGGGCACGTGCAGGTTGGTGATGCCCTTGTCGCTGTTGACGTACGACAGGCGGGGGCCGGATGAAAGGGCCTCACGGATCTCGGAGGCGATGGCGTCGCCGCCCTCGACGTTCGACAGACCCGCGAGGATCGAGCCGAGGCCGTCGTTGGGGGTGAGACCGGCCGCGGCGAGGGCGTCGCCGTGGCGGTCGAATACGTCGGCGAAGAACGCCTTGACGACGTGACCGAAGATGATCGGGTCGCTGACCTTCATCATCGTGGCCTTCAGGTGCACCGAGTAGAGCACGTCGTCGGCCTTCGCCTGGGCGAGGGTGTCGGCGAGGAACGCGTCGAGGGCCGCGGCCGAGAGGAAGGTGGCATCCACGATCTCGCCCTGGAGGACCTTGAGGCCCTCCTTCAGCGTCGTGGTGGAGCCGTCGGCGGCCACGTGCTGGATCGTCAGCACGTCATCGTCGCGGAGCACGACCGACTTCTCGTTCGAGCGGAAGTCGTCGTGACCGAGGGTTGCGACGCGGGTCTTCGAGCCCTCGGCGAACGCCTTGTTGCGGTGGGGGTGCTTCTTGGCGTAGTTCTTCACCGCGAGCGGGGCCCGGCGGTCGCTGTTGCCCTCGCGCAGCACGGGGTTCACCGCGGAGCCCTTGATGCGGTCGTAGCGCGCGCGCACGTCTTTGTCGTCGACGCTCGACGCCTCGTCGGGGTAGTCGGGGATGTCGTAGCCCTGCGACTGGAGCTCCGCGATCGCGGCCTTCAGCTGCGGGATGGATGCCGAGATGTTCGGCAGCTTGATGATGTTCGCCTCGGGCAGCGTGGCGAGTCCGCCGAGCTCGGCCAGCGCGTCGCCGACCTGCTGCTCGGGCGTGAGGCGCTGCGGGAAGGCCGCGAGGATGCGGCCGGCGAGCGAGATGTCGCGGGTTTCGACGTCGACACCCGCCTGCTTCGTGACGGCCTGCACGATGGGCAGGAACGACGCGGTGGCGAGAGCCGGCGCCTCGTCGGTGTACGTGTAAATGATGGTGGAATCGGGCACGTCAGATCTCTCCGTAGAGGCGGCCAGGGTTGCGATTCAGCCTATCGCACATGGGCAAAGTCTCTTGATGTCGAGATAGTTCTCGGCATCCGCCCTCGTCTTTCCCCGCTGCTCCCCCCTCGGCAAGAACATGCGTCGGTATGCGATCTTTGGGGGCGGGGCGGGCGTGCCGGTAGCCTGAGCGCATGGCTGACCTGCGTCTCGTCGAACTGTCCGCCGCCACGATCGTGGCCGTCAACACGCTCTCGCTCAAGCCCGGACAGGAACAGTTCCTCGCGCCCGTGAGCTACGGGGTCGCCGCCACGGTGAGCAACCCGCAGACGACCTGGCAACGCGTGGTCCTCGACGGCGACGAGGTCGTCGGCTTCGTCAGCGCGAACTTCGATCGCGACGCCCACGAGGAGCACTTCCAGTCGGTGCTGTGGCGCATCAACGTCGACGCCGACGAGCAGGGCCGCGGCGTCGGAAGCTACGCGATCGCCGCCGTCCTCGAAGAGGCCCGCGGTCGCGGCATGGACCACGTCGACGTGATCTACGAACCCGGTGTCGGCGGTCCCGAGGCGTTCTTCCAGCGCGTCGGCTTCGAGCCGGTCGGCGAGACGGCGTACGGCGAGGTCATCGCCCGCGCGCGGGTGTGATCGGCTGAGGCGCGAAGATCCGGGCGGGGCGCTGGGCGCCCTCATTCGGTCCGACTGGTGTGACTCGAAACGGCACCGGACAGCAGACTGCTTTCGACAGAAAGACGGATGCCACGCGCCCGAGGGGCAGCGTGGCATCCGTCATTCCCGCGGGGCGGGCTAGACCAGAGACTCGCGCCAGGCGGCGTGGAGTTGGGCGAACTTGCCGGTGCCGGCGATGAGCGCGGCCGGGGTGTCGTCTTCGATGATGCGACCGTGCTCCATCACCAGCACGCGATCGGCGATCGCGACCGTCGACAGGCGGTGGGCGATGATGATCGCCGTGCGGTCGGCGAGCAGCGTCTGCAGGGCGTCCTGGATCTGCCGCTCGCTGGGGATGTCGAGCGAAGCCGTGGCCTCGTCGAGGATGAGCACCGCCGGGTCGGCGAGGAACGCCCGCGCGAACGAGATCAACTGACGCTGGCCCGCCGACACACGGCCACCGCGCTTGTTCACGTCGGTGTCGTAGCCGTCGGGCAGCTTCGAGATGAACGCGTCGGCACCCACGGCGCGAGCCGCCGCGCGGATCTCATCCATCGTGGCATCGGGCTTACCGAGGGCGATGTTGTCGGCCACGGTCCCACTGAACAGGTAGGCCTCCTGCGTGACCATGACGATCGCGCGACGCAGGTCTTTCGGGTGCAGACGCCGAAGGTCGACGTCGTCGAGGGTCACGGCGCCCTTCGTCGGGTCGTAGAACCGCGACACGAGCTTGGCCAACGTCGACTTGCCCGCACCGGTCGTGCCGACGAGCGCGATGGTCTGCCCGGCCGGGATGTCGAGCGAGAAGTGCGGCAGGATGACGCGGTCGTCGGAGTATCCGAAGGTGACGTCGTCGAAGCTCACGTGGCCCCGGGCGGTCCACAGGTCGACCGGGTCGGTCGGGTCGGGAACCGTCGGCTGCTCCTCGAGCACGCCCGACACCTTCTCGAGCGCGGCCGTCGCCGACTGGTAGGAGTTCAGGAAGAACGCCACCTCCTGCAGCGGCGAGAAGAAGTTGCGGACGTACAGCACGGCGGCGGTGAGCACACCGATCTCGAGCGGCCCCGCGATCACGCGTCCGCCGCCCCACAGCAGCACCACGGCGACCGAGACCGCGGCGACGCCCATGATGCCCGGCTCGAAGGTTCCGAACAGCTTGATCGAGCGCATGTTCACGTCGCGGTAGTCGCCGGCGAGCTTGCCGAACTCCGCGTCGTTGCGCGGCTCCTTGCGGAACGCCTTGACCGCCCGGATGCCGGTCATCGTCTCGACGAACTTCACGATCACCTGGGCGCTGATCACGCGCGACTCGCGGTAGATCACCTGCGAGCGCGAGTAGAACCAGCGCATGAGGAAGTACATGGGGATGCCCATGACGGTGAGGATCAGCCCGGACTGCCAGTCGATCAGGAACAGGGCCGCGAGGGTGAACAGGCCGTAGAGCACGCCCGACACCAGCTCGTTGAGCCCGCCGTCGAGCAGCTCGCGGATCGTGTCGAGGTCGCTCGTCTGCCGTGAGATGATGCGCCCCGACGTGTACGACTCGTGGAACTCGAGGCTCAACCGCTGCGTGTGCAGGAAGATCCGCTTGCGCAGGTCGAGCATGACGGCCTGCGTGAGGCGCGCGGCTACGACGACGTACCAGCCGATGAGCACGGCGCCGCCGATGCCGGCGAGCAGATACACGATGACGACGCCGTACGTCGGCATCCAGTCGCTGCGCTCGATGACGGCCGGCAGGGCGTTGTCGATGCCGTACGCGATCAGCGCCGGACCCGCGACCCGCAGAGCGGTCGAGACGACGAGCACGGCGCCGGCGAGCACGAGCTGCCAGCGCAGCGGTGAGACGAGCGAGCCGAGAAGGCGCAGCGAACGCTGACGGATCGCGCGGCTCTCGTCGCGCGTGTAGTCGGAGCGGTCTTCGCCGCTCGTCCCGGAGACGGTGGAGGTGCTCATCGGGTCGCCTCCTTCTCGGTGAGGACGTCGTCGTCGGACGGGATCACGTCGATCGCGCCCGTGCGGGCTTCGCGCTCGGCCTCTTCGAGGCTCGAGATGACGTAGCGGTAGTGGTCGCTTTCGCGGAGCAGGTCGGAGTGCGTGCCGACGGCGGTGATGCGGCCGTCTTCGAGCAGAGCCACCCGGTCGGCGAGAGTGACCGTCGAGGGCCGGTGGGCCACGACGAGGGCGGTCGTCTCGCTGAGCACCTCGCGCAGCGCGTCTTCGACCAGGGCCTCGGTGTCGACGTCGAGCGCCGACAGCGGGTCGTCGAGAACGAGCACGGCGGGGCGGGCCGCGACCGCGCGTGCGAGCGCCAGGCGCTGACGCTGGCCGCCGGAGAGGCTCAGGCCCTCTTCGCCGATGACCGTGTCGAGGCCGTCGGGCAGGTCGTACACGAAGTGCGCCTGCGCGACCTGCAGCGCTTCGCGCAGGATCTCCTCGGCCTCGGGTGAGCCGGGCGTGAGGTCTTCACGACCGAGCAGCACGTTGTCGCGCACCGTCTGCGAGAACAGCGTGGCGTCTTCGAAGGCCATGCCGACGTGACGCCGCAATTCGGCGAGCGTCAGGTCGCGCACGTCGACGCCGTCGATCAGCACGCGGCCGCCGGTCACGTCGTACAGGCGCCCGGGCAGCGTGGTGAGGGTGGTCTTGCCTGAGCCGGTCAAGCCGACGAGCGCCATGGTTTCACCCGGCCGCAGCACGAGGTCGATGCCGTTCAGCAGGTCGGGCTCGGTGCCGGCGGAGTCCTGGTAGCGGAAGTGCGCGCCCTCGAAGGTCAGCTCGCCGCGCGGCTCCGCGATGGTGCGGGG
Organism: Microbacterium algihabitans; assembly: GCF_032464975.1. Taxonomy (NCBI): domain Bacteria; kingdom Bacillati; phylum Actinomycetota; class Actinomycetes; order Micrococcales; family Microbacteriaceae; genus Microbacterium; species Microbacterium algihabitans. Next base: position 457,540 of record NZ_JAWDIU010000001.1, read on the forward strand.
GTTCTCGGGGTCGACGATGGTGTTCTGCTCGTCGAAGACCTCGAAGATGCGGTCGGTGGCGGTGCGCGCGTCGAGCAGGAACGAGAACAGGAACCCGATCGACTCCATCGGCCACCGCAGCACGGTCGCCATGGCGAAGAACGCCACGAGCTCGGCGACCTGCAGCTGCTGGAGCTGGGTCAGCACGATGCCGGCGCCGAGGCACACCGCGAATGCGATGTCGGGCAGCAGCACGAGCCAGAACCAGATCCACCCGATCGCGCGGGCCTTGTCGATCTCGGTCTCGCGCAGCGATTCAGCCTGGCGGGTGAACTTCTGCAGAGCGTGCTTGCCGCGCCCGAAGGCTTTGAGCACCCGGATGCCGTGGACGCTCTCTTCGACGCTGGTGGCGAGGTCGCCGGCCTGGTCTTGGCTCTGACGCGTCAGCGCGCCGTAACGCTTCTCGAAGCGGAAGCCGACGTAGATGACCGGGGCGGAAGTGACGAGGAACAGCGCGCCGAGCAGCCAGTGCCAGCGGAACAGCAGCACGGCGCCGATGGCGATGGTCAGCAGGTTGACCACGAGCAGGATCACGCCGAAGGCGAGCCAGCGGCGCAGCATGCTGATGTCCTGCATCATGCGCGAGAGGAGCTGCCCCGACTGCCACCGGTCGTGGAAGGCGACGGGAAGGCGCTGGAGGCGGGAGTAGAACGACTGGCGCAGGTCGTACTCGACCTTGGTGGCGGGAGAGAGCACGAACCAGCGGCGGAGCCACACCATGGCGGCTTCGGCGAGGCCCAGGCCGAGCACGGCGAGGGAGCCCCAGACGAGGGCTCCGGCGTCGAGCGAGGCGATGGGGCCGGCGACGATCTGCTCGAGAACGAGCGGGATCGCCAGGGCCAACAGGCTCGCGATGAGGGCGGTGACGGCACCGGCGATGAGGCGCGGCAGAACCGGCCGTGCGATCGGCAGCAGGCGCGCGAGCGCGCGCGGAGTGGACAGGCGTTGCGGAGGCGTTGAGGTGGTCATGATCCTCGTGGGGTCGGAGCGGGCGCCGGGATCGGGCGCGGAGAGGGAGCCGGGAGGCGCGACGAAGTGCGTCGGTCGAGGCGTGACGGTCGCGCGTGAGCGCGGCGTGGTGCCCTAGGAGCGTCGGCCGGGGCGCGCAGCGACGGAGGATGCGGCGGCCGGGGCGACGGGGGCGTCGATCTGGTCCATGGAATCCTCCTCAGTTGGTGTAGCTTCCGCCGGGGGGACGGCAGCCCTCCAGACTATCCCTGAGAGATTGCTGGGGGCAAGGATTTCTTGCGGCGGCCGACGCGACCCGGCACCTCCCGGCCCCCACCCAGGTCCCTGAGCCCGTCGAAGAGACCGGAACCCGCAGTCTCCGGCCCAGGTCCCTGAGCCTGTCGAAGGGACCGAAACCCGCAGTCCCACCGGTGGCTTCGACAGGCTCAGCCACCTCCCTCACCCGGGACCGGAACCCGCAGTCGCCCGGAGGCTTCGACAAGCTCAGCCACCTCCCACACCCGGGCCAGGGACCGGAACCCGCAGTCCCCGACCCAGGTCCCTGAGCCTGTCGAAGGGACCGGAACCCGCAGTCCCCGACCCAGGTCCCTGAGCCTGTCGAAGGGACCGGAACCCGCAGTCTCCGGCCCAGGTCCCTGAGCCTGTCGAAGGGACCGGAACCCGCAGACCCACCGGTGGCTTCGACAAGCTCAGCCACCTCCCTCACCCGGGACCGGAACCCGCAGTCGCCGGGAGGCTTCGACAAGCTCAGCCACCTCCCACACCCGGGCCAGGGACCGGAACCCGCAGTCCCCGACCCAGGTCCCTGAGCCTGTCGAAGGGACCGAAACCCGCAGTCCCACCGGTGGCTTCGACAGGCTCAGCCACCTCCCTCACCCGGGACCGGAACCCGCAGTCGCCCGGTGGCTTCGACAAGCTCAGCCACCTCCCACACCCGGCCCGGGGCCCCGAACCCGCAGTCGCCCGGAGGCTTCGACAAGCTCAGCCGCCTCCCACACCCGGGCCCGGAACCCGCAGTCGCCCGGAGGCTTCGACAAGCTCAGCCACCTCCCCCACCCGGGACCGGAACCCGCAGTCCCACCGGTGGCTTCGACAGGCTCAGCCACCTCCCCCGCCCGGGACCGGAACCCGCAGCCCTCCGGTGGCTTCGACAGGCTCAGCCACCTCTCCCACTGGTCAGGCCGCCGATTCGCGCGCCAGCAGGCTCTGTTTCACCCCCGTGCCCCACGCGAAGCCGCCGAGCGTCCCGTCTCCGCGCAGCACGCGGTGGCAGGGGACGAACAGCGCGACGGCGTTGCGCGCGCAGATCGAGGCTGCGGCGCGCACGGCAGTCGGCGACCCGAGGGCCGCCGCGAAGCCGGTGTACGTCAGCGGTGCGCCGGGGGTGATGGAACGCAGCGCCTGCCACCCCGCTCGCTGCAGGGGCGTGCCGGTCTGCGCGACGGCGACGGCGTCGATCGCGGCGATGTCGCCGTCGTAGTACGCCCGCACGGCAGGGGCGGCCCCCGTACCGCCGCTTACGACGCGCTCTGGCCGCCGCTCGGGCCGCAACCGCGCGAGGACGGCGTCGGTGTCGGCCGTCCAGCCCGAGACGATGACGCGATCGGCCTCGTCGGCGAGGATCGCGAAGGGACCGTCGGGGGTGTCGACGAATTCGAGGATCGCGGTGGTCATTCGGGGGTCTCGCTTCCGGTCGAGGGGCGGGTGAGGGATGAGGGGCGTTCGACGTCGGATGCCGCGACGTCTGCGGCTCGTCGGGTGCGCGCACGCCGGGGTCGGGCCACGACGGCCGCCGCGGTCTCTGCGGGCGACCTCCACGCCTGGGTGACGGGGGCGGCGTACCAGTAGTGCGCCATGGCGTAGCTGCGCCAGGGCGACAGGCGTTCGGACCATTCGGTGAAGCCCGCGGGATCGGAGGGCAGCCCGAGTGCCGCGGCACCGGCGCGCGCGGCGACGTCGCCGGGCAGCAGCACGTCGGGGTCGCCGAGCACGCGCATGCGCACGTAGTCGGCGGTCCACGGTCCGATCCCCCGCCGCGCCAGCAACCGCTGGCGTTGGTCGACCCCGTCGTCGCCGAAGCCCAGGGTCAGGCTGCCGTCGGCCAGCGCCTCGGCCGCCTCGACGATCGCGCGCATGCGGGCGGCCGGCCCCCGAAGGACCTCGAGCCCGCGCTCCGCGATCGCGGCGGGCGTGGGGAACAGCGTCATGGGTTCGGGGCCGACGCCGACCTGCTCCCCCAACGCAGCGGTCAGACGGCCCTGCATGGTGCGGGCGGAGGCCACGCTGATCTGCTGGCCGATCATGGCGCGCAGCAGCATCTCGTCGGCGTCGATCGCGCCGGGCACCCGCACGCCGGGGATGGCGGCGACGGCGGGCGCCAGCTGCGGATGCCGGGCGAGCGCCTCGTCGATCGCGAGCGGGTCGGCGTCGAGGTCGAACAGGCGCCGCACGCGGGAGATGAGGGTGCCGAGATCGGCGAGCGCCGACAGTCGAGCTCGCAGGCGGAGGCGCCCGTCGTCGGCCAGGCGCACCTCGAACCACGCCGGTCCGCCGGGAAGGCGCACGACGCGAGCGAAGGAGGCGTCGGCACCGACCTCGACTTCGGGGATGGCGTGCGCGCGCATCCACCCGAACAGCCCGACCGTGTCGATCGGCCCGCGCACCGGCAGGGCGAGGTCGATCTCGCCCGCGGCGGCCTCGACGCCCGAGGAGTGCGGCCGGCGGGCGCGCAGCTCGCGCGGGGGCATGCCGAACACCTCGCCGATCGTGTCGGTGAACTGCCGCACGCTCGAGAAACCCGCCGAGAACGCCACGTCGGCCGACGACAGGTCGGTGCCCACCAGCAGGGCGCGGGCGGTGTGCGCGCGATGCGCTCGAGCCAGCGCGAGAGGACCGGCGCCCAATTCGGCCTGGAGCAGGCGCGTGAGGTGGCGCGACGAGTAGCCCAACCGCTGGGCCAGACCGGGCACGCCCTCGCGGTCGACCACCCCGTCGGCGATCAGGCGCATCGCCCGCGCGACGACGTCGCCCCGCACGTCCCAGAGCGGCGACCCGGGTGCCGCCTCGGGCAGGCACCTCTTGCACGCTCGGTACCCGGCCTCGTGCGCGGCCGCGGAGGTCGCGTAGAACGTGACGTTCTGCTCTTTCGGGGTGCGTGCGGGGCAGCTCGGGCGACAGTAGATGCCGGTCGAGCTCACCGCCGTGACGAACTGGCCGTCGAACCGGCGATCGCGCGACTGGATGACGCGGTAGCGCTCGGCGAAGCCGGGAAGGGCGGCGGCGGTGGTGGTCATGGCATCCACCCTGTCATTGACCTCCGACATCCGCTGGCGGAAATCGGACACGGCCGTGACGCGGCTGACGGGCACGCCCCGAGGCCGCCGGCCCCACGGCGCCGCAACACCGCCCAGCGACAGCGCGCACAAGATCGGCCGAGCCCCGAAGGACCCGGCCGATCCGCCGCACTCACCCCTGGGCGATCGCGAATCCACCCGGGGGCACGACCACGGTCACCGTTCCGCTCGTCGACGTGCTGCGCACCAGCGTGCCCGAGGCGTCATAGACCGACACGGTCGAAGCCACTCCCGCAGCACCGATGCCGGTGCGCTGCGGCCCCACCGCGCTCGAGTGCACGAGCTCGCTGCGAGCGTCTCCACCCAGCACGAGGCGCGAGATCCAGGGCCGGACGATCAGCCCGTCGAGCGTGAGCTCGCCCTTCTGCACCTTCACGTCGACCTGAGAACCTTTGCCCGCGGCGGGCGCCGTGAGCGCGTAGGGCAGCAGAGCGCCCGGCGTCGGTGAGATGCCCTGTTCGGGCCCGGTGATCTTCAGCGCGCCGCCGCCGCGCCAGGTCGACTGCGACTTCTCACCCGGCTCGGTCCACACGACGGGCTCGATCCATCGTCCGGTGTCGGAGGCGCCGATGTCCCAGGTGGCGCTCTGACGTGCTCCCAGCGTCAGGCCGTCGCCCGACCAGCTCGACTCCCCCGTCCACGACGACTCCGGAGTGAACACGGCGCCGTCGGTGCGCACGGCGTCTTCGGCCTCGACGTACGACAGTCCCACGCGGCTCTCGACCGAGGTCAGGGCCGTCGCCCGCTCCGCCACCGCGAGGTGGGCGTCGAGCGCGAGCGCGGTGAGCAGGCCGTGGATGGTCGACTCGGCTCCGCTGTTGCGATTGACCGTGCCGTCGGGCTGGAGGCCGTCGTAGGTGACTCCGGTCGCCGGGTCGTACATCTGCGCCCCGGCGTGGTTGGCTCCGAAGAACCAGGCGGCCTGCATGCCCGCGAGCTCGGCGAATGCGGCCGATCCCGTCGTGTCGGCGAGCGCGAGCAGCGATTGCACGCGCGAGTCGGCGCCGTAGGCGATCTGCACGCGGTCGGTGGGGCTCGGGAACCATCCGTTGTCGGGCCCGCCGGCGGTGAGCAGCGTCGTGGTGAAGCCCGTGGCATCCGCGATCGCCGGTTTCACCAGCGCGTCGTCGCCGAACAGGTCGCCGGCCTCGGCGAGCGCTGCGGGCATCTGCGAGCCCCACGCGTGCCACATCGCGGGCGACTGGGCCCACGGCAGGACGGCACCGTACGGCCACTGGCGGGTGTTCCCGGATGCCATGGCGGCCACGCCCTCCGCGAGCTGACGCGCCGCGGTGGCGGAAGTGTCGTCACCGGCGCGCACGGCCGCCGCGAGTCCGAGGACCGCTTCCGCCGTGGCATCCGCCCCGTCGACGATCAGCCACGCGGGCACCTTCTCGCCGTCTGACTCGACGTACTGCCCGTACTTCGACAGCGCGTCGCGTTCGATGGCGCCGCGCGAGAGGGCGAGGCGGTCCTTGAGGAACGACGCGAACGCGGGGTCGTCGTCGGCGAACGCAGCGTACCCCTCACCGAGGGCCCAGACGGTGCGGGCGGTCCAGTAGCTGGGTCCGGAATCGGAAGGATCAGGCAGCTCGACGGGCTCGGCCGAGGGGTTGAGCTTTCCGTCGGGCTGCATCCACAGCACGACGTTGCCGGCCGAGGGACCCTCGGTCGTCTGGTGGTACGCGACGGTGCGCAGCAGCTCGTACGCCTTCTGCCGACTGTCGGGGTCGCCGGTGAGCTCCCAGTGCCGGGTGTAGACGACGGCCGCGCGGGTGTTGTCGTCGGCGTTGAAGGCGCCCTGGCCCCAGTCGCCGGTCGCGGGGTCGAGCGGACCGCCGCCCACGCGTTGGAAGGTGCCGCCGTCGCGGGCGTCGGCGTAGGTCCACGGCGCGAGGATCGTGGGTTCCTCGGCTTGTCGGTAGGTCGAGTGACCGGCGACATCGGCGGGCGGCGTCGCTTCGTCGAGCAGGAAGTCGAGGTGGTCGAGGTTGGTCAGAGCACCGGATGCCGCGGCGGCGGGCACTCCGACCGCCTGGGGCGCGGCGGCTCCGGCGGTGGTCAGCGGGACGGCGAGGGCGGCGACGCCCAGTACGGCCGTCATTCGCGCACTCCATCGTGCGTTCATGGGGAGGGGGATCCTTTCGAGGGGTGGGGTGCGCGACCCCGGCCGACGCGGTCCCGACAGGGGAACCCGGGAGGGCCGGAGCCGCGCCGTACTCAGTCGGTGCGCTCGAGCAGGGCGACGCCGATCTTCGAGTCGGCCATGCCGTAGAACACGAAGTGACGACCGTCGATCTCCTCGATCGCGGTCGGGAACACGACGTTGGGCACGATGCCGCTGCGCTCGTCGTCGGTCTCGGGAGCCAGGAGCGGCTCGGGCGTGCGCGCGATCACGCGGCTGGGGTCAGCGGCATCCAGGATCAAGGCCCCGGCGGCGTAGTTGACCTTCTGCTGCTGCGAGAACGCGCTGTCGATCACGCCGGTCACCCCGTGGTGCAGCACGAGCCACCCCTCGGGGATGCGCAGCGGCGGCGGACCGCCACCGATCTTGACCTCTTCGAAGGGGTACTGCGGCCCGGCGACGAAACGGTGCTGTCCCCAGAGGGCGAGCGCCGAGAGGTCGTCGCGGACGGCCTCGAGGGGCACGTAGCTGATCCAGATCGACTGCCGCTGGTCTTCGATCCCGGCCGGCACGCGCACGCCCTGGCCGGGCTTGGTCTCGCCGAGGTCCCACATCGGGCGGTGCAGCACCGCGAGCGACTCGGTGCCGTCGGGCGCCGTGACCGGCTCGGGGAAGAACACCGTGTCCTTGTTGTGGAACAGGTTGAGGTCCATGTCGAGGTCGTCCTGGTAGCGGAACATCGCCGGCCCCAGCCGCTTCCACTCGCGCAGGTCCTCCGACACGGCGACGGCCGTGCGGGGTCCGAGCGGGCCGTAGGCGACGTAGGTCATCACGTGCAGGCCCAGTGCTTCGATCCACGTGGTGCGGGGGTCTTCGGTGCCGGCGTTGCCGACGCCGCGCTCCCACCCGCGATCGGGCTGCAGCACGATGCCCTCGCGCTCGACCGAGACGGGCACGCCGTCGTCGATCACGACGCGGGCGATGCCGACGCGCGAGACGTTTCCCTCCGCGACCAGGCGGGGCAGCAGGTACAGCTGGCCGTCGGGGCCGCGTCCGGATGCCGGGTTGAGCACGCCCTCGGCCTCGTCGGCGTTGCCGGGCTCGGGGGTCATCACCACCCCGACGCGCGTGAGGCGGTAGGGGACGGGGGATTCGGGGGTCATTGTCATCCTTTCACTCCGGATCCGAGGTCGTTCGAGGTGAAGTAGCGCTGGAAGATCAGGAACAGCGCCACCGCGGGTGCGGCGAGCACGACGGCGCCGGCCATCATGGCGCCGAAGGGGTTGGTGGTGGATGCCGCGATGTTCGAGATGAAGTTCGCCAGCGACACCGCCAGGGGCTGCATCGTGGCGTCCTTCGTGATCAGGAACGGCCAGAGGAACTCGTTCCACGGACCGATGAAGGTCAACAGCACCGCGGTCAGCAGCGCCGGGCGCACGAGGGGCAGCGCGACGCTCCACAGCAACCGGAACTCGTTGGCGCCGTCGATACGGGCGGCGTCGAAGAGCTCCTTGGGCAGCTGCAGGAAGTACTGGCGGAAGATGACCACGGCCGTGGAGTTGATGAAGAACGGCAGGATCATGCCGAGGTAGCTGTCGCTCAGGCCGTAATCGCGGGCGATCATGACGTAGAGCGGGATCATCAGCAGCTGGAACGGGATCACCTGCACCAGCAGCACGAGCGCGAAGGTCGCGGAACGCCCGCGCCACCTCAGCACTGCGAGCGCGTATCCGGCGAGCACGCCGAACACGAGCGTGCCGAGGATGACGCCGCCGGTGAAGATGCCCGAGTTCGCCAGGCCCTGCAGCAGGTTGATGCGCCCGTCGATCGCGGTGTAGTTCTCCACCGTCAGGTTCGAGGGGTGCGGGAACGCCCCCGCGATCGAGGTGTCGGGGCTCGTCTGCAGCGACCCGGCGATCATGTAATAGAAGGGGAACAGGAAGGCGAGCGCACCGACGGTCAGCACGCTGTACGTGACGATCTTGCTTCTCATGATTCCTCCCTTCCGACGAACCGGCGCTGCAGCAGCGCGATGACGAGCACGAAGATGATCAGCACCACGCCGATGGCCGCGGCCACGTCGGGGTTCTGCTGTTCGATGCCCTTCTGATAGATGAGGAGCACGGGCGACGTGGACGCGCCGTTGGGTCCGCCGCCGCTCGTGAGCAGGTAGGGCTCGGTGAAGAGGTTCGCGCCCGTGATGGTCGACAGCAGCAGCACGAGGAACGTCGCGGGCCGCACGCCCGGCACGGTGACCGAGAAGAACTGGCGGATGCGCCCGCCCCCGTCCACCGCGACCGACTCGTGCAGCTCGCGCGGCACGTTCTGCAGGGCCGCGAGGTAGAGCAGGATGTAGAACCCGAGGCCCTTCCAGGTGACGAACAGCGCGATCGTGGGCATCGCCAGCGCGGAGTTGACCAGCCACGACGGGTTCGGCGCGAGCGGCCCGAGCACGTTGTTGACCAGGCCCGTGTTCGAGAACAGGAACAGCCACACGGCGACCACGGCGACGGATGCCGTGACGTAGGGCACGTAGAAGGCCACCCGGAAGAACGCGCGGGCGCGCACCGCGCGGTCGAGTGCCGTCGCGAGCAGGATCGAGAGCACCACGGTGAGCGGCACGTTGATGAGCAGGAAGACGCCGACGTTGCCGAAGGCCCGCCACACGTCGGGATCGCTCAAAGCGGTGACGTAGTTGTCGAAGCCGACGAACGGCCGGTCGACGTTGGCACCCGGAGCGGTGAAGAAGTAGTCGTGGAACGACATCCACACCGCGAAGATGATCGGGTACGCGAAGACGACCCCGATGAAGATCAGGTACGGGGCGGAGAACAGGATGCCGAGCGGCTGCGCACCGAACGGGCGGCGCCGCGTCTTGGTCGTGGTCTCCGCGCCCGCCGCACGGCCCGGCCGCCCGGGGTCGCCCCCGGTGCGGCCGGCCGTGCCGGCGACGGACGTGGTCATGTCACTTCCCTGCCGCGAGTTGATCGATCTGGGTCTTGGCATCCGAGAGGAACGTCTTCACGTCGCCCTCGCCGAAGATGACGGCCTTCGAGTAGTCGTCGCGGAAGGCCTGCCAGATCTCCACGGAGTTCTGCACGTTCGGCACCTCGACGGTGCGGGCGGCCTGGTCACCGAACTGCTGGTACGAGGGGTTGGCCGAGAAGTAATCGGCGTAAGTCGTCGTGAGATCGGTGCGCAGCGGCATCTGTCCGGTCTCCTCGAGCCAGGTGCCGTCCTGCTCCTCGCTCGTGGCGAACTTCAGCACGTCCCACGCGGTGGCCTTGTTCTCGCACGCGGTGAACAGGCCGACGTTCTTCGCGTCGCTGAAGGTCCACGTGTCGGAGGCGGCGGTGCCCTTCTCGGTCGGCACGGGCACGGAGCCCCAGTTCACCTTGTCCTTGTAGACCGAGATGGCCCACGGCCCGACGATCGCCATAGCGGCCTGGCCGTCGGCGAACGCGTCGCCCTGGTACTGCTCGTTGCCGGCGAGCTGGTCGCTGTAAATGGTGCGCCAGAAGTCGGCGACCGCTTCGCCGTTCGCGTCGTCGAAGGTCGCCTGACCGTCTTCGACCAGCTGTTTGCCGCCCGTCTGCGCGGCGTAGAGCGGGTAGAAGTCGAACCACGACTGGAAGAACTCGCTCGTGGGCGCCGGGTTGATCGCGTACGGCGCGACCCCGGCCGACTTCAGGGTCTGCGCGGTCTGGAGGAAGTCGTCGTAGGTCGACAGCTTCGGGTTCTCGGCGTCGAGTCCGGCCTGGGCGAAGAGGTCCTTGTTGTAGAAGATCATGACCGGGTTGCTCTTCCACGGCAGCTGGTAGAAGCCGCCGTCGTCGGAGCGGTACTGGTCGGCGAGGTCGCCGCTGCGGTCGGTGATGTACTGCTCGCCGTCGGGGAAGTCCGACAGGTTGACCAGTCCGCCCTGCTTTTGGAAGCCCGGGACGGCCGCGGGCGAGGTGTTGAAGATGAGGCACGGCGCGTTGCCGGCGGTGATCGCGGCCCCGATGACCTCTTCGCTCGAGGATCCGGCGGGGATCTCCTGCGCGGTGACCTGCTGGTCGGGGTTGGCGTCGTTCCACGCCTTCACCATCTGCTCGCCCCACGCGATCTCGGCGTCGTTGTTGGAGTACCAGATGGTGATCGGGCCGCGGGCGTCCATGCCCGAGCTGGCTCCTCCCCCGCCGCTGCAGGCGGACAGGGCCAAGACGCCGGTGGCGGCGAGTGCTGTGGTCAGAATGCGTCGTCGCATGTCTTCCTCCTTGTGTGTGCGGGATGCCCCGCGGTGCGTCAAGCGGTCGGCGGCGCCCCGGTCGAGGCGCGGACGATGAGTCGGGGATCAGGCAAAGCGAGGGCCTCGGCAGCACCGCCCGTGGTGGCGGCCAGCAGCGCGCGAGCGGCGGCGGCCCCCCAGCCCCGCGCGTCGGTGGCGACACTGGTGAGGGCCGGGAAGAGGTGGCGGCCGATCTCGGCGTCGTCGAACCCGGTGATCGACAGGTCGCGGGGCACGACCAGCCCGCGGCGCTGCGCACGACCGAGGCCGGCGATGGCCATATTGTCGTTCGAGTAGACGATCGCCGTCGGAGGCACGTCGGCGTCGAGCAGCGCATCCGTGGCCCGGGCGCCGTCGGCCGCACTGAAGTCGGTCGGCACGACCCGGGACCGGATGCCGCGGTCTGCAGCCGCCGCCTCGAACGCCGCCGTGCGGCTGCGGCCGTGGAGCATCGCGGTGGGGCCCGCCACGTGGGCGATGTCGGTGTGGCCGAGGTCGGCCAGGTGGTCGACCGCGAGACGGATGCCCGCTCCGTCGTCGACCGACACCGAGGTGAAGGGGCTGTCGACGTCGGGGACGCCGAGTGTGACGGCGGCGATGCCGAGCTCGGCGACCAGCGCGATGCGGGGGTCGCCCGCGCGGAGGTCGGAGAGGATCACGCCGTCGACGCGGCGATCGGCGACCAGGCCGCGGTAGGTCTCCTCCTCGTGGCGACCGGGGGTGGCCGCGGCCAGCACGAGCACCTGGCCCGAGACCGAGAACTCGTCTTCGACGCCCGCGATGAATGAGGGGAAGAAGGGGTCGGCGGCGATCACGTCGGGGCTGCGACCGATCACGAGACCGCACGCGAACGCCCGGCCGACGCTGAGCGAGCGAGCCCGGAGGCTGGGGCTGAAGCCCATGTCGGCGGCGACGGCGAGGATGCGGTCGCGGGTGTCGGGGGCGACGCCCGCGCGGCCGTTCAGCGCGAACGAGACGAGGCCCTTGCTCACGCCGGCGCGGCGCGCGACATCGGCGATGGTGGGTCGCGTGTCGTTCGTCATCCGTCACTCCGTCGTGGGGGCCTGCGGCCTAAACCGGTTCAGTAGTCAGAACTCTAAACCGGTTCAGGGATAGGAGTCAAGACCTTGCAGGGTTCCCCCAGGGTGCGGTTGGCTCGGAAATCCGCGCGCGGGTGGGCAGCGCAACCCCCGCCCGATGTCGGACCCCCTGAGTAGCCTGAGCGACATGAGCGAACGCGAATACGACCTCATCGTCATCGGTGCCGGCCCCGTCGGCGAGAACGTGGCCGACCATGCCGTGCAGGCCGGCCTCACCGCCGTCATCGTCGAGTCCGAGCTCGTCGGCGGCGAGTGCTCGTACTGGGCCTGCATGCCGTCGAAGGCCTTGCTGCGCAGCGCGGCCGCGTTGCGCGCCGCACGCGACGTCGACGGGGCGAAGCAGGCGGTCACGGGCGACCTCGACGTCGCGGCCGTGCTCCGCCGTCGCGACACCATGACCAGCAACTACGACGACTCCGGTCAGGTGCAGTGGCTGCAGGGCGCGGGCATCGACCTCGTGCGCGGCCACGGCACCCTGACCGGCGAGAAGACCGTGCGGGTCACCGCCGCCGACGGCACGACCACCGACCTCGTCGCGCGCCACGCGGTCGCGGTCTGCACCGGGTCGGCTGCGCTCCTGCCCGACATCCCGGGCCTCGCCGACATCTCACCGTGGACGAGTCGCGAGGCCACCGCCGTCGAGCAGATCCCCGCATCCCTCGCGATCATCGGCGGCGGCGTCGTCGGCGCCGAGATGGCCACCGCGTTCCAGAGTCTCGGCAGCGAGGTCACGATCATCGCGCGCTCCGGCCTGCTCGGCGGCAACGAGCCGTTCGCCGGCGAGCTCGTCACCGACTCCCTGCGCGAGCGCGGCGTCACCGTCAAGACCGGCGCCGACATTACCTCCGCTCGTCGCGACGACGACGGCCGCGCCACGCTCGAGCTCTCCGACGGCACGACCGTCACGGCCGACGAGGTGCTCGTCGCGATCGGTCGCACGCCCCGCACGCAGGATCTGGGGCTGGATGCCGTGGGCCTCAAGCCGGGCACATGGCTCGAGGTCGACGACACCCTCCTCGTCCGCGGCTTCGACTGGCTGTACGCCGTGGGCGACGTCAACCACCGGGCGCTCCTGACCCACCAGGGCAAGTATCAGGCGCGCGCGGCAGGCGACGTGATCGCCGCCCGTGCGAAGGGCGACAAGATCGACGACGCTCCGTGGGGCGCTCACGTGGCGACCGCCGACCACGACGCCGTGCCGCAGGTGACGTTCACCGACCCCGAAGTGGCATCCGTCGGTCTCACCGCGAAGAAGGCCGACGAGAAGGGCCTGAACGTCAAGGTGGTCGACTACGACCTCGCGAGCATCGCCGGCTCGAGCGAGCAGTCCGACGCCTACGTCGGAAAGGCCCGCGCGATCGTCGACCTCGACCGAGGCGTGCTGGTCGGTGCGACCTTCGTCGGCCCCGACATCGCCGAGCTGCTGCACTCCGCGACCATCGCGATCGTCGGCGAGGTGCCGGTGAAGCGTCTGTGGCACGCGGTGCCGTCGTACCCGACGGTCAGCGAGGTGTGGCTGCGCCTGCTCGAGACCCTGGGTCGCGACTCGGCCTGAGGCGGGGCGGGCGCGCGCTGTCGCTCGACGCTCGAGCGAGCCGGGCGTTGATCTGTCGCGCCCGGATCCGCCCTCTCCTCACCCGGTGCCGACGGAATACGGTCGCTTCATGTCACGCCTCATCGCCCTGATCCGTGGAGTCGGTGGACCCACGGCGATGAAGATGCCCGCGCTGCGCGAGGTCCTGGCATCCGCCGGTCTGGGCGAGGTCGACACGCTGCAGGTCGCGGGCAACCTCGTGCTCGACCCGGGGCGACGCAGCTCCGCCACCATCGCGAAGACGGTCCGCGCGGCGGTGCGGGAGGGGTTCGGCTTCGACCTGCCCGTCATCGTCCGCACCCACGCCGAGCTCGCCGACGCGCACGCGCGCAATCCGTTCGCGTCCGACCCCGAGGGTCACTGGGTGCAGACCGTCTTCCTCGATCAGCCCGCCGCCACGACCACGCTCGAGCTCCCCACGGGCGCGCCGGAAGAAGTCGTGGTCGACGGGCGCGAGGTGTTCGTCCGCTACCCCGACGGCATCGGACGGTCGAAGGTGCAAGCGAGCTACATCGAGAAGCGACTCGGCGTCGTCGGCACGGCGCGCAACGCCAACACCGTCGCGAAGCTCATCGAGATGAGCGCGTGAGCGCAGCGGCATCCGTCGCCTCGGGAGACACGGGTGCCGGAGGGCCCGCCGAGCGCTGACGGATCGTCACGGCGATCGCCGCGCACGCGATGACGGCGAGACCACCGGCCACGGTCCCGAGGGTCAGCGACTCTCCGAGCACGAGAGCCGCCCAGCCCAGCGACAGCACCGGCTGGGCGAGCTGCAGCTGGCTGACGCGCGCCATGGGTCCGATCGCGAGTCCGCGGTACCAGGCGACGAACCCGAGGAACATGCTCACCACCGCGAGGTAGGCGAACGATCCCCACGCGGCGGGATCCGCGGTGACCGGCGTGCGGATCGCGGAGAAGAGGGTGAGGCCGACCATCACGGGGCTCGACAGCACGAGCGCCCACGAGATCGTCTGCCACGCGCCGAGTTCGCGCGCGAGCACCCCGCCTTCGGCGTAGCCCACGGCGGCGGCCACGACCGCGCCGAGCAGCAGCAGATCGGTGGCATGCAGCCCCTCACCGCCCGAAGCGCCGACGGCGAAAGCCACGGCGACGACGGCTCCGATCGCCGCCGCGATCCAGAACCCGCGGCCCGGTCGCTCGCGCGTGCGGAGCACCGCGGCCACGGCGGTGGCGGCGGGCAGCGCCGCGATCACGACCGCGCCATGACTCGCGGGTGCCGAGGTCAGGGCGAACGAGGTCAGCAGCGGAAAGCCCAGCACCACTCCCCCGCCGACGATCGCGAGGCGTGCGGCCTGCCGGGCCGACGGCATCCGCGACCGCGTCACCGCGAGTGCGACCGCCGCGATCGCCGCGGCCACGACGGCCCGCCCCGCCCCGACGAACAGCGGGTCGAGCTGCGCCACGGCAACGCGCGTGAAGATCACGGTGAACGAGAAGGCGACCACGCCGAGGCCACCCCACACGAGGCCGCGTCGCGAGACATATCCGGATGCCGACTGCATCCCCCCACCCTGCGAGACCGGGCGCCGCGCTCGCGCGGTCCACTCGCCCCCGCGTGGCCCGCGGCGGTCCCCTCCGGTTTGGGGCGGTCCCCTCCGGTTTGGGGCGGATTCCGTCGTTCGGGGCGGATGATTCACGCCCCGAACGACAGAACGCGCCCCGAACGCGACCGCTGCCACCACCGAACCCGCCGGTCCGGTACGCCTTCGCGTCCAGCGAGTTGCCGCGATTGCGGGCTCGCTTCTCGGCTACACCTCAACGGTCGAAGTCGCAGTCGCCCCCGACCTCGGCACCGGATGGGCGCTCGCGTACGCCTGCGCACGCCGGATCTGCCGCAGTTGCAGCGGGATCACGACCGCGAGGCCGACGATCACCAGTCCGAGGAAGATGGCGCTGAACACGCGGAACGCAGGGTCCGAGGTCTCCGACAGGAGAGTATTGATCTGCAGGATCCCCTGACCCGCGATCAGCGCCCCCAGCGAGATCAGCTGGTAGGTCAGAAGAGCGGGAGCCACGGGTGCGTACCGCGCGGCGGCCTCCTCGTCTTCCGGAGTGAGCTCCACCTTCTTGTTCCCCAGCACCACCTTGCCGATGGCTCGCAGACGCCCGAGGTCGCCGTCAACGAGCGCACGGGCGCGTCGACCAAGCCGGTAGGACGGGAACATCGCCCCCACGCCGCCTCCAATGAACAGCGTCATCGCGATGGGGAGACCGACGAGCGGGAACCAATTCTCCTCCGCCCCGAAGATCAGGCCGAGTGAGAGCGAGAGGATTCCCATGATCACGAAGGTGATGACGGCGGTCAGCGCGATGCGACGGATGTCACGGCGTCGCTCTTCCGGTGGGTAGATCGACGCCACCTCGCCGGCGACCTGATGACGATCCGCGTTCCGCAGCGCAGGGCCGATGGCGTACGCCGCGGCCATCAGCACGGCTCCCCCGGCGATGAAGACGACCGGAAGCCACGTCGGAGCGCCCACCAGAACCGCATACGCGATGATCAGCGCGACAGAGGCGATCTCGACGACGCCCATGACGATCCACATCCGGCGGAACATCTGGCGCGATCCCCGAGACCTGCGGGGGTCCCAAAAGGTCAACCACGACCCCATGAGCATCGGACCGACGGCGAATCCGCCGATCGCCGCGGTCGCGAGGAACACCTCCCCGCCCGCTCTTCGAGGAGAGGTCAGCCCCAAAAGGACACCGGCACCCAGCGCGTAGGCCAGCAGCACGACGATGACGACCACCAACACCGCCACGCGCGACGCTCGCGACATTCTTCCGGCCACGTCTCCGGACTCCTCACCGCGACCGACGATCGCTCACCGAAAGCTATCGACCCGTCCGCGCCGGAAGCTCGCACTGGCGGTTCGCGGGGTCTTGTGAGTGCGTTACCGCTTGATCCACTCGTCCCCCGCCGTCGGCGCTTCGCGCCCCTCCGGGTTCGGGGCGGATTCCGTCGTTCGGGGCGGGAAATTCACGCCCCAAACGACAAAGTGCGCCCCAAACCGCACCCCGCGAACCCACGCAACGCCCCGCCAACGCCAACGCCAACGCCCCGCCACCGCCAAGATCCACGCCACACCCCCACACACCACACCGCCCCCGCAACCGAGGTCACGAGGGCGGCGCGAAGCGCGACGGCTCAGTGGAAGAAGTGACGCTCTCCCGTGAAGAACATCGTGACGCCGGCGGCGCGCGCGGCGTCGACGACCTCGGCATCCCGAACCGATCCACCGGGCTGGATGATCGCCGAGATCCCGGCGTCGATCAGCACCTGCGGCCCGTCGGCGAAGGGGAAGAACGCGTCGGATGCCGCGACCGAACCGGCAGCACGGTCGCCGGCCCGCTCGACGGCGAGGCGGCACGAGTCGACGCGGTTGACCTGGCCCATGCCGATACCGACGGTGGCCGAGGCCTGCGCGAGCACGATGGCGTTGGACTTCACCGCGCGGCACGACTTCCACGCGAAGATGAGGCTCTCCATGTCGGCTTCGGCGGGACGCTCGCCCGAGACGAGCTCCCAGTTCTTGGCGACCGACTCGATGTCGTCGGGGAAGCGGTCGGCGTCCTGGAGCAGCAGTCCGCCCGAGACCAGGCGCACGTCCATCGACTCCTGCGTCCAGTCGGCGGGCAGTCGCAGCACGCGCAGGTTCTTCTTGAGCTTGAACACTTCGAGCGCTTCGGGCTCGAAGTCGGGCGCGATGATCACCTCGGTGAAGATGTCCCGCAGGTTCTCGGCCATCTTGAGCGTCACGGTGCGGTTCGCGGCGATCACTCCACCGAAGGCCGACACGGGGTCGCACTCGTGCGCGCGCAGGTGCGCCGAGGCGATCGGGTCGAGCGCGTTGGGGGCGGCGACGGCGATGCCGCAGGGGTTCGCGTGCTTGATGATCGCGACGGCGGGCTTGACCATGTCGAAGGCGGCGCGCAGGGCGGCGTCGGCGTCGACGTAGTTGTTGTACGACATCTCCTTGCCCTGCAGCTGCGTGGCCTGGGCGATGCCGTGACCGCCGACGCGCGTGTAGATCGCGGCGCGCTGGTGCGAGTTCTCGCCGTAGCGCAGGGTCGACTGGCGCTCGGCCTGGATCGTGAGGTGCGCGGGCAGGTCGATGTCGTCGCCGAGCGTGCCCTCGGCGAACCAGGTCGACACGGCGGTGTCGTAGGCGGCGGTGTGCGAGAAGGCGCGGGCGGCGAGCTCGCGGCGCTGCACGAGGGTGGTGCCGCCCTGCGACTGCACGGCGTCGATGATCGCGGGGTACGACTCGGGTGAGACGACGATGGCGACGTTGGCGTGGTTCTTCGCGGAGGCGCGGACCATCGCGGGGCCGCCGATGTCGATCTGCTCGACGACGTCGTCTCCCTCGGCTCCGGATGCCACGGTCTCGACGAACGGGTAGAGGTTCACGACGACGAGTTCGAAGGGGCGGATGCCGAGCTCGTCGAGTTGCGCTTCGTGCGAGGCCAGGCGCAGGTCGGCGAGAAGACCGGCGTGCACGTTGGGGTGCAGGGTCTTCACGCGGCCGTCGAGCGACTCGGGGAAGCCGGTGACGGCCGAGACATCGGTGACCTCGAGGCCCGCGTCGCGCAGCAGCGTCGCCGAGCCGCCGGTCGAGACGATCTCGACGCCGGCTGCGGCGAGGGCTTCGCCGAGCTGCAGCAGGCCGGTCTTGTCGCTGACCGACACGAGGGCGCGGCGGATGGGGACGATGTCGCGGGGACGGTAGTCGGCGGGGTCGTGGCGGGGTCCGGCCATGGCTTTCGGCTCCTGTGTCTCGAGTCGGGTTCGTCCGCAGCGGGCGAGCGCCCGCCGCGCGGGTCAGGCGGTTCGGGATGCCGCGGCGGCGAGGTCGAGCTCGCCCTCGGCGATGCGGCGCACGACGTCGATGAGCAGACGTCGTTCGACGGGCTTGATGCGCTCGTGCAGGGTGTCTTCGGTGTCGCCGGGCAGCACGGGGATGCGCTCCTGCGCGAGGATCGGCCCTGTGTCGACGCCGGAGTCGACGACGATGACGCTCGCTCCGGTCTGCTCGACGCCGGCGGCGAGGGCGTCGCGCACGCCGTGGGCTCCGGGGAACTCGGGGAGGTACGCGGGGTGGGTGTTGATGATGCGGGGTTCCCACGCGGCGACGAGGTCGGCCGGCAGCAGGCGCATGAGTCCGCTCAGCACGACGAGGTCGGGGTTCCACACGGCCAGCTGCGCGCCCAGTTCGGCGCCCCACTCTTCGCGGCTCTCGAACGAGTCGTACGCGACGAGGAAGCTGGGGATGCCGAAGTGCTCGGCGTGGGCGAAGCCGTCGGCTTCGCGATCGGCACCGACCACCACGACGCGCGCCGGAAAGTCGGGGGCGGATGCCGCCTCGAGCAGGGCGCGGAGGTTGGAGCCGGTGCCGGAGATGAGGACGGCGACCGTGAGCACGCGCTCAGTCTACGCAGGTGGGTCGGAGCGTGCCGAAGCGGGTCAGCGGTCGTCGCGGTGGCCGTCGCGGTCGGCCGAGCCCCAGGCTGCGCGGATGCGGGCGCGCTCCTCGTCGGTCAGGCCGACCTCGGTGCGCTCGGGCGTCGCGACGGGCGTCGCGCTGGGGCGCGCGGCATCCGGTTCGGTGAACGTGCGGGGCCAGACGTCGGAGGCGATGCCGGTTCCGGGCGCCGCGAGCACGGGAGCGGGTCCGGTCGCGTGCTCGTCGTGGTCGAACGCGGTGTGCGCGCGGGGGGCCGGGACGAAGGCGGGAGTCTCGTCGCGGTGCTCGACGACCTCGGGCGGGGCGTCTCCGCCGACGCGGGGGCCGAGCAGCATGATCGCAAGGCCGACGAGCACTTCGAGGCCGAGCGCGAGCGCGAGGGGGCCGGGCTGCGGGCCGGTCTCGACGAGTCGTCCGGGCCCGATCGCTCCGCTCGAGAGCACCGCGGCGAGCGCACCCGCTCCGCCGGTGAGCACCGCGACGCTGAGGGCGACGACCAGCCGGGGCGCGACGGGTTCGTGGTCGTCGTTTAGCGGCATCCGGGATCGCAGGATCCACCCGGTCAGCGCGCCGACCGCGACCGGGAGCAGCACGAGCAGCAGCAGCCACGACGAGGTGGTGTCGGGCACGGCGCCGAGCACCGGGATGCCGGGGAGCGCGCCGACCTGCGTCGCCGCCGGCGTCACGGCGGTGTCGGTTCCGAGTGCGAAGCCCGGGCCGGCCGTGAACGACAAGGCCCAGAGCACGAGCGTCGGCAGGTACATCAGCTGCCCGAGCGCGATGACGGTCGCTCCGAGAGCGTCGGCGTTGCTCGCCTGGAAGAGGCCGATCACCTGCGTCGAGCGCGCGATGAGGCCCACGACGACCACTACCGAGGCGACGGCGACGAGTCCGAGCGCGGTGACGGCGAAGCCGCGGATCGCGAGGGCGGGCACGAGGGCCCAGTCTCGCGGCATCCGCGCGATCCACCCCCGCACGGCGTCGACGGGGCCGTCGTCACCGACCCGCCAGGCACCGAGCACCGCTCCGATGAACGAGGGGGCGACGAAGAACAGCGACGGCAGAAGGATCGAGAGCCAGGTGTCGGATGCCACGAGCGCGGCGTTCGACGTGAGTGCGACGACCGTGGTCAGGGCGGTGAAGACCACCGAACCCGACAGCCAGCCGGTGAGCGCTGCTCCCGCCTCCCCGGCGCGGGCTCCCGAGCGCGCGGCGAACAACGCGGTGAAGGCGGCGAAGGCGAGCGGCGCGAGCGACAGCGTGAAGGTCGCGAACGAGGGGTCGATGCCCGTCGCCGCGAGATACGTGTCGGGCAGGGTCAGGGTCACCGGCACGAGGTGGCCCAGGTGCCATACCGCGGCCGATGCCGGCCAGAGGGCCGACCAGTCGGGATTGCCGATACCGAACACCCACAGCAGGGTGAGCGGTGCGAGCACCACGGCGATACCGCCCGCGGCGGCCAGAACGGCGTCGAGAGCGGCCAGAAGGGCGACGAGGAGGCGATGCATGGGCGAGAGGAACCCTACCCGCGCTCCCCCAGCGCTCTGCTCAGGCGCGGCGGCGAGCGCGCGAGAAGAGGCCGCGCAGCCCGGCGCAGAGGCCGCGCGAGGAGGACCCTGCCACCTCCGCAACCGAGGTCCCTGAGCCTGTCGAAGGGTCCGCAACCAACGCACGACCGGGGGCTTCGGCAAGCTCAGCCACCTCTGCGACCGAGGACCCTGAGCCTGTCGAAGGGTCCGCAACCGACGCACAACCGGAGGCTTCGACAAGCTCAGCCACCTCCGCGACCGAGGTCCCTGAGCCTGTCGAAGGGTCCGGAACCGACGCACGACCGGGGGCTTCGACAAGCTCAGCCACCTCCGCCACCGAGGACCCTGAGTCTGTCGAAGGGTCCGCAACCAACGCACGACCGGGGGCTTCGACAAGCTCAGCCACCTCTGCGACCGAGGTCCCTGAGCCTGTCGAAGGGGCCGGGACCACCTCCGCAACCGAGGCCCGGGGGCGGCGCGCCGCGGCCCACCGCTCCCACACCACCGTCGCCAGGCGCGGGTCCGCGCCGATCGGGGCGGTGGTGAGGTCGGCATCCGCCTTCTCGATCACGCGCGAGAAGTGCCCCGGGGCGAGCACGTAGCTCGCGGCGACCGTGCGGCGGCCGTCCGCGCGTGCTGTCGCCACGGCATCCGGAATGCGGGGGTCGGATGCCGCGGCGTAGGCCGTGACGACGGGACCTGTCACACCGGCGTCCGCCATCAGCTCCGCCATGCGTTCGACGTCGACCACGGCGCCCGGGCGGGTGGATCCGGCCGCGGCGAGCACGACGGTGTCGTCGGGAGCGGCCCCGGCCGCGCGCACGCGATCGGCGAGAATCTCGGCCAGCACCGGGTGGGGTCCGAGCGCGGGCGCGACCGGGAGGCCACCCGCGGCCTCCACCAGGTCGACCTCGGTGTGATAGCCGGTCGACAGCAGCAGTGGTACGATCACGATGTCGTCCGTGCGCTCCCGCGCTGCGGCGACCACGTCGGACACGTACGGACCGTGCACGTCGACATAGGCCTCGAGCACCTCGACGCCCGCGGGAGCGGTGGAGCGCAGCACCTCGAGCAGCTCGCGCACGACGACGCGACCCTCTTCGAACCTCGTGCCGTGGGCGCAGGCGATCAGTACGGCGGTCATGCGTCCTCCTCGTCGATCACGTCGAGCCGGTATCCGCGCTTGTAGACGGTGCGGATCAGGTCGAGCCCGCCGAGCGCCTCGCGCGTGCGGGCCACCGCCACCTCGACGGCGTGGCCGCTGGACTCCGCGCTCGACAGCGCGGCGATCAGGTCGGCGCGCGAGACGACGGCCCCGGGGTTCTTGGCGAGTGCCCGCAGGATCTCGACGCCGGTGCGCGGCAGCGGCGTGAACTCCCCGTCGAGCACGATCCCCGATGAGCGGATGCCGAGACGCCCGACCGTCGTCGGGATGAGCGCCGCGTCCACCCCGCCGTAGTGCGTCACCACGGCTCGCACGAGCGCGCCGAGTCGTCCGCGGTCGGGGATGAGCGGGGTGATGCCCGCCTCGAGGAGGGGACTTGCGGTGATGGGCCCGACGGCGGCGACGAGCACGTGCCCGCGGGCGGCTCGCGCGGCCACTCCGTCGAGCGCGTCGGCCCGTTCGGCCGCGAGGATCCACTCGCGCGCGGCGGGGGCCGAGGTGAACAGCACCGCGTCGATCTCTCCCCGCGCGACCTGCTGGGTCGACGCGGCGACGATCTCGGGGTCGGGCGGGGGACCCCAGCGGTAGATGGTGAGGCTGGTCACGCGCGCGCCGGCCGCCTCGAACGCCTCGTCGAGACCGTCGGCCCCCGAGCCGTGGTGCTGCACAGCGACGTGGAGTCCCTCGATCCCCTCGGCCACGAGGAAGTCGCGCAGTTCGGCGGCCGTCTCGCTCTCGGCGACCCAGTCGGCCTCGAACCCGGCCTGCTGGATCGCGCCGCGCGCCTTGGGGCCGCGGGCGACGATCCGTGCGCTGTCGAGCACGGGGGCCAGAGCGTCGTGCAGGCCCGCCTCGTCAGCGGTCTCCATCCAGGCGCGGAACCCCACGCCGGTGGTGGCCACGACGACGTCGGGCGGATCGTCGACCAGCGACCGCGTCTGCGCGATCAGCTCGTCGTCGTCGACGTGCGGGACGATCGTGAGCGCCGGCGCGACCCGCACGCGCGCGCCGTGACGTTCGAGCGCGGCCGACAGCTCCCCCGACCGCCGGTCGACGGGAAGCAGCACGGTGCACCCCTGGAGCACCGTGCTGATCGTCCGCGCGGGTGTGGTCACCCGATGCCCTCGCTCCGGCCGACCGTGACCGCGACCGACGGCGCAGGGGCCTGAGCCGCAGCGGGCGCCGCGACCGGCAGCAGCAGATCGGCCCGGGCGACCTCGCCGAACACCAGCACCGCGGGATTCGCGAGGCGGTGAGTCTCGGCATCCGCCATCGCCGTCGCGAGCGTGGTGCGGATCGTGCGCTGAGCGGGCGTGTGGCCGTTCTCGACGAATGCGACGGGCCGCGTCTCGGGAGCCCCGGCGGCGCGGGCCGCGGCGACGAACCGCGGCAGGGCGCTCACGCCCATCAGCGCGACGACCGTGGCGCTGTCGTCGCGCAGGGCGGCGAGGGTCGCTTCGCTCGGGGTCTCCTGACCGTTCACGACATGCAGGGTACCGGCGACGCCCCGGTGCGTCACGGGAATGCCCGCCGACGAGGGAACGGCGATCGCGCTCGAGATGCCGGGCACGACCTCGACCGCGATCCCGGCCTCTCGGCACGCGATGACCTCTTCACCACCGCGGCCGTAGACGAACGGGTCGCCGCCCTTGAGTCGCACGACCCGCAGCCCGCGAGCGGCGCGGTCGACGAGGATCGCGTTGATCTCGTGCTGCGGCACCGGGTGGTGCTGCGGGCGCTTGCCCACGTCGATCAGCTCGACGTCGTCGCCGAGCTCGGCGAGCACGCCGGTGGGGCCGAGCCGGTCGTGCACGACGACGTCGGCCTCGGCCAGCAGCGCGCGGGCGCGCACCGTCAGCAGATCGATCGGGCCGGGACCGCCGCCGACGAGCGCCACGCTCCCCACGAGCGGGCGACGTCGGCGGCGGAGCGGAAGGGCGCCTTCGGCGAGGCGCTGGGCGATGGCGTCGCGCACGGCGACGCTGCGGCGGGGGTCGGCGCCCGCGGTGGAGACGACGCCGACCATGACGTCGCCACTCGTGGTCTCGGCGGCCAGGCGCGCGGTGCCCTTGCCTCCGTGGCCCGCGTTGACGCACCACACACGGCGGGCCTCGGCTGCGGCGACGACGGCGGCGTCGACGGATGCCGCGCCCGTGGCCGTGTGGCAGAACCAGGCGTCATCGAGGTCTTCGGCGGCGAAGGCGCGCGCCTGCCATTCGATGTCGCCCGCGGCGGCGAGCGCGGCGAGACCCGGCGTCGCGACGGGGGCGACCACCCGCACCCGGGCGCCGGCGGCGCGCAGCCGCGCGATGCGCTTCTCGGCGACGGAGCCGCCGCCCACGCACACGACGAGCTTGTCGGTGAGGTCGAGTCCTGCGAGAGCGATCATCGGGCGTCTCCTTCTGCGAGGTCAGCATGCGCGGGATCGGCGTGCGCGGGATCAGCGTGAGCGCTGCCCGCCGGCACCGCGCCGGTCACGAGCTTCACGAACACGTCCCCGTCGGCGACCGCGACCGGGTGCACGGCCACGGCCAGCGGCTCCTTGCCCTGCGTGTCGAGGCAGGCTCCCGTGCGCAGGTCGAACACCTGCTTGTACATGGGCGAGGCCACGGTGGGCACTCCCCCGCGGTCGCCGACGATCCCGCGCGAGAGCACCGCCGCCCCGCTGAACGGGTCGATCTGGTCGGTCGCGAAGATACGGCCGTCGAACGTGCGGAACAGCCCGATCTGCCGGTCGCCGAGCAGCGCCGCGGCCCCGCGCTCCACGAGCAGGTCGTCGACGCGGCACACGCGGATCCAGCCCTGCGCCGCCGGCCCGTCGGCAGCGCCGGTCGAGCTCGACGTCACGGCCGGGGTCCCGGCATCCGGAGTCGTCTGCATCAGGGTCATGACCGCACCGCCAGCGTCGTGCCACCGATGAGCACCGCGCCCGACGCGCGTTCCTCGGCCGTGGCGGGTCGGGCCTGGCCGCGCTCGGCGACGTAGGCGAGCGAGGGGTCGGCCTTGTCGGGGGCGTTCACGAAGCTCTGGAAGCGCTTGAGCTTCTCGGGGTCGGCGAGGGTCGCGGCCCACTCGTCTTCGTACGCGTCGATGTGGGATGCCATGGCCCGATCGAGATCGTCGGCGATGCCGAGCGTGTCGTCGAACACGACGCCCTTCAGCGCCTCGAGTCCGCCCTCGTAGTCCTCGGCCCACGGCGCCGTGCGCTGCAGCCGGTCGGCGGTGCGGATGTAGAACATGAGGAACCGGTCGATCGCCCGCAGCAGCCCCTCGTCGTCGAGGCCCTCGGCGAACAGCACCGCATGACGCGGGGTGAAGCCGCCGTTGCCGCCGACGTAGAGGTTCCAGCCGGCCTCGGTCGCGATCACCCCGATGTCCTTGCCGCGGGCCTCGGCGCACTCGCGCGCGCAGCCCGAGACGCCGAACTTGAGCTTGTGCGGCGAGCGGAGGCCTCGGTAGCGCAGCTCGAGCTGCACGGCCATGCCGACCGCGTCCTGCACGCCGTAGCGGCACCAGGTCGAGCCGACGCACGACTTCACGGTGCGCAGCGACTTGCCATACGCGTGACCGGATTCGAAGCCGGCGTCGACGAGACGCTTCCAGATGTCGGGCAGCTGGTCGAGGCGGGCGCCGAACAGATCGATCCGCTGGCCGCCGGTGATCTTCGTGTACAGCCCGAAGTCGCGCGCGACCTCGCCGATCACCACGAGTCCCTCGGGCGTGATCTCGCCGCCCGGGATGCGCGGGACGACGCTGTAGCTGCCGTCGCGCTGGATGTTGGCCATCACGTGGTCGTTGGTGTCCTGCATCGTCGCGAGCTCGCCGTCGAGCACGTGCCCCGAGTACAGGCTGGCGAGGATGCTCGCGAGAGCCGGCTTGCAGAGGTCGCAGCCGCGCCCGGTGCCGAAGCGCTCGACGATCGAGGTGAAGGTGCGCAGCCCCGACACCCGCACGGCGTCGAACAACTGCGCCCGGGTGAACGAGAAGTGCTCGCACAGTCCGTTCGAGACTTCTTTTCCGGATGCCGCCAACTCGGTCGCCACGAGCTTCTTCACCAGCGTGAAGCACGAGCCGCACGCGGCCCCGGCCTTGGTGCAGGCCTTGACCTCGCCGGCATCCGCGCACTGGTGTTCGGTGACGGCCTCGCGCACCGTTCCGGCGGTGACGCCGTTGCACGAGCAGACGATCGCGTCGGCGGGCAGGTCGCCCTGCGGGGCCGGGGCGAGGTCGGAGGGCATGAGGTAGGCCGCGGGGTCGCCGCCGAGGGCACGACCGACGAGCGGGCGCAGCGAGGTGTACGCCGAGGCGTCGCCGACCAGGATGCCGCCGAGCAGCGTCTGCGCGTCATCGCTCAACACGAGCTTCTTGTACACGCCCGACACCGGGTCGGCGTAGGTGACGTCGAGGGCGTTCGGCGTCTCGGCGAACGCGTCGCCGAAGCTCGCGACTTCGACGCCCGAGAGCTTGAGCTTGGCCGAGGTGTCGAACCCGGGGAAGGCGGCCTCGCCGCCCAGCAGGCGCGTCGCGGCGACCTCGGCCATCGCGTAGCCGGGCGCGACGAGACCGATGCACTGCCCGTCGAAGCTCGCAACCTCGCCGATTGCCATGATCGCGGGATCCGAGGTGTCGCAGCCCTCGTCGATTACCACGCCGCCGCGGGGGTCGACCCGCAGCTCGGCGGCACGGGCGAGCTCGTCGCGGGGCCGCACGCCGACCGTGAAGACCACGATGTCGACGGCCTCCCACGTGCCGTCGCGCAGCTCGAGGCCGCACACGGCGCCGGTCTTGTCGGCATCCACCCGGGTCGTCACCGAGCTCGTACGCACCTCGATACCGCGCGCTTCGATGAGCCGCTGCAGGGTGCGCGCCCCGCCCAGGTCGAGCTGCGCCGACATGAGGCGCTCGTTCGACTGCAGCACGAACGGCGAGACGCCCTCGGCCTGCAGAGCTCCCGCGGCCTCGAGTCCGAGCAGACCGCCGCCGACGACCGCGCCGCGCAGGGGCCGACCGAGCTGGGCCGAGCGCTTCGCGACCCACGCCCGCATCGCCGCGACGTCGTCGAGCGTGCGGTAGACGAAGCAGCCCTGGTGGTCGAAGCCGTCGAGGGCCAGGCGCGCCGCGAACGAGCCGGTCGCCAGCACGAGGCGGTCGTACGCGTGCGTCGACCCTCCGGCCGTGGTGACGGTGCGCGCCGCGCGGTCGATCGCCGTGACGCGGGCGTCGGTGCGCACCCGCACCCGGTCGTGCTCGAGCACGGCGGGGTCGAGGGCGAGGTCGTCGGGGGTCTTGCCGCTGAAGTAGCCGGTGAGGCCGACGCGGTCGTACGGGCCGCGGGCCTCGTCCCCCAGCACCGTGACTGACCAACGGCCGTCGGTGTCGCGGCTCGTGAGGCTCTCGACGAAGCGGTGGGCCACCATTCCCGCACCCACGACCACGACGGATCCGGATGGAGCGGGGTGGAGCATGCCGTCACCGTACGCGGCGGACTTTGCCGAGGCGTCAGCGGCGTGTTTCGTTCCGGTTGCGGGGTTCGAGCGGGCCATGCCCCGACGCTAGGCAGCCGAGGTTTCTCCCGCCCTCGCGCCCGCGTTACCCCCGGCGAACGTTTCTCTCACGCGGGCGCGGGCCTGGTGTGAGGTTTGCGCCCACCGAGGTGGCTGAGCCTGAGGTGGCTGAGCCCGAGGTGGCTGAGCCTGTCGAAGCCACCGCAACCCGCAGACAACCCCGGCCCTTCGACAAGCTCAGGGACCTCCGCCAAGGTGGCTGAGCCTGTCGAAGCCACCGCAACCCGCGCGGCGCCCAGCGAGGTGGCTGAGCCTGTCGAAGCCACCGCAACCCGCAGACAACCCCGGCCCTTCGACAAGCCCAGCGGCTCCGTCAGTCGACCGGCTCCAGCACGAACAGCTCGATGCGGCGGTCGGTCTTCTTCTGGTACTCGTCGTAGTCGGGCCAGACCTCGGTCGCGTAGCCCCACCACTCCTCGCGCTCAGCGCCCTCGGCCTGGTGCGCGTCGTACTCCTTCTTCACGTCGCCGTCCTGCAGGGCGACGCGGGGGTTCTTCACGAGGTTAAAGAACCACGCGGGGTGCTCCGGGGCGCCGCCCTTCGACGCCACGACCGCGTACTTGCCGTCGTGCTCGACGCGCATCAGGGCGGTCTTGCGCAGGCCGCCCGTTTTGGCGCCGACGGTGGTGAGGACGATGATGGGTACGCCCCGCATGTCGGCGGACTCCTTGCCCCCCGTGGCTTCGAACGTCTCCGCCTGCTGACGGGCCCATTCGCTGGTGCTGGGTAGATACTCTCCTGAGAGTGACATAGCTCACACGATACGTCGGCGTCTTCCCCCTCCGGTCTAGCCCCTCCCCCTTTTTCCTGGAGCCTTCATGAGCGCTTCTGCTCCCGAGACCACGACCGTTCCCACACCGAAGAACCGTCTCGACAAGTTCTTCGAGATCACCGCGCGCGGCTCGACCGTCGGCGCGGAGGTCCGCGGCGGCGTGGTCACCTTCGTGACGATGGCCTACATCGTCATCCTCAACCCGATCATCCTGTCGGGCACGCCCGACGTCGCCGGCAACGCCCTCGGCTTCACGCAGGTCGCCGCGGTCACCGCGCTGACCGCGGGTGTCATGACGATGCTCTTCGGCCTCGTGACCCGGTTGCCGTTCGCCTTCGCCGCGGGCCTGGGCATCAACTCGTTCCTCGCGGTCGGCATCGTGGGCGAGGTCACCTGGCCCGAGGCCATGGGACTCGTCGTCATCAACGGCCTGATCATCGTGCTGCTCGCGGTCACGGGCCTGCGCCGCATGATCTTCGAGGCCGTGCCCCTCGCGCTGAAGACGGCGATCACGGTCGGAATCGGCCTGTTCATCGCGTTCATCGGCTTCGTCGACAGCGGCCTCGTCACCTCGACCGGCCTGAGCTCGCCCCCGGTGGGCCTCGGCGTCGGCGGCTCGATCGCCACGATCCCGACCGCCCTGTTCGTGCTGACCCTCGTCATCACCGCCGTGCTGCTCGTGCGCAAGGTCAAGGCCGCGCTGCTCATCGGCCTGCTCTCGGGCACCGTCATCGCCGTGATCGTCGAGGCGGTCGCGGGTCTCGGTGCGAAGGCCGACGGCAACGCCGGTGGCTGGGGCCTGACCGTGCCGACGCTCCCCGCGCAGTGGGTGAGCCTTCCCGACCTGTCGCTCGTCGGCCAGGTCGACCTGGCAGGCTCGTTCGGCCGCATCGGCATCCTCGCCGCCCTCATGCTGGTGTTCACGCTCGTGTTCACGAACTTCTTCGACGCGATGGGCACCATGACCGGCCTGTCGCGCGAGGCGGGACTCGCGGCTCCCGACGGCACCTTCCCGCGCCTGCGCTCGGCGCTGGTGATCGAGGGCATCGGTGCTGTGGCCGGAGGCGCAACCTCGTCGTCGTCGAACACGGTGTTCATCGAGTCGGGCTCCGGCATCGGCGAGGGCGCCCGCACGGGCCTCGCCAACGTCGTGACGGGAGCACTGTTCCTGCTGGCGATGTTCTTCACGCCGCTGACCAGCATCGTGCCGAGCGAGATCGCCGCCGCGGCGCTGGTCATCGTGGGCGCGCTGATGATGGCGCAGATCCGCCACGTCGACCTTTCCGACCTGTCGGTGCTGATCCCGGTGTTCCTCACGGTCACCGTCATGCCGCTGACCTACTCGATCGCCAACGGCATCGGCGCGGGCTTCGTCAGCTGGGTGCTGATCCAGGCCCTCTCGGGTCGCGCGCGTCGAGTCAGCCCCCTGCTGTGGATCGTCGCCGCCGGCTTCGTGGTCTTCTTCGCCCGCGGCCCGGTCGAGGCTCTGCTCGGCTGAGGTTCGATTCCTCTCGGAAGGGTCCGGATGCCGCGGCATCCGGGCCCTTTTCCGTCGCTGCCGCAGGGCGGGGCGCGCGGCAACCGCCCCACCGCACCGAAGCCGCACCCGTTTGCTCAGACCGCACCCGTTTGCCGCCCATCCGATAGTCCTCGACGACCGAGTGCGTCCTCACGCGGTCCGCCCCGTCGCCCGCCCGCGTCCACGCCCGCCCCGCCCGGCACGACGGACACGCGAAAGGGCCCGGATGCCATGGCATCCGGGCCCCGCAGAGAGTGCTGCTTACAGGCTCTCGATGATCTCGCGCATCAGGGCGGCAGCCTCGGACGGCGTCTTGCCGACCTTGACGCCGGCGGCCTCGAGGGCCTCCTTCTTCGCCTGAGCGGTACCGGCCGAGCCCGAGACGATGGCGCCGGCGTGGCCCATGGTCTTGCCCTCGGGAGCGGTGAAGCCGGCGACGTAGCCGACGACCGGCTTGGTGACGTTGGCCTTGATGAAGTCGGCGGCACGCTCTTCGGCGTCTCCACCGATCTCACCGATCATGACGATGGCCTTGGTCTCGGGGTCGGCCTCGAACGCCGCCAGGGCGTCGATGTGCGTGGTGCCGATGACCGGGTCGCCGCCGATGCCGATGGCGGTCGAGAAGCCGAGGTCGCGCAGCTCGAACATCATCTGGTAGGTCAGGGTGCCCGACTTCGACACGAGGCCGATGGGTCCCTTGCCGGTGATGTTCGCGGGCGTGATGCCCACGAGCGCCTCGCCGGGCGTGATGATGCCGGGGCAGTTCGGACCGATGATGCGGGTCTTCTCGCCCTTGGCCTTCGAGTACGCCCACGCCTCGGCGGTGTCGCCGACGGGCACGCCCTCGGTGATCACGACGAGCAGGGGGATCTCGGCGTCGATAGCCTCGACCATCGCGTCCTTGGTGAAGGCCGGGGGCACGAACGCGATCGACACGTCGGCGCCGGTCTCGCGGATGGCCTCTTCGACCGACGCGAAGACGGGCAGCTCGACGTCGTTGCCCGACGCGTCCTTATGCGAGACCGTGGTGCCGGCCTTGCGGGCGTTCACGCCACCGACGACCTGGGTGCCGGCCTTGAGCATGAGGGCGGTGTGCTTGGTGCCCTCACCGCCGGTGATGCCCTGGACGATGACCTTGGAGTCCTTGTTGAGGTAGATAGACATGTTCTCTTTATCCGGTCCCTGAGCTTGTCGAAGGGTTAGGCGTTGGCCAGTTCGGCGGCCTTGTCGGCGCCCTCGTCCATACCGGCTGCGAGGGTGACGAGCGGGTGGTTGGCGGCGGCGAGGATCGCGCGACCCTCTTCGACCTGGTTGCCGTCGAGGCGCACGACGAGCGGCTTGGTGGCGGTGTCACCGAGGATCTCGAGGGCCTTGACGATGCCCTCGGCCACGGCGACGCACGAGGTGATGCCACCGAAGACGTTGACGAAGACGCTCTTGACCTGCTCGTCGCCGAGGATGACGTCGAGGCCGGCGGCCATGACGGTCGCCGAGGCGCCGCCGCCGATGTCGAGGAAGTTGGCGGGCTTGACGCCGTTGTGCTTCTCACCGGCGTACGCGACGACGTCGAGGGTCGACATGACCAGGCCCGCGCCGTTGCCGATGATGCCGACCTGACCGTCGAGCTTGACGTAGTTGAGGTCGTGCTGCTTGGCCTTGGCCTCGAGCGGGTCGGCGGCGTCCTTGTCTTCGAGCGCCTCGTGGTCGGGGTGACGGAAGCCGGCGTTCTCGTCGAGCGAGACCTTGCCGTCGAGGGCGATGATGTCGCCGTCTTCGCTCTGGATGAGGGGGTTCACCTCGACGAGCGTGGCGTCCTCGCCCTTGTAGACGTTGAAGAGCTTGACGAAGACGTCGGCCACCTTGGGGGCCAGCTCGTCGTCGAACTTCGCGGCCTTGGCGATCTCGAGGGCCTTCTCGGGCGTGATGCCCTCGATCGGGTCGACCTCGATGCGCGCGAGCGCCTCGGGACGCTCGACGGCGAGCTCTTCGATCTCCATGCCGCCCTCGACGCTCGAGAGCGAGAGGTAGGAGCGGTTGGCGCGGTCGAGCAGCACCGAGAAGTAGAACTCCTTGGCGATGCGGGCGCCGGCGGCGACCATGACGCGCTTGACGACGTGACCCTTGATGTCGAGGCCGAGGATGGCCTGGGCCGCCTCGAACGCCTCATCGGAGTTCTTCGCGACCTTCACGCCGCCGGCCTTGCCGCGGCCTCCGGTCTTGACCTGAGCCTTGACGACGACGACACCGCCGAGCTTCTCCGCGGCCGCCTTCGCCTCCTCAGGGGTGTCGGCGATGATGCCGGCGAGTACCGGCACCTCGTACTTTTCGAACAGATCACGTGCCTGGTACTCGTAGAGATCCACGGACAATCCTTCGCTGGGCGATCGGTGGTGGGAGGAGGCGAACTCTCTCGATATCAAGAGATCTTCGCCAGTCGACAACCCTACTAGACGGGGCTGGAGCCCCCCGACCCTTGCCCCTTCGATGGGAGGGGGTTCCCGGATGCCACCGTGGCCGGCAGAACAGAGAACTCAGGGTTACAGCGACGGCACGCGGGCGCCGGCTCACTTCTTCGGACGCACCACGAACCACGCGATGACCGCGCCGATGATTCCGA
Source organism: Microbacterium algihabitans (assembly GCF_032464975.1). Classification (NCBI taxonomy): domain Bacteria; kingdom Bacillati; phylum Actinomycetota; class Actinomycetes; order Micrococcales; family Microbacteriaceae; genus Microbacterium; species Microbacterium algihabitans. The sequence continues at coordinate 489,642 of NZ_JAWDIU010000001.1, forward strand.
GGAACAGGCCGATCGAGATGCCGAATCCGACCCCGATCGAGGGCACGAGCAGTCCGATGAGCGGCCCGGCGATGATGCCGACGACCACCCCGATGATCACGTACCGCGCCAGCCCCGCGTCCCCCGCTGCGTTGTCCGCCATGCCCCGACCGTAGCGACGCCGGCGGGCGGGAGGCAGAGCTTGACGGATGCCGCTCACCCCGGGTTGTGCATGAATTCGATGCGGATACCGTCGACGTCTTCGACGAACGACGCGTAGTACGTCGGCGTGAACCGGGGGTACTCCTTGGGTTCGCGCACGGCCGTCCATCCGGCATCCAGGGCTAAGGCGTGCATGCGGTCGACTTCGGCGCGCGAGGCGACGGCGAACGCGAGGTGCTGCCACCCGACCCGCCCGCAGGAGCATCGAACCATGCCCTCCGCCGTGACCCTCATCCGTTCCGCATCGCTGTCGGATGCCGCCGAGTACGCCTACGCCGCCACCGCTCCGGCGAACGCCCGCCTGATCTTCCTCGCAGGCTCCTGCCCGTTGAACGCCGACGGCTCGACCGCCGGCATCGGCGACTACGCGGCGCAGGCCGCGAGCTGCCTCGAGAACATGACGATCGCCCTGCGCGAGGCCGGCGCGACGATCACCGACGTGATCAGCACGCGCGTGCTCGTGGCATCCGCTCGTCAAGCCGATCTCGTCGCGGCGTGGGAGGTCGTGCGCGACGCGTTCGGCGACCACGACGTGCCGAGCACGCTGATGGGCGTCACCGTCCTCGGCTACGACGACCAGCTGGTCGAGATCGAGGCGGTCGCCGCGGTCGTCGACGCCTAGATCCATCCCCGCTCGCGCGCGTGGATCGTCGCCTGCTGACGACTCGCGAGCCCGAGCTTGCCGAGCACCGACGACACGTGGTTGCGCACCGTCCCCGCCGACAGGTGAAGGGATGCCGCGATCTCGGCGACCGTTTCTCCCCGGGCCCCCGCGCGCAGCACGTCGAGCTCGCGGTCGGTGAGAGGGCTGCGCTCGTCGCTCAGCGCGTCGGCGGCGATCTCGGGGTCGACGTAGCGCCGCCCGGCCGCGACCTCGCGGATCACCGCCGCCACGTCATCCGCGGGCCTCGATTTGGGCAGGAACCCGTCGACTCCCGCACCGAGCGCGCGCCGCAGCACGCCGGGCCGCGCGTGGCGCGTGACGATCACGCAGCGCGAGGCGACGCTGCGCAGGATCTTCGCGGCCGTGTCGACCCCGTCGAGTCCGGGCATCTCGAGATCGAGCAGGCACACGTCGGGCTTCAGCCGCTGCGCCTCGGTCACGGCGCTCTCGCCGTCGCGGCATTCGGCTACGACCTCGAGGTCGTCCTCCAGGCGTAGCAACGCGGCGAGCGCGGTGCGGATCATGTCTTCGTCGTCGGCGATGAGCACGCGGATCACGCGGGAACCTCCTCGGGCACGCGGACCGTCACGCGGAAGCGGTCGCCGAGCCGTGTGGCATCCACCATTCCTCCCACCGCTCCAACGCGTTCGGCGATGCCCGACAGCCCCGCCCCGTCGCCGACGGGAGACGCCGCACCGCGTGAGTCGTTCTCGACGACCAGCACCCAGGCGCCCTCGTGGCGGGCGAGCGAGAGCGAGGCCGAGACCCCACCGCCGTGTTTGAGCACATTCGTCGTGGACTCGCGGACGACAGGTCCGAGCACGTCGGCCGGTGCGCGATCGGCCTCGGTGTCCACCAGCAGGTCGACTGTCAGCCCTGCCGCGCGCAGGAGGTCGGCGGCGTTGGCGAGTTCGTCGGGAAGGGGCACCCCGCGGAACCGCGCGGCCAGATCGCGCGTGCCGCGGCGGGCTTCGTCGACGCTCGCGCGAGCCGCGCGCACCTGTTCGACAGCGGCATCCGGATCCCGCCCCATCATCTTCTCGGCGAGCTCGAGCTGCAGCGCGATCACCTGCAAGTGGTGGCCCTGCAGGTCGTGCAGGTCGCCGGCGAGGCGCAGGCGCTCTTGCGCGGCGGCGAGACGTCCCTCGGCGCGGCGGGCGCGGTCGAGCTCGCGCACGATGTCCCACCACCACAGCGACGTCGCGGTCAGGGGCGCGAGCATCGCGACGAACAGCGGCAGGGCGAAGCCGCTGACCTCGTATCCGTCGGGGTGGATGCGCGTGGCATCCACGAACCAGGCCGCCGCAATCACGGCGAGCAGCAGCACGACCAGACGCAGCCGGATGCCGTGCCTCCAGCGCACGAGACACAGCGCCTGCGCGGTGAAGCCGACGCCGAGCAGCAGCGATCCGGCGCTGACGCCCATGAGCACCGCCGAGACGACGCCGAGGGCGACGAGCGGCCACGCACGACGGCGGATCGCGTCGTCGCCATCGTCGAGCGGCTCACGGCGGTAGCGGATGAGCAGCAGAACACCGGATACCAGCGACCCGGCCACCCCGACGAGGTTCAGCACGAGGGCGGGCACGGTGCCGTCGACGAAGACCGACAGCGACCAGAACAGCGCCGCGAACAGATGGAGGAACAGGATCGACGACGCCGTGTACCACCACGTGACGCGCACGTCGCGGGCGTAGGCGGCGGTGGAGGTGCTCACCCCGGCCACTGTACGGCCGTGACATTCGTCATGGGTGGGCCGTCGCATCCTCCCGCGCGGTCATGACACCGCGACACTGCCGCCGGGCGGCGCGGATCGATGGGATGGAATCACCGCGGAACACGCCGCGGACTCATCCCCCAGGAGTGACCATGTCGAACCCCGTCTCGGACCTCGTTCTCGGATTTCAAGGCCTCGTCGCCGATGTGCCCGAGTTCGTGCAGCCGCTCATCGTCGCCCTCGCCGGCGCCGTGCCGTTCATCGAGGGCGAGGGCGCCGCCGCGATCGGGCTCATCGGCGGTATCCACCCCGTGGTCGCCGCCATCGCCGGGGCCGTGGGCAACCTGCTGTGCGTCGCGATCGTCGTACTGGTCGCCTCGCGCGTGCGCACCGCCGTCACCACCCGCCGCGGAGCCGCCGCGAAGCCCCCGACCGCGCGCCGCGAGAAGTTCGAGAAGGCCTACCACCGGTACGGAACCCCCGGTGTGAGCCTGCTCGGCCCCCTGCTCCTGCCGACGCAGTTCACCGCCGCCGCCCTCACCTCGACCGGTGTGCCCCCGCTGCGCGTGATCGCCTGGCAGGCCGCCGCGATCGTGCTGTGGACGACGGTGATCACCCTGCTCATCACGGGCGTCATCCGCGCGGTGGCGTAAGGGGCTGGGTTCAGTCGTCGGCGAACGCTCGGTGCAGCGCCTCTCGACCCTGGGGCCAGTCGCCGAGACCGCTGGCGGAGTTGAGATGGCCGAGGTCACCCACGACGACGAACTCACTACCCCACCCGCGCGCGAGACCCTCGGCCGTTCCGAGGTCGCAATACGGATCGTTCGTGCTGGCCACGACCACGCTGGGGCAAGGCAGCGAACGCACGTCGAGTCTCGTGAAGCTCGGGGCCTCTGCAGCCGGAAACGCGTCGCCCGTCGGGTCTGGCGGCGCCACCAGGAGCACCCCGCGCGGAGGGCGTCCGGCTGATGGCCGCAGCCACTCCGCCACCGCCCAGCATCCGAGGCTGTGGGCGATCAGAACGATGTCGTCTACCCGCGGTTCGAGGTCTGCCGCCGCCCGATCGATCGCTGCGACCCAGTCTCCGAGATTCGGCTGCGACCACGAGCTCGGCTCGACACGCACGGCGATCTCGTCGCCCCACCGGCGCTCCCACCTCGTCTGCCAGTGCGCGTCGTCCGACCCGCCGATCCCGGGGACCATCACGTATCCGATCACAGTCTTCCTTCGGTTTTGCGCGCGCGAGGCGCCTCGGATGGGTGGCTGTACGGGTCGAGCATGATGGGATCATCATCGACACGCGAGCGCAGCGAGCGATCCCTAAGCAGTAGGACGGAAACGCGATGGAAGCATTGGATCGAGTGGACCGCCGAATCCTCGAGCTGCTTCAAGACGACGGACGTCTCACCGGCGCCGAGGTGGGCCGCAGGGTCGGTCTGTCGCAGCCGGCGGCCAGCGCCCGCATCGCGCGGCTCGAGAAAACGGGCGTCATCTCCGGGTATCACGCCGTCGTCGACGCAGCCGTCGTGGGCCTGAACATCCGCGCCGTCATCCGCCTGCGCACCACCCACGCGCAACTCGGCCCCGCATTGCAACTGGCGTCGCAGATGGAGGAGGTCACGTCGACTCTGCGAGTGACGGGTGAGGACTGTCTGATCTTCGACGTGCACTGCGTCGACGCAGCACGGTTGGAAAGGGTCGTCGATTCGCTCGCGCGTTTCGGCCCGGTCACCACCTCGCTGGTGCTGCGCGAGTATCCCGCGAAGCCCCTCGCGCCGGCGTCCGTCGGCTAGCTAGCCCGCGACCGGCGGTCCCGGCGAAGGGTCGGCGGCGGGTTGACCGTCTTGAGTCGCGTCGATCTCGCTCCGCCGTGCGAGCACCTCGCGGATGATCGCGTTCTTACGCAGACTGCGCGGGGTGGTGACGACGGAAACGACGAGCATCACGACGAAGAACGCCGCGGCCAGGCCCCAGTACGGGCTTCGCGTGATCGTGAGCGAGAGCGCGACAGGGGTCATCAACCCGAAGACGACCGGATTCAGCCAGAGGGCGCGCCGCAGTAGTTGATGCCGACGTTCGACGATGGTCGCCCACGCGACGACATCGATCTCGGCCGGCACCCGCCCCGTCTTGAGAGCGTGTCCGATGCGATCCAGTTGGAGGGCTCCGCCGGCGTCGCTTCGCTGCCGGACAACTATGACCGTGAAGACGACGGTCATCACGGTGGCGAAAATGGAGGTTCCGATCAGGCGGGCGGCGAGAGGGCCGTCCGGCAGGGCCAACTGCCCGCCCGCGAAATAGGCACCCGCGAAGAAGACGAAATAGACCGGGGCGAGAGCCCACAACGGCAACGTCCGGAATCTGCGCATGAGCGATGGTCTCAGCCCGGCGAGAAGTGAGGAGGGTGCCTGCTCTTCCTCCGCCGTAGGCGCTAGGTTGTCGCGGGTGGATGGAGTCCAGTGGGGTGCAGAAGGCGTATTCCTGCTGGTCTTCAGCTCGGTCATGGCTGTTGCATTCCCCATCGTGATGCGATTCAAGCTCGCCAGCCCCCAGCTCCTCCGCGAGCAGGTGATGTTATCGACAAGCCGTGGGGTCGTGATCTGGACGGTCCTCGTCGCCCTGGGCGCGGGACTCTTCGGACTCACCTCCGTGTTCGTCGCCCTGGAATTTCCGGTTGGCTGGGGAATTGCCGCGATGGCAATCAGCGTGCTGGTCTGCACCCTCTGGTATGCGATCCTCTATCGCCGCACGATCCGCGAAATGGAGCGCGAGCTCATGTCTCGCGACGCGGCGCCTCCAGACCCCGACTGACGCCCCGCCCCTCAACCCGTTCGACAGCTCGTCACGATCAGCCCTCTGGTCCTGAATACGGCCGCGATCCCTCAAGCCCATCCTGTTATCGTTTAAGAGAACAGGAGGTCGGAATGGGCATCGTGAACACTCTTCGCAGGGCGCGCCGACGCTCCGGCGCAAGCCTTCGAAACGTGGCCTCGCAATCGGGGGTGGGGGCAGGCAATCTCAGTGCGATCGAGAACGGCCACCGCGAGCCGACCTCGTCCACGGTGGATCGGCTCGCCTCGACCATGGGAATCGAATGGGTGCCCTTTCACACCGAAGGACGCACTCCCGCCGCGACCGCCGCAGAAGAGATCACGAGCGCCGAGGCCGACGGGCGGCATGCGCAGGCGTACCGCCGCTTCCTTCAATTGGCCGACGATCTCGCTTCGGCCGATCCGGTGACGCGCGTGCTGCTCTCAGCGGAGCCGCCAGACACATTGCCCTCCCGGTGGCTGGACGCGATCGCCGCTGTCGTGGAATTGCGCTTGCACGAGGTTCGCGCTCCGATCCCTTCATGGGTCACCGGCTACTCCGGTCAGCCGGATGCCGTGTGGGAGCCTCAGCGCGGTTCACGCGCTCTCCCGCTCAGCGCAGATCACGACAACGTTCCCGCCGAATTCCTCAAGCGAGGTGTCGCGATCGAGCAGGGTGAGTTGCTCACTGCGTGAGAACCGCCCGCACTAGAGCCCGCTCAGCCCCAGAACCCCCGGTGCGGCTCCGCCGCCTCGTCCTCGAGGTGCGGCCCCGACACCGCGATCGCCCGCCCGCCGTGCGCGAAGACCTCGCGCGAGGGCAGGTCGAGGGCGGCTCCATCGTCCTCTCCCCCGGCGATGTCGATGAGGCCGGTGCCCGAGAGGGCGTACACGACGCGGCCGATGCCCGCCCAGAAGATCGCCCCGCAGCACATGGCGCAGGGTTCGCACGACGTGAACAGAGTGGATGCCGGCAGCTCAGCGGCATCCACCTCCTTCCACACCCGCCGCACGAGGTTCGTCTCGGCGTGACCCGTCACGTCGCGGTCGGTGAGCACGGTGTTCTCGGCCTCGATCACGCGCCCGTCGCCCGCGACGAGCAGCGCGCCGAACGGATGGTTGCCGTGCTCGCGCGCCGCGATCGACAGGTCGATGGCACGGCGGAGGTGGGCGAGGTCGGTCGAATCGAGCGTGTCGGTCATGCCGTCGATGATGGCGGATCGATGTTTCCGGCGGTGGACGGATCCGGCGAGATTCCGACCTCTGGCGCTAACCGGGCGTTGACGATGCGCGCCGCCTTCTGGATGTCGTACTCCGTTGAGTGCGAGGCGAAGAGGACTTTCGTCTTTCCTGATAGCAGGTGCACTCGAAGCGCGAAGAATTCCACCGCGGGACGGTTCATCAGCATTCCGAGCAGCCATTCATGCACTCCCGTGACTCGAGCGCTCGTTACGGCCCTGATGTCATCTCTTGCATAACGGCGATCAAGAAAGAACCCGTGAGTCATCAGGACGTCGGGTGTGAGCTCCGCTCCCCACCGCCCGATGCGGGCCGCGAAGGTCGCGACAACGACGAACCCGACGCCATACGGAGCGATGAGCGATGGCATCCAGGGTGCCGGTTTCGGTTCGGTGAGCGCCTGTATCAGCGGCCACGCGAGGAACACCAGGAGAAGACCGCTGATCGGCGCCGAGATGACGTTCCAGAAGCGAAAGCGACGTCCGAGGGTCGAAAGAACGCCCACCGGTCGCCGCCCAACGCCCACGTCGGCGACGACAGACGTGGGCGGGTTCACGAGCACGAAAACGCCGGCGGCCCACAGGCACACGAGAACGGCCGCGAGCGGTATATCGGGCCCGAAGCCCCAGCCGTCAACCGCGGAGATCGAGATAGAACGCAGGAGCAGCCACCCTCCTGCGCAGACGCCGACCAACGAATGAAGTGCTGAGTATCGATAGACGGCCGTCCACATCTGCGCCGAGACGATGTCGTTTCGGGGGCGGCGCGGACGGTTTGATCGGAGCGACATGGGGTGCAGCGTATGGCCCCGAATTTCTACCGCCACCCAGGGGCGCGGGTGAATTCCGACCGCTCTCATAATGAGCGAGCAGCACTCCTCGCGACCGCGCTCGTATTCAGAACAGAGCCCGGCGAAAAGCGCATGGCCTCATACGCGTTCGATGTCGACGGACACGAAGTGCCGCAGCTCGAGCGGGCACGTCAAGAACCGCTCCTCGTCGGGGAACGTCACCGGGCTCGTGCGCCATTCCGGCCCCGCGTAGTCTTCGAGCGCGACCTCGTCGGCCCAGACGCTGACATATTGAACGCGTCGCGCGTCCCCGTCGTCGACCAGCACCTCGTGCCGCAACATTCCCGGATACCGCGACGGAAATGACGACACGAGCTCGACCAGCCGCTCGACGAACTCGTCCTCGACGCCGTCCCGCAAGTGGGTTTCGGAAGCACGCACGATCATGCACCCGACGCTACGAACCCCGCGACGCCGCCGCCGCACGATGCGTGCCACATTCCGCCGCATGAACGACAGGAGGCGGATGCCGGGGGCTCCCGCATCAGCTCACGCGGTGCCCCTCGCGCGCCAGGGTCATGCCCGACGATCCGGCAGGTCGCGCGGGCGACCGTCGTCGCCCTCCCCTGTGAGCACGGATCCGTAGACGGCGGGAAGGTCCGTCGAGGTGGTGGGCGTCCATCCGTAGGCCGCCGACTGCACGGCTCCCGCGTCCATAACCGGACGCAGCGCAGAGCGCAGTGCCTCGCGCCCTCGCCGCCGGCGAACCAGCGCGATCGTGAGTCGCACGACGATGCCGACCGCGATGGCGGCCCAGAACACGTACTCGATCCATCCGAATGCGCCCATGCGTGGCCTCCCGTGTCGCCTCGGTGCGTGGGACCGCCGACGATACCCGCTCGCGTCCCGGCGAGGAAGCGAGGTGGCGAAGCGCGCGGCGTCTGAGCAACGACTCGACGCCCGGCAACCGCGCCGGAGCCCCGCCGTCTAGGCTCAACTCATGACCTGCACCGCTCGCCCCACCTACGACGAGATCTACGAGTGGGTCACCGACTACGAGAAGCACGACAGCGTCGCCCACGCGACGGTGCACGTGCTCCGTCAGGAAGACCCCGAGCACCTCAACTCGGGCATGGTGGCGATCCACCTCAACCACGGCCCGGCGTCGATCTCGTTGAACGTCGACTGCGAGCGCACGTGGACGGCGGCTCTCTCCGAGCGCTCCGGCGAGTTCCCCCTGTCGGGCGGCAACCTCATCGCCCTCGGCGAGGAGCTGTACACGACGGGCAAGCTCTGCGAATACCTGCAGGCGCGCACCAACGGAACACCCGAGGCCGCGCTGCGGTGACGTCCGACGACGCGACGCCGGTCGAGATCGAACCCGGCGTCTACGAACACTTCAAGGGCATGCGCTACGAGGTTTTCGGCACGGCGAGGCACTCCGAGACCGAAGAGGTCTTCGTCTCGTACCGCACGCTCTACGGCGAACACTCGTTCTGGGTGCGCCCGATCGCGATGTTCACCGAGCACGTCGAACGCGACGGCTATTCGGGCCCCGGTTCCGTCGCGTCGAGTAGCGCGTTTCGACAGATCCCGGATGCCGCGGAGCCCTGGCTTCACGACGTCACCGCTTCGGCCTGCGCCGACGCATAACCGCCCTGTCAACGCCCGTGCGCCGGCCCCGCACGTCGACCTACCGTGCCGCCATGGCAGTGACCCGACTCTGGATCGTCCGGCATGGTGAAAGCGAAGGCAACGTCGCCGCTTCGAGGGCGGAACGCGAGGGATCCCCGGTGATCGCGCTCGACGAGCGCGATGCCGACGTCGAGCTCTCCCCCACCGGCCGAGAGCAGGCCGAGGCCCTCCGCACCTGGGTGGCGTCGCTCGACGCCCCGATCGACGAGTACTGGGTGTCGCCGTACCTCCGCGCACGGCAGACCCTCGCCCTCGCGGTCGGCGACGACCGGCCGGCGCTCGTCGACGAGAGGCTGCGCGACCGGGAACTCGGCATCCTGGATCTGCTCACCTGGAAGGGCGTCGAGGAGCTCCACCCCGAAGAGGCCGCGCGACGGCGTCACCTCGGCAAGTACTACCACCGGCCTCCCGGCGGCGAGTCGTGGGCCGACGTGACGCTCCGACTCCGCTCGTTCCTCGGCGAGGCGCTCGACCGCCCCGGACCGTCGGTCCTGATGGTCGCGCATGACGCCGTCATCATGTTGATCCTGCACGTGCTGCTTCCCCTCGACGAGCCGGAGCTCATGGCCTTCGTCGCGACCCACACCGTGCGCAACGCGTCGGTGACCGAGCTCGTCCGCGACGACGAGGGCTGGAAAGTCGTGACCTTCTCGGCAGTTGATCATTTGAAGACCGAGGGCGCCGACGTCACCGTGCACGGAGGAGAAGACGATGCCTGAACCCGTCACCCTCCAGCTTCTGCGCGAGTGGGGCGTGCCCGATGCCGACGGCTCGAAGAAGTCGCGCGGCCAGGTCGTCGTGGTGGGCGGGTCGCGACGGTCGCCCGGCGCTCCCCTGCTCTCCGCCGAGGCCGCGATGCGCGTCGGTGCGGGTCGCGTCGGTATCGCCGTGCCGTCCGCGATCGCCCCGCAGCTCGGTCCGGCCATGCCCGAGGCCGGCATCTACGAGCTGCCGGTCGGCTCCGATCCGGTCGACGACGCCCTGCGCTCCGGACTCGAGTCGGCGGATGCCGTGCTCCTCGGCCCCGGTTTCGATGATCCGGATGCCACCCGCGCGGCCCTCCACGCGGTGTCCGACGCCGAGGTGGGCCGGCTCGTTCTCGATGCGTTCGCGCTCGGCATCCTGCCCTCTTTCGACCGTGACCTGCTGCCCGACGACCTGCTCATCAACGCCAACGAAGAAGAAGCCGAGCTGCTGCTCGAGCGCGACCTCGGCGACGACCGCGCGGCCGACATCGTCGAGATCGCGCGCCACTACCGCGCCGTCGTGCATTGCTTCGGCACCGTCGCCACCCCCGACGGCCGCTGCTGGCAGGCGGAGCCGGGCGGATCGGGCCTGGGCACCGCGGGCAGCGGCGACGTGTTGTCAGGCGCGATCACCGGCTTCGCCGCCCTGGGGGTGGATGCCGAGCGGGCGGCTGTCTGGGGCGGGTGGACCCACGCTCGGGCGGGCGACCGGCTGCAGGAGCGGGTCGGCATCGGCTTCCTCGCGCGCGACCTCGCGCCCGAGCTGACGGCCGTGGTTCACGAGAGCTGAGGCAGCGCTCCTGCGAACGCGCGGATGCGCTCGGCCGACTCCCGCGACGCGGTGAACTGCGCGAGGTGATGATGGCCCGGGATCGCCGAGACCTCCGCCGTGGCGGCTCGCGCGCCGAGCCGGTCCGCCCACGACTGCCGAGCGATCGGATCGGCGCCTCCGCGCAGCACGAGCAGCGGAACGTCGAGCAGTCCGACGCGATCCTCGATCGGATACCGCAGCATGTGCCGCACCTGGCGCGCGTACCAGATCGGTCCGCACCGCACGTAGTCGGTGAACACGATCATGTTCGGCCGGGGCGGTTCGAGCGCCGAGTCTCGCGCCAGCAACGCCGCTTGCCAGAGCAACCCGCGGCGTCGATCGTCAGTCACCGGCCCGAATGCCACCACCCCGCGCGCGAGGTCGGGGCGCCTCACGGACAGTTCGACCACCCACTGACTGCCCATCGAGTGTCCGACGAGCACCGCGTCGCTCACGCCCAGCTCGTCGAGCACGACGCCGAGGGCGTCGGCGATGATCCGGATGCCGGAACCGCGCCCCGGCTTCGGCAGACCACCGAAACCGGGAAGGTCGATCGAGTGCACCTCGGCATCCGTCGACAACTCCTCGTGCAGGGGCTTCAGGTAGCGGTGCGACATGCCGATGCCGTGGATGAGCACGTACACCGGCCGCCCCGGCCGCAGGGTCGAGAACGAGCGGAAGGCGAGATCGCCGACGGTGTGGTCGGCGGTGTCGAGGTGGGGCACGGTGGCCACCGTACGTGGGCCGGTGTCGGCGCAGGCGAGGGTTGCGATCGCTCCCCCGCCGGCGACACGACCGCCCCTTGGTTGCGTCCGGTGCCGACGGACCGCGTGGGAGAGTGACGACGTGAAACTGTATTCCGACTTCGCCGCGCAGCGCGCCCGTCAGATGACCGCCGACGTGGTCGCGCTCGCGCTCATCGCGATCAGCATCGCCACCGGCATCGTGGTGTTCTCGACGGTGAACCAGCTCGCGCAGTTCGGTGTGCAGATGCAGAACGCGGGCACCGACTTCCGCACGTCGATGACCGACGTCGGCACCCGACTGGGTGGGGTCCCGTTCATCGGCGAGGGGATCAGCGCCCCGTTCAGCACGGCGAGCTCGGCCGGCGATACCCTCGCGGCTGCCGGTCAGACCCAGCAAGACCTCGTTCTGCAAGCGGCCATCGCGCTCGGAGTGGGCGTCGCGGCCCTCCCCATCCTCATCGTCCTGTTGGTGTGGCTCATCCCGCGCCTGCGCTTCATCTCACGCGCCACGCGCACCCGCGCGCTGATGCGGTCCGGGCTCAACACCGACCTTCTCGCGCTCCGTGCCCTCACCCATCAGAAGGCGGGCGTCATCGCGAAGATCGCTCCGGATGCCGTGGGGGCGTGGCGGCGCAGCGAGCCCGAGGTCATGCAGCGCCTGGCCGGACTCGAGCTCAGGTCGGTCGGCATTCGGCCCTGATAGCAACGACGAGGGTCGCTGAGCAACCCGCTGCGAGCTCTGTCGCACCTGCGCCTGTCCGGCGTACCATCGCCGGTACGCCGGAGTCCCTCCGCGGCATCCGGTCCCTCCGAACCGACGAGAACACGGGAGATCCAGATGGACACGATGGCGATGATGAAGTCGATGGACATGGGCGAGATGACCATGGACATGGATGCCATGCAGGAATGCATGCAGTCTCTGAACGCGTGCGCGATGGCCGCGGCCATGTGCGCCGGCAGCGACATGATGCACGGCGCCGAGATGGCCACGTGCTGCGCCATGTGCTCGAACATGGTCGAGATGGCGCAGGCGACGATGCACATGATGATGCGTCCGGCCGGCATGAACATGGACGTGATGAGCGCCATGATGACCGCCTGCATGACCATGGGCAAGGCGTGCGCCGCCGAGTGCCGCGCGCACGGCGACATGGACGAGATGTGCCGCTACTGCGCCATGGCCTGCGACGACATGGTCATGAAGTGCGAGGCCATGATGGCCTCGATGACCGCCTGAGTTCTCTTCTTCGCGCGGCCGCTGACGCTTCGTCGGCGGCCGCTCGGCTATGCGGCGCGAGCGGTCGTGATGATCGCGGACGCGCTGAGCAGCTCGGCGACCGGGTGGTACGCCACCGGCTCCCCTGCCGCGATGTCGACGGTCGGGCCGACGATCCGCAGCTGCACCGTGCTGCCGTTCAGCAGTGCGACCGTTGCGGTCGAGCCGTCGGCCTCGATGACGAGGCCGTCCCACCACGCAGACGGGTTCGAGGCTGCCATGCAGCGCTGAATCGGGTGGACTGTCGACGAGATCGTGCGGGACATGGCTTCACCTGCCTTCGGAGTGGTTGGTGTGATGAAGCTACGGGATGCCGCGGGGGCGGGCGATCTGGGGCGTAGTGCGGCGTAACACCTCAGAGTCGCATCACTCCGTTAGGCGCGCGCCCTTCAAGAACACACCGCACCGGTCAACTGCCGCTTTGAGCCGGCGCCCACCCCACGCTTCCGGCTCTCTCTCGTCAACACGCAAACTCCGCCGTGTGCGACGAGTGAGATGCAGCGTGCCGCGTTCAATCTACGGGCGCCGGGGACGCAAGTTCTCCGACCGTTTGATCGGGCTGCCCCGGTGACGTTCCGCTCCCTCGTTCGGGGCGGTGAGGGAAGTTTGACCAATAGTTGGCGTAGGCCGAGTCAAAGCCCTCTCTGAAACGGAGCATTTCGTTGGGTTCAGCAAAAACGGCACCCTGCATCAGGTAAACGGGGGCTCCAAGCGACGGCAGCCCGAGCATCGCAAAACTGCTCGGTCCTGCAAACTTGATGTCTGCGCCATTCGAGCGCAGCAGAGTTGTAGAGCGCCCCCAGGCGTCGATAACTACAGAAACAGTCTCAAAGGTGTTCCGCACGCATCCGATCTCTTCGAGCAGCCGCAGGGCGCTCCGAGCCATGCTCAACGCGCCATTCACTTCAGAGATGGTTGGGGTGCGCTTGGACTTCGCATGCAGCAGACCGTTCCTTGCCGTCATAATTCCGCTGTCGTTCAACATCGATCCTGCCTCCGCGATAACCCGGGGGAGAGTGTGTTGACTTGCGGGCAGCAGGTCCAAAAATGGAGCAGTGTGCCGAAACGGAAACCGCTGCAGATCAGTTTGATCCGCAAAACGCGGAATGTCCGACAGTTGCCGCACGTGCGCATCTGCGTTTTCGCGCAGACTTGAAAGATGGCCGGCGAGGCGAAGGAATCCCTGCACCACGCTACTCAAATCCGGATCATCACGCAGATCATTCACCTCGACGCCCGCTTTGCGAGACACCGAAGCGTTCAGTGTCTCAATAGTGAACGCACGAGCCGCACCAGCCCTGTATTCGTATGGCCTATTCGCCTTGACGTGATCTTCCAGAAGGGCCCAAGTCGCAAATGTGAGCGAGTCGAACAGAAATTTTTCAAGGGCAACAAAGTAATTTGAGGCGATTGAACGGAGGTCCTCCTCAGTCGAGTCCGCGCTGGCCGACGCCGTAGTCGCGAAAGTTTCGAGTAATTGGTGATGGCGCCAGTACTCGTCACGAACGTCAAGCCGACGCTCCATGGGAAAGCCCAACTTCCACATTATTGCGTCCAGAAGCGGGGCATCCGCGCCTTTAAGATCCAAGCCTAGAATCTTCGCAGCCTTCTCCGCGTTTGAACGCCTGCCAAGGAGCAGTTTCTCCACGATCTCCCGGGGAGTGCGCATTTTGAAGAATGTTTCTAGGCGCTCCGTGGGGGTGTCGCCCGACACGTCTCGAAGCATCCAGGCGAGTTCGTCCATGTCCATGGCCGAGTTCTTATCGAACATGCTGCGCGCCAGGGAGAACAGCCGGAGCAGCGTCGTGGTCGTTTCACCCGGACTGTACCGCGCCCCTAGACGGCTTGCCTCGGGACGAAGGCGCCAAGCCCCAGAACGCATTCGGTGATTGACAACAGGGCGCCTGACCTCACCTTCAGGGACGACAATCTCATTGCCCAGGATGGCATCATCGACCAGGTCAGTGAGCGCCTCGTCGGTCTCAGTCAACAAGATCTGCAGCAGTTCGCCCCGATTTAGGCCTGCGCACCATTCCGCGGGATTGCCCGCCAGGCCAACACTCGCAGCCACAGCAGCCAATCGACCGCCAGTGGAGGACACGGCAAGCCCCACGAGAGCCCGCAGTTCCTCATCGTCGAATGCGTCGCCGAGCAGATAGGGCATGGTCGAACCATCGTCGACCTCGTATGGGTTCCAATCTTTTTCGGTGATGTCAACCACGAACCCGTTCCAGTCCGCTGAATCTTCGGAGATTGTATGAAGCACCTTATACAACAGCGATCTCTGTTTATTCACATTTGCCTCCTGACTACTGGTCAGGCGAACGTTGTGCACGGAAGGGCAAGAAAGATCGGAGCAATGCTGAATCGGAACGGAGAGGCGCGGGACCAGATTTCGCGCGTGCTTTGTGCGCATGATCCCATAAGGGCCGATGAGGAATGGACCCGTGTGATAGACCCCTTGCGGCTTGTCCGCCAAGAGTCGCAGGGTGTCTTCATGCTTGAGCACGTTTCGCTCTTCAGCGATTAGCGTCGAAGCCTCGTCATATAGGGAGCGCCCGAAAACTAGGGGAAATTTCAACTTTCCGGACTTGATGTACTCCGACAACGGGGCAGTGAGACGATCAATGTCGATCGCATCGATATCCACCAATGGTTCATGATGCACCAATCCGAGAAGGCAGAGGAGGTTCGCCACCTTTGGATCCACTTCCTCCTTCGTGATGAGCTGATCCCGTACCTTCTTGCCAACAGCGGTTAGGACAATACCTCGGTTGAGGTCATCAGTGACCTTAAAATCAGCTTCAATAATGCAGTGACCCAGCGCATCAACAAGCGCTAGGAGTTCGAGGAGCTTCTGCCTCCAACCCTCGTCGGTGTAGTCCTTCGCGAGTTGCGCTCTGTCCCGCGGTTTCTCGGTCATCATTGTCCCCCAATCGACACTCAAACCTAACGAAGATTTGTCAGCGGCGCGATGTTCTGCCGACGGCCCTTGGCAGTTATCGGCGGAGGACAGGGCGGCGTCTGGTTGCGCATGGCAGTTGATGACGAAGTTCACCTGCCAGAGAATGCGACCGGCCACACCCAAAGATTGAGGATCGATGCCCTCCGGCGAGACCGCGCCGCAAGCATCTCAAGTCTCAGTCGCGGCCATCACCGACACCCGAGAATGACCTTGAGCGCAATCTCATGTAACGCCCACGTAAACTCCCCCTCTCCCCCACCCCCACCCCCGGTGAGCCAGTCGTTACCTCCCCGCCCCCGACGGCGCGGTCCCGGGTAATCCCTCCTCCCTACGCTGGCGGCACGTCCCGCCCATGCGGGGCGCTGCACCTCCCCGCATCGCCCACCGGAGGACTCCGTGACCGTCACCGACCCGCGCCCCGAAACCGCCCACGCGCCCGCAGCGGACAGCACCCTGAAGCACCGCCCCGGCCGCTGGATCGACAACTGGAACCCCGAAGACACCACGCAGTGGAACACCGAGGGCAAGGCCATCGCCGCCCGCAACCTGCGGTGGTCGATCTTCGCCGAGTTCCTCGGGTTCGTCGTCTGGCAGCTGTGGTCGGTCGTCGTCGTCTCGCTGCCGGCCGCGGGCTTCCAGCTGTCGACCGGTGAGATCTTCTGGCTCATCTCCATGCCGAGCCTCGTCGGCGCGACGCTGCGCATCCCCTACACGTTCATGGTTCCGCGCTTCGGCGGCCGCAACTGGACGATCGTGTCCGCCGGCCTCCTGCTCATCCCGAGCATCGGACTCGCCCTCGCGGTCAGCAATCCCGCGACCCCGTTCGGCGTCCTCCTGCTGATCGCGGCTCTCGCCGGCTTCGGCGGCGGCAACTTCGCCAGCTCGATGTCGAACATCACCTTCTTCTACCCGGCCGCGCAGAAGGGCTGGGCGCTCGGACTCAACGCCGCCGGCGGCAACCTCGGCGCCTCGGTCGCCCAGTTCGTCGTGCCCATCGTCATCACCGTCGGCGCGGCCGCGACCCTCAATCTGCCCCTCGCGGGTCTCATCTGGGTGCCGCTGATCCTCGTCGCGATGGTCGGCGCCTACTTCCGCATGGACAACCTCTCCGCAGCCAAGGCCGACATCGCGGCATCCCTCGCCGCTCTGAAAGAGCCGCACCTGTGGATCCTCGCCGTCCTCTACATCGGCACCTTCGGCTCGTTCATCGGCTTCGCGGGCGTCTTCCCGAAGCTGCTCGCCGACACCTTCCCCGACTTCAAGGGCATTGCGATCGGCACCGCGACCGTCACCCTCGCCTTCCTCGGCGCTCTCGTCGGCTCGCTCGCCCGGCCCTACGGCGGCAAGCTCGCCGACCGCTTCGGCGGAACCGTCATCACGATCGGCGCCTTCACGGTGATGGGGCTCGGCATCCTGAGTGTGATCCTCACCCTCCCGACGCAGAACTTCGCGATCTTCCTGCTCTGCTTCCTCGTGCTGTTCGCCGCAGCGGGCATCGGCAACGGCTCGACCTATCGCATGATCCCGACGATCTTCGCCCTCCGCTCCAACGGCGGGATCGGCGCGCAGCGCAAGGCGGCTGCGGCCCTCGGCCTCATCTCGGCGATCGGCGCCTACGGCGGCTTCTTCATCCCGCAGGTGCTCGGATTCTCGAAGACTACGTTCGGCTCGTACGTCCCCGCCCTCGGCAGCTTCGTCGCCGCGTACGTGATCTTCCTCGCCCTCACCGCGGGCGTGTACCTGCGGATGTCGACCAAGTCCGGCACTCGGATCTGACGCCATGAGCTCCGCCGACACCCACTGCCCCTACTGCGCGCTGCAGTGCGCGATGACCGTCACCCACCAGGGTGAAACCACGGTCACCGGCCGCGACTTCCCCACCAACCGGGGAGGACTCTGCGCGAAGGGCTGGACGTCGGCGGAGCTCCTCGCGTCTCCCCAGAGACTCCGGATGCCGTTGCTCCGCCAACCCGACGGCACCCTCGCCGAGACCACCTGGGATGAGGCACTGGATGCCGTGGCCTTGGCCTTCCGCGAGACGAAGGCCACCCACGGCCCCGACGCGAACGCGATCTTCGGCGGCGGCGGACTCACCAACGAGAAGGCCTACCAGATCGGCAAGTTCGCCCGCGTCGCCCTCGGCACGTCGCGCATCGACTACAACGGCCGGTTCTGCATGTCGTCCGCGGCAGCGGCATCCAATCGCGCCTTCGGCATGGACCGCGGCCTGCCGTTCCCGGTCACCGACCTCGACGACGCCGCGACGATCCTGCTGCTCGGCTCGAACGTCGCCGCGACCATGCCGCCCTTCCTCGCCCACCTCGCCGGGGCACGAGCCGCGGGCGGGCTCATCGTCGTCGACCCGCGCCGCTCGGCCACCGCGCGCCTCACCGAAGACGGCGCCGGCACGCACCTGCAGGCGGCTCCCGGAACCGACCTTCCGCTCCTGCTCGGCCTCACGCACATCGCGATCGCCGAGGGTCTCGCCGACCGTGCCTATATAGAGGGGCGCACGAGCGGGTTCGATGCCCTGCGCCGCAGCGTCGCGCAATGGTGGCCCGAGCGGACGGCATCCACCACCGGAGTCCCCGTCGCCGACCTCCGAGCCACCGCGCGTCGCCTCGCCGCGGGACGCGCGTTCATCCTCACCGGACGCGGCGTCGAACAGCACGTCGACGGCACCGCCACCGCGACCGCCGCGATCAACCTCGCCCTCGTACTCGGTCTCGTCGGGGGCGAGGGCTCGGGCTACGGCACGCTGACGGGCCAGGGCAACGGCCAGGGCGGACGCGAGCACGGCCAGAAGGCCGACCAGCTCCCCGGATACCGCTCCATCCGCGATCCCGACGCCCGCCGGCACGTCGCCGAGGTCTGGGGCGTCGATCCCGACGAGATCCCGGATGCCGGCATCCCGGCCACCGCCCTGCTCGGCGAACTCGGCGGGCCCGTCAAGACGCTGCTGGTCGCGGGCTCGAACGTCGTCGTCTCGGCACCCGACGTCGACGCCGTGCGCGCGCGGCTGAACGCCCTCGACACCCTGATCGTCTGCGACTTCTTTCTCTCCGAGACCGCGGAGCTCGCCGACATCGTGCTGCCGGTGCTGCAGTGGGCCGAAGAGGAGGGCACGATGACCTCGCTCGAGGGCCGCGTGATCCGCCGTCGCCGCGCGCTACCCGGACCCGAGGGAGCCCGCAGCGAGCTGTGGATCATGGCCGAGATCGCGCGGCGTCTGGGCGCGGCATCCACCTGGTCGACCGATCCGGCCGAGGTCTTCGACGAGCTCGCCCGCGCGTCGGAGGGCGGCATCGCCGACTACTCCGGCCTCTCGCACGCGCTGCTCGACACCGGCATCGAGGCCTACTGGCCGTACCGCTCCGGGAGCACGCCGCGTCCCTTCACCCAGCGCTTCGCCCACGCCGACGGCCGCGCCCGGCTCGTCCCCGTCGAGGCCACTCCCCCGACCCCGACCGACCGCGGCGCCGACCTCACCCTCACCACCGGCCGATACCTGCAGCAGTACCAGTCGGGAACCCAGACCCGCCGCGTGGCCGAGCTCCACAACGCCCGCCCCGAGGCGCGGCTCGAGATCCATCCGGCGACGGCGTCTCGGCTCGGCATCCGCGAGGGAGCCCTCGTCGCCGTCTCGAACACGCGCGGCACCGTGCGTGCGCGGGCGAGCGTGACCACGGACATCCGCCACGACACCGTGTTCCTGCCGTTCCACTACGCGGGCGACGAGTGCGCCAACCGCCTGACCGAGGCCATCGTCGACCCGACCTCGGCCATGCCCGAGTTCAAGCGCACGCGGGTTCGGGTCGAGGCGATTCCGGATGCCACGACCCCGGCGGTCCATCACGTTGCGGCCTCGCCCGTCGTCGTGGCGGAGCACCCGGGGGTCGCGCCCGCGCTCGTCGGCGTCGCAGGGACCCGAAGCACCCAGGAGGAGACCCATGTCTGAGCGTGTGGTGCTGGTGGGCTACGGCCCCGTCGGGGCGCGGCTGGTCGAGGGGCTCCTGCCCGCGGTGCGCGAGGGGCGGATCGACCTCACCGTCGTCGGCGCCGAACCGCACGACGTCTACAACCGCGTGCTGCTCGCCGAATACGCCGTCGGCCGCACCGATCGCGACGGTCTCGACATGAGCGACCGCCGCGTCGCCGAAGACGCGGGTGTGCGGTTCGCGCTCGGGACGACGGTGGTCGGCGTCGACCGGAACCTGCGCGTGGTGCGCCTGCACGACGGCATCCGGATTCCCTACGACCGACTCGTGCTCGCCACCGGCGCGCGGGCGAACGTCCCGACGCTCGCCGGACTCGAGCGGGCACAGCGGCACCGCTCCGCGCGCCCGGCCGACCCCTCCGCCCTGGATCAAGGAACCGCCCCGCTCCCCCGCGGTGTCGTGGCCCTGCGCGACCTCGCCGACGCCGAGCACGTGCGCGCGGCGGTCTCGGCGGGTCAGCGCATCGTCGTGCTCGGCGCGGGAGTGCTCGGTATGGAGCTCGCCCTCGCCGCCGCCGAAGCGGGCGCCGAGGTGGTCGTGGCGTATCACTCGGCCGCCCCCATGAATCGGACGCTCGATGAGAACGGCGGACGCGTGCTCGCCGCCGCGGCGAGCGCCGTGGGCGTCGAGATGATGCACCACGCGCGCGCCGAGAGCATCGTGCAGCGCTACGACGACCACGGTCAGGCCTGGTTCGACGGACTCGTCTGCGCCGACGGCAAGGTGCTCGCGGGCGACCTGCTGGTGCTGTCGTGCGGCGTCGGAGCGCGGACGGAGCTCGCATCGCTGTCCGGACTCGCCACCTCGGCCGGCGTGCTCGTCGACGGGGCCTCGCGCTCGTGGACCGACCCGAACGTCTTTGCGCTCGGCGACTGCGCGCACGTTGCGGATCCCGCCGCTGGCGAGCCCGACGGCCGCGTGCCGGGAGGCCCGAGCGGACTCGTCGGCCCCGGCTGGCGGCAGGCCGACCGGCTCGCGGCCCTGCTGTCGTCGGGGGTCGAGGGACCCGCCGCCGTCGAACGCCCCGGCGTCGTGATGCTCAAGGCCGAGGGCATCGACGTGGTCGCCGGAGGCGCGGTCGACGCCGATCCGTTCTCGCACGCTCCCGGATGCCACGGCCCCCAGGTCACGCTCTGGGCCGACCCCGCGCGCGGCGCGTACGTGAAGCTCGTGACCGTCGAGGGCGTGCTGACCGGCTTCGTCGCGGTCGGGATGCCCCGAACGGGTGCCGAGCTCACGCTGCTCTTCGAGCGCGGGTCGGAGCTGCCCGCCGACCGCTCGTCGCTGCTGCGCCTCGACGCCGCGGATGCCGGAATGCCCGCCGTCGGCGACCCCTTCGCCGCGGATGCGACCGTGTGCTGGTGCAACGGGGTGAGCGCGGGGGCGATTCGCGAGGCCGTCACCGCGGGCGAGCCGACGGTCGCGTGCGTGAAGTCCGCGACCCGCGCCGGCACCGGCTGCGGCGGCTGCGTCGGGCGGATCACCGAGCTGCTGGCCCGCGAGGCCGTTCCGGCGTGAGGACGCGCGTCGCCGGCGGCATCGGCGCGTGCACAACTCCGGAAAGACGGGCGCAGACCCGGCCTGAATCGCGTCCTCGACCCGCTCGGCATCCGGGATTTCCGGAGTTCGGCACGCCGTAGTCAGTGCCCGGGGCGACGCACCGTTGGCGCGAAGCGAGAAGGTCTTTCGCATTCCGGCTCACGCCATGCCGGGCGGCGCGCTGCGTCGCCATAATCGCGGGAGGCGAGCGCGGGGGCCGCGTCGGCGGGAGCTGCGGGGGCAGCAGTCGCTCTTCTTCCCGGCTTCGACGCGTGCGCTCGATTCAGCACCCTTCGACGGGTGGCAGGGCCGAGCGCGAAGGCGCTCGCCTTCACCACCGAGAGATCCGAAGGAACCACATGACCGACAACACTCCGGCTTACCCCGCCGGCTGGTACGCCGACGTGAACGCGCCGGGCACCGAGCGCTACTACGACGGCCAGGCGTGGACGAATCAGTCCCGCCCCGCGCCGACGACGGTTCCCGTCGCAGCCGACGGAACGCCCGCCAAAGCACCCTGGTACAAGCGGAAAGCCATCATCATCCCCGTCGGCATCGTGGCCGGGATCATCGTGATCGGCGGGATCGGCGGCGCGATCTCGGGTGGCAAGGGAGCCACCACCACGGCCGCCGACAAGGCGCCCGCTGCCGCCGCCGCACCCGTCGCCGAAGAGGCTGCTGAAGAAGAAGTCGCCGTGCCCGAGACCACGGGTCTCACCGCGAAAGAAGCAGCAGCGCTGCTCGAGAACGCGGGCCTCGAGGTCGATTTCTCCGCCACGAAAGGCGTCGTTCTCGATCGCGACAACTGGACGGTCCTGAGCAGCACGCCCGCCTCGGGATCGACGGTCAAAGCCGGCGACACGATCGTCGTCAACGTCGAGAAGACGGTCACCGAGGCCGCTCCGGCCCCTGCGGAGTCCGCATCCGCGGCACCCGCACCTGCACCCGCGCCCGCCCAGCCCGAGAAGCCCGCGATGTCGACCGCGCAGTCCAGCGCCGTGCGGTCCGCCGAGTCCTACCTGTCCTTCAAGGGCTTCTCTCGTGCCGGCCTGACGGAGCAGCTCACCAGCGAGTACGGCGAGGGTTTCGCTGCCGAGGACGCCGAGTTCGCAATCGCCTATCTGGAGTCGACCGGAGCGGTCGACTGGAACCAGGAGGCCGCGGAAGCCGCTCAGTCGTACCTCGACTTCAAGGGCTTCTCGCACGACGGGCTCTTCGATCAGCTGACGAGCGAGTACGGCGAGCAGTTCACCGCCGATCAGGCCAACTTCGGTCTCGCCGCCGTCGGTCTGTGAGTCGTGAGGGGGTGGGCGCTGCGGCGTCCTCCCCTTTCCGACCTCCCTCCAGGCTGTCGCTGTGCACAACTCCGGAAAGACGGGCGGAGACCCGGCCTGGACCGCCTCTTCGACACCTCGGCATCCGGTGTTTCCGGAGTACGGCACGCCCCACCTTGCGATACCGCCCCGAAACGCGACGGCAGTACAGTTCACGCATGCCTCCGATCGAGAACCTCGTGGCCTTCGTCGCCGCGTCGGTCGTCATCATCGTCATCCCCGGCCCGAGCGTGCTCTTCGTGATCGGACGCTCGATCGCGCTCGGCCGTCGCGCGGGCGTGCTGAGCGTCGTCGGCAATGCCCTCGGAACTGTTCCCGCGGTGCTCGCCGTGGCGTTCGGGGTCGGGGCGATCGTCGCCTCATCGATCGTCGCGTTCACCGTGTTGAAGATCGTCGGCGCGGTCTACCTGGTGTGGCTCGGGATCCAGGCCATTCGCCACCGCCATGCCCACGTCATGGGCGCGACCGGCGGCCCCACCTCATCGTGGACACTGCTGCGCCAGGGCTTCATCGTCGGCCTGACGAACCCCAAGACCATCGCCTTCTTCGTCGCCGTGCTGCCGCAGTTCGTCGATCCCCACGCGGGTGCCGTCTGGCTGCAGTTGTTGCTGCTCGGACTGACCTTCCAGGTGCTCGCGCTCGCGTGCGACAGCACCTGGGCCCTCGCCGCGGGCACGGCACGCAACTGGTTCGCCCGTTCGCCGAAGCGCATCTCGACCCTCTCGGGCACCGGCGGCGTCATGATGATCGGCCTCGGCGGCGCGCTCGCGCTCACCGGCGCGAAGAGCTGACGCGGGGCGTCTCACTGGGCGCTGGTCGCGTGACCGGAGTCGTCTCGCCGAACGCGGGGCGTCGCATCGGGCGCAATTCTCGCGAGACTGAAACTCGCTGACAACTCCGCGTCACCCTGCAACGCAGTTGTCAGCGAGATGCAGTCTCGGCGCCGAAGCGGCCCACTCCGACGCAGACCGTCGCAGCGTCAGCGCCCCCGCACACCCAGATCGGTGGATGCCGCACCCTCGAGCCGCGTGCCGTCGGGGGCGTAGCGCGAGCCGTCGACGGGGCTGTCCCACGAGCGTTCCGCGTCGTTCCAGGTCAGCGGGGCGGGGGCGACGATCGCGCGCGTCTGCCCGTCGACCGTCGAGACCGCGGCCGTGCGCAGGCCCTGGCGCGACACGACTCCCGCGCCCTCGGCCGGTCGCTTGACCGGCGCGGGGGTGGCGTCGGCGAATGCTTCCGCCACGACCGACGCACGTCTCCCGGCTTCGCCGATCCCCCGGCCGAGGTCGGCGGGAACGGTCATGCGCGTGCCCATCGTGCGCATCCAGCGCGGGCGGTCGCGCCACGACACCCCGCGGATCTCGTCGCTCAACCGCATCGCCGCCGCCGGGGCGTTCGTCAGGCCCCACCCCGCGTATCCGGTGGCGAAGCGCAGGCGGCCGAGTCCCCGCGGCATCCCGCCGACGAAGGGAACGAGGTTGTGCGACTGGTAGTCCTGCCCCGACCAGCGCGCGAGCTCCGCCCCGACCGGCAGCGTCCGCCGCGCCCACGCGGCGAGGGCCTCGGCGAGCGCGACCTCTGAGGAAGCGGACCCCACCGGATGCCGTGCCCCGGTCACGATGAGAGCGGCACGTCCGAACGACGAGGGCGCTGCGACGACACTGCGTCCCTCGGCGCCGACCTCGCTCCACATGCCGCCGGGGGCCGCGGCATCCGCTTCCATCTCGAAGGCGATCGCCCACGACCGCAGCGCCCGCGTCTTCAGGTCGTAGAGCCCGCGGCGCGTGATGGGCGTGCCGGTCGCCAGCACCACGGTGTCGCCGAAGAGGGTGCCGTGGTCGGTGTCGACGCGGCCCTCGGGCAGCACGCTGACATCGCTCACGCGCACGCCCGTGTGCAGGGTCGCTCCGGCGTCGACGGCAGCGCGGGCGAGGGTGTGCGCGAGCCGCACCGGGTCGAGCGCCAGCTGATCGTCGAGCGCGATGGCCCGCACCGGAGTGCGTCCGCCGAAATCGCTCGGGGCGTCCTCTCGGATGGCGAGGCCTGCCTCCCGCGCGGCGTCGCGCACCGCGTCGAGGGCGACGTCTGTCGCGAGGCCCCGACCGAAGGTGAACGAGGTGCGCCGGTCGGCATCCGCCCCCGCCTTCTCGGCGAGCCACTCCTGCCCCGCCCGGTTCGCCTCGACGTAGGCCCGCACGAGGGTGGCGGGGTGATGCGCGCGCAGGGCCGCGAGGGTCGACCCCTGCAGCACGGATGCCATGCCCACCGACGCCCCGGTCGAACCCCGACGCACGTCGCCCGCGTCGACCACCGCAACGTCGACTCCCGCCTCGGCGAGCATGACGGCGGTCGACAGGCCCGTGATCCCGGCCCCGACGATGACGACATCGTGCCGCCCACCGTCCTTCAGAGGTGCCGTCTCGACGGACGCGGAATCGGTGTGCCACAGGGAGGACGTCATCGTTCCATCCCACTCCGGATGCCGACGCCACGGCATCCGCTTGCCTCGACGGCCGCGATCGTCTACCCGTCCTCCCCACCCGGCGGATTCCCCGCGTGAGGGGTCGATCGGTGTCGCCTCGGAGCGCTCTCGGCGACAGATCTCGACCCCTCACGCACGGCGACGCGGGCCGCGACCCGACCCCGCGGATAGGCTCGACGGCGTGACCGACAACGCCGCTCCCACGAGTCGAACGGCCGTGGTGGCCGCGGCCATCGACCTTTTCGTCGAGCACGGGTATGACCAGACCTCGGTCGAGCAGATCGCGCAGGCCGCGGGAGTGTCGCGTTCGACGTTCTTCCGGCAGTTCGGCGGCAAAGAAGACGTCGTGTTCGCCGACCACGAGGTGCTCATCGCCGAGACCCGCGCGTACCTCGCGCAGCCGCACGACGACCCCTGGGCCGCGGTGTGCGAGGCCTCGGTGCGGGTGTTCCGTCACTTCGCGGCCGACCCCGAGGTCGCGCGGCGGAGGTACGCGATCGTGCGGCAGGTTCCGGGGCTGCGCGACCGCGAGATCATCACGGTCTTCCGCTACGAGCGCCTGTTCGACGAGTACCTGCGCGAGGCGCTCCCCGGCCTCGACCCGCTCGACGCCGTCGGGTTCTCGGCCCTCGTGACCGCCGTGCACAACCACGTGCTGCGCCGTCTCATGCGCGGCGCCCGGGTGCCGGCATCCGTTCTGCGTCGCGCTCTCGACGACGTGCTGCGCCGCTATGGCGTGCACCCCGACGGCGACGACTCCGCCGGCGACGACCTCATCGTCGCCGCGTTCCCCCGCCGCATGCCCGCCGCAGAGGTCACGCGGCGCCTGCGCGCGACGCTCGGCGACTGAGCCTCGGAGCCGGCACTCGGCCCTCGGCGCTCGGCCCATTGGGGTCGCGAGACTGCATCTCGCTGACAACTGCGCTGCAGCCTGACGCCGAGTTGTCAGCCGGATGCAGTCTCTCGCTCTCGAGGCCCGCTCGGCGACCCGGCGACCCGGCATGCTCCACCCGAGCGTTCGCCCCGAGCGCCAGGGCATGCGCGGCACTGAGTACCAACATGCGCGATACTGGGACCCATGACCATCGACGCCGATGCCCGCACGCTCCCCGGAGAGCGCGTCGCCCACTACGACCTGCTCGGTCGCCGCGACACCGACTACTACGCGGTGTTCGCCGACATCCCCGACGCCGACCGCGCCGTGTGGGATACCGCGAAGGCCTTCGCCGACCAAGTCGGCGCGCGCATGCAGGGTGAATGGGATGCCGCGAGCTACCCGATCGACCTGGTGAAGCGCATGGGCGAGCTCGAGCTGTTCACCGACGGCATCGAGCACGACGAGCTGCCCTACACCTCGCCCCTGGCGGCGGGTCTGGTCAACATGGAGATCTCGCGCCACGACGGCTCCCTCGCCACCGCCCTCGCCGTGCAGGGCGGGCTCGCACTGCGGACGCTGGCGTTCTACGGCTCCCCCGATCAGCAGCAGCGCTGGCTGAAGCCGCTCGCCGACGGCACCGTTCTGGGCGCCTTCGCGCTGACCGAGCCCGACCACGGCTCCGACTCCGTCTCGCTCGAGACGACGGCGACGCGCACGGCCGACGGCTGGTCGCTCAGCGGCACGAAGAAGTGGATCGGCAACGGCGCCTCCGGCGGCATCACCTTCGTGTGGGCCCGCGTCGAGAACGAGGGCGGCGACGACCACGGCAACGTGCGGTGCTTCCTCGTCGAGCAGGACACCCCCGGCTACGTCGGCACCGTGATCACCGGAAAGGTGTCGCTCCGCGGCATCCACCAGGCTTATATCGCGATGGACGACGTGCGTCTTCCCGCGGATGCCGTGCTGCCCGGCACCCACACGTTCAAGGACGCATCGGTCGTGCTCTTCGCCACGCGCTCGGGCGTCGCGTGGTCGGCGCTCGGCCACGCGACCGCCTGCTACGAGATCGCGCGGACGTATGCCACCGAGCGCATGCAGTTCGGAAAGCCCCTCGCGAAGTTCCAGATGGTGCAGGAGCGCCTCGCCCAGATGCTCGACGAACTCACTGCGATGCAGCTCTACTGCCGCCGTCTCGCCGACCTCGAGTTGTCGGGCGGCCTGCGCCCCACCCAGGCATCGCTGGCGAAGTACCACAACACCCGCGCAGCGCGTCGGGTCGCCGCGATCGCCCGCGACCTGCTCGGCGGCAACGGCATCCTGCTCGAGAACGGCGTCATGCAGCACATGGCCGACATCGAGGCGATCCACACCTACGAGGGCACCGAGAGCGTCCAGGCGCTCCTGCTCGGCCGCGACATCACGGGCATGAGCGCGTTCGTCTGATCCCGGATGCCGTGACCCCGGCGCCCCGATCGCCTCGGCCAGGGCGCCGGTCACCGTACCCCGCGGATCGGTCGACGTCGGCCCGCGCTGCGCCGCGTCCCGCGGAACGGTGCGGGCCTCGGCATCCGTCGTCCTATCCGGCGCCCGGGGACGGCGCAACCTCCGCACCCATGTCGGAGGCCCCCGCTACCTTGTGAGCATGGGCCTGTTCTCTCGTCATCCCGCGCCTCGCGACGCCGTCAACTCCGTCGCGCAGGCCGTCCAGACTCCGCCGAAGAGCCTGTGGGCCGACGGGTTCGGCCGTCTGGCGGTGCGGGCCGTGCAGATCATCGTCGTGGTGATCCTCGTCGCGGGGCTCATCTGGGGCATCCAGCAGGTGACGCTCGTGGTCATCCCCCTCGTGCTGGCCCTCATCTTCGCGTCCGCCTTCGGCCCGGTCACCATGTGGATGCGCCGCAAGGGCGTGCCCTCGGTCATCGCGACGCTGCTCACGCTGCTGGCCGTCGTCGTGGTGCTCGCCGCGCTCGGATGGCTGGTCGCCAACGCCGTCATCAACCAGTGGGACTACCTCAGCTCGCAGGCCGTGCAGGGCTTCGAGCAGGCGCAGGACTGGTACCACACGCTGCCCTTCGCGATCTCCCAAGACCAGGTCAACCAGGCGATTCAGGGCATCCAGGGCTTCGTCACGAGCTCGTCCTTCGGCACCGGTGCGCTCGCGGGTGTGAGCGCGATCGCGTCGTTCGTGACGGGCTTCGTGCTGATGGTCGTCATCCTCTTCTTCTTCCTCAAAGACGGCCCGCGCATGTGGGAGTTCGTCCTTCGTCCGTTCCACGGCAGCGACTACGAGCGGGCGCGCCGCATCGGTGACAAGACCGTGACGGTCCTCGGTTCGTACGTGCGCGGCACGGCATCCGTCGCCGCCGTGGACGCGATCGGCATCGGCATCGGCCTCGCGATCCTGCAGGTGCCGCTCGCCCTGCCGCTGGCTGTGCTCGTCTTCCTGCTCGCGTTCATCCCGATCGTGGGTGCGGTCACCGCCGGCATCCTGGCGGCGCTCGTCGCGCTCGTCACGAACGGTCCGATCGTGGCTCTGATCGTCGTCGGAATCGTCGTGCTCGTGAACCAGCTCGAGGGCAACTTCCTCCAGCCGGTGCTCATGGGGCGCTCGATGAAGCTGCACTCGTTCGTCGTGCTCGTCGTGCTGGCCGGCGGTACCGCGATCGGTGGCATCCTCGGCACCCTGCTGGCCGTGCCGTTGACCGCCGTGGTCTGGGGCATCATCACCGTCTGGAACGGCCCCGACAAGCCGGCCGAGTGGGCGCGCCGCAAGAAGCGCAAGAACCCCGTGCCGCTGGCGGGCGACGAGAGCTGACGGCCATGCCGTACGACATCCCCGCACCGATGCTGGCGAAGTCGGTGCCCGAGGTTCCGGAGCACGCCAAGGTCGAGGGCGGCTTCAGCTACGAACCCAAGTGGGACGGCTTCCGCGCCCTGATCTCGTGGGACGGCACCGACGTCGAGATCGGCAGCCGCGGCGCCAAGCCGCTGACGCGGTACTTCCCCGAGCTCGTGGCGGCGTTCGCCGAACTGCTGCCCGAGCCGTGTCTCATCGACGGCGAGGTGGTCGTCGCTCGCGATGCCGAGGGCGGCCAGCGTCTCGACTGGGAGGCGTTGTCGCAGCGCATCCACCCCGCGGCCTCGCGTGTGAACATGCTCGCCGAAGAGACCCCGGCCATGTTCATTGCGTTCGATCTGCTTGCCCGGGGCGACCGCGACCTGCAGTCCGAGCCGTTCGCGGAGCGGCGCGCCCAGCTCGAAGACCTGCTCGGCGCCGTGCCGCACCCCGTGCACGTCACGCGCACGACCGACGACCCCGACCTCGCGCGCCGCTGGCTGGCCGAGTTCGAGGGCGCGGGCCTCGACGGTGTGATCGCGAAGCCCCTCGCCCAGCCCTACGCGCCGAACAAGCGCACGATGTTCAAGATCAAGCACGCCCGCACCGCCGATGTGGTCGCCCTCGGCTACCGCATCCACAAGTCGGGCGAGGGAGTGGGCTCGCTACTCGTCGGCCTCTACGACGACGAGGGCCGGCTGCACGGCGTCGGCGGCGTCTCGGCGTGGACCGACAAGCGCCGCAAGGAGCTGATCGACGAGCTCGCTCCCCTGGTGGAGCGCGACGCCGACGGCGGGGCCGTGGTTGGCGAGACCGACCGCTCGCGCTTCTCGGCGTCGAAAGACGTGTCGTTCGTGCGGCTGCGTCCCGAGCTCGTGCTCGAGGTGCGCTACGACCAGCTCGAGGGCATGCGCTTCCGCCACACCGTCCAGTTCGACCGCTGGCGCCCCGACCGCGACGCCCGCTCCTGCACCTTCTCGCAGCTCGAGACCGTCACTTCATACGACCTAGGCGACGTGCTCGACTGAGCCCGGCGGCTCGTCGAGCTGGCGGCGCGCCCGGGGGCGTGGCATCTGCCGCCGCTCTCTGAAGTGGTGCGGCCGCGCGCCCGGGGCGTGGCATCCGCCCCCGCTCTCTCGTGTGACGCGGCCGCGCGCGTCACGAGAACAGGAGATGCCACGAGAACAGGCCGAAACCGGCGCAATCGTCCTGTTCTCGACGCAGTTGCCTGTTCTGGTGACACCGGCGGCGGGCAGCCCCCGCCCCCCGCCCGACGCGGCCGCGCACCGCACGTCACGAGAACAGGGGATGCCACGAGAACAAGCGGAAACCGACGCAATCGTCCTGTTTTCGACGCACTGTGCTGTTCTGGTGACGCCGCGCGGCGCCCGCGTCAGCCGGGTGACGCCGAGCAGCGCCCCGCGTCAGCCACGTCGGCTCATCGGATCGCCGCGGCATCCGCCTCCCGCCCCGCCCGCCGAGCGATCACGACCACTCCCGCCGACGCCCCGGCGAACATCGCGGCGAGGATCGCCCACCCGCCCGTGCCGAGGTCGATAGCGGTGAGCGTCACGACCGCGGGCGCGATCATCGCCCCGACCGCGTACCCGGTGCCGTAAACGCCCTGGTAGCTGCCCATGCGCTCCTGCGGGGCGAGGTCGAAGCTCAGGCTCCAGCCCGCGGCGCTCGACATGATCTCGGCGAGCGAGTGCATGACGGCGGCCGCAAGGAGCAGCACGATCACCAGCGTCGCGGGACCCCACCCGTCTCCCCCGACCCACCCGGCGCCCGCCCACAGCGCGCACGCCGCGACCATGAGCCATCCGGCTCGCGTCATCGCGCGCCCCGCGCCGGCGAACGTTCCGGTGCCGCGGCTCATCCGCACCTGCAGCAGCACGACGACGACCGTGTTGACCAGCAGGAGCGGACTCACGACCACGTCGGCGGCGATCGTGTGCGAGACGACCCACAGCGGCACGCCGATCTCGAACACCCCGAACTGGATGCCGAAGACCCCCATCAGAGCGGTCAGCCACAGGAACCGCGGGTCGCGGTAGGGGCTTCGGCCCGCTGGAGCGGGGGCATCCGACGAGGGCTCCGCGACCGCCACGTCGACGCGCGCCGGATCCAGGCCGGCCACGAGCACGGCGGACGCGAGGAAGAGCGAGCCGGCGAGGGTCATCGTCAGGTGGAAGGCGAACGGCGTGCCGAGCGCGAGGGGAATGGCGGCGACCGTCGTGCCGACGCCGATGCCGACGTTCGTGACGGTTCGCATCGTGGCGCGGATGCGCACGCGATCCTCGCCGCGGAACGCCCGTCCGACGACGGAAGAGCGCACGCTGCCGCCACCCTGCTGGGCGAGCAGCACCAGCGAGGCGACGACCACGAGCGTGGGCAGATCGCGCACGAACAGGTAGCCGATGAGGGCGGTCCCCTGCACGACATGAAGCACGACGAGCATCGTCCGCGCGCTGAAGCGGTCGGACAGGTGCCCGAACACGAGGGAGCTCGCGACACCGACCGCGCCGGCGATCGTGAGGCCGATCCCGACAGTGACCGGCTCGAGGCCGACGATGAGCGTGAGGTAGAGCGTGGTGAGAGTGAAGAACGCGCCGCGGCCGAGGGTGTCCACCAGGGTGATCGTGAGCAGACGGCGGAGCGTCCGGTCCGTCTGCACGAGGGTTTTCAGGGGGACGGTGGGGATCGTGCTGGTCACGTGTCCATTGATCCAGGCGCGGCGGGGTCGTTCAATCGATGTAGCGTGGGGCTTCATGATCCGATACGAATTGGATGCCGCCGACATCTCGGCGATTCGCTTCGGCATCTCGCCGTTGTCGGAGCTCGGGCTCGGTCTACGCGCTTTCTCGCAGCCCGAGGGCTTCCCTCTGCAGCGTCCGTGGCTCGAGCGGATCGCGTCGGTGCGCCCGCTGCTCGATCTCGAGGTGCTGCTCGCGCTCGTCAACGACCGCAAGTGGACCGCCGACTTCGTGAACCCTCGGCCGGCTTCTCCGCTGACCTCGCTCGACGACGAACTGACCACGCTCGGACGCATCACGCGCGCCCACTTCACGACCGACCTCGAGCGCGTGCACGGGGAGGTGCCCGCGGTGTTCCGTGGCCGGCACGACGTCGTCATCGCCCGCCTGCAACGCGCCCTCGCCACCGCGTGGGACCTGTGTTTCGCCCCGCACTGGGCGCGCATGAGCACGGTGCTGCGCGCCGACATCGCCTACCGCGGCCGCATCGCCGCCCAGGCCGGGATGGGCACCGTGCTCAACGGCCTCTCGGATGCCGCCCGCTACGACGGCCGCCACCTCGACGTGCGGCTGTGGAACCCCGAGATGCGCCGTCGCCCGGTGCGCGGCGACGGGCTCACTCTCGTCCCGTCGATCTTCACGGTCCGCGTCTCGACCCCCATCGACGACGATCTGCCACCCACCGTCATGTACCCCGCGCGCGGCCAGGGAGCGATGTGGTCGACGAGCGGGCAGCCCGCACCGGATGCCGTGTCCGACCTGCTCGGCCGCACGCGCGCGACGTTGCTCGCGGCGCTCGGCGAACCGGCATCGTCTACCGACCTGGCCCTGCAGCTCGGGGTGTCGACTTCCGCGATCAACCAGCATCTGCGCGTGATGGAACGCGCCGGACTCCTCAACCGCGCGAGATACGGCCGCGCGGTGCTGTACTACCGCAGCGCCGCGGGCGACGCACTGACTCCCTAGGCGCCAGGCGTCTTCGCCCGCGAAGGCTGCACGCGCGGCGGCTCCCCGGGCATCTTCGGGAACTCGGGCGGGAACGGCAGCTCGCCCAGACCGCTGTCGAGGTCGCGCTGCCACCACTCCAGCAGGGTGTCGACGCGTCCGGGCTTGTCGGCGAACCCCTTCCACGGATCACCGACGGATGCCAGTCGCTCGGGGATCGAGCGAACGGTGAACGCGAGCGGGTCGAGGTCGTCGAGCTCGTCCCAGGCCACCGGCGTCGACACCGTCGCGGTCGGCAGCGCCCGCGGCGAATACGCCCCCGCCATGGTGCGATCCCGGTTCGCCTGGTTGAAGTCGACGAAGATCCGCTCGCCGCGCTCTTCCTTCCACCAGTTGGTGGTCACGGCATCCGGCATCCGGCGCTCGAGCTCACGTGCCGCGGCGATGACCGCGTGCCGCACGTCGAGGAACTCGTGCGTCGGCTCGATCGGGCAGAACACGTGCAGGCCGCGGTTGCCGCTCGTCTTGATCCACGGTTCGAGGCCCGCCTCGCGTAGCACCGCGCGTAGCTCGTGCGCGGCAGTGACCGCCTCGGCGATGCCCGTGCCCGGCTGCGGGTCGAGGTCGATGCGCAACTCGATCGGGTGGTCGGGGTCGGTCGCGAGCGAGGCCCACGGATGGAACACGATCGTGTTCATCTGCGCTGCCCACACCGCCGATGCGATCTCGCCGAGGAAGAGCTGCGGATGCCGGCGCCCGCTGTTGTACGTCACGGTCACGGCCTCGACGAAGTCGGGCGCGCCCTTCGGCGGGTTCTTCGAGAAGAAGGCTTCGCCCCCGACGCCCTCGGGGAAGCGCTCGAGCGACACCGGCCGGTGCCTGTTCGCCGCGATGAAGGGATCGGCGACGGCGATCAGGTACTCGGCGAGCTCGCGCTTGGTGATCCCGACCTCGGGCCACAGCACGCGGTCGGGGTTCGAGATGCCGACCTCGCGCTCGCCCTCGGGTCCCGGAACGGTCAACGTGATGCGGGGGGATGCCATGACCCGACGCTAGTGCGCGGGCCGGGGCCGTGTCTGCCCCGTTGCGGGCGAGCGGGCGGGGCGGCGCTTTTGCGGGGTAGCGCTCCCGTGGGGCGCCGCCGTTCCGTGGCACGCTTCGTGGCCCCGGGGCGGCTGAGGTGGCCCCGGGGCCACCTACGCACGGCACCTGTACGCTCCGTGGCGCCCTCGCTCGGCCCGGGCACCGCATTTGGCCCCTGGGCCACACCGCATCCGGCGCGGATCGGGGCGCCGTCCACAGCCCCGGGGCGACAGAAGTGGCCCCGGGGCCACCTTCGCGCCGTACCCCGACGCTCGGCGACACGCGTGTCCAGCCCGGGCCGCGGCATCCGGCACCGTCCTACGCTCGAGGGCATGACCACCGCTGCAGGCCGCACCGCCCTCGACATCGTCGACTGGCGCCGCCGCGTTTTCGCGCTGTACGACGCGGTGCGCGAAGCCGACGACCCCGAAGACGCGCACGAGCTCTGGCGCATCGAGCGCGATGCGCTGTTCGCCGATCATCCCGCCACTCCCCTGCTTCCGGAGCAGCGGGCCGGATTCGTCGGCCTGCCCCTCGCCCCCTACGACGCCGCGTGGCGGTTCGAGGTGCCGCTGCTCGACGCCGACGAGGCGTCGTTCGTCGCGACGACGGGCACCGATGGCGAGGTCGGCTTCGAGCGCATCGGGCGGGTGGAGCTCCCCGACACCGGCTCTCTCGATGTGTGGCGTCTCACCTCGTACGGCGGCGGCCTGTTCGTTCCGGTGCGCGATGCGTCGGCCGGACGCCCGGGCGGAACCTATGGCGGCGGACGCTACCTGCTCGACACGATCAAGGGGGCCGACCTGGGCACGGGTTCCGCGCCGGACACGCTCGTGATCGACTTCAACTTCGCGTACAACCCGTCGTGCGCGTACGACCCGATGTGGGCCTGTCCGCTCGCGCCCGCGGGCAACGTGCTTCCGGTCACCGTGCCGGTGGGCGAGCTCTACGGCGTCTGAGCGGTCACAACTCCGGAGAAACGGCCCCACTCGGGCCGGAACACCGCGGCGGCGGCGGCACCACGCGGCGGATCTCCGGAGTTGCACACGGGGCACCCGACCAGCTCCCGCCGCGCGCACCCACGGGCGACGTAGCGGCCGCACGGTCGCGGACCGACGGCTCGGCGAGGCGAGCGCCGTGAGGCGACGGCTGCGCCGGCCCCACGGCATCCGGAATCTACGAAGCGGGCGCCTCGTCGACCTCGGCCAGAGCGATGAGCGGCGCGAGCTCGTCGCGGGTCATGCGGATCCACGGGCCGGCGGCGTCGATCAGGATGCCGGTGAGCCCGCCGTCGGTGGCCAGCGCCTTCGACAGCTGGGCACGCTTGATCGGCAGAGGCTGGTCGCCGCGACCGAGGGCCAGCAGCTCGAGCGGGTGCGTGAAGACCTCGAGGAAGCGCTCGCCCGCAGCCGACCGCGACTCGGCGACACCGATCGGGCCGTCCTCGCCCGCGCGGTTGACGGCGATCCACAGGGGCGCGTCGGCGATGATCGCGTCGACGATGGCGCCGGGCGTCTCGTCGCCGCGGGTCTCGCAGAGCAGAGTCTTGATGCGCAGTTCGGGATCGGCTTCGGTGACCATGCGCTCGAGCAGGGCCGAGGGGAGCACGGCACGGTGCTCCTCCGACGCGGGGTCGAGGATGATGCCCGCGTAGGGTCCGGCGAGCACGTGCCGCAGAAGCGCCATGATGGGCTGGCCCATCGCCGAGGTGTCGCGATCGCCGTCGGCGTCGACACTCGCACGCAGCGCGAGTCCGCCCGTGTAGGCGAGCACGAGCTGCTCGTCGCCACGGTTCGCCACGGCCAGCGGCAGGTCTTTGCCCTCGGCGACGAGCGCACGCGCGTCGCCCTTCACCCGCAGGAACACGTGCCCCTGCAGCAGCTGACGAGCGACGTTGAGCAGCTGGTTGGGCTCGGGCTGACCGTTGATCTCGGCAAGGGCGTTGCCCAGCAGCACGTTGTCGCGCAGACCCGGAACCGTTTCGGGGGCCTCCGGGGCCTCCATCGCACCGGGCTGACGCGCCGAAGGGCGGTCGGCCACCGGCGGGGCGTTGGTCAGCTGCGGCGCTGCCTCGGGGGCGGCGCCGACACCGCGGAACGACGACATCGAGATGCCGACGGTCGGGGTCGCCTGGGCGGGGGCCGCGTCCGCGGCATCCGTTGCGGGAGCGGCGTCGCTCGGACCGGCAGGATCGACGGGCTGTTCGCCCGGCTCGATCGTGGAGTCGGGGCGGGCGGCCGATGCGTCGTCGGAGTCGGACTTCTTGCGGCGCGAGAAGAGAGCCATTGTTTCAGCCTAGCCGGGGCGTTCCCCCGCGCGGTCCGCGGGGCGCGCGCCGGGTGGTCGAGGCCGCGGGCGCGGCGCGGGGTCGGCGGGGTTCGGGTGTGGATGGGGATGTGGATTTGGGGCGGGGTCGGCGGGGTTGGGTGTGGTTTTGGCGCGGGGTCGGCGGGGTGCGGGTGCGGGTTTGGGGCGGGATCCGCAGCTTGGGGCGAATATTTTCCGCCCCGAACGCAAGAACGCGCCCCAAACCCGGACGCCCGCGGCCCGGCGCGGTCCGACCGTCACCTCAATCGCCCGGCGGCGCGCTCCAGCGCACGTTTGGGGCACGATCCGCAGCTCGGGGCGGATATTTCACGCCCCAAACGGAAGAATGCGCCCCAAACGGGGAGCCCCGAGCCGACGCAGCGCCGCGACCGCCTTGAGAGTGCGATCGCAAGTGTTCGGGGCAGATTCCGCAGTTCGGGGCGGATATTTCACGCCCCGAACGCCGGAATTCGCCCCAAACGCCGGAATCCGACCCAAACGGGGAAGCCCGGCCGTCAGAGCTTGGTGATCGGCGCGATCTTGATGAGCAGCTTCTTCGGCCCGACCGAGTCGAACCGCACGTGCGCGACGCGCTTCGCGCCTTCGCCGGTCACGGCATCGACGCGGCCCTCGCCGAAGTCGTCGTGGCGGATGCGGTCGCCGGAGGCGAGCTCCATGTCGCCGTTGTCGCGCACCTTCGCCGGGATGCGGTTGGGGAACTTGCTCGGATCCGCCGGCGCGCGCTTCGGCAGCGGCACGAGGTCGTCGCCGTAACGGTTGCCCCCGGCTCCAGGCTGGCCGGGACGCCGACCGCGGGCGTTGAGCGCGCGCGACTGCGAACCGCCGCGACCGTTCACGTCGCCGGGCGATTGCCTCCAGTCGATGAGGTCGGCGGGGATCTCCTGCAGGAATCGACTGGGCATCGCGACCGTCACCTCGCCGAACTGCGCGCGCGTCATCGCGAGCGAGACGTGCAGGCGCTTGCGGGCGCGGGTGATGCCGACGTAGAACAACCGTCGCTCCTCCTGCGGACCGCCCGGCTCGTTCGCCGAGATGCGGTGCGGCAGCAGGTCTTCTTCGACACCGGTGAGGAACACCGCGTCGTACTCGAGGCCCTTCGCGGTGTGCAGCGTCATGAGCGACACGGATCCCGACGCGTCGTCGAGGTCGTCGGCGTCTGCCACGAGGGTGACCTCGGTCAAGAAGTCGATGATCGTACCCTCGGGGTTGTTGCGCGCGAACTCGCGGGTCACGGCGACGAGTTCGTCGAGGTTCTCGAGGCGCGCTTCGTCTTGCGGGTCTTTGCTGGCGCGGAGGGCATCGAAATAGCCGCTCTTGTTCAGCAGCAGCGTGAGGCCTTCGGTGACCGAGGTGGAGGGGGCGAGCTCTCCGGATGCCGGGAGCATGACCGCCGTGGCCTCGCTCAGCACCGCGTCGAGTTGGTCGATGGCCTTCTGCAGCTTCGGGCCGACCCCGATCTGGGCCGAGTTCGCAAGGGCGTCGCGGAAGGTGATGCCGTGCTCGGCGGCGTAGCGGGCGATCGCCGTCTCGGTGACGTCGCCGATGCCACGGCGCGGACGGTTGAGGATGCGGCGCAGTGCCATCGAGTCCGCGGGGTTCGCGACGGCGATGAGGTACGCGAGCGCGTCTTTGATCTCGGCGCGCTCGTAGAACTTGGTGCCGCCCATGATCTTGTAGGGCACCGCGGAGCGGATGAAGATCTCTTCCAGCGCACGGGACTGCGAGTTGGTGCGGTAGAACACCGCGACGCCGGAGTAGGGAAGCCCCTTCTTGTGCAGCGCCTCGATCTCGTCGGCGACGAACTGCGCCTCGTCGTGCTGCGAGTAGCCGGTGAAGCCGATGATGGGGTCGCCCGCGCCGACGTCGGTCCACAGCTTCTTGTCTTTGCGGTCGAAGTTGTTCGCGATGACGGCGTTGGCGGCCGAGAGGATGTTCTGCGTCGACCGGTAGTTCTGCTCGAGGAGCACGACCTTGGCACCCGGGTAGTCGCGCTCGAACTCGCTGATGTTGCGGATGTCGGCGCCGCGGAACGCGTAGATCGACTGGTCGGAGTCACCGACGACGGTGAGCGAGGCGGCGTCTTCGCCCGCGGGCTCGGCGTCGAAGATCATCATGCCGCCCGACGAGAACGGCTCGGCATCCGACCCCGGTGCCCGGGTGAGCTCGTGGATGAGCGCGTACTGCGCGTGGTTTGTGTCTTGGTATTCGTCGACCAGGATGTGCCGGAACCGCTTCCGATAGCGATCGGCGACCTGCGGGAACGCGCGGAAGAGGTAGACCGTCTGCGCGATGAGGTCGTCGAAGTCGAACGCGTTGGCCCGCTGCAGCTCGCGCTGGTACGAGCCGAAGATCTCGACGAACACGCGCTCGGCGGGGTCGCTCATGTTCGCGGATCGGGCGTACGAATCGGCATCCGCCAGCTCGTTCTTCAGCTTCGAGATGCGGCTCTGCGTGCCGGCCGGGGTGAGGCCGAACGAGTCGCCCTCGTGCTCTTTGACAAGACGCTTGATGAGGGCGCGCGAGTCGCCCGAGTCGTAGATCGTGAACGACTTGGTGAAGCCGAACTGCTCGGCCTCGCGCCGCAGAATGCGCACGCACGCCGAGTGGAACGTCGAGATCCACATGCCGTCGGCCTTCTGCCCGATGAGCTGGTGCACGCGCTCGCGCATCTCGCCGGCGGCCTTGTTGGTGAAGGTGATCGCGAGGATCTGACTCGGATACGCCTCACGCGTGCGCAGCAGCGATGCGATGCGGCGCGTGAGCACACTAGTCTTGCCCGAACCCGCGCCCGCGACGATCAGCAGCGCCTGCCCGCGATAGGTGACGGCCTCGCGCTGGGGGCCGTTCAGGCCCTCGAGCAGGTCGGCGTCGGGGCGGGCCGACGACGGCGCGGGGCCGTCGAAGATGAGTGGCGTGGAGGCATCGGTCATGGCGGATCAAGTCTAGGCGGGGCCTCCGACATCGGCCCCCGGTGGGCTCCCTCTCGCGGTTCGGTGCGCGCGGGGTGGCCCCGGGGCCACGTTCAGCGCCCCGGGGCCACGCCCGACGCCCCACAACCGCGCGGCCGGCCACGTTCAACGCCCCGGGGCCACGCCCGACGCCCCACAACCGCGCGGCCGGTCACCCGCAACGCCCCGCGTCCACGCCCAGCGCCGCACAACCCCGCGGCACCCACCGCCGCGTCAACGGGCCTGGGCTCAGACCCGCTCTTCGCCCGCGGCCCCCGCCGACAGCAGCGACTGCGCGCGGGCCAGGTGCTCGGCATCCACCGTCACATCCCACCGCTCGGCCTCGAAGCCCTGCACCGACGAGAAGTCGCGGCGACCGCCGGTCATCGCGTGGCCGACGAAGCCGAAGACCGCGCCCCACACCGCTCCGAGCACGAGGCCCAACAGCAGCAGCCCGAGGAATCCGGTCGGGGTCAGCAGCCCCACGAGTACGCCGATCATCAGGCCGAACCACGCGCCCGACGCCGCGCCCAGCAGAGCCGCGCGCCCGCGGGTGAGGCGGCCGGTGATCTGCTCGACGATGCGCACGTCGTGCCCGACGATCGCGGTGTGCTCGACCGGGAATCCGGCATCCGACAGCCGGTCCACGGCGGCCTGCGCGCCGGTGTAGTCGCTGAAGCTCGACAGGACGCGACGCTCGGGGGTGGCGCGGGTGATATCGGACATGGGGGTTCCTTCCCTCGGTGGCCTCACGTTAACGCCGCCGACCGAGCACGATGGGGCGCTTGCGCGGCGCGCGAGCAGCGATTAGTCACCGGGAGTCAAACCCCGGATGCCACCCCGCTGCGCCCGCGAGAATCGAGGCATGCGCTTGATCCTCAACGTCCTCTGGCTCGTACTCTCGGGTTTCTGGCTCTTCCTCGGCTATCTCGCCGCGGGGATCGTGCTGTGCGTGCTGATCGTGACGATCCCGTGGGGCATCGCGTCGTTCCGCATCGGCCTGTACTCGCTGTGGCCCTTCGGGCGCGAGATCGTCGCCAAGCCCCGCGCGGGCGTCGCGTCGTTCATCGGCAACGTCGTGTGGGTGATCCTGGCCGGGTGGTGGCTCGCCCTCGGCCACATCATCACCGGCCTGCTGTTGTGCGTGACGATCATCGGCATCCCGCTCGGCATCGCGAACTTCAAGCTCGTGCCCGTCTCGCTCATGCCCCTGGGCAAAGAGGTGCGCGAGATCCGCCGCGGCGGGCCGTTCGATGCGACCCTTGGGCGCCGCTGACGCTCAGCCTCGACGGCTGCGGTCGTAGACGCGCTGCGGCAGGGCGAGCACGACGCCCACCACGGTGATGACGGCGCCGATGACGGCGGTGACCGTGACGACCTCGATCGGCAGAGCGCCTTCTCGCACGGCTGTCATGCGCGCCAGGTCCCACGGCAGCACGCCGATCTGCTCGTTCCACGAACGCAGCGCGTCGCCGACGCCGAGCAGAGCGATGGTGGTCGCGGGCAGCGCGTAGCCCACGCCCACTCCGGCGAGCGCGACACCCGCGGCGCGGCGCCGGCCGAGCTGGGCCGACAGCGACCAGCCCGCGGCGACGAACACCCAGGCCACCAGGGCGAAGGCGATCGCGAGATAGGCGATGCGCACGACCGGCGACGACCACAGCGCCGGCCAGATCCCCTCGGGCCCCGACAGGGCGATCGCGATCAGAGCGAAGACGCAGCGCAGCACGAGGGCACCACCGACGGCCGCGATGATGGGCCACGGAGAACGGCGGCCGAGCAGCAGTCGCACCACGGCGGCGAAGAGCAGCCAGCCGCCGATCGCGACGAGCACGCTCCACAAGCCGTCGCGCGGCGCCTGCACGACGCGGGTGGCCACGAGCAGACCGCCGGGCACGATGATCATCAGCCAACGATCGAGCGGCAGCACGCCGAGGCTCGATTCGCGGGCCCGCCACGGACGGGTCGAGGCGATCCACGAGGCGCGGGCCGCGGCGGCGCCGGGGCGGCGAACCAGACGCGTGCGGGCGGCGACCATGCCGATCACGAGCCATGCCGCACCGAGGGCGAAGAGGAAGCGAGCGAGCCACTCGGTCGTGGAGTCGACCTCGGCGGGCTGCCGGGCGAACGGATCGACGATCGCGGCGAGGATCACGCCGAGCAGAAGCAGGACTCCGGCGTAGGTCAGGGCCATCATGCCTCGCCCCGCCGTCGTCGCCATGCACCTACGTTACCCGCCGGTGGCACCGCTCCCGGACGCGGGCCGCGGGAGGCCCCACCCCTCGCCGTCGTGCGGGCGCCATCGTCGACACGCCAATTCCGCGGCATCCGGAAACGGCGTGTCGACCCCTGATCCGCACGACGGTCGCGACCCCGGCGACCCGGAC
The DNA here is from genome assembly GCF_032464975.1 of Microbacterium algihabitans. Classification (NCBI taxonomy): domain Bacteria; kingdom Bacillati; phylum Actinomycetota; class Actinomycetes; order Micrococcales; family Microbacteriaceae; genus Microbacterium; species Microbacterium algihabitans. The sequence continues at coordinate 530,818 of NZ_JAWDIU010000001.1, forward strand.
GAATGAGAGAAGAAAGACCCCGGATGCCGCCGCCCGCCCGACCCGATCGAGACCTCAGCCGCGGTCGTGAAGGGTGACGTGGTACCCGTCGGGGTCGGCGAAGGTGAACGTGCGGCCGAAGGGGCCGTCGATCGGGTCCATCACGATGCGGTGGCCGTCGGCGGCGAGCTCGTCGTGGATCTCCTGCACGCCGGTGGCGTGGAGCCAGACCGCGACGCCGATTCCCGGCTGGGCGACGTCGGTCAGATCGGTGGCGGGGGCGAGGTCGCGCAAGGCGAAGGCGATGGGCGTCGTGTCGAAGACGACAGCGTGAGGCGGGCCCGCGGGCGAGCGCCGCAGACCGAGGTACTTCTCGTAGAAGGCGTGCGACGCGGCGAGGTCGCGCACCTGGAGGGAAAGGAAGTCGGGTCCGGTGACGGGCATGAGGTTCTCCTTGCGTGTCAGTTATCTGACATTGACTGTATGTCAGAATACTGACATGACGCAAGAGGCGATCGACCTGAACACCTCCCTGGGCTACCTCCTCAAGGAGGCGGCGAGCGCGCTGCGCGTGGCGATGGAAGACGTGCTGCGCCCCCTCGGAATGACGGTCACGCACTACTCGTGCCTCGAATTGCTCAAGCAGCGACCCGGCTTGTCGAACTCCGACCTCGCCCGCGGCGCCTTCGTCACCCGCCAGTCGATGAACGTGCTGCTGCAGACCCTCGAGCGCGAGGGCATCGTCGAGCGCCCGGATGCCGCGCCGGTCGGCAAGGTGCTCCCCACGCGCCTCACGGCGAAGGGTCGCGCCGCCCTCGAGGAGGCGAGCGCCGCCGTCCGCAGCGTGGAGAAGCGGATGCTGAGCGGCATGACGGATGCCGAGCAGAAGGCGGCCCTGGTGGCCCTGCGCTCGATGGTGACCTCGCTACGGAACTGACGCCGCATCGCGGATTGTGTAACAATCCATCCATGCTTCCCGCTCTCGCGATCCTCGCCGCGGCGCTGTGCTTCTCGACCACCGGCACCGCGCAGGCTCTCGCGGGGGTGGACGCATCCCCCGTGGCGGTCGGAGCCGCGCGCATCGTCGTGGGCGGCGGCATCCTGGGACTGCTCGCCCTGGCCCGGCGGCGCTCGACACCTGCGCGCGCGGCGTCGGGCGGCGTCGTGGCTTCCCGCGGTTCGCTCGCGGGCCTCATCGCCCTCGGCGCGGTCGGGGTGCTCGCGTACCAGCCGCTGTTCTTCCTCGGCACGCGCGACAACGGCGTCGCGATCGGCACGGTCGTCGCGCTCGGTTCGGCGCCCATCGCGACCGGGATCGCGGATGCCGTGCGCCTCCGTCGCGCTCCCTCGAGCCGCTGGATGCTCGCCACCGCCATCGCCCTGGCCGGAGTGATCCTCGTGTCGGGCGTCACCGGCGGAGCGGTCGCGCTGACCCCCGGCGGCCTGCTCGCGTCGGCCGGCGCGGGAATGTCGTACGCCCTCTATACGGTGTGCGGCAAGGCGCTGATCGAGAGGGGGTGGGATTCCACGCGCGTCATGGGTACCGTCTTCGGTGTGGCCGCCATCGCGAGCGCTCCCGTGCTGCTGCTCGCCGGAAGCGCCTGGCTGCTGACCCCGAACGGCCTCGCGCTCGCGGTGTGGCTGGGCGTCGTGACGACGACGATCGCGTACCTGCTGTTCGGATGGGGCCTCGCCCGCCTGAGCGCGGTGACGGTGTCGACGCTCACTTTGGCCGAGCCCTTGGCCGCGACGCTGCTCGGACTCTTCGTGCTGCACGAGCAGCTGACCCCCGTGAGCGCGGTCGGCCTGACCCTCATCGCGGTGGGTCTCGCCGTGGTGTCGACTCCCTCGCGTCGGCGTGAGGGGGTTCCGGATGCCGCGTCCCCAGCCTGACGCCCACGACGCCACGGCCGCACGGTCGAGCGCGGCCGAACGCTCCCCCGCCGACCGGGGAACACGGCCCCCGAGGAGAACGGGCACCCCGGGCCCTCGCGCGGCTGACCTGCTCGCCGACACCATCCGTGCGGCGATCCTCGCGGGTGACCTTGCGCCCGGCACGCCCCTGCGCGAAGAAGAGCTGAGCGCGACGCACCGCGTCTCACGCCATACCGCCCGCACCGCGCTCGCGACACTCACCGGCGAGCGCCTCGCGGTGGCCGAGCCCTACCGCGGAGTGCGCGTCTCGCTGCTCGACGACGACGCCCTCATCGCTCTGCAGCAGCTGCGGTGCGCCCTCGAGACCGAGGCGTTGCGGATCGTCCGCGACCGCGGCATCCGCCCGCCTGACGTCGACGCGGCTCTCGACGAGCTTGCGAGGGCGGAGGCCGCGGACGACTGGCCCGCCACGCTCGCCGCCCACGCGCGCGTGCATCTCGCGCTGGTCGACGCCGCGAGCAGTCCTCGCATCGTGGAGGAGTACCGCCGCCTCGACTCCGAGATGCACCTGCTGCTGACCCATGTGCGGCCGGCCTACGCCCCGGGCGCGCTGACCACCGAGCACCGGGCCTACGTCGCCGACGCCCTGCGCGACCCCGAACGTGCGGTGCGCGCGCACCTCGACCACTCGACGCGGGCAATCATCGACGGACGCAGCGCGCGTTCGCCCCGCATGTGACGACACATCCCGTCACGCTTCGCAACGCCCATTCGAGCGGTTCATGGCCCGCGTTAGCGTGGTCGCATCGCGGCGATCCGGGCGGTCCCGGGCCTCGGCTCATAACCGAAGGCGTGGCGGGTTCGACTCCCGCCGTCGCGTCCACGCCCCTCGACAGGGCAAGCGGGTCGGTAGGATATATCACGGAGGTATAGCCGTGACTCGAAGCTTCGATCGCAGCCGTGCGCCGCACCTCGTGCGAGCCGCGCGCCTCGACCGCAAGATGTCTCAGGCCGATCTGGCGCGAGCGGCCGGGATGAGCCAACCCAATGTGGCGGCCATCGAAAACGGGACGAGAAACCCCAGTGACGACGCCTTCGAGCGTCTTCTGCGCGCGGCTGACTACCGCCCGAGTCTCGCGCTCGAAGAGAACGCCGACGCGATCGTCGAAGCCGGTCGAAAGCACGGACTTCACGACATCCGCGTCTTCGGTTCGATCGCCACCGGGGCCGACCACTTCATGTCGGACATCAATCTCCTCACCCGCGTCGACGTCGGGCGCGGATACTTCGACATCGCCGCGTTCACCCACGCCGTCGAGGAGCTCACGGGCTTCCCAGTCGATGTGGCCGTGAACGACGACCGGCGCCCCGCCTTCCTCGACTCGGCATCGATGGTCGCGCTGTGACGGGTTCCGAGCCGCAGCGGGCCGGTGGCTTCACACGCGCGCCGCGCGCGGACCGCTCCCCCACGACCCACGCCCGCACCAACTTCCTCGAGAGCGTCGACGCGATCGATGCCTTCCTCGGGCACGCGGTGAGCGGTGGGCGGGGCGCCTTCCGACGCACCTCCGCCTCGTACGCCGCCGGCTCGATGGCGATCATCCGGGCCGCGGCGCTCTTCGAGACCGACGAGTTCGCGCCATTCGTGAGCGACACCCCCATCGAGGTCGTCACAGCCCTCCGGACGATGCGCGACATCGCATCGCGCACGGGATCCCGCGCGATGAACGACGACCTCTTCTGGGTGACCTTGACGGCCGAGCTCCCCCCGCACATCGCCGACTGGCGACGCGCGGGCGAGAAGCCCGCGTCGGGCTGACCCGCTTCGGGCCTACGCCTCCGCCTGCAGCGCTCCCCTGCGCGGGGAGGGACGCCTCTTGCGCACCTCTCGCAGCACGATCTGCTCGGGGCATACCGTCGACAGGAAATCGCCCACCGACAACGCCAAGCGCTCGCCGACGAGCGAGTACAGGATGCGGTTCGCGTCACGTCGCTCGGAGACGAGACCCGCTTGGCGCAGCACACCGAGGTGCCGAGAGATGGTGGGTCCGCTCGCCTCAAACCGCGCGGCGATCTCGCCCGCGGCCATCTCGCCGTCTTTGAGGTCTTGGAGGATCTGACGGCGCGTGGGGTGCGCGAGAGCCGCGAAGATGTCGGATGCCGCGTCGGTCACGAGTTTGAATATAGCACTGGAGCTAAATTGCGTGTAGCTTCTTCGCTAAATAGCGAAGGAGGTCCCATGGATGCGCCGACTGACACCCTGGGCCGGTGGACACCGAGCGGGCGCCCCGTGGCACCCATCCCCCGAATGGCAGCGACGATCGCACAGCGTATCCTCGTGAACTACCGGGTCGACCCCGACATCGCCCGGTCGCTCCTCCCCGACGGCATCCGCCCCCAGATCGTCGACGACAGTGCCGTGGCGGGCGTCTGCCTCATCCACCTCACCGCCTTCCGCCCCGCGTGGTTCGCTCCGGCCATCGGTCACCGGAGCCGCAACGCCGCTCACCGGATCGCGGTCGAATGGGACACGGCCGAGGGCCCGCAGACCGGCGTGTACATCCCCCGTCGCCACAGCTCGTCGATCCTCGCGCGACTCGTCGGCGGACGCGTCTTCCCCGGAACGCACGCCCCCGCGAGCGTCGACTTCCGCACCAGCACCGACGCCCTCGAGGTCCGCGTCGAGGCCGACGATCTGCGCGTCCGCGTCGACGCACGCCGGGGCGCCGGCATCCCGTTCCGCAGCAGCCTCTTCGAGACCCTCGAGGAGTCTTCGACCTTCTTCCGCAAGGATGCCGTGGGCTGGTCACCCACCCGCTCGGGTGCGCTCGAGGGACTCCGGCTCGCGACCGATGCCTGGAGGGTCGAGCCGATCGACGTCACCGCCCTCTCGTCGACCTTCTTCGACACCCTGCCCCGCGGCGCCGCGGAGTTCGACCACGCTCTTCTCATGCACGACGTGCCGACTCAGTGGAGCAGCGTTTCGCCACCCGCCACGATCTCCTGACTGCTGCCAGACTGAAAGCATGACCTCCCCCGCCCCCGAAGACGTGCCCGTCGGCAGCGAGGGCATCCGCCTCGGCCAGTTCATGAAGTTCGCCAGCATCCTCGACTCCGGCGGAGACGTCAAAGAGGCCATCATCGACGGCTACGTCGAGGTCAACGGCGAGGTCGACCGTCGCCGAGGCCGCCAGCTGCAGGTGGGCGACGTCGTGACCTTCGAGGGCCGCTCCTTCCGCGTTCAGGCCTGATCCGGCCCGACATTGGCGCGATGAGCCACCCCTCGTTACCTGAAGCGGCCCGCCCTGCTGCGCTGCAAAGCGCTTGCGCACTGTCATCCGCTCCGGAAGCGTGACCCCCATGGACAATCGCGAGAATGCCGTCGCCGCTGAAAGTTGGATCGCTCGTTACGTCCGCGCGTGGTCGACGAACGACCCGGACGACATCCGCTCCCTTTTCACGGAGGAGGCCGAGTACCGCGACGGGCCGTCGACCCCTCCGTGGGTGGGTCGCGACGCGATCGTCGACGCGTGGCTCGCTCAGAAGGACGAACCGGGAACGTGGTCGTTCACGCACGAGCTCGTCGCGGTCGACGGCGACGTCGCCGTGATCCGCGGGTGGACGGACTACCCCAACGCCACTGCGAAAGCGAGACACTACGACAACATGATGGTCATCCGGCTCGCCGAAGACGGCCGTGCCGCGCTCTTCACCGACTGGTGGGTGGCGTCGACACCATCCGATTCGTGAACGGGTCCGTTCTGCACCGCCATGTCGATGTAGTGACCCCCTCCTTCCGCGTTCAGGCCTGACCCGGCCCACACGAAAGGCCCGCCACCCCGACGGGGAAGCGGGCCTCGAACACCCCGCGCTCGTGACACGGGATGCCGCACGACTCAGTGCTCGTCGTAGTGGTCGGCGTGCAGCGCGTGACGGTGGCCGTCGTGCACGTAGTCGGCGTGGTCGTCGTGCACGACCTTCTCGTGACCGCAGTCGTCGCCGTGACGGTGCTCGTCGACGGAGTGCTCGGCGTGCGACTCGTGCTCGTCGTAGTGGTCGCCGTGCAGCGCGTGTCGATGCGTTCCGTGCACGTAGTCGAGGTGGTCGCCGTGCTCGATCTTCTCGTGGCCGCAGTCGTCGCCGTGTGCGTGCTCGTCGATCGTGTGCTCCGCGCGGGTCTCGGGCGTGCTCATTCTTCACTCCTGTGGTCTTTCGGAATCCGGACAGCGGCGGCGCGTGCCGTCCACGCCCCCCACGACACCATCACCTCCGTCTCACGACAAGAGCTTGCGACGCGGACTCACCCCGACGCAGACCGCGGTCATCCCTGTCGGCCCTTGAACCGCGGGTTCGCCTTGTTGATGACGAACACGCGCCCCCGACGTCGGACGACCTGAGCTCCTGGCTGTTTCTTCAGCGACGCCAGCGATGCGCGAACCTTCATGACATCCTCCTTGTTGATAACCGTTCTCATCTACACGATAGAGTCATTGCAGCCCCATCGACGAACGAGAGGCGGATGCCATGCCCCGAACAATCGCCATCATGGGCGTGTGCGCCCCGGAGCGCCGCGCCTACGCCGAGCACACCGCCGTCGCGCTCGCGCGCCCCCTGTACCTGCTGCGCTATGCCGACCTGCGCGTCTCGCACGCGCTCCCGCTCCCCCGCCCGCGTGCCGACGACACATCGGCGGTCGTCGACCTGGGCACCGACGTCGATCTCGTGCACGCGATCACCGCGCGGGGAGCAGCGCAGGTCGAGGCGGTGTGCGTGGTCGACGCCCGCCACATGATCGGCGACCTTCTCGACGACGCTCCCCTCGCGGCATCGGCAAGGCCCGGTGACACCCGCGGCGATGTCGGTGCGCGCGCTCGACAGGCGGCGCTGGCGCTGGAGCTGGCGACGCGCATCGTCTGGATCAACTGGGAACGCGTGCCCACCCACGCTCTCGCGGTGCAGATGGCCCTCGCCTCGCACCTGAACCCCTCCGCCATCGTGCGGCTCTCGCGCGACCCCCTGAGCGACCTGCAGTCCGAGGCCGTGCACGAAGGCGAGATGCTCGAGCGCGCCGGGTGGGTACGCGCCTTGAACGACGAGCACGACCCCTACATGCACGACAACCGCGTCTTCACGCTGCGCTACAAGCAGGTGCGGCCGTTCCACCCCGGCCGCCTGTCGACCGCGCTCGACCGCCTCGACGACGGCGCCGCCGGACGCCTCGTGCGCTCCTCGGGCTTCTGCCGGCTGGCGTCGCGGCCAGGCATCCTCGCGCGGTGGGAGCACGTCGGTTCCGCGATGTGGCTCGAACCTCTGGGAGCCGACGACGGCCGCATGGGCCTCGGACAGGAGATCGTCTTCACCGGTCTCGATCTGTCGGCCCCGCGCCTCGGACACCTCCTCGATGCCGCCGCGCTCACCGACGACGAGCTCGCCGCCGGCCCCTCCGCGTGGGTGCGCTACGACGACCCTCTTCCCGCGTGGCCCGTGGTGAGTTCTTCGATTCCGGATGCCGATGACTGACGCGGCGCGCGCACGGCTCGTGTGATTGGATCGAGGCGTGCAGCTCGAGGCCATCGACGTGATCGATCGCAAGATCATCGATCAGCTGCGCCTCGACGGCCGTCGTTCGTTCGGTCAGATCGCCCGCTACGTCGGATTGTCCGAGGCGAGCGTGCGCCAGCGGTACAAGCGGCTTCTCGACCTGGGTGTGGTGCAGGTCATCGGCATGCCGAACAGCCCCAAGCTCGGATTGCTCGAAGTGCGCCTGTCGATCCGCGTGCGCGGAACCACGGTCGACGCCGTGGCGCACGCGCTCTCGGCCCTCGCGCCCGTCAAGTACGTCGGCGCGTGCATCGGCGCCTACGACCTGATCGTCGACGTGCGCTGCGAGACGCAGACCGAGCTCACCGCGTTCCTCACCGACACCCTGCACACGATCCCCGGCATCGCCGTCGTCGACACGACGAACATCCTCGAGGTGATCAAAGACGAGTATCTGTGGTCGGGCTTCCGTGACCCGGTCGGCCGTTTGACCCGGCCGCATCCGTCTGCCGGATCGCGCCCGTCTGGGTCGTGACCGCCCCGGTGGTCCCTGCGGCGCCGGCGGATCCGCCGACGGCGCGCTGACCTGACTGGTCGCGCAGCCCGTTCCACGAGTAGTCCTTGTTCAACCGTGTCAGCACGTACTGGTCGATGGTCGTCACGCCCGGCGTGCGCCGGAGCTCATCGAGCAGCTCGACGAGCTGGGTCAGGTCGCGAGCCGTCGCTTCAAGGTAGATGTCGTGCGCTCCGGAGGTGAGCGAGACGTGCCCGATCATCGGGTTCGACGCGAGCGAACGGGCCACCTGCCGGGGGCGCAGCCCCTGCACCGACAGCATGAGGCGCACCGACTGATGCCCGAGCGTCAGCGGGTTGCACAGCGCGACGATCCGGAGGATCCCCGATGAGGTCAGTCGGCTGACGCGCGTGCGCACCGTCGCCTCTGACACTCCGACGATCGCCGCCATCTCCGTGTAGGCGCGGCGGCCGTCCTCGACGAGGAGTTCGACGAGGCGACGGTCCAGATCGTCGGCGCTCATGCTCTCATTCTCGCGCGTCGGCGCTCACCCGCGGCTCACTCGGCGTCCGACCACCGCCGCGCGGTCCGCACCATCTCGCTGTTGTCGGGGGCGATCGACCCGTCGGGGAGGGTCAGCATGTCCTCGAAACCGACGCGCACTTCGCATCCGTCCTCGATCGCCGCGCGCACGACGGGCCAGGCGGTCTGGTCATACCCGTGGTAGAGCATCGGTACCGTCACCCCCTCCTCACGCAGTGCAGCGGCGATGCGCCGCGAGTGGTCCACGGCATCCTGGATCTGCTCGTCTTCGGGCTCGATGAGGATGCGGACGTTCTCGTGGAGGGTCGGCGAGGCGAGGAGCGCGGGCACCTCGTCGATGTGCCACACCGCACTCTCGAGCACCATCCCGCGCTCGCGCACGAGCACGGCGGCCTCGGCCGCCCCCTCTTCCGAGAATGCGACGGAGGCGAAATCGGGGAGCCACTCCTCGGGCCACTCCGCGATCAGGCGCATCCGCTCCTCGTGTCCCGAACACGTCCACAGCCCTGTGGTGGTTCCGACGACGATGCCGGGATCACGTTCCCGGATGCCGCGCACCATGCGGGCGATCTCGTCGGGCGCGATCGTCTGGGCGCCGTCGTCGGTGCGCGCATGGGCGTGCACGACATCGGCTCCGGCACGCACGGCCGCGACCGCGGCATCCGCGATCTGCTCGACGGTGAGCGGAATGGCGGAGTGTTCGTCGCGCGAGCGACCTCCGTTGATGGCGGCCTTGATGAGCATGGTTCTCCTGCGCTTTCGCTGTCGTCGTCAGTGGCCGGTGAGGGCGTCGAGCATGGCCGTCGCACCCGTCAGCTCGCCCAGGCGACCGCCCGCGCGCAGCTGTGCGACGAGCTCGGGCTCTTCGGCGTCGTCGTCGAGCGCGGTGTCGATCAACGCGGCGACCGTCGCCGCCGCAGCGATGAACACCCCGTTGCGATCGGCCAGCACGACGTCGCCGGGCTGCACCGGCACGCCGCCGCACGTGACCGCGATGTTGTGGCCACCGGCATCCACCCCCAGCAGCTTCGTGGTCAGCACGCTCGTGCCCCGCGCGTAGACGGGGATGCCGAACGCCTCCACTTCGTCGAGGTCGGTGACGACACCGTCGACGACGATTCCGGCCGCTCCGCGGATGCTGAGAGCGGCCGCGAGAACCTCGCCCACCGGTGCGTGCCGCACGTCTCCCCCGGTGTCGATGACGAACACGTCACCCGGCTCGCACCAGCCCGCGGCGTGATGGAGCGCGGTGGAGTCCTGCGCGGTGAGGCGCACCGTGACGGCACGCCCGACGACCCGACGATCGCCGGTCTGTCGACGGATCTCAGGGTCGACGAAGCCTTCCTCGAGGTAGTGGCCGAGGGTCGGGAATGACACGCGTTCGAGTTTCGCAACGAGGTCGGGGTCGAGGGCGGACGGCGTCGGGCCGGAGGTGTAGGGCATGGATCAGTCCAGGAGGGAGAGGTGGGCGGAGAGGCGGCGATTCGACAGCGCGGGCAGCGCGTCGCGCACCTCGGCGATGCGATCGAGCGAGACGGGCACGATGCCGATCGCGCGACCGGTGGCGGGCAGGTGCGCCTGCTCGACCCCGAGGGGGTCGATGACGAGGCTCGTGCCGATGCAGTCGGGCGAGGATGATCCGGATGCCAGCACCCAGCACGTGTTCTCGATCGCGCGAGCGGTGAGCAGGGTGGTCCAGTGCTCGACCTTGCGGTGACCGGCGACCCAGGCCGCCGACACGCTGAGCACGTCGGCGCCGCGCGAGACGAGGTCGCGCGCCAGCTCGGGGAAGCGCAGGTCGTAGCAGTTGACCAGTCCGACGGCCACGCCGTCGATCAGCACGAGCGGCGGCAGCTCGTGCCCGGCGGTGACGTAATCGGATTCGCGATAGGTGAAGGCGTCGTAGAGGTGCAGCTTGCGGTACACGTCGACCAACTCGCCGCGCGGGTTGACGACGACGAGGGTGTTGAAGGGTCGCTCGGAGCCACTGGGCTCGTAGCCCCCGGCGATGATCCACAGATCGTGCCGCATGGCGAGTTCCGACAGGTGCGCGAGGAACGCGGGCCACTCTCGGGCGACGACGTCTGCACGCTCCGACGCGTCGATCTCGCCTGCGACGAGCATCGCCTCCTCGGGCAGCACGAGCAGACGCACTCCCTCGGCCGACGCGTCGGCGGCGAGCGCGGTGACCTCGTCGCGGTTGTGAGCGGCGTCGGTGGTGGGAGCCATCTGCCCCACGGCGGCCAGCAGGACCGGGTTCATGCGAGCTCTCCCGTCGGGATGACACGACTGTCGGACGGATGCCATGACACCGTCACGCGCGCACCATCGGCCGTCGCCGCGAGGGCCCGGGCGGCGTCGCCGCTCGGCACCGAGGCAGACAGGACGATGCCCGAATCGAGCGCGAGGTGCGAGATCCACTCGTCGCCGAGGAAAACGCGTTGCGTGAGCGTCGCCGGCAGGTGGACGCCGCCCTCGGTACGAGCACCGTCGGGGAGCACGCGTACCCGCTCGGGACGCACCGCGAGGGTGAGGGGCGTCCCCGGCGCGGCGTCCGGGATCTCGTCCACCGGCACCTCGCCCACGCCGGGGATCGTGAAGCGGCCGGTCGCGGCATCCGCGACACCGTCGATGAGATTGCAGCTGCCGATGAACCCCGCCACGAACCGCGACGCCGGGGTGTCGTAGATCTCGGTCGGCGTTCCGATCTGCTGGATGCGCCCCTCCGACATGACCGCGATACGGTCCGACATCGTCAGCGCCTCCTCCTGATCGTGGGTGACGTAGATGAACGTGATGCCGACCTCACGCTGCATGCGCTTGAGCTCGAATTGCATCTCTTTGCGCAGCTTCTGATCGAGCGCACCGAGCGGCTCGTCGAGCAGCACGACGGCGGGGCGCCCGACGACGGCGCGGGCGAGGGCGACGCGCTGACGCTGACCGCCGCTCAGCGCCGCGGGCTTGCGGTCGGCGAACGCGCTCAACCGAACGAGCTCGAGCGCAGCGCGGACGCGGTCGTCGATCTCGCGCTTCGGAGTGCGGCGCACGCGCAGCTCGAAGGCGACGTTCTCGTAGACGCTGAGGTGCGGGAACAGCGCGTAGCTCTGGAACAGCATGTTCAGATCGCGCTGACGGGTGGCGACACCGTCGACGTTGCGGCCGTCGAGCTCGATCGAGCCGGCGGTCGGCGTTTCGAACCCCGTGATCATGCGCATGAGTGTCGTCTTGCCGCAGCCGGACGGGCCCAGGATGCTGAAGAACTCGTTCTGCGCGATGTCGAGGTCGAGAGGGTCGACGACGCGGTTGGCGCCGAACGACTTGGTGAGGCCCCGCAGGCGCACGGCCGGGGCGGGGCCCGTGGCCGGCGCAGTGCCGGCCACGGGGCTGTCGATCGTCATGGGGCTCATTTCGGTCTCAGATCACGAGGCGCGGAGGCGGGTCCAGCCGTCCTGGAAGTACGACAGAGCCGCGCCCGGGTCGACGATGAATTCCGACTTCGTAAGGGAGTCAGCGGGGGCGTAGATCGCCGGGTTGCTCACGAGGCTCTGGTCCTTGACGAGCTCGAGCGCCCCGGCGTTGGTGGAGGCCAACGACGCGTCGTCGGTGAGCAGGGCTGCCACCTCGGGACGAAGGGTGTAGTTGAGCCACTTGTACGCGGCATCCGTGTTGCTCGTGCCCTCGACGACCGAGAAGCTGTCGGTCCAGAGCGTGCCGCCCTCTTCGGGGATGATGTAGTGCACGTCGGAGTTGGCCATGACCGCCTTCGCCGCGGTCGTGCCGCTGTACGCCTCGGCGATGCACGCATCGCCCGACCCGACGAGGTCGGCGTAGTTCTGACTGTTGTATCCGGCGAGGAGCGGCTTCTGTTCGATGAGCTTCTGCGTGGCCTTCTCGATGTCGTCCTGGCTCGTGGTGGTGGCGCTGAGTCCCTCGACCTGGAGTCCGGCGATGTAGGCCGAGAGCATGTTGTCGAGCATGTAGATCTTGCCGCTGTACGCGGGGTCCCACATGTCGGCCCAGCCCGTGATCTCCTTGCCGGTGCAGGCCTGGTTGTACAGGATGCCGGTGGTGCCCCAGGCCCACGGAATGGCGTGCGCGTTGTCGGGGTCGAATGAGGGGTCGACGAACTTCTCGGCCAGGTTGTCGAAGCCCTCGAGCTTGCTCTTGTCGATCTGCGCGACGAGGTTGCGGTCGACGAGCAGCTGGACGGCGTACTGGCTGGGCTCGACGATGTCGTACCCCGAGTTCCCCGCGGCGAGCTTGGAGATCATCGTCTCGTTGCTGTCGAAGGTGTCGACGGTGACCGTGATGCCGGTCTCCTTCTCGAAGCCCGAGATGACGGAGTCGGGGATCTCACCCGCCCAGGCGTAGATGCTGAGCGACGAGGAACCGCCGCCCGCGGAGTCGGTGCCGGCGCCGGAGGCGCAAGCGGTGAGTGCGGAGAGGACGCCGACGGCGAGGACCGCACCGACGGCCCGGTGACGCGTGTTCATGGGTGCCTGCTTTCGTGGTGGGTGGAGCGCATGTTTCGGGTGATGCCTGAGTCCGACGTCGTCGTCGGCCCGCTCAGGCGGCGGGAGTGGGAGGGCCGGCGAGGATGCGGCGCATCTGTGAGACGCCGACGACGAGGATGAGGCCGAGAGTGGCGAGCACGAGGAGCGTCCCGAGCGCGTTCAGCTCGGGGGTGAGCCCCGTGCGGAGCGTGCTGTAGATGCGCAGCGGGAGCGTCGTCGTACCGACACCCGAGGTGAAGGTCGACACGACGATGTTCGAGAACGACGTCGCGAAGCTCAGCAGGAACGCCGCCATGAGCGAGGGACGCAGCAGAGGCAGGATGACGCGGGCGAAGGTCTGCCAGGGACTCGCGCCGAGGTCAGCCGCCGCTTCGCCCAGGCTCGGATCGAGCGTGCTCATGGCGCCGACCAGGACCAGGGTCGACAGCGGCAGCGTGATCACGACGTGGCCGAGGATGAGCGTCGCGTAACCGGTCGGAATGCCGGCGCTCGAGAAGATCGTCAGCAGCGAGACGCCCAGCACGATCTCGGGGACGATCAGCGGAATGAGGATCGCGGCGAGGAACACGGCGCGACCACGGACGCGGAATCGCACCAGTCCGTACGCGGAGAGCAGACCGATGATCGTCGAGAGCACGGCGGCGGCGAGACCGACGACGAGGCTCGTGCGCAGCGCATCGCCCAGCATTCGATCGCCGAAGAGCTCGGCGTACCACCGCAGAGTCAGGCCGTCGAAGCGGTACCCGACCTCCGAGGCGTTGAACGAGTAGACGATGACGGCGGCGATCGGGATGTAGAGGAAGACGAAGACCGCGCCGGCGATCCAGGAGATGATGCGGTCCATCACGAGGCCTTCCGAGAGGTGCGCAGGCGGGCGAGAAGAGCAGCGACGACGATCGTCAGCAACATGAGGGCGAGCACCACCATCGAGAGGGCCGCTCCGAGGGGTTCGTTTCGGAACTCGGTGAACAGCGTCACGATCAGGTTCCCCACGAGCGGGTCCTTGCCGCCGCCGAGGAGGACGGGGATCACGAAGACCCCCAGGGTGGGCACGAAGGTCAGCACCACTGCCGAGACGATCCCCGGTGTGGCCAGCGGGATGAACACCCGCAGGTGCGTCTGGACCGCCGTGGCGCCGAGGTCGGATGCCGCCTCACGCAGGGCCGGATCGACCGCCCGCAGCGAGGCGTAGATCGGGAAGACCGCCACGGGGAGGAACGCATACAGCAGCGACAGCGTCACGGCGAGCTGCGAGGGGACGAGCGAGGTCGCGTCGATACCCACCGCGCGGAGCAGCGGGATGAGAGGGCCCCCCGATCCGAGCAACGTGATCCAGGCGAAGGTGCGGACGAGGAAGTCGGTGAGGAACGGGATGATGACGAGAACGAGCAATACGGGCTGCGTGCGGGCCGACCGTGTGGCGATGAAGTAGGCGACGATGTAGCCCACGACCACGCACACGATCGCATTGAGTGCGGCCATGCCAAGGCTGTACCCCAACGTCTTCGCGTACACGGGGTCGAGGAGTTTCGCGTAGTTGTCGAGCGTGAAGCCTCCGAGGGTGCCGCCGAGCGGGTCGCTGATGGCTAAGCTGTCGCGCAGGATGACCAGGGTCGGCACGATCACCAGCAAGACGATCACGATGGTCGCGGGCAGCAGCAGCAGGTATCCAGCGACCGCGCTGGGGCGGCGAATGCGGGGCGGCTCGGTCTGCGCGCGGCGTGTCTGCGTGAAGGTGGTCATGGCGTTTCCTCGTGTTCAGGTGTCGTCCATCCTGGAACGGGTGAGCACGCATCCGATCGGCGACCTTCCTCGAATCGCGCGGCCCGGACGTTTCTCGTTGACGCGTTTCGCAGCACCTCGGCCGCGACGATCACCCGCACAGGTTTACCGGGGCGACGATCACCCGCACAGGTTTACCGGGGCGCTGCCACACCGGGGCAAACGGTCGGCCCCGCCGCATCGCGATTCGCAGGGCAGAGCATCGGCTCGGGACGGGTACACGCGGCCGACGTGCGCCTGTCAACCCGGTCCGACCGACGCCTCCTCAGGAGCACCGTGGAGCGATGAGCACTCCTGACATCCCCACCCGCCACTCCGATGACGCCCGCGCCGACGCGGCCGCCCCCACCGACGCGGTCACCGATGAGGTCCGCGAAGACGCCGCCCAGGCCGAAGAGAACGTGAACCTCGACGACCACACCGGCGAGACCCTCGAGGGCGACGCGGCTCCGGCCGACGACCCGGGTTTCCCCGCCGCTGAGGGCCACGCCTGACGGCACCCCTCACGGCGAGCACAACCCTCACGGCGAGCGCGACCCTCCCTCGAGGGGCCCCTTGCCCTCCAGCGCCTGTCGACCGGCTACGCGATGCGCGTGCCGGGCGGCAGGCGCTTGGCCGGTGTGCGCGTGCGCGCGACGCCCCAGGCCATGAGCCCGGCCGCGATGAGCAGCTGCACGAGCAGACCGACGAACCAGCTCGGTGCTGTTCCCCGCACCTGTTCCTCGGTCGTCGGGTAGGGGTCGCTCGCGTTCCACCCGCGGGCATCGCATCCGTCATACGAGGTCTGCTGCTCCGGAGGGATCTGCGCGAGGCGCACGCCCGAGGCGATCTGCGAGAACAGGTCGCTGGGGTACCCGTTGTCGTATGTCGGGGGCGTGGCATCCGCGAGGATCACGAACGGATTCGCGGCGAGCACCCACCAGACCCGGTCGAAACGCGCCACCTCGAACGAGTTGGTCGTGGTCTCAGTGCACTCGAGTTCGTCGAACGACGGGCACCCCTCGGCGCGCACGTCGGCCCACGGATCGCAGGTCGGCGGGAGCGCGCTGTAATCGAAATCGCGCGTCACCGTCGTCTGGGTGGTCCGCAGCGCGGTCCCCCCGAGCCAGAAGGCGAGAAGCGTGCCGATGGTCAGCGCGGCGATGATCAGGTAGGTGCTCGCGACCGAGAAGAGGGGCCGGGCGACGATGGCGCTGAGTCCCACCCCGATCGCCGCGACTATCCCGACCTCGATGATCAGGATGCCGAGGGAGGTGATGATGACCGTCGGATTGAGGCGACCCGCGAGCGTGGCGACCGCGAGGAAGGGCAGCGCGACCAGCAGGAACGCGAGACCCGAGACCCACGCCGCGAGGAACTTGCCGACCACGATCTCGCTCGTGGTCGCCAGTGTCACCTGCACGGGGGCGAGGGTCGCCGCGTCGCGATCCCCGTTGACCGCGCTTCCGCTGAGCGTGGGCGACACCAGCAGCGTCAGCAGCAGCACGAGCATGATGATGAGCGAGAAGAACCAGTCGTTGCCGCCGCTCAACAGCGAGAACGCCGCAAACGACAGCGCGAGCATGCCGATCAGGACGACCGCGAACACGGCCAGCAGGACGTACCAGGCGACCGAGCGCACGCGTTGACGCAGCTCGATGCCGATGATGGTTCCGAGGCGGTGGAGGTTCATGCCGGGCTCCCGTCGTCAGGGCGGGTGTCGGGCGCGTGCGGCGGAGCCCACCCCGCGTGCGGATCGGCCGGTGGCGGGTCGACGGGCCCGCTCGGGGCGCCCGTGGGGCCGGCGTGCCCCGACGCCCGCAGATCGAGGAACGCATGCTCGAGGTCTCCGACGGCCGGAGCGAACTCCACGATCGGCAACCCGGCCGCGATCAGAGCCCGAAGGCCCGCGACGGCCGCGGCCTCGTCGGCGAAGGGCACGAGGAGGTCGCGCCGGTCGGCGGCGACGTCGTCGAACGCGCGGCCGAGGGTTGCGGCGACCTGCGCACGATCCGCCTCGAGCGAGCGCGAGGCGTCGGCCACCGCTCGCAGGCGCCACACGCGCGTCCGCGTGGCTGCCGCGGCGACGCGCTCTCCGGCCACCGTGCGACCGTCGACGAGGAAGACGGCGTCGTCGACGACCTCTTCGAGCTCCGAGAGCACGTGGCTCGAGATGAGCACGGTGCGCCCCTCGGCCGCCAACCGCCGCAGCAGCTCGCGCAGCGCGATGCGCGACTGCGGGTCGAGACCCGACGCGGGTTCGTCGAGCAGCAGCACCTGCGGGTCGTGCACCAGCGCGCGGGCGAGCGCGAGGCGCTGCTTCTGCCCGCGGGAAAGCACCCGCGCCGGAGCACCCGCGAGAGCGGCGAGGTCGACGAGCCCGAGCAACTGGTCGGCACGGGCACGGGCGTCGTCACGCGCGAGGTCGTAGAGCTGGCCGGTGGCCACGAGCACCTCGCGGGCCGTCAGGCTCGGCCAGGCGCCGAGTGAGTCCGGCATCCACCCGAGAAGACGGCGCGCGCCGGCGGGGTCGGCGACCGGATCGACACCGCCGATGCTCATCCGCCCCGCGTCGGGTCGCAGCAACGACGCGAGCATGAGCATGAGCGTCGTCTTGCCCGAGCCGTTCGGCCCGACCAGTCCGGTCACCCGCCCTGGCGCCGCTCGGAAGGTGACCTCCTGCACCGCGTGCACCGCACCGAACGACCGTCTGACCCCCGCGACGTCGATCCCCACATCCATGGCCCCCACCATAGGGGCGGCTTCCCGAGACGACCGGGCGAATTCCGCTCGGCGACGGACGAATCGCGCAGGCAGCCCACGACGGCGCCCGTGCCCACCCGGACCGCCCGGCCGGAATGCGTGATCGACGCTGCTCCGGCCCCGGCGTGTCCTCGGTCAGGAGACGAGGGCGCGCCCCAACGCATCGCCCGACGTCCACGCCGTGCGAACGGCCGCCGACTTCCCCCAGGCGTCGCCGCACGCGGACAGCCCGGGCGAACGGAAGAACGGCTCCCCCGTCGTCTCGGTCGGCCGGGCGAAGGTCCAGCGGTGCGCGTGGGCGGAGGCGGGCTCCCCGTCGATCCGCAGCAGGCGCCGGGTGGCCGCCAGCACGGGCTCGATCGCCGCGTCGGGGTCGTCGAGGTGCCGGCGGGCGCGTTCCGCCGTCGTGTGCACCACGAGCACGGGCGCCGCGTCTCCGCGACGGTCGCCGTCGTCGGCGATGAACGACACATCGGCATCCGCTTCGGCGAACGCCCCGTGCAGATCGGCGTCCCACTGCCGTCCGTCCCACCGCAACACGACCGCGATCACGGGCTCCCACTCCTGCGGGCCCCCGGGCGCCTCACCGGTCAGACGCGCAGCCTGGGGCGCGGGCATCGCGAGCACGACCTCGCCCGCCTCGATGCCGTCGACGCGATGCGGCTCGACCCTCTCGACGACCCGGCCCGACTCGACGTCCACGCCGTCCGCGAGGTCGAGCGCGAGAGATCGCAGTCCGAGCGGCGCTGCCCAGCGCATGGGTCCGGGCTTCGGCCGGCGCTCACCGGAGGGGTCGATCACCTGGAAGGTATCCGTCCAGGGCCGAGCGATCCCGCGCTCCTCCCAATCGGCGACGACGTGCGAGAAGCCCTCCGCCTCGCCGACCACGAAGTACGACGCACCGAGGTCCACCGGGCGGCCGTCGACCGTGCGGCTCGACAGGCGTCCGCCGACGCGGCGCCCGCGGTCGATCACACGTGCCGTGCCCCCTGCGTCCTGCACCGCTCGCGCGCAGGCGAGTCCCGAGATTCCGCCGCCGACCACCGTCACGTCCACCGTCATGCCGCCATCCTCGCGGGAGACCCGTCGGGCCGGGTCGGGCTTGCGCGCGCGCGTCAGACGGTTCCGGATGCCGCGCCGAAGAACTCCACGCCCAGATCGGCGTGGTCGACGAAGACGCCGTCGAGGCCCGCGTCTCGCAGAACCGCCCATTCGCGGCGATAGTCGCCGAACGCGGCCTTGCCGCCGGGCCGTCGGTATGCCGGGAGAAGGAACGTATTCTCCGGTCGGCATGTCCACGTGAAGACGCGCAGCCCGCGGTCCTGTGCCTCGCCGACGACGCGCGCCGGTCCGCGAGCCCTCCCCAGCCGGTCCGGAGCAAGGACGATCCTCTTGTCGGGGCTGATCCCCTGCACCTCGGCGGCGAGCGCGTCGAGGCCGGCCGTCGTCAGCATCGAACGGTAGCTCGCGGCATCCGCTCCGTGGCGTTCACGCAGGTCCCACGGCGCCCCGTCGGCCTCGATGAGCTGCACGAGGGGGATCCGGATGCCGCGTTCCCGCAGCCGCGCGAGAACGAGCGGTTCGAACGACTCGATCACCAGGTCATCGACGGCGTCCACCCAACCGGCGGCACGAAGCTCGTCCTCGACGAGAGCGGACATGTCGAATCCCAGCCGGGCGAAGGTCGCGGCGTGCTTGATCTCGAGGACGACTCCCACTCCGCCCGCGCGAGCGAGGTCGAGGAGGTCGCGCAGGCAGAGCACTCCATCCTCGTCGTCGTGGGCGGCGCTCTGGGGCCGGATGGCGGGGATGCGCTCGCGGCAGCGCAGGGTGCGCAGTTCCTCCCACGTGAAGTCCTCGACGAACCAGCCGGTCATCAGCTCCCCGTCGACGGTCTTGCTCGTTCGGCGGTCGGCGAACTCCGGACGCGTCGAGACGTCGGTCGTGCCCGAGATCTCGTTCTCGTGGCGCACGACGAGCACCCCGTCCTTCGACGGCACGACGTCGGGCTCGACGGCATCCACCCCCGCCTCGATCGCACGCAGATAGGAGCTGCGCGAGTGCTCGGGCAGATAGCCGGGAGCACCGCGATGACCGATCACGAGAGGCACGTGCACACGCTAGTCAGACGGGGTGAACGGCAGCATCGCTCAAAGCGAAATCCCAGTCAGCACAAGGATTTTGCCGACCAGCTCGGCTAGTGTTTATCTACAGCACGGTGCTGTGATCACCATCTTTGGAGTGTGAGTTCCCGTGGCCCTCAATAACCCGGCATTCAATACCCCGGCGTTCCAGGACCCTCGAGCCGGTGGCGCTAACACGCGCTACAGCCCGCCCCCGGCCGTCGATCCCGCCGCCGCCGCAACGATCGAAGGCGCGTACGCCGCCCCGTCCGCGAGCGCCGTCGAGACCGGTCGCATGACGGTCGAAGACACCGTCATGAAGACGCTGGCTCTGTTCGGCATCCTCGTCGTGACCGCCGTCGTCGGCTGGGTCTGGTCGATGGCCGGTGTCAGCGTCGCCAACCCGAACCCGTCCGCCGCCCCGATGATCGTCGGTGGCCTCGTCGGCTTCGTGCTGGCGATGGTCGCGACGTTCAAGAAGAAGCCGTCGGTTCCCGTCATCATCGCGTACGCGGCCTTCGAGGGCCTGTTCGTCGGTGGCATCTCGGCGTTCTTCGAGTTCATGTTCCCCGGCATCGTCCTGCAGGCGACGCTGGCGACCCTCTCCGTGGTCGGCGTGACCCTCGCCCTCTTCGCGAGCGGCAAGATCCGCGCCTCGGCCCGCGCCACCAAGATCTTCATGATCGCGATGGTCGGCTACCTCGTGTTCGCCCTGCTGAACCTCGGCCTGATGCTCTTCAACGCCCCGATCGCCGGTGGCGCCTTCGGCCTGTACAGCATGAAGGTCGCGGGCATCCCGCTCGGCCTGATCATCGGCGTTCTGGTGGTCATCATGGCCGCGTACTCGCTGGTGCTCGACTTCGACCAGATCCAGCGCGGCGTCCGCAACGGCGCAGCCCGGGTCTACGGCTGGGTCGGCGCCTTCGGCATCATGGTCACCGTCGTGTGGCTGTACGTCGAGATCCTCCGCATGATCGCGATCCTGCGCGGCAACAACTGACGCAGCGTCTCGCATGAAGGGCCGTCCCGTTTCGGGGCGGCCCTTCGTCGTGCGGGCCGCGCGCGCGAGCCCCGCGCGCGACGCTCCCGCACATGACGCCCCGCGCACCGGCCCTCCCCCCCCCTGTTGAGTGTCCAAAACGCGCCGCATGCCCGCGCGGGAAGCGGCGTGTCGTGGGCACTGAACGGCCCCTGCGCCACCCCGTGAGTGTCCAAGATCCCCCCCCGATCTCGTCCGGGTGTTACTTGGACCCTCTGCACCGCGCGACGCCCCCGCACGGCGCCCGCAAGGGGCTCGAACCCCGGATGCCGCGCCGCTAGCCTCGCGCCATGAGTCCCGCGAAGACGCCGCCCGAGATCCTCGACGTCGACGGCCACGAGGTCCGCGTCACGAGCCCCGACCGCGTCGTGTTCCCCGAGCGCGGTCTCACCAAGCTCGACCTCGTGCGGTACTACCTGTCCGTCGCCGAGGGCGCCCTCCGCGGAGCCGGTGGCCGCCCGATGGTGCTCAAGCGCTTCTCGAAGGGCCTCGAGCAGGAGCCGTTCTTCCAGAAGCGCGTTCCCGAGAACCACCCTGACTTCATCGACACCGCGACCCTGCGCTACGCCTCGGGTACCTCGGCCGAAGAGACGGTGATCCGGGATGCCGCGGGGCTGGCGTGGGTCGTCAACCTCGGCTGCCTCGATCTGAACCCGCACCCCGTCCGCGCCGAAGACCTCGATCACCCCGACGAGTTGCGCGTCGACCTCGACCCGATGCCCGGCGTCGACTGGTCGCAGATCGTCGATGTCGCCTTCATCGCCCGCGACGTCCTCGAGGACCATGGTCTGACCGGATGGCCGAAGACGTCGGGCTCGCGCGGGCTCCACATCCTCGCGCGCATCCGCCCCGAGTGGGACTACGCCGACGTGCGTCTGGCCGCCGAGACCCTCGCCCGCGAGGTCGAGAACCGCGCCCCGGGCCTCGCGACCGCCCGCTGGTGGAAGGAGGAGCGCGGCGAGAGCGTCTTCGTCGACTTCAACCAGAACGCCAAGGACCGCACAGTCGCCTCGGCGTACTCGATCCGCGCGCTCCCCGATGCCCGCGTTTCGACTCCCCTCACGTGGGACGAGGTCCGAGATCGCCGCCCCGAGGAGTTCACCGTGCTCACGGTGCCCGAGCGCTTCCGCAGCATCGGTGACCCGCACGCGGGCATCGACGACGCGGCAGGCTCGCTCGACGCTCTCCTCGCCCTGGCGAAGGAACTCGGCCCCGCCGAGAAGCCCCCGCGGAGATCCGACGGTTCGGGCCGCCGGGCCTCGACCATGCCCCTCATCGAGGTCGCGCGCACCAAGACCAAGCCCGAGGCGCTCGACGCCCTCGAGACGTGGAAGCAGCGGCATCCAAAAGCGACGTCGCAGCTCCACCCCGCCGACGTCCTCGTCGACGGCATGCGCGGGTCGAGCTCGCTCTGGTACCGCGTCCGCGTGAACCTGCAGCACGTTCCGGATGCCGACCGCCCGGCGCAAGAGGATCTGATCGCCGACTACGACCCCTGGGCCGGCCGCTCGGCCACCTGATCCTGCGTGAGTGAGGCGACGAGGTGGCGCCGGCCGTAGCGGTACGCCTCGTCGAGGTCGCCACAGAGGCGGAAGGCCCCGGCGAGCTCCATCGTCACGAACCCGGTCGCCCACGCGGTGAGCAGCCTCGCCGCCTCGAGCGCGTGAGCCTCGCCCACGGCGACGGTGGTCGCGCGCAGCACCGGGGCGCTCGTGGCAGCGAGCCGGTCGGCATCCACCACCGTCGTGAAGAGCAGACGGAACGCTTCGGGCCGGTCGCGCCCGAACGCGCGGAAGGCGACCAGGAGGTCGTTCAGGCCTCCGGATGCCGCCTCGAGCCGCTCCGTCAGGTCGTCGGCCGCGGCCGCACCGACGAGTCCGAGCAGGGCTTCGCGGTCGCGCACCCTCTTGTACAGCGAGGGAGCCTTGACCCCGACAGCCTGGGCCACGGCCTGCATCGTGACGGCGCTGGGCCCGCCCTTCTCGAGCAGTCCCGCGGCCGCGTCGACGATCTCGTCGAGCGACGTTCGTTCCGGTGTGGGCACGACCCCTCCTCATAGCTACGCTTATAAGCTATCATGGCTAACACTCGTAGCCATCCTGAAAGGCACCCCATGAGACTCGCGCCATCGCTCCACCGCATCGGCAACGACATCGTCGCCTCGTACCTCGTCGTCGCCCCCGAGGGCATCACTCTCGTGGACGCCGGGCTCCCCGGAATGTACGCCGACCTGCTCCGGGAGCTGCAGAGCATCGGCCGGACGCCCGACGACATCCGCGGCGTCATCCTCACCCACGGCGACAGCGACCACGTCGGATTCGCCGAACGCCTCCGCCGCGAGCACGGCGTGCCCGTCTTCGTCCACGCAGCCGACGCCGACCGGGCGCGCGGCGGCGACAAGCCCAAGACCGCAATGGGTCCCTTCCGTCTCGGACCACTGCTGGGCTTCGCCGCCTTCGGCCTCCGCAAGGGCATGCGTCCGCAGTGGCTGACCGAGGTGCGCGAGGTCGCCGACGGCGAGACCCTCGACCTGCCCGGAAGCCCCCGCATCGTCGGCATGCCCGGCCACTCGCCGGGCAGCGTCGCGGTCTTCTCCCCCGCGGTTCGCGCCGTGTTCGTCGGCGACGCCCTCACGACCCGACACGTCCTGACCGGTCGCACCGGCCCCGGACCGGCGCCGTTCACCGACGACCCGGCCGAGGCCCTCGCCTCGCTGGATCGCATTGCGGGACTGGATGCCGACTGGGTGCTGCCCGGCCACGGCCCGGCGTTCCGCGGCTCGCCGGCCGATGCGGCCGACGCGGTGCGGAAGGTCGCGCGGGGCTGACGCGGACGCCGACGCGGCTCGGACCGTGTCGGCCTGAGCGGACGCTCCACCCTTCACCGACGACCGGGTCGAGGCGCTCGCCTCACCCGGTCACAGCAGGGCGCGGACGCCGACGCGGCTCGGCCGGTGTCGGTCAGAGCGGACGCGCCGCCCGTCATCGACGGCCCGACCGAGGCGCTCGCCTCACTGGATCGTGTCGCGGGCGTGGATGCCGACAGGGTGCGGCCCGGCGTACCGCGACTCTTTGGCCGATGCGGCGAACGCGGTAGAAAGGTCGAGCGGCTGTCGCGGTTGCCCGTCGTCAGCGCCGGCGCGGCCTGCCCAGCACCTCGCGTACGACCGCGGCGAGCGTGTGCATCGCGCGCGCCGGGCTCACGGCATCCGCCGCCTGCCGCGCCTCGGCCGCAAGACTCTCGCGCAGCCCGTCGTCCGTGAGCACCCGCCGCAGCGCGTCGACCAGAGCGTCGTCGTCACCGTCCGGAACCAGGATGCCGCCACCCGACGCCAGCATGTCGCGCGGGCCGTAGCGGATGTCCCACGCGATCACGGGAGTGCCGTGCGCGAGGGCTTCGGCGAGGGCGAGCCCCTGCCCCTCGAAGCCGGAGGTCGTCAGGTACACCGCGGCGCGATCGAGCACCGCCCCCGGCTCGGTCGTGAGTCCCGGTAGCGAGACGGCGTGCGCGAGTCCGCGGTCGGCGACGAGCGCTTCGAGCGCACCCCGCTGAGCACCCTCGCCCCAAAGCTCGAGCCGGGCGTCCGGCACGTCATCGAGCACGCGGGCGAAGGCCTTGATCGCTCGATCCAGACGCTTACCCGGCGCGAGCCGCCCCAGCACCACAACGAGGCCGCGCTCCCGCTGCGACGCGGGCACGACGGCATCAGTAGCCTTCACCCCGTGCGGCGCGACCACGTCGTTCGCGGCGGTGCCGAAGCGGGCGCGCACGTCGTCGCGCTGGTATGCGGTCGGCCACAGCACGGCGTCGAAGCGCGAAGCGATCTCGAACCACCGCGTCCAGAGCGGGTTGAGGTCGGAGTCGGCCTGGAACGGCGGCTCGAGGTGGATCGTGTGCACGGTGTGCACGATCCGCACGGCGTCGTCACCCCAGCCCGCGATGACCTCGCCGAGCTGCCGCGATTCGCAGATGACGACGATCGGCCGGTCGTTCTCGGCGTGGAGCCGGCCGGCCAGGTGGGTCAGCCAGGCGCGGTACAGCGCCCCGAATCCGTCGATCACGCCGACGTTTTTACCCGCGGCATCCCGGATCACGATCGGCGCCGTCGTGAGGTGCCAGTCGGGGTCGATCACCACGGGGAGCTCGACCGCTCCCCCGGCCACGCCGCGGTACTCCAGTGCCGGATCGGCGTCACCGGGATGCGCCGCGTCGCGCACCCACTCCGCCGCCCCTCCCCGCACGTCGACGGCCTCGTCGAAGAGGTTTCGGAAGATCCCGGATGCCGCAGCCGTCCCCCGCTCGACGAAGGTCGCGCGCTGCGCGGAGTGGGCGTCGGCGTCACCGGGGTCGACGGTCAGCAGAAGGGTGTCCGCGCCGGCATCCGCCATCTGTCGCGCTCGCGAGAGGGTGGCGATCGTGTATCCGCCGTCGAGGTCGGGGATCAGCCGGCTCGACAGGATGAGGTACCACGCGTCGGGGAAGTCGCCGGAAGTCACGCCCCCCATCCTCCCCCACCCGCCGCGCGGTCCGCGGCGCGCCGGAGCCGCGGGCGCCCCGCCCTGTCCATCGGGTCCCGGGCTCTGGCGTGCGCGGTCTGCGCGCGCCGGGGCTGCGGTCTGCCGGCGTGCCCATCGGGTCCGGCGGGCGCGGTCCGCGGCGCGCCGGAGCCGCGGGCGCCTCGTGGCTCATCGGGTCCCGGGCGCTGGCGTGCGCGGTTTGCGCGCGCCGGGGCTGCGGTCTGCCAGCGTGCCCATCGGGTCGCGGGCGGTGGCCCCGGGCGCCGCCCGTGCAGCCGCCGATGTCGCCGGGGCGCCGCACATGGCCCCGGGGCGCCAAACGTGGCCCCGGGGCCACGTCGTGACATGGTTTGGGGCAGATTCCGTCGCCCGGGGCGCATTTTTCCCGCCCCAAACGAAAAATGCCGCCCCAAACCCGGCAACCGGGCGGGCGGAGCGCGAGTGCCGCCGCGCACGCAAGGCGAAGTGACACGCCCTCCCGAGTCAATCGGGGTAGGGGCCCCGCCACATACCCTCCGCGTCGAGACAGAGCGACGCCGGCGCCGGACGGCGAAGGAGCACCGCCTCCGGGTCGATCGGGGTAGGGGCCCCGCTCTCGACCCGAAGGCGGTGCCCCGGAGCCGGCCGACGACGTCGGCGCGGGCGCAGGCTAGACGCTCACTCCCACTCGATCGTCCCCGGCGGCTTCGACGTCACGTCGAGAACCACGCGGTTGACGTCGCGCACTTCGTTGGTGATGCGGTTCGAGATCTTCGACAGCACGTCGTAGGGCAGGCGCGTCCAGTCGGCGGTCATGGCGTCTTCGCTCGAGACGGGGCGCAGCACGATGGGGTGGCCGTAGGTGCGGCCGTCGCCCTGCACGCCGACCGAGCGTACGTCGGCGAGCAGCACGACGGGGCACTGCCAGATCTCGTTGTCGAGGCCCGCCTTGGTCAGCTCGGCGCGGGCGATGGCGTCGGCCTCACGCAGGATCTCGAGACGGTCAGCGGTGACCTCGCCCACGATGCGGATGCCAAGACCGGGCCCCGGAAAGGGCTGACGGCCGACGATGGCCTCGGGCAGGCCGAGTTCGCGGCCGATCGCGCGCACCTCGTCTTTGAAGAGGGTGCGCAGCGGCTCGACGAGCTCGAACTGCAGGTCTTCGGGCAGGCCGCCGACGTTGTGGTGGCTCTTGATGTTCGCCGTACCGGCGCCGCCACCGGACTCGACGACGTCGGGGTACAGGGTGCCCTGCACGAGGAAGCGCACCTGCTCGCCTTCGGCCTTGGCTTCGGCGACGAGGTCGGCCTGGACCTTCTCGAACGCGCGGATGAACTCGCGGCCGATGATCTTGCGCTTCTGCTCGGGGTCGCTGACTCCGGCGAGGGCGTCGAGGAACGTCTCGCGCGCGTCGACGGTGATGAGCTTCACGCCGGTCGAGGCGACGTAGTCGTTCTCGACCTGCTCGCGCTCGCCCTTGCGCAGCAGTCCGTGGTCGACGAACACGGCGATGAGCTGGTCGCCGACGGCCTCGTGCACGAGGGCCGTCGAGACGGCGGAGTCGACGCCACCCGAGAGGGCCGAGATGACGCGGCTGGTGCCGACCTGCTGACGGATGCGCTCGACCTGTTCGGCGATGACGTTTCCGCTGTTCCAGTCGGCGGGGAGCCCTGCGGCCTTGTGGAGGAAGTTCTCGAGCACCTGCTGGCCGTGGTCGGAGTGCTTGACCTCGGGGTGCCACTGCACGCCGTACATGCGGCGGGCGTCGTTCGCGAACGCCGCGACGGGGGTGTGCGCCGTGCGGGCGAGCACCTCGAAGCCCTCGGGGGCGCGCGACACCTGGTCGCCGTGGCTCATCCAGACGTTCTGCTCGGCGGGCTGACCCTCGAGCAGAGTGCCCTCGGTGACGACAGTGGCATCCGTCGCCCCGTATTCGCGGAGGCCGGTGTTGGCCACCTCGCCGCCGAGCGCCTTGGCCATCACCTGGAAGCCGTAGCAGATGCCGAGCGTGGGCACGTCGAGGTCGAAGACGCCCGAGTCGAGGCTCGGGGCTCCTTCTTCGTACACCGACGAGGGGCCACCCGACAGGATGAGGCCGACGGGGTTCTTTGCCGCGATCTCGTCGGCGGTGGCGGTGTGCGGCACGATCTCGCTGTACACGCCCGCTTCGCGGACGCGACGGGCGATCAACTGCGCGTACTGGGCGCCGAAGTCGACGACGAGGACGGGGCGCTGGGACGTTTCGGTCTGTTCGGTCACCGGTTGCCTTCCGGGGCGGGTACGGGAGCGGCGGCCTGGGCGGCTTCTCGCTCGGCGAGGTAGGCGCGCACGCGGCGGGCGGTGCGCACTTCGAGGATGAAGGACAGGAACGGCACGACGCCACCGAGGGCGAGGAACACGAACCGGCTGAAGGGCCACCGCATGAGGCTCCACACGCGGAAGCACGAGAACAGGTAGACGACGTAGAACCAGCCGTGGGCCACGAGGATCGCCAGCGAGACGTTCACTCCGTCGCCGGTCGAGAGGATGCTGCAGCCGTTACCGCCGGGCATGAAGAGCGAGAACCACTGGCAGTCGGGACCGGGCACGGCATCCGCGAACCACAGGAAGCCGCCGGATCCGCCGAGGAACAGCTCCACGTGAATGGGCGTGTACTTCAGGATCATCTCGGTGACCAGCAGCAGCAGGCCGATACCGGTGATGACGGAGCAGATCTGGTAGAACTTCAGGGCTCCGCGGATCGCCGGGAACGAGGCGAGCTTGGGGGCGCGGGGCATGGATGCCAGTCTAGTCGCGGCTTTCCGCGGCTCCTGCCGGACTGCTCGACGCGGAGCTTTCCGCGAGAGCCTCGGCCTGTTCGTCTTCGAGGTCTTCGACTTCTTTCTCCCACGCGTCACGCGCGAGGCGGTACCAGAGGTACAGCGCGAAGCCGGCGAAGATCGCCCATTCCGCCGCGTAGAAGATGTTGAGCCAGTTGACCCGGGAACGCTCGTCGGGCGCGGGCGAGGCGATGTCGTCGAGGGGACCGATCGCCGTCTGGGAGGCGACGTACTGCCGGTAGACGTCGAGGTCGGCGGTGTCGTGCCAGCGGCCGAGCAGCATGGCCGGCGACATCTTGACCAGCGTCTGCGGGTCGACCCCGGCGGGCGGCACCGAGGGCCCTTCGTCGGAGATCAGGCGCCCGGTCACCTCGACGACGGCGGCGGGATTCGCCCCCGCGTCGGCCTCGAGCTGGGCGGCCGCGGCGTTCGCCTGGTCGAGGCTGCTCGTCCACCCGGTCGCCACGGCGATCGAGGTCGGCGTGACCGCACCCGCGACGCGGAGCTGGCCGGTCACCCAGTAGCCCTCGACGTCGTTGTTGTAGCGCGACGAGACGACGATGAAGTCGGATGCCACCCACGTGCCGCTTACCTCGACCCGCTGCCCCACGAGGGGTTCGGGGAGGTAGTCGCCCGGTTTGACGACGTCGGCGAGCGGTTGCACGACCTCGGTCAGTCCCGGCTCGGGCGGCGACGTGTCGACGGCACGACCCAGCTGCCACTGCCCGAGCCACGCGAGTACCCCCGCGACCACGAGTGAGAACGCCAGCAGCGCGATCCAGCGCGGGCGCAGCATGACCTCGCGCAGCGTCGGCGGAAAGATCTGCGGCGGCGCCGGCTCGGTCATGGGGGTGGAGGTCATGGGGCTTTCGGAGGTCAGTGCCCGTAGGGCGCGACGACGACCTCGACGCGCTGAAACTCCTTGAGGTCGGAGTACCCGGTGGTCGCCATCGACTTCTTGAGGGCGCCGATGAGGTTGGCGGTGCCGTCGGCGACGGGCGCGGGACCGTAGAGGACCTGCTCGAGCGGGCCCACGCGATCGACGGCCACGCGGCGTCCGCGCGGCAGCTTGGCGTGGTGCGCCTCGGGACCCCAGTGGAAACCGCGGCCGGGGGCATCGGTCGCTCGCGCGAGCGCGACACCGAGCATGACGGCATCCGCGCCCATGGCGAGAGCCTTCACGATGTCACCGGAGGTTCCGACCCCGCCGTCGGCGATCACGTGCACGTAGCGTCCGCCCGACTCGTCGAGGTAGTCGCGACGGGCGCCGGCGACGTCGGCGACCGCGGTGGCCATGGGCGCGTGCAGGCCCAGCGTGGCGCGCGTCGTCGAGGCCGCACCGCCGCCGAAGCCGACCAGCACGCCCGCGGCCCCCGTGCGCATGAGGTGCAAAGCGGCGGTGTAGGTCGCGGCGCCGCCGACGATCACGGGCACGTCGAGGTCGTAGATGAACTTCTTCAGGTTCAGGGGCTCGTCGACGCTCGAGACGTGCTCGGCCGAGACCGTAGTGCCACGGATGACGAACAGGTCGACGCCGGCGGCGACGACGGTCTCGTACAGGTCGTTGGTGCGCTGCGGAGTGAGGGCACCCGCGACGGTCACGCCCGCAGCGCGCACCTCGGCGAGGCGGTCGCGCACGAGCTCGGGCTTGATGGGCTCGGAGTACAACTGCTGCATGCGCCGCGTGGCGTCGGCCTCGGGCAGCGTCGCGATCTCGGCCAGGAGCGGCTCGGGGTCGTCGTACCGCGTCCAGAGCCCCTCGAGGTCGAGGACGCCCAGGCCGCCGAGGCGCCCGAGCTCGATCGCGGTGCGCGGGCTGACCACGGAGTCCATCGGCGCACCGAGCACCGGGATCTCGAACGGGAACGCGTCGATGGTCCACGCGGTCGAGACGTCTTCGGGGTTGCGCGTGCGCCGCGACGGCACGACGGCGATGTCGTCGAAGGTGTACGCGCGGCGGGCGCGCTTGGCGCGGCCGAGATCGATCTCCATGGTCACCCGACCAGCCTACCCGCGCCCTCCGACATCGCCGTCGGCCGCGTCGGACTGCGCAGCAGACGCAGAGGGCGGACTCAGCGGATCGTCCGAGCCCCGCAGCAGGCGGGTGAGCAGGCCGTCGAAGGCGAACAGCACGAAGCCGATCGAGCCGAGCAGCGGGCTCAGCAGCATCGCCGCCGCGCTGAGGATGACCGCGCTGAGGCTCGCGCGACCCAGTCGCCGCGCGTCGTCCCGCGTCAGATCGGCGATCGCCCCCGAGTGCACGGCCCACGCCCACTGCAGCCAGCCCATGACGATCGCGAGGAAGAAGTTGACGGGGAGCAGGACGCGACCGAGAAGGAGGTCGGAGTGGGTGGTGTCCAGCGACGAGGTGAACGGCACGAGCACGACCAGCAGCAACCGGATGTTGTTGATCCACATGCCGGTGTCGTCGATTCGCACGATCCACTCGAACTGGCGCACGTGGGTCATCCACATCACGCACAGGATGAGGAAGCTGATGACGAACGAGAACAGCGGGTGGGCGAGATCGAGCAGACCCCGAGCCAACGCGTCGTCCGTGGTGGGCGACCCCAGCGACTGATCGGTCAGCCCCAGCACGAGCAACGTGGCCGCGATCGCGAAGACGCCGTCGGTGAACGCCTCGGTCCGCCGCGCCGACATCGACGCCGCCGGGTGGCTGCGCCGTCGGATCATGCGCACAGCGTAGCCGCGCACGTCCCTCTGAGACCACAATGGGCCGGGCTATCGGCCCGGCCCTTCGTGCGACGCGATTACTTCTTGTAGTTCGGCGCCTCGACGACGATCTGCACGTCGTGCGGGTGCGACTCCTTGAGTCCCGCCGAGGTGATGCGGACGAACTTGCCCTTGGTCTTGAGCTCCTCGACGGTGCGAGCGCCGACGTAGAACATCGACTGACGCAGTCCGCCGATCAGCTGGTAGGCCACGGCCGCGACGGGTCCGCGGTAGGGCACCTGACCCTCGATGCCCTCGGGGATCAGCTTGTCGTCGCTCGGCACGTCCGCCTGGAAGTAGCGGTCCTTCGAGTACGAGGTCTTCTTGCCGCGCGTCTGCAGGGCACCGAGCGAGCCCATCCCGCGGTACTGCTTGAACTGCTTGCCGCCCTGGAAGACGATCTCGCCCGGCGACTCGTCGGTTCCCGCGAGGAGCGAGCCGAGCATCACGGTGTCGGCGCCGGCCACGAGGGCCTTGGCGATGTCGCCCGAATACTGCAGCCCACCGTCGGCGATCACGGGCACGCCCGCGGGGATCGCCGCCTTCGCGGCTTCGTAGATCGCGGTCACCTGGGGGACACCGACGCCCGCGACGACGCGGGTGGTGCAGATGGAGCCCGGGCCGACGCCCACCTTCACGGCGTCGACGCCCGCGTCGATGAGCGCCTGGGCCCCCTCGCGCGTGGCGACGTTGCCGCCGATGACGTCGATGTGGTCGAACGTCGGATCGGCCTTGACGCGCCGCACGATGTCGATCACGCCCGCCGACTGACCGTTGGCGGTGTCGACGACGAGCACGTCGACGCCCGCGTCGCGGAGCGCCTCGGCACGCTGCCAGGCGTCGCCGAAGAAGCCGATCGCCGCGCCGACGCGCAGGCGTCCCTGCTCGTCCTTGGTGGCGAGGGGGTACTTCTCGCTCTTGTCGAAGTCCTTGATGGTGATGAGACCGGCGAGCTTGCCCTCGTCGTCGACGAGCGGCAGCTTCTCGACGCGGTGCTTGGCGAAGGTCGCGATGACATCGTTGGCGTGGATGCCGACGTGCCCGGTGATCAGACCGTCCTTGGTCATCACGTCCTTGACCTTGGTGGTCTGGCGCTCGAAGCCCGAGACGAAGCGCATGTCGCGGTTGGTGATGATGCCGACCAGCACGCCGTCGGGGTCGACCACCGGCAGGCCCGAGATGCGGTACTGCGCGCACATCGCGTCGACCTCGGCGACCGTGGCATCCGGGTTCGTGGTGATGGGGTTCGAGACCATGCCCGACTCGCTGCGCTTGACCTGGTCGACGATGCCGGCCTGATCCTCGATCGAGAGGTTGCGGTGCACGATGCCGATGCCGCCCTGGCGTGCGATCGCGATCGCCATGCGCGCTTCGGTGACGGTGTCCATCGCGCTCGAGAGAAGAGGCGTCGCGACCGTGATGCGGCGCGACAGACGCGACGACGTATCGGCCTCGCTCGGGATGACGTCGGTGTGCCCCGGCAGGAGCAACACGTCGTCATAGGTCAGTCCGATGAAACCGAAGGGGTCGTGCTGCTCCATGGATCCTCCTGCGCGCGCGGCGCCTGCTCTGTTCGGGACGACGTCGGCCGGAACGCGTGCGAAGCGCTCCGTCTCAAAGTGTAAGCGTCGAAGGGGTCCGTGACATTCCCGGACGTTTGTCCGCCGTGCGCAGCCGCGACGACACGGTTCGCTAACGACTCGTCACTGGAAACACGCGCGACACATTACGCTCGTAGCGTCGACCGTCGAAGCTGACGGGACGACTTCGTCAGCGCTGCCGAACTGGAGACTCCGTGGGTCATTCCTCCCCCACCGCGATACGATCGCGATCCCTATCCCGCATGGCTGTGATCGTCTCGCTCCTCGCGAGTGCGATCGCCGTTCTGAGCCTGCTCCTCGCCTCACCGGCGAGCGCGCAGACGACGCCCGCCCCGACTCCGGCCGCCTCGGCCGGCACCGGCGACGTGTCCACTCAGTACTCGGTGGGCGGCATCATCCGCTCCGGCGACGAGCCACTCGAGGGGGTTCAGGTCACCGTCGAAGGCTCGGGCTTCAGCGAGGTCGGCACCACCGGCGCCGACGGGCGCTGGTCGGTCTCGGTCCCGGGGCCGGGCGCGTACACCGCGCAGCTGCAGGTCGACACCCTTCCCGACGGAGTCGCCCCGCGCGACCCCGACAACATCACCCGCGACGTGACGATCGGCACGACCAACACGGTCAACGTGCTGTTCCCCACGGGTGAGGGCACGGCCGCGACGGCCACGATCTGGGACACGCTTTTCTCGCGGTTCTTCTACGGCCTGAACTTCGGCCTGCTGCTGGCGCTCGCCGCGATCGGCATCTCGCTCATCTTCGGCACCACCGGCGTGAACAACTTCGCCCACGGCGAGATGCTCACCTTCGGCGCGATCATCTTCTACGTGTTCACGGCCATGGGCTGGAACATCATCCTGGCGATCCTGCTCACCGTCGCCCTCTCGGCGGCTCTCGGGTGGACACAGGATGCCGTGCTCTTCAAACCCCTGCGAAAGCGCGGGGTGGGGTTGGTGCAGGTGCTCATCGTCACGATCGGTCTGTCGATCGTGCTGCGCTACCTGTACCTGTACTTCTTCGACGGCGGCACGCGCAACATCGACACCGGCATCACCGACAACGTGACCATCGGACCCGTCACGGTGACCCTGACCTCGATCATCAGCATGGGCGTCAGCATCGTGATGCTGGCCTTCGTCGCCTACTTCCTCACGCGCACCCGCATCGGCAAGGCCACGCGCGCCGTGAGCGACAACGCCTCGCTCGCCGCGGCATCCGGCATCAACGTCGACCGCGTGATCCGCATCGTGTGGGTGCTGGCGGGAGCGCTGACCGGTCTCTCGGGCGTGCTGTACGGCCTCTACCGCGGCGTCACCTGGGACATGGGTTTCGCGATCCTGCTCCTGCTGTTCGCCGCCGTCACCCTGGGTGGCCTCGGCAGCGCGTTCGGCGCTCTCGTGGGCTCGCTCATCATCGGCATCATCACGGAACTTTCCACCATCGTCATCCCTCCCGACCTTCGGTATGCGGTGGCCCTGATCGTGCTCATCGGCGTGCTGCTGTTCCGGCCGCAAGGTGTGCTCGGTCGTAAAGAGCGGATCGGTTGAGGAACGACGACATGGACTGGCTTTCGATCATCAACAACGCCGCGGGCGAGCTCATCAGCCCGACCACCGCGGCCTACGCCCTCGCCGCCATCGGCCTGAGCGTCCACTTCGGCTACGCGGGCCTGCTCAACTTCGGCCAGGCCGGCTTCATGGCGGTCGGCGCGTACGCCTTCGCCATCGCGACCCTGTCGTTCTCGGCCCCCGTGTGGCTCGCGATCCTCCTCGCCATCGTCGCCTCGGTGGTGTTCGCCTTCATCCTCGGCATCCCGACGCTGCGTCTGCGCGCCGACTACCTCGCCATCGTCACCATCGCCGCGGCGGAGATCGTGCGGTACGTGGTCTCGACCGTCGGCCTGACGGACATCACCGGCGGCTCGCAGGGCCTCAACGGCTACAACCGCGAATTCCAGGCGATGAACCCGCTCCCGGCGGGCACCTACGGCATCGGCCCCTGGACCTACTCGGCGAACGACTGGTGGGTGCGCCTGTTCGGCTGGCTGCTCGTCATCCTCGCGACGATCCTCGTCTACGTGCTCATGCGCAGCCCCTGGGGCCGCGTGGTCAAGGGCATCCGCGAAGACGAAGACGCCGTGCGCAGCCTCGGCAAGAACGTCTACTCCTACAAGATGCAGGCGCTCGTGCTCGGCGGCGTGATGGGCGGCCTGGCGGGAGTGGTGTTCATCCTCCCCCGCGCGGTGCAGCCCGGTAACTACGGAACGGCGCTGACGTTCTTCATCTGGACCGCCCTCCTGCTGGGTGGGGCCGCGACCCTGCTCGGACCCATCGTCGGCGCGATGCTCTTCTGGGTGCTGCTCTCGCTGTCGAACGGCATCATCGTGGGTCTGCGCGACGTCGGCATCCTGGGCTTCATGTCCTCCACCCAGACGGGTCAGGTGCGCTTCATCCTCGTCGGCATCGGTTTGATGCTGCTCGTGATCTTCCGGCCGCAGGGCATTTTCGGCAACAAGAAGGAGCTGTCGTTCAATGTCTGACACGACCGTCACCCACCCGCTCGTCAAGGGCGAGGTCGGCCCAGGCTGCGCGAAGGTCGACCCGATCGTCGTCGCCGACAGCGTCACCCGCCAGTTCGGCGGCCTCAAAGCCGTCGACGTCGATCACCTCGAGATCCCGCGCGGTCAGATCACCGCCCTGATCGGTCCCAACGGCGCCGGTAAGACCACGCTGTTCAACCTGCTGACCGGTTTCGACAAGCCCAACACCGGGCGCTGGAGCTTCGAGGGGTCGAACCTCGCCGGCGTCGCCGCATTCAAGGTGTCGCGCAAGGGAATGGTGCGCACCTTCCAGCTCACCAAGTCGCTGGGCCGCCTGTCGGTGCTGCAGAACATGCTGCTCGGAGCCCGCGGGCAGAAGGGCGAGAACATCTTCCGCGCCCTGATCCCCGGCATCTGGAAGTCGCAGGAGACCGAGAACACCGAGCGCGCCGACGACCTGCTGCGCCGCTTCAAGCTCGACGCCAAGCGCGAGGACTTCGCCGCGTCGCTCTCGGGTGGTCAGCGCAAGCTCCTCGAGATGGCGCGGGCGCTCATGAGCGACCCGAAGCTCGTCATGCTCGACGAGCCGATGGCCGGCGTCAACCCGGCGCTCACGCAGAGCCTGCTGGGTCACATCCTCGACCTGAAGAAGGAGGGCATGAGCGTGCTCTTCGTCGAGCACGACATGCACATGGTGCGCCACATCTCCGACTGGGTCATCGTCATGGCCGAGGGCCGGGTCGTGGCCGAGGGTCCGCCCGAGACCGTGATGAGCGATCAGGCAGTGATCGATGCCTACCTGGGCGCCCACCACGACACCGACCTCGGTGACATGACCACCTCGCAGCTCGAGACCATCCAGGCCGAAGCCGCCGCCGAGGCGGAGGCGGAGCTCACCGCCGATGAGAAGGACGGGAAGCTCTGATGTCTCAGACCGCCACCGACACGCGCACGCCCGTGCTGCGCACCGACGACCTGGTCGCCGGATACCTCCCGGGCGTCAACATCCTCAACGGGTGCACCGTCGACGCCTACCAGGGCGATCTGATCGGCATCATCGGCCCCAATGGCGCCGGCAAGTCGACGCTGCTGAAGGCCATCTTCGGCCAGGTCAAGATCCGTTCGGGCTCCGTTCTGCTCAACGGTGACGACATCACCGCGCTCAAGGCCGACAAGCTCGTCGGCAAGGGCGTCGGCATGGTGCCGCAGAACAACAACGTGTTCCCGAGCCTCTCGATCGAGGAGAACCTGCAGATGGGGCTCTTCCAGCGCCCCAAGGTGTTCGCGGAGCGCTTCGAGTTCGTGACCGGCCTGTTCCCCGAGCTGGCCAAGCGCCGCCGTCAGCGCGCGGGCTCGCTCTCGGGCGGTGAGCGGCAGATGGTCGCCATGGGCCGCGCGCTCATGATGGACCCCTCGGTGCTGCTGCTCGACGAGCCGTCCGCCGGCCTCTCCCCCGTGCGTCAGGACGAGACGTTCCTGCGCGTCGCAGAGATCAACCGCGCGGGCGTGACGATCATCATGGTCGAGCAGAACGCGCGCCGCTGCCTGCAGATCTGCCACCGGGCGTACGTGCTCGACCAGGGCAAGGATGCGTACACGGGCGGTGGCCGCGAGCTGCTCAATGATCCCCGCGTCATCGAGCTGTACCTCGGCACCCTGGCGGCCGATGAGGACGCCAAGCGCGACAGCGGCAAGAACCCCCACGCCGAGTAACGCCGGCTCTTCAGTGCCCCGCGGCTCCGGCCGCGGGGCACTCGTGGTTCCGGGAGCTTCGGCGCGCGCGTGGATCGCGACGAGGGGCGGCCTCGGGCCACGAGCGCCCGCGTGGACCGTGCGCCGGTACGCGCTCTGTGAGCTGTCGGGATGGCGCGAGTGGTCCCCGGGCCCGGGGACCCGCCCGTTCCGCCTGTGAGGCGCACAGAGCCGGGACGGGCATCCCGGCGCGTCCTCCGCACGCGCTGCGCGCACGGGAGCCGTCGACCCGCTCTCGACCGGCACCGCGAACACCGCACCGCGACCCCGCAACGCGAACGCCGCCGCCCGCAACCCGAACGCCGCCCCCGGCAATGCGAAGAGGCCCGGATCCTCACGGATCCGGGCCTCTCGTACGAACTCAGGTCACTCGTTGAGCGAACCGAACTCCGTGTTCAGCAGGGTGTACTTGTTGTCGGCACCGTACTGGTAGATGCCGATGTACGCCTCGGTCGGGTCACCGTTGCCGTCGAAGGTGATCGGGCCCGAGACACCGTCGTAGTCGATGTCGGTGCCGGCGTTGATCAGCTTGAGGCAGTCGGCGAAGGTCGTGCACTTCTCGCCGTCCTCGGAGACCGACTGCATGTTGTCGCGGATCGCGGTACCCGAGTCGTCCTTGGCCTGCGCCGCGGCGAGGGCCGCGACGATGACGGCGTCGTACGACTCCGGCGCGTAGCTGTAGTCGGTCAGCGCGGGGTCGACTTCCTTCAGGCGGTCCTGGAAGGAGGTGTCGGCCGGGTTGCCGGGCAGCGTGCCCTTGGCGCCCTGCAGCGTGCCGGCGGGGAACTCGTACGAGTTCGACAGGTTGCCGTCGACGAAGTAGACCTTCGACGCCGGGTAGCCCTGCGTGCTGACGAGCTGCGGGATGATCGACGAGGTCTCCTCGAAGGCGATGACCGCGACGGCGTCGGGCTTGGCCGCGAGCAGCTGGTCGACCTGCGAGGTGAACACGGTGTCACCCGGGTTGTAGGGAACGGCGACCGAGACCTCGCCACCGGCGGCCTCAACGGCCTTGGTCGCGTTGTCCTTGAGGCCGATGCCGTACGGGTCGTTGATGTAGATGATGCCGATGTTGGCGGCACCGTCTCCGGTCATCAGGTTTCCGAGCACGCGGCCCTGCAGCACGTCGGAGGGCGCGGTGCGCCAGTAGTACCCGTCGTCGGCGTAGGTCGTGAAGTCGGGCGAGGTGTTGGCCGGCGAGATCTGCACGACACCCGCGTTGACCAGCTGGTCGACGAACGTGAACGACACACCCGACGAGGCGGCACCGATGACGACGTCGGCGCCCGCGTCGACGAGCTCGGTGGCCGACTGCGTGGCGATGTCGGTGGTGGTGTCACCCGAGTCGCGCTCGGTCAGCTCGGTCTTGAAGGGGAAGTCGCCGCCGGTGGCCTCGATGTCCTTGATGGCGAGCTTGACACCCGCGACCTCGGGCGGGCCGAGGAAGGCGAGGTTACCCGTGGCGGGCAGGATCGTGCCGACGTGGAACGTGCCGTCGGCGGTCGAGGTTGCCCCGCCGCCGGACGATGCGCTGGGCGCTGCGGCTTCGCTGCCGCCGCCACCAGAGCATCCGGCGAGGACGAGCGCGCTGGCGCCGACCAGGGCGATACCGCCGAGGACCTTCGCGGTGCGCGTACGCGTGAAGACGTTCATAGGGCTCCTTGCTGTGAATGAACGTTCGGCGACCCTTTGGGCCGCCTGGTGTCCCCAAACCTAATCGGCCGCGCATTTTCCGCGTGTTGCCGTTCGTTAACGATGTGGGTCGAAGCGGTCACGGCCGCATAACGGTTGGCATCGCGCGTTGACGGAGCCCCTCATCGCACCTACCCGACGGGACCGATTACGAAGAAGGAGCCGATTCGAGAAGCGCGATCCCGCGGGGTGCTCACACTCTGGCAGACCCCCGCCGCCGACGTCTGTAGACCGAACGGGGGACGCGGGGCGCTCAGACGGGTTCGACGACGTCGGCGACCACTCGGCGGTTGCGCCGCGACGCGATGACGGAGTCGACGCTGAGCATCGCCAGGGCGATCCACACGAGGGCGAAGCCGATCCACCGCTCGATGGTCATCGGCTCACCGAGCACCCACACGCCGATCGCGAACTGGATGATCGGCGCCACGAACTGCAGCAGTCCGATCACCGTCAGCGGCACGCGCCGCGCGCCCGAGGCGAACAGCAGCAGGGGCACGGCGGTGACGGCGCCGGCGAGCAGCAGGAGCACGGTGTGCAGCACGCCCGCGGTGCCGAGGGTGATGCCCGTGAGGTTCGCCACGAAGAACAGTTGGATCACGGCGACCGGCAACAGCCACATCGACTCGAGGGTCAGCCCGCTGACGGCGTCGACCGCCGGCCCGATCTGCTTCTTCACGAGACCGTAGAAGCCGAACGAGAACGCCAGCGTCAGGGCGATCCAGGGGAAGGCGCCGTAGCCGATGACGATCACCGCGACGGCGACGACGGCCAGGCCGATCGCGATCCACGGGATCACGCGCAGCCGCTCGCGCAGAACGATGACCCCCAGCAGCACGGTGACGATCGGGTTGATGAAGTAGCCGAGGCTCGTCTCGATCACGTGCCCGGTCAGCGCCCCGAACAGATACGTCTGCCAGTTCACGTAGATCAGCACGCCGGCCAGCGCCGTGAGCGCCATCAGCCGCGGCTGGCGCACGATCGCGAGGAACGCCTTCCAGGTGCGCAGCACCGTGAGCAGCAGGAGGCAGAACACGAACGCCAGGATGATTCGCCACGCGACGACCTCGAACGGGCCGGTGGGGGCGAGCTGCAGGAAGTAGATGGGCAGGACGCCCCACAGCAGGTAGGCGGAGAAGGCGTAGAGCACTCCGCGGTTGCTCCCGCCGGTGGGTGCGGGGGCGGCGGGGGTCACCGATTCAGCCTACGCGGCGCGAGGAGAGGCCGAGCGACGCCGGTGCACTCTTTCCTGCCAGAGGCCCCGGCCGATCCCGGGAACGACGAAGACCCCGGATGCCGTGGCATCCGGGGTCTTCGGAGGATCTCACTCGATCAGCGGACGACGACCGCCAGCACGTCGCGAGCCGAGAGCACGAGGTACTCTTCGGCGCCGAACTTGACCTCGGTGCCGCCGTACTTGCTGTAGAGCACGCGGTCGCCGACGGCGACGTCGAGGGGGACACGGTTGCCGTTGTCGTCGATGCGGCCGGGGCCGACGGCGACGACTTCGCCCTCCTGCGGCTTCTCCTTGGCGGTGTCGGGGATGA
Organism: Microbacterium algihabitans; assembly: GCF_032464975.1. Taxonomy (NCBI): domain Bacteria; kingdom Bacillati; phylum Actinomycetota; class Actinomycetes; order Micrococcales; family Microbacteriaceae; genus Microbacterium; species Microbacterium algihabitans. The sequence continues at coordinate 570,643 of NZ_JAWDIU010000001.1, forward strand.
CGAGACCACTCGCGGTGGTCTGCTCAGCCTCGACCTGCTTGATGACGATGCGGTCCTCGAGCGGCTTGATGGAAACCGACACGGTCTACCTCTTCTTTCTCGTTACAGAAGACTTGTCAGCACTCACGCGGGGAGAGTGCTAATCCGAGTGTAGAGAAGCGTTGGCACTCACGCAACGCGAGTGCCAACACGGCCGCCCGCCTAGGCTGAATCAGTGGACACCAGCGAGCTGACCGCCCTGCTCACGCCCGAGGGCCTGCGCCTCCTCGACGAGGCCGGACCCATCGCCTCGACCGACGACGCCGCCCGCACGGTGTCGCGCCTGCGCGCCGCGGGTCACTCCCTCGACCTCGTCTCGGCGGTCGTCGGGCAGGCACGGCTGCGGGTCAAGGCGGCGACGAAGTTCGGCCCGTTCGCCGAACGCATGCTCTTCACCCGCGCAGGCCTCGAGCAGGCGACACGTTTGTCGATCGCGGCCCGCCACGCCGGCCGCTTCCGCGCCGCCCGCATCGACAGTGTCGCCGACCTCGGCTGCGGGATCGGCGGCGACGCCCTCGGGATGGCGGGCATCGGCATCCGGGTGCACGCCGTCGACGCCGACGAGGTCACCGCGGCGATCGCGGCGTACAACCTCGCTCCGTTCGGCGATGCGGCCTCTGTCACCCACGCGCGCGCGGAAGACGTCGACCTCAGCGGGACGGATGCCGTGTGGCTCGACCCCGCGCGACGCACGGCGGGCCATTCCGAGACGCGCCAGGTGTCGGCCGCCGAGTGGTCGCCCTCTCTCGAGTGGGTGTTCGAGCTGCTGAAGACGAAACCGGGCGGAGTGAAGCTCGGGCCGGGCTTCGACCGCGCCCAGATCCCCGACGACCTCGAGGCGCAGTGGATCAGCGCCGACGGCTCGACCATCGAGCTCGTGCTCTGGTCGGGCTCCCTCGCCCGCGAAGGCGTGCGGCGCGCCGCCCTCGTCGTGCGCGGGAGCGACGCGTGGGAGCTCACGGCGCCCGCCGACACCCCCGACGTCGAGGTGCGCGAGCTCGGCGCTTTCGTGCACGAACCCGACGGCGCCGTCATCCGCGCGCGCCTCATCGGCGAGGTCGCCCGAGCGCTGGATGCCGGGATGCTGGCGCCCGGCATCGCCTACCTCACCTCCGATGCGGCGCTGACGAGTCCGTTCGTGTCGTCGTTCCGCGTGCGGGAGCAGCTGCCCGCCGACCCCAAGAAGCTCGCGCAGGCGCTTCGCGCGCGCGGCATCGGCACCCTCGAGATCAAGAAGCGCGGCGTCGACGTCGACCCGGCGGTGCTGCGCAAGAAGCTGTCGCTGCGCGGCGACGAGTCGGCGACGCTGATCCTCACCCGCGTGGGCTCGAAGCGCCTCGCCCTGCTGGCCGACCGCGTGTGACGACAGACCCGCTCCGACGCGTCAGACCACGGCGAGCTGCGAAAAACCCCAGATCAGCCATCCGGCGCTGAAGACGATCGACAGCAGCGAGAGGCACAGCGACCAGACCCCCACCCGGGTGCTGTCGTGGGGTCGCCGCAGCGAGACGATCGACAGGATCACCGCGACGGCGCCCAGCGGCAGCAGCCAGCCGGTGAAGAACGAGGCGACGAGCGCGAGGATCGCCGCCGCGAGCGCCCCCGGTGCGAGCGACCGCGGGGTCGGCGGTGCGGGCGGCACGTAGGGGATCAGGTGATCGCCGAAGGCGGCCATCTCGAGCTGGGCGGTCGGCAGTCGCTCGGGGTCGTCGTCGGCCGGGGCGGCAGCAGACCGCGACGCCTGCGCGGCGAGACGGGCGGCGTCCGACGGGTCGAGAGAAGGCACGGGCGGGGCGTCCTTGCGGGCGCGTCGCGTGGGCGGTGTGGGCTCGCTCACGGGGCGCTGCCCGAGGGGAGCATCGGAGCCACGGCATCCGGGTCTTCGTCCACCTGGATCTCGGTCACCGGGAGCGTCGAGTCGGCCCCGAAGGCGAGCGTCGAGGGGCGGCGACCCGACGAGATCAGTTCGGCGGCGAGCGCCGCGATCATCGCACCGTTGTCGGTGCACAGTCGCAGGGGCGGAATGCGCACCGCGACGCCCGCGGCCGCCGCCCGCTCGAGGGCGACGTCGCGCAGGCGCTTGTTGGCGATCACTCCCCCGCCCAGCAGCAGACGCGGCACCTCGAATCGCGCGCACGCGTCGAGGGCCTTCGTGACGAGCACGTCGACGACGGCCTCGCGGAACGACGCCGCGACGTCCGACACCGGCACCGGCTGACCGGCAGCCTCGTGCTGCTCCACCCACCGGGCGACGGCGGTCTTGAGCCCCGAGAACGAGAAGTCGTAGCGGTGCGCGGCCATGTCGGAGGCCCGCGAGAGGCCCCGGGGGAAGCGGATCGCCGTGGGATCGCCGTCGGCGGCCGCCCGGTCGATCTCGGGTCCGCCGGGGTAGGGCAGCTTCAGCAACCGGGCGACCTTGTCGAAGGCCTCGCCCGCGGCGTCGTCCATCGTCTCGCCCAGCAGTTCGACGTCGCTGGTGAGATCGCGGACGAGCAGCAGCGAGGTATGACCGCCGCTCACCAGCAGCGCGACGGTCGGATATTCGAGCTCGCCCGCGTCGGCGTCGAGGATGTCGGCGGCGATGTGACCGACCAGGTGGTTCACCGCGTACAGCGGCTTGTCGAGCGCGACCGCGAGGCCCTTTGCCGCTCCGACGCCGACCATCAGCGCGCCGGCGAGACCCGGGCCGCTGGTCACGGCCACGGCGTCGAGATCGGCCAGGGTCACGCCGGCCTCGGCGAGCGCGGCGTCGATCGAGGGCTGCAGCGCCTCGAGGTGGGCGCGCGCGGCGACCTCGGGCACGACGCCGCCGTAGCGCGCGTGCTCGTCCATACTCGACGCGATGGTGTTGCTGAGCAGCTGCCGACCGCGCACGATCCCGATGCCGGTCTCGTCGCAGCTGGTCTCGATGCCGAGTACGAGGGGCGCGTCCATCAGCACCATCCCTTTCCGCTGGTGGTGGTGGGGGTCTCGGAGATCCCGGATGCCGGCTCCTGCGCACGCCGCGCGCTCCAGCCCCGCAGGTCGAGCTGCATCACGATCGCGTCGACGTCGTCGGGCTGGTAGTACCGCGGTCGTCGTCCGACCTCGACGAAGCCCTCGGAGAGGTACAGCCTCTGCGCGACCGGGTTGTCGGCGCGCACCTCGAGGAACACGTCGTGCACCTCGCGCCGCGCGGCTTCGTCGAGCAGGGCGGCGAGAAGGGCACGGCCCCGCCCCCGACCCCGCGCGGACTCGGAGATCGTGATCGTCTGGATGTCGGCATCCCGAGCCCCGCGCACCGCGCGCAGGCCCGCGTAGCCGACGAGACTCCCGGCCTCTTCGACGACGACGTACCAGCCGTGCGGCGAGGCCAGCTCTTCGCGCATCATGGCCGGGCTCCAGGCGTCGGTCGGGAACGACGCGTGCTCGAGCGCCATGATCGCGTCGAGGTCGGCGGCGGTCGCCACCCGCGTCGACATCAGCTGACCCGCTTCGGCGCGTGGGCGGCGACGACGTCGGGGCTGCGCAGGTACAGCGGCTCGGGGCCGGCGAGCGTGCGATCGGCGTCGAGAGCGCGCGCTGCGGCGAGCGCGATCATCGCGGCCGACACGCTCGTGGCGTCGTAGCGGCGTGCCCCGCGCTCCTCGAGGCGCGCGTCGAGGTCGTCGCGAGGGCTGAGAGCCGCCTCGGTCACGCGCACGGGCAGTCCGTCGTCGTCGAGCCCGTCGTAGACGCTGTAGGCGAATTCTCTGCGGCGGGCGTCGGTCACGACGGCGAAGCGGCCGGTCTCGGTACCGGTCAGGGCGTCGGCGAGCAGCACGCCGAGGGCGACGCCGTCGTGGCTCGGCACGGCGACCAGCGGCACGCCGCGACCAAGCGCATAGACCCGAGCGGTGGCGATGCCCACGCGCAGCCCGGTGAAGGGCCCCGGTCCCATGCCGATCGCGACATGCGTCGGCGCGGGAGCTGCGGTGGTGGCGCGTCGCAGCAGGCCGCCGATCACCTCGGCGTGCCCGAGAGGGTTGCTGCTCTGCTCCTCGGCGAGGATCTCGCCGTCGCGAGCGATGGCCGCGACAGCGGTGCCGAGCGAGGTGTCGATGCCGATGATCACGGTTCCAGGGTAGTCGGCGCCTCCGACACGGCATCCGGGACCGCCTCCGCTCCGAAGAAGGGACATGGATGCCACCGACCTCGGCCTGCGCCGCGTCGTCGTTCCGACGGGGGTGGGGCCGATCGTCGTGCGCGCGGGTCGGGCGTCGGGGAACCCCGTCGCCACGGTCCTCCTGCACGGGGCCGCGGGATCGTGGCGCACGTGGGTACCGCTCATCGCGGCATCCGACGCCCTGCGCCTGCCGCTGTCCGACATCGTGGCAATCGACCTCCCCGGCTGGGGCGAGACGCCGGGCCCGGTCCCCGACCCCGCCGACCTCGCGGTCGCTGTCGCCGCCGTCGCCCGGGCACTCGGCTACCCGCGCTGGCGCATCGTCGGCCAATCCCTCGGCGGCGTGATCGCCCTCGACGTCGCCGCACGCTTCCCGAACGACACCGTCGCGGTCGGCGTGGTCTCACCGAGCGGCGCCGGAGCACGTACCGTCGGCCGGCGCCCGATCGCGAAGGCGGCGCGGTTGCCGTGGCTCGCCGGGATGGTTCTGGCCATGCGCATCCTGCGCGCGCTCGGACCGCTGTCCGCCCCGCTGCTGCGGGTCCTGCGCCGCACGGGTCTGCTGCACCGTTTGGCGCGGCCCCTGTTCCGGCATCCGGACGGGGTGGATCGGGCGGTGACCGACGCCCTCGCCACGGAGATCCGTCCGACGGCGTTCCTCGCCGCGATGCAGGCGTCGCGCACGCACGACGACGGCGTCTGGCGACGCATCTCCTGCCCCGTGCGCTCGGTCCGAGGCGAGCACGACGTCTTCGTCTCCGCCCGCGACGCACACGATTGGGCGCGCCTCATGCGCGACTACGACGACCGCGTGCTCGCCGACAGCGGCCACTTCGCCCACGTCGAGCAGCCGGTCGAGACGCTGCGCGCCCTCCGCGAGGTGTGGTCGGCGCATCGCGCACCCGCGCGCGGTGCCGGCGGCCGACAGCGGCCCACCGGCCAGACGCGGCGTTTCAGGGACGACGCGAGATCGTGACCGTCCGCGGGGCGTCGGCGTCGAGCTCGACGGTGTGCACCGCGATCTCACCGCAGGCGTTGTCGACACCGCGGCCGCCGACCTGACGCGAGATCTCGATCTCCCACCATCGGTCGGCCAAGTACTCCGCGACCCCGCGCCCCCACTCGACGATGACGGCGGATCCGGCCACGTCGATGTCGAGGTCATCGAGTTCGACGGCCGCCCCGAGCCGGTACGCGTCGACATGCACCAGCGGAGTCCCCCCGACCAGCGAGGGGTGCGTGCGCGCGATCACGAACGTCGGACTCTGGACGGGACCCCGGATGCCGAGACCCTCGCCGATCCCCCGGGTCAGGGTCGTCTTCCCCGCCCCGAGCGGGCCGGTGAGCACCACGACGTCGCCCGGCTCGAGGACGCGACCGATCGCGCGGCCGAGCTCCTCCATGTCGCCGGGGGCGTCGATGACGCGCTCGCCCAGCAGGTCGTCCGGAATGCTCATGCCCCGCCCTCCCGTCGCGGTACGCGCGCCCCCACCCGCGTGACGATCTCGTAGTCGATGGTGTCGGCGGCCTCCGCCCACTCGCGCGCCGAGGGCACACCCAGGGTCGGGTCGCCGAAGAGGACGACCTCGTCGCCCACGGCCACCGGGTGATCGCCGACGTCGACGACGAACTGGTCCATCGCGATGCGACCCGCGACGGTGAACCGACGACCGCCGATCGTCACGGGGCCCCGACCCGAGGCCTGTCGCGGCACGCCATCGGCGTACCCGAGGGGCACGAGCGCGAGGGTGGTGTCGGTCGTCGTGCGGTAGTCGTAGCCGTACGAGACCCCGGTGCCGGCGGGCACGCGGCGCACGGCCGCGACGGCGCCGCGCAAGGTCATCGCGGGGCGCAGACCCAGATCGGCGGGCGTCCGGTCGTCGAACGGCGAGACGCCGTAGATGCCGATGCCGATGCGCACGCAGCCCAGCCGCGCCTCGGGAAGGGCGATCGCCGCGTTCGTCGCGGCGATGTGGCGCAGCGGAGGGGTCAGGCCGACGCCCGCGGCGAGCACGACGCCCTCCTCGAACTTCGCCAGCGCCGCCCGATCGTCGTCGATGCTCGTGTTCGACAGGTGGGAGAACAGCCCGACCACGCGCAGGCGACCGATCCGCTCCAGACGCGCGGCCTCCGAGAACACCTGCCGCCAGTCCGCCGGTGCGATGCCGTTGCGCGAGAGCCCGGTCTCGATCTTCAGGTGGACGGCGGCGGGGCGCTCGCCCTGGGCGGCCTCCGCTGCCCGCAACAGCTGGTCGAGGTCGGAGATGCCGAGCTCGACCTCGTGTCGCACGGCCTCGACGAACGACGCGCCGGGCGCGTGCAGCCACGCGAAGAGCGGGGCGCGGATGCCGGCGCGACGCAGCGCCAGGGCCTCGTCGATGTCGGAGACGCCGATGCGGGTCGCCCCTCCCCGCAGCGCCGCCTGCGCCGCGCGGAACGCACCGTGGCCGTAGCCGTCGGCCTTGACCACGGCGATGATCTCGGAGCCGGTCAGCCGGCGCAGGTGCCGGACGTTCTCGGTGATCGCGTCGACGTCGATGAGCGCTTCGCGCAGCACCCCGGATGCCATGCTCACGCGGTGTCCTCTCGGGTGGGTTCGATTCCGGATGCCGCCTCGGCGACCACGTAGGCCGTCGCGAGCCCGGCATCGTGCGACATCGACAGGTGCACAGCGGTGATGCCGCGTGCAGCGATGGTCGCCGCCGTCTCTCCGCTGAGCGCGAAGACGGGGCGACCCGACGGCTCCGAGGTGACCTCGATGTCGGTCCAGTGCACGCCGTCCGACCCTCCGAGGGCCTTGATGAGCGCTTCTTTCGCGGCGTACCGGGCGGCCAGCGATCTCGGCTTGAGCACGCGCTCCGCGGGGGCGAACAGACGCGGCAGCAGGCGCGGGGTGCGAGCGAGGTGCTCCTCGAACCGCGGAACGTCGACCAGGTCGACGCCGATTCCGACGATCATGGGCCCTCCCCTCTCGGCATCCGTTCCATTCTGCCGGTGCCGGCGGGCACCCGAGACGACGAAGGGGCCGGATGCCACGGCATCCGGCCCCGAAGACGACGAGTCCTACTCGACCGTCACCGACTTCGCCAGGTTGCGCGGCTGGTCGACGTCGAGGCCCTTCGCCTCGGCGAGGCCCATCGCGAAGATGTGCAGTGGCACCACGGCCAGCAGCGGCTCGAAGAGGGGGGCCGCGAGCGGGATGCGCAGAACCTCATCGGCGGCGGGCAGCACGGCCACGTCGCCCTCCTCGGCGATCGCGATCACGCGGGCACCGCGGGCGCGGATCTCCTCGATGTTCGAGACGACCTTCTTGTGCATCTCACCCGACCCGCGCGGGCTCGGGACGACGACGAACACGGGCTGTCCGGGCTCGATCAGCGCGATGGGACCGTGCTTGAGCTCGCCGGCGGCGAAGCCCTCGGCGTGGATGTAGGCCAGCTCCTTGAGCTTGAGCGCACCCTCGAGCGCGATCGGGTAGCCGACGTTGCGGCCGAGGAACAGCACCGAACGGGTGTCGGCCATCCAGTGCGCGAGCTGCTCGATGCGCGACTGCTCGGTCTCGAGCACGCGGGCGATCTTGCCGGGCACGGCCTCGAGCTCGGTCACGGCCTCGACGGCCACGACGGGGTCGATGGCGCCGCGCACACGGCCCACGTGCAGCGCAAGCAGGTACAGGGCGGTGATCTGCGCGACGAAGGCCTTGGTGGAGGCCACAGCGACCTCGGGGCCGGCGTGGGTGTACACGATGGCATCCGACTCGCGCGGGATCGTGGCGCCCTGGGTGTTGCAGATCGACAGCGTCTTGGCACCGCGCGAACGCGCGTACTTCACGGCCATCAGCGTGTCCATCGTCTCGCCCGACTGGCTGATCGAGACGACGAGGGTGCGCGCGGAGAGCACGGGGTCGCGGTAGCGGAACTCGTGCGCAAGCTCGACGTCGACGGGAACACGCGTCCACGTCTCGAGCGCGTACTTGCCGACCATGCCGGCGTAGGCGGCGGTGCCGCACGCGATGACGAGGATGCGGTCGATGTCGGCGAGGAACTCGTCCATGCCGTCGAGCTCGGGAATCTCGACGCGGCCCTCGTGGATCCGACCGCGCAGCGTGTTGGCGACGGCCTCGGGCTCCTCCGAGACCTCCTTGGCCATGAACGACGACCAGCCGCCCTTCTCGGCAGCCGAGGCGTCCCAGGTGACCTCGAACGGCTCGACCTCGACGGGCGCGCCCGAGAAGTCGGTGACCTCGACGCCCTCGGGCGTGATCGCGACGATCTCGTCCTGACCGATGGCCAGCGCGTTGCGCGTGTGCTCGACGAAGGCGGCCACGTCGGAGCCGAGGAAGTTCTCGCCCTCGCCGAGTCCGATCACCAGCGGGGAGTTGCGGCGCGCGCCGACGACGAGGCCGGGGTGGTCCTTGTGCATCGCGAGCAGCGTGTACGCGCCCTCGAGGCGCGACACGACGGCGCGGAACGCCACGACGAGGTCACCCGTGCGGGCGTACTCGCGGCCGATCATGACCGCGGCGACCTCGGTGTCGGTCTCGCTGCGGAAGGCGAAGCCCTCTCCGACCAGCTCGCTCTTGAGTTCGGCGAAGTTCTCGATGATGCCGTTGTGGATGACGGCGAGCTTGTCGTCGTCGGCCAGGTGCGGGTGCGCGTTGGCGTCGGTCGGCCCGCCGTGCGTCGCCCACCGCGTGTGGCCGATCCCGGTGGTGCCGTCGGGCATGGGCGACGACGCCAGGTCGTCGCGCAGCACCGCGAGCTTGCCCGCGCGCTTGCGCATGTCGAGCTGACCGTCGCCGTCGATCACGGCGATACCCGCGGAGTCGTAGCCCCGGTATTCCAGACGCGACAGCCCCGCGATGAGAATGTCCTGGCTCTGCCGAGGACCCACGTAACCGATGATTCCGCACATGGGGTCGAGTCTACGTGGCAGGCCTGAGTGAACCCCTCCGCAGCGAGGCGAGGCGCCCGCCCAGTCGCATCCACGACCCGTCTCTGACCAGCAGCAGGTCAAGGGCGATCATCATGAGCGAGAACGGCCACAGCCCCAGCAGGATCGCGATGCCCAGGTGCATCCCGGTGATGAGGAACACCGCGGCGTACCGCGTGGGCTTCCACAGGATCATGAGCGGGAACAGCATCTGCACCCACAGGGCGAGCCACGTGGCCAGCGCGACCATGGGCGCGGACTGCCACGCCAGCTGGCTGAGCGCCGGGAGCACATGGAACTGCTCGATGCTCAACGCGTAGTAGATCGCCGTTCCGTTCAACCACTCCTCGCCTTGGAACTTCAGCACGCTCGAGACGAAGTACACTATCAGGATCTGGAAGACGCAGAGGATCAGCACCGTGTTGTGCAGCCACGCCCCGAGCCACATCGGCACCCACGCCGGTCGCCGCCGTGCCCAGAACGAGGCACGGGCGCCGCGTCGGTGGCGCACCCACGCATCGACCGAGAGATGCCGGCTGAGGTCGGCGAACACCACGAACACCAGCACGATGCGCATGAGCGTGTCGCCGCCGTTGCCGAGCAGCGTCGTGTTCGTCGACAGGCCGACCCACAACACCATCAGCACGGGGGTGACCCACCGGGTCTTGAAGCCGGCGACGAACACCACCGCGAGCACGATGAGGAGGTGGAAGCAGATCTCGAAGACCACCGCGTTGTCTTTCGGGAAGAACACGCGCAGCGGCTCCCACCAGCCCCGCCGGCTCGCCTCGGGCTCCACCCACCAGGCGCCCGCTCCCCAGAGGTACTGCCGATCGGCGTAGCTGGGCACCAGCACGATGAGCATCGACAGCCCCATCAGGATGCGCAGGATCGAGAAGCCGATCGTGGCGTGCGGCCGGTCCATGATCCAGTCCACGAACCGCGGCCACAGCGCCGAGGGCCGAAGCCTCTCGCGCAGCGGTTGCGGGCGGGCGATGGATGCCGTTGTGTTCATCGTCCCGTGTACCTCTCGACGACCTCGTCGTAGATGGCTTGGACCTCGTCGGTCGGTGCCGCGGCCGGCTGACGCCAGCCGAATGTGATGTAGGACAACTCCGTCTGCCGCTCCTGATCGAATCGGTGGAGGAAATCGTTCGGTCGATCCGACTCGATGCGCCACCGCACGCGCTCGACCGGCCGGTCGAAGTACGCGGTGCCGAAGGCCGAGGCGAAACGAACGAGCATGTAGTCGTAGCGCAGGTAGCTCACCGCGGCGGCCCGACTGCCCTCGAGGCCGTCGAGCTGGGTGAGCAGGTCTCCGGCGTCCACGGGCTCGAACGCGCCGCCGCCGAGCCCCCGGATGAAGGTGTCGCGCACCCGATCCCGCTGCTGCGGGCTCAGCGCCTGGTACCGCGTGAACATCGCCTGGGTCGCGTTGAACGAGTTCTTCGAGATGCGCGACGGCATCGGGATGCCACGGGCCGACGTGAACTCGATGTCGGTCACGTCGACCCAGTCGCTGTGGACGAGCTCGTTGCCGTCGCGCCACTGCACCTGGATCTGGAGGTTGCGATTGACCTTCATGATGTTCGGCGCGAAGACGTTCCAGCGCTGCGAGAACCAGGGCGAGAACACCTCGCTCACGACCGGTCGAGTCGGAGACGTCGCGACGGTGAACGACCCGGCGACGAAGGCGTATCCGGCGACGATGGCGAGGGTCGCGGCGGCGGCGACCGCCGCGACCCTCGTCGACCGCTCGGTGGAGGGACGCCCCTCCGCAACCCCCGTGTCAGGGGCGCCCTCCACCGTGGTCGTCTTACTCACCGGCGTTCGTCCTCCGGTTCTCGCGGCGACGGATGCTCCAGAGCCCGGCGCCGAAGAGCAGCAGGAGAGCTGCTCCACCGAGAGCCAGAGGTGCGTTCACCTCGGCACCGGTCTGCGGGAGACCGCCCTGGATGCCGTCACCGCCACCGTCCCCGCTGGGGCCGGCGTTCGCGGGATCGACGACCAGGAAGGCCGTGTTCTCGCGGTCCTGCGGCAGGTCGCCCGTGACCGATCCGCGAATCTCGACGCGGTGTGCGCCGAGCTCGAAGTCCGGTCCGACGGCGAACGACATGCGGGCCATGCCGGAGGCATCGACCGTGACCGGGGTCAAGTCGAACGGCGTCGAGAACACCGTCGCGAAGACCGTCTCACCGGGCTGGAAGCCCGAGACGACGATGTTCTGACGGGCGTCCGTACCGCGGACCACCACACCGTTCACCGCGTCGGCTCGGGCTCCCGCGGTGGGGTCCCCGTCCGTCGCGTCGCCATCGGCGGCGTCGGTCGCGTCAGCGGCATCGACCGCGTCAGCGGCGTCCGTCGCGTCTGCATCGACCATGTCGGCGTCGGCAACGTCAGCGTCAGCGTCAGCAACGTCAGCGTCAGCAACGTCAGCGTCAGCAATGTCAGCGTCAGCCACATCGGCGTCGGCGACATCCGCGTCAGCGACGTCGGCGTCGACCATGTCAGCGTCGGCCACGTCGGCGTCAGCCACGTCGGCGTCAGCCACGTCGGCGTCAGCCACGTCGGCGTCTGCAACGTCAGCGACATCCGCGTCAACCATGTCGGCATCCACCATGTCCGCGTCTGCGACGTCGGCGTCGACCATGTCAGCGTCGGCCACGTCGGCGTCAGCCACATCGGCGTCAGCCACGTCAGCGTCAGCGACATCCGCGTCAGCGACATCCGCGTCAGCGACATCCGCGTCAGCAACGTCCGCGTCAGCGACATCCGCGTCTACCATGTCCGCGTCTACCATGTCGGCGTCAGCCACGTCCGCGTCAGCGATGTCGGTGTCAGCGACGTCGGTGTCAGCTCCGTCGGCGTCGATGTCGAGCACATCGGCGTCGGCATCGAGGATGTCGATGTCGAGACCGTCGGCGTCGATCACGTCGAGGTCCAGGCCGTCGGCGTCACCGTCGATGTCGAGCACGTCGGCGTCAGCGTCGAGCACGTCGGCGTCGGCGTCGATGTCGAGCGCGTCGAGCACGTCGGTCACGTCGATGTCGAGCACGTCCAGCGCGTCGGTGTCAGCGGCATCCGCGTCGACCACGTCTGCGGCGTCAGCACCGTCGGCGTCGATATCGAGCACGTCGGCGTCAGCATCGATCACGTCGAGCACGTCCACCGCGTCGAGCACGTCGGTCACATCGAGCACGTCAGCGTCAGCGTCGAGAACGTCCGCGTCGGCGTCGATGTCGAGCGCGTCGAGCACGTCGGTGACGTCGATGTCGAGCACGTCCAGCACGTCGAGACCGTCAGCGTCGACGACGTCGAGGACGTCGAGAACGTCAGCCGCGTCGGCGTCCGCTCCGTCGGCGTCGATGTCGAGCACGTCGGCGTCGGCATCGAGGATGTCGATGTCCAGCGCATCCGCGTCGAGCAGATCGATGTCCAGACCCTCGGCGTCACCGTCGATGTCCAGCACGTCCGCGTCCGCGTCCAGCAGGTCGAGGGTGCCGTCGATGTCGAGGGCGTCGAGCAGGTCGGTCACGTCCAGGTCGAGCACGTCCAGAGCGTCGGCGTCAGCGGCATCCGCATCGGCCACGTCCGAGGCGTCCACCGTGTCGGCGTCGATGTCGAGCACGTCGGCGTCCGCGTCCAGGATGTCGAGCACGTCCACCGCGTCGAGCACGTCGGTCACGTCCAGCACGTCGGCATCGGCGTCGAGCAGATCGAGGTCTGCGTCGAGGTCGAGAGCGTCGAGCACGTCGGTCACATCGATGTCGAGGAGGTCCAGCGCGTCGGTGGCATCCACGTCGAGCACCTCGGTCGCGTCGACCACGTCAGCGGCGTCGAGCACCTCGGCCGCGTCGACGACGTCGGCGCCGTCGGCGTCGATGTCGAGCACGTCGGCGTCCGCGTCCAGGATGTCGATGTCCAGCGCATCCGCGTCGATCAGGTCGATGTCGAGACCCTCGGCGTCACCGTCGATGTCCAGCACGTCCGCGTCCGCGTCGAGCAGGTCGAGGGTGCCGTCCAGGTCGAGGGCGTCCAGCACGTCGGTCACGTCGATGTCGAGCACGTCGAGCGCCTCCGCGTCGGCGGCGTCGGCGTCGGCCACATCCGTCGCGTCGACGGTGTCGGCGTCGAGGTCGAGCACGTCGGCATCCGCGTCGAAGGCGTCGATGACGTCCAGGTCGAGCTGGTCGACGACGTCGGTGACGTCGAGCACGTCGGCGTCGGCGTCGAGCAGATCGAGATCCGCGTCGAGATCGAGGGCGTCGAGCACATCCGCGACGTCGATGTCGAGCGTCGTGTCGACGGCGTCCGCCAGGTCGAGGGCGTCGACCACGTCCGTGACGTCGAGGTCGAGCGTCCCGTCGATCAGGTCGAGCACTCCGAGCTGGATGGGCGCCGGGGCGCTCACCGTCGGAGCGGCCTGCGCGGCCGTGACCCCGCCGAACAGGCTGAGCGATCCCGCACCCACCGCTGCGGCGACCTTGATCGCGGCGCGTCCGGTGCGACTGCCCGTCCACACCCGACCGTTCTCCGTCGACCCGCTGCCGGGACCGGAACCCCGGTCCCTCCATCTCACGCGAAACATATGACTCCCCCTTCGGTACGCCGGCGCCGCCGTCGGCGCAGGTCACGGCATCCCGCGAAAGAGAGCCGTGCAGTCACGCTAGGTCGGCTGTGAGGAGTCTGTGAACGACCTGTGGTACCGGTTTGAATGCGGGGCCGCGGGCAGTAGGTATACCGAGCGACGGACGTCGGTACCGCTCGGATCCGTCGCCGATTACCGGCCCTTCACGGGGACGGACGGTTCCGGATGCCGCGGCTCAGAGCTTGCGCAGCAGCACCGACTCGACGGTGTGGTCGGCGCCCTTCTGCAGCACGAGCTTCGCGCGATGCCGCGTCGGCAGCACGTTCTCTTCGAGGTTGGGGAGGTTGATCTCGCGCCAGTAGCCGAGCGCGCGCTCGACCGCTTCTTCGTCGCTGATGTCGGCGAACACGCGGAAGAACGACGTCGGGTTCGTGAAGGCGTTGTCGCGCAGGGCGAGGAACCGGTCGACGTACCAGCGCTCGATGTGGGCGGCGTCGGCATCGACGTAGATCGAGAAGTCGAACAGGTCGCTGACGGCGACCTCGTTCGGCGAGGGCGGCGGCTGCAGGACGTTGAGGCCCTCGACGATCACCACGTCGGGACGGTGCACGCTCACGTGCGCGTCGGGCATGATGTCGTACCGCACGTGCGAGTAGAAGGGGGCGCGGGCCTCTTCGGCGCCCGACTTGACCTCGCTGAGGAACTCCACGAGCGCCCGCCGGTCGTACGACTCGGGGAAGCCCTTGCGGTCCATCAGGCCTCGCCGTTCGAGCTCGGCGTTCGGATAGAGGAACCCGTCGGTGGTCACCAACTCCACGCGCGGCGTATCGGGCCAGCGACTCATGAGCTCGCGCAGCAGACGCGCGATGGTCGACTTGCCCACCGCCACCGACCCGGCGACGCCGATGACGAAAGGCGTCGTGGCATCCGGCTCGCCGAGGAACTGGCTCGTGTCGACGCCGAGCCGACGCGTCGCGCGGGCGTAAAGGCTCAGCAGGCGACTGAGCGGCAGGTACACCTCCGCGACCTCGCGGGGGTCGAGCCGGTCGCCGATCCCGCGCAACTGCACGATCTCGTTCTCGGTCAGCGGTTGCTCGAGTCCACCGGCCATGCGGGCCCAGTCCTCGCGGTCGATCTGACGGTAGGGGCTCAGCGACGGTGCGGGAGCGGCTGTCTCGGCGGCGGACACCCGCCCATGCTACCGGCGCGGCCGCGCGGACCCTCGAGCGCCCCGCGGCCGGAGGTCCGCGGCATCCGCCCACTACGCTCGGACCGTGCGCCTGGGAGTCCTCGACATCGGCTCGAACACCGTCCACCTGCTCGTCGCCAATGCGCGCGCGGGCGGCCGACCGACCGCGACCTCGTCGCATCGATCGGTCCTGCGCCTGATGCGCTACGTGCAGCCCGACGGCTCGATCTCGCCCGAGGGGGTGAGGGGATTGGTGGATGCCGTGACCGCCGCTCGCGAGAGGGCTCGCGCCGAGGGGGTCGACGAGCTGCTCGCCACCGCGACCTCGGCGGTGCGCGAGGCCACGAACGGCGACGACGTGATCGCCCTGATCGAGGATGCCCTCGGCCAGCCGCTGCAGGTGCTCGGCGGCGAGACCGAGGCGCGGTTCACCTACCTGGCGGTGCGCCGCTGGTTCGGATGGTCGGCGGGGCAGATCCTGCTCTTCGACATCGGGGGCGGGTCGCTCGAGATCGCCGGTGGCGCCGACGAGTTGCCCGACCTCGCCGAATCGGTGCCGCTGGGCGCCGGACGATCGACCGTGCGGTTCCTCCCCCACGACCCGCCCAGCGACGATGAGATCGAGGCGCTCCGCCAGCACGCGGCATCCGTCCTCGCCCCCGTCGCCGAGCGCTTCGCTGCTCTCCCCCGCCCCGATCACGTGATCGGCTCGTCCAAGGCGATCCGTTCGTTGGCGAAGCTCGCCGGGTACCCCGTGCCGGGGTGGTCGGGCATCGATCGCATGGTGCTTCCGCGCAAGGAGCTCAAGGACTGGATTCCGCGCCTCGCCCGCATCCCCGCCGACGCCCGCGAGGCGTTGCCGGGCATCACGGCCGATCGCACGTTCCAGATCGTGGCGGCGGCGGTCGTCGTCGAGCGGGCCATGAAGGCGATGGACGTCGACGAGCTCGAGGTCTCGCCGTGGGCCCTGCGCGAGGGCGTCCTGCTGCGCTACATCGAGTCGCTCGAGTACTGAGACGACGACGGCTCAGCAGTCTCCGCGGACGGAGACTGCTGAGCCTGTCGAAGGTCCCTGAGCCTGTCGAAGGTCCCTGAGCCTGTCGAAGGTCCCTGAGCCTGTCGAAGGGACGGACCCTAGAGCGCCAAACGCTCCCGCACCACGTCGGCGAGCCGATCGGCGTGCAGGCGAGCCGTGTGCTCGTCGGCGGCTTCGACCATCACGCGCACGAGCGGCTCGGTACCCGACGCGCGCAGCAGCACACGTCCGGAATCGCCGAGTTCCGCGGTCGAGGCCGCGACGGCCTCCTGCACCTGGTCGTCGCTCACTCCGTCGCGGTCGACGCCGCGCACGTTGACGAGCACCTGCGGGTACACGGTCATGATCGAGGCGAGCTCGGCGAGGGTCTTGCCCTGCCGCGCCATCTCCGCCACGAGGTGGAGTCCCGTGAGCAGTCCGTCACCGGTCGTGGCGAACTCGCTCATGATCACGTGCCCCGACTGCTCGCCGCCGAGGGAGTATCCGCCCTCGTTCATGGCCTCGAGCACGTAGCGGTCGCCGACCGCGGTCTGCAGCACACGGATGCCGTGGTCCTGCATCGCCCGATGGAGTCCGAGGTTGCTCATCACCGTGGCGACCAACGTGTCGTCGACGAGGGCGCCGCGGTCCTTCATCGCGACCGCGAGGATGGCCATGATCTGGTCGCCGTCGACGATGTTGCCTTCGGCGTCCACGGCGAGGCAGCGGTCCGCATCGCCGTCGTGAGCGATGCCGAGGTCGGCACCGAGGCGCACGACGGTCTCGGCGAGCACGTCGAGGTGCGTCGAGCCCACACCGTCGTTGATGTTCAGTCCGTCGGGATCGGCGCCGATCACGGTGACCTGGGCGCCGGCGTCCTTGAAGGTCTCGGGCGACACACCGGCCGCGGCTCCGTGCGCGCAGTCGAGCACGACGTGGATGCCGTCGAGACGGTGCGGGAGCGAGCCGAGCAGGTGCAGGACGTAGCGGTCCTCCGCGTCGGCGAAGCGGCGGATGCGTCCGACGCCTGCGCCGGTGGGCTGCAGCCGTTCGCCCTCGAGAGCGCTTTCGATGCGCTGCTCGACGACGTCGGGGAGCTTGGTGCCGCCGCGCGCGAAGATCTTGATGCCGTTGTCGGGTGCGGGGTTGTGCGACGCCGAAACCATCACGCCGAAATCGGCGTCGTGGTCGGCGATCAGGAAAGCTGTGGCGGGAGTGGGGATGACCCCGGCGTCGAGCACGTCGACACCCGACGACGCCAGTCCCGCGGCGACCGCGGCCGAGAGGAACTCCCCCGACACGCGCGGGTCGCGCGCGACGACGGCCGTGAGTCGACGACCCTCGGCCTTGCGCGCCTCCGCGGAACGACCCTGGCCCAGGACGACAGCAGTCGCCTGGGCCAGGTGCAGCGCGAGTTCGGCGGTGAGGAGGCCGTTGGCCAGCCCCCGCACCCCGTCCGTGCCGAAAAGAGGCATACGGAGCTTCGAACTCAGCGCTTGGAGTACTGAGGCGCCTTGCGGGCCTTCTTGAGACCGGCCTTCTTGCGCTCCTTGACGCGAGCGTCGCGCGAGAGGAAGCCGGCCTTCTTCAGGGTCGGGCGGTTGTTCTCGGCGTCGATCTCGTTGAGCGCACGAGCGATGCCCAGACGCAGCGCGCCGGCCTGACCCGAGGGGCCACCACCGGAGATGCGCGCGATCACGTCGTACGAGCCCGCGAGCTCGAGCACCGTGAACGGGTCGTTGATCAGCTGCTGGTGCAGCTTGTTCGGGAAGTAGTCCTCGATCGTGCGGCCGTTGACCGTGATCGTGCCCGAGCCGGGAACCAGACGCACGCGGGCGATGGCCTGCTTGCGACGGCCGACGGCGCCGCCGGGGACCGAGAGCACGGGGCGCTCGGTGGCGACGGCCGTCTGCTCGGCCGGCGTCTCGGTGCTGTAGTTGCTGGAGTCGATGTTCGACACTGTTTCGTCCTTATCCGGCGGCGCTTACTGGGCGACCTGGTCGAAGGTGTATGCCGTGGGCTGCTGGGCACCGTGGGGGTGCTCGGCGCCGCGGTAGACCTTGAGCTTCTTGAGCTGCGCCGCGCCGAGGCTGTTCTTGGGCAGCATGCCGCGGATGGCCTTCTCGACCGCGCGGACGGGGTTCTTCTCGAGGAGTTCCTCGTAGTTGACCGACTTGAGGCCGCCCGGGTAACCCGAGTGACGGTAGGCCATCTTCTTCTGGAGCTTCTGACCCGTGAGCGCCACCTTTTCGGCGTTGATCACGATGACGAAGTCGCCGGAGTCGATGTGGTTGGCGAAGGTCGCCTTGTGCTTGCCGCGGAGGAGGACCGCCGCGTGCGAGGCCAGACGGCCGAGAACGACGTCGGTGGCGTCGATAACGACCCACTCGCGCGTGACCTCAGCGGCCTTGGGGGTGAAAGTGCGCGTCACAGTAGTGCTGCTTTCTTGATCGAACGGAGGAGTTCGTGAATCCCGCTCCGGTGGTCCGTTCTCCGCCCGAGGGGCGGGGGAACAGGGCCGGTGGAGGGCTCACGTTCGGGCGACCCGCTCGCAGAGAGGCAGGCACCAAAGATCAAGACTACGTCATCCGGATGCCACGGCCAAACCGTGCCGTCGCACTCACGCGAGCAGGGTGCCGATGGCGACCAGGGCGATACCCGACGCGTTGAAGACGACGTGCACCGCCACCGCCGGCCAGATGCGCCCCGTGCCGACGACGAAGACCCCCGTGACGACGCCGAGCAGAGCCAGGGCGGCCAGGTCCACGGCATCCGGTGCTCCGAGGATCTGGTGCGTGACGACGAACAGGGCGGTCGACAGCGCCACGGCCGCGACGCCCGCTGCGACCGGGCCGCTCCACCGCCTCACCACCGCGAAGATGCAGAGCAGCACGACCCCGCGGAAGAAGATCTCCTCGCACAGCGGCGCCACGATCGCGTCCCCCACCGCGTCGGTCAGAAACGACGACGGCAGTCCGTCGCCCGTCGTGAACGTCGACGGCCAGGCGACAGGCCCCTCGAGGCCGGCGAGCGCCCCTTGCACCCCGCGCACGATCAGACCGAAGACGATGCCGTACGCGAGGTCGACGAGTCTGATCCGCAGCAGGCCGCGCGGTCGCGACCGGCGCAGGGCGATCACGGCGGGCGCCAGCAGGGCCACCCAGAACACGACGCGAGAAGCGTCGGACGACGTCTCGACGGGGAGGGCGACGGATGCCGCGTGCGCGAGCAGCACGCCCACGCCCAGGGCGAAGACGGCCCAGCCGAGCATCTCGAGATCCCAGCCGCGAACGCGGGATCCGCCCTCGCGCCACCCGCGGCGCCGAGGACGACCGCGACGCAGGAGGGCGGCGTCGGTGTCGGACATGCGCGTCAGGCTAGGGACGAGGCGGGCTCCTCACCGGCATTTGCGGCGGCCCCCGGGAGTCTGTCGCCCGACGCATCACCCCTCGCGCAGATCACACTCACCCGGCCGGACGCCACGACGCCCCCGCCACCGATGGTGACGAGGGCGTCGAAGAAAGGTCGCGCCCTCCGCGGATGCGGGCGAGATCGAGAGGGCGACCGGAGGGCTCAGCGCTGGAGGAAGTCGATCAGCACGCGGTTGAACTCCTCGGCGTGGCTCACGTTCACGCCGTGCGGGGCGCCCGAGACGACGTGCAGCTCACTGCCCGCGACAGCCTCGTGCGTGCGCTTGCCGGACCCCTCGAACGGAACGGTCGCGTCGCTGTCGCCGTGGATGACGAGCGTGGGCACCGTCACGTTGGGCAGATCGTCGCGGAAGTCCGTCGTGGCGAATGCCTCCATCGACTTCAGCGCGGCGTGGTGATCGGCCTGGTCGGCCAGGCGCTCCGCCTCGGCGCGATCGGCTTCCGAGACCACCAGCTCGCCGTTCACAGAGAAGAAGTCGGTCGTGAACTGGTGGTAGAACGACTTCTCATCGTCCTTCAGCCCTTGCTTCATCCCGTCGGCGGTCGCGTCGTCGAGAGGGCCCTCGGGGTTGTCGTCCGTCTTCGCGAGGTACGGCGGCACCGCCGACGCGAAGACGACGCTGTGCACGCGGTCCGCCCCGTGCCGGGTCAGGTAGCGGGCGACCTCGCCGCCGCCCATCGAGAAGCCGACGAGAGTGACATCGCGCAGGTCGAGGGCCTCGAGCACGGCCTGGAGGTCGTCCGAGAAGGTGTCGTAGTCGTAGCCCGAGCGCGGCTTGTCGCTGCGGCCGAAGCCGCGCCGGTCGTAGGTGACGACCCGGTACCCGGCGCCCTCGAGGGCGGGGACCTGGTGCGCCCACGACTCGCCGGAGAGGGGCCAGCCGTGGATGAGGACGACGGGGCGACCGGAGCCGCCCGTGTCGTCGACGTGGAGGTCGATGTCGGTCAGGAGTCCATGGTGTGCGGTGATCTCGCTCATGCCGGCGATGATCAAACCCGAAGCTGGACGTCGGGCCACCGTTGACGGGTCGGCCGCCGCTTGGTAATGCCCCCCGAACGCACACCGACGACCCCGCGCGCAACACCCTGCGTCGAGCGGGAGCGCTGATTAGCCTTCGGGCATGGCCTCGATCCGATTCCCCGCCGCCATCGCCCTCATCGCCGCGGCCGCCCTCGCGCTGAGCGGATGCGCGTCCACCCCGGCGGGAGGAACGGATGCCGCCGCATCCGACCGCGAGGCGGTCCGGGCCATCACCACGGCGGAGGCGAGCGCCGGCGGCCGAGCCTTCGAGCTCGAGACCGACGACGGCGAGTGGCAGGTGCACGTGGCGACGGGCGACCGCGCGATCGAGGTGCGGGTGAGCTCCGACGGCGCGACGGTGCAGTCCTCGCAAGACGCCGACGCGCTCGACGACGAAGACCGCACCGCTCTCGACGCGATCACGACCACCCTGGCCGACGCGGTGCGCATCGCCGCGGGCGAGGGTGGCGACGCCGCGGTCGACGAAGCGCAGCTCGAGGACGAGGGCGGAACCTCGGTGTGGGTCATCGAACGCGAGGGCGGCGAGACGGTCCGGGTCTCGGGCGCCGACGGCACGATCCGCTGACGAGCAGACGAGCGCATCCCGGCGCAACCCCCCGCTTTCACGGCGCTGACCGAGCGCACGCTCCGTACACTCGGCGCATGAGCCACGCCTGCGGTCCCGACGGTCACAGTCCGAACGCCCGGGTGACCCCGGGCGCGAACTCCGGAGAGAACGGGGCCGGCGGGTGAACGACCTCGCTCTCAACATCGTCCTGGTCGTGGTGTTCGTCTTGATCGGAGGCGTGTTCGCCGCGACCGAGATGGCGTTGGTCACCCTGCGCGAGAGCCAGGTCAACGCGCTCGCGTCGCGGGGCAAGCGCGGCCAGAAGGTGGCCGATCTCGCGCGCAACCCCAACACCTTCCTCTCGGCGGTCCAAATCGGCGTGACCGTGGCGGGTTTTGCGTCGGCCGCGTACGGCGCCTCGTCGATCGCCCCCTCCGTGACCCCGCTCTTCGTCTCTCTGGGCCTCGAGCAGGGCGCCGCCGCGACGGTCGCGACGATCGCCCTGACGCTCGTGATCGCCTATCTCTCGCTCGTGCTGGGAGAGCTGGTGCCCAAGCGCCTCGCGATTCAGCGCAACGCCGCGTTCGCCTACACGGTGGCGCCGGTGCTGAACGGCTTCGCGAAGCTCATGCGACCGGTGATCTGGCTGCTGTCGGTCTCGACCAACCTGCTGGTCCGACTGCTCGGCGGCGATCCCGACAAGACCGGCGAGGAGTTGACCGAGGAAGAGCTGCGCGACATCGTCTCCAGCCACGAGGGGCTTCCCGACGACGAGCGTCGCATCCTCGACGATGTCCTGTCGCTGCGGGATCGGCACGTGAGCGAGGTCATGCGCCCGCGCCCGGAGGTCGTGACGCTCGACGCCGGGGGCACCATCGCCGAGGCGGCCGAACGCGTGCGCGATCTGCCCTACTCGCGCTACCCGGTCGCCGAGCAGACCATCGACGACGTCGTGGGCTTCGTCCACGTCCGCGACCTCTACGACGAGCCCGGCCGCCCGCTCTCGGCCGTCATGCGCGAGATCCGCTACATCCCCTCGACGGCGCGAGTGCTGCCGACCCTCACGGCGATGCGCGCCGACGGCAGTCACATCGCCGTCGTCGTCGACGAGTACGGCGGCACCGACGGGATCGTGACGTTGGAGGATCTGGTCGAAGAGGTGGTGGGCGAGATCTTCGACGAGTACGACACGGATGCCGAGCAGCCCCTGTCCGAGGGAGAGCACGGCACCGTCGAGGGTCGACTCAACCTGCAGGACTTCGAAGAAGCGACCGGCGTGCCCCTCCCCCGCGGCGCGTCCGACACGGTCGCGGGATTCGTGGTGGAGCGCCTGGGACGACTCGCGCGGGTCGGCGACACCGTCGAGGTCGAGGGAGCGACGCTGCAGGTGAGCGCGATCGAACGTCGGCGCGTCTCGCAGTTGCTGGTGACGCGGCATCCCGCCGACGACATCGAGCCCGACCGCGGGTGACGCGGGTTCAGACCGCGCCGCCTCCCGCGAACGTCGAAGGCGTGCCGAGGTCGAAGTGGTGCCCGTTGATGGCGAGCAGGTCGCCGTCGCCGTCGGGGAGGAATCCCGAGGGCGAGGCGAAACTCGCGTCGCTGCGGCTGGTCATGCGACCCATGCTGAGGCGTCGGCGGTCGGGATGTCAGGGCTTGACATCAGGCCCATGGTCCGTCTGCGTCCATGGCGGACGGCGAGCGATTCTCATTTAAGTTGTGCACAACTGAGTTGTGTGCAAGAGTTCTGCCATGCCCGCTGTCGACCACCTCGTCTGCTTCGCGCTCTACGCGGCGAACCGCACGACCACGCAGGCGTACCGCGTTCTGCTCGAGCCCTGGAACCTCACCTATCCGCAGTACATCGCGCTGGTCACGCTGTGGACCGACGGCGACCAGAGCGTGACCAGCCTCGGCGAGGCGCTCCAGCTCGACTCCGGCACGCTCTCGCCGATGCTGGCGCGCATGGAGGCCGCGGGATACGTGACGCGCGCGCGCCGCAGCCCCGACGAGCGCGTCGTCACCGTGTCCCTCACGCCGCGCGGAACGGCCCTGCGCACCGAACTCGCCCACGTGCCCCGCTGCATCGCGGCCGGGTCGGGCCTACCCGACATGGACAGCGCGCGCGAGCTGATCGACGCGCTGCACCAGCTCACCGAGGCCATGAAAGACCTGCGGGACCACCCCGAACCAGTGATCGCCGCATCCCGGGCGCCACGCACCACCGCGTGATGCCCCGCCCCACGAAAGGAACCCCCATGGACGTCCTCTACACTGCCGAAGCCGTCTCGACCGGCGAGGGCCGCAACGGCCACGTCACCGCCGGCGACTACATCGACCTCGACGTCGCCGTCCCTCAGGCGATGGGCGGATCCGGCGCCGGAACCAACCCCGAGCAGCTGTTCGCGGCCGGCTACGCCGCCTGCTTCCACAGCGCGCTGCACGCGGTGGCCCGCGGCCACAAGGTGAAGCTCGCCGACTCGTCGGTCGGCGGTCGCGTGCACATCGGTCCCAACGGACAGGGCGGCTACCAGCTCGCCGTTCTGCTCGAGGTCGTCCTGCCGGGCATCGAGGCGCAGCTCGCCCAGCAGCTCGCCGACGAGGCCCACCAGGTCTGCCCCTACTCGAACGCCACCCGCGGAAACATCGAGGTCACCGTCACCGTCTCGGAGGACTGACCTCCCCTCGACCCCCGGGGCGGAGCGCTGAGCCCCACGTATCGCGCTCCGTCCTGGGCCTTCCCGACAGGCTCAGTGCAGCTGCAGTTCGCCGTCCGTCTTGGGATACGAGCGCCGCAGCCACTGACCGAACCCCGGCTGCGCCAGACAGGCCGCGGCGGAGTCGCACGTCACGACGGGGTCGTGCGCGGCGTAGGTCTGGTAGGCCGCCACCTTCGCATCGAGGTCCGCGCCGAGCACGTTCGGCGGCTGGTGCTGCGACGGATAACCGATGTAGTAGGTGATGGCCTCCGCCGCCACCCCCGCCGTCGCCGCGACCGTGCGCACGAGCGATCCCACGCACGAGTGGTCGGGGTGGTCGCCCCGGGCGAAGGCGCTCTCGTGCGGAACGTTCGTCGTCACGCGGTCGGGCCGACCCGCGTGGATCAACTCGGCGACGGTCTGCGACAGGCGCCCGCTGTCGAGGGTGGGACCGTCATCGATGGGCTGCAGAGCCGGCACGGTGCCGTTGATGAGCTGCGTCAGGCCCGCATCGCCGGTGGCGGGGAAACCCTTCGCGCTCAGATTGCCGTCGGGCAGCCGCAGGACGGTGATCGACAGCCGATCGTCGTCCGACGGCACGAAGCGCGTGACCCGCGCGCCGCTGAGCAACGTGATCTGCTTCTCGTCCCACGGCTCCGAGCTGCCGCGCATGTCGTCGTAGGCGGCGCGGATGCCGGCTTCGCGCAGCTTCGCGTACTCCAGGCCCCGTCCCGCATCGCCGGCCGTGACGAAGACCGTGCGCAGGGTCGCGCCCGAGGCGATGATCCCCGCGAGATGCGGGTTGGCGAAGATGATGTCGTCATCGGCGTGGGCCCAGACGGCGACCGTCGTGTCCGCCCCCGGTTGCTCGAACGCCGGCGAGGTGGCGCCGGGCGACGATTCGGGCAGCGGCACGATCGGGCTCAACTTCACCCAGCTGCCCTCGGGTCCCGCGGCGCGTCGCACCTCCCGGTACACCAGCGCTCCCCCGCCGAGCACGGCCAAGCCGCCGACCGCGATCCCCCCGAAGACGAGCGTGCGCCGGGACAGTCCGCTCTTGCGCGACGACTGGTCGCCGCCGCGCGCGGGGTCGCCGCCCGAAGGCTCGTCGATGTCACTCACGGCGACTCCGTCCTGTACAGCGCCCCCCGGCGGCGGATATCGGCTACCGACGCTACATCGGCTCGTCGATGATCCTGCTGAAGAACCTCCGAGCGACGGCATTCGCGACGCTCTCTGCACTCTTCGTACACCCAGCGCTGGGCCGACGCTCAGCCCACTCCGAAGCGCACTGCCCACACTCGGGGCATGCAGACGTCCTCACCGCCGCGGTCACTGTCTCCCGAAGCCCTCCGCATCCGCGAAATCCTCAACGAATGGGACCCCATCGGCGTGCACCACATCGGTCGTGGCTGGCCCGCCGACGAGTACGACGACCTGATCCTCCCCATCCTCGGAGCTCTGGAAAGCGCCCCCACGGCCGACGACCTCGCGGCCGAACTCCGCACGGTCGTCGAGGTCGATTACGGCCTTCCCTCACCCGGCGGATGCCACGACGTCGCCCGCTCGCTCCTCGCCGTCACCCGCTGACCGCTACCGGTCGGCCGGGCACGGTGCAAGCCCTCGCGACACGTCACCTGCGCCGCCTAACGTGCCCGTCATGGTCGACCTCTCCCGCGCGCAGACTCCGGACCCCTACCCGCTCCTCCCCGCCGTCGCCTCGTTCGAGGTGGTCAGCGACGACGTCACCGACGGACAGCCGCTGAAGGACGACCAGGTCGCCGACGGCGGCAACACCTCCCCGCACCTGCGCTGGTCGGGGGCACCCGAGGGGACGAAATCGTTCGTCGTCACCTGCTTCGACCCCGACGCGCCGACCCCGAGCGGGTTCTGGCACTGGGTCCTCGTCGACCTCCCCGGCGACGTGACGGAGCTGGCGACGGGCGCGGCCGCCGCCGAACTGCCCGGCGGCGCGTTCCACGTGCGGAACGACGGCGGCGAGGCCGGCTTCATGGGAGCGGCACCGCCGGAGGGCGACCAGATCCACCGCTACTTCTTCGTCGTTCACGCCGTGGGCGAGGACACCCTCGGCGTGGACGCCGACGCCTCCCCCGCCGTGGTCTCGTTCAACCTGGCGTTCAAGACGCTCGGCCGCGCGATCCTGCACGGCACCTACCAGCACTGAGGTCCGGCCATGACGAAACGCAGCGAGGGCTTCGACAAGGACGAGACGATCGCCGAAGTGGAGGAGCGCGTTCAGGCGCGCTTCCCCGCCGCACCGTCCGACGTCATCCACGACGAGGCGGTGGCGGCGGTCGACAAATACGCCGACGCCCCCGTGAAGGACTTCGTCGAGATCATCGCCGAGCGCGACGCGCGCACCGCCGTCGAAAACTCCCTCGACGAGAGCTGATCCCGCTCAGCCCAGCTGGAGCTCTGCCTCGGTCTTGGGGTACGACCGCTGCAGCCACTCGCCGAACTTCCGCGTCTTCAGGCACGCCGATCGGTCCGCGCACCGGATGACGTCGTCCTGCTGGGTGTAGATGCGGTACGTGTCGACCTTGGCGTCGAGGGTCGCGTCGTCGAGGTTGCGGGGCAGATTCTGCGACGGGTAGCCGACGAAGTACCGGATGCCGGGTGCCAAGGTCGCGTTCGCTCCGATCGCCTCGCGCACGAGGCTGCCCACCACCGAATGGTCGGGATGGTCCCCGGGCGCGAAGGCGCTGCCGCGCGGGATGTGCGTCAGGATCTGCGCGGGAGTGAGCGCGGCTCCGAGTTCGGCGATCGACGCGACGAGCTGATCGCGCGAGACGGCGGATCCGCCGTCGATCGGCGCGAGCGTCGCGCTCTGCCCGTCCCACAGCTTGCTCAGGGTGGCGTAGCCCGTCGCCGAGAATCCCCCGTCGGTGATGTTGCCGTCGGGAAGGCGCAGGAACAGCACCGACACGCGCGCGTCGCCCTGGGGGCTGAGCCGTCGCACGTGCAGCCCGGAGGAGAGGTCGAACTCCTGCGCATCCCACAGCCCGTCGTTCTTTCGCATGGCGTTGTAGGCGCGGAGGATGCCGAGCTCGCGCGCCTTCACGTACCCCATCCCCTTGCCCGCGTCGCCGGCGGTCACGAAGACCGTTCGGACGCACTCGCCGGCAGCGAGGGCGTCGGAGATCATCGGGTTGGCGAAGATGATGTCGTCGTCGGGATGCGCCCAGACCGTCAGCATCGTCGCGCCCGACTCGCACGGCTGAGCCGCGGGAGAAGACACCGCGGGAGGCGGAGGCGGCGTCGGAGTCGAAGTCGGCGTGTCGCTCGCGGTGGGGGTCGGCTGCGCCGAGGGCGATTTCGTCGGAACGGATGACGCCGACGGTGACGCGGAGGCCGCGACGGGGTCGCCACCGGGTCGCAGGAGGGCGAACGCGAACACACCCGCGACGGCGCTGACGACCACCACGGCCATGGCGAGCGCCGCGATGAGCCCCGCCGAGAGGCGTCGGCGCGGAGGCCTCGGGCGCAGATCAGCGCGTGACATCGAAGGCCTTCCGGCGGCGGGTGGGGGTCTCGCCCTGGCGAGGCCGAGAATGACGGACACCGGGGGTCCCCCCGGCCCGCCCCGAGTGTAAACGACGCGTCCTTCCCGCCGCCACGACCCGGCCGTCCCGCGCACGGACGCAACGTTCATGTTTCGGACGAATGACAGTTCGCAAAGGTCGCCGACGCCGACGAATCGAGCCTGTTATCTTTCACAAGTCGATATCGGCGCGCTCGAACCCCGGGGGAGGGGCATCACATCGTGGCCTTTGACGTGCGGACGGGCCTGCCCGCCGAGGACGCACCGCTTCCTGACGACCCACAGGCGCAGACCCCGGGGCCGCAGACCGTCGCGCCTCGTGTGCCCCCAGCGCCGTCCCCCGACCCGTGGCGGCGCCGCTACCGACGCAACCTCGCCATCACCGACTTCTTCGCGCTCGTCTGGGTGGTCTACGGCACGCAGCTGCTCTGGTTCGGCCTCGGCAACGCGCAGGTCGCCGCAGGCAGCGACAGCCGCATCTCGGATCTGTCGTACTGGGTCTTCTCGGCGATCGTCATCGTGACGTGGATGTGGTCGCTGTCGTTCGTCGACTCCCGCAGCGACCGCGTCATCGGCACCGGCTCGCAGGAATACGTGCGCATCGCCGATTCGAGCTTCCGCCTCTTCGGCACGATCGCCATCGTCGCCTTCCTCACGCAGATCGACGTCGCGCGCGGTTATCTCCTCATCAGCCTCCCCGCCGGCATCCTCGTACTCATCTTCACGCGGTGGATGTGGCGGCAGTGGCTCGTGTTCCAGCGCTCGCGCGGCCTGTCTTCGGCGAGCGTCCTCCTGGTCGGATCCCTCCCCTCGGTCACGCACCTCGCCCAGGAGTTCGCCCGCACGCCGAGCGCCGGCTACCGAGTGGTGGGGGCATGCGTCCCCAACGGAAAGGTCGCCGACGTCATCCCCGGGACCTCGATCCCCGTGATGGGCCAGGTCGGCGACGTGACCCGCGCCCTGCAGGCGACCGGCGCCGACACCGTCGCCATCACGAGCGCCGACGATCTGCCGGCGTCCAAGGTGAAGCAGATCTCCTGGAGTCTCGAGGCGGGTCGTCAGCACCTCGTGCTCGCCCCGAGCATCGTCGACATCGCCGGCCCGCGCCTGCACACGCGCCCCGTCGCCGGGCTCCCCCTCATCCACGTCGAGACCCCGAAGTTCTCCAAGGGGCAGAGCTTCCTCAAGCGCAGCGTCGACCTGATCGCGGCATCGGTCGGCGTCGTGCTGCTCAGCCCGCTCCTGCTGTTCCTCATGGCCGCCGTGCGGCTCTCGAGCGAGGGGCCGATCTTCTTCCGGCAGACCCGCGTGGGCTTCCGCGGACGCGAGTTCACCATGATCAAGTTCCGGTCGATGGTGGTGGATGCCGAGGCGTTGCTGGCGCAGCTGGCCGCCGACGACCGCGACTCGGGTAACGAAGTGCTGTTCAAGATGAAGAACGATCCGCGCGTCACCCCGATCGGGCGGATCATGCGCAAGTTCAGCCTCGATGAACTCCCCCAGCTGTTCAACGTGATCGGCGGCTCGATGTCGCTCGTGGGCCCGCGTCCTCCGTTGCCGTCCGAGGTCGCCGTCTACGCCGATCACGTGCACCGCCGCTTCCTGGCCAAGCCCGGGATCACCGGTCTGTGGCAGGTCAGCGGCCGCTCCTCTCTATCCTGGGAGGAGTCGGTGCGACTGGATCTCTCCTACGTGGAGAACTGGACGCTCCTCGGCGACTTCGTCATCCTCGGCAAAACCGCCCGCGCCACCCTGGCGCCGGGCGAAACCGCCGCGTGAAGTTCACCCGCGTCATCGCGGGTACGCGCCTCCGCCCCGCGGGGACGCGTCGACACCAACTCGAAAGGCTCTGATCGTGCGTTTGTCTGTAGTGGGATGCGGTTATCTCGGAGCGGTGCACGCCGCCGCGATGGCTTCCATCGGTCACGAGGTCGTCGGGATCGACGTCGATGAGCGCAAGATCGCGGCGCTCTCCCGCGGGGAGGCCCCCTTCTTCGAGCCCGGTCTGCAGGAGATTCTGACCGAGGGCATCGCCTCTGGTCGTCTGTCGTTCACGACCGAGATGTCCGCGGCGCAGGGCGCCGTGGTGCACTTCATCGGTGTCGGCACCCCGCAGCAAGCCGGTGGGCACGCCGCCGACATGACCTATGTCAACGCGGCCGTCGACGCCCTGCTGCCCTTCCTCAGCGAGGGCGACATCGTCGCCGGAAAATCGACTGTTCCCGTGGGCACGGCCGCGCGTCTCGCACCGCGCGTCGCCGAGCGCGGTGCGACCCTCGTGTGGAACCCCGAGTTCCTCCGCGAGGGCTGGGCCGTACAGGACACCGTCGATCCCGACCGTCTCGTGGCCGGCGTCCCCTCCGACGACGGTGCCCCGACGGCCGAGGGCGAGCGTTGCGCCCAGGTCCTCCGCGAGGTCTACCACCCGTCGATCGCCAAGGGCACGCCCTTCATCGTCACCGACTACGCCACGGCCGAGCTCGTCAAGGTGTCGGCGAACGCCTTCCTCGCGACGAAGATCAGCTTCATCAACGCCATGGCGGAGATCGCCGAGGTCACCGGAGCCGATGTCACGACCCTCGCCGACGCCATCGGCCACGACGCCCGCATCGGCCGACGATTCCTCGGCGCCGGGATCGGCTTCGGCGGCGGATGCCTGCCCAAGGACATCCGCGCCTTCTCCGCTCGCGCGGAGGAGCTCGGTCGCGGCGAGTCCGTCGCCTTCCTTCGCGAGATCGACGCGATCAACCTGCGCCGTCGTGACCGCGCCGTCGAGCTCGCCACGCAGGCGCTCGACGGGAGCGTCTTCGAGAAGAAGATCGCCGTCCTGGGTGCGGCCTTCAAGCCTCACAGCGACGACATCCGCGACTCCCCCGCGCTCGACGTCGCCGTCCGCCTGCACGGGCTCGGTGCTCACGTGACGCTCACCGACCCGGCCGCGATCGAGAACGCGCGACGCATCCATCCCCAGCTGACCTACGACGCCGACCTCGACGCGACCCTGCGCGATGCCGACGCCGTGATCGTGGTCACGGAGTGGGACGAGTACCGCCGCGAGCTCTCCCCCGAGCACGCCGCGTCGCTCGCGCGCGGCCGCGTCGTCATCGACGGCCGCAACTGCCTCGACCCCGCAGCCTGGCGTGCGGCCGGATGGACCTACTTCGGCATGGGCCGCCCCTGAGCCTCCCGTGATGACGAACGCCCCGACCCCTTCCGGTCGGGGCGTTCGTCGTCGTTGCGCGTCGCCCGTCGTGAATCGCGTGACGAATGCGGTGGTCGACACGTCTGAGTGATGAGGGTCTCGTCCGTGCCCACGACCTCCGTGTCGGCACGCGGCGGATCCGGATCCAGAGGAGGATGCCATGCGCAACAAGATCATCCTGATCGGCGCGATCGCGGTCGTCGCGTACGTCGTCGGTGCGCGCTCGTCGCGAGTGCAGGTGAAGAACCGCGAATCGGTCGGGCACCAACTGGGGCGACTCTGGGACGACCCCCGGGCACGCAAGCGTCGTCACAAGGCTGCCAAGAAGGTCGCGTCCGCGGCGGAGAAGCGCGGGAAGAAGCTGTTGCGCGAACTCCACCACTGACCGCCCGCGCGTCCGCCTCGTGGCGGGTGAGTGACGGGCCGATACGCTGACCCCGTGGTCGCCACTCTGCTCATCTCGATCTCCGCCATCGTGTCTGCGGTGCTCGTGGGGTTCGTGGCGCGCCGCGTCCTCGGCACCGCAGTGGGGTGGCCACGCAGCATCGCGGTCGGCCTGCTCGTCTTCTTCCTCGGCGTGCCGTTCACGCAGTGGACGTTGCGCCAGACAGGGCTTCCGGATGCCACGACGCCCATCCCCGCGGACGACGTGTGGTTGTGGGTCGGGCTGATCGCCCTCTCCCTCGCGTGGGTCTTCGCGTTGGGCGTCGCCGCCTTGGTCGCGAGCGAGGCGATCTTCCCCACGCGCGCGCTCCCCAACCCCGTCGATCTCGTACGCGCCGCGCTGCGCCAGCGAAAGCGCACGCGCCGGTACCTGGAGATCCTCGCCATCGCCTCGCGTCACGGCGTCGGCTGGCTGTTCCACGGCGGTCGTTCACGGGTCGAAGAGCAGTTGAGCACCTCCGAGGAACGCGCGAACGCGATCGTCGCGACCATCAACGACGCCGGGGTCAGCTTCGTCAAACTCGGGCAGGTGCTCTCGACCCGCCGAGACCTCATCCCGGAGCCCTACCTGAGCGCGCTCGCCTCCCTTCAGACGAAGGCGACCACGTTGCCGTGGGACACCGTGCGGGCGGTGATCGAGACGGACCTCGGTCGCCCCCTCGATCAGGTGTACGCCGACGTGGACCCCTCTCCCCTCGCCGCTGCCTCCGTCGCGCAGGTCCACCGCGCACACCTTCTCGACGGCACCGCCGTGGTCGTGAAGGTGCAGCGTCCCGCCGCGCGCGCCCAAGTGGAGGCGGATGCCGACATCATCGGCCGACTCGCGCACCGGGCCGAGATGCGCACGCGCGTCGGGCGCGATCTGCGCATCGAGTCGGTCGCGCGCGGCTTCACCGCCACCCTGCTCGAGGAGCTCGACTACCGCATCGAGGCCCGCAACACCATGATGGTCGCCTCGACGGTCGATCTCATCGACCGCGCGCAGCCCGACCGCCGCAGCATGGTCACCGTTCCGCGGATCCACGCGGCAGCCTCGCATCAGCGCGTCCTGACGATGGAGCTCGTCGACGGCACCGCACTGAGCGATTCCGCCGAGCGGTTGGCAGCGATGACCGCCGACGACCGGGAACGGCTCGCACGGGTGTTGATGTCGACGGTGATCGAACAGATCCTCGTCTACGGGGTCTTCCACGCCGATCTGCATCCGGGCAATGTCCTCCTCCGCGAGAACGGCTCCCTCGGGCTCATCGACTTCGGCGCCGTCGGAGTGATCGAGCGCAGCCGTCGCCAGCACATGACCGCGTTCCTGCTCGCCGCCCTGAGCGAGAACGACGTCGCGGCCACCGACGCCCTGCTGCTGATCGTCGATCCTCCCGACGACCTCGACGTCGAGGCCTTCCGCCACGATGTCGGTATCGTGCTCACGACCGAACACCTGCGCACCACCGGGCAGGGTTCGATCTTCACCCGCATGGTGGATGTGATTCGCCAACACCACATCGCGCTCCCGGGCGAGCTGGCTTCGGCGTTCCGCAGCTTCGCCACGCTCGAGGGGTGCCTCCGGGTCATCGTCGACGATTTCGACATGGTCGGAGAAGCCCTCCCGCTCATGCCGAGCCTTCTGCGGCGCACCGTTTCGGCGAAGAAGATGCTCACCGACCTGCAAGCGCAGAGCGTCATCTCGCTCGCCCGGCTGCAGCGCATCCCCCGTCGCCTCGAGAACCTCCTCGCCGGCGCCGAGAAGGGGTCGATCGGCATCACCCTCCGCGGCGAGAGCGGAGACGACGTGGGCGGCATCCTCGGCCGCACCACCGCCGAGATCGCCTCGACGCTGGTCTCCATCGCCGCCGTCGTCCTCGCCGTGGTCCTCGTGGTCGCCGGCGGGGGTCCCGTTCTGGGCGGATCGATCACGCTGTTCGGCGTGCTCGGCGCCGTGATCGGCCTTTTCGGATTCCTCGGACTCTTGCGCATCGTCCGCAGAACGTTCACCAGAAAAGGCTGACACGCGCGAATCGATGGTCTCCGGATGCCGCGTCCGGGCCGTCCGCGGCGCTACCGTGACATCAACCACCTCACCGGTGGGCAATCGGGCTACGAAGGAGAAGTCCCATGATCGCTCTCGCCGCTGTGTTCTGTGCCGTCATCGTCTGGGCGCTCGCGTCCGTCGCCGTCGGCGTCGGGGTGGGTCGGATGATCACCCGCGCCGAGTCCGAGTCGGTCATCTCGGTCGCGGGCGCCCCGCACGAGCTCGTCCCCTCCGGGCGCCTCTGACGTCTCGCCATCCGGCGGAGCGGAGGGCACCTCGCTCGGCGAGTCCTCCGCCGTGACGGACACGGGGTGGGGCGAGCCAGCGCTCGACTCACGCCGTTCGTTGGCGTCGCCCCCCTCACCTTCCGACTCACCCTGAGCGGCGTCCGCGGTCGTCTGCTCCCCTCCCGTCGCCGCATCCCGTGCGGCGGTGTCGGCGAGTTCGCGCAGGATCCGGCGCGGATGAAGAGCGCGCGGGTCATACTCGCGCCAATCCGGCGCCAGATCGTCGAGTTCGTCGACGACCTGCGACCGCCCCTCGAGGTAAAGGGCGTGCAGCCGACCCAGTGAGCGCGGGATCGTCTGACGAAGCTCGCGCAGCCGTGAGGGTCCGAGGATCACCCCGACGAGGATTCCGACGAGGAGCAGTTTGTCGAGTCCGAAATCGAACATGTCACTTCCTCCACGGGGCGGGCGGGTCTGACGGCGTGAGCTGCGCCTGTCGGTACTCCCGCCGCGTGCGGGGGGCCGGATCGGCGGCGGAGGCACTCGGGCCGGTGGGTCGCAACGATCCGACGGCGCCCAGGATCGCCGAGACGGCGCCGGTGGCCTGGCGCTCGAACGCGAACCACGCCGAGGCGGGTCCGTCGACGGGGTCGACGATGTCGTCGGTCTCGGCGTTCGTGCCCGCCGAGGCGAGTCGGGCACCGGCGCAGGCGCGCACGAGCTCCGCCCACGAACCGGCCGAACCACGCACGGACGGAGCCTCGGTCAGCCGGGCGAACTCGCGGATCGTGAACGTGGAGGCGATGAGATCCGGGCGCAGATCGAGCACGACGCGACGGTGAGCGGCTTCCGCGCACAGCACCGTGTCGCCCGCCCGCAGGAGGCTCTCGTCCAGACGGCGCGAGCGATGGGTGTCGAGCGACAACCCGTAGGTCCGTCCGATCCGCAGGACGTCCTCGGGCACCGCGTGCCCGGGTCGCGCCGCCGTCCCGGCGCTGTGCACCGCGAGGCGTCCGGCCCGCGCCTGCGGCAGCCGCGACGAGAGCAATCCGGCCACGAACGGTGAGCGGATCATGTTCGCCGTGCACAGCACGAGGATGCGATCGACGGTCATGAACGGCATGCGCGCATCACGCCCCCTCTTCTGCGAGAGCTTGCCCCGCCGCTCCAGTAGAACGCGTGAACCGGCGCAGTCGGCCGATCGGCCTTTCTTCGCCAACCGGGTGAATTTCCTCGGGGTCCGGGCGATGTTCGCGCACCCACGCCCCCTTCTCATGATGTCGGGCGTCAAGCATGAGGAGTACCGCCGTCTATCGAAGGGTTCCCACATGGGTATTTTCGGCAATGCGTTCTCTGGCTGGCACCTGCTCCTCATCCTGGCGGTCGTCCTCCTCTTGTTCGGTGCCGCCAAGCTGCCGAGCCTCGCCAAGAGCGTCGGTGAATCGGTTCGCATTCTGCGCGCCGAGACGCGCGAGGCGAAGGGCGACAAGACGGAACCCGCGTCGGCGCCCTCTTCCGCGACGGCGAACGACCAGCCGGGCCGCAATCCGTCAGGCCCGTCGTCGTCCACGTGAGATCCCGCACCCGCGTGCGCGATCGGCGCCGAAGCCGACACGCCGACGGCACAGGGAGCGGCGGGGCCATGTCCCTCCTGTCCCATCTGTCCGAGTTCCGTCGACGCGCAACGGTCTCTGCGATCGCCATCATCGTCGCGGCCGTCGGCGGCTTCCTGCTCTCCGACCTGGTGATCGAGGCGGCATCGGCGCCGCTGAGCTCCGTGCAGGGTCCCTCGACGACCAGCCTCAACTTCACGCGACTCGGCGAAGCCTTCGATCTGCGGTTCAAGATCGCCATGACGCTCGGCATCGTGCTCGCGGCCCCCGTCTGGCTGACCCAGGTGTGGGGCTTTCTCGTTCCCGGTCTGACCTCGCGCGAACGGCGGATGGGCATCGTCTTCGTCGCTACGGCGCTTCCGCTCTTCTTCGGAGGCGTCTTCTTCGGCTGGACCGTCATGCCGCAGATCGTGCACGTGCTCGCGAGCTTCGCGCCGGCCGGTTCGACCACCCTGCTCACCGCGAGTCAGTACTTCGACTTCCTCCTCAAGCTCGTCGTCGGCGTAGGAATCGCCTTCGTCTCTCCCCTGGCCGTGGTCCTGCTGAACGCCGTCGGGGTGCTGAGCGCACGGACGATCATCCGCGGGTGGCGCGTCGCGCTGGTGATCATCGTCGTCTTCTCGGCTGCGGTCACGCCGCCCTCCGACCTGATGAGCATGCTCATCATCGCCCTTCCGCTGTGCCTGCTCTATCTGGGCTCGGCCGCGTGGGCGTGGGTGCACGACCGGCGAGCCGCGCGGAAAGCAGCCGCGGCGTCCTGACTCCGGCCGCACAGACGCCCGACGACGTCGTGGGTCATCCGCATGCCACCGGGCAGCGACATCACCGGTCGTCGAAGACGGATCGCAAGACGCCGGTCGGCCCCAAATCGTCGGTCAGCCGCCGCCCCAGCGAACGAGCCGCGTCGGCGTCGAGAGCCAGGGCGATCCCCGCGCCCGTCTCGACGACCACCCACGTGCGATCGTCGTCGGTGCGCCGGAGCGCGCCGACCTCGACGTCACTGAGCGTCCCCGTCCCCCGCCCGGAACCGTCGCGGACCCAGGCTCGGAATCCGCGACCCGCGCTGCGATGATCTTCGTCGTCGGGGTGAACGGTCGCCCCGTGCGCGGTGACGCACCATTCGTAGGAGCATCGTCGGGTCTTCACCTCGCGGGCGAATCGATCATCAGCGGCCATGCCTGACACCTCTCTCTCGGGGCCACCGCAGAACTCGGCGACCCGAACATCGGCGGGCACGAACACAGTGAACAACAGACCTCCGACACTGCCCTCACCGTTCGGGCGGCAGCCCCTTCGGCGGGGTCGGAATGAGGTCCGGCAGCGGCACCCCGAGCACCTCGGAGACGGCCACGATCGTCCGCAGACGCGGGTTGGCGGAAGTGCCCGGATTGGACTCGCCCTTCTCCAGCTTCCGGTACGTGAAGGTCGCGAGCCCGGCAGCGTGCGCGACCTGCTCCTGCGAAAGGTGCTGTTCGGAGCGCGCGCGGAATATGCGCATGCCGAGTTCGCGGACGAAGTCGGACCAGGGGTCGGGCGCATCGGTCATAGGTAAAGCTTGATCGGTGCATCACCCCCACATAGACATGTAAACATGCCTACGTCATCCTCGATCGCCTCTGAGTGAGGTCTTCGAGGCATGGTGAGGCGAACTGACGCAGGGGTGAGCGCGAGGGCTATGTGCGGTGCGGGCGGCGGGCGAGCCGCTCGGCGTGGACGCACCACCGGAGTGACGAGCGCACCAAGGAACGGGCTTCACCCCGCACCATCGCCCGGATCCCCGGTCTTTCGACCACCGCGAAGGTGGCAGAGTCCCCGCGCCCACCGTCGAAACCATCCCGGGGCGGTGGGGGGATCATCAGCCCCCGGGCATGGACTGCGGAGTATGCATGAACTCTTCCGTCTCACTCGTCGCCTCATCCGTCGAGTCCGACAATCTCACCCGGTCCGGCAGGGGCGTGCGCACGCCCTGGCAGAGGAAGTACTCCCACGTGGTGGCCGCCGTCGACACCGCGGTGATCGCCGCGGCCGTCTTCGGTGCGCAGGTGGCCTGGCTCGGCCCGGACCCTGTGCACGTGGCATCCGCGCCCGTCACCTATACGGCGGTGTCCTTCGGTCTCGCGGCGGCCTGGCTGGCGGCCCTGTTCCTCCGGGGTACTCGCCAGCCTCGCGTCATCGGTTACGGAGCAGCCGAGTACCGCCTCATCCTCGCCGCGTCGATGCAGATGTTCGGGCTCGTCTCGATCGTGGCCTACCTGAGCGACGCGGAGCTCTCGCGTGGCTACTTCCTGTTGAGCCTCCCGCTGGGCACCGCCGGCCTTCTGTGCGGGCGGCTCCTGAGCCGGCGATGGCTCTCCCGCCGTCGCGCCGCGGGGGCCATGAGCACGCGAGTGGTGCTCGTCGGAGCCGCAGACGAGAACGAGCGCGTCGCCGGCGAACTCTCTCGCCAGCCGAGCGCCGGCCTCCACGTCGTCGGAGTGCTCGCCCTCTCTCGCGCGGGATCGGGCCCCGCGTGGTCGGACGAGGAGGCGAACGCCCTGCGCGAGTGTCTGGCGACGTCCGGCGCCGAC
Organism: Microbacterium algihabitans; assembly: GCF_032464975.1. Classification (NCBI taxonomy): domain Bacteria; kingdom Bacillati; phylum Actinomycetota; class Actinomycetes; order Micrococcales; family Microbacteriaceae; genus Microbacterium; species Microbacterium algihabitans. The sequence goes on from NZ_JAWDIU010000001.1 coordinate 607,910, forward strand.
GGCGTGCTCGTCTCGGGCGGAGCGGTCCTCCAGCCCGCAGACATCCGCAGGATCGGCTGGAGCCTCGACTCCGGCCGACACCACCTCATCGTCGCGATGAACCTCATCGATGTCGCCGGCCCCCGGCTCCACACGAGGCCGGTCGCAGGCCTACCCCTCGTGCATGTCGAGACGCCGCAGTTCTCCGCCACCCAGCGCGTTCTGAAGCGCGTCTTCGACATCGCCGGAGCCGGTGTGCTCGTGCTCGCCCTCGCTCCCGTCTTCGCGGTGCTCGCCCTGCTCGTGCGCGCCTCGGGGCCGGGACCGGTCTTCTTCCGCCAGGAGCGCGTCGGACAGGGCGGCGCGCACTTCGGCATGCTGAAGTTCAGATCGATGATCGACGGAGCCGACGCGCGGCTGCAGGAGCTGCTCGCCGAACAGGGGCGCGAGGGCACTCCCCTGTTCAAGATCGACAACGACCCCCGCATCACGCCTGTCGGGCGATGGTTGCGCAAGTACTCGCTCGACGAGCTGCCGCAGCTCTTCAACGTCCTCGGCGGGCAGATGAGCCTCGTCGGCCCGCGCCCGCAGCGCGACGCGGAAGTGGAGTTCTACGACGACGACGCCCACCGTCGGCTCATGGTGCGCCCGGGGATGAGCGGGCTCTGGCAGGTCAGCGGCAGATCCGCGCTGGCCTGGGACGATGCCATCCGACTCGACCTCTTCTACGTCGAGAATTGGTCCCTCGTCGGCGACATCGTGATCCTCGCCCGCACGTTCAAGGCGGTCGTGGCTCCCGGCGACACCGCGCACTGACGAACAAGGGGGGAGGCGCCGATCCATCGGATCGGCGCCTCCCCCCTTTGCACGTTGTCAGGTGCGGAGGTTCACTTCCCCCGCGAACGGCGCAGGTGCGCGGAGTCTTCCGCTCCCGAGGGGGCTCCGACCATGGCCGGATCACCAGTCGGCTCACCCACAGGCGCGCCAGTCGTCCTCCGGTGGGCGAGAGTCCGCAGCCCTCGCACGTTCTCCGGCGGGACACCGCCGGACGCGCGACGCGACGCGGAATCCGCGTCCGATACCGCGCCCGCCTCCGCCGGTACCCGGCGCCGGAGGCGCCACCAGGGTCCCCGAGTCGAGGCCGGCACGCCGTAGCCGTAGTAGCCGCCGTACTGGGCTCCGTAGTAGCTCGAGTCCGCGCCGCGCAGCGGCATCCGGTTCAGCACGACGCCCAGGAGGCGGCCACGGGTCTTCGCGAGGTTCTCGGTCGCGCGCGTGAGCATGTCGTCGGTCGTACGGCCGACCGTGACCACCAGCACGGCCCCGTCCGCCCAGCTCGCGATGACGGCCGCATCCGCCACCGCCAACGTGGGCGGGGAATCGATGATCACCACGAGGTCTTCGGCGAGCTTGCGGGTCAGCGCCTGCATGCGCTGAGAACCGACCATCTCGGTGGGGTTGGGCGGCGTGCGCCCGGCCGCCACGACGAACAGGCGCCCGTGCTCATCGACCTGATGTGCGACCTGCTCGATCTGTGCACGGCCGGCGAGGACGTCCGAGAGCCCCACGTCATCGGAGAAGCCGAAGATGCCGCCCAGCACCGGTCGTCGCAGGTCGGCGTCGATCAGGATGACGGACTGTCCCGTGGCCGCGATGCTGACTGCGAGGTTCGCCGCAGTGGTGGACTTGCCGTCACCGGGGAGCGGACTCGTGATCACCATGATGCGGGCGGGGCGGTCGACGTCGACGTACTGGAGGTTCGTGCGCAACTCGCGCATGGCCTCCTTGTGAGCGAACGATCCCCGACCGTCCTTGATGTCGTCGAACGAGAACACCGCTCGACCGCCGGCGAGGTCCTTGTCGACGGGGAGCACACCGACGACCGACGCGTCGACGGCGTCGGTGACGTCGCGGGCGTTGCGCAGCCGGCGATCGAACGCCCGGCGCACGAGCGCGAACACGACACCGGCCACGGCACCGAGCAGACCGCCGATCAGCACGTCGAGCTTGACGTTCGGAGACGACGGAGCGTCGGGGAGGCGCGCGGAATCCCCGGCGATCAGACGCACGGCGCCTTCACCGTTCCCGCCCGTCTCCAATCCGTTGACCTCGGAGGTCATGCCGTGGATCCAGGCCTCGGCGAGATCGCGGGCCGCTTCGGGCGTCGACCCCGTGGCATCCACCCGGATGTTCACGGTGTCGACCGGATTGGACACGTGGATGCGCTGCACGAGGTCTTCCGGGCTGTCATCGACCCCCAACTGCTGCCGCGCCGACTCGGCGACGCTGCGCCAGTAGCCCATGTCGACGAACGACTTGACCTTCGACAGCGCGAGCTGGTCTCCGGCGAGGGCTGCTCCCGTCGACCCGTCCGACGAGGTGGCCGCGACGTACCCGCTGGCGTCGGCGGTGTAGACGCGCGGTTGCACGGCGCTCCAGGCGAACCCCGCCAAGCTCCCCACGATCGTCAAGGCGACGATCGCCTTCCAGTAGGCGCGCAAGATGCGCACGACCTTCTGCATGTCCACTCGGATCCGCCTTTCGCGATGCGGCGGAGACACCGCCGGGTCGCCGCAGCATAGGCACGAGTCCGAGATCTCTTCGCGCGCGCCTTCGCACCGCGGCGACGGGCGAAAGACGGCGCTCGCCGATCAGCCGCCTCGTCGGCGGAGCCGCGTTGACCGATAGGGTCCCGCGCTGCGAGGCACCACCGACCCACCGGCCGGACCGTCGGAGGGTGAGAAAAAAGGGTGAAGAGCAGGGGGTGATGAGGGGATGACAAGGGGGATGAAAGATCGCCGTTTCGACGGATCGAATGCCGCATCACCCCGAAGATCATCTCGACACGCACGGCACACCGCCGCGTGGAGATCGCGCTCGCCCGAGAGCGCCGACGTCGCGACACTTTGGAGGTACTCATGCTGATCGATGTGGAGACAGCGCCCGATGGCATCCGTGCGATCCGCCGGACCAGCCGATTCTGGACGACGCGCCACGAGGCGATCGCCCGCGTGCGCGAGGCCATGTCGAGCGACGTCGTGCTCCTACGAGGTCCCGCCGGCGTCGGAAAGACCTCGCTGCTGCGCCAGTTCGCGGCCTCCATGGAGCACGACCCGGAGCGCGGCGTGCAGTTCATCGACGGCGGCGTGACGGGTGCGAAAGAACTCTCGCGCGTCCTCGACGCCTTCTCGGACGGACCGAGCCTGCACGTGCTGCTGATCGACAACTTCAACGAGGCCGAGGGACTCACGACCGACGACGTCCTCGCCCTCCTGCGCGCCGACACGGCCCTTCGCATCGTCGTCGCCACCCGCCAGGCGACAGGGCTCGAGAGCCCGCTGGTCGCTCTCGAGTTCGACGTGCAGGTCGTCCCGCCCCGCACCTGCTGATGTCGCAGCAGGAGGTGGCGTCCGTCCTCGCACTCAACGGCGTCGAGAGCACAGAGGTGGGGGTCGAGACCCTCGTCGAGCGCACGCACGGCTGGCCGGCGCTGTGTCAGCTCGTCGCCGCCCGCCTCCGGCTCGAGGGCCTCCCGTTACGCACCCGAGACGAGGCCATCGTCGCGGCGGAGCACGCCGGGGCGACCTTGACGGCCGACATGGAGGAGCGCCTGTCGCAGGTCATCACCGACGAGGTCCGACTTCTCGCGGTCGCCCCGTACGTCACCGTGCCCCTCGCGGACGCGCTGGGGATCGATCCGACGGTCGGCTCGGTCCGCCAGCTGTTGAGCGAACTGCAGAGCGCGGGGTTCATGTGGCCGAGCGCGACGCGCTTGACCCTCGCGGAGCCGGTCCGGGAGCAGTGGCTCCGCGACATCGGCACGCGCAAGCCCGAGCTCGTCAGCTCCGCCCAGTCGAAGCTGCTCGACCACCTCGTCCGCGGCGGCGAGCAAGTGCGAGCCGCGCAGATGGCAGCCGATGCCGAACGGTGGGAGATGCTCGCCTCGATCCTGCGGTCCTCCGGACCCGAGATCTGGGCGCGCGACAAGGCGGCCTTCTCCCGGCTGGTCGGAGTGCTGCGGACGACGGCGCCGCTGACTCCGCGGACCATGGACGCGTTGCTCGCCCTCGATCCGCAGACCGCCTGCTCGGCCGAGACCCCGACCGCCGCCGTCCGGGTGCTGACGCAGCTGCCCGACGCGAAGAGCGCCTCATCGACCGATGTCGAATCGCTCGTCCTCCGCGTCGGCATCCTGCGAGCGGCCGGCCGTTTCGCCCTCGCGACCGAAGCCGCCTCACTGCTCTCCGACGCGCTACGCCGGTCGTCGGAATCCGGTGCGGACGCGACCGCCGAGGGGTGGTACCAGGTGGCCATGACCTCGTTCGCGATGGGCAAGCTGCGCGATGCCGGTCTCGCGCTGGCCCAGTCCGAGCGGGTCGCTCCCCCCGCCCGCAAACTCCGCGCCCGGGGGGCCCGCGCAATCATCGCCCTGATGGAGGGCGACGTCGCCGAGGCTCGCAACATCGCGCGTCAGAGCGCCGAGGACGACTGGGCGGCTTCGCCCTGGGGGGAAGGGATGCGCATCGCGACCGCGTGGCTCCTCCTCGAAGAGGGCGACGCTCCCGCTGCGCGATCGATCCTCGACGACGTCAGCGCCACTGCGGGCGCGCGCGAGCTCTGGCCCTACGCCGCTGCCGTGCACGTGCAGTCCTACCTGCTGTCGGAGGCGGCGCCCGATGCTCTCGGTCTTTTACGGTCGTGGACCGCACGCGCGCGCAGCACGCCGCCGTCGCACTTCCAGTCCACGCAGATCCTCACCGCGCGCGCCCGGGTGCTCATCGCGCTGCGCCAGGCGCGCAAAGCGCTGGCTCTGTTCGAAGGGCCCTTCGCCCTATCGTCGACGACCGCTCCGGCGATCGCGCTCTCGCAGTTGTACGCCGGACGCGCCCACGAGGCCTTCGTGATGAGCGTGAAGTGGGGTCTGCACCATGAGCCGTCTCCCCGGGCCGCTCTGGAGAGCCTGGTGGTCAGCATCGTCGCCGACGTCCGCTTGAACGGCGTGGCCGCGCACCGCTCGGCCGTGCAGCGCGCCGAGGCGCTGAGCATGCGCTACGGCCTGTGGAGTCCGTGGAGTGCGGTCGCGCCGGAGGACCGTGCCCTCGTGCTGCGGATGCTGTCGCCGACGGCACGAGAGCAGGTGGAGAAGCGCGCCTCGTTCTTCGCCTCGTCGGTGAGCGTTCCGCACCTGACGCGTCGGGAGCAGGTCGTGCTGGCACAGCTGACGCCGACCTCGACGATCGCCGACATCGCCCGAGCGCTCGTGGTCTCGCCGAACACCGTCAAGACCCAGCTGCAGAGCCTCTACCGCAAGCTCGAGGTCTCCGACAGATCGAGCGCGATCCGCGCCGCGCACGCCTGGGGTCTCATCGAGACCGAGGTGGAGTGATCGCACGGTCGCGGCGCCGGCGACGCGCACGTCCGATGACGACGCGCGCGAGGACCAGCGCCGCAACCACGATCAGCACCCCCGGCACCGAGAGGGGAACGCCTGCACCGCGCAGCACCGCGAGGATGACCACGAGCGCGGCGAACGACAGCAGCCAGGTCAGCAGCCGTCGGAGTCGGTGAAGTCGCACGCGAGACACGGTAATCGCTCGGCGGACCGATTCAGACCGACGAGCCCCGGCGGACGGCCTGGCGATGGTCGGCGGCGACCTGCAGTCCGAATACACCGAACCAGGCGATCGCCAGGGTGGCAGCCGTGAACTCGAGGTTGCCGCCCAGCGCGGTGTCCCCCCGGAAGAGGGCGATCATCGCCCCGGTGAAAGCGGTGACGCCGACCGCGATGAGCGTGACCACGCTCGTCGCGCGCATCCACGGACGACGGCGGATCATCGCGACCTGCCCCATCGCGACGATCGCGAGCACGAATCCCAGCACGGCGAACGTGATGTGCAGGAGATCCTGAGGGAGCGAACCGGGAGTGAAGGGAACGGGACAGCCCGGCGAGCACGTGACCACGGAGGCGACGCCGAAGCAGAGCCCGCAGATCAGCAGGGTCGTCGCCACGGGCCACCCCACGACGTAGCCGACCGGCCGCGCAACGAGCGCGCGATCCACCAGCACCGCGGCCACGGCGAGCAGGAGCAGCGCGAGGTTGAACACCGGAGCCGTGGGCATCGCGGTCGCGCCCAACTGGCTGACGTATTGGACGCTCGGATCCCAAGCACGACACAACCAGATGAGGGCGGCACTGCCGAACGCGGCGGCGGCCCCCACATTCGCCAGCAGAGCGGGCCGATGGGGGGCGTCTCGACGGACTCCCGAGACGGGCCGCTCGACGGTTTCGGTCATGGGTCCTCCCGGGTGGCGCCCGGCCACACTATCGCTTCGCCCCGTTGCCCCGCCCCGCGTGGTGAGGTGTGCGGCCGTCAGGGTGATTTCCGGGCCTTTGGGCTTCAGTCTGCCCCCGCGACGTCGGATGCTTGATTCAGCGGGCAGAGCGAACGCGGCGCATGCGAGCCGGGGGGCCGCAAACGCAAGATGCCGACGCTCTGCCCGCACCTTCTTCGCAAGCGGCCCCGCCGACAGCGTCTGATGATCTCTGACGCATTGACGGGTGATAACGCTCGATCAGCCTCTCAGACCGTCTGCATCACGTGCGATGCTCGACCTCGAGCAGCGGCGCGAACGGTTCTCCCCCAGGTTCCCAACCCGCCGACCGGTTGCTCAGGGAGGCACGGTTTCGCGGTCACGGAACCCGAACGGCGAGACCGTGCCTCCGCTTCAGCGGCTCGCTAGGCTAGCGGCGAACCGGAGGGAGCCCGATGACGAAACGGTCGACGCATCGCCCGGTGGCCGTTCTCCTGTGCGTCGCATCGGCGGGAGTGCTGGCCGCCCCGACGCTCCTCTTCCCGGCGGACTCCCCCACGGAGCCCAAGCTGGGCCTGCTCGCGATCGGCACGGTGCTCTTCGCGCTCGGGACGATTCGCATCCGCAGCGAGCACGCGCCTCCGCCGACTGACGGAGACGTCACCGTCGACTGAGCGCCTCGAGTTCCTCCGCGGTGACGATGGAGATCGGTTCGGTGGGGAGGTCCCACGTGGCAGGAGGGTTCATTGCTCTCTTTCTCGAAGACGTTGTTCAGTGTGCGCCCACGTAGCGAAGGAGACGGGACCACTCGCGGTCCCGACCGTCCGCTCCCTCGGCCCGCTCACGCCGCTCGAGCGAGCGAGCGCGCCGCCTTGGCGCCCTGCGAAGCAGGACGGGTGGCGGAGCCGGGCTGAGCCGGCTCGTCCATCGAGATGTCGAGGCTCAGCCCTCGCGAGGAGTTGGCGTCGTTCGCCATGCGCTTGAGGAGGTTCTGGTCGAGAGCCTCGGGCTGCTCGGAGTCGAATACGAACCGCAGCGGAATGGACGGCTGCAGCCAGATCGTCGATCGGCCGGCGGGCTCGTCGGCGCCGTGGATCCACGAGAGCGTGAAGCTCTCGCCACGTCGCAGTTTCGTGGCGACCACGACTTTGACGTGCGCCAACATGCGGTCGTCGATGCTGATCGGCTCGGTCGTCGTGCCGTAGTAGAGCTTCGCCATGATGTACCCCTCTGCTCGTTGCTCATTTCAGAACTTACTAGTTAGACTAGCGAATAGGCAAGCGAGATATTAGGAACCAGATGACGAACGAAGATCCGTCACCGCCCTCGTACTGGTACAGCGAGAATCGGGAAGACGAGCGCGGGGCGCGCATCATGGAGGCCATGCGGTCGTACCGCGCGGCCGAGATGACGATGCGCCGACGCACGCAGGATTCGATGGCGATGGGCGAGAACGAACTGCTCGTCCTGCGCTTCCTCACGCGCGCGGCGAGCGCCCAGCGCGACGTGACCCCGATCGATCTCGCCCGTCACCTGGGCGTCTCCACGGCATCGGTCACCGCCCTCCTCGACCGCCTCGACCGCTCCGGTCACCTGACGCGCCGGCCGCATCCCGTGGACCGTCGCAAGGTGCTCGTCTCGACCACCGCCCACGCGGATGACGAGATGCGCGAGACCCTCACCGCCATGCACGCCCGGATGATGCAGGCCACCCGCGGAATGACCGAGAGCGAGACAGAGGCAGTGACGGCGTTCCTCCGCCGCATGCGCTGCGCCGTCGCCGATCTGTGCGTCGACGCCGGCGACACGTGCTGCATGATCTCCCGGACTTCGTCCGCGGCATCCGACACCGTCTTCGCACCGCGCATCGCCCACCCCGACGCCGCCTGAGTGCCACCACGCGGCCGGGTGGGTCATTCCGCCACGCGGACGACCTCTTCCACCACGCGCGGGTCGGCGAGGACGCGGAAATGCCCGCCCGTGGACAGGGGCACGTTCCGCGCACCCGCCAGTTCGCTGCCCTCGGGGATGTGCGGGTCGAAGACACCGTAGATCGAGACGATGCGCGCGTTGGCCTCGACGGCCGCGGACAGCGCCCGCATCGTCGCATCCCCCGACGCGAAGGCGCGCAAGGACGGCGTCGGCATGACCCTGCTGTAGCGCGAGCCCCCGAACGGGGTCGCGACGGCCACCATCGCCCTGACGCGGTCCCCGAGCGGGCTGAACGCCATCAGGTGCTTGCCGATGAGGCCCCCCTTGCTGTGCGCCACCAGCACGACGTCGTCGAGGCCCCTCGTCTCGAGCAGAGAGCCCAAGCGGCGAGCCTGCTCGGCGATCGGTCGGCGGTTGTCACCGAGCTCGGTCACCGCGTGCACGGGGTGGCCTCTGTCGTGCAGCACCCGGGCGAGGGGTTCGAGGAAGCGCCAGGTCTCGTAGATGCCCGGCAGCAGGACGATCGGCGTGCCTGTTCCGCTCGTCAACCCCTCGGGGAGCGACCGACCGAAGGCCGCCCGTCGCTGCGCGGCGAGCGCGTAGCCGTAGTCGCGCACCCACCATCTCAGGTTCCGCGCCCGGACACCGGGCGTCCTCGAGTCGCGTGGGGGCACGGCATCCGTCGACATCCGCCCATCCTCGCGGCCTCATCGCGAGCGCGGAGGTGGGTTGCTCCGCACAGGCCTCCGTGCGACGCAACCCCGGCGTTCGACCCGCCGCGGCCGCCGTAGGGTGTCGCCATGGAAACCTCGGACATCCGCTGGAACGAACCGGCCCGCCAGAAGATCCTCGACGACGCCGACAAGGTGCTGCGCGAGGCCGTCGTCGCCGTGGCACGCGAGAGCGAGGGGATCTCGTCGGACGAGGCCTTCGCGCAGATCAACGCCCGGATCAAGGACCGCTTCATCGACTACGAGCCCGGCCCCGACATCCGCACCTACGCCGACGCGATCGCCGCCGGGGAGATCCCCACCCACGACGCGTGATGGCGCGCGGTTCCCTTCTCCCCGCCGGCCGGCAATTCGTTCTGACCTGGGGCGTACCACGCGAATACGGCGGTCTCACCGCGGCCCTGTTCCAACGCTCGCGGCTGTTCGCCGGGCTCGGCAGGACGGCGGTGCACGTCCTCACCTGCGACGATCGAGACGACCGGGTGGCGGTGACCGCCGAGCTCGCTCGTCGCGGAGCCCTCACCGACGGGGTGCGACTGACCAACCTGTGGGATTGGCTGCGCGAGAACGATCTGCGCGGTCGGGCCGTCGGCGCGGGGGCGGGTTTCTCCCCCCTCGGAGGCGACGCGGATGCCGAGTACTCCGGCGAGACGCTCGTGCGACGGATCCGCACCGATGCCCGCGGCGCCGTCGCGCAGATCGATCACCTGCGCCCGGACGGGACCCTCGCCGCGAGCGACCGGCGGGACGTCCCGCACGCGTCCGGACGCCGGCGTCGCGTGATCGTGACGTGCGACGCCACCGGTGCGCCTCGCTCGGCGTGGCGGGGGGTGCGGGAGCTCTACGCGGCGTGGCTCGACCGGCTCACCGCCGGCGAACCCTCCTTCCTCCTCGTCGACAGCAAGGCGATGGCGCGGTTCGCGGCGGGATACCGACGACCCGGCGTCACCGTGCTGCACGTGGTGCACGGCTCGCACCTCACCGACGACGGCACCTCGATCCGCCCCTCGCGCGCGGAGGTCTTCTCCCGCCTGAGCGCGTTCGACGCCGTCGTTTTCTGCACGGCACGCCAAGCGGGCGACGTCCGACGCGAGGTGGGGGTGCTCCCCCTGTTGGCCGCTGTTCCGCATCCGGTGACGATCCCCGAGGCCGACCTCGTTCGGCCGCGATCGGGTGCGACGGTGATCGCTCGTCTCGAACCCATCAAGCGGGTGGAGGATGCGATCGAGGCCGTTGCGCGCGCCCGCGCCCGCCTCGACGATCTGACCCTCGACGTCTACGGCGACGGACCCGCGCGCCTCCCTCTCGAACAGCGCGCGGGCGAGGGCGTGCGCTTCCACGGCTTCCAGCCCGGGGCTCGAGACACCCTCGCGTCGACGGGGTTCCTCCTGCTGACCAGCCGCTCCGAGGCCTTCTCGCTCGTGGTCGCCGAGGCGATGGCGGCGGGCTGCCTCCCGATCGCGTACGACGTGGCGTACGGTCCCCGTGAGCTGATCGCTCACGGCAGCACGGGGTGGCTGGTGCCCCCGGGTGACGTGGACGCCCTCGCCGACGCCCTCGTCGCCGCCTCATCCCTCGACGCCGCCTCGCTGCAACGCATGCGGCGTCGTGCGCGTGGTCGCGCCCGCGCCTACGACGAGAACGCGGTGCTCGCGCGCTGGGGTCTCACACTTCGGCGAGCCCGACGTCGGCACCGCGTGCGTCAGTCGACCTGGCGTGTGCGCGAAACCCTTCGGCGCCGCCTTCGGATTGGCTGAATTCCCGCAGCGAGGCCGGTGGCCGGGCGTACTGTTTCCGTACCCGACCCCGGCATCGCCGGCGCGGATGACGCCTCATCTCGGCGTCCGCGACGACTCCCGCTCGTCGAGCCTGTCCCCCACCTGGCTCCGGACGGGGGTCGTCGTCCGGCTCAGCGGTCTTCGCCGTAGCCCTTGATGCTGCGCAGGTCGTCCTTCAGGTCCTGCTGGGCCGGGTCGTCGTCCTGCACCGCAGCGTCCGCGGCCCGCTGCTCGCGCGCGCCGTCCTTCTTCTCCTCCACACCGGCGTCGGTGGCGCCGTCCATGACGGGAGCGTCCTGGGTCTCTTCGCGATCGGTCATCGTCGTCCTCCTCGGTACGGGTCGTGCCCGAATCCTCCCCTCCGCGCGAGAGGATCGGCCGGGGCTTGCGCAGCCCCGGCCGAGAATGCTCAGACGCCGTGGTGCGACGGGTGCCGGCGCTCGAGCGCCGAGCCCTCCACGTCGACGTTCGGCACGATGCGGTCGAGCCATTTCGGCAGCCACCACGCCGCTCCGCCGAGCACGTGCATGATGGCCGGCATCAGCAGCATGCGCACGATGAAGGCGTCGAACAGCACGCCCAGGGCGAGCCCGAGCCCCATCGATTTGATGATGACCGAATCGGAGGCGATGAAGCCGGAGAACACCGCGATCATGATGATCGCCGCCGCGGCGACCACGGTGCGTCCGGCCCGGAAGCCCCGCGCGACCGCGAGCCGGGGAGCGGCACCGTGCGCCCAGGCCTCGCGCATGCCGGTGGCGAGGAAGAGCTGGTAGTCCATCGCGAGCCCGAACAGGATGCCGACGAGGATCACCGGGAGGAAGCTCAGGATCGGGCCGGGGTTGTGGACTCCGAGCACCTCGCCGAGCCAGCCCCACTGGAAGACCGCGGTCACCGCGCCGTAGGTGGCGAACAGCGACAGCACGAATCCGAGGGTGGCGATCAGCGGCACCAGCAGCGAGCGGAACACCGCCACCATGATGAGGAACGACAACCCGACGACGACGACGAGGTAGATGGGCAGGACGTCGGCGAGCCCCTCGGAGATGTCGATGTTGATGGCCGCGGCCCCGGCCACCCCGAGCACGATGTCTCCATCGACCGGCGGGATGGCGCGCAGATCGCGCACGAGCCGATCGGTCGACACCGCATTGGGCCCCTCGGCGGGGATCACCTGGAAAGCGGCGAGACGGCGGTCCTCCGACACGGCGACGGGCGCCACGGCGACCACGTCGTCTTGAGCGAAGAGCTCGCGGGCGACGTCGAGCTGGATGCCCTGCACGTCGGCTTCGGCCGTGTCCGCCGGCAGCGCCGCGGTGACCAGCAGAGGAGCGTTCGCTCCGGCGCCGAACGCCTCTTCGGTCCAGGTGAAGGCCTGGTACGCCGTCGAGTCCTCCGCCTCCGAGCCGCCGTCGGGGAGTCCCAGACGCATCGACAGCGCGGGGATGGCGACCACGAGCAGGGCGAGGGTCGCGACGAGCATCGTGACGATCGCCCGCACGGTCGACATGGGCGCGACGGGGGCGCCGGCGGTGGGGATCGAACCGGTGCGGGCGGCGCGGCGCGGGTGCTCCTCGGCATCCGTCGGGGCGACTCCCGTGCGCGCGGCGCGGCGCGGGTGTTCGGCCGCGCCGAGCGCGGCGACACGGGCGCGGGCGCGACGGCTCAGGATCCGCAGCCCCGCAAGACCCAGCAGCGCGGGGGTGAGCGAGACCGCGATGAGGACCGCGACCAGGACGCTGACCGCACCCGCGGTGCCCATCAGCCCCAGGAACGGAATGCCGGTGATGTTCAAGGCCAGCAACGCCACGATGACCGTCGTGCCGGCGAAGACCACGGCGTTGCCCGCGGTGCCGTTCGCGAGGCCGATCGACTCGACGACGTCCGCCCCCTGCAGGACCTGCCGGCGGTGCCGGTAGAGGATGAACAGCGCATAGTCGATGCCGACGGCGAGACCGAGCATGACTCCGAGGATGGGGGTGACGGATGCCATCTGCACGACACCCGAGAACGACAGGGTCGCCATGGCACCGATGGCCACACCCACGAGCGCCGTGATGATCGGGAAGGACGCCGCCAGCAGCGAGCCCAGCACGACGATCAGCACGATGGCGGCGACCGCGACACCGATCGCCTCGCCGACGCCGAGGATCTCGGGCACCCCCTGCGAGATCTCGGTGTTGAACGCGACGTCGACGCCGTCGACCGGGTCCGAGGTGAAGTGGGCGACGACCGCCTGCTTCGATTCCTCCGAGAGCTCGAGCCGGGGCTCGCTGAAGGACACGTTGACGATGGCCGTCGAGCCGTCCTCGGACACCAGTCGCACGGCATCCGCGAATCCGAGAAGCTCCGAGCCCTGGTCGAGCTGGGTCTGCTGCGCCTCGAGCTGTGCCTGCCCGTCCGTCAGCTGCGTCTGCTGGTCGCCGAGCGCAGCGCGCTGCTGGTCGAGCTGGCTCTGCTGCGCGGAGAGCGCCGACAGCTGCGCGGCCTTCTGCGCCTCGGGCAGGGGCGCCGCCTCGAGCTGCGCACGAGCCGCGTCGAGCTGCTGCTGGCCCGTGTCGAGCTGAGCGGTGCCGGCGTCGAGCTGCTGCTGCCCCGAGGCGAGCTGCGCGCGCGCCGCGTCGAGCTGCTGAATCCCGTCGGCGACCTGCTGCCGCTGATCGTCGAGCTGCTGCTGCGCCGAGAACGGATCGGTCACGCGCGCCACGTCGGGGAGGTCGCCCGCGGAGGCGACCAGAGCGCTGATGGCGCTCTTCTGCGCGTCGTCGAGGGCTGACCCGTTGTCGGTGCGGAACACGACCGCTCCCGCTGCGCCGGCGAAGTCGGGCAGCTCGCCTTCGAGTTCGGCGATCACGTCTCCGGATGCCGTGCCGGGGATGTCGAAGCTCGAGCTCAGCCCCTTGAATCCGATCAGGAAGCCGCCGACGACGACGCCGAGGATGACCACCCAGGCCACGACGACCGTCCACGCGCGCCGAGCGGCGAAGGTCCCGAGACGGTGCAGAAATTCGGCCATGCGGTGTTCCTCTCGTGCGGTGCGCACGCAGGAGCACCGTCGGCTCCGACCAGTGGGACTAAGATAACACGCACCGTCTCGTCTCGATTCGGCTCGACATCGTCCAGAATGTGGGTCATGGCACTTCCGCGCAGTGGCCCCATCCGCAGCGAAGCCGCGCGCCTGGCCATCCTCGACGCGGCCGTCGCCCTGTTCGCCGAGCGCGGCTACGACCACCTGACGATCGAGGGAATCGCCCGTCGCGCGGGCGTGGGAAAGCAGACGATCTACCGCTGGTGGCCGAGCAAGGGCGACGTGCTCGCCGAAGCGATCCTCGAGGGCCGCCTGCTCGGCCCCCAGCGCGAGATCCCCGACACCGGCGACCCGCGCGCCGACCTGGCCGCGTGGCTGATCGAGATCTTCACCCTGCGCGCGAGCGCCGACGGAGAAGGACTGCTGCGCTCCCTCGTCGCCGCCTCCGCCGGCAGCGCCGAAACCGGTCGGCGCCTGCGATCCGAGATCCTGGCCGCGCCGCTGATGGACTGCTTGTCACGAGCGATGGGCGACGCCGGGGGCCCGCGTCTCGCGGCGGCCGCCGACGCTCTCCTCGGTGCGGTGATCCTGCGCGCGCTGAGCCGTGAGCACTTCGACTCCGCCGACATGCTGGCGCTGGTCGATGTCGTCGTCGGACCGCCCCCCGCGCTGAGCTGACTACCACGATGGGACTCTCAGCGTCCAGCCCCGCAGCGCACAGCGGCATCCCGTACAATCGCTCTCAACAAGGGGAGTACTCCCACCGCGACGATCTCGTCAGTACGGACCACGCCATCGTGATCCCGGGACGTCGGCCCTCTCGCCGGGGCGGAAGAGACCTTGGTGTCTTGTCGTACACCTATTTCCCTTGGAGGTCGCCATGGGCGTCACCCCCCTCATCTGGATCATCACGATCGCGGTCACGATCGCGTTCTTCGTGTTCGAGTTCTTCGCGCACGTGCGCAAGCCGCACGAGCCGACGATCGGCGAATCCGCCCGCTGGTCGGCCTTCTACATCGGGCTCGCGCTGCTGTTCGGCGTCGGCATCGGCGTCGTGTCGGGCTGGACTTACGGTGGTGAGTACTTCGCCGGGTACCTGACCGAGAAGGCGCTGTCGATCGACAACCTCTTCGTCTTCCTCATCATCATGACCGGCTTCGCCGTGCCGAAGAAGTACCAGCAGAAGGTGCTGATGGTCGGCATCGTGATCGCGCTGATCATGCGCGGCGCGTTCATCGCCGTCGGCGCCGCCCTCATCGAGAACTTCTCGTGGATCTTCTACATCTTCGGTGCCCTGCTGCTGGTCCTGGCCTACCGCCAGGCCTTCGCCCACGGCGAGAGCGACCCGGCCAACGGCAAGTTCATGACCTTCGTCCGCCGCGTCCTCCCCGTCACCGAGGAGTACAACGAAGACAAGCTGACGGTGAAGAAGGACGGCAAGCGCTTCGTCACCCCGATGCTGCTGGTCATCATCGCGATCGGCTTCATCGACCTCGTCTTCGCCGTCGACTCGATCCCCGCGATCTACGGCCTGACGAACGAGGCGTACATCGTCTTCACCGCCAACGCCTTCGCCCTGATGGGCCTGCGTCAGCTGTACTTCCTCATCGGCGGCCTGCTCGAGCGCCTGGTCTACCTCGCTCAGGGCCTCGCTGTCATCCTCGCCTTCATCGGCGTCAAGCTCGTGTTCCACGCCCTGCACGTCAACGAGCTGCCCTTCATCAACGGCGGCGAGCCGCTGCTGTGGGTGCCCGAGATCCCCATCTGGTTCTCGCTGTTGTTCATCGCCGCGACCGTCGCCGTCGCCACGATCGCGAGCCTGCGCAAGACCCGCAACGACGACAAGAAGAAGGAACGCGAGACCTTCGACGGCGAGAAGGTCATCCACGCCCCCGAGGACTGACCCTTCGACGACGGGCCCGCGGCAGCCGCCGCGGGCCCGTCGTCGTTCCCTGCCGCATCCGAGGTGTCGGCGCAACCCCGGCGATCCCCCTCGAGGTCGCACCTACCGTGGCCGCATGACGCGATTCGGCTACACCCTCATGACCGAGCAGAGCGGCCCGAAGGCCCTCGTTGACTATGCCGTCGGCGCCGAACGCGCCGGCTACGACTTCCTCGTCTCCAGCGATCACTATTCGCCGTGGCTCACCAGCCAGGGACACGCCCCGTACGCGTGGACGGTTCTCGGCGCGGTCGCGCAAGCGACCACCGATGTCGAACTCATGACCTATGTCACCTGCCCGACGATCCGGTATCACCCGGCCGTCGTCGCTCAGAAGGCAGCCACCCTGCAGTTGCTCTCCGACGGGCGCTTCACGCTCGGCCTCGGTTCGGGTGAGAACCTGAACGAGCACGTGGTGGGAGAGGGATGGCCCGCGGTGCACGCGCGCCAGGACATGCTCGTCGAGGCGATCGAGATCATCCGCGCCCTTCACACGGGCGACCTCGTGACGTACGACGGAGAGTACTTCCGCGTCGACTCCGCTCGCGTCTGGGACGCCCCCGAAGGCGGGGTCCCGATCGGCGTCGCGGTGTCGGGCGAGCACTCCATCAAGCGATTCGCCCCGCTGGGCGACCACCTCATCACCACCGAACCCGAAGCCGACCTCATCGCCGGCTGGGACGAGCACCACGAGGGCGAGTCCCGCAAGATCGGGCAGATCCCCATCAGTTGGGACCCGGACAAGGGAGCCGCGATCGAGCGCGCGCACGACCAGTTCCGGTGGTTCGCCGGTGGATGGGCCGTCAACTCCGACCTGCCGACCCCGGCCGGATTCGCGGGGGCGTCGCAGTTCGTGCGCCCGGAGGACGTCGCCGATTCCATCGCGTGCGGCCCCGATCTCGACGAGCTCGCCGAGAGCGTGCGCCCGTTCATCGACGCCGGCTTCACCGACATCGCCATCGTGCAGGTCGGCGACGCGCAGCAGCAGCGGTTCGTCGACGAGGTCGCCGCTCCCCTGTTGGAGAAGCTCCGCGCCCTCTGATCCCCCGGATCGACCCGTCGCGGGGGCGCGCATCTCGTGCGTCCCCCCGGCGGCATCCGGGATCCGCCTCAGCGGGTTGCGACGTATCCCGCCTCGCGCACCCACTCCTCGAGGCGCCACACCGGGAGACGGAAAACCCGTGCCACGGCGACGGGGGAATGGTTCGCCTCGGCCACCGCGGCGATCGCGAACTCGCGGAGCGAGCGGAACTCCCGACCCGCGAGCACTCCCTCGCGGAGGTCGGCGAACGTCCGCGGCTGGCGGGGCGGGGTCTGCCCCTGCACCACCAAGACGTACGGCGACATGTGTTCGACCCCGTGGGCGGCCGCACGGCGGTGCACCGATTCCGCGGCGGACGTGGCGTTCGAGGCGATGTCCCTGCTCACGCCGGCGGGTACCCGGCTCGACACGGGGACGCTGACGGAGGCCACGGGCGGTGCCGGTACCGGCGCTACCCAGGGGGCGTCCGGGAGTGAGCCTCCCCACGTCGTCTCGGTCGGGGTCACCGCCGGTGGCGCGGGGCGTGCACCCGAGGTCGCCTCCGGCATCGTCGGTGCGGCCACCGCGGTCGTCCAGGCCGCGGGCGGAAGATCGCCTCCCCACACGACCTCGCTGGGCACGACATAGGGGCTCGGCGCCGGAGCGGCTGCAGCCTCGGGCATCCACGGCGCGGGCGGGAGCTCGCCGCCCCAGATGACCTCGCTGGGAACGACGTAGGCGCTCGCGGGCTCGACCGGTGCAGCCGCGCGTACCGGGTCGGCGAAGAGCTCGGCGACGTCGACCTCGAAGGTCTCGGCCAGGGCGACCAGGGTCGCCAACGAGGCCGTCGTCCGACCGGCTTCGAGTGCGCGCACCCGCGACTCCGACAGCCCCGCTTCGAACGACAGGGCCGTGATCGACAGATCGCGTTCCTCGCGCATGCGGCGCACGCGGGCAGCCAAGGTGTGCAGGACTTCGTCGAGGCGATCCGCCTCCGGTGCGTCGTTCACGCGCTCACTCCCGTCTCACGCGAGGCGCGATCGGCCTCGTCGACCCACTGTTGCAGACGCCAATGCTGTATCCGGAACAGGCGCGCAATGGTGGTGACGGAGTAACCGCCCTCCCGCACCGCCGCGACGGCGAAGTCCTGGAGCGAAGCGAACGTGCGCCCCTCCAGGGGCCCCGTCCGCAGATCGGCGAAGGATCGGGGCCGCACGCGCCCCGGACGGACCCCACCACGCGGGGTCCCAACCGGCTCCGACGTCGCGAACCGCTCCCCCGGCGTCCACGACCCCGGACCCTGCGGCATCCGTGGTCCCGCTCCGCGCGTGCTCGTCGATGACGGCGATCCGACGAGCACCGGAGCGGTCGCTTCCGCCGGCTGCTCGTCGACCGGGCGTGGCGCTTCGACGACGCCTCCCGGGTAAGCGGCCATCTGCTCCTCACCATGGCGCAGCAGTGCCTCACGCAGCAGGTCGCGCAGACGCTGATGCTCGCGACGGCGACGCCACAGCACGGGCACGCCGATCGCGGGGACCAGCAGCACGAGGGCCCACATCCACATCATCGGATGCTCGTTCATCCACCCGACCCAGGCCCACTGGAACGTCCAGGCGGACTGATCGTTGTCTGCCTGCATGGTGCGCGCCCCCGACCACAGGGCGACCGCGTCCTGACCGACGCCGCGCAGCACGTTGCCGGTGATGTCGGCGCGGGCTCCGTCAGCCAGTTCGACCGCGTATCCGGATGCCACGGTCATGTCGTTTCCGCTCACGATGACGGCCGCGCGCGTCAACTCCAGCGCGATGCGGCGGCCCACCAGGCGCGAGTCGGACACCGTGGCATCCGTGATGTCGCCCGAGATGTCGAGACCGCGCAGATCTGCGGACGATAGATCGGCGTTGGCGACGGTCAGCCCGGTCGAGGGCCCCTCGACGAGGACGGCCGTGCGCGTCTCGTCGACCGTGGTGCGCCGGATCTCGGTGTCGTCGGTCGAGATGACCCGCACACCGCCCTCGCGATTGCCCGAGATGCGGCACTCGGTGAGCGTGAGCCCCTGGGAGGGGGTGAGACCGTAGCCGCCGGTCGTCGGTCCGTCGGCGAGCGCGGCTCCGTCGACCCGGACACCCCACCCGGCCGATCCCTCGACCGTGACGTCGTCGAGAGTGACGGCGCTCGACTGCCGCGAGACGGCGATCCCGTCGCCGCCGGAACCGGTGATGCTCGTCTTCTCGATGGTCGTGTCGCTCGCGCCGTTCGTGACCTCCACGCCGGTCAGCGTCGAATCGTCGAAGCGGGAATCCGTGATCGTGATGCCGGTGGTGTCGGATCCGAAGAACCCGTAGTGCAGTCCCGTCGTCGTGACGTCCTGCAACGCGGCGATCGACCCGCTGCCGCTCCCCGTCACCGAGACCCCACCCGTGCGACCGCTCCAGAAGCCGAGATCAGAGAGGCGTGTC
Source organism: Microbacterium algihabitans (assembly GCF_032464975.1). NCBI lineage: Bacteria > Bacillati > Actinomycetota > Actinomycetes > Micrococcales > Microbacteriaceae > Microbacterium > Microbacterium algihabitans. The sequence goes on from NZ_JAWDIU010000001.1 coordinate 627,092, forward strand.
GACACCAGACCCAGGATGCCGTCGCGCACACGGATGTAGGCGCGCCCGTCGCTCTGATCGGTGTCGGGGGCGGCCAGCGTGTCGTCCCAGCTGGTCACCGTGACGGGGTGGTCGGCTGTTCCGCCGATCGCGAGGATGCCGCCCCAGCCCACGATGCTCGTGGTGGTGTCCGCCGTGCTGAGCAGGCGCAGGGTGTCCGTGCCCTGAGCTGCGCTCGGATACAGGTCGAGTTCGGCACCCGCCCGGATGACGACGTTGCGGACGAGGGTCGCGGTCGTGCCGTCGTCGACCCGCACGGCCCCCAGGGCCACGAGGTCGCCGAAGAGGTACCCCGTCTGCTGACCGTTGCGAGGAGCAAGCACCACGGTGTTCCAGGTGTCCAGCAGAGCGGGATCGCCCGTGGGCAGCGCCGCAACCGCGGAGAGCCGGGCGTCCTCCGCCGCGACCCTCTCGGCCGGCGTCTTCGGCGTGTCCGAACCGTCGGAACCCGCCGAGCCCGACGGAGACGGCGCGACGAGGGGCGTGTCGGACTGCGCGGCCGCGTCCACCCACGGCAGGAACGTGCCGGTGTGCACGAAGTTGCCCGTGAGCACGACCCCCACGACCAGCACCACGACGGCGACCACCATGGCCACTCGAACCGGGCCGCGGATGCCGGGCCGGGCGTCGCCGCGCTCCTCCGCCGTCAGCGCGCCATCGTCATCCACGGCTCACCTCGCCGGTCGCCGCCGCAGCGTGCGCATCCGCGCCCGACAGGCCGACGCTCGCCGCCGACTGCCCCTCGCCCCCGAGGCTCGCCTCGGTCTGGCCCTCGCCGCCCGTGGCATCCGCCGATCGCGTCAGCCACCCCTGCTTGTTCATCGTGAACAGCGCGTAGACCTTGATGGGCAGCGCCACGAGGATGATCACGAGGGTGACGAGCGGGAGCAGCACGATGTCCTCGGGCCGCCGCCACAGATGCGACATGCCGCGGATGCCGCGACCGACGAACAACCACAGCACGGCCAGCCCGAGGGCGAGCCAGGGGTGGGAGGACCGCACGGAGAGCGCGATGTAACCGAGCGCGACGAACATCGTGAACGGGGTGAGCAGGATCTGCATCATCGTGATCTGCGAGATCAGCGGCACCTTGAACACCCACCCGCGCCGGATCGCCGTGAGATAGCAGCGGTAGGAGTTCCGGCTCCATCGCACCCGCTGCTTCACGAACGCCCGGAACGTGCCGGGGAACATCGACAGTGCCCGCGCACTGTCCTGATGCGCGACGCGGAACCCCTGCGACAGCACGAGCCACGTCATCCGGCCGTCGTCTCCGGCCACGCACTCGCGTCCGAAGAAGATCTCGTGCTCGAGGTCTTCGACGCGGGGCTGGATCACGGTGCGTCGGTACGCGGCGGTACGACCCGAGGCGCAGATGATCCCCCCGAACCGCCCCATCGCGGGGGCGTAGTCGGTGTAGCGCAGGTCGATGATCCAGTCCGCGACGCGGCGCCACACGCTCGATCGCGGAAGGTAGACGTTCTGCCGGGTGCTGACGGCGCCGACCGCGGGATCGATGAAGGGCATCTGCACGGCGGCGAGCATGCCGTCGTCCCACGCGGTGTCGGAGTCGACGAACACGATGAGTTCGGTGTCGACCATCCGGATGCCGACGCCGAGGGCCGACCGCTTGCCCCGGTGCTGGAACATGACGACGTCGACGCCCGGGATGCCGAGGGCCTCGATGCGCCGTTGGGCCTCGATGTCGGCGAGGTCGAGCACGATGATGATGCGCGAGGGCCCCTGCCGTACCCAGGTGCGAAGGCATCGGACGAGGACGTCGGGGTCTTCGTGGAACGACGGGACGACGACGGTCGTGGTCGTGCGGAAGGCGTTTCGCACGGGACGGGCGGTGGCGGCGAGGATCTTGCGCACCAGCCAGAAGCCCCACGAGACGATCCCGAGGTAGCCGAAGGGCAGCACCCACATGAGCTGCTCAGCGAATGAGCCGTCGTGCACCGTGTCCCCTCCTGACGGCCAATGCCGTCGGCTGCGCCAGGGGAGACAGTGAACGATAGCGCGTCCGGTGCCGCCGTGTCGTCAGGTACAGCGACCGGTAACGAGCTCGATACCCGCCGACACGGTGTTGTCACACGCGACGACGTTGCCCGCCCTCTGCGCCGCGCCCACCAGCCGCACGCCGACGCCGGCCGCCGCCGCCCGCAGGTCCGAGCCGCTGACGGTGTTGCGCTCCCCCCACGGCGCGACGATGACGTGCACCGAGACGGCGTCGACGGGGCCGGTCACGGTGCTGCCCTCAAGCCGCCACCCGGAGCCCTTCAGGTCGATCGCGCTGTCGACGCTCGCCCCGGACGCGGTGGCGAGCGTGGACGCCCGGATGACGCCGTCGCTGGTGCCCTCCTTCACGTCGACGGCCTCCGCGGTGGTGTCCGCGACGACGAGCTGCTCGAAGACGTTCCGATCACTGCGGTCGGGCTGACACGCGCTGTGGCGGCACCAGTTCGACTCGGCCGATCCCACGTAGATCCCCTCCCCGAATTCGGGGTCGGTCAACCCGGTCTGCTCGACCGTGATCGCGCGTACGAGATTGTCGCTGCTCGCCGCACGCAGGTGGAGCCCTTCCTGGCCGACGTGGGAGATGCGCAGGCCGGACAACATCGTGTGCGAGACGCCGTCGAGGACGACGCCCTTCTGCCCACCGCGCACCTCCAGGTCGCGAACGTCCCAGTACGACGCTCCGTCGAGGTGCAGCGCATACCCGTGATCGACACCGCCCGCGTCGATCACGCTGCCGGCGACGCCGCACAGGACGATGGGCTGATCGGTGGTCCCTGAGGCGGTGGCGCGGAACCGCCCCGTGTAGGTCGCATCGGCCAGCTGCAGGACGGCCCCGGGCTTCGCGTCATCCAGAGCGCGCTGCAGGGCGTCGGCGTCGGCACCGACCTGCACCGCCCCGGGCGCGCACGGCTCGTCCGCCGCGGGAAGCGCCGTCGACGCGGTCGACGCGACACCGGGGGCGCATGCGGAGAGCATCAGGCCGGCGCTGAGCAGCGCGAGGGATCGAGGAAGGCGGGACATCGGGTCGAGTATCGCAGGAGCCCCGCTTCGACGGACCCACGTCCGACCGGCGGCAGGGTCTCCCCCGCCGCCGGCGGATGCGTTCGGCGTCGCAGGGGCGCGGGGCCGGACGAGCTCAGTCCCGCGCGAAGGTCGCCTTGGCGTCGGCGACCACGCTCGGTTCACGGAACGCGGAGAGCGCCGTCGCGGCGAGCATGAGCGCTCCGTCGGCGATCGTGGGCGGAGCGAGCTCGGCCGAACCCGCGGCCGCGGCGAACTCCCGGGTGTGCGGAGCCACGTCGCGGGCGAGGCAGATCATCGGGTGGATCGACGGGACGACATGGCTGACGTTGCCCATGTCCGTGGAGCCCGCGACGGTGGGGTCGGGCTCGAGATCGCGCCCGAGCACGCTGTAGGCGGCCTCGGCGACGTCGACGAGCGTCGGGTTGGACCGCAACGAGAAATAGGGTGGCGTGTTCTCCGCGATCTCCACCGTCGTGCCGGTTGCGATCGCCGCACCCTCGAAGCAGTCCCGCACGCGCGGTACGACGTTCGAGAGCAGATGGTCGCGATCTGCCGCCCGCACGAAGATCCGCAGACTCGCGCGCTCGGGGATGATGTTCGGCGCTTGCCCTCCGTTCGTGATGATCGCGTGGATGCGGACGTCATCGGTCATCTGCTGTCGGAGCATCCCGATGGCCGTCAACGCCAGCGTCGCGCCGTCGAGGGCGTTTCGACCGAGTTCGGGCGCCGCCGCCGCATGCGCCGCCTTTCCGTGGAAGTCGATGTCGAGGGCGACGCGCGACAGCGACGAGCCGCGTACGGCATCGGTCCCAGACGGGTGCACCATCATCGCCAGGTCGACGCCGTCGAGCACACCGCCCTCGATCATGGGCACCTTGCCGGCGGCGCCCTCTTCGCCCGGGCTGCCGATGACGACGAGATTCGCGGGCACCGGCGACGCCTCCAACGCGTCCTTGACGAGAAGACCCGCGCCGAGACCGCAGGCGGCGATGATGTTGTGCCCGCACGCGTGACCGATCTCCTCAAGGGCGTCGTACTCGCAGAAGATCGCGATGGTCGGGGCGTCGGCATCCGTCGTCGACCAGCGCGCCACGAACGCCGTCTCGAGGCCGGCGAAACCGCGCTCGATTGCGAAGCCCGCCAGCTCGAGTTCGGCCGTCAGGCGCGCGGCGGCGTGCGTCTCCGTGAAGCGGATCTCGGGATGCGCGTGCAGGTCTGCGGCGACGTCGACGAGCGTTGCGAGCCTGCGCTCGAGGAAGGGACGCAGCTCGGTGATCGTGGTCGGCATCGCGTCGATGCTCGCTGCGGCGGTGGAACGCACGGTGAGGGTGGACATGGGGTGGACCTCCTGGGGGTCTCGGCGGGCGGATGGAGAGGCGATGACGGTCACTGCAGCTCGAGGCCGTGGCCGGGGCCGACCGGCAGGCCGAGCAGACCCCAGACGATGAACTGCAGGAGCCAGACGCCCCAGATCACGAGGGTGAAGGGGATGACGAGGCTGAAGAGGGTTCCGAGTCCGGCTTTCGGCTGCCACCGCTGCAGCAGACCGAGGACGACGGGCAGCATCGGGTTCATCGGCACGAGCGGGTTGGTCGCGGAGTCGGTGATGCGGAAGGCGGCCTGGACGTACGCGGGGTCGATGCCCGCGAGCATGAACATCGGCACGAAGATCGGCGCGAGCAGGGTCCACAACGCCGAACCGCTCGCCAGCAGCAACGCCGGGATCGTGCAGAACAGGCTGAAGAGCACCAGTCCGCCGAGCCCGCCGAGCCCGGTCGCCTTCATCGCCTCGGCCCCCGATGTCGCGAGCAGCAGGCCGAGCTGAGACCAGTTGAACCACGCGATCGCCTGCGCGGCCGTGAAGATCACGACGATGAAGGGAACGAGGTCCTTCACCGCTGCCGTCATGTGCTCGGGTATCTGTCGCGCCGAGGTGAGGGTGCGGGCACCGAGTCCGTATGCGATGCCCGCGACGAGGAAGAGGAACAGGATGAAGATCGGCAGCGCCGTCATGAAGGGCGATCGGAGGATCTGCCCTCCTTCGCCCTGCAGAGGCGACCCGGGCACGGCGACGACCGTCGCGACGATGGCGAGGTAGGCGGCGACGGCGATTCCGGCCACCCGCAGTCCGCGGCGCTCGATCGCCTCGAGCGGCTTGGACGCGTCTTCGTCGGCAAGGCCCCCCTCGTAGGGGGTGAGACGCGGTTCGACGTAACGCTGGCAGACGACCGTGATGACGACGGCGAGGAGGAGGGTCGAGGTGGCCATGAAGAAGTAGTTGGCGAGCGGTGACACCGACGCCCCGGGATCGACGATCTGCGCGGCGCTCGTCGTGATGCCCGACAGCAGAACGTCCGTGCCCGCGGGGACGACGTTGGCACTGAACCCGGCGACGACCGCGGCATACGAGGCCGCGAAGCCGGCGAGCGGGTGCCGACCGGCGGCGAGGAACGCTGCTGCGGCGAGGGGCGGCAGGATCACCATCGCCGAGTCGGACGCCAGGTTGCCCATGAGGCTGACGAGCACGACCACGAACGTCACCGCCCAGCCGGGCGCCGCGAGCACGGCGCCGCGCATCGCGGCTTTCAGCAGTCCGAGCCGCTCGGCGACGCCGATGCCGAGCATGACGGTGACGATGAGGCCGAGCGGGGGGAACGTGACGAAGTTCTGGATCGCGGTCGTGAGCGCGTAGACGACGCCTTCGCCCGACAGGATGCTGCGGATGGGGATCGTCTCGCCCGTGGCGGGGTCGATCGTGGCCGCCCCGAGCAGGGTGGCGATCGCCGAAGCGACGGCCACGAGGCCGGCGATGAGGAGGAAGAGGTAGAAGGGGTGGGGCAGCTTGTTGCCCACGCGTTCGATCCCGCGCAGGATGCGGCCGCCGAGGCCTTTGGCGTCGGCGAGGGTCAGTGCGGGGGTGGTGTCGGTCGACATGGGGGGCTCCGTGTTGTTCGACGTGGCGGTCGGAGAGACTGCGCCTGGCATCTTGCCGATCGCGTGTCACAAACAGTGGCGGATGTTCGATTCCGACTCCCACAGATGCCAAGATGTCGGTTATGCGCATCGAGTCGTCGCCCCACCCGCACGACCTGTCGGATTCGGACCTCGCGCTCGTCGCCGCTCTGCAGGACGCGCCACGCGCCTCGTGGGCGTCGATCGGCCGCGCCGTCGGCGTCAGCGCCCCGACCGCCCGACGGCGTTGGGCGGCGATCGTCGAGTCGGGGGCCGCATGGGCGACGACGTACGTGGGTTCCGGCGCGGGCATGCTCTTCGGGCTGACCGAGGTGCGCTGCCGACCGGGCAGCGTCGACGCCGTCGCCGCCGTGCTGCGCATGCATCCGAAGGTCATCTCCGTCACCGGCATGACGGGCGACCGCGATCTCGTCCTGACGATCCTCGCGGAGGACATGGCGCGCTTCCGCCGGCTCATTCAGTCGTGGTTGGGGTCGCACGAGGCGGTCATCGGCGTGCGCTCGACCGTGGTGACCCGCATGTTCTCCGAAGGTTCGCGCTGGCGCGCGGTCGGTCCCCCGCAGGCGGTTGCTCTGCCCTCGGTCCCCGATGGCGAGCCGATCGCGCCGACCGCGCAGTGGCATGCGGTGCTCGACGAACTGGAGCGCGACGGTCGCGCGTCGCCGCAGGCGATCGCGGCCAGGCTTGGCAGCTCCGAGGCTCACGCGCGTCGCGTGGTGCGGCGGCTGCTCGGCACGGGATGGATCCAGCAGCGCATCGACGTCTCGCTCGAACAGAGGATGTGGCCGCACGCTCTGGCCCTTTGGCTCGTGGTACCCGCGGCACGGCTCGAGGCGACGGCGCTGCAGATCGCGAACATGCCGATGACGCGCATGTGCGCCGCCCTCGCGGGCGGGGCATCGAACCTCTACGTCATCGTGTGGCTCCGAGACCTGTCGGATGCCGCATCGCTGGAGGCGGAGCTGGCCCGGAGCCTGGAGTTGCGCGTCCTCGATCGCGCCATCCTGCTGCACTACTACAAGCGCGTCGGCCACCTCTTCGACGACGAGGACCGACGCGAGGGCCACGTGTCGTGGCTTGCCCCGGCTCCGGAGCATGCGCGGACTGCCGGCGCCGGCCCCTGAGCGGTCAGGTCATCGGAGGCGTGGCACCGTGTCCGCCTTCGAGGAGTGCCCCGCTTACCCCGGCGTCCAGGGCGAGCACGTCATCGACATCGAGGACACCGATCAGCTGCCCCGCCGCTTCGCCGAGATGTGCGCGGTGTGTCTGCCGCCGGGGCTCCGCGCGCCGACGACCCCCTCAGGCGCGGAAGGACGGAGAGCCCAGAACCCGCTCGACGGTCAGCTCGAGGACCACGCGCTCGGGGTTCACCCGGGGCTGGCGGTAGCGGGCGGCGTACAGGTCGACGGCGTGCGCCACCGCGTCGGCGTCGTCGGTGACCCGGGCGGGGCCCTCGAAGCTGATCCAGCTGCCCCGGTCCACCGAGCAGATCGATGCGCGACCACTGCGGGCGGCATTGACGAATTTCTGGGTCCCGCGCGAGCCGATCACACGGACCACGCCGTCCTCGTAGGTGAAGCCGACGGGCACCGAGTGCACACGGCCGGAGCGGCCCACGGTGGAAAGGGTGGCCAGGTGGTACTCGCTCATGAAGGCGAGGGCGTCGTCGGTCAGCACGGTTACAGCGTGCCACGTCCGGCGATGGACGACACCGTCCGCGTAGCGGCATCCCACCTCCGGATGCCGACGGCTCGGGTCGCGAGATCGGCGCCGCCCGCCGCGGCGAGCACCTCCAGCGCGTCGCCCACCCGGTCGAGCGGCACCCGACGGGCCAGCGTCACGTGGGCCGTCCAGGCACCGGGACGCGTGTGGTCGACGTCGTCGCCGGGGCCCGCGAGCTCGTGGACGCGGGAATGGAGGGCGAGCACGTCCATGGTCGGAACGACCGATCGCGCGATCACACGCGTGCGCCCCGCGCCGAACAGGAGCGGCGCGCCGAGGGTGAGAGCCACCGGGAGCGCCCTGTCGAGCTCCGACGCCGCGATGTCGCGGAGCGCGGACCGTACGAGCAGCGTCGTGTGCGGCCGGTTGCTCTCGCCCTTGTGCTGGGCCTGGCTGGGCAGACCGGCGTCGGCCAAGGCCTTCCACTCGCTGCGCACCGCGGCATCCGTGTCGTCGTCGAAGACGAGCTCGAGACTGACGACGTCCGTCATGGCGCGCTCAGCGCGTCGACCACCAGGCGGCGGCAACGAGGAGAGGTTGGAAGAAAAGGCGTCCGAATCGCTTCTGGTCGGTGTCGAGCCCGAAGGCCGAACGTCCCTTGCGCCACTGATCGATGTTGCCGGGGAAGATCGCAACGAAGAAGGCAGCCAGCGCCGCTCCGATCCGCCGACGCTCCTTGGGCAACGCCACGAGCGCGAGACCGAACGCCGCCTCGACGACACCGGATGCCACGACCACGGCGTCCCGATCCAGAGGGAGCTTCTCGACCAGGGCATCGGGCACCTGCGCCTGGAAATCGCGCCGCGCGAAGGTCAGGTGCGCGACACCGGCGAACATCATGGCCAGGGCGAGGGCCCACCGCACCGGAGTTCTCATGACCCCCACGTTATGACGTTCCAGGGCCACCCCGGCGGGCTTGACGGCGGCCTCCGCACCGACACACGACATCGGCCGATGACCGCTACGACACCCGTACGTATTGCGCAACCCCAGGCCGCCGGCCGCGCCCGCGAGTTGACTTGGTGCACACACGAAGGAGGTGCCCGTGACCATGACCGATGTCGCATCCGCAGCGACCCGCGATCCCGATCTGGATGCCCTCCTGGTGCGCGCGGCCTCCGGAGACTGCGACGCGTTCGTCGCCTTCTACGATGCGACCTCGCCGCGCGTGTACGCGACTCTGCTGGCCCTCACCGGCCTGGCGCAGCGGGCCGACGCCCTGCTCGAGGGGATCTACGTCGAGGCGTGGGAGCGGATGCGCGGACGATCCGCGCCTCCGTGCCCGGGCCTGCAGTGGATGTCGGCGATCGCTCACCGTCACGCCACGGGCACCGTCTGACCGGGTCGAGTCGGTTCAGCGGGACCGCTCGGCGACGGGGACGTCGTGCGATTCGATGTCGAGGGTCAGGCCACTCGAGGAGTTGGCCGAGTTCGCGTAGGTCTGCAACAACTGCGGATCGAGCATCTCGGGCTCGACCGCCCCGAAGACGAAACGAAGCGGGATCGACGGCTGGATCCAGATCGTGCTGCGTCCGGTCTCTTCGCCCGACGGGTGCCGCCACGACATCGTGAAGCTCTCGCCGCGTCGGAGCTTCGTCGCGATCACGACCTTCACGTGCGCGAGAACCCGATCGGGAATGCTGATCGGGCTCGCGGAGGAACCGTAATACAAGAAGCCCATGAGCGTCTCCTTCCAGGAGATTCGGCCCTCGTTATTTTACTAGATTGCCTAACTATCGCAAGGGAAGAGAAGGGAAACGACGGGGATCCTTCGCGTTGTCGGACTCGAACCGGAATGCATCGCCTGTCGTGTATCTCGACGACCTAACTAGACTGGCCCCCGGGTGGCCGGAGCCCCGAGGAGACCTATGACGTTCGACACTGCTGAGGACCACGCGACCACAGCCGCACGCGCCGTGGAGCGACTGCGTCTCGCGGAGGCGCGCCTCGCGCGACGCCGCCAGACAGACTGCGGACCCAGCGAGAACGCTCGAGCCGCGATGCGCCTGATCCTCGAGCGGGCCGACGCGGGCCTGTCGGTCACGCCGACCGAGATCGCTCAGTCGCTCGCCGTATCGACGGCGTCGGTGACGGGCATGCTCGATCGTCTGCACGCGGGAGGCCTCATCACCTTCGCCGCGAATCCCGCCGATCGCCGGAGCAAGTTCGTGCTCCCCTTCGATCGCGACACCGACGCCGACGCGATCGACCCGGTCACGGCGCGCATCCGCGAGTTCGCCCTCGACCTTCCCGACGCGCTGGCCGACCAGGTCGCCGCCTTCCTCGACCGCGTGCGCGAAGTCGTCGACGCCGAGTGCGCCTGACGATCGTCACCCGATGAGGCTCGGCACCGAATCGGGGTCGGGCTCGGCGACGACGCTGAGACCCTGCGGGGTGCTCGCCTCGTTCATGAGGTCGTCGATCCACCGGCGGTTCAGCTGCGGAGCACGACTGCCGTAGAAGTGGAAGACCAGCGGAATCGACGGCGAGATCCACAGGGAACGCGTGCCACTGCCGTCACCCATCGGGAAGTGGAACATGAACGGCTCGCCACGGCGCAGCTTGTTCATGAAGACGACACGAAGGTGAGAGAGCGTCCGGTCCTCGATGTCGAACGAGTGACCTGACGTGTTGTAAACCAGTTTTCCCACGGAGAGAGTCTATGCCCGTTCACCGAGTTAACTACCTCGGCGCCACCCCCGCTCACCTCGGATAGAGTCCTCAACGTGGCGCGAACGCACCGGCCGAAGAGGCCCCGACGACGGATTCCGCGCGCCCTCGTGGTCGTCGGAGCCATCGTCGTCATCGCGGCGTTGATCGCCGCCATCGCCGTGGTCGGGAGCCTCGTGACCACTCTCTTCCAGACCCTCGGGGCCCGCCCGCCCGCCGTCGATACGCGCATCGTCGCTCCCGACGAGTCGAAGGCCGCGCAGGCGGCCCGCGCCGGCGCGGGCGACGCCGATGAGAACGCGGCCGCGGAGTGGCTCTCGACCCAGCCCACGACATACTGGCTCACGCCCGAGATCGATCCGGTCGATGAGGTGTGGGACCGCGTGGCGCACCTGGCCGCTGAAGCCCGCGACCAGAAGGCGGCGCTGTCGATCGCCGTGTACGGACTCCCCGATCGTGACTGCGGCAATCACTCCGCCGGCGGACTCGACCCCGACGCCTACCGCGAATGGACCGGGCGGATCGGCGACGCCTTGCGCAATGCCTCCGACATCCAGAAGATCGTCGTCCTCGAGCCCGACAGCATCGCTCTGGCATCCTCGTGCGGGTCCATCCAGGACCGCGCGGGCTACCTGCGCGGGGCGGTCGACAGCATCCGCGGCACCAACACCTGGATCTACCTCGATGGGGGCCACTCCTCGTGGCATCCGCCGGCCGAGATGGCCGACCTCCTGCGAGCGACGAATCTCCTCTCCGACGTGCGCGGAGTCGCGCTGAACGTGTCGAACTACCAGGACACCGCGGCGGAGTTCGCCTACGCCCACGCGCTCTCCGACCAGCTCGGCGGCATCCACGCGGTCATCGACACCTCGCGAAACGGTGCCGGGCCGGCGGGCTCCGAGTGGTGCAACCCCGCGGGTCGACTCGTGGGGAGCCCGGGCGGTTCCTACGGCGACGGGGTCGTCGACACGAACCTGTGGATCAAGCCCCCGGGCGAGAGCGACGGCGAATGCAACGGGGGCCCGGTTGCCGGCACGTGGTGGCCGGCGGCCGCCGCGGAGCTGACCAGAGAGCAGCGCTGACGGCGCGGACCGTCCTCCCCGCGCGCGAAGTGTGTCAAGATTGCGCTCGTCGCTGTGCGACGCCGTGTCTCGGGGGAGAACGCGGGCACGATCTCGTGCGAAGCCGGAAGAGTGGGTGAAATGAGCGACAGCACCGAGTTGCTGAAGACAGCCGTCATCGTCGAAGACGATCCCGACATCCGACACCTCCTGGTCGAAGTGCTCGAATCGGCCGGTTTCTCCACCGTGTCGGTCGGTAACGGCATCGACGGCGTGCGGGCGGTCATCGCCTACCAGCCGCTGATCACCACGCTCGACGTGAACATGCCCGGCATCGACGGGTTCGAAGCCGCGCGCCGCATCCGCCAGCAGAGCGACACCTACATCATCATGCTGACCGGCCTCGAAGAAGAGGCCGACGTCGTCCTGGGTCTCGGCGCGGGCGCCGATGAGTACGTGGTCAAGCCGTTCCGTCCGCGCGAACTCCGCGCGCGCATCGAGGCGCTGCTGCGACGTCCGCGCGCCGGCGACTCCGCGGCATCCGCGGCCCCTCGACAGGACAGCGTCGGCCCCTCGTTCCCCGCCGCCCGCACCGAATCGCCCGCACCCGCGGCACCCTCACCGGTCGCCTCGGCCCCCGCGGCGAGCGCACCGGTGGTCGTGCCGTCGTCGCAGGGACCCGAACCGCGCGCCGCGGCACCCGGAGGCGAGATCGTGCCGCGCGCCGCTGCGGGCGAGCTCACTCCGACCGGCGGAGCCTGGGTGGCGCACCGCGACCTGCAGCTCGACCCCGACAGTCGCCTCGTGCGTGTCGGTGGCGAGGAGCTCGACCTCACGCGCACCGAGTTCGACCTGCTCGCGACCCTGATGGAGTCGAAGCGACGCGTGCGCAGCAAGGCCGACCTCACCCTCGTCCTGCGCGGCGAGTCCTACGTCACGAGCTACTTCGTCGGCGAGGCGGACAAGCGCGCGATCGAGGCCCACATGACCAACCTGCGGCGCAAGCTGGGCGACAACCCCGCCAACCCCCGGTACATCGAGACCGTGCGCGGCGTGGGCTACCGTCTGACCTCCGAGCTGCTGGCCGCGCCCTGACGCCCCGGACATAACGAATGCCTCGGCCCTCCCCAGGGCCGAGGCATTCGTCCTTTCTGACGCGTTCGGGTCAGATCGTGGGTCCGTCAGACCTTGAAGCCGTGCTGGCGACGGACGAGCTTGGAGAACATCAGGAGGGTCTGCAGGACGGTGACCACGCCGACGATGGGCCATCCGATCCACAGGATCGAGGACTGCACCATCGGGCCGACCATGATCCAGATGACGGCGAGGGCGATCGCCACGCCGATGAGCACGATCATCGGCGTCCAGTGACCGAGGCCGCCACCGCGCTCGGCCTTGGCCTGCATCGCCCAGTTGTCGACCTTCTTGCGTGAGAGGAAGCGGGTCCACGAGCGCACGAAGTGACTGATGCGGATCCACATGAACAACTCGGCCGGGAAGAACAACACGGCGAACAGCACGTCGTTGCGGTTGACGTTCTTCATCGTGCGGGCGATGCGCAGGTTCAGCAGCATGGCGATGACGGGCGGGATCAGCCAGAGCGGCGAGAACACGAAGGCGTTCAGCGTCAGCGAACCGGCGAGCAGCGTCAGGAACGCGACGCGGACGAAGAGGTTCGTGAGCATGCCGAAGTTCTCGAACCACCGGAGGCGCAGGTTCGGGTGGAAGGGCTGGCCCTTGGTGTCACCACGCTGGCCGGGCCACATCAGCTCGATGGCACCGTAGGTCCACTTGACCTGCTGTGCGTCGTAGCCCGAGAGGGTGGTCATGCCACCCACGTCGGCACGGGCGTACGGGCTGATCTTGGTGAGGTAGCCGGCGCTCTTGATCTGCAGCGACAGCAGCGAGTCCTCGACCTCGGAGTCCTTCACCCACGGGGTCGACTGGTGGTTCTGCGACATGGCGTCGCGGAGGGCGTTCGTGGAGAAGATCGAGAACTGCCCGCCGAGGACCGCCATATTGCGGCCGCGGAGCATGTTCTGCAGGTTGAAGGCGGCGAACTGCGTGCGCTGACCGGCCGTCAGGAAGCGCGCGATGACTCCCTTGATGGGCTTGTCGTCGATCGTGTAAATCGCCGAGATGCCGCCGATGCGGGAGTCCGACACGGCCTCGGTCTCGAGGAACTCGACGGCCTTGCTGTCGGCGATGGTGTCGCCGTCGACGCCGAGGAGGTAGTCGTAGCCCTCCACGAGGGAGTAGCCGTAGTTGAGCGCGCCGACCTTCTTGTCGGGGTTCTTGCCGATGTCGTGCACGAAGACCTCGGTGAACTGCTCGCCGAGCTCGGTGTGCAGCTCGTGGGGTCCGCTGTACTCCGAGGCGATCTTGACCGTGGCGTCCGAGGTGTTGTTCACGACCACGTGGATGACGTCGGGAACGCGGGTCTGCGCCAGGAGGGCCTCGATCACATCGGCGATCGACTCCTCCTCGTTGTAGGCGGGGATGACGCAGCCGATGGTGGAGCGGTGCACCGACGTGTTCTCGAGGACCGCGGCGAAGTCATCGGCGAAGCCGTGCTCCTCGCTCGCCGTCGCCGTCAATTCGCCCGGGTGTATGCGAAGATCCCGAGACTGCGGGGTGAAGTTGCGCGCATCGGTCATGGCGGGGTCTTCCTGTCGGTGGAGCGGCGTATCGGCTTGTTCCTACTCTGGTAGGTTCACCGCAAGACGACCACTGCCGAACACCCCCGTCTGCGCAAGATTTCCTCAAGATTGCGTCTGACGCCCGAAGGAGACGACCCCTGTGATCGTCCTCGCTCTTCTCGCATCGATCGCCGTAGCCGGCGTCGCGGGAACGATGCTGTTCCTCGCCCACGGCCGCCCCGGCGATGACCGCGGGGGTGCCCGCGCCGACATGGTGCGCTACTTCGGCATGGCGGCCATCGCGGCTCTGCTGTGCGGCGCGATGAACGTCGTCGAGACCGCGGGCGGAGGGGTGACCGCCGCGGCGGCGGGCAACGCCACGAATCTGCTGGCGGTGGGCCTGCAGTGGGCGGGCGCGCGGCGGCTGAACGGTCGCTCCGCGATCGGCGGGGTGAGCACTGTCGCGGTCGTGATCCTCATGTTCGGGGTCACGTACCTCATCGACCTCGACGACGCCACGCTGCTCAAGACCGCGGGGCTGGTGGTGTTCGCCGCCCTCGGCGCGCTCGAGCTCTCACGACGACCGCTGGGCGAGTTGGGCGGAGCGAAGCTGATGGCGTGGACGCTCAGCCTCTTCGCGGCGTACAACCTCTCCCGACTCGCCGTGGTGGCCGCCGTCGGGATCGCACCCCTGCTGAGCCCGGGAGCCGTATCGGCCGAGACGACGGCCGTCGTCAGCGCGCTCGCGATCGCCTCGGTCTCCGTCGGTGCCGTGTGGATCGGCCGGCAACTCGACGACGACCCCGCCCCCGGCACCCGCGCGCACGATCGCGGCTCGCTGCGCCGCGAGGCCGAGATGCTGCTCGCGGAGCACGTGCCGGTCCGCGCGACCCTGGTGCGCGTGCCCGAGATCGATCTCATCCGCGCCGCGCACAGCGGCGAACGGGGCGACACGATCCTGCGCACGGTCGGCGAGGCGGCCCAGGACGTGCTACCCGGAGCCGCCACCGGCCTCCCCGCGCGCGACACGGTCTTCGTCGTCGCCCCGTCGGTTCTCGACACCGCCGAGGTCGAGCAGGCCGTGCGACGCGCCTTCGCCCGCCGCATGCCGGCGATCGATTACGACGACGTTCCCGACCTGACGTTCGAGCACTACCTCGTCATGGACGTCGATGATCTCTCGCTGCTCATGGAGAGTCGACGCCTCCGCCCGCGGCAGGGGCACAACGGCGCGGAGTGAGAGGGGCGGATGCCGCCCGCTCAGCCCTGCCCGTTGGTCTGGCCCCAGCCGGGTGCGCGGCCCGTGCTGCTCTGCGTACCGGTCCCCTGGCTGCCTCCGTCGACCTGTCCGTCGTCGGCGAAGATCGCGATCGGCAGGTACTGGTAGACGGTCTGCTGCGAGAACGAGGTGTCGGTGTTCGCCGTCCCCTCGACAGCCACGTTGAGCGCGAACTCGAGCGTGATGCCGTAGGTGTCGTTCGGCAGCTGGCGGATCGAGGTCGTGGGCACCAGCAGGCCGCCCTGGTAGCTGTTCAGCAGCAGCCCGCGCTCGGAGCGCAGGGTGTCGGTGGGAACCAGGGTGCGCGGGTCGGCGCTGAACTGGAACGGGTTCGACACCTGACCGCTGGTCTGAGCCGTCTGCGAGGTCACCGAGATCGACGAGACGTACACGCGTCGCTTCTCGGCGAGGACCGCCTTCTCGTCGACCCGGTTGTCGACGATGTTGACCGCGAAGCCGAGCTGCTTCTCGTTGGTGGGGGTCCACTCCATGGTGCGCTTGGGGTCGACCGCCCAGACGTCGAGACGCAGCTCGAGGCCGTCGGCGACCTCGGAGGTCAGCCGCACCGAGCCGTCGTAGGTGAATTGCGAGTCGAAGGGCTTCGCGTCGGCGGACGACTGCGGAGCGGCGGTCGGCACGACCACCGATTGGTTGCTCCCCGGCTGGCCGGGCAGCGAATTGAATGCATCGGCGATCTGACCGCAACCGGTCAAGGTGGCCGGCGCGACGATGGCGAGGGCAACGGCCAGGGCGGTCGCGCGGACGCGACGGCGAGAGGTCATGCTCACAGGTGACTCCTGAGGAATGGGCGCGGACGCGCCGAGGTCGACGAACGACCATCACGCTGCGGGATGCAGGCCTCAGGGGGAGTCTGACCGGGCGCGTGGGTGCGAAACCACGAGCGGCGAGCAGAGACAGGATGGCGCGCAGAAGACTACACCACTCTCTATACACTCGAACACATGGCATCACTGAGGAGCGTCCCGCCGGCGGTTCCTCCCGAGGTCGTGCCGGACGACGACGCGACGAACCCGAGCAGCCGCACCCGGTCGGTCTGGCTCCTCCAGCTCGTGCTCGGCGCCAGCGTCGTCATCACCGTGCTGCTCGTCCAGGCGCTCGAGCCGTCGCTGTTCGCCCTGTGGCCGTTCTCCTCGGGCGTCGGCGTCATCATCGCCCTCACCGCGGTGGCGATCGTGGTGCCGTGGCAGAAGCTGCCCCGCGCGGCGGTCGCCCTGATCCCGTTCGGTGACATCGTCGGCATCGGTCTCTTGAGCTTCGGCACCGACCTGCGCTTCAGCTTCTTCTGGGTCTTCCCGATCATCTGGATCGCCACCCATTTCACCCTCGTCTACCTGATTTCGGCCATCGGCGCGGTCGGCGTCATCATCGTCATCGACGCCGCCGTCAACGCCACCGGTCCCGTCACCGCGCTGCGTCTGATCGTGGTGCTGCTGTCTCTCACCTTCATCGCGATCACGTCCTACCTGTCCGCGCGACAGACGCGGGCGTTCAAGCAGCTCCTGCGTCGCCAGGCGAGCCGCCTGCAGGGCACTCTGCAACGTGTCTCGGGCCAGGAGCGCCGCGTCTCGCAGATGCTCAACGGTCTCGACACCGGCATCGCCCGCCTCTCCGCCGACGGCGAGGTGCTCGCCCTCAACGACACGTACGTCGCGCTGTACGGCGTCGAGCGCGACGAGCCGCAACGCCCTGGCGGCGCGGTCGAGTACGCGAACCTCCGCGGCGAACCGCTGCCCGAGTCGGAGCGGCCCTTCGCCCGCGCGGCCCGCGGCGAGCAGTTCGACGACGAGCGGGTGTGGCTGTTCGATCCGCACGGCGAATGGCACGCCCTCTCGGCATCCACGCGTCGTCTCATCTCGTCGGACGAGCCCGAGAGCACGCTGTTGATCATCCACGACATCACGGCCCTGATCGAGTCCGAGCGCGCACGGGAGCGACTGGCCGCGACCGTGTCGCACGAGCTGCGCAACCCGCTGACGGCGATCATCGGCCACGCCGACCTGGCGCTCGACGATCCGAACCTGTCCCCCAAGGTGCACGAGCAGCTCGAGGTCATCGCCGCGGCCGGCGAGCGCATGCAGAAACTGATCTCCGAGATCCTCGCGACCTCCCGTGGAGTGTTCCGCGAGACGTCGGGGCCGGCCACGGCCGATGCGAGCCGCATCATCGCGTCGTCGCTGGCCTCGTTCCGCCCCGCCGCCGCCGCGCGCCGGGTGAGCGTGATCGACGAACTCCCCGAGTCCGCGGAGGTGCTCGGCGATGCGTTCCGCCTGCGGCAGGCCTTCGACAACATCCTCAGCAACGCGATCAAGTACACGTCCGCCGGGGGAACCATCCGCATCAGCGGAGAGGTCTCCCCCGACGACGTGATCCTCCACTTCGCCGACACGGGCATCGGCATCCATCCCGATGACATCGATCGGGTGTTCGACCCGTACTTCCGCGCGCAGGCGGTGCGCGAGAGCCCGACGCCCGGCACGGGGCTCGGCATGGGCATCATCCGCAGCATCGTGGAAGACCAGGGCGGGTCGCTCTTCCTCGAGAGCGAGCTGGGCGCGGGTACGACCGTGACGGTGGTGCTCCCCTCGCGATCGGACGCCGCCGTCGCATGAACACCACCGACGTCCTCTCGAACCTCGGACTCGCGCAGGCGACTGTCGCGACCGTCTCCACGGTGATGATCATCGGCCTCGGCTTCCTGCATCGTCCCTCGCGCTCCGCGCTGCTGTGGTCGCTCGCCTTCGTGCTGGCGATGACGAGCACCTGGGTGACGATCATGGGATCGATCGCGGATGCCGAGCCCGTGCGCCGCGCGGGGCTCGGACTCATGCTGGGTGCGCCCGCCCTGATCTGGTCGGGGTTCCGCGCGCGTCGCGGGGTGCCGGCGTTCCCGTGGATCGGCGGGATGCAGGCGGTCTTGACTGCGATCGCGTTCACGGCGGTGACCGACGCCGCCGCCTACGGCCTCGCCTTCCGGCTGGCCTTCGTCGGTGCGGCCGTGTTCGCCGGACTCACCATCGGCGAGCTGCGGCGCGCCGCCGATCGCCTGGAGCGACTCGCTCTGCCGCTCACGATCGTGTCGGCGGGCTTCGTCGCCGTCGGAGCCGCGATCCTCGTGTCGGGGTTGGCCGCCCCTGCCGACATCGGCGACCTCGCCCTCCCCCGGGTGATCAACGGACTCGCGATGCTCATCTACCTGGTGTGCGCCACGGTCTCGCTGCTGTACTTCACCTCGGTGTCGCCGACCGGGGGCCACACGGCGTCGACGTGGCCGCACTTCGTGATCACGGCATCCGACCGTCTGCGTCGCGCCCGCCGTGCGCGCGAGCAGTCCTGGGCGGTGCTGACGGTGCGGCTCGACGACCCCACGCACATCCGCAGCGCGGCCGGAGAGAACGGGTGGCTGCGGCTCGTCACGGAGTTCGAGGCGGTCGTCGACGAGAGCTTCCCCGCCGACGCGGACATCGGACGCGAGACGCGGGGTCGCCTCGTGATCGTCCTCGCCCGACCGGGTTCCGTGATCCGGGAGCACGTCCGCACGACCCTGCGCCGCATCACCGAGTTGGACGTGTCCGACCACGTCGACGTGCAGTTGTCGGCGAGCGTGGGCTGGGTGCCCGCCGAGAGCGCCGACTACGACCTCGCAGCCCTCGTGCTGGCGGCCGGAGAAGCCGCGGCCGAGGCCACCCGTCAGGGCGGCGATCGGTGGGAGCGCGTCCGACCCTGATCAGCCTGCGGGCGTCGCTTCGCCGCCCCCGGCGATGGCGACCGTCAGAGTGTCGCTGGCCGTCTGCTTGGCGAACTCATTGGACGTGGGGGTGGTCTGGACCAAGAACTCGAAGGTGAATTGGAGGGTGACAAATGTCGCGTCCGCCGGGACCTCGCCGACGTTGAACGTCTGCGAGTAGCTGTACGGCGCGAGCACCAGATATCCCGGGGCATCCGTCTGATCCGACTGTGCCGACAGGGGCGAGAACGACTGCGAAGCGTTGCCCGGCACGGCCGTCATGGTCGCCCTCTGCAGGTACACCTTCTGCCCGTCGTTGGGCGTGACGGTGGTGACCATCGACAGGTTCACCGGCTTGAGCGCCGTGGGCGTCCACTTGTCCATCGACAGCGTCGACCAGTAGTCCACTGTGGCACCGACGGCACCCGCCGTCAGCGTCCGCTGCGTCGAGCCGCTCGCCAGGTCGTTGCGCACCGGCTGCGGAACCGTGGTCTGCGTGACAGTCGGCGACGCCGAGGGCGTGCCCTGACCGCCGCCCTGGGCCCATGGCGGGGCCCCGCACGCAGTGAGTGCGAACACGGACGCGCCCACCATCGCCGCGCTCCAGAACGCTCTGCCGCGCCGCATCGCCCGCACCATGGATTCTCCCCCGAGTCGTTCCTCCCAGTCTAGGTGGCCGCGGTCGACGCGGTCCGGTGCGCGGATGAGGCAGGCTTACAGTTTTCGGCGTGATCCGCACCACCCGCCGCTCGTCGGCCACGCCGGCCGTTTCCGTCTTCGCCTGGACGGTGGTGGGAGTGCTCGTGCTGGGTCTCGCCGCAGCCGCCTGGATCGGCACGCGAGGGGTACTCGCGGCGGGCCATCTCGCGGCCGCGCAGGCCGGCGTCTCCGACGCGGCCAGCGACGGCGACGATCTCGCCGCAGCACTCTCCCGCCTGTCGACGGTCGCTGACGACACCCGCGCGGCGCGGGAATTGACGAGCGATCCGATCTGGGCCGCGGCGACGGCGCTCCCATGGGTCGGGCCGCAGCTCGACGCGCTGACCCGCACCGCCGCTGCGATCGACGACGTCGCCGCGACCGCCTTCGAACCGCTCGCCGAGGCCTCGGCGGGACTGTCTCCCGAGTCCCTCCGGCCGGTGGGCGGCGCCTTCGACGTCGCACGACTGGCCGCGGTCGCGCCCGCCGCCTCGACGGCCGCCGCCGCACTGCGGGCCGCCGCCGATGACGTCGCCGGCATCGAACGGGCTCCGCTCCTCGGACGGCTCGCCGATGCCGTGGCCGCCTCGGCGCAGCAGCTCGACACCGCCGCCGACGACGCCGACGCGCTCAGACGGGCGACCCTGCTCGTCCCGAGCATGCTCGGAGCCGACGGCCCCCGGTCGACGCTCGTGCTCTTCGAGAACAACGCCGAGTGGCGTTCGCTCGGGGGCGTCGTCGGAGCCGTCGCTCAACTCGACGCCGACGACGGGCGGTTGGCGCTCGTCGCGCAGGCCTCCAGCCCGGAGTTCGAGCCCGTCGCCACCTCGCCCGCAGGCGAGCTCCCGGCCGACGTGCAGAGCATCTACGACACCCGGCCGGCACGATTCGTCCAGAACGCTACACAGGTGCCCGACTTCTCGGTGGGAGCCCCCGTCGCACGTGAGTTGTGGCGACGCCTGTCGGGGACCGAGGTCGACGCCGTCGTCGCCGTCGACCCGGTGACCTTGTCGTACCTGCTGCGCGCCACCGGACCCGTCGCCCTCCCCTCCGGAGATCAGCTCACCGCCGACAACGCCGTCTCCCTCCTGCTCGACGAGGTGTACCGGCGCTACTCCGACTCGCGGGAGCAGGACGCGTTCTTCCAGAGCGCGTCGACCGCGGTCTTCCAGGCGGTCGCCGACGGTCGCGCCGACCCGGCTGCCCTCATCGACGCGGTCCGTCGCGCGGGACTCGAGCGACGTCTGCTGGTCTGGAATGCGGATGCCGCGCAGCAGGCGCTCCTCGATGGCACCACCCTGCAGGGGGCGCTGCCCGTCTCCGGCGCCACCACCGGGGTCTTCGGGGTCTACCTCAACGACGGCACCGGCTCGAAGATGGACTACTACCTGCACCCGCAGGTCGAGACCGCGTCGTGCGGTGACGGAACGGCGTCCGTGCACGTGACGCTGCGCAGCGACGCCCCCGACCCCGCCACACTCCCCGCGTATGTGACCGGTGGTGGCGAGCACGGCGTGCCCCCGGGCGACGTCCTGACCGGCGTCTACGTCTACCTGCCGCCCGGCGCGGAGATCATCGGCCAGCGCACGACGAGCGACGGCGATCCCCCGGGCTTCGCCGGCGGCGTGCACGACGGCCGCCGGGTGCTGAAGTGGTCGGTGCAGCTCGCACCGGGAGAGAGCGCCGATCTCGAGGTCACCGTCTCGGTGCCGGGCATGACCGCGGTCAGCGCGGTCTCGACGCCCACCCGCATCCCCGACGAGGTGCCGCGTGCAGGCACATGTCGGTCCGGTGAGTGACGCCGCGCCGGACCCCCTGGTGAAGTCTGCCCCGCCGGCGCGTGAAAGCGAGCCCTTTCCGCCGGGTCGCACACGGCACGACCGACAGACTCGGGCAAAGGAGCCGCCATGTCATGCGGACGCGGAAGACGCCGTGTCCCCTCCGACACGGCACACGGCTCGACCACGCTAAGCAGATGGGGCACACCATGAAGACCACGATCATCCGGGCCGTCGCCGCGCTCTCGCTCGCCGCGGCCGCGCTGATGGCCCCCACGGCCGCCAACGCGTACACCGACGCCGGCGCCATCGTCGCCAACCCGGCCACGCTGCCGGCCGGCGACGTCACCACCTTCACCACTCCCGGAACCCCCTTCGTCGGCGACGAAGACGTTCTCATCTCGGTCACCGGCATCAACGCCAGTGGCATCACCCTCGCCTCGGCCAAGGTCGAGACCAACACCTCGCTGCGCGGCAAGTCGTCGAACGGGTCGCTCCGCGTCCCGGTCAAGATGCCCGCGAACGGTAAGGGCTCGTACGACTTCACCTTCACCGGCGCGTCGAGCGGACACGTCCTGCACGCCACGGTCACTCTGACCACCGCGGGCTCGGGTTCGGCATCGAACCCCTCGAAGGGCGGACTCGCGGTCACCGGTGTCGACGGCGGCGCCGCGACCGGCCTGTGGATCGGCGGAGGCGCACTCGTCCTCGCCGGTGGGGCCGTCGCGATCGGCGCCAGCGTGCGACGCCGTCGCCGCGTCGAGGCCTGAGCACCGACACGCGCACAGCAGGAGGGGCCGTCGTTTCGACGGCCCCTCCTTTCGCGTTCGCTCTCCCGCGCGTCAGCCGGCGACGGGGGCGCGGTGCCCTTGCGTCACCTCAGCCGTAATGAGGATCGGGAGGTGGTCGCTCAGCCCCTGCGGGAGGGTCTTTATGTGGGCGATGTCGAAGCCGATCGACGTCGCGAAATCGTAGTGGCCGCGGAACACGCGGTACCTCGTGTACGTGCGCGCATCGCTCAGCGTGAGCTCGTATCCCTGGTCGCGGACTTTCTGCCCGAGGTTCTCCTTGAAGACCGGGTAGTTGTAATCGCCGACCATCAAGGCGGGCAGCCCCGGACCGAGGTTCTGCAATTCGGTCAGGGCGGTACGGATCTGATGCCGCCGCAGGGAATTCAGCGCGGTCAAGGGCGCCGCGTGGAACGAGGCGACGATCACGTCGCGACCCGTGTCGATGTCGCTGAGGCGCACCCCCAGCATCCGCTCTTCAGCCGGTTTCAGCACACGGTCGTGCAGGGACTTCTTCAGCGCGATCGCACGCACCTCTTCCGCACGGAAGGTGTTCTCGCGGTAGTACAGGGCGAGACCGAGGCGATTGCGCTGCGTCGCCTCCGCGAGGCGCAGACCACCGATCTGAGCGGGGATGTCGTTCGCGTAGCACTCCTGCAGACAGAGCACGTCGACCTCGTGGGCCTCGACGAGGGCGACGAGCTCACCGGCAGCGCGGTGCTTGTTGAGGTTGTACGAGATGACCTTCATGGCGAAGACAGCCTACGACCGTCGGCTCGGGGCGAGCCGAGGGGTTGCACACACCCGCAACGGGCGATTCCGCATGCCGCCGACTCGGGGATCAGGAACCGGCGACGTCTGCGTCGCGGCGCGCACGCGTCTGCTCCGCGCGGGAGGCGAGGAGCTCGTCCGCCGGATAACCGACCTCGGCGAGGACGAGACCTCGCGCGGCCAGCACCTTCGTCTCGGGGATGCGCATGCGCGCGTCGCGGATCGAAACGACGTCCTCGACCGCGATCCGCCCCTCCCCCACCGCGACGCAGGCGCCCACCAGGGCGCGGACCATGCTGTGGCAGAAGGCGTCCGCGCGGACGTTCGCGACCAGCACCCCGTCGTCGCCTCTGCGCCAGTCGTACTCGAGCAGGGTACGGATGGTGGTCGCCTCTTCGCGGGCTTTGCAGTACGCCGCGAAATCGTGGAGCCCGATGAGACGCGAGGCGGCGGCATCCATCGCCTCGAGATCCAGCGCGCTGCGCACCGTCGTCGTGCGAAGGCGGTCGAGGGGGTCGTACCCGGTGGCTGCGTCGGCCAGTCGGTAGCTGTAGCGCCGCCACACCGCCGAGAAGCGCGCGTCGAATCCCTTCGCAGCCGTGGAGGTGCGTCGGACCGTCACGTCGGGATAGGCGCCCAGCACGCCGCGCACGCGGCCGGCCAGCGCCGCGACCGCGTCGCCTTCGTCGTTGTCGCGACGCCGTCGCGGAAGGCGAGCCGTCTGCGCATCGTCGAGGTCGAGATGGGCCACCTGACCCGACGCGTGCACGCCGGCGTCGGTGCGACCCGCGACGATGAGCCGCGGCGACCCTCCGACGATGCGGGACAGGGCGTCCTCCAGAACTCCCTGCACGGTTCGCAGACCCGGCTGCCGCGCCCACCCGCGGAAGTGCGTGCCGTCGTAGGAGATGTCGAGACGGATGCGCACTCCCCCAGCCTATGAGCGTCGGAGGGGGCGCGGGAACGACGAAGCCCCCACCCTGACGGGTGGGGGCTTCGTGCGAGCGGGAGGGCTCAGGCCTTGGCGTCGTCCGTGACGGCGTCGTCGGCGGCGGCCTCGGCGGCCGCGCCCTCCTCGGGCGACTCGGCGCCGGCCTCGGCGGCCTCGTCGTTGGAGGTCTCCTCAGCGGCGGTCTCGTCGGCGGCGGGCTCCTCGGCGGCGGCCGGGGCGGCAGCGGCGGCGGGGGCCGCAGCGGCCTTGTTCGACGCCTTCTTCGTGACGGGCTCGAGAACGAGCTCGATCACGGCCATGGGGGCGTTGTCACCCTTGCGGTTGCCGACCTTCGTGATGCGGGTGTATCCACCCTCACGGTCGGCCACCAGCGGCGCGATCTCGGTGAAGAGGGTGTGCACGACCTCTTTGTCACCGATGACGCCCAGCACGCGGCGACGCGCGTGCAGGTCGCCGCGCTTGGCGAAGGTGATGAGGCGCTCAGCGAGCGGACGGAGGCGCTTGGCCTTCGTCTCGGTCGTCTTGATCGACTTGTGCGTGTAGAGGGCTGCCGCGAGGTTCGCGAGAAGCAGACGCTCGTGGGCCGGGCCGCCTCCGAGGCGGGGACCCTTCGTGGGCTTGGGCATGTCGTGTTACTCCTGGAAAAGGTTCGGTCGGGTCTGACGCGTCAGACGGTTTCTTCGTCGTAGCCGCTGTAGAACTGGGCGCCGTCGAAGCCGGGCACCGAGTCCTTGAGCGACAGGCCGAGGGAGGTGAGCTTGTCGCGCACCTCGTCGACCGACTTCTGACCGAAGTTGCGGATGTTCATCAGCTGCGTCTCCGAAAGGGCGACCAGCTCCGAGACGGTGTTGATGCCCTCGCGCTTGAGGCAGTTGTACGAGCGGACCGAGAGGTCCAGGTCTTCGATCGGCATCGACAGCTCGTTCGAGAGGACGGTCTCGACCGGCGCGGGGCCGATCTCGATACCCTCGGCCTCCACGTTCAGCTCGCGGGCGAGGCCGAACAGCTCGGTGAGGGTGCGGCCGGCGGAGGCCACGGCGTCGCGCGGGGCGATCGAGGCCTTCGACTCGACGTCGAGGACCAGCTTGTCGAAGTCGGTGCGCTCACCGGCACGGGTGGCGTCGACGCGGTAGCTGACCTTGAGCACGGGCGAGTAGATCGAGTCGATCGGGATCTGACCGGCCTCGGCGTACTCGTTGCGGTTCTGGGTCGCCGAGACGTAGCCACGGCCACGCTCGATCGTCAGCTCGAGCTCGAACTTGGCGGTGTCGTTGAGCGTCGCGATGACCAACTCGGGGTTGTGCACCTCGACACCCGCGGGAGCGGAGATGTCGGCGGCGGTGACCTCACCGGCGCCGGTCTTGCGCAGGTACGCCGTGATGGGCTCGTCGCGCTCGCTCGAGACGACCAGCTGCTTGATGTTCAGGATGATCTCGGTGACGTCTTCCTTCACGCCCGGGATGGTGCTGAACTCGTGCAGGACGCCGTCGATGCGGATGCTCGTGACGGCCGCGCCGGGGATCGACGACAGGAGGCTGCGACGCAGCGCGTTGCCGATCGTGTAACCGAAGCCGGGCTCCAGCGGCTCGATGACGAAACGGCTGCGGAACTCCCCGATCTTCTCCTCGGTCAGAGTGGGACGCTGTGCGATGAGCACTATGTGTTCCTTTCGATCACGTGCCCGCTATATGACACGTGTAATGGGGTGAGGTGTTGAGTTGTACTCGCGGGATGCCGCGTGGCCTCGACGGCCGCGCGCGGCATCCGGAAGTCTGAATCGCGCGAGAGCGCGGCATTCCCGGGGAGTGACGAGCACTCCCCGGGAACGAAACGCATCAGACGCGGCGACGCTTGGGCGGACGGCAGCCGTTGTGGGCCTGCGGCGTCACGTCCTGGATCGAGCCGACCTCGAGGCCGGCCGCGGTCAGCGAGCGGATCGCGGTCTCACGACCCGAACCCGGACCCTTCACGAAGACGTCGACCTTCTTGACGCCGTGCTCCTGCGCCTGGCGAGCGGCCGACTCCGCGGCCATGCCGGCGGCGTACGGCGTCGACTTGCGCGAGCCCTTGAACCCGACACCGCCGGACGAAGCCCAGCTGATGACGGCACCCGAGGGGTCGGTGATCGAAACGATGGTGTTGTTGAACGTCGACTTGATGTGGGCCTGACCCACGGCGATGTTCTTCTTTTCCTTGCGGCGCGGCTTGCGCGCGGCGGACTTGGCCTGTGCCATGTGCGTTCTCCTGAATCCTGACGCTCAGCCCGCGGCTTAGCGCGCCTTCTTCTTGCCGGCGACGGTGCGCTTGGGACCCTTGCGGGTACGCGCGTTCGTCTTCGTGCGCTGACCGCGCACCGGGAGGCCGCGGCGGTGGCGCAGGCCCTCGTAGGAACCGATCTCGACCTTGCGGCGGATGTCGGCGGCGACCTCGCGACGGAGGTCACCCTCCACCTTGTAGGTGCCTTCGATGTGGTCGCGCAGAGCGACCAGCTGGTCGTCGGTGAGGTCCTTGACGCGAATGTCCTGGCTGATGTCAGTGGCGTTCAGGATCTCGACGGAGCGGGTGCGACCCACGCCGTAGATGTAAGTAAGTGCGATCACCACGCGCTTGTCGCGCGGGATGTCGACGCCGGCGAGACGTGCCATGCGGCTCTCCTCAGAGTGTCGTGGAGGTGTGGAGCAGGATCGGTGCTCGGGCCTCCGACCCGAGGTGTCCCCCGTCCGCGTCAGCGAACGGGATCTGATCCTGCCGATGTGTATTCAGTTGGAAAGGTGTGGAGCTGGAAGCTCAGCCCTGGCGCTGCTTGTGGCGCGGGTTGCTCTTGCAGATCACCATCACGCGCCCGTGACGACGGATCACCTTGCAGTGGTCGCAGATGGGCTTGACGGAGGGGTTGACCTTCATGATGTTCCTGTTTCGCTGTCTTCGAGGCCGCGGGAGCGGCTCGTTACTTCTCGGCCGGACTCAGCGGTAGCGGTAGACGATACGACCGCGGGTGAGGTCGTAAGGGCTCAGTTCGACGACGACGCGGTCCTCGGGGATGATGCGGATGTAGTTCTGTCGCATCTTGCCCGAGATGGTCGCGAGCACTTTGTGCCCGTTCGTCAGCTCGACACGGAACATCGCGTTGGGCAGTGCTTCGGACACCGTGCCCTCGATCTCGATGACACCGTCTTTCTTCGCCATAAACTCGCTCACGCTCAGTTGCAGACCGGCCGGTCTGCGGTGGATGGGGATTCGGTGCTTCGACACGCCAATGAAGGCGCAACGCACCAAAGATCAAGCATACGTGGTATCGCTTGACCCGGCAACTCGCCGGGAGTGTCGTCAGCCGTCGAGGCGGGCGACGATGTCCTTCTTCGGGTCACCGGTCAGATCGTTCTGGTTCGACAGCACGGTTCCGTCGACGGCGATCGTCGGGGTCGCGATGCCGCTCTGCCCCGGCTGCACAGGCGTCTTCTGCGTCATCGCCGTCACGAACTTCTCGTAGGTTCCGTCGTTGATGCAGGAAGTCACGGCATCCGATGCACCCGCCGAGGTCGCGATCGAGGCCAGAGTCGCGTCGTCGAGCCCGGCGGTGTTCTCCGACGGCTGCTGCGCGTAGAGGGCCTTCACGAACGCCGGGACGTTCGCCGGGTCGTCGACGGCCACGCAGTACGCAGCCGATGCGGACCGCGTCGAGTACTGGGTTCCCTGCGAAGCCCGGTCGAGGATCGAGATCGGGTGGATGTTGAGCGTGATCTGGTCGTCCGCCACCAGCTGGTCGAGCGTGGGGCCGTAGCTCTGCTCGAACTGGTTGCAGATGGGGCACATGAAGTCGATGTAGGTGTCGACCGTCTTCGGGCCCGTGCCCACCGCGATCGCACCGGTCTCGGTGTTGACGGCCGAGGACTGGGGCAGAGTCCCCGGCGATCCCACCTGGCTGTTGGCGAACCACACCACTCCGCCGACGATCAACACCACCACGACCGCGGCGGCCGTGACTCCGATCGCGAACCAGTTGGTGGACTTCCGCACAGCGGCCATCATCATCAGTCGATCTCCTTCGGCACCACGCCGAACGGCGCGAGTTTCTCGGCTCCGCCATCGTGCGCGGTCAGCACCCAGATGCCTCCATCATGCACGGCGACACTATGTTCCCAGTGGGAGCCGGCCGTACCGTCGATCGTCGTGACGGTCCACCCGTCGCCTTCGACCTGAGTCGCCTGATCGCCGATGACCACCATCGGCTCGATCGCCACGGCGAGACCGGGGCGCACTTCGGGACCCAGGTCGTCGACGGCGTAGTTGAACACGCTCGGCGACTCGTGCATCTTGCGGCCGATGCCGTGCCCGACGTAGTCGCGCAGGATGCCGTACCCGCCGGCGGGGGCGTTGTCGTCGATGTACTCCTGGATCGCTGCCCCCACCTCGGCGAGATGTGAGGCGCGGCTGAGCGCGGCGATACCCGCCCAGAGCGACCCCTCGGTGACCTCCGAGAGGCGGCGACGCGGCGCCACCAACTCTTCGGATGCTTCGCCCGGCACGATCACGGTGAACGCCGAGTCGCCGTTCCATCCGCGGAACTCCGCGCCGGCGTCGATCGAGAGGATGTCGCCCGCTCGCAGGGGGCGCTCGTTGGGGATCCCGTGCACCACCTGCTCGTTCACCGACGCGCAGATCGTGTGCCGGTAGCCGCGCACCATCTGAAAATTCGACTTCGCGCCGCGGCTGCCGAGTACCCGCGCGGCCTCGGCGTCGAGTTGGAGCGTGGTCACGCCCGGCTCGATCATCGCGCGGACCGCGGCTAGCATGTCGGCCGTCATGAGCCCCGGCTCGATCATCGACCGCAGCTGGGCGGGCTTCTTGTAGATGGAGGAGCGCAACACCACGTCAGGCAGCCGGCGTGGCGATGATGCCGCGCGCCTCGAGCGCCGCGAAGATGCGGGCGGTGACCTCGTCGAGGCTGCCGACACCGTCGATCTCATCGACGATGCCGCGCGTGCCGTACACGTCGAGGATCGGCGCCGTCTCACGCTCGTAGATGCCGAGGCGGATCGCGATGGCCTCTTCGGTGTCGTCGGCGCGGCCCTGCTCCGCGGCACGGGCGGTGAGACGCGACAGCGACTCCTCGCGCGGTACGACGAGGGCGATGACGGCGTCGAGCGCCTCGTCGCGGCCCTCGAGGAACTCGTCGAGATGCATCACCTGAGCGAGGTTGCGGGGGTACCCGTCGAGGAGGAAGCCGTCGGCGGCGTCCTCCTGCGAGAGGCGGTCGCGCACGACAGCGCTGGTCAGCTCATCAGGAACGAGATCGCCCGCGTCGATGATCGACTTCACCTGGAGGCCGAGCTCGGTGCCGTCCTTGACGTTGGCACGGAAGACGTCGCCCGTGGAGACGACAGGGATACCGAGGGACTCCCCGACGCGGACGCCCTGGGTTCCCTTGCCCGAGCCCTGCGGGCCCACGATCAGAAGACGCGCGGTCATCGCAGCAGCCCTTCGTAGTGACGCTGCTGGAGTTGCGCGTCGATCTGCTTCACCGTCTCGAGACCGACACCCACGATGATGAGGATCGACGCTCCGCCGAACGGGAAGTTCTGGTTGGCCCCCACGGTCGCCAGGGCAACCAGAGGCAGGAGGGCGATCAGGCCGAGGTAGATCGAGCCGGGCAGCGTGATGCGGGTGAGCACGTAGTCGAGGTACTCGGCCGTCGGGCGACCCGCGCGGATGCCGGGGATGAACCCGCCGTACTTCTTCATGTTGTCGGCGACGTCGACCGGGTTGAACGTGATCGCGACGTAGAAGTAGGCGAACCCGATGATCAGCAGGAAGTAGATCAGCATGTACAGCGGGTGGTCGCCGCGCGTCAGGTACTGCGAGATCCAGGTGACCCAGGGTGCGGGCTCCTGGCCGGCCTGCGGCTGGTTGAACTGCGCGATCAGGGCGGGGATGTACAGCAGCGACGAGGCGAAGATGACGGGCACGACACCGGCCATGTTGACCTTGATAGGGATGTAGGTGTTCGTACCGCCGTACGTACGGCGTCCGACCATGCGCTTGGCGTACTGCACGGGAATGCGACGCTGCGACTGCTCGACGAACACCACCAGGGCGACGATGACGATGCTGACCGCGAGCACGAGGAGGAAGACCTCGACGCCACGGGCGTTGAGAATCGAGATCATCGCGCCGGGGAACGTGGCGGCGATGGAGGTGAAGATGAGGATCGACATGCCGTTGCCGACACCGCGCTCGGTGACCAGCTCGGCGAACCACATGACCAGGCCGGTACCGGCGGTCATCGTGATGATCATGAGCAGCTGCGCCCACCAGATGTCGTTCGTGAGCAGCTGCTGGCACTCGGGCACTCCGGCCGAGCCGAAGAGCTGACCCGACCGCGCCACGGTGACGAGAGTCGTCGACTGCAGGAGCGCGAGAGCGATGGTCAGGTAGCGGGTGTACTGGGTGAGCTTGGCCTGACCGGCCTGGCCCTCTTTGTACAGCGTCTCGAAGTGCGGGATGACCACGCGCAGCAGCTGCACGATGATGGTCGCCGTGATGTACGGCATCACACCCAGTGCGAAGATCGACAGCTGCAGGAGCGCGCCGCCCGAGAACAGGTTGACCAGGGAGAGAAGGCCCTCGGTCCCACCCGACTGGTTCAGACACTGCTGAACGTTGGGGAAGTCGACGAAGGGCGTCGGCACGTGGGCACCCAGCCGGTAGATGGCGATGATGCCCAGCGTGAAGGCGATCTTCCGCCTCAGGTCGGGCGTGCGGAAAACCCGCGCGATGGCGCTGAACAAGGGAGAATCCTCCAGAACGATCTCGGCGCGCGACGGGGCGCACACCAAATCAGACTAACCCAGAAGGGGCCGACGGCCGGAAGGCCGCCGGCCCCTTCGGGGTCGGGCGTCAGTTGACGGAGCCGCCTGCGGCGACGATCTTCTGCTCAGCGGAGCCGGAGACCTTGTCGACCGAAACGGTCAGCGCGACCGAGATGTCGCCGGTGCCGAGCACCTTGACCTTCTCGTTCTTGCGGACGGCGCCCTTGGCCACGAGGTCGGCGACGGTCACGTCGCCACCCTGCGGGTAGAGCTCGGCGAGCTTCTCCAGGTTCACGACCTGGTACTCGACGCGGAACGGGTTCTTGAAGCCGCGGAGCTTCGGGGTGCGCATGTGCAGCGGCATCTGCCCACCCTCGAAGCCGACCCGGACCTGGTAACGGGCCTTGGTTCCCTTGGTACCGCGACCAGCCGTCTTACCCTTCGAGCCCTCACCGCGACCCACGCGGGTCTTGGCGGTGTGAGCACCCGGGACGGGACGCAGGTGGTGGACCTTCAGCACGCCGGGGCGCGCCGCGGGGGCTTCCTTCTTGGCGGCCGTCTTACGGGCCGTTGCCTTCTTCGGGGCGTCGACCGTGGCGGTCTCGTCCTTCTTGGCAGCCATTAGTCGATCTCCTCAACCTTGACGAGGTGGGCGACGGTCTTGACGTAACCGCGCGTCTGCGCGTCGTCGGGACGGACGACAGAGTCGCCGATCCGCTTGAGACCGAGTGAACGCAGCGTGTCACGCTGGTTCTGCTTCTCGCTCACCTTGGACTTGATCTGCGTGACCTTCAGACGCTCGGCCATCAGGCACCTACCTTCTGGGCGGCGGCCTCGGCGCGCACGAGGCGGGCCGGGGCGACCTGGTCGAACTCCAGGCCACGGCGGGCGGCCACGGCACGGGGCTCCTCGAGCGACTTCAGAGCCGCGACGGTCGCGTGCACGATGTTGATCGTGTTCGACGAACCGAGCGACTTCGAGAGGACATCGTGGATGCCGGCGCACTCGAGGACGGCGCGGACGGGACCACCGGCGATAACACCGGTACCGGCGGCGGCGGGGCGCAGGAGCACCACACCGGCAGCGGCCTCACCTTGGACGGGGTGGGGAATGGTCGAGCCCGAGCGGGGGACGCGGAAGAAGTTGCGCTTGGCCTCTTCGACACCCTTCGAGATGGCGAGGGGGACTTCGCGGGCCTTGCCGTAACCGACACCCACGACGCCGTTGCCATCGCCCACGACGACGAGCGCCGTGAAGCTGAAGCGACGGCCACCCTTGACCACCTTCGACACGCGGTTGATCGTCACGACGCGCTCGAGGAACTGGCTCTCGTTGCGGTCGCGCGAACCACGGTCGCGCTGGTTGGTGTTGCGCTCGCGACCACCGCGACGCGGCTCGCGCTCACGCTCGGCGGGGGCCTGAGCCGCAGCCGCACCCTCAGCCGGTGCAGTCTGCTCGGTGGTCACTTCGGTCTCCTTGTTGTCACTCACAGGTTCAGCCCTCCTTCGCGAGCTCCGTCGGCGATCGCGGCGACGCGGCCGGCGTAGCGGTTGCCGCCACGGTCGAACACGACGTCGGACACACCGGCGGCCTTCGCACGCTCGGCGACGAGCTCGCCGACCTTGCGGGCCTTGGCGGTCTTGTCACCGTCGAAACCGCGCAGGTCGGTCTCGAGGGTGGAAGCGGAGGCCACGGTGTGGCCCTTGCTGTCGTCCACGACCTGGACGAACACGTGGCGGGCGGAACGCGTCACCACGAGGCGGGGGCGCAGCTCGGTGCCGACGATCTTCTTGCGAAGACGCAGGTGGCGACGCGAGCGGGCTACGGACTTTGTCTTGACAGCCATGGCTACTTACCACTCTTTCCGGCCTTGCGGCGCACGACCTCGCCCGCGTACCGCACACCCTTGCCCTTGTACGGCTCGGGCTTGCGGATCTTGCGGATGTTGGCGGCGGCCTCGCCGACGGCCTGCTTGTCGATGCCGCTCACGGTGACCTTGTTGTTGCCTTCGACCGTGAGGGTGATGCCGGCGGGCGGCTCGATGAGGACGGGGTGCGAGAAGCCGAGGGCGAACTCGATCGAGCTGCCCTTCTGCGCCACGCGGTAACCCGTACCGACGACCTCGAGGCCCTTGGAGTAGCCCTGGGTGACACCGATGATGTTGTTGTTGATGAGAGTGCGGGTCAGGCCGTGGAGCGACCGCGACTCGCGCTCGTCGTCGGGGCGGGTGACGAGAACCTGGTTCTCTTCGACCGCGACCTCGAGGGGCTGCGCAACGGTGAGCGCGAGCTCGCCCTTGGGGCCCTTGACGTTGACCTCCCGACCGTTCACCGAGACGGTGACTCCGGCGGGGATGTCGATGGGAAGACGTCCAATACGCGACATGTCAGATCACCACACGTAGGCGAGGACTTCCCCGCCGACGCCCTTCTGCTCGGCCTGACGGTCCGTGAGGAGACCGGAGGAGGTGGAAAGGATGGCGACGCCGAGGCCACCGAGGACCGTGGGGACCTCGGTCGACTTCGCGTATACGCGAAGGCCGGGCTTCGACACGCGCTTGATGCCGGCGATGGACCGCTCGCGGTTCGGGCCGTACTTCAGCGTCATGTTGAGGGTCTGGCCGACGCGGGCGTCTTCGACGTTCCAGTCGGCGATGTAACCCTCCTGCTTGAGGATGGCGGCGATGTTGGTCTTGAGCTTCGAGCTCGGCATCGACACGGAGTCGTGGTGCGCCGAGTTCGCGTTGCGCAGACGGGTCAGCATGTCTGCGACCGGGTCTGTCATCGTCATGTCTTGCTTCTTTCTTTCATGAGGTTTCGGCTGCCGTTACACGACAGCCGACCTTCGATGACGGGCCCCCGGAAACCCCGGGGGCCCGAAGGGTCAGGCCTGCGCGTCGGCCGACTGGAAGGGGAAGCCGAGCTGGCGGAGCAGCGAGCGACCCTCGTCGTCGGTTTTGGCGGTGGTGACGATCGTGATGTCGAAACCACGCACGCGGTCGATGCGGTCCTGATCGATCTCGTGGAACACGGACTGCTCCTGGAGACCGAAGGTGTAGTTGCCGTTGCCGTCGAACTGCTTGGCCGACAGACCGCGGAAGTCGCGGATGCGGGGCAGTGCAAGGTTCACCAGACGGTCGACGAACTCCCACGCACGGTCGCCACGGAGGGTGACGTGTGCGCCGATGGCCTGCCCCTCGCGCAGCTTGAACTGCGCGATGGACTTGCGGGCCTTCGTGACGACGGGCTTCTGACCGGTGATCTTGGTGAGGTCGTCGACCGCACCATCGATCACCTTGCTGTCACGAGCAGCCTCGCCGACACCGGTGTTCACGACGACCTTGACCAGGCCGGGGATCTGCATGACGTTCTCGTAGCCGAACTCGTCCTGCAGCGCCTTCTTGATCTCGGCGTTGTACTTCTGCTTCAGGCGGGGCTGGATCTTGCCAGCCTCCGCGGCAGTCACGGTGCTCATGTTCAGAGGTCCTTGCCTGACTTCTTCGCGAAGCGCACGCGGACGGTGCGCTTGACGCCGTCCTTCACCTGCTCCTCGACACGGTGACCGACACGGGTCGGCTTCTTGGTCGAGGGGTCGACGAGCGCGACGTTGGAGATGTGGATCGGGGCCTCGAAGGTCTCGATGCCACCGGTCTTCGTACCGCGCTGGGACTGGCCCACGCGGTTGTGCTTGGTGACGTAGTTCACGCCTTCGACGATGACGCGGTTCTGCTCGGTCAAGACCTCGAGGACCTTGCCCTGCTTGCCGCGGTCTCCGCCACGCTCGGGCTTGGCACCCGAGATGACCTGAACCAGGTCGCCCTTTTTGATTTTCGCCATGATCAGATGACCTCCGGGGCGAGCGAGACGATCTTCATGAACTTCTTGTCACGAAGCTCACGACCGACCGGTCCGAAGATACGGGTGCCGCGGGGCTCCCCGTCGTTCTTCAGGATCACGGCGGCGTTCTCGTCGAACTTGATGTACGAGCCGTCGGGACGGCGGGTCTGCTTGACGACACGGACGACGACGGCCTTGACTACGTCGCCCTTCTTGACGTTTCCACCCGGGATCGCGTCCTTGACCGTGGCGACGATGACGTCGCCCAGGCCGGCGTAACGGCGGTTGGAGCCGCCGAGCACGCGGATGGTGAGCAGCTCCTTGGCGCCGGTGTTGTCGGCGACCTTCAGCCGGGATTCGTTCTGAATCACTGTTTACTCCTTGGATTCCAAGTAAGCCGCGAGGCTTACTTGGCCTTCTCGAGGATCTCGACCAGGCGCCAGCGCTTGGTGGCGCTCAGCGGACGGGTCTCGTTGATGACGACGAGGTCGCCGATGCCCGCCGAGTTGGACTCGTCGTGCGCCTTGACCTTCGAGGTGCGACGGATGACCTTGCCGTAGAGCGGGTGCTTCACGCGGTCCTCGACCTCGACGACGATCGTCTTGTCCATCTTGTCGCTGACCACGTATCCACGACGCGCCTTGCGGTAACCGCGGGCGTTCTCGTCACGGACGTCGTTCTCGGCGTGCTCGTGGCCGGCGACCTGCGCCTCGGCCTTCTTCGCGGTAGCCATTACTCCGCCTCTTCCTTCGTGGCGTCGTCAGCGGCATCCGCCTTCTTCGCCTTGCTCTTCTTCGCCTTCGTCGCCTCGACCGGGGCCGGGGTGGCGCGGATGCCGAGCTCGCGCTCACGGATCACGGTGTACAGACGCGCGATGTCGCGCTTGACTGCACGGATGCGACCGTGGCTCTCGAGCTGGCCGGTGGCCGACTGGAAGCGCAGGTTGAACAGCTCTTCCTTGGCCTTGCGCAGCTCCTCGACGAGGCGCTGGTCTTCGAACGTGTCGAGCTCGCTCGGAGCGAGCTGCTTGGTGCCGATCGCCATTACGCGTCGCCCTCCTCGCGCTTGATGATGCGTGCCTTCAGGGGCAGCTTGTGAATGGCACGGGTCAGTGCTTCGCGAGCGAGTTCCTCGTTCACACCCGCGACCTCGAAGAGGACGCGGCCCGGCTTGACGTTCGCGACCCACCACTCGGGGGAACCCTTACCGGAACCCATGCGGGTTTCGGCGGGCTTCTTGGTGAGGGGACGGTCGGGGTAGATGTTGATCCACACCTTTCCACCACGCTTGATGTGACGCGTCATGGCGATACGAGCGGACTCGATCTGACGGTTGGTCACGTAAGCGGGGGTCAGCGCCTGGATGCCGAACTCACCGAACGACACCGTGGTGCCACCGGTGGCCTGGCCCGAGCGACCGGGGTGGTGCTGCTTGCGGTACTTGACCTTGCGGGGGATGAGCATTACGCCGACGCTCCTTCTGCCACGGGGGCCTCGTTGCGCGGGCCACGACGACGGTCGCCACCGCGGTCGTCACGACCGCGCGACTTCGGCGCGTTGGCCTGCTCGCGGGCGAGCTCCTTGTTGGTGAGGTCGCCCTTGTAGATCCAGACCTTCACGCCGATGCGGCCGAAGGTCGTCTTGGCCTCGTAGAAGCCGTAGTCGATGTTCGCGCGGAGCGTGTGCAGGGGCACACGGCCTTCGCGGTAGAACTCCGAGCGGCTCATCTCGGCGCCGCCGAGACGGCCGGACACCTGGATGCGGACACCCTTGGCGCCGGCGCGCTGCGCGCCCTGCAGACCCTTGCGCATCGCGCGACGGAACGCCACGCGAGCAGACAGCTGCTCGGCGACACCCTGCGCGACCAGCTGAGCGTCAGCCTCGGGGTTCTTGACCTCGAGGATGTTCAGCTGGATCTGCTTGCCGGTGAGCTTCTCGAGGTCGGCGCGGATGCGCTCGGCCTCGGCGCCGCGGCGACCGATCACGATGCCCGGACGGGCGGTGTGGATGTCGACGCGAACGCGGTCACGCGTGCGCTCGATCTCGATGTTGCTGACACCGGCGCGGTCGAGCGAGGTGGTCAGCAGGCGACGGATCTTGATGTCCTCGGCGAGGTAGTCGGCGTAACGCTGACCGGGCTTCGTCGAGTCCGAGAACCACCGCGACACGTGGTCGGTGGTGATGCCGAGGCGGAAGCCGTACGGGTTGACCTTCTGTCCCATTACTTGCTCGCCTTCTTGTTGGCGCGAGCCGGGGCCGCCTCAGCGGTCTCGGGCGTCGCGAGCACGACCGTGATGTGGCTCGTGCGCTTCTTGATCTGGAAGGCGCGACCCTGAGCGCGGGGCTGGAAACGCTTGAGCGTCGTGCCCTCGTCGACGTACGCGTTCTTCACGTACAGGTCGGCGTCATCCAGGTATTCGTTCGTCTTGTCGGCGGTGACGCGAGCGTTCGCGATCGCCGAGGCGACGAGCTTGTAGATCGGCTCGCTCGCGCCCTGCGGCGCGAACTTCAGGATCGCGAGGGCCTCTTCGGCCTGCTTGCCCTTGATGAGCGCGACGACGCGACGAGCCTTCTGAGGGGTCACGCGGATGTGTCGCACACGTGCGATGGACTCCACCATTTCTCTCTCCTCCTCGGTCGCCTTAACGGCGACGGCCCTTCTTGTCGTCCTTCACGTGGCCGCGGAAGGTGCGGGTGGGCGAGAACTCGCCCAGCTTGTGGCCGACCATGGTCTCGGTCACGAACACGGGGATGTGCTTGCGACCGTCGTGCACGGCGATGGTGTGTCCCAGCATGGCGGGGATGATCATCGAACGGCGCGACCAGGTCTTGATGACGTTCTTCGAACCGGCTTCGTTCTGCGAGACGACCTTGCGAAGCAGGTGCTCGTCGACGAAGGGGCCCTTCTTAAGGCTGCGAGGCATCTTCCTCTACTCCTACTTGCGCTTCTTGCCGGCGGTGCGACGGCGGACGATGAGCTTGTCGCTCTCCTTGTTCGCGTGGCGGGTGCGGCCCTCGGCCTTACCCCACGGCGAAACAGGGTGACGACCACCGGAGGTCTTACCCTCACCACCACCGTGCGGGTGGTCGACCGGGTTCATGGCGACACCACGCACGGTCGGGCGGACGCCCTTCCAGCGCATGCGGCCGGCCTTGCCCCAGTTGATGTTCGACTGCTCGGCGTTGCCGACCTCGCCGATCGTGGCGCGGCAGCGCACGTCGACGTTGCGGATCTCGCCAGAGGGCAGACGCAGCTGCGCGTAAGGGCCGTCCTTCGCGACCAGACGCACCGAGGCGCCGGCCGAACGGGCCATCTTCGCGCCGCCACCGGGGCGGAGCTCGATCGCGTGGATCACGGTACCGGTGGGGATGTTGCGCAGCGGCAGGTTGTTGCCCGGCTTGATGTCAGCGCCGGCACCCGACTCGACGACGTCGCCCTGCGACAGCTTCGCGGGAGCGAGGATGTAGCGCTTCTCGCCGTCCGCGTAGTGCAGCAGCGCGATGCGCGCGGTGCGGTTGGGGTCGTACTCGATGTGAGCGACCTTGGCGTCGATGCCGTCCTTGTCGTTACGACGGAAGTCGATCAGACGGTACTGACGCTTGTGGCCACCACCGATGTGACGCGTGGTGATGCGGCCCTGGTTGTTGCGGCCACCGGTCTTCGACAGCGGGCGCAGCAGCGACTTCTCGGGCGTCGATCGGGTGATCTCGGCGAAGTCGGCCACCGACGAGCCGCGGCGACCGGGGGTCGTGGGCTTGTACTTGCGAATAGCCATTGTTGTTGTCCTCTATCCCGACCGTCAGCCGACAGACGTGAAGATGTCGATGGTGCCCGACTTGAGCGACACGATGGCGCGCTTGGTGTCCTTGCGCTTGCCGATGCCGAAGCGGGTGCGACGGGCCTTGCCCACGCGGTTGATCGTGTTGACCGAAGCCACCTTGACGCCGAAGATCTTCTCGATCGCGAGCTTGATCTCGGTCTTCGACGAACGGGGGTCCACCAGGAAGGTGTACTTGCCCTCGTCGATGAGCGAGTAGCTCTTCTCGGAGACGACCGGCTTCAGGATGATGTCGCGCGGGTCCTTGTTGACGGCGGTCATGCCGAGACCTCCTCGGTGGCCGCAGCCTTCGACGCGACGAACGCGTCGTAGGCGGCCTTGGTGAAGACGATGTCGTCGGAGACGAGCACGTCGTAGGTGTTCAGCTGGCCGACGGTCAGCACGTGGACGTACGCGAGGTTGCGCACGCTCTTGATCGTGAGCTCGTCGTCGCGGTCGATGACCACGAGGACGTTCTTCACGGCACCGAAGGCCTTCAGCGCGGCGGCGGCAGCCTTGGTCGAAGGCGCACCCTCGATCGCGAAGCTGTCGACGATGTGCAGACGCTGGCCACGAGCACGGTCGCTGAGCGCACCCAGGAGGGCGGCGGCGATCATCTTCTTGGGGGTGCGCTGGCTGTAGTCGCGGGGCTTGGGGCCGTGGACGATGCCACCACCGGTCATGTGCGGCGCGCGGATCGAACCCTGACGGGCGTTACCGGTGCCCTTCTGCTTGAAGGGCTTGCGGCCGGCACCCGAGACCTCGCCACGACGCTTGGTCGAGTGCGTGCCCTGGCGAGCCGCGGCGCGCTGCGCCACGACGACCTGGTGGATGAGGGGGATGTTCGTCTTGACGTCGAAGAGAGCGGCGGGCAGCTCGACGGAGCCTGCCTTTTTGCCGTCTGCCTTCACGACGTCGAGCGCGAGAGTCGAGTCAGCCATGTTCAGGCACCCTTCACTGCGTTGCGGACGTAGACGATGCGGCCACGAGCACCGGGGACGGCGCCCTTGACGAGCATCAGACCCTTCTCGGCGTCGACGGCGTGCACCGTGAGGTTGAGGACGGTCACGCGCTCGCCACCCATACGGCCGGCCATGCGCATGCCCTTGAAGACGCGGCTCGGGGTCGACGATGCGCCGATCGAGCCGGGCTTGCGGTGGTTGCGGTGCGAACCGTGCGAAGCGGAGACACCCTTGAAGTTGTGACGCTTCATGACACCCGCGGTGCCCTTGCCCTTGCTGGTGCCGACGACGTCGACCAGCTGGCCGGCCTCGAAGAGACCGTCGACGGTGAGCTCCTGGCCCAGCGCGTAGTCGGCGGCATCCGCCGTGCGCACCTCGGTGAGGTGGCGGCGCGGGGTGACGCCCGCGGCGTCGAAGTGAGCCGTGAGGGGCTTGTTCACCTTGCGGGGGTCGATCTGGCCGTAGCCGATCTGAACGGCGTTGTAGCCGTCCTTCTCGAGCGAGCGGAGCTGGGTCACGACGTTCGGGGCGACCTCGATGACGGTGACGGGAACGAGCTTGCCGTTCTCGTCCCACACCTGGGTCATGCCGAGCTTGGTGCCGAGGAGGCCCTTGGAGATCTTGGAGTTGATGTCAGCCATGTCGAACCTCAGAGCTTGATCTCGATGTTGACATCGGCAGGAAGGTCGAGGCGCATCAGCGAGTCGACGGCCTTGGGCGTCGGGTCGATGATGTCGATGAGGCGCTTGTGGGTGCGCATCTCGAAGTGCTCGCGGCTGTCCTTGTACTTGTGGGGCGACCGGATGACGCACACGACGTTCTTCTCGGTCGGCAGGGGAACCGGGCCCACCACGGTGGCACCGGCACGGGTCACGGTGTCGACGATCTTGCGCGCCGACGAGTCGAGCCCGGCGTGATCGTACGACTTCAGGCGAATGCGGATCTTCTGTCCCGCCATTGTCTGCTCTCTCTCTTTCTCGCGTCTTACCCGACCTGGGGCATTGGACGCACGGTGGCGCTCTCGCGCCCTGGCACTTCCCCTCGCTTGCGCGAGAGATGCTGCACCGCTGTTCAGCTGTCAAACCGGATGCCATGGCATCCGGCCCACCCCGCGTGCGCACGCGCACGAATCCGGTGAAGGATGAGGGGTTCGGTGTCTGTTCTGCTGCCCGCGGCCCAGGACCCTGCGCTTCCGCGCCGCCTGTGCACTGCCGAGACAGTGATCCTGGCGCGCGCCGAGCGCGCACCGGAATGTGGAACTGAACTAGTCTACGGACCGCCCGCGCGTGTCGCAAACCCGGGCGTGTCGCGTGCGGCGTATCCTCAGCAACTCTTCCCCGAACGCGACGGCGCCGCCCCCGATTCCCGGGGACGGCGCCGATCCGGCGACCTGATGTCAGGCGTTGCCGATGTTCTTGTCGACGTTCTCGCGGACCTCGTCGACCTTGGAGTGCTGCTCGGCCGGAACGACCTTCTTGATCGCGTCGGCTGCACCGTCGAGGATCTTGTCGCTCACCTCTTCGGCCTTCTCGCTCTTGAGCGCCTCTTCGATCTTGTCGCGGTTCTCGTCGAGCAGTTTCTTGCCCTTGGCGATGATGTCGTCCACACCCATGGTGATCCCCCTCGCTGACGGGGCCGACGGTGGTGTCGGCCGTGCCCTCATTCTGGAGGGACCGCGCGGTGCCGCGGAAGCCCCTCCCGCTCAGTGCGCGGTTTCGCCGGGAGCGACGACGGCGCGGAAGGTGCGCAGCAGGATGACGATGTCCTGCGTGAACGACCAGTTCTCGACGTAGTAGAGGTCGAGGCGCAGGGAGTCCTCCCACGACAGCGTCGAGCGTCCGCTCACCTGCCAGAGGCCGCTCATTCCCGGCTTCACGAGCAGACGACGGTGAGCGGCGTCGTCGTAGAGCTCGACCTCGGCTTGGCGCTGCGGTCGGGGACCGACGAGGCTCATGTCGCCGAGCAGCACGTTGATCAGCTGAGGGAGCTCGTCGAGCGAGTACCGGCGCAGGATGCGACCGACGCGCGTGACGCGCGGGTCGTTGACCACCTTGAACAGGGGCTTGTCGGTGGTGCCCTGCTGGTCGAGCAGGCCCGCGAGCTGATCATCGGCGTTGGCCACCATCGAGCGGAACTTCAACATGCCGAACGGTCGTCCGCGACGCCCGATGCGCTCCTGCGAGTAGAAGAGGGGCCCGGTACTGGTGAGCTTCACCGCGAGCGCGACGACGATCATGACGGGCGAGAGCAGCAGGAGCAGCAGCGCGGAGCCGACGATGTCGAAGGAGCGCTTGGCCATGCGATTGATGCCCTCGAGCTTGGGGAACGAGACGTGCACGAGCGGCAGGCCCGCCACGGGGCGCGCGTGGATGCGGGGGCCGGCGACATCGGTCAGTGCCGGCGCGACGATCCACGCCACGTCGCGGTCCGCCATGGCCCATCCCAGCTCGCGCATGGCCTGCGGGTCGAGGTCGTCGGCACCGGCGACGATGACGGTGTCTGCCTTGACGCTGTCGACGGTCTGCTCGGCCTCGGCGTACGAACCGAGAACCGGGACCGATTCGATCTCCGCTCGGGTCCCGCGCTCGGTGACGGCGCCGACGATGTGGTAGCCGGCGCGCGATGCACGCTGGATGGACCGGATGACGTGCCCCACCTTCGCGCGCTCGCCAATCACGACGGCACGGTGGACGTCTTTGCCCTGCAGCTGGCGGCGGTGCAGCCACCGGCGCCACAGCGATCGCGACACGATGAGCAGCACCGCGCCGATGGGGAGGGCGAGCACGAACAGCGATCGAGCGAGATCGATGCGCAGGAAGAACGCGATGACGAGGGCGAGGCCGAACGCGAGGAGAGACGCCCTGACGATGCGCTGGTACTCGGCGAAGCCCTCGCTGACCGTGTG
Organism: Microbacterium algihabitans; assembly: GCF_032464975.1. Taxonomy (NCBI): domain Bacteria; kingdom Bacillati; phylum Actinomycetota; class Actinomycetes; order Micrococcales; family Microbacteriaceae; genus Microbacterium; species Microbacterium algihabitans. Next base: position 669,579 of record NZ_JAWDIU010000001.1, read on the forward strand.
CCGGTCGCGCGAGTCGACGACGTCGAGACAGATCAGCCAGATGATGCCGAGGACGAAGAGCGCCAGCGCGTAGGAGATGCGCGGACCGCCGTCCCAGGCGACGGGGAGGCTCAACTCGGGCAGCGCGAGGAGGGCGTAGATCGAGAACGACAGCGCGATCACGAGGGCGTCGCTGTAGAAGAGCCGGCTTGCGTAGCGCTCGGGCCACCGCGCGACGCGCTTGCCCGAGGGGCGGTGCTCGCCCGCCCCGGGGGCAGGATTCTGGGCATCGTCGACTCCGGCGCCGGGTACGGCCGAGGATGGATCTCGATGCTGCGTTGCCGGTGCGGTGTGTCGCGTCACGATGGGCTCCCATGTCGTCGGCAGACGTTAATCATACGCCGCGCTAAGCACTCCCCCAGGCTCGCCGCGCGACGGCGGCGCACCGGCCCGCGGAAAAACACCCCACGGATGAGGAAGCCGCACGTTACGCTCACCCCATGTCCTGGGGGAGAGAAATGAACACGACGCGCCGCCGAGCACTGCTCGGCATCGCCGCAGCGGCTACTGCCGTCACCGTCGCCGCACCCGCTCAGCGCGCATCGGCGGCCGACCCCGCCGACGTCGTGACCAAGCAGCAGGTGCACGGCGTCCGCAACATCCTCGAGTTCGGCGACTCGAGCATGACCGACGAAGCTCGCTTGCGCGTGGCGCTGTCGAGCTTCGTCTCCTCCCGGGAGGAGGTGCGACTGACGATCTCGCGGCGCATGGTGATCACCGACACGATCACCGTCGACACCTCATACGTCTCCCTCGACTTCACCCAGGGCACCGTCGACGCCCGAGGGGTGAAGAACAAGCCCGCCTTCGTCTTCACCGGCAGCAGCAACGCCGGCTATCCCAACACCCGTTCCACCGTCACGGGTCTGCGCATCCTCGGCCCGGGCTCGTCGGCGACGACGGCTCCGGGAGTCGTCTTCGAAGGAACCTCCACCACCGACGTGCGCGGGGTCGGGATCTTCGGCATGGAGCTCTCCGGCTTCGCGACGGGGATCGAATTCCGTTCGAACGCCTTCCTGCTCAGCTTCTTCAACTGCCACGTCTACCGCTGCAACGTGGGCATCTCGATGCCCGGAGGACTCCGCAACTACGGCGAGAACATCAAGTTCATCGGCGGGGGGATCGGCACGTGCGATCTCGCGGTGCAGAACTCCAACCCCGACGGTAACTTCCACCTGATCTCCACGTCGATCGACTTCTGCCGACGCGCGGTGGAGGCCCTCGCCGGCGGTGTCTTCATCGATGCCCCGCACATCGAGTTCAACGAGACGGGGGCGCGGTCCACCGACGCCCACTTCGTCACGGGCTCCGACTCGAGCGCGAAGATCATCCTGACCAGCGGCCACATCTTCTTCCACGAGGACCCCGTGGCCCCCGCGATCTTCGAGACCCGCAACCCCAGCTGGGGTGGCGGCATCCACCTCATCAGCACCGCCCTCATGCGCACCAGCACGACCTCCGGCTTCCTGTGCGGCGGAACGGGCCAGATCACCATCAGCGATCCGGTCGTGTACGACGGGGGCGCGTCCGGCTCCTCCATGGGCGCTCTGATGCCCAGCCCGCAGGCCAACGTCCTCGTCGACGGCAGCTTCGAGCAGAGCACCGTCGTCGAGGCCTACGTCAACAACACCGATCGGACGTCGCGCACGGCCAACCCGGGCATCTCGCTGCGCGTCGCCTCGGGCAACCTGGTCGTCAAGAGACTCAGCACCACCAAGCCCGGCACGGTGGCGTTCGACGTGCCGGTCGCCTACGGCAAGCTCTATGCGATGGCCATCACCTTCGGCTCGACGACCTCGACCGGTTCGCTCGAACTGATCGAGTCGTTCGTGGCCCTGCGCGGGGAGACGACGGCGGGAGTGCCGAACGTGCTCCGAAACCAAGCGCGAGGAGCCACGTCGATCCCTCTCAAAACGATCGCGGGCACGGCGAACTACCGGCGGGTGTTCGGCGCCGGCACGTGGGACCGCCGTGCACCCGCCTGGGCCACGCACTTCCGCCTGCGGCTGCTGTTCGACAAGACCGGGCTGGGCGAGACCCAGATTCAGGAGATCGTCATCACGGCGTTGTGACCGCGACGCCTCGTTCACTCGGGGCGTCGAGCGCCTGACCCTTGAGAGCGCCTTCCGGCAACAGGTCGCTCTGCGGCGCCTTGGCGCTCGGCGTCGTGGCGAGCAGGGCCACCGCGAACCAGATCGGCAGCACCGTCCACGACGGCGCGGCGTTCAGACCGACGGCGAGGAACACCGCCATCGCCAGCACGCTGCGGGGTGATCGGAGGTTGCGCAGGATCAGCGTGAGGATGAGTCCGATCAGACATACGACGGCGACCACGCCGACCTCGGCGAGGACCTGGGCGTACGCGTTGTTCGCGATACCGCGGTTGCCGATGGCCGCCGCAGTGTCGCTGAACGCGTCGTCCCAGTACCCGTAGCGACCCGGGCCCACGCCGAGCCACGGGAAGACCTCGGACATGTCGATGGCGCGCTGGATGGAGGACGTGCGGTTGTTGAGCGAGTATTCGATGCTCGCACCGAGCGACGCGTCGCTGATGAGGCCGAGCTTGCCCAGCTGGCGTGTGATGTACACCGCGACCACGTCGACGGTGGAGACGACGATGATCCCGACCAGGGCGACGAAGGCCAGGACGCCGACGACGCGACCGGCCGGTCGCAGCACCGCGACGGCGAGCACGCCGACCACCACGCCGACGAGGGCGACGGTCGACTGCGAGTACAGGAGGCAGCCGGCCGCGGCGGCGACGCCCCACCAGTCGCGGCGACGGAGAACGACGAAGAGCGCGATGCCCGCGAAGAAGCCGAGGTAGTTGCCCTCGAGGAAGGGGCCGTTGCGCGGGAGACCCACGCCGTACGCGGCGCCGATCTGCACCGTGGCGTGGACCTCGCGCAGAATCGACGCGGCTCCCACGAAGTACAGCGCCACCTGCAGCAGGCTCCAGGCCGCTGCGAGCTTGACCGCCACGCCGAGGCCGCGGGCGATCCAGTCCGGTCCGAGTCGCGTTCCGGCGAAGGAGGACAGGACGATGACGAGCGCCGCGTACACGAAGTACAGGAGCATGTCGGCGTTCATCCCGCGCTCGTACCCGAGTGCGGTCTCGCGGGGCGGTCCCATGATGAGCCACAGCGTGGTGGACAGGTAGACCAGGGCGAGGAGGGCCCACTGCAACGGCGCGCCGAAGTACCGCCGCCGCTCGCCCGTGCGCTCGCTGGTCATGTAGAGCACGACCGCCAGGATGCCGGTGATCTCACTGATCTTCAGCGGGAATCCGGCGTCGATGGTCAGCGCCTGCTGGAAGGGGACGGCGCACACCGCGATGAACATGAGCTTGGACGCGAGAGTCGGGGGAAGGCGCTCCGCCAACGCTGCTCTCACATCACTCACCGCGTCAGCGTACCCAACCGGGCGCGGATCGGACGAATGACGCCTCCCGCATCAATGCAATGACGTCCATTGCGCAGAAAGGCCTCCGACGTGGGAGCACATAGACTGGAGGCCATGACCGAAATGCCTGGCCCCGGCCATTGCTCGGGGACAGATCGGTGAGGGTCGTCTTTCTGAGCCACACAGCGCCCAGTGGTGTGTTCCGCGTCGGAAGCCATCATCTTTCGCGCGAAATCGCTCGCCTCGGACATTCCGTGGCGCACGTCGCGACGCCCGTGTCACTCGCCCACCTCGGAAAAGCGATGCGCGATGAGGACGTTCGCGCGCGTCTCGAATCGGCGCGGGCGCCTCGATCCGATGCCGATGGCGTCCGTCAGTTCGTCCCCCTCGTCCCCGCTCCGCTCGGCTCGGTTCCCACCACCGTGAACGAGGCGCAGTTGCGCCTGACGGGCCCCTGGCGCCGGCGGCGTCTCGGTGCGTTCCGGTCGGCCGACGTGGTGTTCGTCGACCAGCCCCTGCTCGGTCCGGCGATCGCTGACTTCCCCCGGGCGAAGATCATCTACCGCCCCACCGACGCGCACCACGACCCGCGCGCCCGCGCAGCCGAGGTGCGGCTGCTCGAGCGGGCCGACGGGATCTCCGCCGCTTCCGCGTCGACCCTCGAGCAGGTCACCGCGGGCACCGGATGGACCGGACCCTCGACCGTGATCGAGAACGGCGTGGAGTACGACCGGTTCGCTTCCGCGGGTGACGGCGGAGAGCGGGCGGGTGTCGTCTACCTGGGCGCCCTCGACGCGCGCTTCGACTGGGCTCTCGTGGCCGACCTCGCCCGGGCGCTTCCCGACGTGTCGTTCACCATCGCCGGCCCGCGGCCCGCGGTCGTCCCGGCCCTCCCCGCCAACGTCGCACTCGTCGGCGCCGTCCCGTACGCGCAGGCGCCCGCCCTGCTCGCCCGTCACGCCGTCGGACTGCTCCCGCTCTCGGACCACCCCGGGAATGCCGGTCGCAGCCCCATGAAGTACTACGAGTACCTCGCCGCCGGTCTCTCCGTCGTGGCGCGCTCCTCCGACGAGCTGCGCCGCCGCGCCGACACGAACGTCCACCTCTACGACGACGTCGTCGGCGCCGCACGCGCCGTCACCTCGGCCGCGGCAGCCGGCGAGGCCGAGCGTGCGGCCGGGCGTCGCGCCGCTCAGGACATGGGCTGGGCCGACCGGGCGAAGCGCCTTCTCGCCTTCGCGGACTCGACGCGCAGGGGCTCGACGACGTGAGCACCTCCTCCGCGCCGTTCTCTCGCCGCCGCTCGATCAAGAGCGGCGTCTGGGCGACGATCCAGCAGTTCGTCACCCTGGGCAGCACGGCCATCACCGGCATCATCCTCGCGCGCACGGTCAGCGTCTCGGATCTGGGCGTGTTCAGCTTCGCGACGAACCTCGCCAGCATCGGCACGGCGATCCTGACCGCGGGTCTCGCCGGTATCGCCATCAAGGCGTTCGTCGACAAGCCGGCATCCGCCCATCGCACGATGACGGCGCTGATCCTCATCCGCGAGTTCTTCGCGATCCTGGCGTACCTGGTGCTCCTGCCGATCTCGGCCCTGGTCGGCGACGCCGCCGTCGTCGGGGCCACCGCGATCGCGCTGCTGGTGCTGTTCGCCCGCGCCCTCGATGCCAGCGAACTGTGGTTCCAGGCGCAGGCGCGCAGCGGCAGCACGGCGCCGGTGCGCATCGCCGTCGTCCTGGTGATGCTCGGCATCCGGCTCGTCCTGGCCTTCACCGGTGCCGACCTGATGACCTTCGTCATCCTCTACGTCGTCGAAGCGGTCGTCGTCTCGAGCCTGCTCCTGGTGCGGTACGCCCGTGACCGCGACTCCCCCAAGTTCGCCAAGCCCGAGATCGAGACCCCGCGCGCTCTGCTGGGCAGCTCGTGGATCCTGATGCTGGCGAGCCTGGCCACGCAGATCAACTCCCGCGGCGACGTCGTGGTCATCCAGGCGTTGCTGGGCAGCTCGGCCGTCGGCCTGTACTCGGCCGCGGCGCGCCTGTCGGAGATGGCGTACTTCCTGCCCGTCGTGTTCATGACGGCGACCTTCCCCCGTCTGCTGCAGGTGCGGCGGGAGTACGGCCACAAGAGCCGGCAGTACAAGCAGGAGCTGCAGGCCAGTTACGACCGCGCGTTCTGGGCCGGGGTGCTCATCGCCGTGGTGATCCTGCTGATCGGCCCGTGGGTGCTCACCACCCTGTACGGCGCGAAGTACGAGGCATCCGGTCCCGTGCTGCAGATCCACGTGCTCGCTCTGCCGTTCGTCTTCATGGCGGCGGTGTTCAGCAAGTTCATCATCGCCGAGAACGCACTCTTCGCCTCGCTGACCAGAAATACGCTCGGCGCGGTTCTCAACATCGCTCTGAATTTCCTTCTCATCCCGCATTGGGGAATCCTAGGAAGCGCGTGGGCGACGGTGTTCTCGTATTTCGTCGCCTCGTACCTTTCGTGTTTCGCGACGAAGACGACACGTGTCGCGGGCGTTCAGATGACGTTGGCGTTCATTTATCCGCTCCGACTCCTCGCCTCCGCCGTGCGCGGAACGCGAAAGAAAGGCAGCCATGAAGAAGAAGCTCCGTAAGGCCGCAGGTCGTCTGCGGGAGCGCCTGCGCGTTCGCCTTCGCAAGGGCAACGCCCTCGAGCGCTCGATCTACTTCACGTTCTGGAGCGACGCCTACCGGCGCGAGCGGCTCGTGGTCGCCCGCGGCAACCAGGAGTACTGGCGCCGTCTCGAAGACGGCAAGCTCGAGTTCCTCCTGCGCCGCAACATCCACATGGCCGAGAAGGGTCTCACCATGCGCCCCCGGCGCGAGACCTTCGCCGTGGCGTACATCGAAGAGACCGTCACCCTCGCCGGCCGCCTGACGCAGGCGATGCCCCCGATCATCTCGGCCGAGGTCGAGCTGTGGGCGCGAGAGGTGCTCGAGCGCTACTTCGAGGCGACGGCGTCGAGCTCCGACCCCACGATCGCGCGTGCCCGCGAGAACTTCGGCCGCATCTCGTGGAACATTGAGCGCGACAACGTCAGCGGCCCGCACGCCCCCTTCGTGGATGCTCCGCCGGTCGAGATCGAGGCGTTGACCGCCCTCGCCAAGCGCCGCAAGTCGGTGCGCTGGTTCGAGCAGCGCCCGGTGCCGCACGAGGTCGTCGACAAGGCCATGCTGGTCGCCGCCGAGGCCCCCACCGCGTGCAACCGCCAGCCGTTCTCGTTCCGCTTCTTCGACGACCCCGAGCAGGTCGCCAAGGTCGCGAAGGTGCCGATGGGCACCGCCGGCTACGGGCAGAACCTGCCCGGCATCGCCGTGATCGTCGGCGACATGTCGGCCTTCATCGACGAGCGCGACCGCCACCTCATCTACACCGACGGCTGCCTCGCCGCGATGTCGTTCATCCTCGGCCTGGAGTCGCAGGGCGTCGCGTCGGTCTGCATCAACTGGCCCGACATCGCCTCGCGCGACGAGAAGATGAGCCGCCTTCTCGGCCTCCAGTCCCACGAACGCGTGGTCATGCTGGTCGGCTACGGCTACGCGGACGAGCAGGGTACGACCCCGTACTCCGCGAAGCGCCACCTCGACGCCCTAAGGAGCTACAACTCGCTATGACCGCTGAGTGGATCGAACTGCGTGGCGTCAACACGCACAACAAGGGCGCCCACCTGATGATGATCGCCGTGGCGAACCGTCTGCAGGGTCGGGCGAAGCTGACCGTCTCGCCCAACGGCAGCGACTTCGACGACCGCGGCGCTCTGGGCTTCCACCAGACGCTCCTGCTGAACCAGCTGCCCGCCGTGTCGGGCGCCGTGGGCGGTCTGATCCCGGGCTCGGTCAAGGACGCGTTCGGCCTGGTGGCCTCGAAGGACGTGGGTGGAGTGCTCGACGCCGCCGGCTTCGCGTACAGCGACTCCTTCAGCATCCAGCGCAGCAAGCGCGAGGCCAAGATCAGCGCGGCGTGGAAGAAGCGCGGCGTTCCGCGCGTGTTCCTTCCGCAGGCGTTCGGTCCGTTCACGAACCCCGAGCAGGCGAAGTGGACCCGCGAGCTGCTCGACGGAGCCGCCCTCGTCTATGCCCGCGACCGTCAGAGCCTCGACTACGTCACGGCCCTCGGCGCCAAGACCGAGGTGCGCCTCGCCCCCGACTTCACCATCGGCCTCAAGCCCGGCAGCATCCCCTCGCCCTTGACCGGCGAGTTCGGCGCCATCGTGCCCAACGCGAAGATGCTCAGCCACACCAAGCTCTCGCTCGAGGAGTACACCCAGTTCCTCGCCGACGGTGCGGCGGAGTTCCGCGCACAGGGGCTGCGCGCCGTCGTGGTCGTGCACGAGCACAACGACCGCGCCCTGGCCAAGGCGCTGTCCGAGCGCAGCGAGGTCGAGATCTTCGAGAGCCCCGACCCCCTCGTGCTCAAGCGCGTGCTCTCGGACGCGCGGATCGTGGTGGCCAGTCGCTTCCACGCGCTCGTCAGCGCCCTCTCGTCGCGCACGCCCGTCGTCGCGCTGGGGTGGTCGCACAAGTACGCCGAGCTCCTCGAGGACTTCGGCGCCGGTGCGTGGATGACGGACGGGTCGGATGCCATCGCCGCACGCATCCGCCGCACCCTCACCGACACCGAGACCGCCGCCCGCCTGGACGCACGGGTGCCCGAGCTGCTCGCGCAGAACGAGCGCATGTGGACCGAGGTCGAATCGGTCCTCGGGATCCGCTCGTGACGGCCGGGAGCGGCTCGTCGCGCCTGCGCGTGCTGATGCCGTCGCGCTTCGTCGACCGCCACGTCGGCGGCAACACGACCTACGCGCGGTACATCGCCACGGGGCTCGAGGCCCGGGGGGTGCCCGTCGGGCGCATCGCGGCCGCCTCGCACCCGGTCGCGACCGCCGCGCTCGAGACCGCCGCGGGCCTGCGCCGGCACGCCGCGGGCGATGTGCTGCACTACGTCGGAGACACGGGGCCCCTGCTCGGCACCCGGACCCCGACCGTGGTCACGGTGCACGGCGTCGCCAGTCGGTGGATCGACGTCGCACGTCGTCCCGCACAGGAGAAGGCGTGGCGTTTCCGCGTGGGCCGCGCGATCAGCGCCGCCGACCACGTCATCACGGTGTCGAACTCCAGCGCTCGCGATGTCGCCGAGGTCTTCGGCGTCGAGCCCGAGCGTCTGACGACCATCGAGCACGGCATCGACGTGGAGCGATTCTCGACTCCCGTGGAGCTGTCGGCCGAGGTGCGCGCGAAGCTCCCCGAGCGTTTCGCCCTGTACCTGGGCAACATCGAGCCGCGCAAGAACCTCGTCTCGCTGGTGCGGGCGTTCGCGACCCCCGAGGTGCGCGCGCTCGGCCTGCCCCTCGTCATCGCCGGCAAGGCGGCGTGGAACGCCGACGACTCGCTCGGTGAGATCCGCGACTCCCCCGACGTCATCTCGCTCGGGTTCGTCAGCGACGAGGACCGCGCCGCTCTCATGCAGGCGTGCGAGGTCTTCCTCTTCCCCTCGCTGTACGAGGGCTTCGGCTTCCCCGTGCTGGAGGCCCTCGCCGCCGGCGCCGTCGTGGCCACCTCGGATCGCGGATCGCTCGCCGAGGTCGCGGGCCCGTCGCTGCGCCTGCCGGGTCTGGAGCCCGAGGCGATCGCCGCCGGCATCGTCTCGGCGGTCACCGACGACACCGCCCGCGCGCAGTGCCGCGCGGAGGGCCTGGCGTGGGCGAGCCGCTTCACGTGGGACGCCAGCGTCGACAAACATCTCGAGGTCTACCGGCGGGTGCTGCGATGAACCGTTCTCCCCGCGTGCTGATCCTGCACGCCTATTCCGCCGACAACGCCGGCGACGGTCTGCTCGTGCGCGAGACGCTGGCGCTGCTCGAAGACGCCTTCGGTGCGGTGGATGCCACGATGCTCGCCTCGCGCCCGGACAGCTTCGCCGACCTGGGCATCCCGACCTTCCCCACCGTGCCGACCCGACGCGGATGGGACCGGCGCACGCGCGCCGTGCTCTCGCGCATCGACGACTTCGACCTCGTGGTCGGCGTCGGCGGTGGATACCTGCGCGCGGGCACCCCCGTCGAGTTGCTGAAGTCGGCACTCGTCATGGGACCGCAGCTGCGGGCGGCCGCGCGGTCGACCACGCCGTCGGTCTACCTCCCGCAGAGCATCGGGCCGGCTCGTTTCGGCACGCGCGGCGTGCTCACGCGCCTGCTCCGCGACATCGACGTGGTCATGGTGCGCGACGACCGCACCTTCCTCGAGGTCGCCGGCCCGACCCTCGTACGCACGCCCGATCTGGCCGCGGCGTCCATCGCCGACGCCCGCAAGGCCGGCACCACGGTGGAGCCCCGTCCCGTCCTGTCGATCCGCAGCGTCCACGGACGCATCAACCCCGACATCTACGCGCTGGCGGAGCGCATGACGCCCTACGACGGGTACATCCAGAGCACGATCGGCGGTAACGACGACCGCCCGGCATCCGCGACCCTGAGCCCCGCACGCACCCTCGAGCGCAGCGAACTGATGGGCGCCGGGAGCACTCCGCGCGTGGTGGTGGCCGTGCGTCTGCATGCCGCCCTGATGGCTCTGGCCGCGGGCCACTACGTCGTCCACCTCGCGTACGAGCGCAAGGGCTTCGGCGCCTTCGACGACCTCGGGATCTCGCCCTGGGTGCACCGCGTCAACGGCTTCGACGTCGACACCGTCGCCACCCAGGTCGCCGACCTGCTGAACGACGCGGCGGTGCGCGACGACTACGACGCGCGCTTGATGAACTCGTCGGCGCGCATCCGCGATGCCCGCGCGGACATCGTCCTCGCCCTGCAGAACGCGATCGGAGACTAAGTGCGCCGGTCCGACCCGGCCGACACCTCCCCCGTGCGGCGCCGTCCGCGTGCGCGCCTCAGCGCCGCGCTCGGCCTGCTCGCGGCCGTGGCCGTCGGCGCCGCCGGGTGCGTGGCGGGGCCGCCCGCTCCGCCCGAGCCCGCGCCCTCGACCGAGATCGTCGCCACGATCGACGACGCCATCCAGGAGTGGTGGATCGGTCCCGTCGTGCAGCAGCAGTCGGACTGGTACTCCACCGCGGCGCTGAGCGAGACCGGCGAGGTGGAGGCCGTCGACATCGACGACACGGGCGCGACCTCCCGCACCGTGGTCGGCACCGCCCCGGTCGACGACCACAACGTGCCGGCGCGCATCACGCTCCCCGGACGCGGTTCGCTCGTGCAGTGGACGCACCACGGCACCGAAGAGGGCTTTTATGTCTCCGTCGCCCCCGGATCGGGACGCGCCGAAACGTTCGCCGACCGTCCGGTGACCGAGATCACCGTGGGCAGCAAGGTCTCGTACGGCCAGATCCTGCACATTCCCGATGCCCAGACCGCCGACACCGACACGTTCTGGGTGCTCCTGCGCAACGACCTCAACTGGGGCATCGCGGAACTGGTCGTGAACTGGTCCACCGGCGAGGCGAGCTACTCCGGCAAGTACCGCCGCCTGATCACGTTCCCCGAGCAGGCGTACCTCACCTCGACCTTCGACGACACGTCGGCGGGGACCGTGCGCATCGCCGCGGGGTACAACCCCGCCGTCGGTCGCAGCGAGGTCTATCTGCTCGAGCTCGACCTGCGCACCGGCATCCTGACGGACCTGATGAAGCCCCGCACGACGCACGACATCACGTCGTCGACCTATCTGTCGGCGGAGGATCTCACCCCGGTGCTCGGGCAGACCTCCGGCACCCGCCGTCTCCTCGACGTCCGTGCCTCTCCCGCCGCGCCCGCGGTCCTGACCGTGGAGTACCCGGGAGACGTCTCTCCCGACGGCGTGTACACCGAGACCGCCGTCGATGAGAACGGCCTGACGACGTCGCGCACCTTCGGAAAGACGGGCGCCCACCTCGAGCGCTATCCGTGCGGTGCGTCCTTTGGCGTCGACGGTTCCGTCTGGCACTGCGGCGAGGACGGGGGGACGTCCTCCCTGTGGCGCGACGACCGGAAGATCCTCGACTCCGAAGCGCCGCTGTTCCGTCCGATGCCGACTCCGGGCGGGCCGGTCTCCGTCCTCGTCGGAAGGATCGAACGGTACGAGGACTACAGGAGCTGGAGCGGAAGCTCGCTGCTGGCCGTCGCGGTGCGCTGACCGCGCGACGAGGGGGCGGATGCCGCGGGGCTCAGATCCCGCGCCAGACGGCGTCGAGCGCGTCGGCCTGGGTCGTGGGGTTCATCTGCGCGAGCATGCGTTCGCCGCGCTCCTGCGCGTCGCGCAGGGCCGCCGGATCATCGAGGAGCCGGCGCACGGAGGCCGCCCCGTCGGAGGCGGAATCGAAGGTGAGCAGACCCACCTCGTCGAGCGAGGGGATGCGGCGTCCGAGGACCGGGATGCCGCGAGCCGCGGCATCGAGCACGCTCAGCGGGAATCCCTCGTACGAGGCCGTGTGCACGTAGAGCGAGAGGGCGTCGAGCTCGCGCGTGACCTCGTCTTTGCGCAGCCACCCGGTGACCCGCACACCCGCCTCCTGCAGACGCTGCATCCAGGCGTCGTCGCCGCCGCCGATCCAGACCGCCTCGACGGGGGCGGGGCCCGCGGCGAGTTCGCGCGCGAGGGCGATCATCATCGCCGGGTCCTTCTGCCCTGCGAGGCGCCCGACCATGCCGATGCGGCGGGGAGCGTCCTGCGCATGCGCCCGAGGCGCGCGGGGAGGCACCGAGGCGGTGTTGGGCACGCGCGCCACGCGCGCCCCTGCGCCGAGCTGACGGGCCAGATCGGCCTCGTGCCCGGACAGGACCGCGAAGACGTCCGTCCGGCGCGCCAGGAGGCGCTCAGCGCCGCGGACGGCGGTGCGCAGCGCCCGCGACACACTCGGGTCGTCGAACTTGAAGCAGTGCGGCGAGTAGACCACGGGGATGCCGGACGGCCTGACCAGTCGCACGAAGGCACCGGGGAAGCTCGAGTGCGCGTGGATCACGTCGGCGTCGCTCCCGCGCAGGGCAGCGCGCGTGCGCATCGGCTGGCGCAGACGCGACGCGCCCAGGTCGAGATGCGCCGCGTCGACGTCGTCCCAGATCGGCGACGGCCGGCCCTCGACCCACGGCGACAGGATCGTATGCCGGATGCCGCGGGGCGAGTTGCGGATGTAGTCGCACACCGCGACCGGGACGCCGCCGGTGAGGCGATCGACCACGTGCACGACGGACGTGGAGTGATCGACCTCGGAGCTCACTTCGCGGAGACCTTGCGCTTCTTCTTCGGACGCGACGAGGCGCGCTTGCCCGAACGCTTCGACGAGGAGCCCGACGACGACCCCGTCTCGGCGTCGCCTCCGTAGGAGTAGGCGCCATAGCCGTAGCTGTCCGGACCGCGGGTCGGAAGCATCGTCATGATGACGCCGACCAGTCGGCCACCGGCCGTCTGCAGGGTGCGCAGCGCGCCCTCGAACTCCTGCTTCTTGGCCTTGCCGGACGCGGCGACCATGATCGCCCCGCGCGTGACCTTGCTGAGGACGGCGGCATCGGTGACGAGCAGCAGCGGGGGCGCATCGATGAGGACGTAGTCGAAGTGCTCGGTCAGCGTGGCGAGCAGCTGCGACATCGCGGCGGAGCCCAGGAGCTCGGCCGGGTTCGGCGGGACGGGACCCGAGGGGAGCACGAACAGCTGGCCGCGACCCCACTTCTGCAGCACGTCCGCCACCTCGACGCGGCCGATGAGCACGTCGGTGAGGCCGACGCCGCCCTCGATGCCCATGTAGTCGGCGATGCGCGGCAGGCGCAGGTCGCCGTCGAGCAGAGCGACGCGCGCCCCGGTCTCGGCGAGGGCGATCGCGAGGTTGGCCGTGGTGGTGGACTTGCCCTCACCGGGGCCGGAGCTGGTGACGACGAACAGCTTGGGGCCGCCCTCGACGTTCAGGAACTGCAGGTTGGTGCGCAGTGCGCGGAAGGACTCCGACCGCGGGCTGCGGGGGTCTTCCTGCACGATGAGCGGACGCTTGGTCGCCTCGGGGTCGAACGCGATGCCACCGAGCAGCGGTGCCTCGGTGAGCGACTCGAGGTCTTTCAGCGTGCGCACGCGGGTGTCGAGGGCGTTGCGGAGGATCGACAGCAGCACGGCGACGACGAGGCCGAAGAGGGCTGCGACGACGACGATCACCGGGATGCGCGGGCTGAAGGGGGTCGAGGGCTCGACCGCGGGCTGCACGACCGTCAGACGCACCGGGCTGGCCGCCCCCTCGCTGACCGGCGGCTCGAGCGTGGTCTGGACGGCGTCCACCAGGCTCGAGGCGATCGCGTCGGCGAGCTTGGCGCTCTGCGCGCCGCTGGTCGAGGTGACCGTGATGTTGATGTTGACCGTGTTCAGCGGGGCCTCGGCCGTCACCTGCGAGGCGAGCGAGCCCACCGAGGTGTCGAGGTTCAGGTCGTCGATCACGGGCTGCAGCACGAGCGCGCTGGTGACGACGTCGACGTAGCTCGCGACGATCTGCCGAGCGAACGTGGTGCCCTGCACCAGGTCGCCCGTGGCGGGGTCGGCGCTATCGGCCTGCACCGACACGTAGAGGCGCGTCGTGGACTGGTACTGGGGCGTCTGCGTCGCCGCATAGCCGAATCCACCGGCTCCGCCGAGGATCGTGAGCACCAGGATGAGCACCCAATTTCGGTGCAGGATCCGTATGTAGTCGCGCAACTCCACGGTGAATTCCCTCAATCACAGTCGTGGGGCACAGCTGTCGCGCCCCTTTTGTATCCTGTCATACCCCCATCGGGCAGACGTCATGCGTCGGTCGGCTGGTGCGTCATGCCGTACGTGTAGGCGCCGTACCCGTAGGTATCGGGCCCCCGGGTCGGCAGCTTGGTCAGGATGACGCCGAGCAGGCGTACATCGGCCGCCGACAGCGCCTTCGCGGCGTCGGCGAGCTGGGGCTTGCGGGTGGATCCGGATGCCGCGACCAGGATGGCCCCGGTGGCGAAGCGCGCCAGCACGGCGGCGTCGGTGACCGGCAGCACCGGCGGGCAGTCGACGATCACGTAGTCGAAGGCCTGACGCAGCGTGTCGAGCGTCGCCTCCATCGTCGGCGATCCCACCAGCTCCGCCGGGTTCGGCGGCTGCGCGCCGGCGGGGAGCACGAACAGGCGGCCGGAGCCGTACGGCTGGAGAAGGGCCGACAGCGGCGCCGCACCCGCCAGGACGGTCGACAGGCCGGCGCCGCCTTCGATCCCGAAGATCTGCGCGGTGCGCGGCTTGCGCATGTCGGCGTCGACGAGCGCGACGCTCGAGCCGTCTTCGGCCAGGGCCAGGGCAAGGTTCGCGCTGGTGGTCGACTTGCCTTCGCCCGGGTTGGCACTGGTGACCACGTAGACGGGCGCGCGTCCGTCGAGATTGACGAACTGCAGCGCCGTGCGCGCGCGGCGGAACGCCTCTGACCGCGGATCGCGGGGCGACTCCTGCACGATGAGGGGCCGCTTGGAGGCGTCGGGGTCGAAGGGGATGCCGCCGAGGATCGGGGCCGACAGGATCGACTCGACGCTGGCGGCCGTATGGATGCGGGTGTCGATGATCGTGCGGATGATCGCCAGGATGATGCCCGCGCCGGCTCCGAGCGCGAGGCCCAGGAGCAGGTTCAGACGGTAGTCCGGGGCGGAGGGCTCCAGCGGGACGCGCGCGGGGCTGACCGTCTCGACGCGGAGCAGTCCCACCCCCTCGGTTCCGCGAGGAGCCTGGAGCTGTTTCTCGACGACGGTCGTGAAGCTCTCCGCGACAGCATTGGCCAATTGCGATGCCTCGCTCGGAACGGCATCCGTCGCCGTGATGACGATCGTCTGCGTACTCGGCGGATTCTCAGCCGAAATGCGGCTTTCGATATTGTCGTCATTACCGGAGAGCCCGAGTTGAGCGATGACGGGATCGACGACGACGGCGCTCGAGACGAGGTCGACGAAGCTCTCGAGCGACTGGCGGACGTAGCTGCGCCCCTGGATCAGGCCGTTCGGCGTGCCATTCGTCTCGGCCGCCACGTACAACTCGACCGAGGCCTTGTAGGTGGTGGGCGTCAGCACGGCCAGGGCCGTGCCGGCCGCGGCGCCGATCGCCATGCAAGCGACGACGAGCAGCCAGCCGCGCCGAATAGCAGCGAGCACGTCACGCAAAAGCAAAAGCAAATCCTCCGAGCGCTGAACGGGACCGTCCGCCCCGGTTAGCATTGAATGCCGACGCACGATCTTTTCACACTACGCGCCAAGAAAATTCTCATGACTCGAATGCAGGACCTCTTCGCTTCTCAGCGGCGACGCGACGAACGCGTCCGAACTACTCTCGGCGACCCTGCGACCGATCGGCGTCTCGAGGAGATGTTCGATGGTGCGCCCCGCGTCACGTCGGCGCCCACCGACTTCGCCGACGAGGTGCAGGCGTTGAACTCCCTCATCGGCAGCCGTCGCGTCGCCGAGCCCGAGCTGCGCGGCGTGAAGAAGCCCGGCCGCCTGCGCCGCAGCCGCAGCAGCCGCGACTGGCTGTCGATCGGCGCCGCCGCCCTCGCCGTCGTCTCGGTCGTGTCGGCCTCGACCCTGGTGGGCATCTCGGTGGCATCCGCCTCCCCCGCCTCGGATGCCCTCAACACCCTCACGGCGAACGAGGCGGTGCTGGCCAACAGCATCGAACGGGTCAACAGCAGCATCTCGGCCCTCGAGCAGTCCCGCCAGACGGCGAAGAGCGACGCCGAGGCCCTCGCCGCACCTCTCGCCTCACTCGCGCAGATCGCCGAGATCCCCGCCGTCGCCACCGCCGAGACCGCGCGTCAAGCGCTGCTGGCGGAGATCGACGGCGTGCAGATGCCCGACCAGCTCGCCGCGTACCGACGTCCCGCGATCGACGGCGACTCGCTCGAGTCGGTCGGAACGGCGATCGACCTCGTCGACACCCGCACGCGCGAGGCGCAGGAGGCGTCGGCGCAACTCGACGACCTGCGCACCACCCTGGAGAAGACGGTGCAGCCCTTCGAGGAGGCCGTCGCCGGAGTCGGCCGCGAGCTGCCCGCCGTGGCCACCACGCTCGTCGCCGAGAACGACCTGGCCGACGAGACGCTGCGCACGAACGTCACCAGCCTCGCGGCACGCGTGGCCACCGTCGAGAGCCACACCTCGCCCAGCGCCATCAGCGACTTCGTGAACGCCGTGGCCGCGCTCAAGACGGGGCAGCGCACGGCGGAGATCGAAGAGGCCGACCGACAGGCCGCCGCCGAAGCGGAGCGTCGTCGCCAGCAGGAGCTGCAGCGTCAGCAGCAGCTGCGGGAACAGCAGCAGCAGGAACAGCAGCAGCAGGAAGAGCAGCAGCCGCAGCCGTCGACACCTCCCCAGGACCCTCCGGCCACGACGCCCCCGGTGGAGCCCGTACCCGCCCCCACCCCCACGGGTACCCCCGCCGCGGCGGCGCCGATCGTCGGCGGCTGAAAACCCCCCGAACGCCACGCAACTGCGGCCCGCACCCTCACCGAGGGTCGCGGGCCGCAGTCGTCTGCCGGGAGCGGGGTCAGCGCGTGAGCGCGAGCCGCACGACGCGGACGACCTGCTCCACGGCAGGGGCCAACTGCGACGCGGTGAGCTCGTAGGTCTCCCACGACCGGCGGTACGGGTCGACGATGTCGTCGTCGGCCGGGTCCGCGGGAGGAGGCGTCAGACCGCGCACCCCGGTCACCGCGTCGATGGCCGCCTTCAGTCGCCGAGAGTCGTCGTCGCCCGCGGCAGACGCATCGCCGACGATGTCGGCATCCGGAACCTCCGCCGCGAGCCGCGCGAACTCCCGCAGCGTCAGCGTCGACCGCAGCCGTGCCGGGTTGAGCTCGACGATGCGGCGTCGGTGCTCGCGACTCATCGCGAGGATGAGGTCGGGGGCGCGCAGGTGGGCTTCGGTGAGGTAGGTCGCCCGGTGGCCCTCGATCAGCGCGGGGTCGACCGCCAGCTGCGCCGCGAGGCGCTTCGTCTCGTCGGTCATCGACTCGCCCTGCAGTCCGTACGTGCCGGCGCTGGTGACCTGCACGTCGAGGTCGGCGAGCCGGGTCGCCAGCATCGTGGCGGCCAGGGGCGAACGGCACACGTTGCCCGTGCACACGGTCATGATCTCGATCATCGGAACTCCGTCTTCGTTCGCGCGCGACTCGATCGGCGCGCGGGGATGGGGTGGGGGAAAAGGCACTCGCGGATGCCGAGGACGAGGCCGTCATCGGCGATCCGCCCGCGGCGCACCGGGGCGGGGGCCCGCGGCATCTGGTCGAGGAGGGACGGCGGCGCGCTGGGCGTTCATCATCGCGACGTTGCGTTCCCACAACGCCCGGGCCACGATCTTGCGGTCACGACCCTCGACGAACACGCGCAGCACGATCACGATCGCGACGCCGATGTACCCGCCGATCGTGTTGGCGAGCACGTCGAACACGCTCGCGAAGCGCTGCGAGAGGAAGAGCCCCTGCAGCACCTCGATCGCTGTGGAGGTCGCCGGCACGATCACGAGCGCGAGCCAGAAGAGCCGGCGCGGGACCAGGAGACCGACGAGGAAGCCCAGGGGGACGAACATGGCGATGTTGGCGCTGAACTCCAACTGCGAGTACCCGAACCACTCCGGCACCCCGTTGCGGTGCAGCACGGCGAGGAAGCGCGAGATCGCGCCCTGGTATCCGCGGTCCAACGGCGTGGGCGACATGGTCATCGCCACCACGACCGCCGCGTAGATCGACAGCAGCACCGACGCACTTCCCACGCGCGCATGGCTGCGCGGCGGGGCCTGTCCGGGAAGGGGAAGCAGAGCAGCCTCCATCATTCGGGAGCGGGTCGAAGCTCGCTGGCGTACGAGACAGTCACACTACCGGCCCGCGGGGAGCGCCCCGCGCACGGCCGGTGCACGCGTCACTGCCCGAACAACGAACCGCACGAGGCGTCGACGGTCACCGAGGTGTCGGTGGCGGTCGGCGAATGCCGCAGCTCGAGCGGGCCGAGCGGACCGTCGGGCAGCTTCACGGTCGAGGTGAGCGTACGGGTTTCCCCCGTCGGCAGCACGACCAGTCGGTTCACCGCGGTGTTGCCCTTCTCCGTGCCCGACCGGTCGAAACCGCCCCGATCGCTCGACGCGGGATCGGTCGAGACGATCTCTCCCCCGGGAGGGGCGAAGAACAGCACGTTCAGCATCATCGAGGTCGCGGGCAGACCGTTCGCCGCGTTGCGCTCACCCAGCGTGTAGGCGCTGCGCCCCTCCGTCGGCACCGAGCTGGACAGAGTGGTCGTGGTGGTGATGGTGCGCGCGGTGGGGTCGCAGACGGCGGACACGGACTGGGTGAGGTAGTACTCGAGCTTTCCGACCGAGTAGTCGTTCAGATAAGTGCCCACCTGCGTCTTGACCGTGTTGTCGGCGCGCAGGCCGCCGTCGAGGCCGACCTCGGTGACCAGCTGCTGCGCCTCGGGAGAGGTGAACGAGAGATTGATGCGCTTCTCTTCGGCCGACTGCGTGAGTGCGTCGAGCATCTTCGTCGGGTCCCACTTGGTCGAGGTGAGGTGACGGAAGACCTTGTCGGACACGGCGGCGAAGAACGCGTCCGAGCTGCGCGCCGTGGGGAACTTCTGGTACGCGTCGCTCAGCAGCACCTTCACGGCGTTGTCGCCGTTGATCTGCTGACCCGCGACGTCGACGGGGCCCGCGACCTGGAGCATGTGCGAGAGCACGACGGGGTCGATGGAGATGACACCGTCGAACCGGCCCCCGTTCACCTCCGTGTAGGCGTCGCTGAAGAGCTGCGCCGTCGTCGGGAAGTCCGGCGTCATGGTGTTGTCCTGCGAGTAGTGCGCGAACGACGACGGGTACAGCGACATGGTCTCGGCCGGGAGGTCGGTGAACTGCACGCCGGCACCCTCGGGACCGTAGAACGTGCTCGGTCCGCCCTGGTCGAGCAGCGAGAACGCACCCTGGTCGACGTCCATGATGATGTTCGCGGAGGGGTTTCCTCCGGTCGCGCGGCTCTCGGCGTTGTTCTGGAAGACCACGAGGTACTTCTTCGGACCGTTCGCCCCCGCGATGTCGAGAAGAGTCGGCAGATACCGGTTCGCGATGTCGAGGGCGGGCGCTGCGCGATCGACCACGTCGCGGATCTCGTCGACGGGACCGCTGACGGGCGAGAGCAGCTGGTCCGAATCGATGCCGTCGGTCTCGGCCTTGGCCGCGCTGAAGGCTTGCGACATCGCCGGCAGGGCGTCCTGCGCCTGGACGAAGGGCTGCAGGTTGATGCCGCCGCCGTCGAGGGTCAGCTTCGACAGGTCGGTCTGCGCGAGCATCTGGATGCCGGGCGGAAGGGCGTCCTTCACAAGGATGTCCGCGGCGCGGGTCACGCGGGACACGGCGTCGATGTTCACCCCGACGACCGGGAACTGCGCGGCCATGTCCCACAGCGGGGTGTTCACGGTGGCTGCCGCACGCGAGGTGCGCTCGCTCAGGTCGGCGGCCGCCTGCTGGAGCCCGGCCTCGTCACGGGCTTCGGCGAGCGGACCGAGGCTCGAGATCGACGACTTCGCCGCCAGCAGGTCGTCACGCACGTCGAGTGCCTGCACGGCGAGGGTGGCGCCCAGGATGCCGGCGAAGGCAGCGGCGCCGCCGACGACCCCGAACACCCCGCCGACAACCCACGGCCACACGCGGCGCCGGGGGGCGTCGTCTTCGTCGTCGTACCGCGACCGACGCGGGGGGTCGTCCGTCGGCGTCGAGTCGAAGACGTCGAGGTCTGAATCTCCTCGCGTCGCCTGACTTCTCGCATCTCGTCGCAGACGTTCACCCATGGGATGAATTCTAGTTGAGGCTCCCTGGACGTCCTTGGGGCGCGATTGCGCTCCGCGGACACCAGCGGGATCGCCCCGACGAACCGGGCCGCGTCGGCCCCCGCGGGAGACGGCTCAGACGAAGGGCAGGGCGATCAGGATGCCGGCGGCGACGCACGCCGACGTGAGCCCGCCGACCACCGGCATGGCCGTGGCGCGTCCGCGGCGACCGACGACGAACCCGATGACCGCGAGGACCACGCCCACCGCAGCGATCGCGAGGCCGGTGCCCACCGCCTGCGCGACGACGGTACCCGAGCCCGCGAGCAGAAGCACGGCGACCCCCACGACGGGCACCGCGACGGCGGCGATCGCGAGGAGCAGGGACAGCACACCGAGCAGACGGGACAAGGAATTCACCCGAGCGACTCTACCGGGCGGCTCGCGTGCGCCCCGGCCGGAATGCTGTGGGGGGAAGAGATGTCCCCCGGGAACGACAAAGGCCGGGCCCGAAGGCCCGGCCTGTGCCGAGTGAAGTCTGGAAGGACTTACTTGACGATCTTGGTGACGGTACCGGCACCGACGGTGCGGCCACCCTCACGGATCGCGTAGCCGAGGCCCTCTTCCATGGCGATCGGCTGGATGAGCTCGACCGACATCTCCGTGGTGTCACCGGGCATGACCATCTCGGTGCCCTCGGGCAGCGTGATGACGCCGGTCACGTCGGTGGTGCGGAAGTAGAACTGCGGGCGGTAGTTCGTGAAGAACGGGTTGTGACGGCCGCCCTCTTCCTTGGACAGGATGTACGCCGTGCCCTCGAAGTTGGTGTGCGGGGTGACCGAACCGGGCTTGACGATGACCTGGCCACGCTCGACGTCGTCACGCTTGGTGCCGCGGAGGAGCAGACCACAGTTCTCGCCGGCCCAGGCCTCGTCGAGCTGCTTGTGGAACATCTCGATACCCGTGACCGTGGTCTTCTGCGTCGGGCGGATGCCGACGATCTCGACCTCGGAGTTGATCGCGAGGGTACCGCGCTCGGCGCGACCCGTGACGACCGTTCCACGACCGGTGATGGTGAAGACGTCCTCGATGGGCATGAGGAACGGCTTGTCCTTGTCACGCACCGGGTCGGGGATCGACTCGTCGACGGCTTCCATGAGCTCGACGATCGAGTTGACCCACTGCTCGTCACCCTCGAGAGCCTTGAGGCCCGAGACGCGCACGACGGGGGCGTTGTCGCCATCGAAGTCCTGCGACGACAGAAGCTCGCGAACCTCGAGCTCGACGAGCTCCAGGATCTCCTCGTCGTCGACCATGTCGCTCTTGTTCAGCGCGACGAGCAGGTACGGCACGCCGACCTGCTTGGCGAGCAGAACGTGCTCACGCGTCTGAGCCATCGGGCCGTCGGTGGCGGCGACCACGAGGATCGCGCCGTCCATCTGAGCGGCACCGGTGATCATGTTCTTGATGTAGTCGGCGTGACCGGGGGCGTCGACGTGAGCGTAGTGACGCTTGGGGGTCTCGTACTCGACGTGCGAGATGTTGATCGTGATGCCGCGCTGACGCTCTTCGGGCGCCGAGTCGATCGACGCGAAGTCGCGCTGAACGTTGGTGGCCGACGGGAACTTGTCGGCGAGCACCTTCGAGATGGCAGCGGTGAGCGTGGTCTTGCCGTGGTCGACGTGACCGATCGTTCCGATGTTCACGTGCGGCTTGGTCCGCTCGAACTTGGCCTTAGCCACTGGGTCCTCCTCAGGACGTTGGTTGCGACGTCTCGGGCACTGGATTGCGACCGATTCTTCGCGGGGATGGTTCTCAGATTACTAGAGAGTCGGTATTCAGTTTGAGCGGATGCCGGGAACCCGAGCAGAACCCGGGATTCCCGGCATCCGTGAGAGCGGTGTTACTCGCCCTTGTTCTTCTGGACGATCTCGTCAGCGACGGCGCGAGGAACCTCGGCGTAGCTGTCGAACTCCATCGAGTACACGGCGCGGCCCGAGGTCTTCGAGCGCAGGTCGCCGATGTAGCCGAACATCTCGGACAGCGGGACGAGCGCCCGCACGACCTTGACACCCTGAGCGTCTTCCATCGACTGGATCTGCCCGCGACGCGAGTTCAGGTCGCCGATGACGTCGCCCATGTACTCCTCGGGAGTACGCACCTCGACCGACATGAGCGGCTCGAGGATGACGGGGTTGGCCTTGCGGATCGCTTCCTTGAAGCCCATGGAGCCGGCGATCTTGAACGCCATTTCCGAGGAGTCGACGTCGTGCGACGCGCCATCGAGCAGGATCGCCTTGACGCCCACCATGGGGTAGCCAGCGAGCACGCCGACGTTCATGGCGTCCTGGAAGCCCTGGTCGGTCGGCGAGATGTACTCGCGCGGGATACGACCACCGCTGACCTTGTTCTCGAACTCGTAGGTCTTGTCGGCCGTGACCTCGAGGGGCTCGAGCGCGAACTGGATCTTCGCGAACTGACCCGAACCACCGGTCTGCTTCTTGTGGGTGTAGTCGTGACGCTCGACGGTCTTCTTGATCGTCTCGCGGTACGCCACCTGCGGCTTGCCGACATTGGCCTCAACCTTGAACTCGCGCTTCATGCGGTCCACGAGGATGTCGAGGTGCAGCTCGCCCATGCCCTTGATGACCGTCTGGCCGGTGTCGTTGTTCTGCTCGACACGGAACGTCGGGTCTTCTTCGGCCAGCTTCTGGATCGCGAGACCCAGCTTCTCCTGGTCGGCCTTGGTCTTGGGCTCGATCGCGACCTCGATGACCGGCTCGGGGAACGTCATCGACTCGAGGACGACCTGGTTCTGCGCGTCGCAGAGGGTGTCGCCGGTCGTGGTGTCCTTCAGGCCGATGACCGCGTAGATGTGGCCGGCGGTGACCGAGGGAACCGGGTTCTCCTTGTTGGCGTACATCTGGAAGATCTTCCCGATGCGCTCCTTCTTGGACTTCGTCGAGTTGACGATCTGCGCGCCCGAGTCGAGGTGACCGGAGTACACGCGGATGTAGGTCAGACGACCGAAGAAGGGGTGCGTGACGATCTTGAACGCCAGCGCGGTGAAGGGCTCTTCACGATCGGCGTGCCGCTCGATGATCGTCTCTTCGTTCTTCGGGTCGTGCGCCTCGATGGCCGGCACGTCGAGGGGCGACGGCAGGTAGTCGATGACGGCGTCCAGCATGGGCTGCACACCGCGGTTCTTGAACGCCGAGCCGCAGAGCACCGGGTAGATCTCCGAGTTGACCGTCATCTTGCGGATGGCGGCCTTGATCTCGGCGACGGTGAGCTCTTCGCCGCCGAAGTGCTTCTCGAGAAGCTCCTCGTCGGTCTCGGCGACGGTCTCGAGGAGCTCTTCGCGGTACTTCGCGACGACGTCGGCCATGTCGGCCGGGATCTCCTGGATGTCGTACTTGGCGCCCATGGTGACATCACCCTTGGCGTCGCCCGCCCAGACGAGTGCGCGCATCTCGACGAGGTCGACGACACCGATGAAGTCGTTCTCGACGCCGATGGGCAGCTGGATGACCAGCGGCTTCGCCTTGAGCTTGTTGATGATGGTGTCGACGGTGAAGTAGAAGTCCGCGCCGAGCTTGTCCATCTTGTTGACGAAGCAGATGCGGGGGACGTTGTACTTGTCGGCCTGACGCCACACGGTCTCGGACTGGGGCTCGACGCCCTCCTTGCCGTCGAAGACGGCGACGGCGCCATCGAGCACGCGGAGCGAGCGCTCCACCTCGACGGTGAAGTCGACGTGACCGGGGGTGTCGATGATGTTGATCTGGTTCTTGTCCCAGAAGCACGTCACAGCAGCGGAGGTGATCGTGATGCCACGCTCCTGCTCCTGCTCCATCCAGTCGGTCGTCGAGGCGCCGTCGTGGGTCTCGCCGATCTTGTGGTTGGTTCCCGTGTAGTACAGGATGCGCTCGGTGGTCGTCGTCTTGCCGGCATCGATGTGCGCCATGATGCCGATGTTGCGGACCTTGGTCAGGTCGGTGAGCACGTCTTGTGCCACGGGTGTCTTCCTTACCTGTTGGGAGGTTGATGCCGGGCCCATCGGGGTGTCCGTGACCGGGATGCGGTCACGGACACCCCGCGGGTTTTACCAGCGGTAGTGCGCGAAGGCGCGGTTCGACTCGGCCATCTTGTGGGTGTCTTCGCGGCGCTTGACCGCGGCACCGAGGCCGTTCGAGGCGTCGAGGATCTCGTTCTGCAGACGCTCGGTCATCGTCTTCTCACGACGACCCTTCGCGTAGCTCACGAGCCAGCGCAGCGCGAGGGTGTTCGCGCGGTGCGGCTTGACCTCGACCGGAACCTGGTAGGTCGAGCCACCGACGCGGCGGCTCTTGACCTCGAGGGTGGGACGGACGTTGTCGAGCGCCTTCTTCAGCGTGGCGACGGCGTCCTGGCTGTTCTTCGCCTCGACGCCCTTGAGGGCGTCGTAGACGATCGACTCGGCGATGGACTTCTTGCCGTCGACGAGGATCTTGTTGACCAGCTGGGTGACGATGGGAGCGCCGTACACCGGGTCGTTGACGACGGGACGCTTCGGGGCGGGACCCTTACGAGGCATTGTTCTCAGCCCTTCTTCGCGCCGTAGCGGCTACGAGCCTGCTTACGGTTCTTGACAGCCTGGGTGTCGAGCGCACCGCGGACGATCTTGTAACGGACACCGGGGAGGTCCTTCACACGACCACCACGGACGAGCACGAGCGAGTGCTCCTGCAGGTTGTGGCCCTCACCGGGGATGTACGCGGTGACCTCGGTGCCGTTGCGCAGCTTCACGCGGGCGACCTTGCGCATCGCCGAGTTCGGCTTCTTGGGGGTCGTCGTGTACACGCGGGTGCACACGCCGGCCTGCTGGGGGTTCGACTTCAGCGCGGGAGCCTTGGTCTTCGAGACCTTCGGCGAGCGGCCCTTGCGAACCAACTGCTGAATGGTTGGCACGTTCTCTCCTTGATTGGCTGGGCGATCCTCTCGGGCGCCCAGGGTGCTGCACGGTGACAGCGTCGTGTCTCCCCCGTCATGTCGGTCATCTTGCGATTCGTGACGTGTCGGGCTCACGTGTGATCCACCCCGCGACAGAATGATCTGACGCGATTCGTGGTGGATATGCCGTGGGGGCGACCTGTTCGCAGGCCGATCCCTGAGATGGTGCGAGCGTTGATCCGTACGACCCGCCCGAGGGCATGACGCACGGCGCGCGTGAACGCACACCCGGTCAATGATACGCGTTCTCCGGGGGCGCGGCAAACGATCGCGGGCCCTCCGGCTGGGAGTGTGCCGGATGCCGCTCCTCAGCCGAGCAGCAGCGCCCCACCCACGACCGCTGCCGCCACGATCACGACGACGACCAGGGCCAGCACCACGAGGCGGCCTGTTCCGCGGCGCTCGGAGCGCGGGCGGACGACGGACGCGTCGGACGCGGACGCACGGGGGACGGGGAGCGCGCGTTCGACGCGCACGGGTCCGTCGGTACGGGGCGCGTAGACGTCGCTCCGGAGGGCGGTCGGCACGTGCGCTTCGCGCGAGACGACGGGCGGCAGGGGCGCCTCGGAGGGGCCCGGACGCGACGCCGCCTCGCGCCGGCTCCGACGGGACCCCGCGGCGGTGTCGTCGTCGCCGCGCGCGGGCGCGGCGCGCGGGCGGGTGTCCTCGTCGACGCCCGCCGACTCGAGGCCGGGGCGGCGCCGGGTCGCCTCGTCGAGGTCCGTGGCCGCCGCGGGGGCGCGGCGACGGATGGTCTGGTCATCGAGGTCCGAGAGCGCCGGGGGCGCGGGGCGACGGATCGTCTCGTCGTCGACGCGGTCGACCCCGGCCGGGGCACGGCGCACCGTCGCGTCATCGAGGTCCGGGACCGCCGGGGACGCGGGGCGACGGATCGTCTCGTCGTCGAGGTCGGGCGCAGCAGCGGAGGGCCGCGCTGCACGCCGCGGTGCGGTCGTGCCGATCCCGTCGTCGTCCCTCGTCGAGACGACCGTGTCATCGGCGGCTCGAGCGCCGCCGGACAGCACCGTGTCGGCATCCGGTTCGGTATCCGGTTCGACTTCCGGTCCGGCGGCGTGCACACGCACGGTGTCGTCGTCGACCTCCACCGCCGCGGCGTCGTCGTGCGCCGGAGGAGTCGGCCACGCGCGCAGACGCCCGGCCCAGAGGGTGACCTCGTCGGGATCGTCGGGACGGTCGTTCGGGCCGCTCACGCGCTGCTCCGCGCGAGCCGCACCTCCGCGTCGCCGAGGAAGAACCGCTCCCCCGCCTCGATCTCCTCGCCGGGAGGGGCTTCGACCTCGGTGCCCATCAGCGTGGCGAACAGGACGCCGTTGGTGGAGTCGAGATCGGTGACGAACCACGTCTCGCCGCGCAGGTGCAGGCGCGCGTGGGTCTTCGAGACCGTTCGGGTCTCATCGACGATCGACACGAGCTGCGCGTCGGGGAAGGCGGTGTCGGCGGCGGGGCGGCGCCCCAGGATGACGACGGTCGACGTCAGATCGATGGGCGCCCCGCTCGGAGGCACGAGGGCCCACGGGATCCGCTTGCGCTTGGTCACCACCGTGCGGTCGAGGGCGTCGAAATCGTCGTCGTCGGATGCCACGGCCGGCACCTCGGGTCGCGTGTACAGCGACGACACCGACGTGCGTGCGGAGCGCGGGGAGCCGGCATCCGGAGCATCGGGAACCGCGGAGACCGCCTCGGAGAGCTCGGGGAACTCGTCCGCCGGCGCGGGTGCCGACGCGCGCGGCGCGGGCACGGGCTCGGGGGCGGGCCGGGTCAACGGCACCTCGGCGATCGGGGCCGCCGCGTCGGAGTGGGTCGTGCGGCGCGCGGGCGTCACCCACGGGGCGATCGGGTCGGACTGTTCGTCGACCGTCGGGGGCGCCGGGGCGGGCTCGGCCGGCGCGGGGGTCCACGCCGAGGGCTCGCCGGGGATCACCAGCGCACGGGTCGACGCGTCGTCGTCGGCCGCGGACGGCACGGCACGGGCGGCGCTGCGGGACGAGTCGTTGTCGTCGGCACCGTCGCGGAGGGCGTCGAGCACCTCGAAGACCGAGGATCCGGATGCCGCGGCGGCGGCCGGGCGCTCGGCGGGCGCGATCTGCTCGTCGGAGACGGCGGGCGTGGGGCGACGGCGGTCATCGAACTCCGCGGGACGCAGACCGGGCGGAGGACCCCATCCACCGGGCGCGGGCACGGCATCGGCGAGCGAACCGGTCGGAGCGGCGAACGGCACGATCACGGGCTCGGACACCGGAGCGGGCTCGGCGGGCGCGTCAGCGGCATCCGGAACGTGGTCTTCGGCGTCGCGGCTGCCGTCGCCGGGACGGGACTCGGGCGCGGGGGTCCATCCGCCGACCAGCGGAACGTACGGCCCCTGGAAGTCCTGGCCGCGGCGAACGGGTGCCGACTGCTCGTCGGGACCGCGGGGCGCATCGCCCTCCCACCGCGCGGAGCCGAAACCGAGGATGCTCGCCCACACGACGGGGAAGATGGCGCCGACCACGGTCATGCCCGCACCGGCGCCGAAGCCCACCGTGATGCGGTGCACGGCGATGATGAAGAGGATCACGAAGGTGAGCGTTCCGAACAGCGGAACCAGGTTGATGAGCACCAACCACGGCGAGAACCCGCCGAGCTTCAGCACGGTGGCCACGTTCACGATCGGGACCCACGCCTTCCAGACCGGCTCGCCGGTCTTGCGGAACACCGCGGCGAGGGCGAGGGCGAACCACACGTACACGACGACGACGAGAGCGAGAGAGCTCGCGCCGAGAACCACCATGGTCGAATCGGTCATGTCGTGTCGCGTCCTCCCGGGGCGGTGGGACGCTTCCCCCTCTCGTCGCGATGCGGGGATCTCGTGCGCGGGGAGCGCGGAGCGAGGAACCGCAGGAACGATCTCAACGATACGGCCGCGCGCACGCGCCGCCAGAAGCCTCGCTGACGCACCAGCACACGCCGCTCGGCGTCGACGATGCTCCAGAACTCCGCCACCTCGTCGGCCGTGACCGCGCCGCCCGCGAACACGGCGCGGTCGGCGTCGTCGGCGAGCCGTGCCCCCGACGGGGTCGCGAACGCGTCGGCGACCTCGCGTCGGGTGGGGGCGCGCGGCACGGTGCGACCGGCATCCACCCCGGCGTCGACGTATTCGTCCCATCCGCCCGCGATCGCGGAGCGGGGGTCGGGGTCGCGGCGCCGACCGCGGCGGCGCACGGCCTTGGCGATCACGACGGCGAGGAAGGGACCGAACACGATGAGAAGGGCGAGCAGCGCGAGACCCGTCACTCGCAGGATCGGCCAGAGCCACGCGAGATCGACGCCGTCGTCGGCGCGCTGATCGTCGTCGAGGGAGTTGTCCTCCTGCACGGGCTCGGGCGGAACGACCTCGTCCACCGTGTCGGGGCGCACCTCCGTCACGTTCTCGGGATCCTGCTGCTGGGTGACCTCGAGGCTCGGCGACTGCTCCCACTGCGGGGTCACGTCGATCGGCGTCCACCGGCCGTCGTCGCCCTCGACCTCGGTCCAGGCGACCAGATCGCGCGCACGGCACTCCCCCGCCTCGCACGTCGGAAGCGCGCTGTCCGGCGACGACAGACGCATTCCCACCACGACGCGGGCCGGGAAGCCGAGTTCGTGCGCGATGAGCGCCGTCGCCACGGCGAACTGCTCGTCGTCGCCGACGGCGGCCACGTAATTTCCGGATGCCGCGGCCCGGGGGTCGTCCTCACGTTCGAGCAACCGCTCGAACATGCGGTCGATGCGCGCCAGCGAGTGACCGGAGGCGCTGGGCTGCAGCTGGTACCCGGGCAGGTCGGCGGTCCAGGCCGGGGGCGCGGCCCCCTCCGGCGCGAGACTGTGGCTGAGGTAGCCGCGCTCGCGGAGCAGTTGCACGAGCGCCTGCAGGGCCGCACCGTCGGATCCATCGGCGTGCTCCTCGACCCAGCGGCGGAGGTTGTCGCCCCCGGCCGTCGCGCCGACGGCCCCGGGAGGCGTCAGGGAGGCGAGATCGTCGGGCGCGGCCTCGACCGCGTCGATCCGGTAGGAGTCGCCCGGTTCGAGTCCGCCGTCGGCCGTCTGCACGCCCGCCTCGGCGTCGGCGCTGTAGTAGAAGCGGTCGGCGAGCTGCCCGCGGCGCTCGCCCTCGAAGGTCGCCGCCACCAGGCTCCCCGCGGTGGGCATCCAGATGCCGCCCAGATCGGCGATGTCGACGTCGGCGGAGACGGAGCGGCCCGTGCCCGCGTCGCGGGTGGACGGCAGACGCACGAAGCCCGTCCCCTCGTCTCCCGAGGCGCGGAAGATCTCGCCGTCGTAGGCGTCGAGGGTGGCGATGCGGATGCGCTCCGGCAGGGCGCCGTCGTCGCTGCGGACGCGGAACAGCACGTCGTCGCTGCGGGCGTCGGAGAACATCGCCCGGTACTGCGCGAGCGGGCTGACCGCCTCGGCGATGAGACGCTGCGGACCGGCCGCCGATCGCAGCACCTGACGGTCGGCGTCGCGAGAGGCCCACGGCACCACCGCGATCGTCGCGACGATCGCGACGACGATCATCGCGACGCCGAGCGCTCCGCGCCGGGAGTCGGTGCGCGAGCGACCGCGCGACACCTGCACCGCTGTCACGTCGGCAGCCCTCCGCAGGGCGCGGGCGCGTTCGTCGCGCGCACGCCAGGCCAGCCAAAGCACGGCCGACAGCAGAGCGCCGAGTCCGACGGCGGTCTCGACCGGAGCCGGCAGCGACACCGCCCCGAGCGAGAGCGGAGCGCTGGTGGAAGTCCGGCCGAAGAACAGCCCGAACCCGGTCATCGCCAGGCCCGGCACCACTGCTGCGGGAGCGCGCCGGTCGGTGCGAGCCGCGAGGGCCAGTGTGAGGGCGGTACCCACCAGGAACACCACGAGCGCCGGGACGAGCAGATTGCGGTACGCGCCGACCGGCAGGTCGACGGTGACCAGGTCTTTCCACGCGACGACGACACCCGCGAAGGCCTCACCCAGCCCGCGCAGCACGTCGAGCGGCGAGGTCAGTCTCGAGGGGACGGCGAGCGGCACCGCGAGCACCGCGAACGCGCCGACCAGCCCGGCGGCGAGCACCCACCCTCCGCCGCGCCGCCACGCGGCGAGCGCGACGACCGCCGTCGCCACCAACGAAGACACCAGCACGAGCAGCAGGAACGACCCCGAGGCGTACACCGGCCACGCCGCGACGGCTGCGAGGGCGACCGACACCGCGGTGTACGCCGATGCGGCCACCCACCGGGTCACGGAGGACTCCCGCGTCCGCGTCGGGCGCTCGCGACGACCGGCGCTCACGAGGTGGCTCCGCGCACGAGCAGACCCGACAGGTCGTCGAGGGTTCCGATGGTGAGGACGGTGAGTCCCGCGATGCTCTGCATGCGCGGGTGTGCCCGCTCGTCGCAGATCACCGCGGCGACGGCGGTGTCGGCGGGGAACGCCAGGGCGGCCTGGCGCAGGCGGGCGAGGGGCACGGCGGACCCGACGACGACGAAGGCGATCGACAGACGCTCGTTGGCCTCGGCGGCGAATCGGCAGACGTCTTCGACCGGCATGGTGTTCTCGTGCCGCTGCACGGCGCTGAACCCGTCGAGCATCGCCCGAGGCGAGACGATCGGCACATGGCGGATGGCGCGCAGGCGCCCCTTGACCACACGCGGGATCTCGGAACCCGTGACGATGTCGATGTCACGGGCATCGCGCACGGCACGCAGGCCCAGCGAGGCCGCGGCCGACACGGCGAGCTCGTACTCGTCGGCATCCGCGTACTCCTGCGTCGCGGCGGCGAACACGACGGCCATGCGCGAGCGTCGCGACTCCTCGTACTGCCGCACCATCAGCCGGCCCGTCTTGGCCGTCGACTTCCAGTGCACCTGACGACGGGAGTCGCCCGGGACGTACTCGCGGATCGCGTGGAACGACATGTCGGCGTCGACGAGGCGGCGGGTCGCATTGCCCTCGAGGTCGCGGACGAGCCCCGCGCTGGTGGACGGCAGGCCCACCGTGCGGGGGTGGACGAACAGATCGTGCACGTCGTCGAAGGCGTGCTCGCGGCGGAGCAGCCCCACGGGGTCGCTGCGGACCGTCGTCACCGGTCCGACGCGCACCACACCGCGGGGCAGGGGCGGGATCTCGAGCGGCTCGGTCGTGCTCTGATCCGGGCGCAGCAGGGGCACCCCGAACTCCACGAGCCCGCGACCGACGGGGATGTCGAGACGACCGGGCAGGGCGGGACGCGCGCTGACGTTGCGCACGACGATCTCGCCGGTCACCCCCGTGCCCGCCACGACCCGCTCGTGGGTGAGCGAGAGGTCGACCTCGTACGCGCGCGCACCGAAGAGGAAGGGCACGGCCATCGCCAGCAGCAGCAGCGCCGCGGTGCCCGCGACCATCCACTCCACCCATCCGAAGACGATCCCCAGCAGCAGACCGATCGTGGCGGCCGCGACGACCACGGCTCCGGCCGGGCGAACGGTGCGTCCCGCCCAGCGGACCGCGGCCCGCGCGGCATCCGTCGCCACCCGCCACCACTCGGCGATCCGCACCACCGTCCGCACGATGCGACGCTGACGGCGCGCGGCCGTGGAGGTGATCGAGGTGCGTGAGCCCGTGGCCATCGTGGACGCGGAGGCGCGCGTCAGACGGGACTCGGTGAGGTTCACATCGGGCACGGGTCACCTCCCCGGCTCGCGGATGCCACGGCGACGGTCACGTCAGGCGCTCTCGCGCTGCGAGGGCGGAACCGTGTCGAGCAGGACCTGGCCGATGACGGCCTCCTGCGTCACCCCGTCGAACTCCGCCTCGGGATGCAGGATCAGGCGGTGCGAGAGCACGGCCACCGCGAGCGCCTTGACGTCGTCGGGAGTGGCGAAGGTGCGCCCCTGGGCGGCCGCGCGGGCACGGGTGGCGCGGGTGAGCGCCAGGGCTCCACGGATCGACACGCCCAGACGCACCTCGTCGGCCGTGCGCGTGGCGTCGACCAGGCGCGCGATGTAGTCGAGCACGAGGGCGTCGACGTACACGGATGCCGCGAGGTCGGCCATGCCGACGAGGGCCTGGGGCGTGATGATCGGGCGCAGATCGGCCGTGGCCGAGGCCGCGCCGTCGAGGATGCGGACCGTCGCCGCGTGATCGGGGTAGCCGAGCGAGGTGCGCAGCAGGAAGCGGTCGAGCTGCGCCTCGGGCAGGCGGTAGGTGCCGGCCTGCTCGACGGGGTTCTGCGTCGCGAGCACGAGGAAGGGCACGCCGACCTCGCGGGAGACGCCGTCGATGGTGACCTTGCCCTCCTCCATCACCTCGAGCAGGGCCGACTGCGTCTTGGGGCTCGCGCGGTTGATCTCGTCGGCGAGCACGATGTTGGCGAAGATCGGGCCGGAGTGGAACTCGAACGATCCGGTCTTCTGGTCGTACACGGTGATGCCGGTGATGTCACCGGGCAGCAGGTCGGGGGTGAACTGGATGCGGGTGTTGGTGCCCTGCACGGTCTGCCCGACGGCACGCGCGAGGGAGGTCTTGCCCGTGCCCGGCACGTCTTCAAGCAGCACGTGCCCGTCGCTGAGCATCGCCGTCAGCACGAGCTCCACGACGTGACGCTTGCCGAGGACGGCGCGCTCGACGTTGTCGGCGATCTGCGAGAAGGTCTGGGAGAACCAGGTGGCCTGCTCCTGGGTGATCGTCATGTCGGTGCGTTCTTCCTGTCGGGGGATGGACGGGGGCGGCGCTCAGCCGTTGCCCTTGGGCGGTTGGGAGGGCGAGGACTTGCCCGGGTCGCAGCCGCCGCCGGTGACGAGGGTGGCGGGGTCGAGGTTCCAGCCCTGGTCGCCCCAGTGCACGGCGATCTTGGCGTTCTCGACGCGGGTCGCCCCGTTGGGGACGATCGAGGGGTCGGTGGTCGCGATGGGTCGGTCGTTCTTGTCGAAGTAGCGGACCCCGCTGATGTCGACCGTGGTGCGGCCGGCGTCGTTGGTGGTGTCGCCGCGCACGGTCAGGGGGTTCCCCGCGACGCACGACCCGATGCGCGCCGATGCCCGCACCTGGTACGGGGCGCTGCCGGCCGCCGCCTCGACGACGCCGCGGTTTGACCTCGTCCCCCACAGGTTGTGCTGGAAGAAGACGCCGATGCCGGGGTCGCGTCCGAACACGTCGGTGCCGGGCCCCCACCCGTCGTAGACGACGCGGTTGTTGCGCGGGGGCTTGTCGCCCTCCTGGATGTCGCTGATCGTCCAGGTCGCCTTGTCGCCGTTCACGGCGGGGCGCGCGTCGACGCGGAACGTGTAGCCCTGGGGAGCCGCGGAGTCCTGGGTCGCGTCGATGCTCTTCTCCGTGGCATCCGACCCGAAGACCGTGCCGTCGTAGACGGAATCGACGCACATGCGCACGGTGTAGGTCTCGCCGTCGTCCTGGTTCGGGAACTCCGCGCGTGCCTGCGTTCCGCTCGTCTTGCACGATCCGTTGAGGGCGAAGCCGTAGCGCAGCTCGGAATCGTCGCCGTTCTTCGACGCCGACCCCTCGGCGACGATCGTGACCTTGCCGTTTCCGGTGGGCTTCGACGTCAGCGTCAGCGCGAGCTGCTGCGGCTTTCCGACGCCGTGGGCGGTGAAGGTGAGGGTCTGCCCGGTCTGCGAACCGCCGAGCCCGGGAGGCACGGTGAAGCGCGAGATCGGCGTCACCGAGATCTGCGTCGACGAGTTGCTGCCGACGCCGAAGCCCTTCAGCGAGACGGCGTCCTGGTTGCGACCGATCGAGACGGTCTTGGTCTCGCCGGCCGCGCTCTTGACCTCGAGGGTGCCCGTCTCGGCCGAGTCGATGCCGCGGATCGTCAGATCGGCGACGCCGCCCTCTCCCCCGTTCGAGACGGGGACGAAGTCGCCGCCCGACGGGCGGCCGGGGGCGTCGTACGACCACGCCGTGGTGCGCACGGCGCCGCGCGATTCGCCCACGCTGTTGATCGCGGTGACGACGTACTCGCGCTGCTCGCCGTTGGGCGCCGAGATCGCCGGGCACGAGCCGTCGGGGGCGCACCGGGCGACGACGTCTCCCCCGTACCGCACCACGAAGCCGCTCAACGCGGGGTAGGCGCGACGCGCCTCGCCGGCGTCGACGCGCAGCGTGAGGGAGCCGTCGGCGTACGCCGTTTGGCGGACGCTCGCGGGGGCGCGGGGGTAGCCGAGCAGGTCGAGCACGACCCGGGCGTCGCGGGTGGATGCCGTGGTGCGCCCCTGCGCGTCGCGCAGAGTGACGCTCGCGCTGCAGGTGCCGCCCGGGGCGTCGTCGCTCCACGAGGCGACGATGGCGGAGTCCGAGGCCACGGCGAAGCTCACTCCCGTGCACGCCGCCGCGGCACGCACGCCGACGACCTCGAGCGGGGTGCGCGGCAGAGGGTTCACCTCGCCGCTGGCACCGACCACGTCGATTGCGCAGCTCTTTCCGGACGCCTGGGAGCACTGCTCCGACGTCGTACCGCCCTGGGGAAGCGTCGAGGGGGCCGCGCCCACCCGGATGACGAGTCGGGCGGGGGCGACTGCGTTGTGGCTCGTGACCGAGATCACCGCCGCCTTCTCGGTGCCCGGGACCGCCCGGTCGTCGCCGACGACCGTCACCGTCGAGCCGTCGAGTCGGACGTCGAACGCGGAGCCCGAGTAGTCGACGGCGTAGCGGATGCCGTCCCAGTCCTCGCGGCCCAGCTGCCAGGTGGTCATGTTGCGCAGGTCGAATGTCTCGGTTTCACCGGGGCCGACCGTCAGGGCTCCCGGGCGCAGCTCGGGCTGGGGGTCGCGCGCGACGACGCCGATCGGCACCGAGACGATGGTCCAGTCCTCGGTGCCGGCCACGCGCACCGGCACCTGGCACGAGTCGGTCCACGGCGAACCGGTGCCCGCGTCGTAGCGCACGACCGAGCCCGATACCGAGCACTTCCCCTCGGCCCGCGCGCCCGACGACGCCACGTCGGTGCCGACCTCGAGCGTCGCCCGTCGGGGCACCGCCACGAGCGAGGCCATGTCGAACTCGACCGAGGCGAGCTCGTCGACGCGCTGCGCCGAACCCGGACGCAGCGACAGGCTCACGTCGTCGTCGCCGGGCACGCGCAGGAAGGCGTAGGTCGTGACGTCGGTGTCGCCGGCGCGTCCGGTGACGGCGAAGGGGATGACCCGCCGGGTCGCCGGGAGCTCGCCCGAGATGCGGCGACCGTCGAGCTGCACGCCCTGCGGCGTGCCCCACAGCGACACGTCGAGGTCGCCGACCTCGCCGCCGGCCCAGGTCGCGCGACCGGCGAGCACGTCGACGCCGCCGGTGAAGTCGTCGCGGTTCTCCACCGTCAGCACGGTGTCGGTCACCACCGGGTAGTCGGGCACGCTCTCGCGGACCACCTTCACGACGATCAGGCCTCGACCGGTGTTGCCGGAGTCGCTGGCGACGTCGTAGAGGAACGACATCGTGCCGGGCTGCTCGCCCGCACGGAGCACGACGCCGGTGTCGGTCACGGTGTCGATGAAGCCCGCGATGCGCGCGTATTCGGGGTTGGCGCTGTCGTCGACGAGGGTCTCGGGCAGGTCGGGGCGCACGCCCGTGAGCGTCAGCCGCCCCTGCGTCGGGTCGATGTCGTTGGCCAGCGGGCTCACCCGGATCGTGCGGTCGGCCCCGGCCTGCACCTGCACGTAGTCGGTGAAGGTGACGGGGCTGGGGTTCGCCTCGGCGTTCAGGATGCCGATGCGCACGGTGCCTTCACCGGTCGCGCCCGCCGAGTCGGACACCCGGTAGCGGAATGACACCTGCCCGCGATCGCCGGGGATCGAGGAGTAGACGATCGACGATCCGTCGGGCGCGACGGTGGCGGTGCCACGGTCGGGTTGGGCGACGATGCGGTCGAGGGTGACGCCGTCGCCGTCGGGATCGACGCCGAACGCCGAGAAGTCGATCGTGGTGGTGCCCCCGCTGAGCACGCGCCCCTCGAGGGTGTCGGGGAGCGGGGCGCGGTTGGCCTCGTCGCCGAGCACGGTGATGCGCACCGTCGCCTCGTCCCACAGCGCCGGGGTGCCGGTCGTGTAAACGCGGTAGGTCACCTCGTACGAGCCGGGTGCGGTCGGCGCGAGGTAGCGCAACACGCCGCCCGAGGCGAAGGCGAGCGCGTCGCTGGCGGGCTGGGCCTGGATGCTCGCGGGGTCGAGCGTCGGTCGACCGCCGGCGGGCGAGATGTCGTTGTCGAGCACGGGGATGTCGATCTGCGCCCCCGCGCGCACCGTCACGGTGTCGTCGACGGCGATCGGGGCGATCTCGGGGGCCGGAGGGAGCAGGTACACCGTCGCCTCGCCGACCACGCTCGAACCCTCGTCGTCGGTGCCGTCGCTGACGGTGTAGCCGACGGTGCCCAGGAGACCCGCGCTTCCGTCGGCGGTGCTGCCCGAGACGCGCAGGTCGTTCTGGGCGACCGTGTCGACGGTGAGCGACGCCCCGTCGGAGGCCGCAGGGGTCACGTCGCTGAGCAGCAGCACGCGACCGGTGGGATTGGACACCGCGCTGAAGACGTCGAGGGTCGCATCTTCTTGCGGGCGCACGAACGCCACGACCGGAGAGGTCGACAACTGCGCCGGCGCATCAGCGGGCAGGAGCGTGATGCGCGCGGTGCCGGTCGCATCGCGCCCCCCGCCGTTGACGGTGAAGTCGACGCGGTAGACCCCGGGGGCGGATGCCGTGAAGTCGAAGGTCGTGCTCCCCCCGACGACCGTCGCGGTGGCGGCGGCGTCGTCGAGCACGCGAACGGAGGTGAGCGAGACGTCGCCGGCGGTCCCCGTGACGTGCGGGCCGACGTCGACCGCGAGCGAGGTGCCCACGGTGTCGATCCGCGCGAACGACTGCACGGCCAGCGCCGGGTCGGGCAGGACGCGGATCACGAGGGGCTTCGTCGTCACGGCGCCGTCGGTGTCGGCGACGGTCACGTCGAGCTGCACGTTCTGCTCCGCGCCCGAGCCGTCGTCGGCGTGCTGGTAGACCACGTCGCCGCCGGGGGTCGAGGCCACGGTGCCGACGTCACCCGGGTTGTCGACGGACAGCAGCAGCAGGGGGTCGCCGTCGGGGTCGACCCACCCGGGGAGCACGGGCACCGTGATGGTTCCGCCGCGCTGCACCTCGGGCGTGGGCCACTGCTGCAGGCACCCCTCGACGCCGCACCAGGCGGGCGCCGCGTTCGTCTCGGGGGGCGAGACGGTGAGGGTGACGGTGGTGGGCGCCGACGTGAGCCCGTCGACGGCGGTGCCGTCGGTGACGGTGTAGCTGAAGGTCGCGCTGCCGGTGGCGCCGGCGGCCACGCGGACTGCGAGGCGTTGGCCGGAGTCGGTGACGGTGAGCGTGCCGAAGCCGGGGTCGAGGCCGGTGACGCTCTCGGCGACGATGCTCAGGACGTCTTCGTTCGGATCATGGTCGTTCAGGAGCACGGGGAGAGTGGTGAGGCGTCCGGCGCGCACACCGAAGACGTCGGGCTCGGCGATCGGCGGCTTGGGATCGAGCACCACGCTCAGCTGTTCGTCGCTCTGCACGGCGGTCTGCTCGGTGCGGTCGTCGAGCGACCAGTTCTGGCTCGAGGCGACGAGCGCACCGTCGGGCACCGTCCACACCCAGCCCGTGCGGGTCTCGTTGAGGATGACCGCGTGATCCGTCGCGACGAACACGGGGCGACGCTGATCGGGCATGGTCTGGCCGGCGTAGTCGAGTTCGGTCTCGCCCTGATCCGAGCGCCACAGCGTGCCGCGCGCATCGCCGGGCAGGAGCCAGGCGGCGTACGCGACACCCTCGTGCGACAGCGGCCGCGCAGGCTGACCCAGCACGTTGCCGCCGCCGCCGACCTCGCGCCGCGGCTCCGAGCCGTCGGCGGGGATGCTCCACAGCGACTGGTCATCGGCGACGTAGACGGCCCGGGCATCGGCATCCGCATCGGAGACGACGAGCTGCTCGCCGGCGTCGATGTCGACGGGATCCGCCCCGCGTCTCCAGGTGCGGCCGGAGTCCGCGTCCACGAGCACCCAGGTGTCGCCCGACGCCGAGAGCAGCGGCGTCGTCACCTGCGCGTCGAGCGCATCGCGGCCGCGGAGTTCGTCGGCCTCGATGTCGTAGCGGATGACGGAGCCGTCGGCGGACGAATAGGCGAACAGCATGCCCCGCGCATCGAGCGCCACGGCATCGGCCGTGTACGCCGGCGCGTCGTCGTCCGACGACGTGTCGAACGGGTCGAGCTCGG
Organism: Microbacterium algihabitans; assembly: GCF_032464975.1. Taxonomy (NCBI): domain Bacteria; kingdom Bacillati; phylum Actinomycetota; class Actinomycetes; order Micrococcales; family Microbacteriaceae; genus Microbacterium; species Microbacterium algihabitans. Next base: position 708,038 of record NZ_JAWDIU010000001.1, read on the forward strand.
TGGCCGCCTGCCCGGCACGGCTGAGTCGGCTGGCGAACAGCGTCCCCGCATCGGTGCGGTAGACGACGTAGTCGCCCGCGGTGACGACCGAGGTCGTTCCCGGAGGGGTGTCGGGGGCGGCCTCGAGCTGGTCGTCCTGCAGGTCGACGGGCTGGGCCTCGTCGATGCGGGTGAGTTTGCTGAAGCTGTCGGTGAAGAGGAACGCGCCCTCGGGCGACTGCGCGACCTGACTCGGGTTGCCGGCGCTGCGCACGGTGTCGAGCTCGCCCACGGCGGTGTTCACCCGCGCGTAGCGCTGCCCGTCTCCGGTCTGCAGGGCCCACACCGAGGTGTCGACCTCGGGCGTCTGCTGCGCGTCGAGCCCGGGCCAGACGATGCTCGCCGTCACCACGAGCGCGGCGGCCGCGATGGTGGCCCCGAGGCCGGCGATCGTGCGGCGCTTCATCGCAGCACTCCCGTGGCGTACAGCGCGGCGACGACGACCGCTCCGGCGGTGACGAGGGTGGCGGATGCCAGGATCCACGGCAGCGCGCGCGAGGCGCCCGCGCTTCCCGAGGCGATGTCGGTGTCTTCGTCGCGGGCATAGCCGGTGATGCCGGACGAGCTGCGCAGCTTGCGCGAGCCCTCTCGCTCGATGCGCGAGCGGGCGGGGCCGCGCAGGGTGCCGTCGGCGAAATCGACGGCGCGCGCCGTGGCCGTCCATTCCGCGGCGGGCACCTCGAGCGGGGTCGCCGGCAGCCCCAGCTCGGTCTGCACGGCCTGGAGCGCCTCACCGAAGGCGCGGGCGCTCGCGTGGCGATCGGCTGGGTCGCGCGACATCGATCGGGCCAGCACCGCCTGCAGCGAAGCCGGGACGTCGCCGCGGCCGATGTCGGTGTACGAGGCGCGGGCGATGCGACGGCGCAACTGCTCGCGGGAGTTCTGACCCTTCTCGCGCCGCTCGAACGGGCTCTGGCCCGCGAGCAGCGAGTACACCGTCGCGCCCAGGCTCCACACCTCGCTGGCGACGGTGCCGACGGTCTGCTCGGCGACGACCTCGGGGGCGCTCCACGGAACCGACATCGCGAGCATCTCGTCGGCCCCCTGGCGCACGAGCGACGACGAGATGCCGAAGTCGGCGAGAACCGGCGCCCCGAAGGTCGTGACGAGGATGTTGCTGGGCTTCACATCGCGGTGGATGAGGCCCGCGTGGTGCGCGGACTCGAGCGCGCCCGCCATGCGCACCCCGATCGACAGCACCTCGGCCACCGGCATGCGCTCGACGCGATAGCGCTGCGAGAGCGAGCCGGGGCAGAACTCCATGACGATGTAGGGCCGACCGTCGGCGGAGATCCCCGCCTGATAGACGGTGACGATCGACGGGTGCGCCGACAGGTGGGCGAGCACGTCGGCCTCGGCGTTGAACATGCGCAGGAGATCGGGGTCGCGCACGTCGCTCGGCAGCACCTTCACCGCGACGTCGCGACGCGGCATGTCCTGGCCGTACAGGAACACATCGGCGAACCCGCCGGAGCCGAGGGGACGGATGTAGGCCAGCCCGGGCAGGATGGGCGGCGACGACGGGAGGCGCTGCGGCATCGAGCCCCCTCCCCCGCACGACACGCCCGCACCGACGCGGCGGACAACCCGTCGATGCTAACAAAGCAGCCGATGAGACCCGCGCGCTCATCCACAGGGGTCAGGTGGCCGACGGCCCCGGTTCGCGCGGATCGAACGGAGCGTCGAGAGAGCGCGTCAGTTCGTCGAGGAGGGCAGCGATCTGCGGCTCGACGTACTCGGCGACCGCGGCCTGGATGCGGAGTCGGTGGTGCAGCAGAACCGTGCACACCTCTCGACCGATCATGTTGGCGTAGTCGTCGGCGAGACCCACCTCCTGCCGCAGCGCGGCCTTGGCGGCATCCGACAGGGGAGGAAGGGCGGGGAGCGCCGCGTCCTCCTCGGCGGCGAGACCCGACAGGGTGAACAGGAACGGCGAACCGGGCTCGGGGTCGGGGTCGAGCGGCATGCCCTCGAACTCCGGCTCGAGGTCTTCGGCGGGGCGATAGGTGCGGCGGCGATTGCGCTCGGCCTGCTGGTCGAGCTCGGCCTGCAGCATCGGCAGGTTGCGCGAGGTGTACTCGGCGACGGCGTGGTCGACGATGCTCTTCACCCGGGTCGACAGACCGTGCTGCACGCCGTGGGGCACGTCGGCTCCGAGCCCTGCCGCCGACAGGACCGGCGAGCCGAAGCACCGCCGGCACGGGGCGATGCGGCCGCGGTGGTTGGCGGGCTCCCAGCGCGGCAGCCAGCGCAGCCAGGCGTCGACCGCCTGGCTCACCTGCGACTCGAGGGAGCGCTCCACGGCCCTAAGGCTAGTGCGACACGCCCGGAAGCACGCGCATGCCGTGCTGCGCGCCGCGTCGGAGCCGCCGTCGCACGCGGAGATCAGGGCGCGTCGTCGTCGTCGTCCTCCCAGCGCCAGCGCGGGCCGCTACTGCGGGCGCGCACGAGGAAGACACCGAAGAACGCTGCCAGGAGCGCCGCGAGGGCGACGACGGGGCCGGCGAATCCGATGGCCACACTCCCCGCCGCCGAGAGCCCGCGCGCCGGATCGGCTCCGCTGACGAGCGCTCCGACGACGATGCCGAGGATCTCGCCCACATAGGCGCCGATGGCACACGGCACCGCCGTCAGGTACGACGGCGGGTCGGCCCGCACACCCCACAGCAGCACGCCCGCGAAGGTGGCGAAGGCGAACACCTGCCCGATGACACCCGGGACGACCCCCAGGCCGCGCACCGGGATGACGTCGGCGTCGAGCACGAGACTCGCCACCCCGAGCCCGCCGATCAACAGCGCGACGCAGACGACGGTCGCGAAGACGACGGCGACCGGCGGGGTGACCCCCGCCGGTCGCGGCTCGTTCGTCATGGCATCCGGTCTCAGCGCTGAGAGAGCTGAGGGCCGGCCTCGAGGGTGCGCTCGTACTCGCGCTGCGCCTCGGCGTTGATCTCGGTGACGCGGCGACCGCGGGCCGACACCCACGCGCCGAACCAGATGGTGAGCTCACGGCCGAGGACGAAGGCCACGATTCCGAGCGGCGCGAGGAGGTTGTCCTGCAGCAGCTCGAACGACTGACGCGCGGTGATCATCCAGAACGGAGCGCCCAGGAGCACGCCCAGCAGGTGACCGGCCCAGGCGACGACGCCCACGAGCAGGCCCCAGACCACCCAGTGGCCCCACCGTCCGCGGTTGATCAGCGCGCCGAGGAACCAGAAGCCGAGGTAGAAGGCCACCGTCGGAACCCAGAGGCCCGCCGTGGCGAGGGTTGCGAGCGCCTCGCGACCGAGGTCGGCCGCGACGAAGTCTCCGGAGAGCAGGCCCAGACCGAGCGTGGCCGCGAGGTACAGCACGGCGAAGACGAGGGCGGCGAGCAGACCGATGGCGCCGGCCGCGCCGCGGTTGCCGCGCGGACGGGGCGCCTCGGGCGCCTGCACGAAGATGGGCTGCGCACCGCCGCCGACGCGGGCGGGCTCGTCGTAGACGGGCGCGGTGGATGCGGTGGCGGCACCGGTCCCGGCGGCCGCACCGGCCGCGGCTCCGGCGACCGCGGGAGCGGCGGTGGTCGCTGCCGTCCGGTCGACGTGGTCGGTCTGCGCCACGGGGGCGTCGTACGCGGTGGTGCGCGGCGCCGCGTTCTCGGACTCGGCGGAGGCGGCGTAGGCGGCCCAGCGAGCGTCTTCGTCGTCGAGATCCGCCTGCGAGGTGGACTGCGGCGGCACCGGCGAGGCGTCGTGCACGACGGGAGCCGTGTGCTCGCTGCGCGCGGCGAGCGGAGCCGCGGTCTCGCGCTCGTGGTCTTCGCGCTCGTCCCAGGCGGCCTGCGCCTCCTGCGGGTCGACCGCATCGCGGCGCGCCGCCTCGGCGTCGGCGAGTCCCTCGTGGGCTCGGCCGACGACGTCGTGCCCTTCGTCCTTGGGTTCAGCGACGGGGTCGCCGTACGACTGATGGTCGCTCATGGGGTCTCCTCACGCGATGCTTGCCGCGCAAGGCTATCCCGGGACCTGCGGGCCACCGCGCAGGCGTGCCGGGCATTGTCGTCTCGACCGTGTCGGCGGGGGCGCTTAGGGTGTCAGCATGCCTCGTCGACCGCTCCGCCCGGCCCTGACCGCCGTCGCGCTCGGCGCGGCGATGCTCGCTCTCACCGCGTGCGCGCCCGCCGCCGACGAGTCCGCACCAGCGCCGTCGGCGACCGTCTCCTCGTCGCCGACCCCCATCCCGACGATCACCCAGACGGCGACGGCCGTGCGCATCCCCGCGGACTGCCGATCCATGCTCACGGCGGACGTGCTGGCGCAGCTGGGCGACACTCCCCTGAACGATCCCGCGATGGGCCCCTCGGGTGCACAGCCCGACGGCTCGCTGACCTGCATCTGGCGCGACCCGGCCGCCGACACCACCGGACTCGTCACCCACATCACGCGCATGGACCGCGGACCGGCCCTCGACATGCTCAACGACCTCGTCTCGACGCAGGGGTTCAGCTGCTACACCCCCGACGCGGGCACGCGCTGCGAGAAGACCTGGATCAACGACACCTACCCCGTCAACGACGGGCGCACGCTCTACTGGCGCGACGACGTGCTGATCGACACGCAGTACTCGAACCTGGCGCCCACGGGGTACACGGCCAGCATCATCTCGTCGATCTTCGGGTCGTAATCCCGCCGCGGGTCCGCGGGACTCCTCACTCGCCGAAGAAGGCGTGCGACGCCACGATCGCGGCGTAGTCCGGGGGCTGCCAGTCGACCAGGGTCGACGACACCCATCGGTCGGCGCGCAGGTCGTGGATCTCGACCACCCCGCCCGCCTCGCGTTCGCAGTGGACGGTGTCGGCTTCCGTCGTGCACGCGAAGCCCTGACCGGCCAGCGTCGCCTGCACGGCCGCGGACCCCTGCGCGGACACCGTGGAGACCGTCGTCTCGAGGGAGCGATCCCCCTCTCCGCGCCAGTGACACGTGACGACCACCGTGGCTCCGGCGGCCGCGACGGCCTCCGGCGTCGAGGCGGCGGCCGTGTGCCGCTGCGAGAGCAGGGCACCCGGCGACCACACGAGCGACGACCAGAGCGGCTGGGAGTAGAGGTGCCGGCAATCCGAGGCCGGGGTCGAGGGCGTCTCCGCCGTGTCGGACGAGACCGTCGATGCGGCGCGCAGGGTCTCACCGACGAAATCGACCGCGACCGGCACGCCGGGCATCGCGAGCACGACGAGGCCGCCGACGGCGGCTGCGCACAACAACCCCGCCGGCCAGGCCATCCACAGGCTGCGTCCACCGATCCGGGCCATGCGTTCCTCCGCATCCACGGTAGGCGCACCACCCCGCGGGAGCGGGTCCCCGACACGCCGCGACCCCGCCCCGACACGCCGTCGACACCGCCCTGACACGACGAAGGCCCCCGGCGCGAGCCGGGGGCCTTCGGGGTGATCAGGATGCCGCGTCGAGGACGCGGCATCCCTGAATCAGCTGTCTTCGCGACTTCGTCGCTCGGCAACTTCAATCGGCTCGGTCGAGCGAGCGAGCTCGCTCTCCTCTCGCCTCAATCAGTTGTACGTGCCGGGCGTGAAGTCGTCCGTCGAGAAGCTGTCGAAGTCGACGTAGCTCAGGTCGGCGTCGCTGTACGCGCCGTCCGAGGCGAAGATGCGGTTGGGGTACCGCTCGCTCTTGGCCTCTTCCGTCGCCTCGACCGTGACGTTGCGGTACTTCGCAAGTCCGGTTCCGGCGGGGATGAGCTTTCCGATGATGACGTTCTCCTTGAGGCCGACCAGCGGGTCGCTCTTGCCCTCCATGGCCGCCTGCGTCAGGACGCGGGTGGTCTCCTGGAACGACGCGGCCGACAGCCACGACTCGGTCGCGAGCGACGCCTTGGTGATACCCATCAGCTCGGGACGACCCGACGCGGGGCGCTTGCCCTCGCCGACCGTCTCGCGGTTGATGGTCTGGTAGCGCTTGAAGTCCACCAGCTCACCGGGCAGCAGGTCGGTGTCGCCGTGGTCGACGACGGTGACCTTGCGGAGCATCTGTCGGACGATGACCTCGATGTGCTTGTCGTGGATCGGCACACCCTGCGAGCGGTACACGCCCTGGACGCCGTTGACGAGGTACTTCTGCACCTCGCGGGCACCCTGCACGCGCATGACCTCCTTGGGGTCGAGCGTTCCGACCAGGATCGGCTCGCCGACCGAGACGTGCTGGCCGTCCTCGACCAGGAGCGTCGCGCGCTTCAGGACGGGGTAGACCACGGGCTCGTCGCCGTTGTCGGGCGTGAGGATGACCTTCTTGGCCTTGTCGGTCTCGTCGATCGTGATGCGGCCGTCGGCCTCGGCGATCGGCGACGCACCCTTGGGGGTACGGGCCTCGAACAGCTCCTGCACACGGGGAAGACCCTGCGTGATGTCATCCGCCGACGCCGAACCACCGGTGTGGAAGGTACGCATCGTCAGCTGGGTACCGGGCTCACCGATCGACTGGGCCGCGATGATGCCGACGGCCTCGCCGATGTCGACGATCTTGCCGGTGGCCAGCGAACGGCCGTAGCACTTCGCGCAGACACCCACGGCCGAGTCGCAGGTCAGCACGGAGCGGACCTTGATCGACTCCACGCCACCCTCGACCAACTTGTTGATGAGCACGTCACCCACGTCGTCGCCGGCCTCGGCCAGCACGGTGCCCTGCGCGTCGACGACCGCCGTGGCGAGCGTGCGAGCGAACACCGAGTTCTCGACGTTGGCGTCCTTGACCAGCGAACCGGTCGAGTCGGCGGCGGCGATCGGGAGCTCGAGGCCCTTCGACGTGCCGCAGTCCTCTTCGCGGATGATGACGTCCTGCGAGACGTCGACGAGACGGCGCGTCAGGTACCCCGAGTCGGCCGTACGGAGGGCCGTGTCGGCCAGACCCTTACGGGCACCGTGCGTCGCGATGAAGTACTCGGCGACCGACAGACCCTCGCGGTACGAGGAGATGATCGGACGCGGGATGATCTCACCCTTGGGGTTGTTCACCAGGCCTCGCATACCCGCGATGTTGCGGATCTGCAGCCAGTTACCACGGGCGCCCGACGAGACCATGCGGTTGATGGTGTTGTCGGCGGGGAAGTTGTCCCGCATCGCCTTCTGGACCTCGTCGGTGGCCTCGGTCCAGATCTTGATGAGCTCCTGACGACGCTCGGCGTCGGTGGTGAGACCCTTCTCGTACTGGCCCTGGACCTTCGCGGCCTGCTTCTCGTAGCCCGCGACGATCTCCGCCTTGTTCGGCGGGGTGAGGATGTCGCTCAGCGCCACCGTGACACCCGAACGGGTGGCCCAGTAGAAGCCGGCGTCCTTGATGCGGTCGAGCGAAGCAGCGACCTCCACCTTCGGGTACTCCTCGGCGAGCTTGTTGACGATCTGCGACAGCTTGCCCTTGTCGGCCTGCTCGCGGACGAACGGGTAGCCCTTGGGGAGCGTGTCGTTGAAGATCGCCTGTCCGAGCGACGCGTCGACCAGACCGTGCTTCTCGTAGCCCTCGGGCGCCTGGCCCTCGAGGAACGTGAGGCCGGGGATGCGGATGCGCGCCTTGGCCTGCAGGTCGAGGGTGCCCTCGTCCTTGGCCAGGATCGCCTCGCCCACCGAACCGAACGCACGGCCTTCGCCCTTCGCGCCCTCCTTGAGGGTGGTCAGGTGGTGCAGACCGATGATCATGTCCTGCGAGGGCAGGGTCACCGGACGACCGTCCGACGGCTTGAGGATGTTGTTCGAGGCGAGCATCAGCACGCGCGCCTCGGCCTGGGCCTCGACCGACAGGGGAAGGTGGACGGCCATCTGGTCACCGTCGAAGTCGGCGTTGAACGCCGCGCACACGAGCGGGTGCAGCTGGATCGCCTTGCCCTCGACGAGCTGGGGCTCGAACGCCTGGATGCCGAGACGGTGCAGGGTGGGTGCACGGTTCAGCAGCACGGGGCGCTCGCGGATGATCTCCTCGAGCACGTCCCAGACCTCGGGACGGTAGCGCTCGACGGCGCGCTTGGCGGCCTTGATGTTCTGCGAGTGACCGAGGTCGATCAGGCGCTTGATCACGAAGGGCTTGAACAGCTCGAGAGCCATCTGCTTGGGCAGACCGCACTGGTGGAGCTTGAGCTGGGGTCCGACGATGATGACGGAACGGCCCGAGTAGTCCACGCGCTTTCCGAGCAGGTTCTGGCGGAAGCGACCCTGCTTTCCCTTGAGCATGTCGCTCAGGGACTTCAAGGCGCGGTTACCGGTACCGGTGACGGGGCGACCACGGCGACCGTTGTCGAACAGTGCGTCGACGGCCTCCTGCAGCATGCGCTTCTCGTTGTTGACGATGATCTCGGGGGCACCGAGGTCGATCAGGCGACGAAGGCGGTTGTTGCGGTTGATCACGCGACGGTAGAGGTCGTTCAGGTCGGAGGTGGCGAAACGGCCACCGTCGAGCTGGACCATCGGACGAAGCTCCGGCGGGATGACCGGGACGACGTCGAGCACCATCGAGGCCGGGCTCATGCCGGTCTGCAGGAACGAGTTGACGACCTTCAGGCGCTTGATCGCGCGGATCTTGCGCTGACCCTTGCCCTCGGAGATCTGCAGGTGCAGGTTGTCGGCCTCGGCCTGCAGGTCGAAGGCCTCGAGACGGCGCTTGATCGACTCCGCGCCCATGTGGGCCTCGAAGTACTGACCGAAGCGGTCCTGGAGCTCGTGGAAGACGTCGTCTTCGGGCTTCAGGGCGCCCACCTCGAGCGTGCGGAAGTCCTCCCACACGCGCTCGAGCTTGGCGATCTGCTCGTCGGCGTTCTTGCGGGCCGCCGTCATGTCCTTCTCGGCGGCGTCCTTGACCTTCTTCTTCTGGTCGGCCTTGGCACCCTCGGCCTCGAGAGCCGCGAGCTCCTCCTCCAGCTTGGCCATGCGCGCCGCGATGCGGGCGTCACGACGGTCGCCGAGCGTCTTGAGCTCGAGACGGATGTTGTTCTCCTGCGTCGCCAGGTCGCGGTGACGAGCATCCTCGTCGACCGAGATGACCATGTAGGCGGCGAAGTAGATGACCTTCTCGAGGTCCTTCGGCGCCATGTCGAGCAGGTAGCCGAGGCGCGAGGGCACGCCCTTGAAGTACCAGATGTGCGTGACGGGCGCGGCGAGCTCGATGTGGCCCATACGCTCGCGACGGACCGAGCTCTTGGTGACCTCGACGCCGCAGCGCTCGCAGACGATGCCCTTGAAGCGGACGCGCTTGTACTTTCCGCAGGCACACTCCCAGTCGCGGGAGGGTCCGAAGATCTGCTCGCCGAAGAGGCCGTCCTTCTCGGGCTTCAGCGTGCGGTAGTTGATCGTCTCGGGCTTCTTGACCTCACCGAAGGACCAACGACGGATGTCGTCGGCGGTGGCCAGACCGATACGGATCTGATCGAAAGTGGTTGATTCGAGCACTGGTTCTCCTGTGTCGGAATTCTCTGAAATCTGAGCTGGGTCGCTGAGCTGGAAGCTCAGATCTCGTCGATCGACGAGGACTCGAAGCGGCTGGAGATGTTGATGCCGAGCTCTTCCGCAGCGCGGAAGGCGTCGTCATCCGTGTCGCGCAGGTTGACAGCCGTGCCGTCGGCCGAGAGGACCTCGACGTTCAGGCAGAGCGACTGCATCTCCTTCATGAGCACCTTGAAGGACTCGGGGATGCCGGGCTCCTGGATGTTCTCGCCCTTGACGATGGCCTCGTACACCTTGACGCGGCCGAGGATGTCGTCGGACTTGATCGTGAGGAGCTCCTGCAGCGCGTACGCGGCACCGTAGGCCTCGAGCGCCCACACTTCCATCTCACCGAAGCGCTGACCACCGAACTGCGCCTTACCACCGAGCGGCTGCTGGGTGATCATCGAGTACGGGCCCGTCGAACGCGCGTGGATCTTGTCGTCGACGAGGTGGTGCAGCTTCAGGATGTACATGTAGCCGACCGAGATGGGCGCCGGGAACGGCTCGCCGGAGCGACCGTCGAACAGCAGCGTCTTACCCGTGGAGTCGACCAGGCGGTCGCCGTCGCGGTTCGGGATCGTCGAGTCGAGCAGACCCGCGATCTCGGCCTCGAACGCACCGTCGAACACCGGGGTGGCGACCTTCGTGCCGGGAGCCGCCTCGCGGGCGACCTCGGGCAGCTGGGCGGCCCACTCGGGCGTGCCCTCGACCTTCCAACCCTGCTGGGCGATCCAGCCGAGGTGGAGCTCGAGGACCTGGCCGAAGTTCATTCGACCCGGGATGCCGAGCGGGTTGAGGATGATGTCGACCGGCGTGCCGTCGGACAGGAAGGGCATGTCCTCGATCGGGAGGATCTTGGCGATGACACCCTTGTTGCCGTGGCGGCCGGCGAGCTTGTCGCCCTCGGTGATCTTGCGCTTCTGGGCGATGTAGACCACGACGCGGCGGTTGACGCCCGAGCCGAGCTCGTCGTCACCGTCTTCGGCGTTGAACTCCTTGACGGCGATGATCGTGCCCTGCTCGCCGTGGGGCACCTTCAGCGAGGTGTCACGGACTTCGCGGCTCTTCTCGTTGAAGATCGCGCGGAGCAGGCGCTCCTCGGCGCTCAGCTCGGTCTCGCCCTTGGGCGTGACCTTGCCGACGAGGATGTCGCCGGGACGCACCTCGGCACCGATGCGGATGATGCCGCGGTCGTCGAGGTCTTTCAGCAGGTCGGGGCTGACGTTGGGGAGGTCACGGGTGATCTCCTCCTTGCCGAGCTTGGTGTCGCGCGCGTCGACCTCGTACTCCTCGATGTGGATCGACGACAGCGTGTCGTCCTTCACGAGGTCCTGGCTGAGGATGATCGCGTCCTCGAAGTTGTGGCCTTCCCAGGTCATGAACGCCACGAGGAGGTTCTTGCCGAGGGCGAGCTCGCCGTTCTCGGTCGCGGGACCGTCGGCGATGACCTCGCCGGCCTCGATGCGCTCGCCGGCCGAGACGACCACGCGCTGGTTGTACGACGTGCCCTGGTTGGAACGGTCGAACTTGCGCAGGAAGTAGTCCTGCGTGCCGCCCTCGTCGAGCTGGATGGTCACGACGTCGGCCGAGACCTCCAGGACCACACCGGCCTTGTCGGCGGTGACCACGTCACCGGCGTCGATGGCTGCGAAGCCCTCCATACCGGTACCCACGACGGGCGACTCGCTGCGCACGAGCGGCACGGCCTGGCGCTGCATGTTCGCACCCATGAGGGCGCGGTTGGCGTCGTCGTGCTCGAGGAACGGGATGAGCGAGGTCGCCACCGACACCATCTGGCGCGGCGAGACGTCCATGTAGCCGATCTCGTCGTTCGGGAAGAGGTCGACCTCGCCACCCTGGCCACGACGGGCGAGGATGCGGTCCTCGACGAAGTGTCCGTCGGCCTGGAGGGCGACACCGGCCTGAGCGACGATGTGGTCGCTCTCTTCGCTGGCGGTGAGGTAGTCGATCTGGTCGGTCACCCGGCCGTCGACGACGCGACGGTACGGGGTCTCGATGAAACCGAAGGCGTTGATGCGGGCGAACGAGGCCAGCGAGCCGATCAGACCGATGTTCGGGCCTTCAGGGGTCTCGATGGGGCACATGCGGCCGTAGTGCGACGGGTGGACGTCGCGGACCTCGACGCCGGCGCGCTCACGCGACAGACCGCCGGGGCCCAGGGCGGACAGGCGGCGCTTGTGGGTCAGACCCGCGAGCGGGTTGTTCTGGTCCATGAACTGCGACAGCTGAGAGGTTCCGAAGAACTCCTTGATCGCGGCGACGACGGGGCGCACGTTGATCAGGGTCTGCGGCGTGATCGCCTCGATGTCCTGCGTGGTCATGCGCTCGCGGACGACGCGCTCCATGCGCGACAGACCGGTGCGGACCTGGTTCTGGATGAGCTCGCCGACGGCGCGGATGCGACGGTTGCCGAAGTTGTCGATGTCGTCGGTGTCGAGACGGATCTCGGCGGCCTGGCCACCGCGGACACCGTCGAACGTGACGTCACCGCGGTGCAGGCGCACGAGGTACTTGATCGTGGCGACGATGTCGTCGACGGTCAGCACCGAGTCGCTCAGCGGCTTGTCGAGACCGAGCTTCTGGTTGATCTTGTAGCGACCCACCTTGGCCAGGTCGTAGCGCTTGGAGTTGAAGTAGAAGTTGTCCAGCAGCGCACGGGCGGCCTCGGCGGCGACCTGCTCGCCCGGACGGAGCTTGCGGTAGATGTCGCGGAGGGCGTCTTCCTTCGTGAGGATCGTGTCCTTGGACAGCGTCTCTTCGATGGAGTCGAAGCCGGAGAACTCGGCGAGGATGTCTTCGCTGGTCAGGCCGAGGGCCTTGAGGAAGACGGTAACCGACTGCTTGCGCTTGCGGTCGATGCGCACGCCGACCTGGTCGCGCTTGTCGATCTCGAACTCGAGCCAGGCTCCGCGCGAGGGGATGACGCGCGCCGACACGATGTCCTTGTCGGAGGTCTTGTCGGGCGTCTTGTCGAAGTAGACACCGGGCGACCGCACGAGCTGCGACACGACGACACGCTCGGTGCCGTTGATGATGAACGTGCCCTTGTCGGTCTGGAGCGGGAAGTCGCCCATGAAGACCGTCTGGGTCTTGATCTCACCGGTCTGGTGGTTCATGAACTCGGCCTCGACGTACAGCGGGGCGGCGTACGTCTTGCCGCGCTCCTTGCACTCTTCGATCGAGTACTTCTCGGGCTCGAGGTACGGGTTCGTGAACGAGAGCTGCATCGTCTCGCTCAGGTCTTCGATGGGAGAGATCTCCTCGAAGATCTCCTCGAGTCCGCTGATCTCGGGGACGTCGGTGCGTCCCTGTTCCTGGGCCTCGGCGACGCGCGCCTTCCAGGCTTCGTTACCGACGAGCCAGTCGAACGACTCGGTCTGCAGTGCGAGCAGATCGGGAACGGTCAGCTTGTCGGAGATCTTCGCGAACGAGAGGCGGGATGCTCCGCGTCCGCTCTTGGGGGTGGTGGTGGTGGATGCGTTGCTCGCAGCAGCCAAGGGAATAACCTCCAGAAGCCCGGGCGAGGGGCTCGTGATTCCTTGTCGTCAGGTGGAGTGCGTTCCTGCCCCGATAACCTGCTCGCCGCACACCGCGATGAAGCGGGGACGGGCAGGCTCAGCCGACCACCATATGAGGGCAGGGGGAATCGAGGAGCGCAAAGTCCAAGCATACGCGGGAGGACTCGCCGTGTCCAGTCCAATTCTTGACGCGTCTGCGGACCTGCGGTATAACCGCGTGCGCCCGTCCGGCATTCCCCTCGCGGGCACCGTTCAGCCGCGCCGGAATCGCACCCGATCGCCCGGCCGCACGTGCGCGAAAGCGTGGAGCGCGGCATCCGGAACCACCCCGATCACGGGGTAGCCGCCGGTCACGGGACCGTCGGCCAGCAGGATCACCGGGCGCCCGTGCGGGGGGACCTGGATCGCCCCGGGGCGCATGCCCTCGCTGGGCAGCTCTTCGTGGCGCACGCGCGCGAGGGCGGGGCCGTCGAGGCGGATGCCGATGCGGTCGAGGTCGGGCGAGACGGTCCAGGTCGTCTCGATCACGGCGTCGACGGCGGCGGGGGCGAACCACTCCGCCCGGGGTCCGGGCCCGAGACCCACCTCGAGCACGGACGGCGGCACCGACCAGGGGAACCCGTCGATCGCGGGGATCTCGCCGACCGCGGCTCCGCTGTGCACGACGGCGTCCGCCTGCAGCGGCGCGGGGCCGAGACCGGCGAGCACGTCGGTCGCACGGGAGCCGAGGGCGGTGGGCGCGTCGACTCCCCCGCGGATCGCGAGGTACAGCCGCAGGCCCGCGCGGGCGGGCGCGATCGACAGCTCGGCGCCGGCGGGCAGCAGCAGGGGCGCGTAGGCGTCGGCGGCGCGGCCGTCGACGGAGACGTCGGCGAGCGCACCCGTCACGGCGACCCAGGTGTCGACCTCGGCCCGTGCGCGGAAGCCGCCGAGGGTGATCTCGATGCCCGCGGCCGACTCGGCGTTGCCGACGAGGCGGTTCGCGATGCGCAGCGCTGCCCGGTCGAGGGCGCCGGAGCGTGCCACCCCGAGGGACGCGCGGCCGGGGCGCCCGAGGTCCTGCACGGTGGCGAGCGGGCCGGGCGCGAGGATGCGCAGGGCGGGGGTCGCCTGCCGGGCGGACACCGGGGGTGGCGCAAGGACCCGACCGGTGTCTCCCTTGACCCGCACCCGCACCCGCGCGGGCACGAATCGCACGCGGGCTCGGGGCGGCAGCAACACGGGCTCGGCGGCATCCGGATCGAACAGCACCGCGTCGGTCGAGGCGATCAGCCGCCACCCTCCCGGGGTGTCGCGCGGATACGCACCGGTGAAGGAGCCCGCGAGGCCGACGGCTCCCGCGGGGACCCGCGTGCGCGGCCGGGCGAGACGCGGCACGTCGAAGGGCCAGTCCGGGCTCACGAGGTAGGCGAAGCCGGGTGCGAAGCCGGTGAACGCCACCGTCCACTCCGCGGCGCGGTGGCGGGCGACGAGGTCGTCGGGGCGGATGCCGAGGAGCTCGGCGGTGTCCGCCAGGTCGACGCCGTCGTAGCGCACGGGCACCTCGACACGGGGCCCGGGGGGCGCGGCATCCGGAACCGCCGTCTCGGCCGCACGCACCCAGGCGCCTACGACCGCCGCGGAGGTGCGGCGCGGGTCGAAGGACACCAGCACCGTGCGGGCGGCCGGCACGAGATCGTCGACGCCGGGGAGAGGATCCGCGGCGAGCGCCGCGTGCAGACGCGTGACGGCCGCGAGGTCGGCCACCTCGGCGAGCACGGCGCGCTCCCCCATCGGCCGCAGGATCACCACGGGGCGCGCACCTCGACACCGGCGTCGTCGAGGGCCGAGCGCACGGCCCGCGCCATCGCCACCGCGGCGGGGGTGTCGCCGTGCAGGCAGAGCGACGCGGCGCGCACCTCGAGCGTCGTCCCCTCGACCGTCTCGACGAGGCCGTCGCGCACGAGGCGCACCGCGCGTTCCGCCACGACCGCGGGATCGTCGACCAACGCCCCCGGTTCGTCGCGCGGGACGAGGCCCCCGACACGGGTGTAGCCGCGGTCGAGGAAGGCCTCGTGCACGAAGGGAAGGTCCGCGGATGCCGCGGCCCCGGCGATCGCACCGGGCATGCCCAGCACGGGCAGGGCGCGGCCGAGCCGCGCGGAGAGGTCGGCGACGGCGGCGACGACGGCCTCCGCCTGCCGGTGGTCGACGGTGACCGCGTGATAGAGGGCGCCGTGCGGCTTGACGTAGCGGAGGTCCGCCCCGGCGGCGGCGAGAGCGGAGAGCTGGCGGGAGACCCCCGCGCGCAGATCCGCGGGGTCGGGGTCGCGGCGGATCCGACCGAAGTTCGCGCGATCGTCGTACGACGGGTGGGCCCCCACGGCGACGCCGAAGCGCGCGGCCCGCTCGACCGACGCCCGCATCGACGCGGCATCTCCCGCGTGCCCACCGCACGCGACGTTCGCGCTCGAGATGACGGCGAACATCGCCTCGTCGTCGGCCGTGGGCACACCGTCGACGGTCTCGCCGAGGTCGGCGTTCAGGTCCACCCGCATGCCGCCACGGTACCGGCGGGCGGCCCGACACGGGCGGGCGCGGGGCGGGCCGCGGGTTAGCGTTGACGCATGGCACGGATGCGCGTGGAACCCGACGATGCTCCGACGGCGCGCCTGTCGGACGGATCCCTCGCCCGCGTCACGCCCTCGGGCTTCGTCTCGGGCTTCGAACTGGTGGTCGACGGCACGCCGCAGTCGCACGTCGACCTCGACGATCCCACGCACCTGCACTTCGAGTACGTGGCGCGCATGGGTGCCGTCATCGACAGACTCCGGATGCCGGGGCAACCCCTCACCGCCGTGCACCTGGGTGCGGGGGCGCTGACCCTGCCGCGGTACGTCGAGGCCACGCGGCCCGGATCGCGCCAGCAGGTCATCGAGCTCGAGCCGGCGCTCTGGGACCTCGTGCGGGAGAACCTCCCCCTCCCCCGCGGCGCCGCCGTGCGCGTGCGCATCGGCGACGCCCGCGCGGGCGTCTCGCGGTTGCCCGCCGGGCTCACCGGCGCGGTCGACCTCCTCGTGAGCGACGTCTACTCCGGCGCGCAGACGCCGGCCCACCTGACGACCGTGGAGTTCTACCGCGACGCCGCGCGACTGCTCGCCCCCGACGGGGTGCTGTTGGTCAACGTGTCGGACGGGCCCGGCCTCGCCTTCGCCCGTCGACAGGTCGCGACGGTGCGCGCCGTCCTGCCCGAGGTGATCGTGCTCGCCGAGGTGCAGGTGCTCAAGGGGCGCCGCTTCGGCAACCTCGTGGTGGCCGCCTCCGCCGCGGCGCTCCCCGTCGAGTGGCTCCCCCGGCTCATGGCCGCCGGCCCCCACCCCGCGAAGGTCGCACAGGGCGCCGAGATCGACGAGTTCATCCGCGACGCCCGACCGGCCACCGACGCCGACGCGACGCCGTCGCCCAAGCCCTCGGCATCCATCTTCGAGAGGTGACCGCGTGGCGCGCCCGCCCGCGGGGCGCGGGCATCGCAGACTGGAACCCTGCCTGACCGAGAGGAGCGACGGTGAGCTTTATCCACGGGTACGACCCCGACACGTTGCGTGAGATCACCGACTCTCGTGAGTGCGCGGACCGTCTCGAGGAGATCGGTTCGCAGCGCAGTCTGCACGCGCTGCTCGAGCGCGTGTGGTTGCTGAAAGTGCTGGACCGCTTCGACGAGGCCCTCGACATCTCCGAGCAGTCCGTGCGCGTCGCCCGCATGGCCGGCACCCGTCGCGACCTGCTGCGCGCGCGCATCCTGCACGCCACGATCATGCAGTGCCGCGGCGCCTACGCCGCCGCCGAGCAGGAGCTCACCATGTGCGCCGAAGAGGCCGAGGGCCAGGGCTGGGCGAGCATCGCCGCCTTCGCGCTGCAGCACCGCGGCAAGGTGCACTACGACGAGGGCGATTACGAAGGCGCCCGCCGCGACTTCAAGCAGGCACTCTTCCTGCGCCAGAACTCCGGCGCGACCGACAAACAGCTCGAATCGACCCTGCTCGCGATCGACGCCGCCGACCGTCGCCGCGCTCGCGAGGTCGTCGCGAGTTGAGTGTCGGAGCTTCGGCTTAGTCTTCCGCTCATGTCCGACCTGCAGCGTGTGCGCATCTGGGCCGAGGCGCTGATCGCCCTCCACCTCGATGCGTCGTGGACGTTCGCCTTCGACAACGCCAAGCGCCGCGCGGGGCTGTGCGACTACACCCGCAAGCGCATCAGCGTGTCGCGCTACCTCACCGCCCGCTACGACGACGACACCAACCACCAGACGCTGCTGCACGAGGTGGCGCACGCCCTGGCGGGCCCGGCCGCGGGCCACGGCTCGGGCTGGAAGCGGGTCGCTCTCGACCTCGGTTACGTCGGCGGCACGACGCACGCGGGCGAGACCGCCAACGAGCTCGCCCCGTGGGTGGGCACCTGCCCGGCCGGTCACATCGCCTATCGACACCGCCGGGCCACCCGGCCGACCTCGTGCGCGCGCTGCGCCCCGTCGTTCGACCCGCGCTTCGCGCTGACGTGGGAGCACCGCGAGATCAGCACCGCGACACGTCTGGCGGCGGCGACGCCGCGCTGAGCCGGGTTCTGCGCGGCGTACCTGCTCAGGCGGGGCCGAACACCCCGTCGCGCAGCACGGGGACGACGGATGCCGCGTCGCGGGCCGCCGCGTGCAGCACGCCGTCGCGACCGCCGTCGGCCGCCAGCGCCCGCCCCGTGCCGCTCGCGGTGAGCAGATGCCGCACGGCGCCCCCGAGGGCGCGGAACCCTTCTCCCGCGACCGCGGCATCGGGCGACGCGTGGTCGATGCCGAGGTCGCCGAGCGCCGCGATCACCGCTCCCGCCCCGAGCAGGTCGTCGACCGCGAAGCGGACAGCCTCGTCGCCGTCGGGGTACCCGGCCGCGACGATCGAGATGCTCGTACGCTCTCCGCGCGCTCGCTGCACCGCGAGCACGTGGTCGGCGACCGCGGCGGCATTGCGCAGACCGCCGACGACGACGTGGGCTCCCGCGGCCTCTGCGGCGAGCGCGAGAGCCGCCGCGGGGTCGTCGTCGCCCGCCAGGTCGAGGGCAGCGCCGTGCTCCACCGCCGAGAGGGCGTGGGCGGTCAGGCCGAGGGTCTGCACGACCACGACGACGTGCGCCGGAGCGAGGCGGTCGGAGCCCCGCCGCCCCCAGTCGAAGCGGACCTGGTAGTCGGACTGCGCGTGGGGATCACTGCTCGGCATCCTTCGAGCCTAGAACGCCAGGCTCCGGCTCCGCCGCGTCAAGCCGGGGTCGATACCGACGGTCGTCGTGCAGCATGGGCCGCATGCGCATTCTGCTGAAGTTCGTCGTCGACTGCGACCCGGATGCCGCCTGGCGCGCCCTGCACTCGCCGCGCGCCGTGGCGGAGCTCTACGGTCCCCTGCTCGATGTGGAGGCGCTCGGCACGATGCCCACGTCGTTCGAATCAGGCGATGACGTGCCCGTGCAGATGAGCGTGGCAGGACTCGTGCCGGTCGGACGCCAGCTCATCTCGGTGGCCGATCGGGAGACGCGCGACGGAAACGGCCGGGTGCGCGTGTTCCGCGACTGGGGCGTGCCGCTGACCGGTCCGCTCGCGGCGCTCGACGTGTGGGACCACCAGATGGCGGTGTCTGCGGCTCCGGGCGATCCGTCGAAGACCCTCTGGCGCGAACGGCTGACCATCGGCGGCGCCGCGGCGCCCGCGCTGTGGCCGGGACTGTGGGCGACCTGGCAGTGGCGCGCGACGCGCATCAAGGCCCTCGCCCCGACCTGGGCGCACGACCCGGAGTCCGAGCCCGAGCCCGAGAGCCCCGCCTCGTCATGACCGTGCTGTCGGTGCGCTCCGCGAGGCCCGCCGACGGTCGGCGCATCGCTCAGGTGCACGTGCGGAGCTGGACGGAGGCGCACGCCGGGACCATGCCGCAATCGCTTTCGGACGCTCTCGATGAGGACCTGTCGGCCTGGCGCTGGGAAGTACGCCTGGCCGGAGGCACCCCTGCCGGCGCCGAACGACTGGGTGACGCCTGGGTCGCCGACGTCGACGGGCGCGTCGTCGGGTTCGCCTCGGCCGGCCCCACCCGCGATCCCGACCTCCCCGCGGACCAGCGCGAGCTCTACGCGCTCTATGTGCTCGCGCAGCACCACGGCACGGGGGTCGGGCCCGCGCTGCTCGAGGCCGCGCTGGGAGGCGAACCCGCAAGCCTGTGGGTGCTCGACGGCAACGACCGTGCCGTCGCGTTCTACCTCAAGCACGGCTTCCGCCCCGACGGTGCCCGTCGCGACGACGACCGCTGGGGAGACCCCCTTCACCAGGTACGCCTCTCGCGCTCCTGACAGGCGGTGCGGCTCAGGCCAACCCGTGCCGATAGGCGAAGACCACGAGCTGCACGCGGTCGCGCAGAGCGAGCTTGGTGAGGATCCGGCTGATGTGGGTCTTCACCGTCGCCTCCGACAAGAACTCGCGCTCCGCGATCTCGGCGTTGCTCAACCCCGCAGCGGCGAGGGCGAAGATCTCGCGCTCGCGCTCGGTGAGCGCGCCGAACGACGCAGGCACGGGCTCGGTCGACCCGGCGTCGGCGATGTGGGCGAAGAGCTCCCGCGTGGCCTGGGCCGCGATCACCGCGGATCCCGCGTGCACGGTGCGCACCGCCGACAGGAGGAATTCCGGTTCGGAGTCCTTCAAGAGGAAGCCGCTGGCACCGCCCTGGATCGCGCGCGCCGCCGCCTCGTCGAGGTCGAAGGTGGTCAGCACGATCACGCGCGGCGGCTCGGGCTCGCGCAGGATCTCGGCAGTGGCGGTCAGGCCGTCCATCACCGGCATCCGCACGTCCATGAGCACGATGTCGGGCCGCACCTGGCGCACCACCTCGATCGCCTCGCGCCCGTCGGAGGCCTCGCCGACGACCTCGAGGTCGTTCTGCGAGTCGATCACCATGCGGATACCCGCGCGGAACAGGGACTGATCGTCGACGAGGACGATGCGGACGGGGGCGGTCATGACGGCGCCACCTCTCTGGAATCGCGAAGGGGTCGGCATCCACTCTGCCCCGCCGACGCTCGCCGCGTCGACGCCGCGCTCACGCCCGCGCGCCGATCGGCAGGCTCGCCCGCACGGCGAACTCGCCGTACTCCGGCCCGGCCGTGAGCCACCCGCCCACGAGTTGCGCGCGCTCGCGCATGCCGATGAGTCCATGTCCACCCGACGCGACCGGGGCCGTGGAGGGGGTGGATGCCGTGCCCCGGGCGTTGCGCACCGAGAGGTCGACGCGATCGGGCCACCAGCCCAGGTGCACGCGCACCTCTCCCCCGGCACCGTGTCGGAGGGCGTTGGTCAGGGCTTCCTGCATGATCCGGTAGACCGCCAGCTGGATGGCCGCGGGCGGCTCTCCGGGCGGCTGCGGGTCGACGTGCACGTCGAGGGCGAGTCCCGCGGCGCGCATGCGATCGAACAGCGCGTGCAGGTCGGCGAGCGTCGGTTGGGGACCCTCGCCCTGACTGTGGCGGAGCTGGGTGAGCAGGAGACGCACGTCGGTGAGCGCCGCGCGCGCGGTCGACGAGATCGTCGTGAGCGCCTCCGCCGTCGCGGCCGGATCCGACGCCGCGGCGTAGCGCGCCCCGTCGGCCTGCGCGATGACCACCGCGAGCGAGTGAGCCACGACGTCGTGCATGTCGCGGGCGATGCGCACGCGCTCCTGCTCGGCGATGGTCTGCGCCTCGGCCGCGCGCTGGGCCCGACTGGTGTCGGCCGCGCGCATCGCCGTGCGCACGAGCGCGCCCGACACCCACGACAGCATCAGGGCGAATCCGGATGCCAGCAGCAGAGCGACCAGCGCGAACCACTCGTTCGGCGAGGGAAGCGCGGTCATCCCGCGACCCACGAGATACAGCGGCACGATGACCGCTCCCGCGATGCCGGACGCGAAGCCGCTCCAGAACACGCGCCGGGAGCCGTAGGCGGCGGTGGTGTACAGCACCGCGAAGATCGCCACGTCGGTGGGCGAGGGTTCGCGACCGAAGCCCATCTGCAGCAGGGCGCCCGCCCACGCGAGGGAAAGACCCAGCGCCGGGTGGAGGCGTCGGAAGGCGACCGCGCCGGTGAAGGCGAGCGTGACGAACACGGCGCCGGCGATTCCACCGAAGCTCGTGGCGCCCGAGGTCTCGATCGCCAGCGCGATGAGGAAGAACGCCGCGGCGACCGAGAGATCGGTGATCAGCTGCGCGCGGGTGAGAGAGCGGAGGACGAACATCACCGCAACGCTACGCGGGGGCCTCCGACACGGCATCCGCCGCAGGATGTATCCGCGTGTACCTCGCGGGGATCAGGCGGGGAACTCGGCGGGTTCGATGGGCCGCGCCTCGAAGAAGGTCTGCAGCACGACGGTAGTGCGCGTGTTCACCTGGGCGGCGGCGCGGATGTCGCGGATCAGCGCCTCGAGGTCGCGCGGGGTGGGCACGCGGACGAAGAGCATGTACGCCGCCTCACCGGCGATCGAGTGGCACGCCTCGATCGCGCTCAGGTGCGCGAGCAGTTCGGGGGCGTTGTCGGGTTGAGCGGGATCGAGCGGGGTGATCTCGACGAACGCGGCGAGGGGGCGCCCGAGGGCCTCGGCGTCGAGGATCGGCCGGTAACCCTGCACGATCCCCCGGGCCTCGAGGCGCCGCAGCCGCGACTGCACGGCCGAGACCGACAGGCCGACGCGATCGGAGAGATGCGACAGGGTGGCGCGCGCGTCGATCGAGATCTCGCGCACGATCGCGGCATCGACGGAATCCTCCAGTCGCTGTGCGCGGGAGGGTGCCTCGGTCATGCGCTCGACAGTAGCAGTGCGGGGAAACGGCGCTCTGGCGCGTGCCGTAAGTTTTCCGTTAGCATGACGCTTTGACAGGAATATTTCCACCCTCGATCGGAGGATGCCATGACCATCGCGACGCCCACCCGTGCCGGCCACGAGCTGCTCGACGGACACACCGTCGACACGGTCGAACGGACCCCCGCATGGACGCAGCTGAAGACCGCCGCCACCGCCCTGCAGGCGCTGCAGGCGAAGGACGGCTCGATCGAGGACACCGCTGCCGCCTCCCCCCTCATCGACGAGGTCATCCAGTCCCTCGACGCGCTCGCGCCGCTCTTCCCGCACGATGAGGCGTACCTCGCCGCGTCGGTCGTCGACTTCCGCCGCTGGCGCGACGAGGGGCTCGGCGTGCCCGACTTCCTCGACTCCCTCGTGGCGTTCCAGCCCCAGGAGCACCGGGTCGACGGCATCCGCCACCTCGTCGTCTTCCCGATGTACACCCAGAACGGCTCGAGCGACCGCCACGTCGAAGCCCTCATCGTCGAGGCGATCTGGCCCGAGTTCATCGCGCGGCTCGAGACCGAGTACACCAACCGCCTGTTCGTCTCGCTGCGTCTGGTCGACTTCACCTCGGGCTACGACACGAACTCGGCCGTGCTCTTCCCCGAGACCGTGGCGATGCGCGAGATCCCGACCTTCACGTGGGGCGCGATCTTCCAGGACCGCGAGGCCGCGCGGTACCGCCGGGTGACCCGCGCCGCCGCCGACATCACCAAGCTCGAGCTGCCCGCCGCCGCCGCCCGCATGCTCGACGACCAGGCGCTCACCGAGCAGACGTTCGTGATGTGGGACCTCATCCACGACCGCACGCACATGCGCGGCGACCTGCCGTTCGACCCGTTCATGATCAAGCAGCGGATGCCGTTCTTCCTCTACTCGCTCGAGGAGCTGCGTTGCGACCTCACCGCGTTCCGCGAGTGCGTCTCGCTGCAGGCGCGCCTGTCCCTACGACAGGCTGAGGGAGCGGAGCTGGACGCCACCGAGAAGACGATGCTCGAGCACGCCGAGCTCGTGCAGTACGCCGTGATCTTCGATCGCATCTTCCGCTTCGCCATCACCGGCTCGCGCGTGCGCAACTACGACGGCCTCGGCGGACAGCTGCTGTTCGCGTGGCTGCACCAGCACCGCGTGCTGCACTGGACCGACACCTCGCTCGCGTTCGACTGGGACGAGGTGCCCGCCGCGGTCATTGCCCTCGCCGACGCGATCGACGAGCTGTACTGGCGCTCGATCGACCGCCCGAAGGTCGCCCACTGGCTCGCGGCTTACGACCTCGTGCGCGGGGTCGTCACGCCCCACCCCGCCTCGGTGTGGGCGCGCGGACTGTCCGACGAGGTGCTCGCGGGACTGCCGAAGGGGTACACCGACGCGGTGCTCGACGACGAGTTCCCGCTGTCGATGTTCTTCGAAGCGCTCGAGAAGAAGATGCGCCCCGTGATCGCCTCGACCGAGGGCATCCGCGGCACGGACTGACGAAGGGGCCGACATGACCGATCGCACCGACGAAGGAGTGAACGGGCGGCTGGTGCTGTTCGCCGGCGGAACGAGCGCGGTGGGTCGCGCGAGCGCCCGCGCGCTCGTCGACGCCGGGGCGCGGGTGATGATCGTCGGCTCCGATGCCGAACGGGTGGCCGCTGCGGCGGCCGAGGCGCCGGGGGCGTTCACCGAGGTGTGCGATCTGACGGATCCGGATGCCGTGACCGCCCTGCGTGATCGCGTGCACGCCGCGCACGGCAGTGTCGACGGCCTGTTCCCCCTCGTCGGCGGCTGGCGCGGCGGGGGCGGACTGGCCGGTCAGAACGACGACGACCTCGCCTTCCTGATGCGTTCGTTCACGGCGTTGCGGCTGGTCACCCGCGCGTTCGACGCCGACCTGCGCTCCTCCCCCGCGGGTCGCCTCGCGATCGTCTCGTCGACCGCGGTCGCCCGCCCCCTCGCGGGCGGAGCGAACTACGCGGCGGTCAAGGCGGCCAGCGAAGCGTGGGTGCGCGCTGTCGCGCAGGGGTACGCGAAGGCCGCGCGGGACGACGCACGTGAGGTGTCGTCAGCCGCGGTGATCCTGCGGGTGCGGAGTCTCGAAGGACTCGAGTCCGCCGTGGCCTCGGCCTTCGTCGCGTTGTGGGACGACGCGGCCGATGCCTGGAACGACGTCGTGATCGAGATCGGCGCCGGCGGCTAGGACGCGGACCGGTCGGGGTCGGACGGCTGGGCTGCGGCCTGGCGTTCGGCGGGGGCCTGGCGTTCGGCGGATCGCTCGGCCCCGGCGGCATCCGTCTCGCCCGGGTCGGCCACCTCGGCGTTGACCGTCGCATCGCTGTACTGGCGCGAAAGGATCCGGTACGAGCGGGTCAGGAACGCGAGTGCGCCGATCACCACCATGACGAGGCCCGCGATGAGGAAGACGAGGGCGATCCCCCGCGACTGCCCCTCGCCGAGCAGCCAGCCCCACGTGGCCCGGCCGCTGTCGTCGTTCATATAGGGGATGATCAGGAACTGCGCGATCGGGGCGATGAGGAACGACGTCACCGGCGCGGCCGCCGACTCGAACGCCGCCGCGAAGCCGAAGACGCGCCCCTGCGTCGCGAAGGGCACGACCTTCTGGATGACCGTCTGCTCGGCCGCCTCGACGGGCGGGATGAGCGCCATGTAGACCCAGATGCCGAGGGCGTAGAGCCACCACCAGTCGCGCAGCGTGAACACCGCGCCGAGCACGCCCATGCCGATGACGATCCACAGCATCGTGCGGATGGGGTTCTTGCCGAGGCCGAACTTCGCCACCAGCCCGCCGCCGATGATGAACCCGGTCGCCGTGACACCCAGCACGATGCCCCAGATCTTCACGTCGAACAGCTCGAGTCCGTAGGGGTCCATCAGCGCCATGTAGACGCCGCCGATGAGGTTGTTGAACGTCGAGAAGATGATCAGTGCGAACAGGCCCGGCGCGGAGCGGACCGCGCGGGCGGCCCCGCGCAGATCGACCAGGGGCCCGGGCTCGTCGGCGGCTGCGGGGCGGTCTTCGGCGATGCGGATGGTCAGAAGGTGCAGGAGCGCCAAGGCCGTGCACACCAGGGCGATCGCGAGCGTCCACCCCATGCCGAGGAAGCCGACCGACAGGCCGCTGAAGACGCTGGTGACGACGAAGGCGAGGCCCTGCACCGTGCCCACCAGTCCGTTGGCGTTGGCGTGCCGTTCGACGGGGACGAGGAGCGTCACGGTGGTCGAGAGCGCGATGTTGCGCATGTTCTCGACGACCGATCCGGCGAGGATGATGCCGGAGAACAGCCAGAACCACGGTTCGCCCAGATCGAGCAGCGCGGCCTCGGGGAACGCGAGCCAGAGCGCGCCCGCCAAGAGGAACGCCGTGAGCGTGATCACGCCCGAGAACACCATGACGCGATGCTTGCGGTGCCGGTCGACGAGCGAGCCGAACACCATCGCGAACACGGCGAGCAGCAGCATATAGGCACCGCCGACGATGCCCGTGGCCAGCACCGACCGCGTCTCGAGGTAGACCCAGAAGGTCAGGGCGAACCACAGGAAGCTGGTGGTCACGTTGGCCGCGGCCGTGTTGATGAGCACGGCGAGGAAGGTGCGGTTGCCTCCCGCCGGGGCGGCGATCGCACCGGCGCCGACGGCGGCGGACGGCTGCGGTTCGGACATGGGGGTCACGTTAGACCGAACCTCCGACATCGACCAGGGCACCACCGTCACCGCTCGCGCGCTCGTGCTCGGGTGGCCCCGCGCGCACGGGCGGCACCATCACCGGGCGTCGCGTGTGCTCGGGCGGCCCGGGGCGCTGCGGCGGCCCGGCGCGCTCGGGCAACCCTGCGCACTCCCACATCCCGGCGCGCTCGTTCAACCGCGTGCGCTCAGTCGATGAGGCGGCGGATGTCGGCGGCGGTGAGGCGCGGCCCACCCGCGATCGACTCGCCCGCGAAGGTCTCGCCCTCGCTTCCGTCGAGCACCTTGGCGAACAGCTCGGCCTTCGCCTCGCGCAGGGCCACGACCTTCTCTTCGACCGTGTCGGATGCCACGAGTCGATAGACGATCACGGGGCGCGTCTGACCGATGCGGTGAGCGCGGTCGATCGCCTGCTCTTCGACGGCGGGGTTCCACCACGGGTCGAGCAGCACGACGTAGTCGGCCTCGACCAGGTTCAGACCCACGCCTCCCGCCTTGAGCGAGATGAAGAATGCGGGGTCGTCGCCGTCGCGGAAGCGATCGATCTCGGCCTGCCGGTGCGTCGTCGCTCCGTCGAGGTAGGCCGAGCCGAGTCCCGCATCGGCGCACCGCTGCCGCGCCGCCCGGAGGAACCGCGTGAACTGGCTCAGGACGAGCACGCGATGCCCCTCGGCGGCGGCCTCGGTGACGAGGTCGACGAGGGCGTCGAGCTTGGCCGACGGCGCCTCGCCCTCGTCGGTCAGCGCGGGATCGAGCGCGAGTTGCCGCAGCAGGGTGAGCGACCGGAAGATCGCGAAACGATTGCCGTCGACGTCGTCGAGCAGGCCGAGCAGGCGCTGGCGCTCGCGATGGAACCGCCGATCGTAGATTTTGCGGTGCGCCGGGTGGAGGGTCACCTCGATCACCTGCTCCTGCTTGGGGGGCAGCTCCGAAGCGACGAGCTCCTTCGTGCGCCGCAGGAGGAACGGACGGATCCGGCTGCGCAGCAGCTCGAGGCGTGAGGGGTCGGAGTTCTTCTCGATCGGCGCGCGGTACCGGGCGGAGAAGGATTCGCGCGTCCCGAGGAGACCAGGGGCCACGAGCGACACCAGCGCCCAAAGCTCCTGCAGGTTGTTCTCCATCGGGGTGCCGGTGACCACGAGCGTGAACGGCACCGCCAGCGCACGCGCCGCGCGGTAGCCGCGCGAGGCGGGGTTCTTGATCTGCTGGGCCTCGTCGAGCACGACGCCCGACCACGAGACGGCGGCGTACTGCTCCTGCTCGAGTCGCATGAGGGCGTAGCTCGTCACCACGACATGCGCCCCCTCGGCCACCTCGGCGATGGGTGCGCCCCGCCGAGCCTGCGTCGAGGTGACGACGGCGACGCGGAGTCCGGGCGCGAAGGTCGCGCACTCGCGAGCCCAGTTGCCCACCACGCTGGTGGGCGCGACGATCAGGAACGGCGGCGCGTCCGCGTCGGCGGTGCGCACGGTCTCCATCAGCGCGATCGTCTGCACCGTCTTGCCGAGTCCCATGTCGTCGGCGAGGACCCCGCCGAGGCCGTTCGACCACAGGAAGGACAGCCAGTCGAGCCCTGCGCGCTGGTAATCGCGGAGCGTCGCGCGCAGCCCCGGCGGCGGTTCGACCGGCACGATCGCCGCCTCGTCGGTCAGCCCGCGCACGCGCAACCACCAATCGGCCTCTTGCGCCGCGATCATGCCGAGCTCGGCGAGGTCGTCCCACAACCCGACGTTGTAGCGGTTGATCGACAGATCGGCCCCGGGCCGATCGGCGAGGGCGCGCGCTTCGTCGATCACCTCCCGCAACCGGTCGAATGGCTCCGAGTCGAGTCGCACGTACGAGCCGTCGCCGAGGAACAACGCGCGATCGCCGTTCGCGAGGGCCGTGTAGAGATCGGCGAAGTCGACCTCGATCTCGCCCACGCTGACCCGCGCATGCAGGTCGAACCAGTCGCTGCCGTCGTCATCACCCGTCGAGAGGTGGACGGACGGTTCGGCGTCGGCCGGCCGATAGCGGACGGTCTCGCCGGAGACCGTGACCCGGACGTCGTCGAGACCGCGAAGTCGCGGCAGCGCCTCTCCCTCGAGGATCGCCGCGACCGGGGCGGGCAGGATCACGGGGGACGACTCCCCCACCGCCCGCGGATCGGGGAGCTCGAGGCCGAACTCCTCCGCCGTGGCGCGAACGGCGGCGCCGACGCGGGCCTCGTGATCCTCGTCGCGTCGCCCTCTCGTGGGGGTGCGATCCCAGCGCAGCCGGACCGACGTCCGACCGACCCCGTGCTCGACGAGCACCTCGAGCAGGTTGCGCGGGGCCGGCGGGAGGTCGACGGAGCCGCTCGGCGAGACGACGGGGCCCTCGAGCTGCAGGCGGGGCAGGTACTCGCTCACGAAGGTGTCGGTGGCGGCGTCGATCGAGAGGGCGTCGGACTGCGCCAGGAGGGCACGGACGGGGCCTGCGACCGGGGACGCGAACCGCGCGAGCGTGATGCGTTCGTCGACGCCGTCGCGATCGTCGACGACGGCGACGGCGACCGCCGGGTCGCCGATCACCCACGACGGCAGGCCCGCAGCATCGTCGGCGAGGCCCTGCACCACTCCGCGCACCTCCAGCGCGTCGCCGATGCGCTCGACGGACACCGCGGCGGTGACGGTTCCGTCCGGGATGCGCACGGGGTGGTGGGCTGCGCCGCCCGAGACGAGCGGCACCCCCGCCGCGACGACGGCTTCGAGCTGCAGCCAGAGCGAGTGCGGAGGGAGCGCCGACAACGGCATCCATTCGTCGGAGAGGAAGACGCCGTTCGCGGAGCGGCCCAGGCGGCCGAGGCTGTCGAGGGCCGCGCGGGCACGCGGTTCGGCCGGGAGCGCGGGCAGGCTCGACCACCCGGCCCGGCCCTTGATCCACGTGCCGCGGGTGCCGCGGATTCCGGGGCGTACGGCCGGGGTGAGAGCCGCCCCGCGCCCGAAGCCGCCCGTGCGGCGCACCGAGAGGAACAGGCAGAGGTCGGCGGAGGGCTCTTCGAGAGCCGGGGGGACGACCTCGAAGAGCTCGTCGAGCGACCGCTGCCACGCGGGCCGGCGTGGGCGGCCGACCGCGAGCATGCGATCGAAGAGCACCAGGGCCGCGGCGCAGGAGTGCTCGCACTCGGGCCCGCGCCCGCACGAGCACCAGCCCGAGACACGCGAGAAGTCGGTCGGCACACGCAGTTCGAGGTGCTCGTATCCCGTCGGCCCGAACGACTGCGCCGTCGCCACCACCACGCCGTCGTACGCTTTGGCGTCGCCCACCTCGACCGAGCCGTAGATGAGCAGCCGGTCGGCCCGGGTCATCGCGCCCGACGAGAACATCTCGCCGGCGATGCTGATCGCCTCGGGGTCCATGTGCATCCCGTCATTCTCTCCGGGGCGGACGACATCGGGCCGCCGCACCGGCGGAGAAGTCGATAGTCCGACCACATCTCCCGATGGGGAGGAGGGGTGGGCTCGGCGGTCGTTACGCTGGAGAAGTGACCACCCTCCACGACTCCTCGGTGCGCGGTTTCGCCTCCGACAACTACTCCGGCATCCACCCCGATGTCCTCGCCGCGATCTCTGCCGCCAACGAAGGCCACCAGGTCGCCTACGGCGAAGACGTCTACACCGCCCGCCTCCAGGAGCTGTTCGTCTCGCTCCTCGGCGACGGCGTCGAGGCCTACCCGGTCTTCAACGGCACGGGCGCCAACGTCGTCGGCCTGCAGTCGATGCTCCCCCGCTGGGGCGCCGTGATCTCGGCATCCACCGCGCACATCAACGTCGACGAGGGCGGCGCCCCCGAGCGCGTCGGCGGCATCAAGCTGCTGACCGTTCCGACCGACGACGGCAAGCTGACCCCCGAACTCGTCGACCGCGAAGCCTGGGGCTGGGGCGACGAGCACCGCGCGCAGCCGCTGGTCGTCTCGATCACGCAGTCGACCGAACTCGGCACGCTCTACACGGTCGACGAGATCCGCGAGCTCGCGGCCCACGCCCACGGCCACGGCATGCGCCTGCACATGGACGGTGCGCGCATCTCGAACGCCGCCGCGGCCCTCGACGTTCCGCTGCGGGCCTTCACGCGCGACGCCGGCGTCGACGTGCTGAGCTTCGGAGGAACGAAGAACGGCGCGATGATCGGCGAGGCCATCGTCGTGCTCGACCCCGAGGCCTCCACCGGCCTCACCTACCTGCGCAAGCTCGACATGCAGCTGTCGAGCAAGATGCGGTTCGTGTCGGCGCAGCTGGTCGCCCTGCTCGAGAACGACCTGTGGCTGACGAACGCGCGACACTCCAACGCGATGGCGCAGCGGCTGCGCCAGGGCATCGAGGCCGGTCTCGCCGACGGCTCGATCCAGGGCGTGAAGTTCACCCAGCCGACGCAGGCCAATGGCGTGTTCGCGATCCTCCCGGCCGGCGTCGCCGACCGCCTGCGCCAGAGCTTCCGCTTCTACGACTGGGACGAGCTGCGCCGCGAAGTGCGCTGGATGTGCTCGTTCGACACGACCGAGGCCGACATCGACGCCTTCATTGCGGCGATCGCGCGCGAGACGACGGCCTGAGCTCGCGCCACCACGCACTCACGTCGCGCCCAGGGCCGCGGCATCCGGAAAGGGATGCCGCGGCCCTCGTCGTTCATGCTCCGGCGAGCCAGGCCCGGTAGGCGTCGAAGGTCGACTCGCGACCGAGGAACGACTGCACGAGGTCGCGGGCGTCGCGGGTGCCGCCCGGCTCGAGGATCTCGCGCCGGTACCGTGCGGCCGTGTCGACGTCGAACAGGTCGTCGCCGAAGGCCGACAGCAGGTCGCGGGCGATCACGAGGCTCCACTGGTACGTGTAGTAGCAGGCGCCGTAGCCGGTCAGGTGCCCGAAGCCCGCGTACGAGTGGGAGCCGTCGAGCGGGGCGACGGGGCTCGCGGCGCGGTAGTAGCCGTCGACGGCCTCGGCGAGGTCGGCGGGGCGGTCGACGTGCAGGCGGTACGAGGTGGTGGCGTGCCCGAGCTGACGCGTGACCTCCAGGGCCCGGCCGAAGGCGTCGGCCGTGCGCATGCGCGCGACCAGATCGGCCGGGATCGGCTCGCCCTCGTCGTTCACCGCGAAAGCGGCGAGCGCCTCGGCGTCCCACGCCCACTCCTCGAGCAGCTGACTGGGGGCCTCGACGAAGTCCCACTCGGTCGCCACGCCCGTCCACCGCGCCCACTTCTGGTGGCCGCCGAGGATGTCGTGCACGAGGTGACCGAACTCGTGGAAGAACGTCACCACCTCGTCGTGCTCGAGCAGGCCGCGCGAGAAGTTGCACAGCAGCACCGACTCGGGCAGCGACCGGTCGGTGATGCCCGGCGCCAGGCCGAAGCACGCCGCGTGGTTGTACTTGCCGTCACGCGGGTGCAGGTCGAGATGGATGCGCCCCAAGCGCTCCGCTCCGCGCACGACGTCGTAGGTGCGCACGTCGTCGTGCCACGAGGGTGCGTCGACGGGGACGTACTCCACATCGAGCAGGCGAGCGGTGGTCGCGAGGACTCCCTCGAGCACACGGTCGAAGCGGAAGTACGAGCGAACGAGCTGCGAGTCGACGTCGTACTCCTCGCGCTTGAGGGCGCTGAGGACGTACCAGAAGTCGGCGATCGTGACGGCGTCGGCGGTGGGCTCGTCGCGGCGGAGACGCTCGAGCACGCGGTCGTACTCGACGGCGGCGGCGGGAGCCACGGCATCCGCCACCTTCTCGAGGAACGCCTTCACCGCGGCCGACGACCCGATCATGCGGGTCTCGGTCTCGTAATCGGCCCAGTCGCCGTACCCGAGCAGCGTCGCGCGCTCGGCGCGCACCGCGAGCAGCTCGGCGAGCACGGGCTCGTTCACCGGCCACGCGAGGTCGTTGTAGGCCCCCATGAGCTCGTGCCGCACCGCGCGGTCCCGCGCGTACTCGCGCACCGGCATGAGGTCGGTGTACTCGGTCGTGAGCGTGACCATCCCGTCGGCGTCGACCGGGTGCTCGGAGATGAAGTCGGCGGGGAGCCCGTCGAGCGACGACGCGGGCACCCGGATCTCGCGACGGCCTTCGCGGATGTTGCGCGAGAAGGTCAGCGAGAGCTCGGTGTCGCGGTCGGTGAGCTCGCGCACGCGCTCGCGGTCGGCGTCGTCGAGGTCGACCCCGCCGCGACGGAAGTCGCGCTGGATCTGGGCGAGCAGGCGCTGCTCGTCGGCGTCGAGTCCGTCGGCGGCGGCATCGCCGAAGACGCCCCACAGCGCGCGGTCGAGCAACCGGCGCGACTGCACGGCGTCGACCGCCTGCGCCTGCTTCTCGGCGGAGTCTCGCACCTCGGCGTCGGGGTGCGACTCGCTCACCAGGTGCGAGGGCGCGGCGGCCTCGCTCAGGGCGATCTCGGCCTCGTTCCACAGCGCGAGACGCTCGCGCAGCGGGAGGTCGGACTCGGCGGTGAGTCGGGCGTCGATCTCGGCCACGCGCGCGAGGCGCTCGGTCGGACGGTCTTCGGCGAAGGCTCGCCAGCCGTCGGGATCGCGCGGGAGGGTCAGGGGTTCCAGGGGAGGATGCGGCATGCTTCGACCCTAGGCAGGGCCTCCGACACAGGCAATGATCCGGGCGCGCGAGCCCGGCCCGGGGTCAGCGCAGGGCGCCGACCGAGGCGAGCGCCTGACGGATGAGGGTGCCGCGGCCGCCCTCCATCTCATCGGACAGGGCGTCGGATGCCGCTTCCTCGGGCGAGAGCCAGGTGACCTCGAGCGCGTCCTGGCGCGGTTCGCACGTGCCCGTGACGGGGACGACGAAGGCGAGCGCCACGGCGTGCTGGCGGTCGTCGTGGAACGCGCTGACCCCGGGGAGGGGGAAGTACTCGGCGACCGTGAAGGGGGTCGGCGAAGGCGGGAGCAGCGGGAACGCCATCGGTCCGAGGTCGTTCTCGAGGTGGCGGAAGAGTGCGTCGCGGACCGTCTCGCCGTAGCGGACGCGGCCCGAGACGAGGGTGCGGGTCATCTCGCCGAGGGGCGTCGCCCGCAGCAGGATGCCGACCTGGGTGACGGCGCCCATGCCGTCGGTGCGCACAGGCAGCGCCTCGACGTAGAGCATCGGCAGGCGTCGCCGCGCCTCGGCGAGTTCGACCTCGCTCAGCCACCCCGGATTGGAGTTGGGCGCCGCGGGGGCACCCGAGAAGGAGGCTCCGAGCGACTCGCGCTCATCGCCGTTGTCACCGGGTTCGGGATCGGGAGTGCGCACGGGCATGCTCCCTGTATATCAACCGACCGGCCCGGGTGCCGCGTGTCCGGCCCACGGAGACCGGAACGGTACCGTCCGCGGGCCGCGCGCCGGAGCAGATCTTCGACCGCGATGCGGTCGAAGTCGGAGGCCCTTGCCACAATGGCCGCATGAGCGTTGAGTCCCCCCTCGACCCGTCCGTCGTGCGGTGGTCGGTGCCGCCCGAAGAGCGCGGCGGCCGGCCGGTCCTGCTGTTGCTGCACGGTTACGGGTCCGACGAACACGACCTGTTCGGTCTGGTGCCGTATCTGCCCGAGGCCTTCGTGATCGCGAGCCTGCGCGCACCGCTCTCGCCACCCTGGCCCATGCCGGGCGCGTCGTGGTACCCGATCGAGGGTCTCGACGGTCGTGATCCCGACGCGGTCACCCGCGCCGCCGAGGCGGTGCTCGCCTGGATCCACGACGCCGTGGGTGACGCCCCCGTCGGACTCCTCGGTTTCTCGCAGGGCGGTGCCGTCGCCCTGCAGACCCTCCGGGCGGATCCGGATGCCGTGCAGTTCGCGGTCGTGCTGGCGGGGTACGCCGCGGGCGGAGAGCTGCCCGGCGACGCCGTGCTCGGCGAACGACGCCCACCGGTGTTCTGGGGCCGCGGGGCCGCCGACGACGTCATCCCGACGCCTCTGGTCGACGCGACATCGCAGTGGCTGCCCGCTCACAGCGACCTCCGCGGCCGGGTGTACCCGGGTCTCACGCATTCGATCTCGCAGGACGAGCTCGACGACGTGCGCGCTTTCCTCGACGAACGGCTGGCCGACCGCGCCGGTACCGACGCGAGCTGATCCCAGGGGTGACGCGCAGCACGAGTGTGGGCTATCGTGAATGCTCCTGTCCCCGAGAACGAGGTCTCCTCCGGTGAAGAACGTCGACGCTTCCGCGCCCCTGTCCGCGCGCTGATCCGTCGACCCGCCGTCTTCTCGGCATCCCTCCGCTGATGCGGACGGGTCCGGTGTCCGCGCACCCCGCGTCATCGGAGTTCCGTCTTGTCATCTCTTCCTTCTTCCCTCGTTTTCGACCGCGTGCGCCTCGTGTGGCCCGACGGAACCGTCGCCCTCGACGAGATCTCGGGGGTGATCGGGGTCGGCCGTACCGGACTCGTCGGTCGCAATGGCGCCGGCAAATCCACACTCCTCCGGGTGGCTGCGGGGCAGCTCGCCCCCACGTCCGGCACGGTCTCGGCGTCCGGTGAGGTCGCGATGCTCCCTCAACGCCTCGCCGCCGACCCGCATCGCCCCGTCGCCGCCCTTCTCGGCGTCGAAACGGCTCTCACCGCACTCCGCGCGATCGAGTCGGGCGATGTCGCACCGCACCGCTTCGACGCCGTCGGCGACGACTGGGACGTGGAGGCGCGCGCTCATGCCCTGCTCGCCGAGGCGGGTCTGCCGCCCGAAGCCCTCGATCGAACGGTCGGCGAGCTCTCGGGCGGCGAGACGATGATGGCCGCCCTCGTCGGGCTCCGCGCCCGCTCGGCCGACATCACACTCCTCGACGAGCCGACGAACGATCTCGACCGCGATGCGCGGGCGCGCGTGAGCGGCCTCGTACGGGGGTGGTCCGGCACGCTGATCGTCGTCAGTCACGACATC
The DNA here is from genome assembly GCF_032464975.1 of Microbacterium algihabitans. NCBI lineage: Bacteria > Bacillati > Actinomycetota > Actinomycetes > Micrococcales > Microbacteriaceae > Microbacterium > Microbacterium algihabitans. Next base: position 742,488 of record NZ_JAWDIU010000001.1, read on the forward strand.
GGCCTGCTGGAGCTGATGGATGCCACCGCCGAGCTGTACGACCACACTCTCGATGTGGTCGGCGGTCCGTACAGCGCCTGGCGCGCCCACCGCGACGCGGAGCAGGAGGCCGCCGTCCGCGCCGAGCGCGACGCGGCCCAGTCCCTGCGGCGTGAGCGCCGGCAGCGCATCGAGTCGTACGACAAGCTCGCCACGCGATCGCGCGTCGCGCACAAGGCGCAGGTCGAGAAGCGGGTCCCCAAGATCCTCGCGGGAGCCCGAGCCGACGCGGCCCAGGTGAGCGCGGGCCGGTTGAGCACCGAGATGAAGGGGAAGGAGGATGCCGCGCGCGCGGCGCTGAGCGAGGCGTCCGCCCGTGTGCGCGATGACGACGTGGTGCGCATCGACCTGCCCGATCCGGGCAACGCGGCCGGGCGGCGGGTCATGTCGCTCGGCGACGGGGAGCGGGAGTGGATCGTCACGGGCCGCGAGCGCGTCGCCGTCGTGGGGCGCAACGGCGCGGGGAAGACGACCCTTCTCGAGAACCTCGTCCACACCGTGGCCGCGGAGGGACCGATCCACGCCCGTGCGAGCGTCGCGCACGTCGGCTACCTGCCGCAGCGCCTCGACGGCCTCGACGACACGGCATCCGTCCTCGATACGGTGTGCGCGGCGGCGCCGAGCGTTCCCGTTCCGCTCGTGCGCGATCGACTGGCGCGGTTCCTCGTGCGCGGCGACGCGGTCAGCCGACCGCTCGGGTCGCTGTCGGGCGGCGAGCGCTTCCGCGTCGCTCTCGCCCGCGTGCTGCTGGCGGATCCGCCCCCGCAGCTGCTCGTGCTCGACGAACCGACGAACAACCTCGACCTCGACACCGTCGACCAGCTCGTCGCCGCGCTCCAGGCGTATCGCGGGGCCGTGCTCGTCGTGAGTCACGACGACGCCTTCCTCGCGCGGCTCGGACTCGACCTGCGGCTCGAGCTGCGGGAGGGGAGGCTCCGCGAGGAGCCGGTCTAAGCGGGCGTTTCCGCGGCGGGCGAACGTCAACCCCGACCCGATGTCGGAGGTCCGGGAGAGGATGTCGGCATGGCCGACGTGTTGGAGAGATTCGGTCCTGCGACGCAGGACTGGTTCCGTGGCGCCTTCTCGGCGCCGACCAATGCGCAGAAGGGCGCGTGGGAATCCGTGTCGTCCGGCCGCAACGCGCTCGTGGTCGCACCCACGGGTTCCGGCAAGACGCTGTCGGCCTTCCTCTTCGCGATCGACCGGGTGTTCCGCGAGAAGGGCCCCGAGGTTCCGGATGCCGCTCCCGCACGCCGCGGCAAGAGCGCTGCCCCGAAAGCGCCGCCGACCACCACGCGCATCCTCTACATCTCACCGCTGAAGGCCCTGGGCGTCGACGTCGAGCGCAACCTCCGCTCACCGCTCGTCGGGATCGGGCAGTCGGCACGCCGTCTCGGCATCGAGGTGCCCTCGGTGACGGTGGGCGTACGCTCGGGCGACACGAGTTCGAGCGACCGCCGCAAGCTCGTGACCGCGCCTCCCGACATCCTCATCACCACGCCCGAGTCGCTCTACCTGATGCTCACGAGCCAGGCGGCCGAGACGCTGCGCGGCGTGCACACGGTGATCATCGACGAGGTGCACGCGGTCGCGGCCACCAAGCGCGGCGCGCACCTGGCGGTGAGCCTCGAGCGCCTCGACGCCCTGCTCGACAAGCCCGCCCAGCGCATCGGCCTCTCGGCCACCGTGCGTCCCATCGACGAGGTAGCGCGGTTCCTGGGTGGGGCGCAGCCGGTCGACATCGTCGCCCCGCGGGCGACCAAGGCCTACGACCTCTCGGTCGTGGTGCCGATCGACGACATGCTCAACCCGCCGCCACCCCCGGGCTCGCCGGCCCCCGACGAGGCCGTCGACGGCGAGTGGTTCTCGGAGCGCCCCGAGAGCACCGAGATGGCCGGGTCGGTCTGGCCGCACGTCGAAGAAGCGATCGTCGACCGTATCCTCCAACGACGCTCGACGATCGTGTTCGCCAACTCGCGTCGCCTGGCCGAGCGCCTGACGGGTCGACTGAACGAGATCTACGCCGAACGGCAGGGCATCGACGTGCCCGACCCGACCGTTCCCGCGGCGACCATGGCGCAGGCGGGCTCGTCGGCCGGCGTCGCCGCGATCCTCGCCAAGGCGCACCACGGCTCGGTGTCGAAAGAACAGCGCGCCCAGGTCGAAGACGAATTGAAGTCGGGCGTGCTGCGGTGCGTCGTCGCGACCAGCAGCCTCGAGCTCGGCATCGACATGGGCGCGGTCGACCTCGTGATCCAGGTCGAGTCGCCGCCGAGCGCTGCCTCCGGCCTGCAGCGCATCGGACGTGCCGGCCACCAGGTCGGCGAGGTCAGCCGGGCGGCGCTCTTCCCCAAGCACCGCAGCGACGTGCTGCACACCGCCGTGGTCACCGAGCGCATGCTCGCCGGGCAGATCGAGGCGATCTCGGTGCCCCAGAACCCGCTCGACATCCTCGCCCAGCAGACCGTCGCCGCCTCGGCGCTCGGTGCGATCGACGTCGAGGAGTGGTTCGACACGGTCAAGCGCAGCGCGCCGTTCCGCTCGCTCCCCCGCTCGGCGTACGAGGCCACCCTCGATCTCCTGGCCGGCCGCTACCCCTCCGACGAGTTCGCCGAGCTGCGCCCCCGCCTGGTCTGGGACCGCGACGCCGGCACCCTCACGGGTCGACCCGGAGCACAGCGCGTCGCTGTCACCAGCGGCGGCACCATCCCCGACCGCGGCCTGTTCGGCGTCTTCGTCGCGGGAGAGTCGCAGAACGCGCGCGTCGGCGAGCTCGACGAAGAGATGGTCTACGAATCGCGCGTCAACGACGTCTTCACCCTCGGCACCACGAGCTGGCGCATCGTCGAGATCACCCACGACCGCGTCAACGTGCTGCCCGCCTTCGGCCAGCCCGGCAAGCTCCCGTTCTGGCACGGTGACGGCATCGGCCGGCCGGCCGAACTCGGCGAGGCTCTCGGAAAGTTCTCGCGCGACGTCGCGGGCCTCGACCGAGGCAAAGCCGAAGAGCGCCTGCGCGAGTCGGGCCTCGACGACAACGCCATCACCAACCTGCTGGCGTATCTGGCCGAGCAACGCGAGGCCACAGGGAGCCTCCCCACCGACAAGACGCTGACCGTCGAGCGCAGCCGCGACGAGGTCGGCGACTGGCGCATCATCCTGCATTCCCCGTACGGCATGCAGGTGCACGCCCCGTGGGCTCTCGCCGTCAACGCGCGTATCCGCGAGCGTCTCGGCGTCGAGGGCGCAGCCGTCGCGAGCGACGACGGCATCATCGCCCGGGTGCCCGATGCCGCGGCCGAGCCACCCGGCGCCGACCTGTTCGTCTTCGAGGCCGACGAGCTCGAGCAGATCGTCACCGACGAGGTGGGCGGTTCCGCGCTGTTCGCTTCGCGGTTCCGCGAGTGCGCCGCGCGCGCCCTTCTGCTGCCGCGACTCAACCCCAACCGGCGGTCGCCGCTCTGGCAGCAGCGGCAGCGCTCCGCCCAGCTGCTCGAGGTGGCGAAGCGGCACCCCGCGTTCCCGATCATCCTCGAGACGCTGCGCGAAGTCCTGCAAGACGTCTATGACCTGCCCTCCCTGCTGCGACTGACCCGGCAGATCGGCGAACGCCGCATCCGCCTCGTCGAGATCACCACGTCGCAGCCCTCGCCCTACGCCCGCGATCTGCTCTTCGGCTACGTCGGGGCCTTCATGTACGAGGGCGACTCCCCGCTCGCCGAGCGTCGCGCCGCGGCGCTGTCGGTCGACCCGGCGCTGCTGAGCGAACTGCTCGGCAAGGTCGAGATGCGCGAGCTGCTCGACCCCGACGTCATCGCGCAGTTCGAGCGCGAGGCCCAGCGCCTCGACCCCGACCGCAAGGCCCGGGGCGTCGAGGGCGTCGCCGACCTGCTCCGTATCCTCGGCCCGCTCGATGCGAGCGAGGTCGCGCACCGCCTCGACACCGAGGGCGACGCCCTCGCCGAGGCCGAGAGCCATCTCGCGGCCTTGGTCGACGACCGTCGCGCGATCCGCGTGACCATCGCGGGCATCCCCCGGGTCGCGGGGATCGAAGACGCCGGTCGACTGCGCGACGCGCTCGGTGCCGCCCTTCCCGTCGGCATCCCGAACGCCTTCCTCGAGCCGCTCGCCGATCCGCTCGGCGACCTGGTCGCCCGCTTCGCGCGCACGCACGCCCCCTTCACGACGGATGCCGTCGCGCAGCGCCTGGGCGTCGGCATCGCGGTCGCGCGACTCACTCTGCAGCGCCTCGAATCGCAGGGACGCCTCTCGAGCGGGTTCTTCCTTCCCGCCTCCTCGGCGGGCTCGGGGGCCGGTGATTCCGGACGCGGCGACGAGATGGAGTGGTGCGACGCCGAGGTGCTGCGTCGGTTGCGCATGCGCTCCCTCGCGGCGATCCGCGGCAGCGTCGAGCCCGTCTCACCGGCGGCGTACGCCCGCTTCCTCCCGGTGTGGCAGCACCTGGGCCGCCCTCTCGAAGGAGTGGACGGGGTGCTCGCCGTGGTCGAGCAACTGGCCGGCGTTCCCATCCCCGCCAGCGCGTGGGAGTCGCTCGTCCTGCCGTCACGCGTGGCCGACTACACCCCCGCGATGCTCGACGAACTGACCGCGACGGGTGAGGTCGTGTGGTCGGGGCACGGCACCCTTCCCGGCCGCGACGGGTGGATCGCGCTGCATCCCGCCGAAGCGGCGCCCTTCACTCTGCAAGACCCCGAAGACGCCGACGACCCGGCGCCCGACTCGCTCGAGACGCGCGTGCTCGCGGCGCTCGCGGGCGGAGGCGCGTACTTCTCGGCACAGCTGCGGCAGCTGGCGGGAGCCGAGAACGAGCAGTCGGTCAACGACGCGCTGTGGGCGCTCACGTGGGCCGGACGCGTCACCAACGACACCTTCGCCCCCGTCCGCACCCTGCTCAGCGGTGGAGGGCAGTCGCACCGGGTGGCCCGCCGTCCCCCGCGCGCCCGCATGTACCGCGGCGCGTCCATCCCGCGCGCGACCTCCGCTCCCCGTCCTCCCTCGCTCGGCGGGCGCTGGTCGCTCCTCCCGGAGCGGGAGGCGGATGCCGCAGCCCGCGCGACCGCGACGGCGAGCCTGCTGCTCGACCGCTACGGCGTCGTCACGCGCGGGGCCGTGCAGTCGGAGGGCGTGCCCGGCGGGTTCGCGCAGGTGTACCGCATCCTCGCCGGGTTCGAAGAGGCCGGTCACTGCCGCCGCGGCTACGTCATCGAGAAGCTCGGCGCCGCGCAGTTCGCCGCGTCGGCGACCGTCGATCGTCTGCGCGAGTTCGCGGCCGTCGCCGATCCGCCCCCGCTCCGGGCGGTCACGCTCGCCGCCACCGATCCGGCCAACCCCTACGGTGCCGCCCTCGGATGGCCCGCGATCGAAGGTGTCACTCATCGACCCGGGCGCAAGGCCGGAGGCCTCGTGGTGCTCGTCGACGGCGAGTTGACGCTGTACCTCGAACGCGGAGGCCGCAGCGCCCTCGCCTTCACCGATGACGAAGCGCGACTCCAGGCGGCCGGGCGCCACCTCGCCGAGACGGCGAAGAAGCGGCGCCTCGACACCCTGACCGTCGAGCAGGTCAACGGCGAGTTCGTCTACGGCACCGCCGTCGGCCGAGCCCTGCGCGAGGCGGGCTTCGTCGAGTCGCCCAAGGGCCTGACGCTGCGTAAGGTCACCGCGGGAGACACCCTGCGAGAGGCCGCGCGTGCCTGAGCAGTCGCCTGCGGCCCCCGCCCCCCGAAACGACGGAGTCACTTGTGCCCGAGGGTGACACCGTCTACCGCGCCGCGGCCAAACTGTCGGCCGCGCTCACCGGCAAGGTGGTGACCCGCTTCGACATCCGCGTTCCGGGGAGTGCGACGGCCGACCTCCGCGGCGAGACGGTGCACGAGGTCGCCGCGCGCGGCAAGCATCTGCTGCACCGCATCGGCGGATACACCCTTCACTCGCACCTGAAGATGGAGGGCCGGTGGGACGTCTACCGCCCGGGCGAACGCTGGCGTCGCCCGGCGTTCAAGGCCCGCGCGATCGTCGGCGTCACCGGCGCCGACGCCGTCGGGTTCGACCTCGCCATGGTCGAGGTGCTGCGCACCAGCGACGAGCACACCGTCATCGGACACCTGGGCCCCGACCTCCTGGCCGACGATTGGGATGAGGCGGAAGCCGTGCGGCGCGTCGCCGCCGACACCCGCGCCGCGCACGTCGCTCTGCTCGACCAGCGCAACGTCGCCGGGTTCGGAAACGTCTACGCGAACGAGCTGCTGTTCGTCCGAGGCATCGCACCGACGACCCCCGCGACCGAGATCGACGCGCAGGCGACGATCGCCCTCGGCGAGCGCATGATCCGCGCGAACCTGCCGCGACCCGAGCGCACCTTCACCGGCGACAGCCGGCCGGGGCGCCGCTTCTGGGTCTACGGGCGCGAGGGGGCGCCATGCCGTCGGTGCGGCACGCCGATCCGCGCCACGACGCTCGGGGCCTCGGCCACCAGCGAACGCAACGTCTTCTGGTGTCCCACCTGCCAGCCCGGTTGAGCACCGCCCCTCTCCCCCGCGCCGACGAGTCTTCCGCCTCTCCGTGTCAACCCGTCCGTCGCGCTCGGCACGACGTGCGAGAACGTAGGGACAACGACGCGAACGGGCCACGCCGACGTTCTCTCGACATCGAGGAAACCGATCGGCGAGGGGGCGACGAACAACCGTCAGAGGGAATGAAGGGCATTCCCGACCCGTTGTCATACATGTCGGCGGACCCGAGAGCCGACCGGAGGGGATCGTGGGAAAGAACTACATCGACATCGAAAACGACCACGGCGAGATGCTGCGTTACCGCAAGCACGTCAATGGTCGCGGACTCGTCGCGCACGGCGCGAAGGTCCACCCGTCGGCGCTGGTGGAGAACGGCGCCTACGTCGAACCCGGCGTGCAGATCGCCGCGGGTGTTCGTGTCGGTCGCGGCGCGTGGATCGAATCCGACGCCGTCATCGGCCCGGAAGCGCGCATCGAGCCTCACGCCCACATCTGCGCGGGTGCCGTGATCGGCGCAGGCGCGCACATCGGCGTCCGCACCCAGGTGGGTCACAACGCTCGCATCGCGGTGGGTTCGCTCATCGGCGACGACGAGATCATCAACGACGGGGAAGCCGTCGCCACCGACCGACGGGGCCTGCGCCTGGCGGCGTGAGCACCGCCCGTCGGGCACAAACGACCCGCACGACTCTTCGGAGCGTGCGGGTTTTCGTTTGTTCGGGGTCGCCGCCTGCCCGGATCCCGCGAGAGGCGATCCCGCCGTGCCCGCTCGATTCTGCGAGCGCAGGCGGTACCCCGCAGCGTCAGGCGAAGATCGCCAGCACGAGTCCGATCAGCGGCAGAGTGCCCTGGATCGATGCGGGGCGCAGGTACTTGCGGCCCGAGGTCACGAGCACGAGCGCGGCGGCCACCATCGAGCCCAGCGAGAAAATCAGCAGCGTGCGTCCGGCCACGTCGCCGATGCCGTTCACCAGCCAGAACACGATTCCGACGAACGCGCCGATGGCGAGGAACAGGTTGTAGAAGCCCTGGTTGTAGGCCATCGGCTTGGTGATGTCGGCCGCCTGCTGGTCGGCGATCCCGAAGGTGCGCCACGTCTTGGGCTGAGTCCATCGAACGCTCTCGAGCACGAAGATGTACACGTGGAGCAAGGCCGCGAGGCCGGCGAAGACAAGTGCCAGGATGCCGATCATGCCCCCACGTTAGCGTCGCGGATAGCCTGGGGACATGGCGAACGGCAGCGGGTCACGAGGTCGCGGCGGAACCCCCCGTCGGGCACCGGGTTCGAAAGCCGCACCCGCGAAGCGGGTTTCCGCCCCGAAGGCGAAGCCGAAGCCCGCCCCGCGGCCTCCGCGCGAAGCGCCGCGCACCTTCGTGCTCGGCGCGATCCCGGGCGCCACTCCCGGCAAGTGGATCGGTCTGTGGCGCGAGCGGATGCCGCGGGTCGCCCTCGAACTGCGCGAGATCGCGGTCGAGACGCAGGTGGCCGCCCTCGACGAGGTCGACGCCGCTCTGGTTCGTCTGCCGCTGGCGGCATCCGACGATCTTCACGTCATCGCGCTCTACGAGGAGCAGCCGGTGGTCGTCATGTCGACGGAATCGCACCTGACCGCGGCCGACGAGGTGGATCTGGCCGACCTGGCCGGTGAGATCCAGATCACTCCGGCCGACGATGTGCTGCATCTCGAGATTCCGGATGCCGTGGCCCCGAGCTTCGCGCCACCTTCCGACACCGCCGAGGCGATCGCGACCGTCGCCGCGGGGGTCGGAATCGCGGTGGTGCCGATGTCGCTCGCCCGGGCTCACCAGCGGCGCGACGTGGAGTACCGCGTGCTCCGCGACGGACCGGTCTCGACCGTCGCCCTCGCCTGGCTGCGCGAGCGGACGACGCCCGACGTGGAGGAGTTCGTGGGCATCGTGCGCGGGCGCACCGCGCGCTCGTCGCGCTGACGCTTCGCCTGCCCGCAGAAAAACGCCCCGGGGCGCGATTCGTTCGCCCGCAGGACGAATCGAATTCACCCGTCGCGTCCCCGCCGGTCACGCCGCGCTCGTAGCTTTCCTCCGTCTCACGTCGGCCGTTCCGGTCACCCCTCCCGAGAGACCCGAGAGGAAACCATGTCATTCCCGAGCCTTTCCGCCGGCCGCACCGTCGCCGGACTCGCCCTCGTCACGGCCGCGGCGCTCACGCTCGCCGGCTGCGCGGGCGGCAGCGCCGACTCCTCCGCCGACGGCGGCGTCGACGCGAAGACCGCGACCAGCGTCGCCGCCTTCGGCACCCTCGCCGACCTCGAGACCGCGGCCAAGGCCGAGGGCCAGCTCAACGTGATCGCGCTGCCGCGCACGTGGGCCAACTACGGCGAGATCCTCGACCTGTTCGCCCAGCGCTACCCCGAGATCACGATCAACGAGCAGTCGCCCGACGTCTCGAGCGCCGAGGAGATCCAGGCCGCGACCGCCAACGAGGGTCTCGACACCGCGCCCGACGTGTTCGACCTCGGCCTCGCCGTGGCCCTGCAGAACACCGACACATTCGCCGCGTACAAGGTGCAGACCTTCGACGAGATCCCCGATGCGCTGAAGGAGTCGTCGGGTCTGTTCGTCGGCGACTACGGCGGGTACATGTCGATCGGCTACGACTCCGCGCGCTTCCCCGCGCCCACCCAGCTCAGCGACCTGCTGAAGCCGGCCTACAAGGGCGCCGTGGCGATCAACGGTGACCCGACGCAGGCGGGTTCGGCCTTCGCCGCGGTGGGCCTTGCGACCGTGCAGAACGACGGCACGCTCGACGACTTCACCCCCGGCATCGAGTTCTTCGGCGAGCTCAACAAGGCCGGCAACTTCCTCAAGGTCGATCCCACCGACGCCACGATCGCCAGCGGTGAGACCCCCGTGGTCTTCGACTGGGACTACCTGAACGCCGCGCAGGCGTCGGCCGTGCCGACGTGGAAGACCGTGGTCCTGCCGGGCACCGGATACGCCGGCTACTACAACCAGGCGATCAACAAGGACGCCCCGCACCCGGCCGCCGCGCGCCTGTGGCAGGAGTTCCTCTACAGCGACGAGGTGCAGAACCTGTGGCTCAAGGGCGGCGCCCGCCCCGCGCGCATGGAGGCCATGACCTCGGCGGGCACGATCGACAAGACGCTCGCCGCGGCACTGCCCACGGCGCCGAGCGACACCGTCGTGCCGACCGAGGCTCAGTCGACCACCGCCGGCGAGACCCTCGGACAGAAGTGGGCGACGGCGGTCCAGTGACCGTTCTCGACCAGGTCGTCGTCCCCGCGGCGTCGGAGCAGCCCGCTCCGGCGTCGCGGGGCGCGGCGCGTCGGAGCTGGGCGTGGCTCGGGCTCGTCCCCTTCGCCGCGTACGTGCTGCTCTTCCTCGCCCTGCCCACCGTGCTCGCGGTGGGCTCGGGCTTCGTCGGTCGAGGCGGCGCCTTCACCCTCGACAACGTCGCCGCGCTCGGCGATCCGCTCGTGCTGTCGACGTTCGCCAACTCCGCGTGGGTGTCGCTCGTGACCGCGGTGATCGGCTCCGTCGTCGGGGCCCTGGTGTGCTGGGCCCTGCTCGGGCTCGCCGAGACCGGAGCCGTGCGGACCGCCGTCGACGCGGCATCCGGAGTGCTCGCGCAGTTCGGCGGCGTGATGCTCGCCTTCGTGCTCATCGCGGCGATCGGTGCGCAGGGGGTGGTGACGGTGATGCTGCGTCAGCTCACCGGCATCTCGCTGTACGAGAACGGCGTGTGGCTCTACGACCTGCCCGGGGTCGTCGTGGCCTACCTCGTGTTCCAGATCCCGCTCATGGTGCTGACGTTCATGCCCGCCCTCGCCGCCCTCAAGCCGCAGTGGGTCGAGGCGCACCTGACGCTGGGCGGCACGCGCGGCGGGTTCTGGCGTCACGTCGGCATCCCCGTGCTCGCCCCATCGTTCCTCGCGAGCCTGCTGCTGCTGTTCGCGAACGCGTTCTCGTCGTACGCGACCGCCGCGGCCCTCGCGAGCCAGGGGTCGCAGATCGTGCCCCTGCAGATCCGCACCGCCCTGACCAGCGAGACCGTGCTCGGGCGCGAGAACCTCGCGGGGGCGCTCGCGCTCGGCATGATCGTCGTGGTGGCCGGGGTCATGGTGGTCTACGCGCTCATCCAGCGCCGTGCGGCGAGGTGGCAGGCGTGAACCCGCTCGCTCCCCCGCGCACCGCGCGCTGGATCATCGCGGTCGTCGTCGGCCTCGCCTTCGCCGTGCCTTTCGCCGCGACCGCGCTGTTCACCCTCACGCCGCTGCCCGGCGGTTCGGGACTGTCGTTCGATCGCTGGGCGGGCATCTTCGATCCGGCCAACGCCGCGAAGTACCGCCCGATCTGGACGGGGCTGGGCAACTCCCTGATCCTCGCCGCAGTCACGGTCGCCCTCGTGCTCGGGCTCTTCACCCCGACCCTCGTGCTCGTCGCGCTGGCCTTCCCGCGGCTCCGGCGGGTGTTCGAGTTCGTCGCCCTCCTGCCGATCTCGATCCCCGCCATCGTGCTGGTGGTGGGGCTCACGCCGATCTATCTGCAGATCGGACGCACGCTCGGCACCGGAGCGTGGACGCTCGCCTTCGCCTACGGCATCCTGGTGCTGCCCTTCGCCTACCGCTCGATCCAGGCGTCGATCGACGCGATCGACATCACGACCCTGTCCGAAGCGGCCCGCACGCTGGGCGCCGGCTGGGGCTCGGTGCTGCTGCGCGTCATCGTGCCCAACCTGCGGCAGGGTCTGCTCGCGGCCGCTCTCATCTCGGTCGCGGTCGTGCTGGGCGAGTTCACGGTCGCCTCGCTGCTGAACCGCCAGACGCTGCAGACCGCGCTCGTCGTGGTCAACAAGCAGGACGGCTACGTCGCGGCGCTCTTCACCCTGCTCGCCCTGGCGTTCGCGTTCGTGCTGCTGCTCATCATCGGCCGCGTCGGACGCATCGGCGCCGGTCCCGGAAGGAAGACCTCATGACCACCGCCGACACCCCCGCCCGCGCCCTCCCTGACACCGCAGCGACCGCGCTTGCGCCGAGCGCGAGCTCGGGCGTCGAGCTGCGCGGGGTCGTGAAGGACTACGGCTCCACGCGCGTGCTGCACGGCGTCGACCTCGACGTCGCGCCCGGCGAGTTCGTGTCGCTGCTCGGGCCCTCGGGCTGCGGCAAGACGACGGCCCTGCGGGTGCTCGCGGGACTCGAGCAGGCCAGCGCGGGCGAGGTGCGCATCGGCGGTCGCGATGTCTCGGGTGTGCCGACGAACAAGCGCGACATCGGCATGGTGTTCCAGTCGTACTCGCTGTTCCCCCACCTGCGCGCGCTCGAGAACACGGCGTTCGGCCTCCGTCGTCGTGGCGTGGGCACGGCAGAAGCCCGCCGCCGCGCGGGCGACGCGCTCGACCTCGTGGGCCTCGGCCACCTCGCCGATCGGTACGCGCATCAGATGTCGGGCGGTCAGCAGCAGCGCGTGGCGCTCGCGCGGGCCCTGGTGACCGAGCCGCGCGTGCTGCTGCTCGACGAACCGCTGTCGGCGCTCGACGCCAAGGTGCGCGTGCAGCTGCGCGACGAGATCCGCCGCATCCAGCAGCGCCTGGGCACCACGACCGTCTTCGTCACGCACGACCAGGAGGAGGCGCTGGCCGTGTCCGACCGCGTCGCCGTGATGGGCGCCGGCCGCATCCTGCAGGTCGGCAGCCCCGAAGAGCTCTACACGCGCCCCGCGAACGCCGAGGTCGCCGCCTTCGTCGGGTCGTCGAGCCTCGTGCCCGGTGTCGTCACGGGCGCCACGGTCGAGGTGTGGGGTCGACGCCTCCCGCTGCTCGCCGCGGCCGACGAGGGACCCTGCGAGGTGTTCGTGCGCCCCGAGAACGTTCGGCTCGTCGGCGCGGGCGAGGAAGGGACGGATGCCGTGGTGGAGCAGACCACGTTCCTCGGCAGCATCCGCCGCTCGCTGGTGGCGACCGCCGAGGGCTCCCACGTGCACGTGCAGCACGGCGCCGACCTCGGGCTGGCGGTCGGGGCTCGCGTGCGCGTGCGCCTCGACGACATCGCCGTGCTCACGCGGCCCGTCGCCGGCTGACGCCCCGAGCCCTCGGCATCCGCCCCCTCGCCGCCCCGCCGGCTCGGGCACCCCGCGCATGAACGCCGGGCCGTTCCGCGCGGCACGTGTCGCCGCGTTTCCAGCCCTGCTCGGCGGGGGCGCGAGCCGCATAGAATCCCTGGGTGACTCCGCTGCCCCTGCTCTACGTCTGCGCCCGCCCGCAGCGCGATGCGGCCGTGGCGGAGTGGGCCTCGTTCCGCGACGGGCTGGGGGTGCGAGGCGACGACCTCGTGCACCACGACCTCGTCCGCCAGCCCCTCCCAGCTGACCTCGAGCGCTACGCCGCGGTGGTCGTGGGCGGTAGCCCGTTCAACGTGACCGCCACCGACAAGACCGATGAGCAGCTGCGCCTCGAGCGCGACCTCGAGCGTCTGGCCGCGGCCGGAATCGAGGGCCGCACGAACGTCATGTTCACCTGCTTCGGCATCGGCGTGGTCACGCGCCTGCTGGGCGGAGTCGTGACGCTGGAGCACCCCGAAGACACCGGGCCCGCCGAGATCGCGCTGACCGAAGCCGGTCGGGATGACGAGCTCTTCGGCATCCTGGACCCCCGCTTCCAGGCGTACACCGCGCACAAGGAGGGCACCGCGGCGGTCCCGCCCGGCGCCACCCTGCTGGCGTGGAACGACGCGTGCCCCGTGCAGGCCTACCGCGCCGGGACGGCTCTGTGGGCGACGCAGTTCCACCCCGAGCCGACCGCCGACGCGTTCGTCGCCCGCATGCGCGTGTACCGCGAGGCCGGCTACTTCGACGCCGACGCCTTCGACGAGGTGTCGGCGCAGGTGCGCACGGCCACGGTCGAGCAGCCGACGCTTCTGCTGCGGTCGTTCGCCGCCCGCGCCGTCGCCGCCTGAGCCCGCCGTGGCAGGAGGCCGAGCGCGGCGCCTCACGCAGGTGCCGTCCTGCGGATCCCAAGCACGACACGCCGCTCCGACGCCCAGCCACCCGGCGTGTCACAGTCCCCGTCCGCACGACGGCGCCTGAACCCGCGGCAGCTGCCGTCCTGCGGATCCCGACGACGACACGCCGCCCCGACGAGTCTCCACACGGCGTGTCCCTCCCCCCATCCGCACGACGGCAGCCCGACCCGGCGATGTCAACCCCGACCACCCCATTTACCTAGCTTTTCTAGTGTTCTAGACATGAACGGAACAGCTCAGTGGCGGGGCTCGGACCTCGCGCGCCAGATCGTCGTCCTCTCCGCCGTGTCGTTCATGCTGATCGCGGCCGTCATCGGTGCGGGCGCCTTCGGAAACTCCGCCGTGCAGGACCAGCAGGGGGGCGCGCTCAACACCGACGGCTCGTACCTCGCGCCCGCCGGTCCCGCGTTCTCGATCTGGTCGGTCATCTACCTCGGCCTGATCGCGTACTCGATCTGGCAGGCGCTCCCCCGCCAGCGCACGACCCCGCGCCAGCGCGCCCTCGGCTGGCTGATCGCGCTGACGATGACCCTCAACGGACTGTGGTTGGTCGCCGCACGCTTCGGGACGCTCTTCCTCACCGTCGTCGTGATCGTGCTGCTTCTCGCGGCGCTCGGCTGGACGTTCCGCGTCGCGGTCGCCACCCGCGAGCCGCGGGGCGGCGTCCTGGACTCGGTGCTCATCGACGGTGTCACCGGCCTCCACCTCGGGTGGGTCACCCTGGCGACCGTCGCGAATACCGCGGCATGGCTGACGACGATCGTCCCGCCGAGCTGGGAGCAGGGGGCGGATGCCATCGGCATCGCGGTCCTGATCGTGGTGGCCCTCATCGGACTCGCGATCGCCTGGCGCAGCTCGTGGCGCGTGACGCCCGCGATCGCCCTCGCCTGGGGTCTCAGCTGGCTCGCCGTGGAGCGCTTCACCGGCGAGCCGCAGAGCGGCCCGATCGGCGCGACCGCTCTCGTCGTGGCCGCGGTCGTGCTGCTTCCGCCGGTGATCGTCCGGGTACTGCGTCTGATCCGCCCGAGCGTCGACTGACGACTAGACCCGTTGCATCCGTCCCGCAAGAGGGGCGGATGCACACGGCGCGGGAAGTGTAATCGGGCGGTGGACTCGCTGCCGTTCTTCCTGCTCGTCGTGATCTTCGTCGCCGCAGCGGCGGTGGTGTGGGTCGCCGGAATCCAGCTGTCGAAAGCAACCGACGTCCTCGACGCCCGACTGCACCTGGGCAGTGCGCTCGGAGGCCTCATCGTGCTCGCGGTGGCGACCAACCTCCCCGAGATCGCCATCACGGTGTCGGCGGCCGTCTCGGGCAACCTCGAGGTCGCGGTGGGCAACATCCTGGGTGGGATCGCCCTGCAGACGGTCGTGCTCGTCATCCTCGACGCCTTCGGCAAGCGGGGCCGCGGGGTGAAGCCGTTGACCTACCGCGCGGCATCCCTCACCCTCGTCCTGGAGGGCCTCGTCGTCGTCGCCGTCCTGGCCGTCGTCATCGCGGGAAGCCAGCTGCCGAGCGGACTCGAGGTGCTGCGGCTCACCCCCGACGTCGTGCTGATCGCGGCCCTGTGGATCGTGGGATTGATCCTCGTGCAGCGCGCCGGATCGCACCTGCCGTGGCACGAGGACGGTCGGGCACCGGATGCCACGCCGAAGCCGCACAAGAAGGATCCGGCGAAGGCGATGAGCACGAAGAAGGCCGTGGTCGTGTTCTCGATCTCGGCACTCGCCACCCTTGTCGCGGGCGTGGTGCTCGAGCGCGCGGGAGATGCGGCGTCGTCGCAGATCGGACTGTCGGGGGTGCTCTTCGGCGCGACGGTGCTCGCCCTTGCGACCTCTCTGCCCGAGATCTCGACCGGGCTGCAGGCCATCCGCCAGGGTGACGACAACCTCGCGATCAGCGACATCTTCGGCGGCAACGCCTTCCTGCCGGTGCTCTTCCTCGTGGCGACGGTGATCTCGGGGACGGCCGTGCTCCCCAGCGCCAACGCCGCCGACATCTACCTGACGGCTCTCGCCGCCCTGCTGACGCTCGTGTACGTCGTGGGCCTGATCTTCCGCCCGCAGCGGCGGCTGATCGGGATGGGCATCGACTCGTTCGTCGTCCTCGTGCTCTACGCCGTGGGCATCGGCGGCCTGTTCGCCATCTCGGCCTGAGGGGCTCAGCGAGCCGTCAGCTCCACCACCACCGCCTGCTGGGGGTTCTGCACGGGCGGACGGATGCCGGCCACGGCCAGCTGGCGCCCGGTGAGCTCGGTGTCGAGGTGGGCCCACGGCAAGGGCGACTGCGCGGGCTCCTGCACGAGGCCGCCCGGGGTCACCAGGCGCACGCGGTAGGTGCGGTCGGGATCGAGGCCCGGCAGACGCACGCGTCCCGCGGGTGAGGCGATCAGGGTCTGCGTCTGCGCGATGGTGTAGAACGCCTGGTCGCGATCGGCCGAGACGACTCCGCGCACGTCGAGGCCGGGGTCGGCGACATCGACGTTCACGAGACGCCCCGTCGCCACCAGCGGGCGCACCCGCCGCGCGAGGGCGACCCACTCCCCCACGACGGCGCGGTCGCGCTCGTCGAGCGTGGTCAGGTCCCACTCGATGCCGAAGTGACCGAACAACGCGACGGCTCCGCTGAAGGCGAGAGAGACCGTGCGGCCGGTCGAGTGCACGCGCGGGGTGGTCAGGTGCATGCCCATCATCTCGGGCGGCACGACCAGGGCGGTGTAGCGCTGCGTCTCGAGCCGCTCGACCGGATCGAGGCAGTCGCTCGTCCAGATACGGTCGGTGCGGTCCAGGATGCCGAGGTCGACGCGCGCCCCGCCCGAGGCGCAGCTCTCGATCTCGAGGCCCGGGAAGCTCGCTTTCAGCTCGTCGATCAGCCGGTACACGGCGAGCGTGTGGGCGTGCACGGCCGAGCCGCCGCCGGGCCCGGTCGCGGCATCCACGAGATCGCGGTTGTGGTCCCACTTCACGTAGGCGATCGGGTAGGCCCGCAGCACCTCGGTCATCCGCTCGAGGATGTACGCGTACGCGCCGGGGTGCGCGAGGTTCAGCACCTGCTGCTGGCGCGCCGAGGGCGGCAGCTCGTCGCGACCGCGCAGGATCCACTCGGGGTGCGCGCGGGCGACGTCGCTGTCGGGGTTGAGCATCTCGGGCTCGAACCACAGGCCGAACTCCATGCCGAGGCCCGTGACGTGGTCGGCGAGCGGGCTCAGTCCGTCGGGCCAGACGCCCTCGTCGACGAACCAGTCGCCGAGACCGGCGGTGTCGTCGCGGCGGCCGCGGAACCAGCCGTCGTCGAGCACGAACCTCTCCACGCCGATCTCGGCGGCGACGTCGGCCAGCTGCAGCAGCTTCGGCAGGCGGTGGTCGAAGTAGACGGCCTCCCACGTGTTGAGGGTGATCGGGCGCGGGCGCTCCGGGTGCTGCGGCCGGGCGCGCCAGGTGTCGTGGAATCGCGCGGCGAGCTCGTCGAGACCGTCGCCCCACGACCCGTAGACGAGCGGCGACGAGACCTCGGCGCCCGGTGCGAGCACGATCTCGCCCCACGCGGCCATCTCGCCGCCCGCGAGCAGCGCCTCGCCCAGCGGCAGCCGCTCGGCGAACACGCGCTGGTTGCCGCTCCACGCGACGTGGATGCCGTGCACCAGACCCGTCTCGAACCCGAAGCCCGGTCGTCCGGCGGCGAGCAGCAGGGTCGCGTCGGCACCGGGGCGACCGCGGCGACTCTCGCGCAGGTGCGTGCCGAAGGTGAAGGCGTGGCGCTGCGACGAGCGCTCGCGCAGGTGGCGGCCGGTGGTGTCGAGAATCTCGGTGGCCTCCCACGGCAGCGGGAAGCTCGGCTGCAGGGTCGAGACGACGAGGTCGTCGGTCCCGTCGTTGACCACCGTGAGCGTCTGCGAGAACAGGCCCGCGGCATCCACCCGAAGATCCGCGCGCAGACGCAGAGCGCGCTGGGCGTCGACGAGGTGCAGCGTCACGGCGTCGGGGGTGGAGTCGACGGATGCCAGGGAGAAGACCGTTCCCTGCACGACGCCGCCGCGCCCTCCCTCGTATCCGGGAGCGCCGGGCCAGCCGGCCGCGGCCGTCGGCACGATCGTGAGGCGGGGCGTCTGGTCGATGCCGCCCGAGACGCGTTGCGGACGCGCGGCCACGACCATCGACGAGAGCGCATCCCCGTCGAGGGCGCCGAGGTCGGGCCCCCAGTGAATGATGGCGGGCGCGGGCAGCGCGGTGAGGTCGATGACGACGCTGGTGCCGCCTGCGCGGAGGTGCGCCGCCGGAGGGGTCTCGGGTGCGACGACGGTGTGCGACATGGCATTATTTCTACCACGAAACAAATGCCCGCCTGCTGTGGGCGAACGGGACGGAGGCGCGATGCTCACCGAGAGCGAAGCCGCCGTCGCCCGCGCCGTGCTGACCCACGGCCCCCTGTCGCGCACCGCCCTCGCCGCGCGCCTGCACCTTTCGCCGCCGAGCCTCACCCGCCTGACCCGCCCCCTGGTGGACGCCGGCATCCTGATCGAGCTCGACGACGACGTCGACGGTTCGGTCGGGCGCCCCTCGCGGCCGCTCGACATCTCGCCCACGGCCGGGACGTTCGTCGGCGTCAAGCTCACCGGCGATCACCTCTACCTCGTCGCGACCGACATCCGGGCCGAGGTGCGCGAGCGCTCCGACCGTCGCCTGTCGGGTTCGACGCCGGAGGCCGTGATCGACGAGATCGCCACCGCGGTCGCGGCGCTCGGGCTGAGCGATGTGCGCGGGATCGGCGTGAGCCTGGGCGGCGCCGTGCGCGACGGGGTCGCCGTCGACGCCCCCTTCCTCGGCTGGCGTGACGTCGCCCTCGCCGATGCGCTCGCGGCGCGCCTCGACGTGCCGGTCGCCCTCGAGAACGACGTCGTCGCCCTCGCCGAGGCCGAGCGCTGGTTCGGAGTGGGTCGCGACCTCCCGGGCTTCGCGATCGTGACCGTCGGCGCGGGAGTGGGCTTCGGCCTCGTGATCGACGGACGTACCGTGCGCACCCCCGATGCCGGGGTCGGCACCGTCGGCCACCTCCCGCTCATGGCCGACGGCCCCGCCTGCCCCGAGGGGCACCGCGGCTGCGCCGCCGCCCTGCTGACGACGACCGCGATCTCGGCTCGGGTCTCCGACACCCTCGGCCGACAGGTCGGGTACGACGAGGCCCTCTCGCTCGCCCGCGCCGGCGAGCCCGCCGCCCGCACCGTCATGGAAGCCGCAGGCGACGCCCTCGGAACCCTGTGCGCCCTCGCCGCCAACCTGTCGCTGCAGTCCGACATCGTGCTCGCCGGAGAAGGCGTGGAGGCGTTCGATCTGGTGCGCGACCAGGTCGAGGCGTCTCTCGCGCGCGGCCGCGAGCGCTCGACATCCGCCGTCTCGATCCACCCCGACCGCTCGGGCTTCTCCGCCTGGGCGCGGGGAGCCGCGGCGGTGGCGATCCAGGCAGCGATGGGCCGCATCTCGCTCAGCGACTGAACGACGCCGTTCCCCGCACGCGACTACGCCAATCTGCGGCAGCCGAAAGAGAAACCCCGACCGTCACACGAGGTGCGCTGCGTCGGGGGCTGTTCGATATTCTACTTCGAACAGATCCCGTCGGCAATGAGGTCTCATGCATCGTCTTCGCGCAACGATCCCCGCGGTTCGCATGCAACGCTACGACGACGCATGCCGACACGATCAGGACGTCGACGGTGTCGATCTCTATCGCTGGGCCAACTCTGTGGCGCTCGCTGTTTTCGAGGATCTCGGTCACGTCGAGGTCGCCATGCGCTCGGCCATGGCGAGGGAGCTCGCCGACCGGTACGGGCTGGAGTGGTACGACGACCGGTCACTTCTGGACGAGGACGGGACCGAACTTGTCGAGGAGGCGAAAGGACGCATCCGCCTCAGCAAGCTCCCTGATGACCCCTCACTGCGGCACGGCAAGCTCGTCGCTTCCCTGATGTTCGGTTTCTGGGTGAAGTTGCTCGGCCGCGGGCAGTTCGCCGAACGCAACGGCATTCGTGAGCGTCGGATCTATGACACGACTATCTGGAAGGCCGCCGTTCGTCGAGCCTTCCCCGGCGTAGGAGATGTCGAACGCCAGCGTGTGGAGAATGTCGCGCGGAGAGTTCAGGTCCTCCGCAACCGGATTGCTCACCACGAACACATCATCTGGGGCATACCTCTCGTGGGTGAACGCCACCACTCCGATGAGCCGGTGCGCCTGGACCTCGAAACAGCCCACGCGTCAGTCATCGAGATCGCCAGGTACCTGGACGACGGTCTCGCGTCGTGGCTTACCGAGAACAGCCGAGCCGGAGAGCTTCTCGACGCCTGCCCCATATATGCGGGAGAGCTGCTTCTGCGGGAAGACTGACCTGGAGGCCTCGGAGAACCGCCTCGCTTAGAGAGCCGGTGCGACGATCGCGCTCGCTCCGGCGGGCACCGTCAGCGTGGTGCCGTCGAGCACGACGCCCTCGGCGGTGGCCAGCAGCACACGGGCACCGGATGCCGCGGAGGCCGACGCCTCGGCATCCGACAGGTTCACGACGACGAGAAGGTCGCCGCGACGCAGCTCGTACACGCGCCCGCCCTCGGCCTTGCGGGCCGCGGCCGACAGACCCTCGCGCGAGGGGTCGGTGAGCTCGGGGCGCTCGCGGCGGATCTTCGCGAGTTCGCGGTACAGACCGAGCAGCTGCGCGTGGTCGCCCTCGCCCACCTCGTCCCAGTCGAGCTTCGAGTTCTCGAAGGTCGAGGGGTCCTGCGGGTCGGGCACGGTCGACTCGTCCCAGCCCATCTTCTCGAACTCGGCGATGCGCCCCTCGGCGGTGGCCTTGCCGAGCTCGGGCTCGGGGTGCGAGGTGAAGAACTGCCACGGGGTGGTGGCGCCCCACTCCTCGCCCATGAACAGCATCGGCGTGCCGGGGGCCGTCAGCGTGACCACGGCGGCCGCGGCGAGGCGGTCGTAGTCGAGCGTCTGCGAGAGGCGATCGCCGGCGGCACGGTTGCCGATCTGGTCGTGGTCCTGCGCGAAGGTCACCAGGCGCCAGTTCGGCACGTCGGCGGGGACGGGCTTGCCGTGCTTCTCCTCGCGGAAGGTCGAGTAGGTGCCGTCGTGGAAGAAGCCGCCCTCGCTCACCTTGCGGAACGCGTCGAGGTCGGCGAAGTCCTCGTAGTACCCGATCGTCTCTCCGGTCAGGGCGACGTGGGCGGTGTGATGCCAGTCATCCGACCACTGCGCGGTGAGTCCGTAGCCGCCGGCCTCGCGCGGGAGGATCAGCTTCGGGTCGTTCATGTCGCTCTCGGCGATGGTCGTGAGCGGGACGCCGCGGTGCGCCGACAGGGCATCGGTGCGCTCGGCGATCTGCTGCAGCACGTGCGGGTCGCGGTGGTCGAGCAGGGCGTGCACGGCATCGAGGCGCAGACCGTCGACGTGGTAGTCGCTCATCCACATCAGCGCGTTCTCGACGATGTAGGCGCGCACGGCGTCTTCGTCGAGGTTGACCGAGTCGCCCCACGTGTTGCGGCTGCCCTCGCGGAGGTACTCGCCGAAGAGGGGCAGGTAGTTGCCCGAGGGTCCGAGGTGGTTGTAGACGACGTCCTGGATCACGGCGAGACCCGCGGCATGGGCGGCGTCGACGAAGCGCTGGTAGGCCTCCGGTCCGCCGTAGGCCTCGTGCACGGTGTACCAGAGCACCCCGTCGTAACCCCAGTTCCACGTACCGTTGAAGCCGTTCACCGGGAGCAGCTCGACGTGGGTCACGCCCAGGTCGACGAGGTGGTCGAGGCGACCGATCGCGGCATCCAAGGTCCCCTCGGGGGTGAAGGTGCCGAGGTGCAGCTCGTAGATCAGCCCGCCCGCGAGCTGCTTGCCCGTCCACGCAGCGTCGTTCCACGCGTAGACCGAGGGGTCGAACCACGCCGACGCCTCGTGCACGCCGCCGGGCTGGCGCCGCGACCGCGGGTCGGGACGCAGGTCGTCGCCGTCGCCGAGCACGAAGCCGTACCGCTCGCCGTCAGCGAGGTCGACCGGAGCGGTCCACCACCCGCCGGCATCCGCCGACATCTCCACGTCTTCGACGACGGTGTCGCCACTGTCGTCGAGACGGCGCAGCCGCACTCGCTCGGCCTTGGGGGCCCAGACGTCGATGCTCATGTGGGTTCTTTCCTTCGCGCGTGAGATGGTCGTCGCGCGACGGGGCGCACACCCCGCCGCGCGCAGGTCAGGAGATCAGCAGAGCGACGGGATACGTCGCCAGCAGCTCGCCGAGGCGGGTCGGACCGCCCTGGTACTGCTTGCCGGTGAGCACGTCGATGACCAGCGTGTCGGGCAGCAGCAGCACGGTGTCGCGCCAGCCGCCCGCGGTGCGCAGGCCGTGGGGCAGGCGCGTCGCGACCGCGAACACCCCGCCGCGATCGAACGCGACGACGTGATCGGATGCCACGCCGGCGGCCTCGAGCGGACGGTAGACGTCCAGCGGCACGTCGTTCCGCACCCGCAACGCGCGCGAGGTCACGAGCAGCTTCGCGGCCCCGGTCCCGTCGATGGGCGGGCGCACGGCATCCGTCCCGTCGATGGAGGCGAGCAGGCGCCGACGCTCCGCGAAGTCCACGGCCCGACGGTTATCGGGGTCGACCAGCGACTGCTCCCACAGCTCCGAGCCCTGGTACACGTCGGGGACGCCCGGGCCCATGATCTGCAGCAGCTTGGCCGAGAGTCCGTTCGACCAGCCGTCGGCCGAGATCTCGTCGACGAACGCGCGCACGCGCTCGGCCGCGGGACCGGTGGCCGCATCGACCAGCGCGTGCATGCGCTCTTCGAAGGCCTCGTCCTGCTCCCACCAGCCGGTGACCTCCGACGCCTCGCGCGCGGCCTTCTCGGCGTAGGCGTGCAGGCGTTCGCGGTAGTCCTTCAGACCTCCGGGAGTGGATGCCGAGGCCGGCCACGCCCCGACGATGGCCTGCCACAGCAGCGCGTCGAAGGGACCGTGCCCGGTCGAGGCGATGCCGCGGAACTCCTCGAGTCGCGCGGCCCACCGCTCGGGCATCTCGGCGAGCACGGCGATGCGCGCACGCGTGTCTTCGCCGCGCTTGGTGTCGTGTGTCGAGAGCGTCGTCATGGCGGTAGGCCACGACGCGTGGCGCAGCGCCTGCGCGGTGTGGAAGCCATGCACGTCGAGCGCGAACTGGCCCGGGTCGCCGCCCACCTCGGTGAGCGAGCCCAGCCGCGTGTAGCGGTAGAAGGCCGTGTCTTCGACGCCCTTCGCCATCACGGGTCCGGTCGTCTGCTGGAAGCGCCACGCGATCTCGAGGTCGGTGTCGGCGAGCGCCGGCACGAGCTTCTCGATCACGTCGTCGAGCTCGGGGCGGCGGATCTCGGCCTCGCCTGCGGCGGCGTCGAGGTGCGCGCGCCCCGCCGGGAGGTACGAGCGGTAGACGGGGAAGCACGCGAGGATCTCGGCGAGGGCGTCCTGCAGCACCTCGGCCTCGAACTCCTCGCGCAGCTCGGCGGGAAGGCCACGGACGATGCGGCGGATCTCCGACACCTGGATGGAGTCGGCGATCTTGCGCTTGGTGTCGTGGATGAGGTCGTGCCAGCCGGTCAGGGCGGGCAGGTCGCTCTCGGTGCGCAAGCGCGCATCCAGGGCGTCGAGGGGCACCTCACCCGCGGGATCCGTGAGCACGCGGTCGATCTCGGCGAGCGCGTCGTATCCGGTCGTGCCGGCGGTCTTCCACCACGAGGGCAGGGCTTCACCGTGCTCGAGGATCTTCTCGCCGAGTACATAACCGACCTCGTCGTCGCTCGCCTCTCGCAGGGCGGCCGAGAGGCGGTCGAGGTACCCACCCGGGTCGACGAGACCGTCGGGGTGGTCCACCCGCAGGCCGTCGGCGAGACCCTCGCGCACCCAGCGCAGGATCTCGGCGTGGGTCGCCTCGAACACCTCCGGCAGCTCGACGCGCACACCCGCGAGGGTCGTCACGGCGAAGAAGCGGCGGTAGTTGAGGTCGGCCGCTTCGTCCTGCCAGAAGCGCAGCTCGAAGTTCTGCGCATCGAGCAGAGCCTCGATCGCGTCGCGCGAGCCCGAGGCCGCGGCATCCGTCCCCGTTCCCGGAGCCACCGGGAAGGCGTGGTCGTAGTAGCGGATCAGCCCATCGGGGGCGTCGTCGGCCGGCGTCGGGTCGTACGAGATCTCGTCGATGACCTCGGCGAGATCGGCGCCCAGGATCGGCACGCGCACCTTGCCCGCGCCGAACTCCCAGTCGATGTCGAAGGCGGAGGCATGCGCCGAGGCCCGTCCCTGGCGCAGCACGTCCCACCACCACGAATTGCTCCGCGGCTCCGAGACGCCCATGTGGTTGGGCACGATGTCGATCAGGATGCCGAGGTCCTTCGCGCGCGCCGCCTGCACGAAGCGCGAGAGTCCCTCGGCGCCGCCGCGGGCGGGGTCGACGCGCGTGACGTCGACGACGTCGTAGCCGTGGTCCGACCCGGGCGTGGCCTCGAGGATCGGCGAGAGGTACGCCCACGAGACCCCGAGGTCACGGAGGTAATCCGTGACCTCGGCGGCGTCGTCGAGGGTGAACGATTCGCGGATCTGCAGGCGATACGTCGAAAGCGGATGCCGCATCTCGGTCACAGCTCCGGCTTGGGCGCCTGCCCGGGCAGGTCGTCGGTGCCGAGCGTCTGGATCTGCGCCGTGAGCGAGGCCGCGACCGAGTGGTCGACCTCGGGCTCGGGCAGGTGGTGCTCGCGGAGCACCATCAGCGACTTCGGCTCCAGCGGCAGCGTCTCGCCGGGGTTGAGCGGCTCGGTGTTGGCGCGCTCGCCCGCGGTGTCGACGTACGCGTCCCACTTGGGGGCGTACTCGAAGTCGGGCAACTGGAAGTCGACCTTGTCGTCGCCCGCGTTGAACAGCACGAGGAAGTGGTCGTCGCTGATCGACTCGCCGCGACGGTCGCGCTCGCGGATGCCCTGGCCGTTGAGGAAGACACCCACCGCCAGGCCGAAGCCGTTGTCCCAGTCCTCGGGCTGCATGAGCGAGCCGTCGGGTCGCAGCCACACCACGTCGGGCACCGGAGCGCCCTCCTCCATCTTCACGGGGCGACCGTCGAAGAACCGGCTGCGGCGGAAGGTCGGGTGCTGCTTGCGCAGTCGCGCGAGCGCGGCGGTGAACTCGATCAGCGGGGTGTCGATGTTCGACCAGTCCACCCAGGTGATCTCGTTGTCCTGCGCGTAGCCGTTGTTGTTGCCGCCCTGCGTGCGACCGAGTTCGTCGCCGTGCAGCAGCATCGGAACACCCTGGCTGAGCAGCAGCGTCGCGATGAAGTTGCGCTGCTGCTGCGCACGGCGCTTGAGCACCTCGGGGTCGTCGGTGGGACCTTCGACGCCCATGTTGCTCGAGCGGTTGTGCGATTCGCCGTCGTTGTTGTCTTCGCCGTTAGCCTCGTTGTGCTTCTCGTTGTACGACACGAGGTCGCGCAGGGTGAAGCCGTCGTGGGCGGTGACGAAGTTGATGGATGCCACGGGGAAGCGGCCCGAGTGCTCGTACAGGTCGGCCGACCCGGTGAGGCGCGAGGCGAACTCGCCGAGGGCCTGCGGCTCACCGCGCCAGAAGTCGCGGACGGTGTCGCGGTACTTGCCGTTCCACTCGGTCCACTGGGGCGGGAAGTTGCCGACCTGGTAGCCGCCGGGGCCCACGTCCCACGGCTCGGCGATGAGCTTGACCTGCGAGACGATCGGGTCCTGCTGCACGAGTTCGAAGAAGGCCGCGAGGCGATCGACCTCGTAGAACTCGCGCGCGAGGGTCGAGGCGAGGTCGAAGCGGAAGCCGTCGACGTGCATCTCGAGCACCCAGTAGCGCAGCGAGTCCATGATCAGCTGCAGCGTGTGGGGGTTGCCCACGTTCAGGCTGTTGCCGGTGCCGGTGTAGTCCGTGTAGTAGCGCTTGTCGTCGTCTTCGAGGCGGTAGTACGCCTCGTTGTCGATGCCGCGCATCGACAACGTCGGGCCCATGTGGTTGCCCTCGGCGGTGTGGTTGTAGACCACGTCGAGGATGACCTCGATGCCGGCCGCGTGCAGGGCCTTGACCATGGCCTTGAACTCCTGCACCTGCTGACCGTGGTCGCCGGTGGAGGAGTAGGTGTTCTGCGGGGCGAGGAACGCGATGGTGTTGTAGCCCCAGTAGTTCGACAGCCCCTTCTCCTCGAGAGTGGAGTCGTTGACGAACTGGTGCACCGGCATGAGCTCGATCGCCGTGATGCCGAGCTTCTTGAGGTGCTCGATGACGACCGGGTGGGCGATGCCGGCGTAGGTGCCGCGCAGCTCCTCGGGCACGTCGGGGTGCAGCTGGGTGAGGCCGCGTACGTGCGCCTCGTAGATGAACGACTCGGCGTAGGGGATCTTCGGCTGACGGTCGCCCGACCAGTCGAAGAACGGGTTGATGACGACGCCCTTCATCATGTGGGCGGCGGAGTCCTCGTCGTTGAACGAGTCGGGATCGCCGAACTCGTAGCTGAAGACGGGCTGACCCCAGTCGATCTGGCCCTCGACGGCCTTCGCGTAGGGGTCGAGCAGCAGCTTCGCGGGGTTGAAGCGCTTGCCGTTCGCGGGATCGTACTCCCCGTGCACGCGGTAGCCGTAGCGCTGCCCGGGCAGGATGTTGGGGAGGTAGGCGTGCCAGACGAACGCGTCGACGTCGATCAGCTCGACGCACGTCTCCGTTCCGTCTTCATCGAAGAGGCAGAGCTCTACCTTTTCCGCTCCTTCACTGAACAGGGCGAAGTTCGTCCCATTACCGTCGTAAGTGGCCCCGAGGGGATAACTGGATCCTGGCCATACCTGCTGCACGTCGCTCACGATAGACCAGCGTCGTTTCCGCGAACCTGCGTGGTCACGGCAGTTGACACCCACCCCACCCCCGGCTATGCGCGCGGGTCTCTATGCCCTCTCGGGCGGATGCCGCAGTAGCTCGATGCGCTCGTCGAGGTAGCGCTCCAGGGGCATGTACCCGCCCGCGGCGCTCCAGCGCACGAGCACCTCCCCGCCCCGGAGCGCGAGCGGTGCGCTGCGCTCCCCGAGCGCCGACAGGTCCACCGGCGCCCATTGGATGTGGATCGTCTCGCCCTCTGGCACGCCTCCTCGAGCGGCCGCGGCCGAGAGCTCCGCGCGACGCCGCTGCGATTCCGCGGCGAATCCGCGGCGCACCTCGGCGCGCGAGCGCACGATGTCGCCGGTGCTCAGCACCGCGTCGTCGGTGAGCAGCAGCGCTCCGAGATGCCACGCCGTCCCCCGCGGGGCGATGCGCGCGGCCCGCGGGATGCCGAGCAGGCGGCGCCCTTCCTGCAGTTCCCCCAGGCGCTCGCGCGGGGCGTCGGCCAGCCGCGTCCGCGCGGCGGCGAGGATCCCCTCCACGGCGGTGTTCACCCGCGCTCCCCTTCCTTGCGCGCAGCGCGCGCCTTCTCGAGCGTGCGGAGGCTCGACGCCACCGCCGCAGCGGCATCCGCCCTCTCCTTCTCGCGCTCGTCGAGCTCCTGGGCGGCGGCGTCGGCCTCCGCCTCGGCGCGCTCGAGATCGGCGCGGAGCCCATCGACGCGCTCGCGCAACCGCTCCGCTCGCTCCTGCGCCGAGACCCGTCGGCGCTCCGCCGCGGTCTGCTCCCGCTCGGCGGCGGCGTGCGCGCGCTCCGCTTCGCGTTCCGCACGCTCGGCGGCCTTGCGCTCCCGGCGTGCGGCGAGGTCGTCGCGCGGCTGCGGCGCCGGGAGCGCCTCGGGAACCGACCCCGCGACGGCCGTCGTCAGCTCTCCCTCGCCGAGATCGGCGAGGTCGATCGGGGCGACGAGGCGCCCGGTGAGCACGGCCGCCGCCACCGACTCGTCGACCACCGCGGCGTTGATCGTCTTCTGCACGGCATCCGCCACCGTCGCGCTGAGGGGCGTTCCGGCCTCGGCCGCGAGCTCTCCGGCCCGCCGCGCGAGCGCGGCCACCAGCTGCCGGCGTTGACGCCCCAGCCGAGACAGTTCAGCGGCGTCGAGGTCGTCCTGCGCCTCGTGCAGGGCCCGCGACAGCTCGACGGCCTCGCCGAGCTGCCCGTCGCGCACGAGCAGGTTCACGGCCCACGCGGCCACCGTGGGCTTGCGCAGCTTCGCGATGCGTCGGCCCACCGCCCCCGACTCCGCCGCGGCACGTTCGTTGCGCGCCGCGGTGAAGCGCGCCGGCGGAAGCGCGAGCAGCTCTGCGGCGACCTCGTCGAGGCGGGCGGCGTCGTCGCTCATCCCTCCATTGTGGCCACCGCGGCCCGACCGGGCCACTCGATGCCCTCAGAGGGAGACGACTCCCGGCCGCGGCCCCCGGATCTCGCGGTGCAGGCGCTCCATGCGGTGATCGAGTTCTGCCGCGATGTCGGCGGCGTCCTTCAGCTCGTCGAGGAGGTCGGAGGGGACGAGCCGGTCGTACTTGTAGTAGATCTTGTGCTCGAGGCTCGCCCAGAAGTCCATCGCGATCGTGCGGAACTGCACCTCGACGGGCACGTCCACCCTGCCGGTCGACAGGAACACGGGCACCTCGACGATCACGTGCAGACTCTTGTAGCCGTTCGCCTTCGGCTGGGCGATGTAGTCCTTCACGTCGCGGACGGTGATGTCGTCCTGCTGGGTGAGCAGGTCGGAGAGCCGGTAGGCGTCGTCGATGAAGCTGCACGTGACCCGGATGCCGGCGATGTCGGTGATCGTCGACCTGATCGACGCGAAGTCGGTGTCGATGCCCTTGCGGCGCACCTTGTCGACGAGACTGTCGGGCGACTTCACCCGGCTCGAGACGTGCTCGATCGGGTTGTACGCGTGCATCTCCTGGAACTCTTCGCGCAGGATCGAGATCTTCGTCTCGACCTCGGCGAGCCCGAAGCGGTACTCCATGAGGAACCGCTGGAACTCGTCGCGCATCGCGCGCAGCGCGGCCCCCGAAACGGTGATCTGCTGATCGTCCAGCGGGTCAGACATGATCCGACCGTAACCAGCAGCGCTACGAGGTCGCTGGGAGCCTCACGCTCGCGGCGGCGCGGGAGCACGCGGAACGAGCTCGCCGTCGACGACGTCGATCGCGGTCAGACCGTCGAAGACGTCGGGAAGATCGTCGTCGTGGCCATCCGCAGGTTCAGGGTGCCAGGGATTCGGGGGAGATGTCACGGCGCCCTCCTTCCGTGCATTCCCTTCACGATGACACGCCCGGGGTGCGCGACCCCCGCCCTTGACACTCGCCGACGCCCCGCGTACCCCCCGGGTGTCCTGGCGTATCGTGGGCCGCATGGGGACCATTCACTACGGCGGCAGCGGCACGATCGTGCACATCGAAGACCGCGCCCTCGCGCACCTCAAGGTCGTGATCTCCACCAAGCTGCGTCGCGGTGAGAGCTTCACGCTCTCGTGGCGTCACCGCGACGACGAGGAACGCGGCCGCAGCACGCTGTGGCTGCACCCGGCGATCCCGCTGCGCTTCGTCTTCGACGACGCCGAGCCGACGATGCTCAGCCGCGAGTGGATCGAGCGCCTGGCCGATTCGGCCAACTCCTCGGGCGGCATCATGCTCGTGCCCGAAGACATCACCCCGGCCGAAGAAGCCGAGAAGCACTGAGGCGGGTCAGCCCTCTTCGACGAGGGCGTCTTCGCTCGGTTCGGGAGTGATCGCCAGCCCATTGGGGCCGGATGCCGCGAGCATGAGGTCTTCGACCCACACGCGGTTGATGCGCGGCTGACGGCTTCCGTAGAAGTGGAACTGGATGGGCACCGAGGGGTGCATCCAGAAGCTACGACGCCCGCTGCCGTCTCCGACCTCGACGTCGAACATGAACGACTCCGACCGGCGCAGCTTGTTCATCACGACGATGCGCAGGTGCGCGAGCGTGCGGTCATCGATGTCGACCGCATTGGCGACGGTGTCGTAGATGAATCTGCCCATGCGCACGAGCCTATCCGAGGAACGCAGATGGGACCGCTTCCGCGGAACGACCCGTCATTGCCACGTCACCGGACGCGAATCAACCCCCGCGATCGGCCCTCGAGGTCGCGACTACCGTTGCGGGTGTGGGAACGCTCTACTACGGCGACGTCGCGACGCCGATCGAGATCGAAGACCGCGCCCTCGCGCACGTCAAGGTCGTCATCGCCACCAAGCTCCGCCGCGGTGAGAGCTTCACCCTGTCGTGGACGCACGGGCCCGACCAGGAGGTCGGCCGCAGCACCGTGTGGCTGCATCCGTCGATCCCGCTGCGGTTCGTGTTCGACGAGCCCGAGCCTGCTCTCCTGAGCCGTTCGTGGATCGAAGCGCTCGCCACCTCGGCCAACTCTTCGGGCGGTCTTCTGATCGTGCCCGAGCCCGAGCACCCCGGGTCGTGACTCAGACGAGCGGCGGACCGAGGATCTCGCGGGCCCCGTCTTCGACGGCGGTCGGCACCACGAGCGGACGACCGGCCGAGAAGGCCTCCCACTCGCGCAGCACGATCGCCTCGATACGGCCGGGATCCTCGTCGGGGTAGTCCGCGCGCAGGCGACCGAGGACCTCGCGGAACGGAGCGACCAGCACGCCGTCGACCTCGCGGACGACGTCGCTCGAGCGCGCAGAGATCACCGCATCGCGTGCATCGTCGTCCATGTCCCCCATGGTTTCACGCGCTGTCACGCCCGCCTAATGCTGCGGGGGAAAGAAGGCCGCCTAGCTACTCGCCTCGTTCGCGATCGGGGTTCAGTGGGCGACGTCGACCTCGACCGGGTGCGGGTCGACCTGGTCCACGGCATCCTGCAGGCGCCCGAGGCACGCGATGACCGCGGCACTGTCTTCGGGCGACATGTCGACGACGGCCGACATCATGCGGGCGTGCATGTCGCCCAGCGTGGCCCGCACCTCGTCGTCGCTCTCGGTCGTGGCCACGATGAAGATGCTGCGGCGGTCGGTGGGATGCGGCACGCGCGTGACGTGTCCGGTCTTCTCGAGTCGGTCGACGATCGCGGTGGTGGACGCCGTGGAGACGCCCAGGTAACGGGTGAGCTCGCTCGGCGAGACCTGTCGGTTCTGGCCGGCGGCCCTCAGCAGGTAGCGCAGCACGAGCAGCTCGTTCTCGCCCATCGACATCGATTCGCGCGTGCGACGACGCATCGCCACCTCGGCGGCGCGGTACACGCGGAAGGCCTGGAGCACGTCGACCGCGCGACGGCGGCGATCCTCTTCACTCGCGCCGTACCAATAGCGCGACGCTTCCGACCCGTTTTCCACCTGGGCATCCTATGTCAGAGCCGCTCGTCCAGCCCCCTGCCCCTGCGGTTGATCGACAGGTAGCATGGCGGAATACAACAGTCGCCTACTTGATCGGGTTCGAAACCACTAGATCACCGAGACACCTGAGGAGGAGAGATGCGACACACGGCCTCCGCCGACGACGTGGTCAGAGCGCTCAACGACCTCACCGACTCGGGCATCGCTTCGGAGCGAGCGGCGCTGAACTCCCTGGGCATCGGCCCCAACGACGCGAAGGTGCTGCGCTTCCTGCTGCAGCGCTCCCCCGACGACGAACCCGTCACCCCTCGTCTGCTCGCCTCGATGCTCGGCATCTCGTCGGCGGCGACCACGGCGCTCATCGACCGCCTCGCCGACG
Organism: Microbacterium algihabitans; assembly: GCF_032464975.1. NCBI lineage: Bacteria > Bacillati > Actinomycetota > Actinomycetes > Micrococcales > Microbacteriaceae > Microbacterium > Microbacterium algihabitans. The sequence continues at coordinate 773,709 of NZ_JAWDIU010000001.1, forward strand.
CCGGCTGGGTCGCGCGCGAGCCGTACCCCGGCGACCGCCGGTCAATCGTCGTCCGCGAGACCATCGACCCCTCATCCCCCGCCCGCCGTGTGCTGTCGGTGCGTCGTTCCTCCGCCGTGGCCGCGGCGGCGCGCCTCGGCCCCGCCGAACGCCGCGTGGTCGCCGACTTCCTCGACGACATCGCGCGCGGAGAGCAGCAGGACATCGACGACATCTCCGCAGACGAAGAAGCGTCCCGCACGACCTGACCCGGTCGCGGGGACGCCTCGTCGTTCAGCGGGTGAGGGTCACTCCGTGGAGCGGCCGGTTTCGCCCTGCAGACGCTCGATCTGCTCCGATGCCTCGGCCTTGGTGAGGTCGGCTGAGATCTCCTCTCCGGCCTGACGGGCGAGGGTGTCGAGGTAGCTGGCCTGCGGCGCGGTCATCGGCTCGTCACCGGTGACCCAGTCCGACGGGTCCTTCTCTGCGGGGTTGTCGCCCTCTCGCTGTGCGCCGAGGGTCTCGTGTTCACGGGAAGTATCGCTCATGCAGGAAGGCTAGGCCGCACCTGCGACGTCGGGTCCGGGATTGACAGCGGATGCCGTGGCGTACGGCATCCTGGATCGATGGCCGACTCCTCCTCCATCGACGTGCAGGTCGAGACGCACCGGCGGGGCGCGGTCCGCACGCGCGTCACGCGCATGTCGACCGGAGCGCGGGCGGACCGCGCCTTCGTCCTCATCGCCGGCATCGGCGTCGCCGCGACCTATTTCGAGTTCCTCGCTCCGCTGCTCGCCGGACGCGGAGAGGTGTTCGCGCTCGATCTGCCCGGTTTCGGTGGGGTCCCGGCATCCGGAGAACAGCCCACCGCCGCGTTCTTCGCCGACCAGGTCGAGAGCGTGCTCGACCACTACGACCTCGTCGACCCCGTTCTGCTCGGCCATTCGATGGGGACGCAGGTGGTCACCGAGGTGCTCGCCCGGCGCCCCGACCTCTCGCACGCCGTCCTCGTGAGTCCGGTCGTCGACGAGGCGGAGGCCAACGCCCTCGTCCAGGCCGTGCGCTTCGTGCAGTCGACCGTGCGAGAGTCGCTGCACATCGCCCTCCTGGCCGTCTCGGCCTACCTGCTGTGCGGAGTGCTGTACTTCTTCGAGGCGCTCCCCCACATGCTCCGCTACCGCATCTCGGACCGCGTCGGCGCGGGGCACGCGCGCCTGCTCCTGCTGCGCGGCGAGTTCGATCGCCCGTCGCCGCGGCGGTTGCACTCCCGTCTCGTCGCGCGCGCCCGCAGCGCCCGCCGATGGGAGATCGAGGGCGCCGCGCACTGCGTCGTCAACAGCCACGCGGTCGGCGTCGCGCGGCTGGTCTTCCGGCACATCGACGACGATCTGGGACCAAAGGGGCGGATGCCGGCGGCCGAAGCCGCAGTGCCGCCCGCGACGCACGCCGACATCAGCATGGTGCTCGGAGCGGTGGCCAGTCGCCTCGCCGAATGGATCAGCGCCGCCCGCAAGGACGAGAACGGCGTGGAGCGCGCCAAGGCCCGTCACGCCCGGGTGCTCTGGAGGGCCTACCGCCCGAAGGGGTGAGGGCTACCCGCCCCGTCGCGCGGCGGCAACCCCCGCGACGAGATCGGCGCGAGCACGCAGCATGGGGTGGTGTCGCCTCGCCCCCGCACGCTGCGCCTGTGAACGTTCCCCCCGCCCTCGACCCCCGACGGTGGTGGGCCGACGCGGTGACCGCCGACCGCCTGCTGCTCGCCGCCAAGACGGCCGTCGCCGCCGCTCTCGCCTGGTATCTCGCGCCGTACGTGCCGTGGGCGCAGAGCGAGTACTCGTACTACGCGCCGCTCGGGGTGCTCGTCAGCATGTATCCGACGGTCGCGCGATCGGCCTCCAGCGGCGTGCAGGCCGTGGTCGGGCTGGGGATCGGCATCGGCCTGGGGCTCGCCAGCCTCGCCGTCGTGGGCCTCGGCGTGCCGCGCATCGCCGCCGTGGCCGCCGTCATCCTGATCGGCGTGCTCCTCGCGGGGGTCCGCGCCCTCGGCGTGGGCCGCGACTGGGTGGCCATCGCCGGGCTCTTCGTGCTGCTGCTGGGCGGCGCCGACCCCGACGGCTACTCCGTGTCGTACCTCGTCACCATGGCGTTCGGCGTCGTGGTCGGCGTGATCGTGAACCTCGTCGTCGTCCCGCCCCTGCGCGTGAAGCGCGCCGACGACCGCCTCGCCGAACTGCGCGACGCGCTCGCCGCGTCGCTGCGGAGCATCGCCGATTCGCTCGCCGGCCACTCGTTCGACCCCGACGCCGCGGACGAGGCCGAAGCTCGCCTGCGCGGCACCCTCGCCGATGTGCGCGAAGAGGTCGAACTGGCCGACGAGAGCCGCCGCTACAACCCGCGCGGTCGCCGGCTGCAGGCGCCGCGGGACCTCGGCTGGCGGCGCCTCGACGCCCTGACGGGCACGGCCGACGCCACGCGGGAACTCTCCGCCGCCCTCGCCGGCCTCACCAGCGGTCCCTCCGTCGACGCCAAGCTCCCCGCCGACGCGCGCCGGGTCCTCTCCGAAGCGATCACGACGGTGGCGCACCTGGTCGAGACACCGCCCGATCCGGTCGGTACGGCCGACCAGCTGCACGCTGCCGAGGAGGCGTTGACGACCTTCACCGACCGTCTTCGCGCACTCGAGGCGCACGACGAACCCCTCGACGCCTGGGCCGCGGCCGTGAGCCTTCGCCGCGTGATCGCGGCGTGCGGGCCGTTCTCCGATCCGGATGCCGACACCGGGGCGCACTGACCCCGCCCGCCGCCGTGGGTCAGAGCCGGCCGCACGCCGCGTCGAGGGCCCGATCGAGGGCGACGGCGGTGGCGCGTCGGGCCGCAGCGGGCACCGCGGCGAGGAAGCCCCCGACGAAGGTGTCGCCCAGGCCGATCGTGGTGGGTTGGGCTGTGTCGACGACGAAGGCCGCCACTCCCGTCGCGCCGAGCTCGCGCTCCGTGGCGGCGACGACCGTCTCGCCGCCGGGGTGTCGGCCCAGGCGCGCGGTGTCGTCGAGGTCGGCCGCCGTGCAGGCGTCACCGAGCCGGAAGCGCGTGGCCGCCGTGCGCACCGCGCTCTCGAGGCCCGCGCGGTGCGCGGCCGCTGCGGGGCCGACCGCGATCGCCCAGTACCGGGTGTGCACGACCAGGGCCCGTGCGGGGATCAGCGCGTGCGCGTCGGCGAGGGCGGCGCAGACATCGGCCGGCGAGAGCAGGTCGACCGGGCGGGCGAGGTACTCCTGCAGCTCGTCCTCGTTCATCCCGTAGACGTCGATGCGCTCCAGGAGGCGCTCGCGCACGAGGGCCGACAGCTCGCGGCGGTAGAACCCCGCGTCCTCGTAGTAGACGAGGGCCTCGGGCGGGAGGCGCCGCATCGCCGCGACGAGATCGTCGAGCCGCGACGCGAGCAGAGCGGCATCCTGCATCGTGTTGAAGCCCGACACCAGGAATGCCGCCGCGTCGGCGAGGGCGTCACTGAGGCCGACCGCGATCGCCATCTCGCGGTTCGGGGCGTCGTTCGCGAAGATGATGCGGTTCGACGTCCGCGCCGTCACCGCCCCGTCGACCAGACGCACCGTCGTCGCTTCGGGGTACTGCACGATGAGGTGCGGGTCGAGGGTGTCGTGCGTGGCCGACGAGACGATGCTCATCGACGCAGGCAGCAGACGCCGCACGTTGTCGTCGATGCTCACGAGATGCTGCACCGTGGGCACGCCGATGCGGTCGAGGGCGATCCCCGCGCGCACCCCCGTCCCGCCGAGGGTGATGGTCTTGTCGAAGTGCGCGGCGAAGGTCTCCACGATCTCCGACGACAGCACGAAGCGCTCGCCTCCCCCGCCGGTGGCGAGGAAGGCGAGCACGGTGACGACGAGCGCCCGCTCGTCGATGATCGGCGTCGTGGTGGTCAACTCGTCGACACGGATGCCGTAGCTCTCGGCGAGGGCTGAGAGCACATCGGCATCCCACCGGATCTCGTAGTCGACGGTGCCGCCGAGTCCGAGCACGAGGTCTTCCGCCATGACGTCGATCACCGTCCGATCAGTAGAGGTCGGCCTTGCCGGCGGCGCCGAACAGGTCGATCTTCTCAGCGGCGGTCACCTTCATGGCGGCGATGCACTCGGGCTGGATGGCGTTCGGCTCGCGCAGGCGGCGGTCGGTGCCGAGCACCTCGCGCATGCGGTCGTGGTACGCCACCTTGATGTCGCTGGAGATGTTGATCTTGTTGATGCCGAGCGACACCGCGCGGGCGAGCTCCGCGTCGGGGTTGCTCGATCCGCCGTGCAGCACGAGCGGGATGCCGACGGCGGCCTTGATCTGCCCGAGCAGGTCGTGGCGCAGCTCGGGGTTCTTCTCGGCCGGGTAAAGCCCGTGCGAGGTGCCGATGGCGATCGCGAGGCTGTCGACGCCGGTCTGCTCGACGAAGCGCACCGCGTCGTCGACGTTGGTGTAGATGATCTCGGCCGCTCCCGACTCGCCGTAGCTGTCGTTCGCGCCGATGGTGCCGAGCTCTCCCTCGACCTGCACGCCGACGGCGTGGGCGGCCTCGACGACCTTGCGGGTGAGCGCCACGTTCTGCTCGAACGGCTCGAGCGAGGCGTCGATCATGACCGAGGTGAAGCCGGCCTTGATCGCGGTGATGATCTGGTCGTACGTTCCGCCGTGGTCCCAGTGGATGGCCACCGGCACGCTCGAGCGGTGCGCGCGGGCGTGCATCGCCGGGATCAGGTCGGTGGTGATGTGCGAGACCTCGTCGGGGTGGATCGCGATGATGACCGGAGCGTTCTTCTCCTCGCTGATGTCCATGATCCCGGTGAACATCGCCCAGTCGCTGATGTTGAAGGCCGGGATGGCGAAGCTGTGGGCATTGGCGACGTCGAGGATGGACTTGCCGGTGTAAAGCACGGATGACTCCTTGTTCGGGGTTGGTTGGGCGGCGGTCAGCTCTTCACCGAGCCGGCCGTCAGGCCGCTGATGAAGAAGCGTTGGAAGAAGAGGAAGAGCAGCAGCACCGGGATCGAGCCGAGGATGCTCATCGCCATGATCTGGTTCCACTCGTACGAGTGCTGGCCCATGAGCAACTGGATGCCGATGGGCACGGTGCGCATGTCGATGGTGCGCGTGAGGGTCAGGGCGAACAGGAACTCGTTCCACGCGATCATGAACGTGTAGATGCCCACCGAGACGATGCCCGGGATCGAGATCGGCACGAGCACGCGCCACAGCGCGGTGAAGGAGCCGGCGCCGTCGACGCGGACCGCCTCGTCGAGCTCCTTGGGGAGGGTGTTGAAGTACCCGGTCATCATGATGATCGCGTAGGGCAACGTGAAGACCATGTAGGTGAAGATCAGGCCCGGATAGGTGTTGTAGAGCCCGAGCCCGACCATCAGCCCGAAGTACGGGATGAGCAGCGTGATCGGCGGCACGGCCTGGACGCTGACGATGATGACGTTGACGATGCGCTTGCCGCGGAACTCGAAGCGGCTGAACGCGTACGCCGCCTGGATCGCGACGAGGAGCGTCAGGATCGTCACCGCTCCCGCCACGACGTAGCTGTTGATGAAGAAGCGCACCGTCTCGGGGTTGGTGAGGATCGACACGTACGCGTCGAACGAGAAGGTGTCGGTGATCAGGCGCGGCGGGAGCTCGAAGATCTGCGTGTTCGACTTGAACGAGCTCGACAGCATCCACAGCACCGGACCCGCGGCGAACACCGCTCCGATGACGAGGCCGATGAGCACGCCGGTCTGGGCGAGCCGGCGACGCGTCTTCGTGGTAGCGACGCGCTGACGCGGGGCGGTGGTGCCGACGCGCTGACGCGGCGTGGTGGTCGTCGAGGCCATGTCAGTCCCTCGCCTTCTGCTGGCGGACGTAGAGCACCGCGATGATCATCGACATCGCCAGGACCAGCACCGCCGAGGTGGAGGCCATCGAGAAGTCGTATTTCGCGAATGCGAGCTTGTAGGTGAAGGTGCTGAGCATCTCGGTGACGTCGATCGGACCGCCGCCCGTGGTCAGCCAGATGAGGGCGAACTGCTGCGAGGTCCAGATCAGGTCGAGCAGCACGAGGCTGACGATGATGGGTCGCAGCTGCGGGATCGTGACGTTCCAGAACCGCTGCGCGGGGCTCGCCCCGTCGACGGTCGCCGCCTCGTACAGGTCGCTCGGAATGCCCTGGAGGCCGGCGAGCAAGCTGACCATGAAGAACGGGTAGCCGGCCCAGATGTTGATGAACGTGACGGTGCCCAGGGCGAGCTGCGGCGACGAGAGCCACTCGATGTTCGTGTTCAGGAGGAAGTTGACGATGCCGTTGGGGGCGAGCAGCATGCGCCACAGCACCGCGATCACCGCGACGGTGAACAGCCAGGGCAGCACGTACAGCCCGCGGAAGATCGCGCGGGGCACCGCTCCGATCAGGCGACTGTTGAGCAGCATCGCGAACGACAGACCGAGCACGAGGTGCGCGGCGACGCTGGTGAGGGTGAAGAAAAGGGTGTTGCCGGTGGCCTTCCAGAAGCCCGGGTCCGTCAGGATCGCGACGTAGTTGTCGACGCCGACGAGGTCGGGGCTCTTGTTCAGGATGACGTTGTCCTGGAAGGAGTACCCCACGACCATCACGATCGGAACGATCATCAGGACGAAGAGCAGGATCAGGGTCGGCGACAGGAAGACGTACGCCTCGCCGGCCTTGCGGAGCTGGCGGGTGCGGCGCGAGGTGGGCCGTCCGGTGACGATCACCTCGGTGTCGGGGGGAGTGAGGGTGCGCATTGACATGGTGTGCGGCTTTCGATGAGCGGGATGCCGCACCGCCAGGCGGTACGGTGCGGCATCCCGGATCAGGATCGGATCAGAACTCCGACGTCCATTCGTCCTGCGACTTCTTCAGCGCGTCGCTCATGGACTGCTGACCGTCGAGGGCTGCCTGGAACTGCTCGCCGAATTGGCGCATCAGGTCCTCGGCGACGGGCAGACCGGTGAACTCGTTCGCCGGGTAGCCCTTCTTGTAGATGTCGAAGGCGGTCTTGAACAGCTCGTCGTCTTCGACGAACGTGGGCACGCTCTCGGTGTTGCCCGGGAACGCCTTGGCCATCGTCGACAGCTCGCTGTTGACGTCCTTGCCCATCAAGAACTGCACGAGCTTGAATGCGGCGTCCTTGTGCTCGGAGTTCTCGGCGACACCGATGCCCCACGAGGCGTAGGGGATGCCGCGCTCGCCGGAGAAGCCGTCCTCGGCGGGGATCGCCGAGATCGAGAACTTCAGGTCGGGGTTGGACTCGCGGATGAGGTTGATGTGCGCGAGCGAGTCGATCATCATGCCCATGCGGCCGTTCGTGAACTCCTCGACCTTGTCCTGCTCCTTCATGGTGAACGAGCCCGGCGCGATGACGCCGTCTTTCCACAGCTGCTGGATGTAGTCGGTCGCCGACGAAACGTCGGAGTTCGTCAGGTCGGGCTTGCCGTCCTTGAGCATCGATCCGCCCGAGGCCCACACCCACGACATGACGTCGTTCTGCACGCCGTTGGGGGCTTCGAGCGAGAGCGGAAGCACCCACCCGGAGACGTCGCCGCCGAGGGCGGTGATCTTCTTCGCGGCGTCGGCGAACTCGGTGCGCGTGGACGGCGGAGCCGAGACGCCCGCCTGCGAGAGCAGACCGTCGTTCGTGAACATCGGGTAGACGAAGTTGACGACCGGGATCATGTACGTGCTGCCGTCGACCTTGATCTGGCTGGCGAGCTGGCTCTCGTCGTAGCCGGAGTCGCTCATGAGCTTCGACAGGTCGGCGATCACGCCCTGCTTGGCGAAGTCGCTGACCCACGCGCCGTCGAGACCGACGACGTCGGGCATGGTGCCGGATGCCGCTCCGGCGAAGAGCTGCTCCTTGGTGGAGGCGTACGGGCCGCTGACCAGGTCGACCTTGATGCCCGGGTTCTCCTTCTCGAACTGGTCCATGAGACCGCGGAATTGCCCGTCGCCCAGTTCGGGCTCCCACCACTGGGCGAATTCGATCGTGACGTCCCCGCCGTCCGCGGGTGCGGCGTTGTTCGACGAGCACCCCGCCATCGCCAGGAGGGTCGTGGCCGCTGCTGCGACACCGACGAGCTTGAAGGCGTTCCGACGCCGGCGCCCGCTGTTGTCCATCGTTTCTCCTCGTTGAGATCTGCTGCATTTCGCGCTGTTCTGCGCGTTCTTGCATCTTTGAGCATGAGTATGCGCGTCCTTGCGGGGGAAGGTCAAGCGTTCGATGCAGATTCGTGACAATTCACGCACGAAAGCGCGCCAGAGAACGCAGATCACCGACCAAAGCTGCTGTTCTTTGCCGTTTTCTCACAAATCCTGCGGATGCCGCAGCAGAACCGTGCTAAAGATGACGCCATGGACGGAACCACAGCCACGACGAAGCGGCGGTTGCCGGCGGGCCGCAAGGCGGAACTCGCCGCCTACGTCGCCGACACCGGACAGGTCACGGTGGTCGACCTCGCCTCGCACTTCGGCGTCTCGATCGACACCGTCCGCCGCGATCTCGATCAGCTCGATCGCGAGGGCATCGTCGTGCGCACGCACGGCGGGGCCGTCAGCGCGATGTCGGTCCCCGGCCGTGATCGCGGGCTGGACGTGCGCCTGCAGATGCAGATCTCCGAGAAGGAGCGCATCGCCGCCCTCGCCGTCGAGCTCATCGAAGACGGCTCCACGCTCATGCTGAACGCCGGCACGACGACGCTCGCCGTCGCTCGCGCCCTGCGCAACCACCGCGACCTCACCATCGCGACGAACAACCTGCGCATCCCCGCCGAGATCTCGCCGTCGGTGTTCCGCGACCTCTTCATCTTCGGCGGAGCGGTCCGCACGATCACCCAGGCCACCACGGGCCCGGTGACCCTCGCGATGAACTCGCACTCCCCCGAGGTCGACATCCGCAGCGACTACGCCCTCATCGCGGTGGGGGCGGTCGACGGGTCGGGCTTCTCCACGAGCAACCTCGGCGACGCCACGATGATGACCGAGATGATCCAGAAGGCCGACCGCACGGCGATCCTCGCCGACTCCTCCAAGCTCGACCGGCGCCTGTTCGCGCAGATCGCCCCTCTCGAGAAGGCGGACTACCTCATCACCGACGCACCGCCGTCCGCGGAGCTCGCTGCAGCCCTCGCGGAGGCGGGCGTCACGGTCCTGACCCCCTGACGCTCAGTCGGCGACGAGGGGCACGCGCAGGATCGCGTCGGAATCGCCGCCTCCACGGTCGGTGTTGCTCGTCACGACCCACAGTGCACCGTCGGGGGCGACGACGACGTCGCGCAGCCGCCCGTACGTGCCGACGAAGTACTCCGACGCCGCGCCCAGGTCCGCCGTCGGGATGACGCGCACGCGCTGGCCGCGCAGGTTGGCGATCACCACCGCCCCGTCGATCACCGCGAGACCACTCGGACTGGCATCCGTCGGCGCCCACTGCTGCACAGGGTCCACGAAGCCCGCCTGCCCTCCCGTGCCCTCGACCTCGGGCCAGCCGTAGTTCGCACCCGGCTCGATGACGTTCAACTCGTCCCAGGTGTTCTGGCCGAACTCCGACGCGTACATGACGCCCGCGGCATCCCACCCGATGCCCTGCGGGTTGCGGTGACCGAGACTCCACACCGGCGAACCCGGGAACGGGTTGTCGGCAGGTATGGCCCCGTCGGGCTCGACGCGCAGGATCTTGCCGCCGAGCGAACCGGAATCCTGGGCGGCACCGGGCTCGGAGGCATCTCCGGCCGTGACGTACAGCAGACCGTCGGGGCCGAAGGCGATGCGCCCGCCGTTGTGGATGTTCGCCGAGGGGATGCCGTCGACCACCGTCTCGGCGGCGCCCAGGCGCAGCGAGCCGGGCTCGCCCTCGAGGGGGAGACGCATCACGCGGTTGTCGTCGGCCGTCGTCGCGTAGGCGTACAGGAACCCGTCGGAGACGGCGATGCCGAGCAGGCCTCCTTCGCCGCCGGGCGCGACCCCGGGTACCTCGCCGACCACTCGCGTGGATCCGTCGACGATCTCGAGCACCTCGCCGGTGTCGCGTTGGCTCACCAGCGCGGTGTCCGCGTCGAAGGCGACCGACCACGGGGTCGTGAGCCCCTCGACCACCGTGGTCGGCTCCGGAGAGAGGGCGAGCGGTGCATCGGAAGACGGCGACGGCGACGGGGCAATGGACGAGGGCGGCGCGGGGCTCGGGATGCCGGCATCCGTCTGCCGTTCGGCAGCGCATCCGGCGAGGGCGGCGAGCGCGAGCGCCCCGACGGCGGCCGCGGTCGCGCGCAGCGGAACAGTGGCGGTGGTCATGGCTCTCCTCGTCGGGGTCCGTGGATCTCCGGGATACCCGCCCGACCTGAGTTCTCGGTGAGGGTTGCGCCGCCTCGCGTCGCGCGGGGGCGAGCGTCGTTCGCGGGTGACCTCCATCTGGCGGGCGGGTGAGAGGTCGGAGGACCCTGCCGTGGGGGTGACGCCGCCGCGCTCCGCCGCGCGGCCCTCGTGATGGGGCCGGACGACACTCCACCCGCCCGGGTCGACGTCGGCACGCCCCTCAGCCGCGATAACGCGGGTCCTTGTATGAGGATGCCCAACCCCGTCCTCGCCCACCAAGGAGCACCCGTGTCCTCATCGTCGTCCTCACCCACGCCCGCGCGCCGGCGCCGCCGCCTCGCGCTGCCCGTCGTCCTCGCCGGCAGCATCGCCTCGCTGATCCTCGCCCTCGGGCTCTCACCCACCGTCGCCGCTTTCACCGCGTCGATCCAGAACACGATCAACACCGCCGGCGCGGGCTCGCTGATCATGCAGGAGAACGACTCCACCGGGCAGATCGTCTGCAAGAGCACCGACGGTGCGAGCGGGGTGTCCACGAACAGCGCCACGTGTTCGACCATCAACAAGTACGGCGGCGACTTGGCGATGGCACCGGGCCAGACGGTCACGACGAACATCCCGATCCTGAACGCCGGAACGCTCGACGCGAAGGGCTTCACGCTGACCCCCGGCGCGTGCACCCAGTCGGCCTCGAGCACGGTCTACGGCTCCGCCACCGACCTGTGCTCGCAGATGAAGATCAAGATCACCTCCGGCGCCTTCGTCCTCTACGACGGCACCGTCGCCGGCCTGTCGTCGACGATCGACATCCTCGACAAGGTGGGGGCCTCTTCGCTCCCGGCCGGTTCGTCGGCGACCTTCACGTTCGCGGTGACCCTGCCGAGCACCCTCGACGCCAGCTACTCGAACCTGAAGGTGTCGCAGCCGCTCACCTGGACGTTCTCGTCCTGAGCCCCGCCCCGTGACCGACACCCTCGAAGCTCCGCCCGCCCGGGGTCGTCGCGGATCCGCTTTACCGATGGCGGTCGTGATCGCGTTGCTCGCGGTCGCGATCGCCACCGTTCTCGGGGCCACGGGCACCCGTCTGTTCGTCGTCGAGACCCCGAGCATGGCCGAGGCGGCGCCCGTCGGCACGCTCGTCGTGACGGAGCCCCGCAGCCACTACGACGTGGGCGATGTCGTGACGTACACGCACGACGACCGCACGATCACGCACCGCATCGTCGAGACCGACGGCGACGTCTTCCGCACGCGTGGCGATCTCAACGGCTCCGCCGACCCGTGGGACGTGCGTCCCGATCAGATCATCGGCGCGGCCACGCTCATCGCACCCGGACTCGGGTTCGTGCTGAAGGCCGCCCCTTGGCTCCTGCTCGGCGCGGCCCTCGTCGAGACGCTCGCGCGGGCGCGCTCCGGCCGTCGCGCCTGGGCGTGGAGCGTTCGGTTGACCGGATGGGCCGTCGTGATCACCGCGCTGACCTTCTGGCTCCGCCCCTGGTTCAACATGGTGCTGCTCGATTTCCGCGCCGCCGACAGCGGCGACGGAGCCCTCATGCACGTCGTGAACACCGGCATCCTGCCCCTGCTCGTCGACACGACCCGTCTGATCAGTGGCGAGCAGGCGACGGTGCTGTCCACTCATCGCATCGCTTCGGGTGCGTACTCGCTCACTCCCGTGCCCGACCCCGACTTGCCGGCGCGCATCCTGCTCGTGCTCCTGTGCCTTCTGCCCTTCTTCGCGTCCCTCCTGATCTGCGAGAGCGACGTCGTGCCGGCCGGGGGCGTGCGCGTCCGCGCCGATCGTCGCGCGCGCACGGTGCTCGTCCCCGTGGCCATCGCGACCCTCGTCGCCGTGATCGCGCTCACCTGCGTCGGCGGAAGCCAGGCCGCCCTCTCCGCATCGATCCGCAACACCTCCGACACGGCGGGGGCGATCAATCAGGACTGCCGCTTCGCCGTGACCCGCCTCGCCGCCGAGAACCCCTCCGACCTCTACGCCGCGTACGCGATGTCGGCGACCTCGACGGCATCCGAGACCGACATCTCGGGCCACGGTCGCACCGGCACCTGGCGCAAGCCCCCCACCACCTCGGGCTCGGTAGGATGCCGACGCGACAGCCCCGCCAGATCCGTGACCTTCGACGGCTCGCAGTGCCTGTACGTGCCCGGCCAGCTCGACCCGCAGACCTACAGCCTCGAGGCGTGGTTCTCGACCACCTCGGCCCCGAGCGGCAAGATCGTGGGGTTCGGCACCGACCCGGCACCCGAGAACGAGAACCACTGGGACCGCCACATCTACCTCGACGCGACCGGGCGCATCGTCTACGGCAACTTCCCCGACGCCTTCGCCCTGATCGCCACGCCCGCGGGCAGAAGCTACGCCGACGGAGCGTGGCACGCGGTGGTCGCGACGCTCTCGAGCTCCGGCATGCAGCTGTACGTCGACGGTGCACTCGTCGGCACCGACGGCGCCACCCGAGGCCAGTGGTACGACGGCTACTGGAAGTTCGGGTGCGGCAAGACCGACTTCTGGACGTCGCAGACCGGTCCCGCCGCGAGCGACCCCGCCTTCTTCACGGGCTCGATCCAGTACGGCGCGATCTACGACCGGGTCCTGACGGCCGCGGAGGTCGAGGACCACTGGCTCGCCGGCACCGGGTGACGTGGATGCCGACCGGAGACGACCGGCCGGGGTGTCGCCCGGACGGACCCGCGGGGCAAGATGGTCGCCGCGACGCCCGGAACGCCGCGGCGACGCGCGTCAGGCGACGACCCGCTCGCGGGCCGGGGCCTCGTCGTCGAACTCCACCTCGGGCGTGCGACGGCGGAAGCCGCGGGTGAGCACCGCCAGCCAGATCACACCCACACCGATCCACACGAGCCCCACGGTCAGGGCGAGGGGCGACAGGCTGAACCACAGCCACGCGGTCAGGGCGAAGGCCAGGCCCGGCAGCACCCCGTACCGGAAAATCGCCGCGCCCCCGCGCCGACGCTCGTCGATGAGGAAGTGCTTCACGACCGAGAGGTTGACCAGCGAGAACGCGGCGAGCGCGCCGAAGCTGATGAGGGATGCCACGGTGTTCAGGTCGGCGAAGAGCGCGGCGAGAGAGACGACGCCGACGAAGAGGGCCGCACCGATCGGCGTGCGGTACCTCGTGCTGAGCCGGGCGAAGAAGCGCGGGAGCACACCGTCGCGGCCCATCGCGAAGAGGATGCGCGAGACGCTCGCTTGGGAGGCGAGGGCCGCCGCGATGCAGCCGGCGATGTAGGCGACGAGGAAGAACACCTCGAGCCAACGGCCCGCCGACATCTCCATGATCTGGTTGGCCGCGGCATCCGGATTCTCGATGTCGGCCACGTTCGGGATCACCAGCGTCGACACGTAGGCGATGACGGTGAAGATGAGTCCGCCGATGACCGTCGTGAGGACGATCGCCCGGGGAACCGTGCGCTCGGGGTCGCGCGCCTCTTCGGACATCGTCGAGATCGCATCGAATCCGAGGAACGACAGCGCCAGCATCGCCGCGCCGGCCAGGAGCCCCGGGAAGGTGAGGCCCGCGTCGTACAGCGGCTGCAGCAGCGAGACGCCCGGGTTCTGCAGCACGTGCAGCACCGCGCACACCACGAACACCGCGGCGAAGACGAGCTGCAGGCCCACGAGCACGAGGTTCGCGTTGCGCACGACCGTGACGCCGACGATGTTCAGGCCCGTGATCAGCAGGACCCCGGCCAGGGCGAACACCCACGGGGGGATCCCCGGCAGCTGCGCGTTGAGGTAGATGCCGATCAGCACGTAGTTGATCAGCGGCAGCAGCAGGTAGTCGATCATGAGCGACCAGCCGGTGAGGAAGCCGACCGTGCCGCCGAAGGCGCGGCGGGCGTAGGTGTAGGCGCTTCCGGCGCGCGGGAACGCCTTCACGAGAGCGGCATAGCTGAACGCCGTGAAGAGCATCGCCACGAGGGTGACGAGGTAGGCGGTCGGCACGTGGCCGCCCGTGGTGACGGCGACGAGGCCGTAGGTCGTGAACACGGTGAGGGGCACCATGTACGCCAAGCCGAAGATGACGAGGGAGGGAACTCCCATGACTCGCCGCAGCGAGGTGTCGGTGGAGGTCACGCGCTTTCCTGTTCGGGTGAGACGGCGGCGGGTTCGGGGACCGGCGCCGTATAGGTGCGGATACCGCGTCGCCAGGTGCCCCGGATTCGGGCATCGGCGATGCGGTCGGCGGGGCCGCGGCGCACGTCGCGGTCGAGCCAGACGAGGTCGGCGCGCATGCCGGGACGCAGGGTCCCGCGGGTGGCATGGTCGCCGGCCTGGTGGGCCACGCCGCTCGTGGCGGCGTCGATGGCTTCGGAGAGGGTGAGTCGTTCGTCGGGCTGCCAGCCTCCGGCCGGTCGGCCGGCGGCGTCCTGCCGCGTGACGGCGGTGCGGAGCCCCACCAGGACGTCGGGCGAGGTGACGGGCCAGTCGCTGCCGAAGCTGAGGCGTGCTCCGGCATCGCGGGCCGCACGCATGCGGTACTGCCGCTCGCGGTGGGGGCCGAGGCGCGGGAGGGTGAGCTCGGTCATGACGTCGTCGGCCATCGCCCACTGCGGCTGGAAGCAGAACGTCACGTCGAGGTCGGCGAGACGGGGCAGGTCGGCGGGGTCGACCACCTGCGCGTGCGCGATGGTCAGCCGTCGGCCGCGCCGCAGGCTCTCGCGGATGCCCTCCGCCGCATCGAGGGCGGCGCGCACCGCGGCGTCGCCGATGGCGTGGAGATGCACGTCGAAACCCGCGGCGTCGCACGCGGCGACGGCGTCGACGAGCTGATCGGGCCGCCAGTTGGGCAGGCCGCGCGTGCGGGCGTCGTGGTAGCACTCGAGCAGGTGGGCCGTGTGGTTCTCGAGGATGCCGTCGACGAAGAACTTCACGGTGCGGCAGGTCAGCCCGGGCGCGGCCGACACCTGCGCGGCCGTCTTTCGCAGCTCGTCGAGCTGAGCGGGCCAGCGGGTGGGGTCGGCGCGCAGCGCGAGGTCGACGTCGACCGCCAGGCGTCCGGCGCGCGCGGCGGCGATCCACGTCGGCACGTCGGGCGCCTCGGTCCACGCCTCCTGCACCCACGCGATGCCATGTGCGGCGAGGGCGGCGGTGGCGGCGGCGAGCGCCTCGACGTCGTCGGCGAGAGAGGGGCGCGGAGCATGATCGAGCACGAGGTCGATCGCCGGACGCTCGATCAGGGTTCCCGAGGGCGAGCCGTCGGCTCGACGCACGATGCGGCCGAGCTCGGGGTCGGGGGTGTCGGCGTCGACCCCGGCGGCACGCAGCGCCGCGGAGTTGACCCACACGGTGTGGTAATCCCAGGCGTGCAGCACGACGGGGCGGTCGGGCACGGCGTCGTCGAGCCAGCGCGCGTCGAACAGGCCGCCCTCGACGATCGTCGCGTCGTAGCTGCCGCCGACGAGCCATGCGGCATCGGATGCCGCGGCCCACTCCCGCACGCGCTCGACGATCTCGGCCACACGGGCGGCGTCGCGCAGGGCGGGTCCAGTGCGCTCGCGACCGGCCAGCAGCGGGTGCGCATGGCCGTCGCCGAAGGCGGGCAGCAGCAGCCCCCCGTCGAGGTCGACGTGCTCGGCGTCGGACGACACGGGATGCGCGTCGTCGACCACGACACCGTCGACGACGACGAGACGGTCGATGTCGGGCTGCTGCCCGTCGACCCGAATCGTCCCGCCGGTGAAGACGACGATCGCCATGGAAAACCTCCTCGTGACCCACGCTGTGAGAAACATACAGCGTAGGTTTCTTGAACGCTACGACGAGTCCTCCCCCGCTCCCGGCCGTTTCGCCGACTCGTCACGAACGCCTTACACGTTCGAAACACATCGCATCGCGTAGCGTGGTCGAACCCCACCGAAAGGCCCCGCCGTGCCCCGGCCGACCCAGCCCAAGCTCTCGCGCGACGCGATCGCCCGTGCCGCGCTCGCCCTCATCGACCGCGACGGCAGCCAGGGGGCGAGCATTCGCCGGGTCGCCGACCGCCTCAAGGTGCACCCGACCTCGCTCTACAACCACGTGCCGAATCTCGCCGCGTTGGTCGAAGACGTCCGCGCCCTCGTGTCGGCGCGCATCGATTCGTCATACCTCCGCGAACGCGAATGGGAGGAGGGCCTGCTGCTGTGGGCGCGCTCCTACCGCGACGCCTTCCGCCGGCATCCGAAGACCATCCCCCTGCTGATGTCGCAGAGCTCGTCGGCTCCCCTGCTGATGTCGCAGTACGAGGACTTCGCGATCGCCGCGGAACGCGTCGGCTGGTCGAGCGACGACATCCTCCCGCTGCTGACTGCTTTCGAGTCGTTCATCATCGGCAGCGTGCTCGACATGACCGGCCCCTCGGTCATGTTCGACCCGTCGGGGCAGGAGCAGGACGTCCCCCGCTTCGCGGCTGCCTACGACACGCTCTCGAGCCACGACCCGGCCGACCCGGTGGCCACGCGCGCGTTCGAGCTCGGCCTGTCACTGCTCATCGCGGGAGCGCGTCCCCGCCCTCCCGCGTGAGCCCGGCTCACATGCGCGCGTAACGCGCGCGGGCGAAGCAGAACAGCCCGTACACGACGAGTCCGGCGCCTACGAGCCAGAGCACGATCTGACCGAACGGCAGCCCGGCCAGCGAGCGCAACGCCGCGTCGAGACCGCCGGCGGCGTTCGGGTCGTGCGCGAAGGCCGCGACGAGGAACAGGATTCCGGCGACACCGATCGCAATGCCCTTGGCGATGTAGCCCACCATGCCGAACGTCCGGATGCCGCGACCCGCGGTTCCGCCGGGGCTCGAGATGTTCTTCATGAAGGCCTTGGTGATTCCGCGGATGATGAAGGCGACGCCGATGGCGGCCACGGCGAGGCCGATGACCACCAGGACCACGACGCCGGCGGGTGTCGCCATCAGCTGCGCGCTCATCGTGCGCGACTGCTCCCCCGAGTCGGAGCTGCCTCCCGAGACCACCGTGAAGGCGGTGAGGGCGATCGCCGCATAGGCGACGGCGGTGCCGACGTCCTTCGCGCGATGGGCCCATCGCTTCTTGGTGTCGGGGTCGCGCTCGGCGACGGCTTCGGCGATCTGCCAGACCGCGAGGGCGGCGAGACCGATCACGATGACCCACAGCAGCAGCATTCCGGCCGGCGCCTTCGCGACCTGGCCCAGCGCCCCGCTCTGGTCGGCGGTGTCGCCGCCGCTGCCGGTGGCGATCGAGATCGCGATGACCCCGATCAACAGGTGCAGCAGCCCCAGCACCACGTAGCCGATGCGCGCCGCCGCTCGGAAGGCGGTGGAGTCCTGCGCTTTGTCGGCGGCGGCGGAAGCGGAGGCGGAGGCGGAAGTCATCCGGGCACGATAGCGCTCAGGAAGCCGCGGCGGCCACCCGTTGCGCGCGACGCACTCTCCATACTTCGACGAGCGCCCACACCAACGTCGACACGGCGACGCCCTCGAGCAGGCCCGCCGTCACGTCGGAGAGCCAGTGCGCGTGCAGGTAGGTGCGACTCCACATCATCAGCAGGACCCACACCGCCCCGGCGACCCAGATCCACCCGCGGCGCAGGATGAGCGCGAGGGTGATCGCGATGGTCGTCGCCACGGCGGTGTGCCCCGAGGGGAACGAGGTCGCCTGGGTCTCGGCGAGCGAGTCGGCCGGTCGGGCGCGGGCGATCACGGACGCGAGCGGCGCACCGATCAGCACGACGAGGGCGATCGCCCCCGCGACGTTGAGGGCGTCCCAGGGGCGCTTGATCAACAGGAAGACGATGGTGGTCGAGATGCCGATGACGATCATGCCGATCGTGCCGCCGACGGTGGCCGGGATCCACGCGACGATCACCAGGACGGGGTTGGCCAGGGCGGCCATCGCGTCGTCCCACCACTGATCGAACGCCAGCGGGGCCCCGCCGTCCAAATCGACGGCCAGGCGCAGGGCCACGAACAGCACCGTCGCGATCACTCCCACGATCAGGGCGATGGGGCGACGCGCGTCGGACGTCGGTCGATCGGGCAGGATCGCGGGCTCGTCGGTGGTGGCATCCATCCGCGCATCGTCTCAGGAAGGGGGTGATTCGGGCTAGCCATTGCCGAGAGCAGGCGAAACACTTCTCGTGCAGATTCTTCTCGAAACCGTAAAACAAACAGTGTAGGTTTTCGACATGACCTCCGAGGCCCTCACCGTCGTCGACGCCGACATCGACAGCCTGCGCCACGCCCTCGACGCCGGTCGCATCACGAGCGTCGAGCTCGTCGCGCGCTACCTCAACCGCATCGCGGCGTACGACCGCTCCGGCATCCGCCTCAACAGCGTGCCGGTGCTCGACCCCCGCGCGTTCGCCGCGGCACGCGCGTCCGACCTGCGCCGCGCACAGGGGCAGACGCTCGGCCCCCTCGACGGCATTCCCTTCACGGCGAAGGACAGCTACCGCGTCGAAGGCCTGCCCGTGGCATCCGGATCCCCCGCCTTCCGCGACCTCGTCGCGGGCGACGACGCCTTCGCCGTCGAGCGGCTACGCGAAGCCGGCGCCGTGTTCCTGGGGCTCACCAACATGCCTCCCATGGCCGCCGGCGGCATGCAGCGCGGGGTGTACGGCCGCGCCGAATCGCCCTACAACGGGGACTACTTGGCATCCGCCTTCGGCTCCGGCTCGTCCAACGGATCGGGCACCGCCACCGCGGCGAGCTTCTGCGCCTTCGGACTCGGCGAAGAGACCTGGTCGTCGGGTCGCGCGCCCGCCTCGCACAACGCCCTGGTGGCGTACACGCCCTCGCGCGGGATGATCTCGGTACGCGGCAACTGGCCCCTCGTCCCGACGATGGACGTCGTCGTGCCGCACACGCGATCGGTCGCCGACCTGCAGCTCGTGCTCGACGCGGTCGTCGTCGACGACGCCGAGACCGAGGGCGACCTCTGGCGCACGCAGCCGTTCATCGACCTCCCGCGCCCGTCGGAGGTGCGCCCCGAGTCGTTCGCGGCGCTCGAGCCGTTGCCGCTCGCGGGCCTGCGCCTCGCCGTGCCGCGCATCTACGTCAACGGCGATCCCGACAACGCCTCGCCCATCGTCACGCGCGACAGCGTGATGGCCCTCTGGAACGACCTGCGCGCCGACCTCGAAGCCGCGGGTGCCGAGGTCGTCGAGACCGCCTTCCCCGTCGTCGAGCGCTACGAGAAGCTGCACGCGGGCGACGAGGACTTCCTCGACCGCGGGTTCGTCACGCGCACCTTCCTCGATGACGAGGTGGGCGATCTCGCGGTGTGGGCGATGGACACGTTCCTGCGCACGAACGCCGACCCGCGGCTCCCTCGCCTCGCCGACGTCGAAGCGGCCCTGATCTTCCCCCACCCACCGGGAGCGCTTCCCGACCGCTACGGCATCTGGCACTACGACATCTCGTACGACATCGGCGAGTACGTCGACCGTGCGCAGCAGTGGAACCCCGACTGGCGCGACGTGCCGAGCCTCGAAGAAGGGCTGCGCGGCCTCGAGCACACCCGCCGCGTCGACTTCGAGGAGTGGATGCAGGCCGAGGGCATCGACGCGGTCGTCTTCCCCACGCAGTCCGACGTGGGCCCCGCCGACGCCGACGTGAACCCCGCCTCGGCCGACATCGCGTGGCGCAACGGCGTGTGGGTCTCGAACGGCAACCTCGTCCCCCGCCACCTCGGCATCCCCACCGTCACCGTGCCGATGGGGACGATGGCCGACACCCGGATGCCGGTGGGCCTGACCCTCGCCGGTCCCGCCTACAGCGACACCCGCCTCGTGCAGCTGGCCCAGGCGATCGGAGCCCTCGGCGAGCGCCGCACGACGCCGCCGCGCACCCCCGCCCTGCCCGACGAGGCGCTGTTCGCCGACCCGCGCCCGGCGGCGGAGGGCGACCTGTCGGTCACGGTCGACGACGTCGTACGCGACGGCGAGAGCGTGAGCGTCACGGCCACCGTCGCCGGGGGGACGGCCGTCGACGTCGCGCTCTTCGTCGACGGCGTGCGCGTGCCCGTCCGGGTGGACGGCGACCGTGTGAGCGGTGTGGCCCAGGTCTCACCCGACTTGTACGGTGAGGCCGTGAGCGCGTGGGTCGCTCCCTCCGGCCCGCTCGTCGTGGTCGCCGTCCGTGACGCCGGTGGAGCCGTCGCCGGCGCCGTCGCCACGGCATCCGACTCTTCCCTCTGACACCCGAATCGCCCGAGGACACCATGACCGACATCGCGCCGACCCCGGTCTTCGACTACTTCAGCCAGGTGGATCTGCCCACTCCGACGCTCTCCGACGACGAGGTGCAGCGCCTGTTCGCCGACACGTTCGGCGGCGAGATCGACGTGCAGGCTCTCGGCAGTCAGCAGGATCAGAACTTCCGCGTCTTCGCCCGGGGTTCGGCCGAGCCGCTCGGCGTGCTCAAGCTCAGCAACCCGGTCTTCAGCGAGGCCGAGATCGAGATGCAGGATGCCGCGGCGGCACGCGTCGCCGAGCGCAGCCCGCAGGTGCGCATCCCGCGCATCGTCGTGGGGCCGCGGGGCGCGATGTCGACGTGGTGGGAGTCCAGCCAGGGCCGCATCCACGCCCGGGTGATCGAGAACATCGCCGGCCGCACGCTGATGGGCTCGGGATACCTCTCCCCCGCGACGGTGGAGAACATGGGCGCGCTGTCGGCGGCGGTGAGCCTGTCGCTCGCCGACTTCACCCACCCCGCGAGCGTTCGCGTGCTGCAGTGGGACCTCCGCCACGCCGAGCGCGTCATCGACACCCTGCTCCCCCTCGAACCGGATGCCGGGGTGCGGGCGATCGTGCAGCGCGCGGCCGACGCCGCCCGAGCGGCTCTCGCCCCGGTCCGCGATCGGCTCCCCGTCCAGGCCGGGCACTTCGACGTCACCGACGACAACGTGCTGTGCGCCCCCGGCGCCGCGGTCCCCGACGCGGTCATCGACTTCGGCGACGTGTGCGCGTCGTGGCGCGTCGGTGAGATCGCGGTGACCGTCTCGTCGGTGCTGCACCACGACGATGCGACCCCCGAGACCGCCTTCCCCGCCATCCGCGCGTTCGACCAGGTACGCGACCTGACCGACGACGAGCTCACCGCGCTCTGGCCCCTGGTCATCCTCCGCGGCGCGGTGCTCGTGCTCAGCGGCCGCGCGCAGGTGCGCCTCGACGACGAGAACGAGTACGCCAGCGTCGCGCTCGACCGCGAGTTCCGCATCCTCGAGCAGGCGGCATCCGTCCCGATCCCCGTGATCACGGCCGCGACCCGGGCGGCCCTGGGGCGCTCCCGCTCCGAAGAGCCCGCGTGGACCGGCGCTCCGGTGCTCTCGCTCGGCCGTCACGTCGAGCTCGACGCCGCGACGGAGTCACCGCTGAACGACGAGGGCGCCTGGCTCGACGCCTCCACGCTCGACGACGCGGCAATGGCCGCCATCGACGCGGGCGCCGACGTCGTGACGGTGCCCGCATGGCGCGCGCGCCTGACCGGAACGACCGACCCGCTGCCCTCGACCCCCGAGACCGTGCCGACCGATGTGCTCGTCTGGCTCGCGGCGCCCGCCGACGCCGACGACGCCCTGGTGTGGACGGTGGGCGCCGAGAGCGTGACGACCCTGCCCGCCCGCACGCGCCTCTCGGCTCGGCGACCGCTCGACGCACACGTTCCCCCGCGGCGCACCACCCGCGCGCTGGCCGACGCGTGGCGCGAGGTGGCCGGCGACCCCGGCGCCGTGATCGGTGTTCCCGCCGCCGCCCCGACCCCCGACGACCTCCTCGATCGGCGCCACGAGGTGCTCGCGGAGGTGCAGGAGCACTACTACGCCGCTCCCCCACGCATCGAGCGCGGCTGGCGCGAGCACCTCGTCGACGTCGACGGCCGGGTCTACCTCGACATGGTGAACAACGTCGCCTCGGTCGGTCACGCGCACCCCCGAGTGGTCGAGGCCGGCTCCCGCCAGATGCACCTGCTCAACACGAACTCGCGCTTCCACTACCGCGCGATCACCGACTTCGCGGATCGCATCGCGGCGACCCTCCCCGATGGCTTCGACACGGTGTTCTTCGTCAACTCCGGCTCCGAGGCCACCGACCTCGCGATCCGCCTGGCGATGGCTGCGACCGGCCGGCCCGACATCGTCGCGATGCGCGAGGCGTACCACGGGTGGACCTACGCCAGCGATGCGGTGTCGACCTCGATCGCCGACAACCCGAACGCGTTGTCCACCCGCCCCGCGTGGGTGCACACCGTCGACGCCGCCAACTCCTACCGGGGCAAGTACCGGGGGGCGGATGCCGTGAAGTACGCCCCCGAAGCCGTCGCGGTCATCGACGAGCTCGCGGCATCCGGTCGCCCTCCGGCGGGGATGATCGCCGAGACCTATTTCGGTAACGCGGGCGGAGTCGCTCTTCCCGACGGCTATCTGACCGAGGTGTACGCCGCGATCCGGCGCCACGGCGGGCTCGCGATCGCCGACGAGGTGCAGGTCGGCTATGGCCGGCTGGGCGAGTGGTTCTGGGGCTTCGAGCAGCAGGGGGCGGTGCCCGACATCGTCGCGGTGGCGAAGTCCATCGGCGGCGGCCACCCGCTCGGCGCCGTCATCACGCGGCGCGAGGTCGCCGACCGCTACCGCACGCAGGGGTACTTCTTCTCGTCCACCGGAGGCTCGCCCGTGTCGTCGGCGATCGGCATGGCCGTGCTCGACGTGATCGAGCAGGAGGGGCTGCAAGAGAACGCGCGGGTCGTCGGCGGTCACCTCAAGCGACGCCTCGAGAAGCTCGGCGAGAAGCACGACCTCATCGGCACCGTGCACGGCTCGGGGCTGTACCTGGGCGTCGAGTTCGTGCGCGACCGCGAGACCCTCGAACCCGCCACCGCCGAGACCGCCGCGATCTGCGACCGCCTGCTCGAGCGGGGTGTCATCATGCAGCCCACCGGCGACTTCCAGAACGTTCTGAAGATCAAACCGCCGCTGGTGGTCACGCAGGCGTCGGTCGACGTCTTCGTCGACGCCCTCGATCACGTCCTGACCACCGGATTCTGACCCGCCCCGACCCTCGAGGAGCACGCCATGTGGCGCATGCCCGCTGAAACCGCCCCCCACGAACGCACGTGGATGGCCTTCCCGCGCGAGGGCTTCACCCTCGGAGACGCAGCCGAGGCCCGCGAGGAGGGCTACCGCGCGTGGACCGACGTCGCCCACGCGGTCGCGCAATTCGAGCCGGTGACGATGGTCGTCGACCCCACCGAGACCGCGCGCGCCCGGCGCATGCTGTCGGCGGAGGTCGAGATCGTCGAGGCGCCGCTCGACGAGTTCTGGATGCGCGACGTGGGCCCGACCTTCGTCACCGACCCCGATCGTCCCGGGGCGCTCGGCGCGGTCGACTGGATCTTCAACGGCTGGGGCGCCCCCGACTGGGCCGAGTGGCAGAAGTCGGCCGGCATCGCACGCGTGGTCGCCGAGCACGTCGGCGCCGAACGCATCGGCTCGCTTCTCGTCGCCGAGGGCGGCGGCCTGCACGTCGACGGCACCGGCACCGTGCTCCTCACCGAGACCGTGCAGCTCGACCCGCGCCGAAACCCCTTCGCCGACCGCGCCCGCGTCGAGGCCGAGATGGCCCGCACGATCGGGGCGACGGATGCCGTGTGGCTCTCGCGCGGACTCACCCGCGACTACGACGAGTTCGGCACGAACGGCCACGTCGACATCGTCGCGACCTTCGCGTCACCGGATCACGTGCTCGTGCACGAGCAGACGGATGCCGCCCACCCCGACTTCGAGGTGTCGCAGCTCGTGCGCCGTGAGCTGTCCGACGCGTTCGCCGCGCGGGGCCGCGCGGTGACGATCACCGGTGTGCCCGCCCCCGCCACCCTCCGCGACGACGAGGGCTGGGTCGACTGGAGCTACATCAACCACCTCGTCACCAACGACGGCGTCGTGCTCTGCGGCTTCGGCGAGGAGTCCGCCGACGCCCGCGCCCGCGCGATCATCGGCGACGCATACCCCGGTCGGCGCGTCGTGACGGTCGACGCCCGCCCGCTGTTCGACCGCGGCGGCGGCATCCACTGCATCACCCAGCAGCAGCCGCGGGTGTGAAGCGCGAAGCGGGTGAAGACGACGCGAGCGCGGCGGCGCCTCAGGCGGGTGACGGGCGCGCAGCCGCCAGCACGAGCGGGTCGCTGCATCCTCGCGCGAAGCCTCGGATGCGTTGATCCATGTCGCGCTGGAGCAGTAACGTGCCGATCCGTTCGGCGAGCGGCGCCAGCCACCGGGGGCGGCACGCGAAGTTGTACCGCCAGACCGCGAGCGTGCTGCCGGGGTCGTCGGCGACGGGCGTGAACTTCCACCCGCCCGCGAGACGCTCGAAGAACCACGACCCCTTCGTCATCTTCATGCCGACGTTCGACGGCGGGTTGTAGGAGACGTATTCGCTCTCCATCCGGAAGCCGAAACGCTGCACGGTGTATGTCCGCACGCCCTTCCCCGGGGCGGTCGCGCCGTCGACGAAGTACTGGCGTCGGATGAACGGATCCCATCGCTTGCGGATCTCGCCGGTGGTCTGCGAGACGGCGAACGCCGTGCGCGCATCGACCGGGACGACACAGCGGGACTCGATGACGGGCATGGACTCATCGTGGCAGGCCGCAGGCGGGTGAGGATGGGGCTGGGCGCGGCTGCCTGGGGGGCGACTCAGCTTCTGCGGGCTCTGACGACGATGGCGGTGCCGTAGGCGGCGATGGCGAGCCCAGCGATGATCATCACGGGTCCGTAGACGCCGGCGGGAATCTGCAACCGTCCAACGAGGTCGTCGTCGTCCACGAACGCGGTGATAGCGCCGCCGCCGATGGCCACGACGACGCCCATCACGAGAAAGAACCATCCGACTCGTGGGGGATTTCTCTCCATCCGGGAATGGTGTCGGGTCAAGCACCCGCGGCGCAACCCGTTCGTCGCGGGTCGGGGAGCGCGCCTGTGGTGGTGTAACTCGAATCCCCGTAAGCGCTCATTCGGCGGGCGGTTCGCCCAAAAAGCTCCCGCGGGCATGGGCGTAAATCGCCGATTTGAAGCCGGATCCGCACAGAAGGGAGATACGAAATCCGGGGGAAACAACCCCCTCGATAGCGTCGGCGCGCGGTCTCGCTGGCGCACCGGATGAGGGCCACTCGTCACCTCGTCGCCGGCGCCGACGGCACTCCCGTAGGTCGCACACGGCCACCGTCCACGCGAAGAGGAACAGACACGATGCGCACTTCACGAATCGTCCCTGCAGCAGCACTTTCAGCGATCGCCGCCCTGGCGCTGGCGGGGTGCGTCGACAACTCGGCCGCCCAGAATGGCGGGTCGCCGTCGAGCTCCCCGTCCATCCAGGTGACGAAAGACGACGCCCTCGCCGCGGCCCTCCCCGAGGCCGTCCGCTCCTCCGGGAAGCTCGTCATCGGGATGGACGACACCTATCCGCCGAACGAGTTCAAGGACGCCGCGGGCAACCCCGTCGGCTGGGAGGTCGACCTGGCCAACGCGATCGCGTCCAAGCTCGGAGTGAAGGCCGACTTCGCGATCGCGAAGTTCGACAACATCATCCCCTCCGTGACGGGAGGAAAGGATGACTTCGGCATGTCGTCCTTCACCGACACGACCGAGCGCGAGCAGCAGGTCGACTTCGTCAACTACTACTCCGCGGGCATCCTGTGGGCGTCCGCAGCGGGTAAGACGGTCGATCCGAACAACGCCTGCGGCCTGAAGGTCGCTGCTCAGACGGCCACCTACGAAGACACCGACGAGGTCCCGGCCAAGTCCGCCGCGTGCACGCAGGCGGGTAAGCCGGCCATCGAGGTCCTCCGCTACGACACGCAGGACGACGCCACCAACGCGGTCATCCTCGGCAAAGCCGACGCTCTCAGCGCGGACTCCCCCGTGACCCTCTACGCGATCTCGAAGACCGACGGCAAACTGCAGGCGGCCGGCGAGACCTTCGACGTCGCTCCCTACGGCCTCGCCGTGGCCAAGGGCTCGACGCTCACGCCGACCCTGCAGAAGACGGTGCAGGCGCTCATCGACGACGGCACCTACCGAGCGATCCTGGACCAGTGGGGCGTCTCGGACGGCGCCGTCACCACCGCCGAGGTCAACGCGGCATCGAAGGGCTGACCCCGTGTCACGAGCTCGCTCGAGCCGGTCGGGGGCGGGGACCATCCCGCCCCCGACCGGCGCTCCCGTCACCGAGTCGCTTCCGATCGTCAGGCTCAGGCACCCGTGGCGAGCGGTCTTCGCCGTCGTGCTCGTGCTCGCACTCGCGGGGTTCGTCGTCGATGCCGCCCAGCGCAGCGCTTACGGCTGGGAGTACGTCGGCACCTACGTCTTCGACAAACGCATCAGCGCCGCAGCCTTGGTCACCCTGCAACTCACCGTCTACTCGATGGCCATCGGCGTGGTCCTGGGACTGGCGCTGGCGGTGATGCGACTGTCTCCGAACCCCGTCGTGAAGTCGGTGGCGTGGCTGTACCTGTGGGTCTTCCGCGGGACCCCGGTGTACGTGCAGTTGGTGTTCTGGGGCTTGTTCTCACTGATCTATCCCCAGATCGTCCTCGGCGTTCCGTGGACGGACCTGCACATCGCTCTCGACCTCGCGTTCATGCAGAATGCGTTCCTCATCGCCGTCCTCGGATTGGCCCTGAATGAAGCCGCGTACATGGCGGAGATCGTGCGCGCCGGATTGCTCTCGGTGGACGACGGCCAAGAGGAGGCCGCGACAGCCCTCGGGATGTCGTGGTGGCACTCGATGACCCGCATCGTGATCCCGCAGGCGATGCGCGTGATCATTCCGCCCACCGGCAACGAGGTCGTCTCCATGCTGAAGACCACGTCGCTCGTGGCCGCGATCCCCCTGACCACCGATCTCTACGGGGTCGCCCGCGACATCTCCGCCGTGACCTACACCCCGGTGCCGCTGCTCATCGTGGCGTCGCTGTGGTACCTCCTGTTCACGTCCGTCCTGATGATCGGGCAGCACTTCCTCGAGAAGCGCTTCTCCCGCGGAACCGGTCCGCGGCGACCGCAGAACCACCGACGCGCGCGGACCCTCGCCCTCTCCGCGGCCGCGAACGCACGTCACGACGGAGGCGACGAGTGAGCGATATCGGCGCCGTATCCGCGGCCGAGACCACACCCCTGGTCGTCGCCGAGCACGTTTCGAAGAGCTTCGGAGCACACAGGGTCCTGGAGGACATCTCGCTCTCCGTCGACCCGGGCGAGGTGCTGTGCATCATCGGCCCCTCCGGGTCGGGCAAGTCGACGTTGCTGCGCTGCATCAACCACCTGGAGCGTGTGGACGCGGGGAGGATCACGTTCGACGGTTCCGTCGTCGGCTATCGCCAGCAGAACGACCGGCTGTACGAGATGAAGCCGCGGGAGGTCGCCAGGCAGCGCCGCGAGATCGGAATGGTCTTCCAGCGCTTCAATCTCTTCCCGCACATGACCGCCCTCGAGAACATCATCGAAGCACCCGTCCGCGTCAAGCGCGTCCCGAAAGCCCGAGCGGTGAAGGCGGCGAAGGAGATGCTGGTCAGAGTCGGTCTGCACGACAAGGGCGACCATCATCCCTCGCAGCTGTCGGGCGGCCAGCAACAGCGGGTCGCCATCGCCCGAGCGTTGGCCATGGAGCCCCAGCTCATGCTCTTCGACGAGCCCACGTCAGCGCTCGATCCGGAGCTGGTGGGCGAGGTGCTCGACGTGATGAAGGGTCTCGCGCGCTCCGGCATGACGATGATCGTGGTCACGCACGAGATGGGCTTCGCGCGCGAGGTCGCGGACACGCTGGTCTTCATGGACGGCGGCGTCGTGGTGGAGTCCGGAGACCCCCGTGAGGTTCTCTCGAACCCGCAGCACGAGAGAACGCGCGCTTTCCTGTCGAAGGTGCTGTGACCGAGGAAACGACGAAGGCCCCGCATCCGTGAGGATTCGGGGCCTTCGTGGTGGCGGTGACGGTGGGATTTGAACCCACGGTAGGGGTGAACCTACACAACATTTCGAGTGTTGCACCTTCGGCCGCTCGGACACGTCACCGCCGACTAGCTTACGACACTCTCCGGGATGCCGCGAATCGGCGCGGGAGCGGGGCTCGACCCCCGTTCGTCCACCGTCGAACGATGCCACTGGAAGCGGTTCCCGACCGCTGCCAGGATCGAGCCATGAGTGTGATCGAGAACTCGAAGCTGACGGTCGTGGGAGCAGGCAGCGTGGGGGCCAGCGTCGCCTACGCCGCCCTCATCCGCGGGTCAGCGCGGCACGTCGCCCTGTACGACATCGCCGCCGAGAAGGTCGAGGCCGAGGTGCTCGACCTGGCCCACGGCACGCAGTTTACGGGGTCGAGCGACATCACCGGCGGGGCCGACGTCTCGGTCGCCGAGGGGTCGCACGTCGTCGTCATCACCGCCGGCGCGAAGCAGAACCCCGGTCAGACGCGCACCGAACTGGCCGCCACGAACGCCCGCATCATCGGCGACATGATGCCGAAGCTCCTCGAGGTCGCCCCGAACGCCGTGTACGTCATCGTCACGAACCCGTGCGACGTGCTGACCGTGCTCGCCCAGCAGTCGACCGGGCTCCCGGCATCCCGCATCTTCGCCTCCGGAACCGTGCTCGACACCTCGCGCCTGCGGTGGAAGATCGCCCAGCGCGCCGGGGTCGCGACCTCCAGCGTCCACGCCTGGATCGTCGGCGAGCACGGTGACACGGAGTTCCCTCTGTGGTCGACGGCGACGATCGGTTCGGTCCCCATCACCCAGTTCGAGCTGCCCGACGGCACCCGCTTCGACAAGGCCGAGCTCGACGCGATCGCCGTCGACGTGCGCGACGCCGCGTACAAGGTCATCAAGGGCAAGGGCGCGACCAACTACGCCATCGGCCTCTCCAGCGCCCGCATCGTCGAGGCCGTCCTGCGTGACGAGCACGCGATCCTGCCTGTCAGCACGGTGCTCGACGACTTCCACGGCATCAGCGGCACGGCGTTGTCGGTCCCCTCGATCGTCTCCGCGCGCGGCGCCGTGCCCCTGGCGGCGACGCCGTTCTCGGCCGACGAACTGACGCTCCTGCGCCGCTCCGCCGACGCGCTGACGACCGTCGCCGAGTCGCTGCGCGACTGATTCCGCGCGCCCCCTCCCGTCGACCCCGTCCGCCCCATGGGTGTGAAGAAGGGCAGATCCCGGATGCCATGACCTCGGCGACGAGCGATGTCGGAGGCCCCGCGTAGCCTGAGCACATGGCATCCCGACGTCCCGCTGCAGCCCCCGCGCCCTACCGGTGCACCGAGTGCGGATGGACGACGGTGAAGTGGGTCGGACGCTGCGGCGAGTGCCAGTCGTGGGGAACCGTCGTCGAGGCGGCGGAGCAGACGGGCATCGTCCGGTCGATCACGCCGGTCACCCCCGGGGCCGGTCGCGTTGCGCGCCGCATCACCGAGATCGACACGCAAGACGCCCCGCGCCGCACGAGCGGGGTCGGCGAGTTCGACCGCGTGCTGGGCGGCGGCATCGTGCCCGGCGCCGCCATCCTGCTCAGCGGCGAGCCGGGCGTGGGCAAGTCGACGCTGCTGCTCGAGGTGGCCGCCCAGAGCGCCCGCGCGGGTCGCCGCGTGCTCTACGCGAGCGGTGAAGAATCCGCGGCACAGGTGCGCCTGCGTGCCGAACGCACCGGCGCCCTGCACGACGAGCTCTTCCTCGCGGCCGAGACCGATCTCGCCACGATCCTGGGCCACATCGACCAGGTCGAGCCGGGCCTGCTCATCGTCGACTCGGTGCAGACGGTCTCGTCGGCGCACAGCGACGGTGCCGCCGGGCAGCCCGCGCAGGTGCGCGAGGTGGCATCCGCCCTCATCCGTGTCGCGAAAGAGCGCGGCCTGCCGATCATCCTGGTCGGCCACGTCACCAAAGACGGCTCGATCGCCGGCCCCCGCATCCTCGAGCACCTCGTCGACGTCGTCTGCCACTTCGAGGGCGACCGCCAGACCTCACTGCGCTTCGTCCGCGCCCTGAAGAACCGCTTCGGGCCGACCGACGAGGTCGGCTGCTTCGACATGACCGGCACCGGCATCGCCGAGGTCGCCGACCCCAGCGCCCTGTTCCTCGGTCACGGCGAGCCCGAACCCGGCACGTGCGTCACCATCGCGATGGAGGGTCGGCGGGCCCTGCCCGTCGAGATCCAGGCCCTGGCGGTGCGCCAGACCGCGCCGAACCCTCGCCGCATCGTCAACGGCGTCGACTCTTCGCGCGTGGCGATGGTGCTCGCGGTGCTCGAGAGCCGCATGGGGCTGACGCTCTCCGACCGCGACGTCTACGTCTCGACCGTCGGCGGAGTGCGCCTGGTCGAACCCGCCGCCGACCTCGCCATCGCGATCGCCGTCGCCAACGCCGTGAAGAACCGCAAGGTGTCGAAGCGTCTCGCCGCGATCGGCGAACTCACCCTCACGGGCGAGATCCGCAACGTCACCCAGGCCGCCCAGCGGGCGTCCGAAGCGAAGCGCCTCGGGTACCACACGGTGCTCGACTCCTCGTCGCGCAAGCTGGCGCAGGCCCTCAACGAGCTGCAGGTGCGCGGAATGCCCCGCGACGACAGCGAACCGGGGTTCTGACGCGGGTCCGGCTTCGAAGGCCGACCGGCCGAGGACACCGCGGTCGCGCATCGACTCGAACGGAAGACGCCGACGCGCTGGCCGACCAGAGAGTCGGGCCCGGTTCAGCGACCGGGAGGAGCCGACCGGCGACGGCGGTGCGGGGAGGTCATCCCCAGCACGGCGGGGATGACAAGTCCGGCGGCGCACACGGCACCGGCGATCAGGTACTCCATAGCCCGAGTCTTGCACGCGCGGGTCACCCGCGCGAGTTGCGTCCTTCACCCGCGAACCTTCACCTCGCCGTCCTGCGTCATGCACCCCGTCGAGATTCGCAGACGGTCGACAGACCGTCCCGCGGCTCAGGCGTCGAGCGCGGCGATCAAGTCGGCGGGCGATGCCTGGATCGGGTGCGGCCCGGCGATGTCGATGAACACCGTCGTGATGGCTTCCTGATGCGTTCCGAGGAAGGTGCGCAGCCACTGCGGTGACTGCAGAGCCACGTGCGGCGGCAGCGTCTCGGGCTTGTGCGCGGCGTCGCTGAACAGCAGCAGCGCCAGCTGGCCGGTGTTCGGGTCGCGGTAGGTCCACACCTCGCCGACGCTGAGCGGGTTGTCGGCGTCGCCCGGGGTCATCAGCGGCACGACAGTCGGTCCGTGGCGGAGCGCGAAAGCGATCGCGGCCATGTCCTGCGTCTGCAGGGCGTCGCTGAGCGCGGTGTTCTTGAAGTCCACGTCGAGCTTCTTCCCCTTGCGCTTCTTGCCTGCGGCCATCCTCCGAGCCTAATCGGGCTCGGCGCCGCGACCACATCGAGGGTTCGGGGCGCATTCCGTCGTTTGGGGCGGACAATTCTCGCCCCAACGTGCAGAACCCGCCCCAAACCGCACCTCGCGGACGCCCGCAGCCGCGGCCCCGCGCCGCTGGACCCCACGGTCGGCGCCGCGACCACATCGCCGCTTCGGGGCGCATCCCGTCGTTCGGGGCGGACAATTCTCGCCCCAACGTGCAGAACCCGCCCCAAACCGCACCTGGCCCACCGCAGGGGCCCGCCCCGCGCGACCGTCTACGCCAAGAACCCCCGCAGCAGCGCCTCCGACCCGGCGAGGTGGTCGCGCATGGCCGCGTGGGCGGCATCCGGTCGTCCCGCGAGGATCGCCGACACGATCGCCGCATGCTGCGAGGTCGAATGGTCGATGTTGCGCGGCAGCAGCGGAAAGGTGTCGAGCCAGGCGTTCACGCGCGCGCGATTGTCGGCGACGAGGGGAACGAGCGACGGGATGCCGGCGAGCTCGGCGATCGTCAGGTGCAGCAGCGTGTCGAGTCGGCGGTAGTCCGCTCCCCCGGCGACGGCGGCGGCTTCATGCCGCGCCCACAGCACGTCGCGTTCGTCGGCGGAGAGGGAGCGACCCGCCGCCGCCCACGCGGCGCCCGGCTCGAGCACTCCGCGCAGGGCGATCACGTCCGACAGCTCGGCGGGTGACACGACCGCCGGCTCCGACGGCCTCGGCACGGGGTCGACGACGAAGGTCCCGCCGTAGCGCCCGCGTCGCGTCTCGAGCCAACCGGCATCCGACAGTTCCCGCAGAGCCTCGCGCACGGTGTCGCGACTGACGCCGTAGAGGGCGGCGAGCTCGCGCTCGGCGGGCAGCGACTCCCCCGGCGCGACGAGTCCGAGTCGCACGGTCTGCACGATGCGCGCCGTGGTGTCTTCGAGCGCGTTGCCGGTGCGAACGGGCCGGTAGACGGCCCGTCGCAGGTCGTCCAGGGGCGCCTCGCTCACCCTCTCAGCCTGTCACGTCGGGTTCAGAGCGGGGTCACGTAGGCGTTGGTGATACCGCCGTCGACCACGAACGCCGTGGCGGTGATGAAGGACGCGTCGTCGGATGCCAAGAAGGCCACGGCCGCGGCCATCTCTTCCGGCTCCGCGAACCGGCCCATCGGTACGTGCACCAGGCGGCGCTGCGCGCGCTCGGGGTCTTTCGCGAAGAGCTCCTGCAGGAGCGGGGTGTTGACGGGTCCGGGGCACAGCGCGTTGACCCGGATGCCCTGTCGCGCGAACTGCACACCGAGCTCGCGCGTCATCGCGAGCACGCCGCCCTTCGACGCGGTGTACGAGATCTGCGAGGTGGCCGAGCCCAGCAGCGCGACGAACGAGGCGGTGTTGATGATCGACCCGCGACCGGCCGGCACCATGTGGCGCAGCGCCGCGCGCGAGCAGAGGTACACGCTCTTGAGGTTGACGTCCTGCACCTTGTCCCACGCGGGCAGCTCGGTCGTCTCGATCGAGTCGTCGTCGGCGGGCGAGATGCCGGCGTTGTTGAAGGCGATGTCGACGCTGCCGAGGTCGGCGGCCACGCCGTCGAAGAGAGCGTTCACGGAGTCCTCGTCGGCGACGTTCACCTGACGGAAGACGCCGTCGACCGAGGCGGCCGCCGCGGTGCCGGTGGTCTCGTCGAGGTCGGCGATCACGACGCGGGCGCCTTCGGCGGCGAAGCGACGGGCGGTGGCGAGGCCGATGCCGCTCGCGCCTCCCGTGACGATGGCGACGCGATCGCGCAGACGCTGGGTGAGGTCGATGGTCATGAGCTGTGGTTCCTTACGCGTGGGACGGGGTTGGGAGAGGGGCGGTCACTCGGTGGCGTAGAAGACGTTCTTCGTCTCGGTGAAGTGCTCGGCGGCATCCGGACCCAGTTCGCGACCGAGGCCCGAGGCCTTCATTCCGCCGAACGGGGTGGAGTAGCGCACCGACGAGTGGGAGTTCACCGACAGCACCCCGCTGCGCACCCCACGGGACACCCGGATGCCGCGCCCCAGGTTCTCCGTCCAGATCGAGCCCGCGAGGCCGTAGGCGGTGTCGTTGGCGAGGCGAATGGCATCCGCCTCGTCGTCGAACGGCAGCACGGCCAGCACGGGGCCGAACACCTCGTCGCGGGCGATGCGGTCGCCCGGCTGGGCGAGCACCACGGCGGGGGCGAACCAGAATCCGTCGCCCTCGGGGGCCGACCCGCGGAACGCGACCTCGGCGCCGTCGAGGAAGCCCTGGACGCTCGAGCGGTGGGATGCCGAGATCAGGGGCCCCATCTGTGTCGCCTCGTCGTGGGGATCGCCGACCTTCCAGGCCGCGACCGCCGGCTCGAGCATCTCGAGGAATCGGTCGAAGACGCTGCGCTCGACCAAGAGGCGACTGCGCGCGCAGCAGTCCTGGCCGGCGTTGTCGAACACCGAGCCGGGCACGCCAGCCGCGGCCTTCTCGAGGTCGGCGTCGGCGAAGACGATGTTCGCGCTCTTGCCGCCGAGCTCGAGGGTCAGGGGCTTGAGCAGCTGGGCGCACCCGGCCGCCACGTCGGTGCCGACCTCGGTCGATCCGGTGAAGACGACCTTGTGCACGTCGGGGTGGGTGACGAAGCGCTGGCCGACGACCGAGCCCGATCCGACGACGACGCGGAACAGCCCCTCGGGGAGCCCTGCCTCGATCGCCAGCTCGCCGAGACGAACGGCGGTGAGCGGGGTGAGCTCGGCCGGCTTCAGCACGACGGCGTTGCCCGCGGCGAGCGCGGGAGCGAAGCCCCACGCGGCGATCGTCATGGGGAAGTTCCACGGCACGATGATGCCGACGACGCCGTAGGGCTCGTGATAGGTCACATCGAGTCCGCCGGCGACCGGGATCTGCGACCCGATCAGGCGCTCGGGAGAACCGGCGTAGTAGTTGAGCACCTGGGCGACGTGCTGGGCCTCCCATCGGGCCGAGCCGATCGGGTGTCCGGAGTTGCGCACCTCGAGAGCGGCGAGCTCGTCGACGTGCTGTTCGACGACGCGCGCGAACGAGCGGAGCGCATCGGCGCGGGCGACGGGGGCGAGGGCCGCCCACGAGCGCTGCGCGTGGACGGCGTCGGCGACGGCGGCGTCCACCTCGGCGACGTCGGCGCGCTCGAGCGTGGTGATCGGCTTTCCGGTCGACGGATCGGTGACGGTGAAGGAACTCATGCGGTGGCTTTCTGGTGTTCAGGGGAACGGGCGGCCCGGTGCCGGGCTGCGGCGGCGACGAGTCCGAGGAAGAGTCGCCGGTCCTCGGCGTTCTCTTCCGGATGCCACTGCACGGCTACCAGATAGTCGTCGCCGTCGACTTCGACGGCCTGCACGAGCCCGTCGTCGGTGCGCGCGGTGACGTGCAGGCCGTCGGCGACGCGGTCGACGCCCTGGTGGTGGTAGCTGTGGACGGTGAGGGGTCCGGCGCCGACGAGGCCGGCGAGCCGGGTGTCGGCATCGACCTCCACGACGTTCTCGGCGAAGACGCCGCCGCCGATGCGGTACCGCTCGGTGCCGAGCGCCTCGGGCAGGTGCTGGTGCAGCGTGCCGCCCATGGCCACGTTGATGAGCTGGAGTCCGCGGCAGATGCCGAAGACCGGGATGCCGCGCTCCCGCGCCCCCGCGAGCAGCGCGATCTCCCACGCGTCGCGGTCGGCGCGGGCGGGGTCGGTCGTGGGGTGGCGCTCGGCGCCGTAGAGCTCGGGCTGCACGTCGAGGCCGCCGGTGAGGATCAGCCCGTCGAGCCCGTCGAGCACCGCCGCGGCGGCCTGCTCGGGCCGCGGCTGCGGCGGCAGCAGCACCGCGGTGGCGCCCGAGGCGGTCACGGCGTCGAAGTACTGCTGGGGCAGGAACGAGGCGCGCACGTCCCAGACTCCCTGTTTCGCGCGCTCGAGGTAGGTGGTGAGCCCCACGACGGGGGTCCTGCTCGGATCAGAGGCGCTCGAAACCACGCACCCGCTCCCAATCGGTCACGGCGGCGTCGTAGGCCTCGACCTCGATACGCGCCTGGTTCAGGTAGTGCTCGACGACCTCGTCGCCGAAGGCGGCGCGGGCGATCGTCGATTCGGAGAAGAGCTTTGCGGCGTCGCGCAGG
Organism: Microbacterium algihabitans; assembly: GCF_032464975.1. Lineage (NCBI taxonomy): Bacteria > Bacillati > Actinomycetota > Actinomycetes > Micrococcales > Microbacteriaceae > Microbacterium > Microbacterium algihabitans. Next base: position 809,538 of record NZ_JAWDIU010000001.1, read on the forward strand.
GTCGTGGGCAGCGTGTCCACGCCCGCCGCGTACGCGTTGCCGGTGAGCGGTTCGGGCAGCTCGAGCTCGTTCTCGATGCCGTACAGGCCCCCCGCGATGATCGCCGAGATCGCAAGGTACGGATTCACGTCTCCCCCGGGCACGCGGTTCTCCACGCGCAGCGATGAGCCGCGACCGACGACGCGCAGTGCGCACGTGCGGTTGTCGACACCCCAGGCGACGCCGGTCGGCGCGAAGGACCCCTTGGCGTAGCGCTTGTAGGAGTTGATGGTGGGGGCGTACAGCAGCGTGAACTCGCGGAGGGTCGCGAGGATGCCGGCGATCCAGTGCTGCATCAGGGGGCTGAACCCGTGCTCCTCGTCGCCCGCCATGACGGCCGCGCCGTCGTCGCCACGCACCGAGAGGTGGATGTGGCAGCTGTTGCCCTCGCGCTCGTTGAACTTGGCCATGAATGTGAGCGACTTGCCGTGGCGGTCGGCGATCTCCTTCGCGCCGTTCTTGTAGATCGTGTGGTTGTCGGCGGTCTCGAGTGCCTCGGCGTAGCGGAACGCGATCTCCTGCTGGCCGAAGTTGCACTCCCCCTTCACGCCCTCGCAGTACATGCCGGCGCCGTCCATGCCGACGCGGATGTCGCGCAGCAGCGGCTCGAGCCGGGTGGTGGCGAGCAGGTTGTAGTCGACGTTGTAGTCGGTCGAGGGCGTCAGGTGCGTGTACCCCTTGGCCCAGGCGTCGCGGAACGAGTCGTCGAAGACGATGAACTCGAGCTCCGTGCCGGCGTAGGCGGTCAGGCCGCGTTCGGCCAGCCGCTCGCGCTGGGCGTTCAGGATGCCGCGGGGCGACTGCACCACGCGCGCGCGGTCTTCCGAGGCGAGGTCGGCCATCACCAGCGCGGTTCCGGGCTGCCAGGGCACGCGTCGCAGGGTGTCGAGGTCGGGCACGAGGAGCATGTCGCCGTAGCCCTTGTCCCAGCTCGACATCGCATAGCCGTCGACGGTGTTGAGGTCGACGTCGACCGAGAGCAGGTAGTTGCACGCTTCGGCACCGTGGCCCTGCACCTCGTCGCGCCAGAACCGCGCGGCGACGCGCTTGCCGACGAGGCGGCCCTGCGCGTCGGGGAAGGCGACGACGACCGTGTCGATCTCTCCCGCATCGATCGCGGCATCCAGCTCCGCGGTGGTGAGATTGCCCGCCATGGTGTCCCTCTCGCCTCATCGACGCCCTCCCGAGCGGAGGACGTAACGAGGAACTTACACGCCAAAGGTAGACAGGTCGACCAATAGAAGGCCATGATCTTCCGCAAAGGCGAGCCCGAAGCCTGCCCGACACGTCTGGAGGCCCTATGTCCACCGCGAGCCACTCACGAAAAAAGGTCGCCGGAGCCACCTATACGGCGACCGACGCCACCTACTTCGAGAAACGCACCCTGAAACGCTCCGCCGGCGTGTGGGGGCTGTGGGGCCTCGCGGTCGCCGCCGTCATCTCGGGCGACTTCTCCGGCTGGAACTTCGGCATCGGCTTCGCCGGCTTCGGAGGCATGCTGATCGCCTTCGTCATCCTCGTGATCATGTACTACGGCCTCACCTTCTCGATCGGCGAGATGGCGGCGGCCATGCCGCACACCGGCGGCGCCTACTCGTTCGCCCGGTCGGCGATGGGCCCCTGGGGCGGCCTCGCGACCGGCCTCGCCGAGACCATCGAGTACGTCGCCACCACCGCGGTGGTGGTCTACTTCTCGGGCCAGTACGCCGACTCGGCCCTCGAGCTCCTCACCGGCGTGAGCCTTCCCGCGTTCGTGTGGTGGATCATCCTCTACGCCCTGTTCATCGCGCTCAACGCGGCGGGCGCCAACATCTCGTTCGGGTTCGCGATCGTCGTATCGATCATCTCGATCGGCATCATCGTGGTCTTCGGGATCATGGCGCTGGCATCGGGGGCCTTCGACTGGGCTTCCCTGTGGAATCAAACCCCCGAGCCCGGCAACACGGAGTTCCTCCCCTTCGGCGTCGGATCGATCCTGCTCGCCCTCCCCTTCGCGATGTGGTTCTTCCTCGGGATCGAGGAGCTCCCCCTCGCCGCGGAGGAATCGCACGACCCGGCCCGCGACATCCCGCGCGCCGGCCTCTGGGCGCGCGGCACGCTCATCGTCACGGGCCTCATCGTGCTCTTCCTCAACACCGGCGTACTCGGGGCCGACGCGACCGGCGAATCGGTCGAACCGCTGCTCGACGGCTTCCGCGCGATGGTCGGCGATCAGGCCGCAGCGCTCCTGTCCCTGCTCGCCCTCGTGGGCCTGCTCGCGTCGCTGATGGGCATCATGTTCGCCTACGGCCGCAACATGTACTCGCTCTCGCGCGCCGGGTACTACCCGCGGTGGCTCTCGCTCACCGGAAAGCGCAAGACCCCGTGGGTGGCCCTCGTCTTCGGCGCGGTCCTCGGTTTCATCGCCCTCGTGGTGGTCCAGGCCGCGGGAGGCGACACCAGCCCGGCCGGCGCGATCGTGCTGAACATCGCCGTGTGGGGCGCGGTGCTGGCGTACTTCCTGCAGATGGTCTCGTTCATCGTGCTCCGCCGGAAGTTCCCGAACGCCGTGCGGCCCTACAAGAGCCCGTGGGGCCTGTTCGGCGCGTACTCGGCCGCGATCATCGCCGCCGTGGTGTTCTTCGGCCTGCTGCTGAACTCCGCGTACCTGCTCGCGATCGTCGCGATCATCGCGGTCTACGCGGTGATCTTCGTGGCCTTCGCCGTGTACGGTCGGCACCGCCTCGTACTTTCGCCCGAGGAGGAGTACGCCCTGTCCGGCGGGCTGCACGGCGACCCGCAGCAGGAGGGCTACGACGCCATGGAGGGCGAGGTGTTCGGCGCCGACCGACGTTCCTGAGGACAAAGACGAGGGGGCGGATGCCGCGGCATCCGCCCCCTCGTCATGCTCGGGTCAGCGCAGCACGAACGACGCCGTCCCCGTCGAGGGGATCCCGCCGATCGACACGCTCAAGTGGTAGGTCGCTCCGGCGCCGGGCGCGTACGGGCGCTCGCTCTCGCACGTGCCGACCGAGGAACGCGTGCGGTCCCAGGTCAGCGGCGCGGAGCTCGTGACGGTCTGCCCGGCCGACAGGGTGACCTCCATGTCGCTGGGCTCCGACTGGCAGTCGGTCGAACGCCACCACACGTCGGAGCCGCTGGTGACGGTGAACGACTGCGCGCTCGTACCGACGTTCATGATGCAGGGGTTCGCCGAGGTGTTGGTCAGGCGGATCGAGAGCTGAGGGTTCTCGCCCTGCGCGTACTCCGCCTTGTCCGACAGCGCCTCGACCGTGATGTCGGAGGGCGTGCACTCCACCGGTCCGGAGGGCGCCGCCGGCGTGGGCGACGGGGAGTCGGCCACCGCGGGCGCGGCAGAACTCGGCGCGACGGCGGGCGTGCTCGCGGCAGGGGTGGGCGGAGCATCGGCAGTGGGGGCGGTGCGCCACGGCGGAGCCGCGACGAGCCACACGACGAGGCCGATCACGATCAGGGCGAGAAGCCCGGCCGCGAGACGACGTCGACGGTAGACCGCCGGGGACTGCCTCCGCCTACGGGGGGCATCGGTCATGGTTCAAGGGTAGGCGCAGCAGCGAGGCGCCCCCGCCACGGCACGCTCACAGTTGCTTGAGCATGCGGGTGTTGCCCAGGGTGTTCGGCTTCACGTGCGCCAAGTCGAGGAACTCGGCCACCCCCTCGTCGGGGCTGCGCACCAGCTGCGAATACACGTCGGGGTCGACGACCTGCTCGCCGATCGGAGCGAAGCCGCGCCGCGTGAAGAAGTCGACCTCGAAGGTGAGGCAGAACAGCCGCGAGACGCCCAGCTCGCGAGCCCGCGCCTCGAGCACCTCGACGATCGCCCGCCCCACTCCGTGATGAAGCCAGTCGTCGTGCACGATGAGGGTGCGGATCTCGGCGAGGTCGTCCCACATCACGTGCAGGGCACCGCAGCCGATGACCACTCCGTCGGCCTCGGCCACGACGAACTGCTGCACCGACCCGTAGAGCACGACGAGGTCTTTGCCCAGCAGGATGCGCTTCTGCACGAACGGCTCGAGCAGTTCGTGGATGCGGCGGACGTCGGCGGTTCCGGCGGGGCGGACGACGAACGGCGCGGAAGAGGTCATCCGACAAGCGTACGCCGCAACGACGAAGGGCCCGGATGCCGTGGCATCCGAGCCCTTCCTTCGCTATGCGATCAGCTGCCCGCGAGCGTGTCGGGGGTCGCGGCGATCTCGCCGGCCGTGCCGACCCCGATCGCGACCTTCTCACCGCGGGGGCTGGTCTCGAACGAGAACTGACCGTTCTCGACGCCGACCTTGACGTGATCGCCCGACTCGAGCTCGCCGTGCAGGATCTTCTCGCTGAGACGGTCCTCGACCTCGCGCTGCATGGCGCGGCGCAGGGGGCGCGCACCGAGCGTCGGGTCGAACCCGATGTCGATGAGCTTGTCCTTCGCCTCGTCCGACAGCTCGACGGTCATGTCGCGGTCGAGCAGACGGTCGGCCAGACGCTTCACGAACAGGCCGACGATCTGACGGAGCTCGTCCTTGTTCAGCTGCGGGAAGACGATGACGTCGTCGACGCGGTTGAGGAACTCGGGCTTGAAGTGACGCTTCAGCTCCTCGTCGACCTTGCCCTTCATCCGCTCGTACGAGGTCTGGGCGCTGCCCTCGACCTGGAAGCCGACGGGGCCACCGGCGATCGCCGACGAACCGAGGTTCGTCGTCATGATGATCACGGTGTTCTTGAAGTCGATGACGCGACCCTGACCATCGGTCAGGCGACCCTCTTCAAGGATCTGCAGCAGCGAGTTGAAGATGTCGGGGTGGGCCTTCTCGATCTCGTCGAAGAGAACGACCGAGAACGGCTTGCGGCGCACCTTCTCGGTGAGCTGGCCGCCCTCTTCGAATCCGACGAATCCGGGAGGGGCACCGAACAGACGCGAGACCGTGTGCTTCTCACCGAACTCCGACATGTCGAGGGAGATCAGCGCACCCTCGTCGTCGAAGAGGAACTCGGCGAGCGCCTTGGCGAGCTCGGTCTTTCCGACGCCCGTGGGGCCGGCGAAGATGAACGAGCCCGAGGGGCGCTTGGGGTCCTTGAGGCCCGCGCGCTGACGACGGATCGTGCGCGAGAGGGCCGCGATCGCCTCTTCCTGGCCGATGACCCGCTGGTGCAGGGCCTTCTCCATGAACATGAGGCGGCTGGACTCCTCCTCGGTGAGCTTGAACACCGGGATGCCGGTCGCCTGGGCGAGCACCTCGGCGATCAGACCCTCGTCGACCACCGCGTGGGAGGCGACGTCGCCCGAGCGCCACTGCTTCTCGAGGCGCAGACGCTCGGCGAGGAGCGACTTCTCCTCATCGCGCAGGGCGGCGGCCTTCTCGAAGTCCTGCTCCTCGGAGGCGAGTTCCTTCTGCTCGCGGACCTTGGCGATCTTCTCGTCGAACTCGCGCAGCTCCGGCGGGCTCGACAGGATCGACAGACGCAGGCGGGCGCCGGCCTCGTCGATCAGGTCGATCGCCTTGTCGGGCAGGAAGCGGTCGCTGATGTAGCGGTCGGCGAGGTTGGCCGCCGCGACGATCGCGCCGTCGGTGATCTGCACCTTGTGGTGCGCCTCGTACCGGTCGCGCAGACCCTTCAGGATGTTGATCGCGTGGGGCAGGCTCGGCTCGGCCACCTGGATCGGCTGGAAGCGGCGCTCGAGCGCGGCGTCCTTCTCGAAGTGCTTGCGGTACTCATCGAGCGTGGTGGCACCGATGGTCTGGAGCTCACCGCGGGCGAGGAGGGGCTTGAGGATCGACGCGGCGTCGATCGCGCCCTCGGCGGCACCCGCACCGACGAGGGTGTGGATCTCGTCGATGAAGACGATGATGTCGCCGCGCGTGCGGATCTCCTTCGTGACCTTCTTCAAGCGCTCCTCGAAGTCACCGCGGTAGCGGGATCCGGCGATGAGCGAGCCGAGGTCGAGCGAGTAGACCTGCTTGTCCTTGAGCGTCTCGGGCACGTCGCCCTTGACGATGGCCTGGGCGAGGCCTTCGACGACCGCCGTCTTTCCGACACCGGGCTCGCCGATGAGGACGGGGTTGTTCTTCGAGCGGCGCGACAGGATCTGCATCACGCGCTCGATCTCCTTCTCGCGCCCGATGACGGGGTCGAGCTTGTTGTCGCGCGCGGCCTGCGTGAGGTTGCGGCCGAACTGGTCGAGCACCGCCGAACCGCCCTGGGCGGCTCCCTGGCTCTGCTCGCCGGCACCCGAGGCGACGCCCGCGGGCTCCTTGCCCTGGTACCCCGAGAGCAGCTGGATGACCTGCTGGCGCACCTTGTTCAGGTCGGCGCCGAGCTTGACGAGCACCTGTGCGGCGACGCCCTCGCCCTCGCGGATGAGACCGAGCAGGATGTGCTCGGTTCCGATGTAGTTGTGGCCCAGCTGCAGCGCTTCGCGCAGCGACAGCTCGAGCACCTTCTTCGCACGGGGCGTGAAGGGGATGTGGCCGGTCGGCTGCTGCTGCCCCTGGCCGATGATGTCCTGCACCTGCTCGCGGACGGCGTCGAGCGAGATGCCCAGCGACTCCAGCGCCTTGGCAGCAACACCCTCACCCTCGTGGATGAGGCCCAGGAGGATGTGCTCGGTTCCGATGTAGTTGTGGTTGAGCATCTTCGCCTCTTCTTGGGCGAGCACAACCACACGACGAGCACGGTCGGTGAATCTCTCGAACATCCTCAGTCCCTCCAAAAATGGGCTGACAGGCACGCCTCCGCGCGCCGTACAACGAGAGTAACCAGCGGCCGGAGGCCTGAGACCCATGTTCGCCGTGGGCATACCGTCTGCGCGGTCGACCTTGCGGAACCCATCGATAGTCGTTACCTTATCGAAAACCGATAACAACGATCATCGATAAGGAGCGATCATGGCATCCCCCCGACCTCCCCGCGTCCTCTCCCGCAGCGACGCAGCGTCCCTCTGGTTCTTCGTCGTGGCCGGCGCCGCGATCGCCGTCTGGGCCGTCGTCCGCAGCATCGCGAACATCATCGCCGCCGCCCCGAATCAGAACGTCCGCGTCGCGGTGCCGTTCCTCGATTCGTCCGCCCAGGCCCCTCTCGGCCCCGACGGTGCGCCCGTCGCGATCGAGCTCACCGGAGGCGTGGTGACCGCACCCTCCCTTCCTCCCGCCTCCCTGTGGTCGCTGTTCATCGCCGAGGGCCTCTTCGCCGCGGTCGTGATCACCGTGGTGATCCTGCTCCTCGTCCTCACCGCCGACATCCTGCGCGGGCGCATCTTCAGTCGTCGCAACACCGCCCTGGTGTCGGCCGCGGGCATCGTCGCCCTGGTCGGCATCGCCGGGGTGCCGTTCTTCCAGAACATGGTGGCCAACGGAGCGATCGCATGGCTCTCCGAGCGCACCTACGACCGCGGAGACGTGCAGCTGGTCGACCTGCCCTCCCTCATCGGAGTCGCCTTCGTCGCAGCCCTCGCGAGCACCGCCTTCGCGGTCGGCGACCGCCTGCAGCGCGACACCGAGGGCCTCGTATGACCCCGGCGGCGACCGACGACGGCCCCACCGGCATCCACTGCCGTCTCGACGAGCTGCTCGAGGCCCGAGGCATGACGCTGACCCGCCTCAGCGAGCTCGTCGGGGTCTCGGTGGTGAACCTGTCGGTGCTGAAGAACGACCGCGCCCGGGCGATCCGCTATTCGACGCTGTCGGCGATCTGCCGGGTGCTCGAGTGCGAGGTCGGCGACCTCCTGGTGATCGACCCGTCCTGAGTGATCATCGGTCAGCGCCTCGCGCCATCGGCGACCGGGGTCAGCGCGAGCCGAGGATGGCGATCGGCTCCGGGGCCTCGACACCGCCGCCGGACAGCGCGACCGAGGTGACGTCGGGCCCGGCGACGCCGGTCACGTCGGCGACCGTCACACGAGGGGCGAGGTCCATCGTGCAGATCCGATCGGCGGGCGGCGTCGCGAACTGCACCGACAACTCGGACCCTGCCGCGGTGACCGATTCGACCACCGGCGGGCAGCCGGAGCTCCCGTAAGTGAGGACGGCGAGCAGGTCGCGGCCAACCCATCCCGCGCTCGAGGTGAACTGCTCCGGGCTCGCGGAGGCCGCGGCGAGGCCGGGGAGCATCGCCGCCCCTTCGGCCGCACCGGTGACGCGCACCGCGAGTCCGGCCGTCGGATCCACTCCGGTCGGCACGCTGACGAGGGTCGCGCGCGGCGCCATGTCGCGCGTGCACGTCGTGCGCGGCGAGTCGGCCAGCACCACCGTCAGGGTGGTCCCCTCGACGCTCGGCTCCCCCTCCGCGACCGGCGGACACGACGAGCTGCCGAGCGTGACGAGGGCGATCGCGGCGCCCCCCTCGAGCCAGCCGACCTGGATCGAATCGGCGGATGCCGTGCCCCCGGCATCCGGAGTCGATGACGACGCGGGGGTCGAACCCTGCGTCGACGCGGCCGTGGCGCAGCCCGTGAGGGCACCGGCCGCGAGCAGACCGGCGCCGATCGCGGCGATGAGTGTCAGACGATGAGGGGACATGAGAACCTCCGGGGCGAGTTGCGCCCATGATGGCGGAGTTTCCTGGACGGCGTCGGCGTGACGTCGGCGCGTCCGGCGGGCGGGCGCATTGATCCGGCGCGCCGGCGGGCGATCACTGCAGGGCCGAGGTGAGACGCGCGAGGTTGTCGAGGATCGTGGAGCGCAGCGGCTGACGACGCCACTCCTCGATGGTGAGTTGGCGGCTGAGACCCCGGTAGTGGTCTTCGACCGCGCGCATGTCGCGGACGAACTCCTCGCCGCGCACGAGCAGCGAGACCTCGAGGTTGAGACCGAACGATCGCATGTCCATGTTGCTCGAGCCGATGACGGCGACCTCGTCGTCGATCGTGACGCTCTTGCTGTGCAGGATGAACGGCTTCGGGTACATCCAGATGACGACACCGACGCGCAGGAGCGCCTCGTAGTAGCTGCGCTGCGCGTGGTACACCATCGCCTGATCGCCCTCCTCGGAGACGAACAGCTCCACGTGCACGCCGCGTTGGCACGCGGTCGTGATCGCGAGCAGCAGCGCCTCGTCGGGGACGAAGTAGGGGCTGACGATGATGATCTTCTGCTGGGCGGCGAAGAGCAGGCCGAGGAAGAGCTTGAGGTTGTTCTGGAAGTCGAAGCCCGGACCCGACGGCACGATCTGGCAATCGAGATCGCCCGGGCCCGACGTCACGCTGAACAGGTCGATCTCGTGGCGGAGGGTCTCGTCGGTCTCGCTGTACCAATCGGACAGGAAGACCGCGTTGATGCTCGCGACCACGGGGCCCTGCACCCGCACCATGAGGTCGACCCAGTGCAGGCCGCGGCGGATGTTCTTGCGCAGGTTGTACGAGGAATCGGTGACGTTCTGCGACCCCATGTAGGCGACGTCGCCGTCGATGACGAGCAGCTTGCGGTGGTTGCGCAGGTCGGGGCGCTGGTACCGGCCGCGCAGCGGCTGCACCGGCAGCATGAGGTGCCAGTGCGCGCCCATGGCGTCGAGACGGCGCAGCGTGCGCTTGTAGTGCGGCTTGCCGCGGTTGGCCCAGTGATCCAGCAGGACGCGCACGACCACGCCGCGCTCCGCGACCTCTTCGAGCGCCCCGAAGAAGTTGTCGGTGGAGTCGTCGGACTGCAGGATGTAGAACTCCACGTGCACGTACCGCTTCGCCTCGCGGATCGCGTCGGCCATGGCATCCAGGCTCTGCTGGTAATCCGAGATGAGGGTCGCGGCGTTGTCGCCGGCGATCGGCATGGCTCCGAGGTTGCGGTTGAGGCTCACGAGCGAGCGGAACCACTGCGGGGCGTTGGGGCGCAGCGTCCCGAACTCGAGCGAGGCGCTGGTGTCGTGGATGTACTCGTTGATGGCCGCCTGCTTGCGTCGCCGTTTGCGCGGCAGACGCGGGTTTCCGATCAGCAGGAACAGAAACACCCCGACGAACGGGATGAAGTAGATCGCCAGCAACCACGCCATGGCGGCCGTCGGGCGGCGGTTGCGCGGCACGATGATGATGGCGGCGATGCGCACCACGAGGTCGACGACGAACAGCGTGATGACGAGCCAGCTCGCGTCGAACGTGGCGTTGATCACGGATCCTCCTGGGCGGGTTGTGCACCCAGCGTAGCGACGGCCCCCGACACGGGCCGCGCCGGTGTCAGTTCGCGGGTCCGTCGCCGGTGCGCGCGACCGGCGGGAGACCGCGCTTGGCGCGCTCCTGCGCCTCGATGCGGGCGTAGGCCTTGCGCTCGGTGCGATCCATGCGGATGACGTTGCGGAGGATGAAGAAGAAGACCACCGACACCACGAGGGTCGGCAGGATCGCCCACAGCATCGCGGTCCAGGTCTCGTCCATGACTCCAGGATACCCGCGGCGCCCCGGCATCCGGCCGGCTCCCCCTTCTCCCCAGGAGCGGGTTCGGCGGATTCGTCCACGATCGAGGTATCGGCCGCCGCGCGCGCCCCGCGCATCCCGGCACTCTCGTGCGCATGACCACGATCATCCCCGCGTCCACACCCGCCTCGTTCCTCTCCCTCGTCCCCCACCTGCTCGGGTGCATTCCGCGCCGGAGCCTCGTCCTCGTGCCGTTCGCACGCGGGCGCTCGCTCGGCGCGATGCGCGTCGATCTGCCCCCGAGCAGCGACCCCACCGCCTGCGTCAGCGTGGCCTCCACCGTGATCGGCATGGCCTGCAAGGTGGCGACGGCCGACGCCGTGGCCGTCGTCGTCTACGCCGACGAGCCCCTCGCCGAGGCGGCCGCGTCGGCGCACGGCCCGCTCGTCGACGCGACCATCGCGCGAGCCGAGATCTGCGGCCTGCGCATCACCGAGGCGCTGATCGTCGGTGCCGACGGGTGGGATGATCACCGCGCGCCGTCATCGAGCGGGCCGTATCCGCTCCCGGAGATCGACGAGTCGCAGGGCGGGCTACCCGACACCCGCATCGACGACGACCAGTACGCCGCAGCCGAACTGCCCGGGGTCGACGACGACCTCAAGGAGGTCGTGGCCGAGGCGATCGACGCGATGGAGCACGTGCTCGGAACGGTCGCCGAGCGCCGCCGCCTGCCCCTCGATCGGGTCGCCGTCGCCACGGCCACCGCGTCGCTGCTGGCCGAACCGCCCCTTCTCTTCGAGGACGCGATCTCGCGCGCCCCGTCGGAGCTGACGCCGCGCGAGCTCGCCGCCGTCTCGTTCTGCCTCGAGCGCCCGTCGTTGCGCGACGTCGCCCTCATGCAGTGGGCGGGCGACATCCGCGACGGGTACGCCGTGCTCGGCGCCCAGACGGCGTACCACGCGGGCGCGGCGTTCCCCGAAGACCTCGCGCGCCCCATGTGGGGCGAGGGGGCTCACCCCGATCCGGACCGCCTGCTCCGCGCGCTGGCATTGTGCCGCCTCATCGCCGCGACCGTACCGTCACGACGACGCCCGGGGTCGCTCTCGGCGTGCGCGTGGCTCGCCTGGGCGGTGGGGCGCTCGACGCACGCCGCCACCTACGCCGAGCACGCGCTCGACATCGACAGCGCTCATGGCCTCAGCGGCATCATGCTGAGCATGATCGACGGCGGCCGCCTGCCCGAGTGGGTGTTCGAGCGACCTACTTCACGAGCGGGAACATCACCGTCTCGCGGATTCCGAGACCGGTGATCGCCATCAGCAGACGATCGATGCCCATGCCCATTCCACCGGTCGGCGGCATGCCGTGCTCGAGCGCCCGCAGGAACTCCTCGTCGATGGGCATCGCCTCGTCGTCACCGCGCGCGGCGAGCTTCGCCTGCTCCACGAAGCGTTCGCGCTGGATGACGGGGTCGATGAGCTCCGAGTACCCGGTCGCGAGCTCGAAGCCGCGGACGTACAGGTCCCACTTCTCCACGACACCCGCGATCGAGCGGTGCTCGCGCACGAGCGGGCTCGTGTCGAGCGGGAAGTCCATGACGAAGGTCGGGCGGGTCAGGCCACCCTTGACGAAGTGCTCCCACAGCTCTTCGACCCACTTGCCGTGCGTCTCGTGCGGCGGCGCGTCGACTCCGGCCTCGGCACCGAGGGCGCGCAGTTCGTCGAGTGAGGTCGAGGGGGTGATCTCGTGACCGGATGCCGCAGACAGCGAGTCGTACATCGAGATGCGATCCCACTGCCCGCCCAGGTCGTACTCCGTCCCGTCGGCCCAGGTCACGGTGGTGGAGCCGGCGACCGCGATCGCGGCGTCCTGGATGAGCGTCTGGGTCAGATCGGCGATGCCGTTGTAGTCGCTGTAGGCCTGGTAGGCCTCGAGCATCGCGAACTCGGGGCTGTGCGTGGAGTCGGCACCCTCGTTGCGGAAGTTGCGGTTGATCTCGTACACGCGGTCGATGCCGCCGACGACGGCGCGCTTGAGGAACAGCTCGGGCGCGATGCGCAGGAACAGCTCGGTGTCGAACGCGTTCGAGTGAGTCATGAACGGGCGCGCGCTCGCGCCACCGTGCTGCACCTGCAGCATGGGGGTCTCGACCTCGACGAAGTCGCGCTCGGTGAAGGTGCGGCGCAGGCTCGCGTTGACCTTGGCGCGGGCCAGAACGGTCTCGCGCGCACGGTCGCGCACGATCAGGTCGAGGAAGCGGCTGCGCACGCGGCTCTCTTCGCTCAGCTCGGTGTGCAGGTTCGGAAGGGGCAGCACGGCCTTGGCCGCGATGCTCCACTCGGCGACCATGATCGACAGCTCGCCGCGACGGCTCGAGATCACCTCGCCCGAGATGAAGACGTGGTCGCCGAGGTCGACGAGCTCCTTCCACGCCTGCAACGACTCCTCACCCACGCTGGCGAGCGACACCATCGCCTGGATGCGGCTGCCGTCGCCGGCCTGCAGCGAGGCGAAGCAGAGCTTTCCGGTGTTGCGGCTGAACACGACGCGACCCGCGACGCCGGCGGTCTCGCCGGTCTCGGCCCCCGCCTCGAGATCGCCGAAGCGCGCGCGCAGTTCGGGGATGGTCGTGGTGATCGGAACACCGACCGGGTACGGCCCACCCGCAGCATCCGTGCGCTCGGCGAGCAGACGCTCGCGCTTGGCCAGGCGTACCGCCTTCTGTTCGAAGACCTCGTCTTCGGTCGGTTCGGCGGCGTCGTTCGCGGGCGCGTCGGTCATCAGAAAGGCTCCTCGGGGTCTGCTCCAGTCTATTCGCCGCGCTCGAGGGCCCTGTGGCCCACCGACGTCCCGGCGCTGACCGGCCCGAGGTCAGCGCAGCGAGATCTCCGCGTTGTCGATGAAGCGGTGCCCGCCCACGGTCGCGGCGATGAGGGCGAACGCCCGGCCGTGGTGACCGTCGTCGACGGGCAGGAACGTCTCGGGATCCACGACGCTGAGGTACTCGAGCGTGATGCGCGCCTCGCCCATCAGCGACGACTGCGCCGCCGCGATGCACGCGTCGACCCCGAGGTCGGCGTTGGATGCCGCGGCCTCCAAGGCCCGGGGCAGGGCCGCCGCCGCGCGGCGGTCGGCCGGCTCCAGCAGCGCCACACGGCTCGAGACGGGCAGCCCGTCGTCGGTCCGCACGGTCGGCACGGTCGCGACCGACACGGCGAAGTCGAGATCGCGCACCATCTTGCGCACGAGGAAGATCCGCTGCAGATCGCGCTCCCCGTAGACGGCGACGTCGGGCCGCACGAGGTGGAACAGCTTCGCCTCCACCGTGAGCACACCGTCGAAGTAGAACGGACGCACCCGGCCCTCGTAGCGCAGGCCCACGTCGCCCGCCGAGACGCGGGTCGTGGCAATGCCGGCGGGCAGGAACTCGCTCGCGCTCGGGGCGAAGACCACGTCCACACCGAGATCGCGCAGCACGATCTCGTCGGCCTCCGGCGAGCGCGGGTAGCGTGCGGTGTCGTCGGCGGTGCGGAAGCGCAGCGGGTTGACGAACGTCGAGACGACGACGACCTCGGCCTGCGCGCGCGCCTCGCGGATGAGGTCGATGTGGCCGTCGTGCAGGGCGCCCAGAGTCGAGACGAGCGCGACGCGGGGGCCGCTGGAGGATCGGTCTGCGCCTCGGATCTCGCCGAGTCGGGTGCGCAGATCCTCGAGGGTGCGGATCATTCGTCGATCGTAGCGTCGCCGACGAGTCCGCCCCGCCCGGCGCCCTCCACGAGCGCCTGGTCGACGCTGGAGCGCACGAGGGCCGACAGGTATCCGCCGGGGTTCTCGACACCGACGCGCCCGAGGAGCTCCGATGACTGGCGCACGATCGAGCGCGAGAACTCCGTGGCCGTCGCGATCGCCTCCGCGTACGTCGCGCGGTCGTCCTCCGCCACGACGACGGGCTCGCACCCGAGCTCGACGGCCAGGGCCTGGGCGATCGGGAGCACCGGAGCGGGAGCCGTCACCGCGGCGTACGACTGGGCGAGCTGGCGCAGGTCGACCGACGAGACCCCGGTGAAGACGATCGCCGGGTGGATGGCGAGGGGGATCGCGCCGAGGCGCGCAGCCGGATCCAGCACGCGCGAACCGTACGCGGGGTCGGTGTGCAGCACGAGCTGACCGGGCTGCCAGGCACCCATCTCAGCGAGTCCGGCGACGAGGCCCGCGAGCTCGTCGTGCGGAACGGCGATCACCACGAGCTCGCTGCGGCGCACGACCTCGTCGGCTGCCAGCACCGGCAGACCCGGCAGGATCGCTTCGACGCGGTCGTCGTCGGAACCCGAGGTGATCCCCGTGAGCGCGTGCCCGGCACCGGCGAGGGCTGCCGCGATCACCGGGCCGACGCGTCCCGCGCCGATCACCCCGACGCCCAAGCGCCCGTCGCGACCGCCGCTCATCCGGCCCACCGGTGACTGCGATCGGTGGCCGCGGCGGCGACGCCGCCTCGCGCCGCGCGCGCGAACATCTCCAGCGCGTCGGCGCGGTCGATCGCGCCGATCGAGGTCTGCACGTTGCCGGCGATGACGTGTCCGGTCACGGTCGCGGTTCCCGCGGCGCGCGCGATCGGGCCCTGCTGCAGCCCCACGGACTGCAACCGGGCCAGGGGCAGCACGCTCAGCGAGCGCCAGATCCACCCGCGGCGCATCAGCAGGGCATCGGCTGTCACGAGCAGGCCGTTGCGGCGCCACGAGAAGGGCCGCAGCCACCGCGCGCGGCGCGGGGTCGTGACGTAGGGGTCGTTCTCCACCGGACCCAGGATGCCGTCGCGGAAGACGAGTGTCCATTCGTCGTCGGACAGCCCCGGCGCGAAGATCCCCAGCACCCGTTCGACGTCGGCGCGGGTGCCGATCGGCAGCACCGCGGCCAGCTGATCGTTGCTGGTGTCGGTGGACGCGCGGCCCGAGAGGCGGTTGACCGAGACCGACCACCATCCGAAGGGGCGCCACATCAGCGGCTGACGCACCTCGATGGCGTGCACGCGGCCCGGCGGGACGATCTCGGACACCGTGGTGAAGAGCCCGAAGGTGACGCGCACGCCGTCGGGGGTGGGGGCGATCGAGTACCTGAGCCCCCGGGCGATCGAGCGCACGTAGTACGCACCGAAGGCGAGGAACATCGGCACGACCGTGAACAACAGCCACAGCGTCGACACCGACGCGGCCACGATGATCCCGACCACCAGGGCGATGAGCACAAGCGTCGACCCGCTCAGCACGCGAGAGGCCACCAGGCGCCCCAGGGGGATGCGCACGATGCTCTGCGGCTCGGCGTCGGAGAAGTCCTCACCATCGACGATGCCCTGCAACCCGGAGCCGACCGTCGCGGCCGCCTGGCGCACGAGAGACGACCGCTCTCCCCCGGCCTCGCGCGCCTCGGCGAGCCGACGACCCGAGGCGAGGCGGAGGATGTCGCCACGGATCGCCTCGGCGTCTTTGCCCGAGAGGTACTCGAGCTTCACGTTCGCGTCGAGGCCCGCGCCGACGACCTCGAGCTTGGCGAGCCCCAGCAGACGGGCGAGCATCGGGCGCGTGAGGTTCACGCCCTGCACCCGGTCGAGCGGGGCGCGCCGATGCGTGCGGAAGAGGACGCCCGAACGCACCTCGACGTCGTCGTCACCGATGCGCAGGGTGTGGAACCGCCACGACAAACGGAAGAGCACCAGCAGCACGAGCACCACGGCGAGAGCGACCCCACCCGCGATGAGGATCAGGTTGTGGGAGAACAGGAAGTCGACCGGGTCGGGCGGCATTCCGCCGGGAGGCAGCTCGGTGACCACGGGGAAGAACCACTCGATCAACCGCTCACGGAGGTTGGCGACGAGCACACCGATGATGACGAGCAGTGAAAGACCGCCACGCAACAGCGGGGTCAGCGGATGCAGCCGGTGCCACTCGCCGTCACTGTACGGCGATCGCACGCTGACGCGCGGCACGGCGGGGACCGCGCCCGGCGGACGGGCGTCGGCGGCGGGGGCAGCGGCTGCGGACGGACGGGCGTCGGCGCCCACTACGGGCGGAGGGGCGCCGGCGGCTGCTGCGGGCGGAAGAGCGTCAGCCTCCGGCGCGCCCATCGGGCTCGGCGGCGTCGAGTCAGCCGGGGCGCCGGCCGGAGGCGCCGGGTCGCTCACAGGCCGGTCCGACGGGTCTCGGCCACGGCGACGAGGGTGTCGCGCAGGTGCTCGGCCGCCTCCTGCGTCAAGCCGGGGATCGTGACGCCCGTCGAGGCGGCGGCGGTCACGAGCTTGAGCTGCGCGATGCCGAAGCCGCGATCGAGCGGCCCGTGGGTGATGTCGACGAGCTGCATGCGGCCGTAAGGCACGGCCACGACGCGCTGCCACAGGATGCCGCGACGGAAGACCAGGTCGTCGTCGCGCAACTGGTACCCGACCGATCGCGCCTGCCGCGGCGTGATGATCAGCCCGATGGCGGTGACGAGCAGGATCACTCCCGCGGGGATCCACTGCCACATCACTCCGGTGAGCAGCTGCGCGACGAGCGCCGCGGCGGCCACCAGCACGAACACCGCGCCCTGCGAGATGAGTTGCACCCGCACGTAGGCCCGCGCGAGCTGGTACCAGGTGCCGTCGCCCAGCGGCAGCCGTCGCTCCGAACGAGGCTCGAGAATGCGGTCGTAGGTGCGCTCGCTCAGCACGGCACCCTGCGTCACCGCCTCCGGCGAGGGCGCGGGGGCGTCAGATCCCGACGGGGCCGGCGGGGAGGTCTCCGGGGGTGTCGTCATCGTCGTCCTTCCGGATGGTGCACAGCTGCTCGGCCACGAGTCCCGCGACGACCAGGACGACAGCGCACACGAGCGTCGCGATGATCGTCCCCATCGAGCCTACCGATGGCGTCACCGGACGGCTCAGCAGAAAGGCGAGCAGGCCGACCGCGAATCCCGCCGCGGCCGCCCCCAGCAGAGACGACGCTTTGGCGAGCATCGCGATGCGCAGCGCCCGGAACGGGTCGATGCGCCGCTCGCTGCGCCCGCGGCTCGCGCGGAACACCGGCACCGCGAGCACCACGATGACCGCGCCCAGCAGCGCGAGGATCGTGGGCAGGCTCACGGCCGGCGAGAACGTCGCGCGCCCCATGGCCGTCAGCGCGGTGTCGAGGACGAAGCCGCAGACGAGCCCGATGATGACGGCGATGGTCAGGATGCCGGCTCCCGTACGCTTCATCGGTCGCTCCCCCGGAGTCCGGCGAGCAGGTCGGCGACGCGGCCGCGGCCCGGGATCTCGGCATCCGGATCGATCTGCACCCACGGCGCGAGGACGAACTCGCGCTCGTGCGCGCGGGGATGCGGCACGACCAGGTCGTCGCGGTCGATCATCTCGTCTCCGTACGCGATCAGGTCGAGATCGAGGGTGCGATCGCCCCAGCGCTCGCGACGCACGCGACCGTGGCGCGCCTCGATGCGGTGCAGCGACGCCAGCAGCTCGGCGGGCGAGAGACGCGTCTGCAGCACCGCGACCGCGTTGAGGTAGCGGGGCGCGTCCTCGTCCTCGCCGTCGAGGGTCACCGCGACCGTCTCGATCGGATGCGACACCCGCACGTCCGAGGTGAGGGTCAAGCGCCGCAGCTCGTCGACCGCCGCGGCCAGTGTCTCGGCGCGTTCACCGAGGTTGGCGCCGAGGGCGACCACCGCGGGCACGGGCGTCGAGCGCGGAGCCGCGTCGAGGCCGTGGGCCAGACGCACGTTCACGACCGCCCCCTCGTGATCGTCACCGAGACGTCGCCGAACGGCACCGTGATGGGTGCCTTCGGCTTGTGAACCGTGATCGTGACCGTCTCGACGCGTCGATCGGTCAGCACCTCGTCGGCGAGGCGCTGCGCGAGCGTCTCGATGAGGTCGACGGGCTCCCCCTCGACGACGGCGACGAGGCGTTCGGCGAGCTCGCCGTAGTGGACGGTGTCGACCACGTCGTCGGTCTCGGCCGCACGTCGCAGCGGCAGGTGCAGAACGGCGTCGACGACGAACTCCTGTCCGTCGCGCTTCTCGTCGGGATACACACCGTGGAAGCCCACGGCGCGCACCCCCGTCAGCGTGATGCGGTCAACGGCATCCATCAAGCCTCCCAAGCGCGGGCGACGGCGAGCGCGTCGCGGGTGGTCGGTACGTCGTGCACGCGCACGGCCCAGGCGCCGTCGCGCGCCGCCAGGACGCTCGTCGTGGCGGTGGCCAGATCGCGGCGCGCGAGATCGGCGTCGTCGCCGAGCGCGTCGCCGAGGAATCGCTTCCGACTCGTGCCGACGAGCACGCGGTACCCCGACGAGACGAGGTGCGGCAGCGCGCGCAGCGTCTGCCAGTTCTGCGCTCCGCGCTTGCCGAAGCCGATGCCCGGGTCGACGACGATGCGTGCCGGATCGATGCCGGCTGCGCGCGCCGCCTCGACCCGCTCGGCCAGCTCGGCGGCCACCTCTCGACCGACGTCGGCGTAGTCCGCCCGCGCGTACATCTCGGTCGATGGGCCGCGCCAGTGCCCCAGGGCGATCTCGGCGTCGGTTCCGGCGACGGCGGAGAGCATCTCGGGGTCGGCGAGTCCGCCCGAGACGTCGTTGATCAGCCGCGCACCCGCCCGCGCCGCGGCGACGGCCGTCGAGGCGTTCATCGTGTCGATGCTGACCCACGCACCCTCGGTGACCAGGGCCTCCACGACCGGGAGCACGCGCTGCTGCTCGACCCGCGGGGCCACGCGCGATGCCCCGGGGCGCGTCGACTCGCCGCCGATGTCGAGGAGATCGGCGCCCTGGTCGCGCAGGCTCCGCGCGTGGGCGATCGCGACGTCGGGGTCGATGTAGCGGCCGCCGTCGCTGAAGGAGTCGGGGGTGACGTTGACGATCCCCATGATGAGGGTCACGCGCGCGCCCCGATCAGAGCGACCAGCTCGGATCGGGCGGCGGGGTCGGTGTACACGCCGCGCGCGGCGATCGTGACGGTCGAGGCGTCGAGTTGGCGCCCTCCCCGCATGGTCACGCACTCGTGCGTCGCGTCGAGCACCACGAGCACGCCACGCGCGTCGAGGGCCGAGTCGATGGCATCCGCCACCTGCTCCCCCAGGCGCTCCTGCACCTGCGGACGGGCGGCCAGGATGTCGATGACCCGGGGCAGAGCCCCCAGACCCACGACCTCTTCGCCCGGCAGGTAGGCGACGTGCGCGCGACCGCGGAAAGGGAGCAGATGGTGCTCGCACATCGACCGGAAGGCGATGTCGCGCAGCATCACGGCCCCCGAGGGCAGCGTGTCGGGGGCGGGTCCGCGCGACACCGAGATGGTGTGCTGCAAGGGCTCCCCGGCATCCTGATTCACGCCGGAGAAGAACTCCGCCCAGGAGTCGGCGACACGCGTCGGGGTCTGGCGGAGGCCGGGGCGATCGGGGTCTTCCCCGATCGCCTCCAGCAACTCACGTACCAGAGCGGCGACGCGCTCTCGATCGACGGCCACGGCGCCTCAGGCGGTTGCCGGGCGCGTCTGTCCGCTGGGACGGTGCTGCGCCTGGGCCGTCGCCTGCGACTCCGCTTCGGCGGATGCCGCGATGCCGGCGGGAGCCTGGCGACGGGGGACCTCGACCGGAGGCTGGTTCGAGACCGGACGATCGCCCGACGACAGCCACTGCGGGCGCGGCGTCAGACGCTTGACGTCCTTGAAGATCTCGGCGAGCTCGAGGTGGTCGAGGGTCTCTTTCTCGAGCAGTTCGAGAGCCAGACGGTCGAGCACCTCGCGGTTGGCGTTGATGACCTCGTAGGCCTCGTTGTGCGCCTGCTCGATGAGAGCGCGCACCTGCGCGTCGACGCGCTCGGCGATGCGCTCCGAGAAGTCGCGACCGTGTCCCATGTCGCGGCCCATGAACACCTCGCCCGACGACGAGCCGAGCTTGACGGGGCCGACCTCGTTGGTCATGCCGTACTCGGTGACCATCTTGCGGGCGATGCTGGTGGCCTTCTCGATGTCGTTCGACGCGCCTGTGGTGGGGTCGTGGAACACGATCTCCTCGGCGACGCGGCCGCCCATCGCGTAGGTCAGCTGGTCCTGCAGCTCGTTGCGGGTGATCGAGTACTTGTCGTCGAGCGGCAGCACCATCGTGTAGCCCAGCGCCTTGCCGCGCGGGAGGATCGTGACCTTGGTGACGGGGTCGGTGTGGTTCATGGCCGCCGCAGCCAGGGCGTGGCCGCCCTCGTGGTAGGCGGTGATGAGCTTCTCTTTGTCCTTCATCACGCGCGTGCGGCGCTGGGGACCGGCGATCACGCGGTCGATGGCCTCGTCGAGGGCGCGGTTGTCGATGAGCTGCGCGTTCGAGCGGGCGGTCAGCAGCGCCGCCTCGTTCAGCACGTTCGCCAGGTCGGCACCGGTGAACCCGGGCGTCTTGCGCGCGACGACCTCGAGGTCGACCGAGTCCGACAGCGGCTTGCCGCGACCGTGCACCTCGAGGATGCGCTGACGGCCCTTGAGGTCGGGCGCGTCCACGCCGATCTGGCGGTCGAAGCGGCCCGGGCGCAGAAGCGCGGGGTCGAGGATGTCGGGGCGGTTGGTCGCCGCGATGACGATGACGTTGACCTTGGGGTCGAAGCCGTCCATCTCGACGAGCATCTGATTCAGCGTCTGCTCGCGCTCGTCGTGACCGCCGCCCATGCCGGCGCCGCGGTGGCGGCCGACGGCGTCGATCTCGTCGATGAAGATGATGGCCGGGGAGCTCTCCTTGGCCTGGTTGAACAGGTCGCGCACGCGGCTGGCGCCGACGCCGACGAACATCTCGACGAAGTCCGAACCCGAGATCGAGTAGAACGGCACGCCCGCCTCACCGGCGACGGCGCGCGCGAGCAGGGTCTTACCGGTTCCGGGAGGGCCGTACAGCAGCACGCCCTTGGGGATGCGGGCACCGACCTCTTCGAACTTCTTCGGGTCCTTGAGGAACTCCTTGATCTCGTCGAGCTCTTCGATCGCCTCGTCGGAGCCCGCGACATCCTGGAAGGTGACGGTCGGCGTCTCTTTCGTCACGAGCTTCGCGCGCGACTTGCCGAACTGCATGACCTTGCTGCCGCCGCCCTGGGCGCTCGAGAGCAGCCACCAGAAGAGCAGACCGAGCAGCACGAGCGGGAGCATCAGCCCGAGGAAGCCATCGAACCAGCTGGGCTTGGGCACGACGTCGTTGAAGCCGTCGGAGGGGTTCGCCGAGTCGATCGCGCTGGCGACCTCGCTGGCGCGCGCCTGGCTGAAGTAGAACTGCACGTCGTTCGCGCCCTCGAAGGGCGTCGACAGCGTCAGATCGACACGCTGGTCGGGATCGTTCGTCACCGCCTGGGTCACGGTGCCGCCCTTGAGGAGCTCCAGACCCTCCTTGGTCGACACCTGACGGGCGCCGCTGAGGTTGGAGATGAGCGAGAAACCGATGACCAGAAGCAGACCGACCAGCAGAACGTAGACGATCGGATTACGCGTGATCTTCTTGAAATTCATGGTGGGCGAGCCCAGCCCTTTCGTGTGCTCCGCAGAAAAGCGGTCGCATCAGGCTAACGCGCGAGGACTATGCCGGGCCTGTGCGTTCGTCGTGGGCGTACGCCGAATGCTCGATGTCGGTGTTCGGCCGACCTCGGCGGCGCCCGATCTCAGGAGTAGACGTGCGGCGCAAGCACCGCGACGTCGCGCAGGTTGCGGTAGCGCTCGGCGTAGTCGAGGCCGTAGCCGATGACGAAGTCGTTGGGGATGTCGAAGCCCACGTAGCGGCAGTCGACCTCGACCTTCATCGCCTCGGGCTTGCGCAGGAGGGCGAGCACCTCGACCGACTCGGCTCCGCGCGAGGCGAAGTTCTCGAGCAGCCAGCTGAGGGTCAGACCGGAGTCGATGATGTCTTCGACGATCAGCACGTGCTTGCCGGTGATGTCGGTGTCGAGGTCTTTGCGGATCTGCACGACACCGCTCGAGCGGGTCGAGGCGCCGTACGACGAGACGGCCATCCAGTCCATCGACACGTGCATCGGCAGGTGACGGGCGAAGTCGGCCATGACCATGACCGCACCCTTCAGCACGCCTACGAGGACGACGTCGCGCCCCTCGTAGTCGGCGGCCACCTGCGTCGCCAGTTCGGCGAGCTTTCCGTGGATCTGCTCCTCGGTGAGGAGGACTTCGCTGATGTCGTCGGAGATGTCGGCCGCGCGCATTGGGAAAGTCTACGTCGGCGGATCCGCCATCGCCGCCCGGGCGACCCCCTCACACCTTCGGGGAGGGGACGTAGAAGGCGGTGACGCTCGCCGACAGGCGGTGCTCGGTCAGGTCCGGCCCGATCCGCGCACGGAAGCCGTCGTCGACGGGACCGACCTCGACGAGGAAGTCGTCCCGGACCTCCGCGGTCACACCCGTGCCGCCGCAGGTGACGGAGGGGCGCGGCTCGATCGTGGTGATCACGACGAGGCACACGTTCGTCGTCCCGGCCTGATGGCCGATGTACAGAAGGGTGTTCTCCACGTTCGCGATGAAACGGACCGAATCGGGCTCGAGTCCCGCGCTCAGGTCCTGCCCGCTGATCGTCGAGAAGATCACGTCTTCCGACGCCTGGGCCCACTCCAGTTCCGGGATGCCGCCGTCTCCCGGCCGCGGAGTGAAGAGACCGCCCGCGGCGGCGCCGGCAACGAAGATCGCGACCGCGCCGACGAAGAGGGCGACGAGCGATCGTCGGCGCCGCGGCTTCACGGCCGGGCTCTCCGGTGCCTCCTCCTCCCGCGCGGCGGATGGTTCCGCGAGCGGAGGGGACGGTACCTCGTCGGAAACGGGCTCCGTTGCGCTCGCGACCTCCTGGTCCTCCAACTCCTGGAGGCGGCGAATCGTCGCGGGAGGAATCGCCTCGAGCGACGGCGCACCGTAGACGCGTTCCCGAAGCTGCGCCAGCTCCTCGGCCTCGCGGTACGACGGCACGCTCACACTCCGACCGTCGGCGCGGTCACGCCCGCGCGACCAGTTCGATGCGGGCGCCGACCCGGCGGGCCAGGCAGCGCGGAAGGTCGATCGGCCCCTGCCCGCGCCAGTCGGTCGCGAGCCGGGCGACCTCGAGGGTCTGGGTGCGCGAGAGCGAGACGCCGAATTCACTGTCGGCCACGTAGCGGATGATCCGGTGGCGCAGCGCTGCGGGGTTCGCGGCGAGGGCCGCCACCGAGATCGAGATCCCGGCCTCGGCGTGCTCGACGATGTCTTCGATCGTCTCGTCGATCATCTCCTGGAACGCTTCGGCGTCTTCGCGCAGTTGCTCGGCTGTGCGCGCGAGCGCCTCGGCCACTCCGGGGCCGAGCTCGGCCTCGAGCACCGGGAGCACGTGCTCCCGCACCCGCACCCGCGAGAACGTCGGATCAGCGTTGTGCGGGTCGGTCCACGGCTCGACGCTCTCCGCGGCGCACGCGGCGACGGTCGTACGGCGGCGCACCCCCAGCAGCGGGCGCACCCAGGTGGGTCCGGTCTCGTCGCGGCGCCGGGGAGCCATCCCCGCCAGGCTCGCCGTACCGGATCCGCGGGCGAGTCCGAGCAGCACCGTCTCGGCTTGATCGTCGAGCGTGTGGCCGAGCAGCACGGCATCCGCCCCGATCTCCTCCGCGGCCCGCGCGAGCCCGGCGTAGCGCGCGGCACGCGCGTCGGCCTCGGGGCCCTCCGCCGGCACGACCTCGACGCGTACGACCCGGGCCTCGAGCCCGAACGATCGGGCGGCGTCGGCGGCGCGCCGGGCCACGGCATCCGACCCCTCCTGCAGACCGTGGTCGATCACCACCGCCTCGGCCCGGACCCCCCGGCGCGGAGCTTCGAACGCGGTCGCCAGCGCGAGGGCGAGCGAATCGGGTCCGCCCGACAGAGCGACGACGACGGCTCCCTCGATCTCGTCGAGGGCCGTGCGCACGGCACGGCGCACCTCGGCGACGGACGGGTCGAGGCCGGGGCGGTGATCCATGTCTCCACGCTATCGCCGGGCCGTGGCGGCGCCGCCTGCTCCGCCCGTGACATGACGCAGGAGTTCCGGGCGGTGACGCGCCGACGCCGCGTCTCGTCAGCCCTCGTCGACCGCGAACTCCTGCGGTCTGGTTGCGCGTGGGTGTCGCGCGCCCGCCCGACTAGGCTGGGCCGCGGAAATCCACAGATCTAAGGAGCACGAGTATGGGCGCTTTCGACGCCGTCATCGAGATCCCCCGCGGAAGCCGCGTGAAGTACGAAGTCGACCACGGCACCGGCCGCGTCTACCTCGACCGCATCCTGTACACGGTGTTCGGCTACCCGGCCAACTACGGCTTCTTCGAGAACACCCTCGGCGAAGACGGCGACCCGCTCGACGTGCTGGTGCTGCTCGACCGCGACCTGCACCCCGGCATCCTCGCCAAGGTGCGCCCCGTGGGCGTGCTGAAGATGAGCGACGAGGCCGGCGGCGACGACAAGGTCGTGGCCGTGCTCGCCAAGGACCCGCGGTGGGACCACATCCAGGACGTCGACGACATCGACGAGTGGACCAAGAAGGAGATCTCGCACTTCTTCGAGCACTACAAGGACCTCGAGCCCAACAAGTGGGTCAAGGTCGACGAGTGGGCGGATGCCGCGGAGGCCGAGCGTCTCGTGGCCGAGGCCTTCACGCGCTTCGACGAGCACGACGCTCAGACCAAGACGCAGGGTTCGGGCGAGGCTCCGAACACCCTCTGATCTTCTGCAGACGAGAAAACCCCCGGTCCTGCGACCGGGGGTTTTCTCGTGGGCTCGGTCAGACCGAGACGCCCCGATCGCGCAGCCAGGGCGCGGGATCGGTGGTTCCACCCCACGGCGGATAGACCTCGAAGTGAAGGTGGCAGCCGAAGGAGTTGCCGGTCTGTCCGGTCGCGGCGATCTGCTCGCCCGCTCCCACGCGCTGACCGTACGAGACGTAGATGCCGCCGTCGACGATGTGTCCGTATCCGGTGCCCGAGCCGTCGTCGTGCTGGATGCGGATGTAGTTGCCGAACCCGCCGTAGCGGCCGGCGTAGGTGACGCGACCGGCTGCGGCCGCGTAGATGGGCGACCAGCAGCTGGCGCCGAAGTCGAGACCGAGGTGCCAGGTGCTCGCGCAGTAGCTGGCGCTGCACTGGCCGGTGCGCGGGCCGTAGCCCGACGACGTGTACGCGGAAGACGGGCGAGCCCAGCCCGACCCGACGACGCTTCCGCCACCACCACCGCCGCCGCCGCCGCCACTGCTGCTTCCGCCGCCACCGCCGCCGCCGCCGCTGCTGCTTCCGCCCCCGCCGCCACCGCCGCTGTTGTTCGCGGCGTTCTGGCGGTCGCGCTCTTCCTGCTCGCGGCGTTCGCGGTCGCGGCGCTCGGCCTCTTCGCGGGCCTGACGCTCGCGCTCCTCGCGGGCCTTGCGTTCTGCTTCGACGCCGGCCTGGTAGTCGGCGATCGTCTTGGCCGTGGTGTCCTGCAGGGCCGCGAGCTGCGCTTCGAGCGTGACCTGGTTGGCCTGCTGCGCGGCCAGGGCCTCCTGCGCGGCCTGAGCGGCCTGCTGCGCGGCGACCATCTTGTCTTCGGCGATCTTCTGCAGGCGGTCGCGCTCGGCACGGGCGTCGTTGGCCTGATTGCTCAGCTGCTGCGCGTTGTCGCGGGCCGTCACGGCGGCTGCGTACACCGAGCGGTTGCGCTCGAGGAGCTTGTCCATCGTGCCGAGCTTGGCGA
This sequence comes from Microbacterium algihabitans, assembly GCF_032464975.1. Lineage (NCBI taxonomy): Bacteria > Bacillati > Actinomycetota > Actinomycetes > Micrococcales > Microbacteriaceae > Microbacterium > Microbacterium algihabitans. Next base: position 835,627 of record NZ_JAWDIU010000001.1, read on the forward strand.
GCAGGTCGTCGGCCGTGGCCGCCGAGCCCGAGAAGAACAGGTCGAGCGAGGTGTCGTCTCCGCCCGAGCGGTACAGCTGCGCGGCGACCTTGCCGGCCTTGGTCGCGGCATCCGTCGCCTTTGCGGCTTCGGCGTCGGCCTGGGTCTGGATCAGCTGCGCGCGGTAGTCGGCGTCGAGGTAGGCCTGCTGCGCGGTGAAGTACTCGTCGGAGCGTGCCTGCACCTCGGCCTGGGTGCGCGCGACCTCGGACTGCAGCCCCGCGATGAGGCCCTGGATGCGGGCGATTTCACCCGCCTTGGCGGATTCATTGGCTTTGGCAGCCTGGACGTCGTCCCACGAGGGGTAGTCGGCGGCGACTGCGGGAGAGCTGAAGCCGGATGCCGCGGCGCCGAACGCACCGACGGCGACGGCCCCCATCACGCCGAACTTCAGCGCGCCACGGCGGTCGAACGTCGGCCACAACCGTCGCTTTTCGGCCGGACTGGGCGCGCAGCCGCAGTCGTCTGTTTCGTCGAGGTGCTCGAGCGTCACGGGAATACCTCATCTCACCGGTCGCAACTCGGCCAACAGTAGCAACACGAGTCACACGTACAACAGGGCGAGTTCCCGCTGCCGCGGCCCATCCTGGGCCCTCGACACGCGCGGGAGCCGCACGCCACGCCCCGAATTGGCAATCTCCGAAGATGTGAAGTAGGCTCGGTCGTCGGCAAGCGAGGATGAAATCGCAAGGTTTCAGGCTCATCCGGCCCCATCGTTTAGCGGCCTAGGACGCCGCCCTTTCACGGCGGTAGCACGGGTTCGAATCCCGTTGGGGTCACTTTCCGGTGAAGTACAATTTAAAACGCATGGCCCTGTAGCGCAGTTGGTTAGCGTGCCGCCCTGTCACGGCGGAGGTCGCGGGTTCAAGTCCCGTCAGGGTCGCTCCATAGCGACGGGCCTTCTTTCGAGGAGGCCTTTCGTTTAGGAAGCGGCAGACATGTCGCTCGGCTCTGTAGCTCAGTTGGTAGAGCGCACGACTGAAAATCGTGAGGTCACGGGATCGACGCCCGTCGGAGCCACAGGGTGATCATTACAGTCACCTTAGAAACCCTCGTCTAGCTTCTACATGGCGGGGGTTTCGTCTTTTCCCCGGCGAGGATCCCTCACCGCACCCCGCTGCCCTCAGAACAGGACGCGCGTCGAGAACAGGCCGTTCTCCGCGATATCGCCCTGTCCCCGTGGCATCCCCCTGTTCTCGTGACCGGCGGAGGCGCCGCGCCGCGCCGGACACCGCGACGAACGCCCGCATAGCTTCCCCACAGCCGCGGGTGGTTACGGACGCCTCCGGACAGCGCTACTATTTGTTGACTTTTAGCAAACACCTGGCGCCCGACTGAGCCACCCGAGCCGTCCGCCAGGCCTTCTCTCGAAGAGGCCCCGATGTCAGACATCACTCAAACCAGACGCGCCCGTGCGGCCTCGCCCACCACCGGGGCGACCGACACGGTCATGACACACCGCATGATCATGTTCGTGATCTTCGGCCTCATGGCCGGCATGTTCCTCTCCGCCCTCGACCAGACGGTCGTCGGCACCTCGATCCGCACGATCGGCGACGACCTGCAGGGCCTGAGCCTTCAGGCCTGGGTCACGACGGCCTACCTGATCGTGTCGACCATCTCGACGCCGATCTACGGCAAGCTCTCCGACATCTTCGGTCGGCGCCCGCTCTTCCTCATCGCCATCCTCATCTTCATCATCGGTTCGGTGCTCGCGAGCTTCTCGACCTCGATGGTCGAGCTCGCCGCGTTCCGCGCCATCCAGGGCCTCGGCGCCGGTGGACTGATGTCGATGCCGCTCGCGATCATGGGCGACATCCTCGCCCCGCGCGAACGCGCGAAGTACCAGGGCTACTTCCTGGCCGTCTTCGGCATCTCGAGCGTCATCGGCCCGCTCGTCGGCGGTCTGTTCGCCGGCGCCAGCCAGATCCTGTTCATCACCGGATGGCGCTGGGTCTTCCTCATCAACGTGCCGATCGGCATCGTCGCGCTCGCGATCGTCTGGCGCTTCCTGCACATCCCGAAGCAGCCGCGGCACTCCGTGCGCATCGACTGGTGGGGCGCCACGACCGTGATCGTCGCGCTCGTCCCGCTGCTGCTCGTGGCCGAGCAGGGCCGTGAGTGGGGCTGGGGCTCGCCGATCGCGATCGCCTGCTACGTCATCGGCGCCCTCGGCATCCTGGCCTTCGTCATCGCCGAGACCGCGATGAAGGACGACGCGCTCATCCCGCTGAAGCTGTTCCGGTCGCCGACCTTCTCGATGGCGACCATCATCGGCGTGCTCGTGGGCTTCGGCATGTTCGGCGCGATGCTGACCCTGCCGCTGTACCTGCAGCTCGTGCTCGGCTCCTCGCCGACGCAGAGCGGTTTCGAGATGCTGCCGATGATTCTCGGCCTCATGATCGCCTCGATCGCGAGCGGTCAGATCATCGCCCGCACCGGGCGGTACCGCATGTTCCCGATCCTGGGCACGGCGTTGATGTCGATCGGCTTCTTCCTTCTGACGTTCCTGAAGTACGACAGCCCCTACTGGCACGTCGCCGTCGCGATGCTCGTGATCGGCCTGGGTCTGGGTCAGCTCATGCAGACGCTGACCATCGCCAGCCAGAACTCGGTGGGCCTGCGCGACATGGGCGTGGCCACGAGCGGCTCGACCTTCTTCCGCCAGATCGGTGGAACGCTGGGCACCGCGGTGCTGCTGTCGCTGCTGTTCACGCTGATGCCCTCGAACATCATCGGATCGTTCTCCGACCGCGGCACCCTGACCGACGCGCTCGACGCGGCGTTCGACCCCACCGTGTCGTCGGCGCCCGCGAACGAGAAGATCATGTCGTCGATCTACGCCCCCATCGTCGCGCAGACCACCCAGGCCGTGACGCAGCAGGCACAGCAGGGTGTGCAGCAGGCGACGGATGCCGCGACTCAGGCCGTCGCCGCGCAGGTCGCCGCCGGCCAGATCCCCGCGGCCGCTCAGGCGCAGGCGACGCAGGCCGCCGTGGCCCAGGCCGTGCAGGCCGCCGCCACGCAGATCCAGCAGCAGGTGCCCGTCGCACGGGTCGCCGCCGACGGCACGGTCAGCCTCGACTTCTCGAACGCGACGGATCGCGCCGCCTTCGTCGACACCGTGGCGACCACCCTCGAAGACCGCTTCACCTCGGGCGACGAGAACACCTCGATCGGCGGGTCGACCCTCGACGACACCTCGTTCCTGGTGGGCGCGGATGCACGGCTGACGAAGCCGTTCCTCGTCGGGTTCAACAACTCCGCCACGACGGTCTACTGGACCGCGATGGGCGTGGTGCTGCTCGCCTTCGTGCTGTCGCTGTTCTTCCGCACGCCGCCGCTGCGGGCGAAGTCGGCGCTGCAGGAGGCCGCCGACGAGCGCCGAGGCAAGAAGGAAGAGGACGAGCGTGCCGAAGAGGCCGCCGCCCAGTCCGGTGCGTTGATCGCACCGTAGTCCGCACCCACGAAGGGCGGGGCCGTCGCACGACGCCCCGCCCTTCGTCGTGTGTCAGGCCGCGGCCTCGCGCGCGCGCAGGTCCTTCCGCAGGATCTTGCCCGAGGTCGACTTGGGGATGACGTCGATGAATTCGACCCGGCGCACCTTCTTGTGCGGAGCGACGTTCTCGGCGACGAAGGCCATCACGTCCTCCGCCGTCAGGCCGGCATCCGGAGCCGCCACCACGAAGGCCTTGGGGATCTCCTCGCCCTCGTCGTCGCGCACGCCGATGACCGCGGCATCCTGGACCTTCGGATGCGCGAGCAGCAGGGCTTCGAGCTCCGCCGGGGCGATCTGGTACCCGTGGTACTTGATGAGCTCCTTGAGCCGGTCGACGATCGTGAAGTACCCGTCGACGTGGTGCACGCCGATGTCGCCGGTGTGCAGGAAGCCGTCGGCGTCGAGCGTCTCGGCCGTCGCGTCGGGGCGGTTCAGGTAACCGAGCATGACGTTCGGCCCGCGCACCCAGATCTCGCCCGGCGCGGTGAGACCGTCGTCGCCGTGCTCCTCGAGCTCGGCTCCGGTCTCGGGGTCGACGAGCTTCGCGTCGCAGTTGGGGATGAGCACGCCGACCGAGCTGACCGGCATGTCGGAGTTCCCCGGGATCGCGTGCGAGACGGGGCTGAGCTCGCTCATGCCGTAGCCCTGGTAGAACCGCGCGCCGATGCGTCGCCCGGCGGTCTCGGCCGTCTCCCCGTCGAGGGGCGCGGCCCCCGAGAACACGCTGTGCACGCTCGAGAGGTCGAACTGTTCGACGGCCGGGTGCTTGGCGAGCGCCACCGCGATCGGCGGGGCGATGAAGAGGAAGGTGCAGCGGCGCTCCTGGATCGTCGTGAGGAAGTCGGTCAGGTCGAAGCGCGGCATCGTGACCAGGGCGGCGCGCTGGCGCAGCGCGAGGTTGAGCAGCACGGTCATGCCGTAGATGTGGAAGAACGGCAGCACCGCGAGCACCCGGTCGTCGCGGGCGATCTCGATCACGACCCGGCACTGCGCCACGTTGGCGACGAGGTTGCGGTGCGAGAGCATCACTCCCTTGGGGACGCCCGTCGTCCCCGACGAATAGGGCAGCACCGCGGTGTGGGTGGCGGGGTCGAACCGCACCTCCGGGGGCGTGCGCCCCTCGGCGAGCAGCGAGCGCAGGTCGAGGTGTCCGTCGGCTCCGTCGAGCACGATGAGCTGATCGTCCGGGATGCCGACGGCGCGGGCCGCCTCGCGCGCCTGGGGCAGCAGCGGCGAGACGGTGACGAGCCACGTGGCCCGCGCGTCGCGGAGCTGGGTCTCGATCTCGCGCTCGGTGTAGAGGGAGTTGATCGTGGTGATGACCGACCCGGCGCGCAGGATGCCGTGGAAGACGGTGGCGAAGGCGGGGACGTTCGGGCACAGCATCGCCACGACCGTCTCGGTGTCGGCCCCCCGGTGCGCGAGGGCCCCGGCGAAGGCGTCGACCTGCTGCCGGAGCGTGCCGTAGGTGGTCTCGGCCCCCGACGTCGGGTCGATCAGCGCGACGCGGGCCAGATCGGCGTCGTCGAGGGAGGCGAAGAGGTAGTCGTAGATGCTGTGGTCGGGGATCTCGACGCTCGGGTGGGGGCTGTGGAACACGGTTCTCTCCCTCGAGGATGCTCGCCGCGGCGCTGCGGTGTGCTCATCCTGGCATCGATCCCGACGTGTCGGGCCGACTCAGAGGAAGGCCAGAATTACTCCCCCGGCCGCGCCCACGATGACCACGGCCCATGCCGGGGCACGGAACGCGGTCAGCAGCACGAAGCCCACCGCCGCGAGCAGGAACGGGCCCGGACCGGTCACCGCGGTCGTGAAGACCGGGGCGTAGAGGGCGGCGGCCAGGATGCCGACGACGGCCGCGTTCGCGCCGCGCATCGCCGCGCGTACCCGCGGCCTCTCGCGCACGGCGTCCCAGAAGGGCAGGACTCCGACCAGCACGAGGAATCCAGGTGCGAAGATCGCGGCGAGCGCGAGGGCGGCACCCGCGACGCCTCCGGGGCCGACGTTCGAGATCGACCCGAGGTAGGCCGCGAAGGTGAACAGCGGACCCGGCACGGCCTGCGCGGCGCCGTAGCCGGTGAGGAAATCGCCCGATGACACCCATCCGGTCTCGACGACGCCCGCCTGCAGCAGCGGCAGCACGACGTGACCTCCGCCGAACACGAGCGCCCCGGCGCGATAGAAGGCGTCGACCAACTGCGCGGTGCCCGCCCCCGTCGTCGTCGCCGCGAGGGGGAGAGCGATCAGGAGCGCGGCGTAGGCGGCGAGACACGCGATCGCCACGGCCCTCGGCACCCCGAACGACGGCAGCCGCGGCCCCTCGGCCTCGGGCACCCCGCGCAACAGCAGCAGCCCGCCCACGATGCCGACGGCGAGGGCCCCGAGTTGCCCCGGCGCCGCGGGCAGCAGCAGCGCGAGGGCGAGCCCGACCACCGCGATACCCGCCCGCCGGGCGTCGGGGGTGAGGGTGCGCGCCATCCCCCACACGGCGTGCGCCACGACGGCCACCGCGATGATCTCGAGGCCCGACAGCACTCCGTCGCCGATCGGTCCCCCCACCAGCGCCGCCCCGCCGGCGAACAGCACCAGCAGCATCGCGGAGGGAAGGGTGAAGGCGAGGAACGCGGCGAGCGCGCCGAGGATGCCCGCGCGCTGCAGCCCCATGGCGAAGCCGACCTGGCTCGAAGCCGGCCCGGGCAAGAACTGGCACAGCGCGACGAGGTCGGCGTAGGCGCGATCGTCCATCCATCGGCGCCGCACGACGAGGTCGTCGCGGAAGTAGCCGAGGTGCGCGACGGGCCCCCCGAACGACGACACTCCGAGGCGCAGGAACGCCCGGAACACCTCTTCCACCCGGCCGTCTCGCGTCATCCGCCGATTCTCTTCCTCTGGGGGAAACGGGAGGTGAATCCTCAGACCAACGGAACAGCGAGGATCTGGTCGATGGCCCGCAGCGTGAGCCCGGTGAGCTCCTGATCGCGGGCGATGTCCACGCCGCCGATCGCCTCGCGGAAGCGCTCGATCTCTCCGACCATCGGGTTGTCGGGGGCCTCGACGCGGACGACCTGTGCCGCGCCCCCGCGCGGAGTGAGGGTCAGCAGTCGAGGGGCCTCGATCGCATCGATCGCGAGCGAGCCGTCTTCGCCCTGGATCTCGCTGAACAGGGAGGTGTCGGTGATCTTCGACCACGCGACGTCGGCGAGAAAGCCGTCGTAGGCGGCGAGCGCCGAACCGAGGCCGTCGGTCGCGGAGGCGATGCCGACGCGTGCGCCCTGCAGCGCGCGCGGCGCACCGAACAGCCGCACCAGAACGTGCAGCGGATAGACCCCGAGGTCGCGCAGCGCACTACCGCCCAGCGCGGGGTCGAAGATGTTGGTCTGCTCCCCCGCGAGCACGTGGTCGTACCGCGCCGAGCGCTTCTCGTACCGGAACGAGACGCGACGCAGTCGTCCGAGCCGGGGCACGAGCCGCTCCACTTCCGCCAGCCCGGGGTCGTAGGCGCTGCGCATGGCCTCGAGCAGCACGACGCCCCGCTCGTGTGCGTGCGCGACCGCCGCATCCCACTCGTCCGCGGTCAGGACCGCGGGCTTCTCGACGAGGGCCGGGATGCCGGCATCCGTCGCTGCGCGCACCTGCTCCGCGTGCACCGCGTTCGGGCTCGCGAGATACACGGCGTCGACGTCGGGGGCCGCGAGGAGGGCGTCGAGTCCCTCGGCGGTGCCGGGCGCCCCCACACGATCGGCGAACTCCTGCGCCCGCGCCGCGTCACGGGAGGCGACGCGCGACACCTCGACTCCGTCGACGACACCCACCGCGCGGGCGAATTGCTCGGAGATGGAACTCGTGCCGACGATGCCGATGCGGATCATTCCTTCATCCTCCCGCGACGGGTGCGCGCGGATCGAATCGCGTATCCGAGCGTTCGCGTCATCTCACTATGCTCTCGCCGATTCGCCCACCCGATCCCGAGGCCCCATGCACAGCACCCGAGTCGCGCAGCGCCGCCGCACATCGCGCGCCGTCCGTCGACGCCGCTCCGTCGTCGCCGCCGTCCTGTCCGTCGTCCTGATCGCCACCGGTGTGACGGCCCTCGCGGTCACCCGCGGCGTCGCTCGCCCGGAGGCCGGCTCCTCGCCCACCGCGGAGAATTCCACCCCGGCTGGGACGCCCACGCAGACTCCGCTCACGCCGGCGGAGCAGCTCTTGGCGACCGCCACCGATCCGAACGCCTGCGCCGTGTCGTTCGAGGGCGATTCGCTCGCGCTCGCCCCGCAGCTGCAGATCATCGGCGCACGGTACGAGGCACTTCCCCTTCCCGCACAGCCCGGGCGCGTGTTCGCCGGCTGGTACGCCGACGCGGGCGCGGCGAGCACCCTCTCGCTCACGGAGCGCATCAACGGAGCCGACCTCGTCTCGTGCACCGATCGCCGGCGCACCCTGCACGCCGGGTGGACCACCCCCGAGGCCAACGCGGCCGAGCAGACGCAGCTGCCGATCCTGATGTACCACCAGTTCACGCAGAAGCCCGGGGGCGAAGACGGCTGGCTCCGCCTGAATTACGCCGACATCGGCGACTTCGACGCGCAGATGGCCTACGTGCAGGACGGTGGGTTCTATCTACCGACGTGGGACGAGGTGAGCGCCTTCATCGACGGACGCCTCTTCCTGCCCAAGCGATCCGTCGTGGTCACCGACGACGACGCCGACAGCTCGTGGCTCGATCTCGCCGCCCCCATCGTCGCCGCGCGCGGGGTGCTCACGACCTCGTTCGTCATCACCTCCGCCCGCACCGCGCCCGCGCCCAACCCGTTCGTCCTGCAGCGCTCGCACACGCACGACATGCATCGAGCCGGGGCGAACGGCCGGGGGCGTATGGTGAACGACGACGCCGCCACGATCGCGGCAGATCTCGAGCAATCGGCGCAGATCCTGGGGGCGAAGGAGGTCGTCGCCTACCCCTACGGCCACTACGACGACACGAGGAAAGAAGGAGTGCGACAGGCCGGGTTCGACCTGGGCCGCACGATCGAGCACGGCTACGTGCGCATCGGCACCGACAAGCTGGCGCTCCCCGTCATCCGCGTCAACTACGGCATGACGGTCGACGACCTGCGTGCGAGCATCGGGTGACGACGCCGCGTTTTCGCCGTCTCACGGGCGGTTTCTCATGGATCACTGGGGCGAACATCCGCTACCTCCCAGGGAACTCCGCCACAATCCCAGATTGAGCACGCGTCGGCCGGTCTACGCTGTGTATTTCTGGCTTACCGACGAAAACGCGAGCACCCATGGATCTATCCGTCATCGTTCCGACCTTCAATGAAGGCCCGAACGTCGCAGAGCTGGTCCGGCGCACCACGCAGGCACTGCTCGGCCGCACGGTCGAGGTCATCTTCGTCGACGACTCCACCGACGACACCCCCGACATCATCCGGGCCGTGGCCGCGGCATCCGAGATCCCCGTTCGCCTCATCCACCGCGACGACCCCGTGGGCGGTCTCGGCGGGGCCGTCGTCGAAGGCATCCGCGCCGCGGCGGCCGACCGGTGCGTCGTCATGGACGGCGACCTGCAGCACCCGCCCGAGGTCATCGCCGAGCTGCTCGCCCGCGCCGAAGAGGGCGACGCCGACGTCGTCGTGGCCTCGCGATACATCGCCGGTGGCACCTCCGACGGTCTGGCCAACGCCGTGCGCACCACGGTGTCGCGCGCATCGACCTTGCTGACCAAGGCGATGTTCCCCAAGAAGCTGCACAACTGCTCCGACCCGATGACGGGCTTCTTCCTCGTCGACCGGCGCTCGCTCGACATGGACACCCTGCAGCCCCGCGGATTCAAGATCCTGCTCGAGATCCTCGCCCGCAAGCAGATGCGCGTGGCCGAGGTGCCGTTCTCGTTCGCTCCGCGCTTCGCCGGTGAGTCCAAGGCGTCGTTCAGCCAGGGCATGCGCTTCCTCACGCAGCTGACCATGCTGCGCTTCGGCCGCATGTCGGCCTTCGCGCTCGTCGGCGGTCTCGGCGCCCTCGCGAACCTGGCGATCATGTGGGCGCTGCAGGCCGTGGGCGTGCAGTACCTCATCGCCGCCGTCATCGCGAGCATCGTGACGATCGTGGCCAACTTCCTCGCCCTCGAGTACCTCGTCTTCGCCGACATGCGCGCGGAGTCGGGTCTCATGCGGCATCGATTCATCAAATCGTTCACGTTCAACGGCGTCGAGGCCATCGTGCGCATCCCGGTGATCTGGGTGCTCGTGAGCCAGGCGCACTTCCAGAGCGTCGTGGCTGCCGCGCTGACCCTCGTCGCCGCGTTCGTCGTGCGCTTCGTGTTCCACGCCCTCGTGGTCTACGCGCCCAAGAAGAGCCGCGTCAGCAAGGTCGTCCACGCCATCGAGCCCCTCGAAGACGAAGTCACGGCCTGACGCCCGGCTGCCGGGGGCGGCGTACGCTGGAGACATGTCCTCCGACGCACCCATCCGTATGTTCGGCGCCGACTGGTGCCGCGATTGCATCCGTACGAAGAAGCAGCTCGACGAGCTCGGCATCGACTACGAGTACATCGACCTCGTGGCCGACCCCTCGGCCGCCGACGTCGCCAAGGAGATCTCGGGTCGCACCAGCATCCCCGTGGTCGTCTACCCCGACTCCAGCCACCACGTCGAGCCCTCGAACGCCGACGTCGAGTCGAAGCTGCGCGAGCTCTCGCTGATCTGATCGGGTCGGCGTGACCCTCTCCGCCGCGTGGCCGGTGCGCCGCGCGCTCACCGCAGAGCTCGGCACGGCGGTGCCCGCGTTCGTCGATCATCACGTGCACCTGCACCTGATCGACGTCGCGGGCCTGCCCTCTCGCGGGATCGCCGCGGTCGTCGACCTCGGCGGCGATCCCATGGCCCTCGCCCGACGCACCTCCGGCCTGCCGCGGGTGTCGTTCGCCGGAGCCTTCCTGACCGCACCCGGCGGATACCCCTCGGGCAGGTCGTGGGCGCCGGCGCCCGTCGTGCGCACGATTACCGACGCGTCTCGGCATCCGGGAGTCGAGGGCGGAGCCCGAACCGCCGTGGATGAGCAGGCGGATGCCGGGGCCTCGGTCATCAAGATCGCGTTGCACGCCGACGCGGGGCCGGTCGTGTCGGACGAGGAGCTCGCGGCCATCGTGGCGTCGGCGCGGGAGCGTGGTCTGCCGACCGTCGCGCACGCCCAGGGTCGCGGGCAGGTCGACCGGGCCATCGCGGCCGGAGTCGACGCCCTGGCCCACACACCGTTCGACGAACCCGTGACCCGCCGGCAGATCTCGCGCGCGGTGTCGGGGGGACAGGCGTGGATCTCGACGCTCGACATCCACAAGGGCGCCGACCGCGCGCGGGCGATCACGAACCTCCGAGCCTTCGCCGCGCGCGGAGGGCGCGTGCTCTACGGCACCGACCTCGGCAACGGCTCACTGCCCGTCGGCCTGAACCGCCGGGAGCTGCTCGCCCTGCACGAGGCCGGGGTGCGGGGGGACGCGCTCATCGACGCGCTGACCGATCCGTGGCCGGCGGTCCGATCCGACGACGCGGTGTCGACGTTCATCGCGGGCCCCGCCCCCACCGACCCCGACGACGTGCCGACGTGGCTCAGCCGCGGAACCGTCGTCCCCACCGAGGAGCTCACCCGTGTCGACTGACCCCACCCCCGACTTCGGTTCCGTCGACGGCCTCGAGGTGCCCCACCGCTCGCTCCGCGGCGACGCGACACGTGCGGACGCGGCCGATCCCCTCGCCGCCCACCGCGACGCCTTCGTGGGAGCCGAGACCTCGCTGGTCTACTTCGATGGCAACTCGCTGGGCCGACCGCCGCGGGCCACGGCCGCGCGCCTCTCCCGCTTCGTGTCCGAGGAGTGGGGCGGTCGTCTCATCCGCGGGTGGGACGAGTCGTGGATGGACCTCCCCTTCGCCATCGGCGACCGCATCGGGCGGGTCGCCCTGTGCGCGGCATCCGGTCAGACCGTGATCGGCGACTCGACCACGGTGCTGTTGTACAAGCTGCTGCGTGCGGCGCTCGACTTTCAGATGGTCGCCGATCCCGAGCGGGTCGAGATCGTCGTGGGTCGAGACGACTTCCCCACCGATCGCTACCTCGTCGAGGGCATCGCCGCCGAGCGCGGTGCGCGTCTCGTGTGGGTCGACGTCGACACGACGCGGGGAGTGGATGCCGATCTGCTCGACGCCGCCGTGAGCCGACGGACCGCGGTGGTGCTGCTCAGTCACGTGTCGTACCGCTCGGGCTTCCTCGCCGACGGGACCGAGCTCACCGCGATCGCGCATCGCGCCGGGGCCCTCGTGCTGTGGGACCTGTGCCACTCCGCCGGCTCGGTTCCGGTCGAGCTCGACGCGTGGGGCGCCGATCTCGCCGTGGGCTGCACCTACAAGTACCTCAACGGCGGGCCCGGCTCCCCCGCGTTCGCATACGTCGCCGAGCGTCATCAGGGGACCCTCGTCCAGCCGGTGCAGGGGTGGATGGGCGCGGCCGACGTGTTCTCGATGGGTCCGGTGTACCGGCCCGCCGACGGCATGCGCCGCTTCTTGTCGGGCACTCCCCCGGTGCTCGCGATGATCGCGATGCAGGACACCCTCGACCTGCTCGAGGAGGCCGGGATCACCGCCGTGCGCGAGAAGTCGATCGCGCTGACGGAGTTCGCCCTCCGCGCGAGCGACGCGCTGCTGACCCCGCTCGGTGTGCGGCTCGCCTCGCCTCGCGATCCCGCGGAGCGCGGCGGCCACGTCACGCTGTCACACCCCGCCATGCGCGCGGTGACGGCACGCCTGTGGCGACAGGACGTCATCCCCGACTACCGCGACCCGCATGGACTGCGGATCGGCTTGTCACCGCTGTCGACGAGCTTCGCCGAGACCCTCACCGGCCTCGAGGCGGTCGCCGCCGCCGTCCGCGCCGAGAGCTGAGGGCCGACACCGGGCTCGCGCATCGAGGGCGCCGGGAGCGGAGGGCTAGCCTCGGAGGGTGATCGATCCCCTCATCCTCGTCGTCGCCGGCGTGGTCGTGGTCGCCCTCGCCACCGTCATCGCGCCGCGCTTCAACGTCGCGGGGCCCCTCGTGCTGCTCGCGATCGGCGCGGCTGTGAGCCTGCTGCCGTTCGTTCCGCCCTTCGCGCTGAACCCCGAGGTCATCCTCATCGGCGTCCTCCCGCCCCTGCTGTACTCCGCGGCCGTGCAGCTGCCCGCGATCGAGTTCCGCCGCGACTTCGCCCCCATCGCGGGGCTCTCGGTGCTGCTGGTGGTCTTCAGCTCGCTCGTGCTCGGGGTGTTCTTCTGGGCGGTCATCCCCGGGCTGGGCCTCGCGCTGGGCATCGCGCTGGGCGCGATCCTCAGTCCGACGGATGCCGTGGCCACCTCGATCGCGAAACGCCTCGGCATCTCTCCGCGGGTCGTGACCATGCTCGAGGGCGAGAGCCTGCTCAACGACGCCACCGCGCTGGTGATGCTGCGCACGGCGGTCGCCGCCGTGGCATCCGGATTCGCCTTCGGCGACGCCCTTGCCAACTTCGCCTGGGCCGTCGTGATCGCCCTCGTCCTCGGCGCGGTCATCGGCTGGGTGAATCTGCGCGTGCGCGAGCGCGTCACCAACTCGGCAGCGAACACCGCGCTGAGCTTCACAATCCCCTTCATCGCCTACCTCCCCACCGAGCACCTCGGCGGGTCGGGACTCGTCGCCGCCGTGGTCGCGGGGATCGTCACCGGGCAGGGAGCGGCGCGTCGCTTCACCCCCGAGCAGCGCATGAGCGACCGGCTGAACTGGCGCACGATCGAGCTGATCCTCGAGGGCGGGGTCTTCCTCGTGTTCGGCCTCGAGCTGAAAGACATCGTCACCGCCAACCTGCGCGAGCACGAGGGGCTCTGGCACGGCACGTGGCTCGCTCTGTCGGCCCTCGGCATCACGCTCGCGGTGCGGGCGCTGTACGTGTCGAACCTCGTCTGGGTGCAGGGTCGCCGCAGCCGGCGGGCCGACCGCCATCAGGAGCGGATCGACGGAGCGCAGGAACGACTCGACCGCTTCGAAGAGGCCTACCGCAACGCGCCGGAGCAGTTCGGCGCGTCGGCGGCGAACCCCGAGCGCGCGGAGCGGCGCATCGGCTGGATGCGCGGCCGCATCTCGCGCACCATGGCCGACCTCGACTACTACCGCGACACCCCGCTGGGGGCGCGCCACGGAACCGTCATCGTCTGGGCGGGTATGCGGGGTGTGGTCACTCTCGCGGCCGCGCAGACGCTGCCGGAAAATACCTCGCAGCGCCCGCTGCTGATCTTCGTCGCGTTCCTCGTGGCGCTGTTCAGCCTGGTGCTGCAGGGACTCACCCTCGGGCCCGTCGTGCGCGCGGTCGGACTCACCGGCAAGGGCGGAGAGGGTCCGTCCCGCGAGGAGCAGCAGGCTCTCGACCTCGAGCTGCGCGAAGCCGCCGTCTCGGCCGTCGCCTCGGGCGCGCTGACGCGCCGCAACGGCGACGCCTTCTCCCCCGAGCTGGTCGAGCGCGCCGGGGCCCTCGTCGTGCGCCCGCCCGACGAGGAGGCGACCGAGAGGGTGCGCGATCTGCTCGAGCTGCGCCTGGCCTCGATCGAGGCGATGCGTCATCGCCTCGGGGCGCTCAGTCGCGATGGCCGGTACAGCACGGCTGCGCTGCGCCACGCTCTCGCCGAGCTCGACGCCGACCAGCTCAGCCTCGAGCTGCGCATCGACGACGGCGACGACGACTGACGCGGAATACCCCGCCCCTCCACGCCGTTTCCATTCATGCGCATGCGGTCACCGCGAAAGTCGTGGCGACTCGACGGCGGGAGAGAAGAGCATCCATGAGCAGGTTCGCCCAGAAGGTCGCCCTCGTCACCGGAGGCGGAAGCGGAATCGGTGCCGAGATCGCACGGAAGCTGGCCGGCGAAGGCGCCTCGGTCGTCGTCACCGACATCAACGAGGACGCCGCGAAGAAGGTCGTCGCGCAGATCACCGAGGCCGGCGGAACCGCCGCCGCGTTCGCTCAGAACACCGCGAAGTGGCAGGACTCCGAAGCAGCCGTGGACTTCGCGAAGCAGACCTACGGCGGCCTCCACCTCGCCGTCAACAACGCCGGCATCGGCGGCCCCGCGGCCACCATCGGCGATTACGACGTCGACGCGTGGGACCGCGTGCGCTCGATCAACCTCGACGGCGTCTTCTACGGACTGAAGTTCCAGCTGCCCGCGATCGTCGCCTCGGGCGGCGGCGCGATCGTCAACATGGCGTCGGTGCTCGGCTCGGTCGGCATCGCGCAGAGCTCCGCCTACGTCGCCACCAAGCACGCGCTCGTCGGACTCACGAAGGTCGCCGCTCTCGAGTACACCGCGCAGGGTGTTCGCACCAACGCGGTCGGTCCCGGCTTCATCGACACCCCCCTCGTGCGCGCCAGCCTCTCGCCCGAAGCGCTCGCGCACCTCGAGACCGAGCACGCCGCCGGCCGCCTCGGAACGGATGCCGAAGTCGCCGCGCTCACGCTCTTCCTGCTGAGCGACGACGCGTCGTTCATCTCGGGCAGCTACCACCTCGTCGACGGCGGGTACTCGGCCCACTGAGTCCGCCCCGTCGTTCCCGGGCCCGTCGCGCAGCGCGCGGCGGGCCCGTAGCGTCGGTGGGTGGTCGGGACGCGGGTGTGCTGGCCACGGCCGGGACGGCCACCGATGGGCGGGAAGGGGGATTCGCAGGGGCCGTACGGCACAATGGAGGTGGAGGTTTCCATGAGCGATCCGATCCCGACGATGCCGTCATCTGCGGATGCCGCCGGGACCAGCCCCGTGCCCCTCGCGCACGCGGCTGCCGAGTGCCCGAAGTGCTTCACCGAGCTGCAGAGCGACCGCGACTGGTGGCGCGCCCGCCCGTCGGGATCCCGCCTGGTCGGCCTTGTGGTCTCACGCCCCGACATGGAGTCGGTCAAGCAGCAGCGCGATGACCTGACCCGCTTCGGGGTGCCGATCGAGGGCTTCCGTCACCCCGCCCCCGAGACGCTCGAGGGATGGGCGGGCCGCCTCGACCGGTTCTTCGGAACCCTTACGCGCGGCGACGTCCTCGTTGTCGCGAGCGTGCACGCACTCGGCCTCACGCGCGAGGACGAGACGCGCGCGGTCGCCGATCTGCGTCGCCGCGGCGTCATGGTCAAGGTGCTGTCGCACGGCGACCGCCACCTGCACGACGCGACGCTCCACACGCACGGCTGAGGCGCAGCCGCCCCGCCGCTGTCGCGCGGGGAGGTCCCTGAGCCTGTCGAAGGGACCGGACACTTCACCGGGCCCCGCCGACTTCGCGCGGGAGGTCCCTGAGCTTGTCGAAGGGACCGGCGCACCGGGCCCCGTCGTCGCACGGAAGGTCCCTGAGCCTGTCGAAGGGACCGGGCATTTCGCCAGGCGCTGCCGTCGTCGCACGGAAGGCCCCCGAGCCCGTCGAAGGGACCGGGGCTCCCCTCAGGCGCCGACGTAGCGCGCGAGATGCTCCCCCGTCAGGGTCGAGCGCTGCTCGACGAGCTGCGCGGGCGTCCCCTCGAACACGATCGAACCGCCGTCGCGCCCGGCCCCCGGGCCGAGGTCGATGATCCAGTCGGCGTGGGCCATGACGGCCTGATGGTGCTCGATGACGACGACGGTGTTGCCGTCGTCGACCAGGCGGTCCAACAGCCGCAGCAGCGTGTCGACGTCGGCGAGGTGCAGGCCGGTGGTCGGCTCGTCGAGCACGTAGACGGCCCCCGGCTTCGCCATCGAGATCGCGAGCTTCAACCGCTGGCGCTCGCCTCCCGACAGGGTGCTCAGCGACTGACCGAGGGTCAGGTAGCCGAGCCCGACGTCGCGGAGGCGACCGAGCACCGCGGCCGCCGGACCCTTCGTGAGGAAATCGGCCGCCTCGTCGACCGACATCGCGAGCACCTCGGCGATGTTCTTGCCGTCGAGGGTGTACTCGAGCACGTCGTCGGAAAAGCCTGTTCCCTCGCAGAGTTCGCACACGGTCTCGACCGTCGATTGGAAGCCCAGCTGCGTGACGATCACGCCGAGGCCTCGGCAGGCCGGGCACGCGCCCTCGCTGTTCGCGCTGAACAGGGCGGGTTTGACCCCGTTGGCCTTCGCGAACGCCGCACGCACGGCGTCGAGGATGCCGGTGTACGTGGCGGGGCTGCTGCGCCGCGACCCCTTGATCGCGGTCTGGTCGACGACCACGACGTCGTCGAACGCGGGCAGGTTGCCGTGAATGAGAGACGACTTGCCGGAGCCGGCGACCCCCGTGACCACGGTCAAGACCCCGCGAGGCACGTCGACGTCGACGCCCCGGAGGTTGTGCTGGGTCGCGCCGCGGATCGGCATGGACCCCGTGGCCGACCGGACCTTCTCACGCAGCTGGGCCCGATGGTCGAAGAAGCGCCCGGTGAGGGTGTCGGAGGCACGGAGTCCTGCGACGTCGCCCTCGAACTGGATCGTGCCGCCCGCACGCCCCGCTCGCGGGCCCAGATCGACGACGTGATCGGCGATCTCGATGACCTCGGGCTTGTGCTCGACGACGAGCACGGTGTTGCCCTTGTCGCGCAGCTGCAGGAGCGTCTCGTTCATGCGCTGGATGTCGTGCGGGTGCAGGCCCGCGGTGGGCTCGTCGAAGACGTAGGTGATGTCGCTGAGGCTCGAGCCGAGATGCCGGATCATCTTCGTGCGCTGCGCCTCACCGCCCGACAGCGTTCCGCTCGCGCGGTCGAGCGAGAGATAGCCGAGGCCGATGTGCACGAAGGAGTCGAGCGTCTCGCGAAGCCCCTGCGCGAGAGGCGCGACCGACGGATCGTCGACCGTGCGCACCCAGGCGGCGAGATCGGTGATCTGCATGGCCGCGGCATCCGCGATGTTCACTCCGTCGATGCGCGACGAGCGAGCACCCTCGTTGAGCCGGGTGCCCTCGCACGCCGGGCAGGCGACGAAGGTGACCGCGCGGTCGACGAAGGCGCGGATGTGCGGCTGGAGCGCGTCGCGGTCTTTCTGCAGCATCGACTTCGTGATCTTGAGCACGAGGCCCTCGTAGGTCATGTTGGTGTTCGCGATGCGGATCTTGGTCTGCTCGCGGTACAGGAAGTCGTTGCGCTCCTGCTCGGTGAACTGCTCGATCGGCTTGTCGGCGTCGAAGAAGCCCGATTCGCTGAAGACGCGCACCATCCAGCCGTCGGCGGTGTAGCCCGGCACGAGGATGGCGCCGGCGTTGAGCGACAGCGTCTTGTCGACGAGCTGATCGAGGTCGATCTCGCTGACCTGACCGAGTCCCTCGCACTCGGGGCACATGCCGCCGGTGATCTCGAACGAGCGGCGCTCCTTCTGCCCCTTCTTGGCACCGGTCGCGTGGGTCACGGCACCCGCGCCCGAGATCGACGGCACGTTGAACGAGAACGCCTGCGACGAGCCGACGTGCGGCTGCCCGATCCGGCTGAACAGCACGCGCAGCATCGCTTGCACGTCGGTGGCCGTGCCGACCGTGGAGCGCGCGTTGGCGCCCATGCGCTCTTGATCGACGCGGATGGTGGCGCTGAGATTCTCGAGCGCGTCGACGTCGGGCCGCGACAGCTCGCCCATGAACTGCTGCACGAACGTGGGGTAGGTCTCGTTGATGAGCCGCTGCGACTCGGCCGCGATCGTTCCGAACACGAGCGACGACTTGCCCGACCCGCTGACCCCGGTGAACACGGTGAGCCGACGCTTGGGCACGTCGAGGTCGACGTTCTTCAGGTTGTTCTCGCGGGCGCCGCGCACGTGGATGACGTCGTGGGCGTCGGATTCGGTCATGGGCGTCTCCTCGGATCGACCCCAGTGTGGCGGAGACCTCCGACATTCGCGAGGCGCGACGGACCGGGAGGCGCTGCCGTGCGGATCCGACGGGTGACACGCCGCTCCTCGGCGTTCGGCATCCGGCGCGGCGTGGTCCACATCCGCACGACGGCAGCTGCCTCCGGAGACGACGATGCCCCCGCAGACGGATCTGCGGGGGCAATGGGAAAGTCGACTCAGCCTTGGGCGCGACGGTTCGTGCGGGGGCTGCGTGCTCCGACGACCATGCCGGTCGTGGGGGTTCCGGATGCCGAGCGCCCGGCGCCCTGCGGACGACCTGCACCCGTGCGCTGACCACCGGCGGCCGACTGGCCGCGGCCTGCACCGGAGGAACGCTGACCCTGGCCGCGACCGCCCTGCGGGGCCCGTCCGGCGGCGGGAGCATCGGTGCCCTGGGCGCTGCCACCCCGACCGCGGCGCTGGCGACCGCCACCGGCGGCGGGAGCCACGGCATCCGTGCCCTGCGTGCGCTGTGCGCGCTTGCGCTGGGCGTTGGCGCCCTGCGAGCGGCCGCCGCCCTGCGGCTGGGCCACGATGGGCTCGGGCTTGACGTAGGCGGCGACCTCGCCGACGAGCGCGACGACCTCGGGAGAGGTCGGGGTCACGGCCGTGGGCGTGGCCGAGATCTTGGCCTTGCGCAGGATGTCGAGGGTGTCGCGACGCTGCTCGGGGAGCATGATCGTGACGACGTCACCGGCGGTGCCGGCACGGGCGGTGCGGCCTGAGCGGTGCAGGTACGCCTTGTGCTCGACGGGCGGGTCGACGTGGACGACGAGCTCGAC
This sequence comes from Microbacterium algihabitans, assembly GCF_032464975.1. Classification (NCBI taxonomy): domain Bacteria; kingdom Bacillati; phylum Actinomycetota; class Actinomycetes; order Micrococcales; family Microbacteriaceae; genus Microbacterium; species Microbacterium algihabitans. The sequence continues at coordinate 854,799 of NZ_JAWDIU010000001.1, forward strand.
ACCGTCGACGTGCACGCCGCGGGCGGCGACGTCGGTGGCGACGAGCACCTTGGCGCGTCCGTCGCCGAAGGCGGCGAGGTTGCGGTCGCGCTGCGGCTGCGACAGGTTTCCGTGCAGGTCGACCGAGGGGATACCCGCAGCCGTCAGAGCCTTCGCGAGCTTCTTGGCCTGGTGCTTGGTGCGCATGAAGAGGATGCGGCGCGCGGTGCCCGAGGCGAGCGTCTGCACGAGGTCTTTCTTGGCGTCGGCGTCGGCGGGAGCGAAGACGTGGTGGGTCATCGCCGCGACGTGCGAGTGCGCCTCGTCGACCGAGTGCAGCACCTCGTTGCGCAGGAAGCGCTTGACGAGCTTGTCCACACCATTGTCGAGCGTGGCCGAGAACAGCAGGCGCTGACCACCGGCGGGCGTGCGCGACAGCAGACGCGTGACGCCCGGGAGGAAGCCGAGGTCGGCCATGTGGTCGGCCTCGTCGAGCACGGTGATCTCGATGTCGTCGAGGCTCGCGTAGCCCTGACCGATGAGGTCTTCGAGGCGACCGGGGCACGCGACGAGGATGTCGACTCCTCCGGCGAACGCGTCGACCTGGCGCTTCTGGTTCACACCGCCGTAGACGGTGGTCGTGACCAGGCCGTAGGCCGCGGCGAGGGGCTTGATGACCTCGTCGATCTGGTTGGCGAGCTCACGGGTGGGGGCGAGCACGAGCGCACGGGGCTTGCGGCCACGACGGCGGTCGTTCTTGCCGGCGAGGCGGGCGACGAGGGGAAGCGCGAAGGCGAGGGTCTTGCCCGAGCCCGTCTTGCCGCGGCCGAGCACGTCGCGGCCGGCCAGGGTGTCGGGCAGGGTGTCGGCCTGAATGGGGAACGCGTCGTTCTTGCCCTGCGAGGCGAGAACGTCGACGAGAGGGGCGGGCACGCCGAAGTCGGCGAAAGTCTGGGACGTCATGAATACTCCTGCCGCGGCGCACGCGCGCACGGCGATTCGGGATGCCGCGAAGCTGCGGCCAAGTGGGCGAAGGCGCCGAGTGGCGCATCCGTTCGCCGTGAAGGTCAAAGGCCCGAAAGAAGGGGCCGGTGCGTTCGACGACGCAGGGAGCGAAGGCTCCCGATGAGACCAGTCTAGCGGGGCGTCACGCCTCCGCGCGCCAGCACCCCGCGACGTGGTCGTCGACCATGCCCGCGGACTGCATGAGCGCGTACATCGTGGTGGGCCCGACGAAGCGGAAACCCCGGCGCCGCAGCTCTGTGCTCAAGGCGGTCGACTCGGCGGTGACGGTGGGCACCTCGGCGAACGTGCGGGGAGGGGTGTGCGCCACCGGCGCGAACGACCACATCAGGGCGTCGAGCTCCCCGTCGGCCATGCGTTCGAGGAGGCCGGCGTTGCCGATCACGGCCTCGATCTTGGCGCGATTACGGATGATCCCGGCATCCTGCATCAATCTCTCGACGTCGTCGGGGCCGAAGGCGGCGACCACCGCCGGATCGAAGTCATGGAACACCTCGCGGAAGCGCGGACGCTTGCGCAGGATCGTGATCCAGGCGAGCCCGGCCTGGAAGCCCTCGAGGCTCATCTTCTCGAAGAGGCGACGGTCGCCGTGCAGCGCCGTGCCCCACTCCTCGTCGTGGTAGCGCTGATACTCGGCGTCGGCGCCCGCCCAGGCGCAGCGCCGGATGCCGTCGGCTCCGGTCACGAGATCGGTCATGGGACCCAGGCTAGAGGGGACCTCCGACACCGCGGCATCCGGAACCTCGTCCTGCCTCGCGGACGGGGCTGACACGAGAGCAGGCCGACCCGTCGCGGATCGGCCTGCTCTCGTGCGGATGCGTTATTTGCCGGGCTTCTTCTCCGGAACGGGAGCCGTGCCCGACGCCTTCAGCTCGGCGTAGTACGCGGCCGCCTCGTTCTGGCGGTCGTCCTCGACACCCGAGGCGATCGACGCCCGGATGTGCTCGGGGCCGTAGCCGAACGCATCGACCAGGTCTTGCGCGTGCGGGCGCAGACGACGGCACAGGCGGTCGATGTAGCTCGACACCGCGGCCCCGCGCTGCGCGGAGAGGCGGCCGTTGATGAGGTACCACGCGAGGTGCTTCTCGATGAGCTGCAGGCCGAAGAGGTCGCGCAGCCAGGTGAGCACCGTGAGCGTGTCGCGGTCGGTGATGCGGTTGATGGCGTCGGTGAACGCCTCCCACAGCAGCAGTTCGCCGTGCGCGCGCGCCGCTTCGATCAGCTGCGCCTGGTTCTCGTTGAACAGCGCCGCCGCGTCTTCGCGCGAGAGCTTGGATGCCGGGCGCAGGCGCCCCGCGATGTCGGCGATCATCTGCTGCACACGGTCGGCGAGCAGCTCGTGCTGCTGCTCGGCGCGCAGGCCCCGCTCGACCGCACGGGCGGTGGAGCCGAAGTCGGACACGGCCTGGCCGAGCTGACGCATGCCCGCGCCGTGGAACAGCTTGCCGGCGGTCTGACCGACCGCGAAGGCGGCCAGCTGCTTGGCGTCCTTGCCCTTGAACTGGCGGGCGTAGTCGGCGAGGAGTCGCTTGCCGACGAGCTGCAGCAGGATGTTGTTGTCGCCCTCGAACGTCACGTAGATGTCGAGGTCGGCGCGCAGGCCCACGAGGCGGTTCTCGAAGAGGAAGCCCTGCCCGCCGCACGCCTCGCGCGACTCCTGCAGGGTGTCGAGCGCGTGCCAGGTCGACAGCGGCTTGAGCGCCGCGGCGAGGGTCTCGAGGTCTTCGCGGTCGGCGTCGGTGTCGAGGCGACCGCTGAAGACGCCGTCGAACTTCTGCAGGAACTCGTCGTGGGCGAAGATCTGCGCGTACGTGGTGGCCAGACGCGGGAGCAGGCGACGCTGGTGCTTGCCGTAGTCGAGCAGGGTCACCTCGGGGGTGCCGCTGCCGGAGTCGAACTGACGACGCTGGTTGCCGTAGGTGATGGCGATCGTGAGGCCGATGGCCGAGGCCCAGGCCGCGGCACCGTCGAGCGACACGCGACCCTGCACGAGCGTGCCGAGCATCGTGAAGAAGCGACGACCGGGGCTGGCGATGTCGCTCGAGTAGGTGCCGTCGGCGGCGACGTCGCCGTAGCGGTTCAGCAGGTTGGTGCGCGGGATGCGCACCTGGTCGAAGTGGAGACGGCCGTTGTCGATGCCGTTCAGACCGCCCTTGAGGCCGTCGTCTTCACCGCCGATGCCGGGGAAGAAGTTCCCCTCGTCGTCGCGCAGCGGCACGTAGAAGCAGTGCACGCCGTGGTTGACGCCGTCGGTGATGAGCTGGGCGAAGACCGTCGCTGCCTTGCCGTGCAGGGCCGCGTTGCCGAGGTAGTCCTTCCACGCACCGCGGAACGGCGTGTGGATGACGAACTCCTCGGTCGCGGGGTCGTAGGTCGCGGTGGTGCCGATGGCCGACACGTCGGAGCCGTGCCCGGTCTCGGTCATCGCGAAGGCGCCGGGGATGTCGAGGCTCATGATGCCCGGGAGCCACTTGTCGTGGTGCTCGCGCGTGCCCAGCTGCAGCACCGCCGAGCCGAACAGGCCCCACTGCACGCCCGACTTGATCTGCAGGCTCGGGTCGGCGGCCACGAGCTCTTCGAAGCCGGCAATGTTGGCGCCGTTGTTCTCTTCGCCCCCGAAACGCTTCGGGAAGGCGCGGTGCACGGCCTTGTTCTGCACCAGCAGGTGCAGCTGGCTGAGGGTGCGCTCGCGGTGCGCGTCCATGCCGAGGCTGTCGTCGCGCCAGAGGGCGGGATCCTTGATCAGCTCGCGCGCCTGGCGGCGGGTGTCGCCCCAGGTGCCGAGCAGCAGGTCGGTGACCCGCTCGGTATCGATACGCGCCTCGGAGGCCTCGGCGGCGGAGTGCGGCGCGGTGGGCGCACCCCCGACGGGCGTACGCGTGCTCGTGGCGGGCGTGGTGGGACGGACGGCGGCGTCGGTCATTCTCGGCACCTTTCGACGTTGCAAAGGACGACTCTCACGGTAGGTGTCCCACAACGACAACCCAAACCTCCTGTGCGATACGCACAACACCCGCGGGCCCCGCTGCGAGAGGTCGTTGTGGGTGGTCAACATTCCCGTGAGAGGACTGAGCGGTCGCGCGCGACCGAGCGAGGTCCCTGAGCCTGTCGAAGGGACCGGGACCCGTGCGGAGCTCAGTTCGCGGTGGCTTCGACGAGCTCAGCCACCTACACCGAGCGAGGTCCCTGAGCCCGTCGAAGGGACCGGGGCCCGCGCAGAGCTCAGTTCGCGGCGACCACCGTCAGGATGCCGTCGCCGTACGCCTCGCGCTTCTTCGCACCGATGCCGGTGATGCCGTCGAGATCGGCGATCGCGGCCGGCCGCGCAGCGGCGATCGCCCGCAGGGTCGCGTCACCGAAGACGATGTAGGCCGGCACGCCCTGCTCGCGCGCCTTCTCGGCGCGCCAGGCGCGGAGCGCCTCGAACAGGTCGCGGTCGCCGGGGGCCACGTCATCGGCACTCGACTTCCGTTGCCGGCTGCCGCCGCCACCCCCACCGCCGGTGCGGCCGAGCGCATCGCGTCGCAGCGGCACCGGCGTCTCGCCGCGCAGCACGCCGGCCGAGGCCTCGCTCAGCGCGAGAGTGCCGTAGTCGCCCTGCGCGACGACGATGCCGCGGGCGAGCAGCTGACGGATGACGCTGCGCCAGTCCTGGTCGCTCAGATCGGCCCCGAGGCCGTACGTGCTGAGGCGGTCGTGCCCCTGCTGCGAGATGCGCTCGGTCTTGGCTCCGCGCAGGATGTCGATCAGGTGTCCCGCGCCGAAGGCCTGGCCGCGCTCTCGCTGCAGCCGCACGATCGTCGACAGAAGCTTCTGTGCGGCGACGAGGCCGTCCCAGGTGTCGGGCGGGGTGAGGCACGTGTCGCAGTTGCCGCACGGCTCGGAGCGCTGCCCGAAGTAGTCGAGAAGGTTCTGCCGACGGCAGCCGACCGTCTCGCAGAGGGCGAGCATCGCGTCGAGATGCTGTCCGAGTCGCATCTTGTAGGAGCGGTCGCCGGGTGACTGGTCGATCATGCGGCGCTGCTGCACGACGTCGCCGAGGCCGTAGGCCATCCAGACCACCGAGGGGTCACCGTCGCGACCGGCGCGACCGGTCTCTTGGTAGTAGCCCTCGACCGACTTGGGCAGGTCGATGTGGGCGACGAAGCGCACGTCGGGCTTGTCGATGCCCATACCGAAGGCGATCGTGGCGACCATGACGACCCCGTCTTCACGGAGGAAGCGCGATTGGTGCGTCGCCCGCACCGACGAGTCGAGACCCGCGTGGTACGGCAGGGCGTTGAGCCCCTGCGACGACAGGTAGGCGGCGGTCTGCTCGACGGTCTTGCGACTGAGGGCGTAGACGATGCCGGCCGAGCCCTCGGGCTGCGATCGGATGAACTGCACGAGCTGGCGTCGCGGGTCGACCTTGGCGTCGATGCGGTACTGGATGTTGGGTCGGTCGAAGCTCGCCACGAACCCCCGGGCGTCGCGCAGGCGCAGACGCTCGACGATCTCTTGCGCCGTCTCGGGCGTCGCCGTGGCCGTGAGAGCCATGCGAGGAACGCCGGGGAAGCGCTCGGCAAGATCGCCCAGGGCGAGGTAGTCGGGGCGGAAGTCGTGGCCCCACTGCGACACGCAGTGCGCCTCGTCGATCGCGATGACGCTCAGTCGGCCGCGCGAGAGCAGGCCGAGGGTCTGCGCCCCGTTGAGGCGCTCGGGGGCGACGTAGAGCAGATCGAGCTCGCCCGCGAGATACGCCTGCTCAACGGCCTGACGCTCGGCCGGAGCCTGGGTGGAGTTGAGGTAGCCCGCGCGCACGCCGTTGGCGATCAGCGCCTCGACCTGGTCGTGCATGAGCGCGATGAGCGGGCTGACGACCAGGCCCGTGCCCGGGCGCACGAGCGCGGGCACCTGGTAGGTGACGCTCTTGCCGCCACCGGTCGGCATGAGAACGACGGCGTCGCCCCCGTCGACCACGTGCTGCACGATGTCTGCCTGGTCGCCGCGGAAGGCGTCGTACCCGTAGACCTCGTGCAGCACCTCGCGCGGGTCGCGCCCGGTGAAGTCGCGCACCGCGGGCAGTTCGCGCGCGGTGCCCGTCGCGGCCGCCGCGCGGGCGAATGCCGACGTGGGATCGACGGGCGGGGGCGGGGCGTCGAAGTCGTCGGGCGGCCCGAACAGATCGGGGTCCCAGTCGGCGCCGGCGTACGGGTCGTCGGGGACGTCGAACGGCTCGGGCGGCGCGTCGGCGTAGGGCTCGGAGGCGGCGCCGGGATAAGTCACCCGACAACGGTAACCCGGGCCACCGACACCGACACCGCCCCGGCATCCGTCGGGGGATGACCGGGGACGACAGGGCAACTGTGGAGAAGGCGTGGCCCCCGGACGGGCGGGACGGAGACCGCCGCGGCATCCGTCGTGGAAGCCGCGGCGGCTCAGGAGAGGACGTCGCTCAGTGCGCGGGCGGTGAGAACGCCAGCTGCGCGGCCACGAGTCCGTGCTCGCGGCTGACGATCTGCGCACGGCCGGGAGCCGCGCGCTCGGGCTTGACACGCCCGATGAGCGCTCCCTCTTCGGGGTTGCCGCCCAGCAGGATGCCGGTGACGCCCAGGTCGGTGAAGCGCTGGATGATCGGGTCGTACGCCGCACGGCTGGCGCCGCCCGAACGTCGCGTCAGGATGACGTGCAGGCCCAGGTCGCCGGCCTGCGCCAACAGGGGCTGGAGCACCGCGAGCGGGTTGCCCTGGCTGGTGGCGACGAGGTCGTAGTCGTCGACCAGGATGAAGCCCTCGGCGCCCTTCCACCAGCTGCGCTCGCGCAACTGCGCGGGCGTCACGTCGGGACCGGGGATGCGCGTGGAGAAGTACTGCGCGAGGTCGTTCATGCCGCCGGTGGCCAGGTCGTGCGAGGTCAGGTAGGCCCCGAGGTAGTCGTCGGGGATCTCGCCCAGCAGCGCGCGGCGGTAGTCGACGACGAAGATCTTCGCCTCGGTCGGCGTGTACAGGCGCTGGATCTCGGCGGCCGTCGCCCGCAGGAACGACGACTTGCCCATTCCCGAGTCGCCGTAGACGAACAGGTGCGGTTCGACGCGGGGGTCGATGCCGAACGGGGAGAGCTGCGCCTCTTCGATGCCCAGCAGCAGTCGACCGTCACCGGGTTCGGTGAGCGCGCGCACCTCGTCGAGCGAGATGTCCTCCGGCAGCAGCCGGAGCTTCGGACCGGGTTCGCCGTGCCAGGCGGCGGAGACCTTGGCGATCATGTCGGACACGCCGTCGGCGATCGTCGCGGCATCGTCCGAGCCGTCGACGCGCGGCACCGACGTGAGCATCTGCAGCTTGGTCGGGCTGAGTCCGCGTCCCGGCTGACCGACCGGGACGTTCGCGGCCTGCTTGCGGTCGACGTCGGAGTCGGTCGGGTCGCCGAGGCGGAGTTCGACGCGCGTCTGGATGAGGTCCTTGAGGTTCGCGCGGATCTCGAGCCACCGGTTGGCCGTGACGACCACGTGCACGCCGAAGCTCAGTCCTCGCGCGGCGATGGTCTGCACGCGCGCCTCGAGCGGCTCGAACTCCGAGCGCAGCGTCGACCAGCCGTCGACGACGAGGAAGACATCGCCGAAGCCGTCGTCGAGCCGGCCTTCGCGCCGACGCGAACGGTAGGTGTCCATCGAGTCGACGGCGTTGCGGCGGAAGTACTGCTCGCGCGCGTCGAGCACGGCCTCGACCTCGGCGACGGCGCGTCGCACGGCCTCGGGCTCGGTGCGCGTGGCGACGCCCGCGACGTGCGGGTGCTGCTGCATCGCGGTGAAGCCTCCACCGCCGAAGTCGAGCACGAAGAACTGGAACTCCTGCGGGGTGCCCGTCAGGGCGAGGGCCGAGACGAGCGTACGGGCGAGCGTCGACTTGCCGCTGAGGGGCGAGCCCACGATGGCGACGTGACCGGCCGCCCCGCCGAGCGAGACGGTGAGGTTGTCGCGGCGCTGCTCGAGCGGGATGTCGACGACGCCGATCGGCACCGTGAGCGCTCCGGCGTCGCGCCAGCGCTTCGAGACGAGCCCGAGGGCCGGGTCTTCGGCGAGATCGGGCATGAGGGCGTCGAGCGGCGACGGCTCGGCCAGCGGCGGAAGCCACACCTGGTGGGCCTCGGGTCCGCGGTCCTTCATGCGGTCGACGGCGATCTGGAACGTCGAGCGCTTCTCGGCCACCGGTGCCGCGATGGCCGCGGGCGCGGCATCCGGAGTCTCATCGGCCTGGTCGTCGTCGGGCTGCGCGAGCGCGGTGAAGACCTCCACGCGCGCCGGACCCGAAGACGTACCGCCGAACTCGTCGACAGCGGTGCCCGCGATGCCCTTGGGGCGCCCCGACACGTAGGCCGCACGGAACTGCACGAGGTTCTCGGTGTCGCTCTTGAGGAAGCCGACGCCCGGCTCCTGCGGGAGCGTGTAGGCGTCGGGGGTGCCGATGATCGTGCGGGACTCGGATGCCGAGAAGGTGCGCAGACCGATGCGGTACGACAAGTACGTGTCGAGGCCGCGGAGCTTGCCCTCTTCGAGTCGCTGCGACGCGAGGAGCAGGTGCACGTGGAGCGAGCGGCCGACGCGACCGATGTTGAGGAAGCTGTCGACGAACTCGGGCTTCGCGGTCAGCAGCTCGGAGAACTCGTCGACGACGATGAGCAGGGCCGGAAGCGGGGCGAGATCGGTACGGCCGCCGCGGCGGGCGGCCTCGTACTCTCCGACGTTGGCGAAGTTGCCCGAGGCGCGCAGCAGCTCCTGACGGCGCACGACCTCACCCTGAAGAGCGTCCTGGAAGCGGTCGACGAGCGCGAGCTCGCTGCCGAGGTTGGTGATGACCGCCGACACGTGGGGCATTTCGGCCATGCCGGCGAACGTCGCGCCGCCCTTGAAGTCGACGAGCACGAAGTTGAGCTGCTCGGGCGAGTGCGTCATCGCCAGCGCGAGCACGAGGGTGCGCAGCACCTCGGACTTGCCCGAACCGGTCGCACCGACCATCACGCCGTGCGGTCCCATGCCCTGCGACGCCGATTCCTTCAAGTCGAGTACGAGCGGGGTGCCCGAGGGCTCCTGGCCGATCGGCACGCGCAGGCGATCGCGCTCGAGGCGGGGAGCCCATGCGCGGTCGAAGTCGACCGAACGCACGTCGGGAAGCCCGAGCAGTTCGGTCAGCTCGAGCTGCCCCTGCGTCGTCGGCGCATCGACGACGACCATCGGAGCGGGGCGCAGCGGCATGAGCCGCCGGGCGGTGGCCTCTGCTTCGGCCACGGTCATGGCATCCGGAACGAAGGTCTGCGCGCGGCCCGCACCGTCGATGAACTCCGCGGTCGCCGTCGGCGCCTTCTCGTCACCACGGCGCACCCGCACCGGAGCGGGGGCATCGGCCAGGGCGACGCGCGCGCTGAGGGGGTCGTCGAGCTCATCCCACCGGACGGGCAGGTCGACGATCGTGACGCCCTGCGCCCCTTCGAGCCCCGCGAGCTGCTCGTGGCCCGTGATCTCGACGCCGTCGACGAGGAGCAGGACGTGCGGGGTCACTCCGGCGCCGGGGGCGAACCGCGGGCGCGAGGCGAGCTGCGCGGGGAGCATGTCGACGAGTTCGTCGACGGATGCCGCGATCATGCGCGCCGGCCCGAGGCGGTCCTGCACCCGCGACGACATCGCGTGCGGCAGCCACTTCACCCAGTCCCAGGCGGCGGTCTGCCCGGGGCCGGCCAGCACCGCGACGACGACGTCTTCGGGATCGTGCAGGGTTGCCGCCGACGCCACGAGCGAGCGGGCGAGGCTGCGCACGGCCTCTTCGTCGGAGCCGACCAGCTCGACCCGCGCGTAATCGGCGAGCGGGAAGCCCAGCGGCAGATCGCGCTGGATCTCGTGCGTGAGCATGAAGCGGTGCGCGGCGGAGGCCGCCACCGGGTCGAGCTGGGCAAGCGGCGGAAGCTCCGGCGCCTCCAGCGTCAGACTCAGGGGCTGGTCCGTGACGCCGATGCGCGCGAGCAGGAACGTCTCGTCGCCCGGCTGGCGCTCCCACACCCGCGAGCGCTCCTCGGCGATGAAGGGCAGGGCCGCGGGGGCGGGCATGATCCACCCGCCGTGACGACGTTGCTTGCGCGCGGCGACGCGCACCGTCTCGCGAAGGTCTGCGAGGTAGGCGAGGTACTCGCGGCGGTTGCCGAGCACCTCGGCGTTGCGCTGCGCGCGCTGGCGCCAGCCGTTGACCGCGACGAAGCCGAGCGACGACAGCAGGAACATGCCGCCGATGAGGAAGCCGGTGGGGCCGCTGTTCGAGATCGTCACCATGACGATCGCGCCGACGCTGCCGAGCATCGGCAGGAGGGAGGTCAGGATGCCGCTGCCGCCCTCGTTCGGCACGAGCTCGGGCGGCGGCTGCAGGACGATGCGTCCGTTGGGCTGCGACGGCGGGGCGATGCGCGGACCCGTGCTCACACCGGACCTCCGATCAGGCGACTCAGGGTGAAGACTCGTTCGCTCAGACGAACGCGCGCGCCGTCTTCGAGCAGCGTGCGGGCTCCGGGACGCAGGGCGTGCACCGTGCCGTCGTCGGAGATGATCTCGGAGCCGTTGGTCGACCCGGCATCGATGACCCAGGCGTTCTCGCCGTCGTGCTCGAGCCGCAGGTGGGTCTTCGAGATCAGGCGGTCGGGATCGTCGACGACGATGAGCAGGTCGCCGGGCTCGTTCGAAACGGGCGCACGACCGAAGTTGACGGCGGCGGGAAGGTCGAGCTGCTCGCGCTGGCCGGTGTCGAACACGATGAGAAGCTGCGCGTGCTCGGTGCGCGGGGCGGATGCCGCGGGCTCGGGGGTCACCGCGACGGGACCGGGGGCGATGACCGGGGCCCGCTCGCCGGCGGCGGCCGGAGCGTCGATCGCGACGAGGGGCGTCTCCCACGCGGGGGCCTCGGGGAGGTCGACGACGGCCGCGTCGACCCGCAGCGGTTCGCGCGAGGTGGAGGGGCGAGCGTGCACCGTGGGCTCGGACAGCCCACGGGCCTCGTCGGCATCCGTCGTCTTGTCTTTGGGCACCGCCAGCAACACGGTTCCGGCCGCGCGATCGGCCCACGACCGTCGCCGACCGCTCTTGTCGAACGCGGCGGATGCCACGACGACCCAGGCACCCGCCACCAGCACGAGACCGCCGAGGACGACGAGCGAGCCGCGGACGAACGCCCGCCCCGCGCCCGGGACGACAGGCTCGTCGACGCGCGCGGCGCGCAGGCCGAAGAGCAGGGCGCCCGGCGTCAGGCCGCGTCGCGCCTGCAGGATCCACAGGCCCAGGAGCGCTTCGGCGGCCACGGCGATGCCGAGGACCGGGGAGCCGAGGAGGAATGCCACGCCCGAGGAGATGACCACGAGGGCCGCATCGACACTGAAGGCACCCAGTCGCACCCCCACCGTCGCGGGCGCGCCGAACGGCGGCGTCTGCGTCATGTCGCCATCATCGCACGCGCGATCTCCACCGCTCCGGCGGCCAACATGCCCGCCGGAAGAGAGAACGCCGTCGCCAGCGCCTCGAAGACGTCGCCCGTGCGCGACCACCCCAGCGAGCGCAGTCCGCGCCCCACCGGCACCACCAGCAGCGCGGCGCCGAGGCCCCCCACCAGCAGGAGTCCCGCCACGACCACGAGGAGCCCCGACGAAATCGTCGGCACGAGGGCCGCGAGCACCGCCGCGACGACGACGGCTGCCCCCACGCGGGCCACCCAGCGCAGGAACGGCACCGTGCTCTTGCGCGAACCGAGCAGAAGAGCGAGGACGACAGTGGATGCCAGCGCGATGCGCCCGGCCATCACGACGGGGTTGTCGACGGCGAAGGTCGGCAGAGCCGTGAACGCGCTGGCAGCGCCCGCCGTCACGAGCATGACGACGCCGATCGTCAACCGCGCGGTCGAGCGTTCGACCAGGGCGTCGGCGTCGTCGGCCTCGATCGTGCGCACCTCGTCAGGCAGGTTCTGACGCACCGTCCAGCGGGTGCTCTGGAAGCGGCCGTAGTCGATGAAGGTGCCGGGTTCGACGTCGACCAGGCTGGCCTGGAGCACCCGCTGCGCGACCGGGACGAGTCCGAGGGTGATCGCCGCCGGCGCCGAAGGGTCGAGATGTAGCAGGAGAGAGAGCCCCCACACGGCGGCGAGGATGGCCGCGACGATCGTGGCGGTGCGCCCCTGCGCGCGCAGGGTGTCAGTCGCGCCGAGCACTCCCACGACGCCTGTGACGACGGCGCCCGCGAGGAGCCCCGTGAACACGGCGACCAGCTCGGTCGAAGCGGGCTGGTCGGGCACGACCGCGACGCCTCCGCCGAAGGCGAGGGCGAGGAGACCCACGACCGGAGCGAGCGTCGCGGTGCGAGCGGACGCGCGGAGGGCGAAGACGGTCGCCGCGGCGAGCGCCGCCAGCAGAGCCGCGGCGGCGACGACCGCGCGCACGTCGGGCGGGAGGGCGTCGGCACCGATGAGGCGGACAAGAGCCAGGATGCCACCGGCGGCCGCCATGACCCACCAGGCCGCCGTAGTGCGCGACGACGCGACCGGTCGCGAGGATCGCCCCGTCGCCTGCGCGACGGTGGCGCGCGGATCGACCAAGACGAGCACGACTCCGTCGTCGAGGGTGGCCATCGAAGTCGAGCGGTCGATCTCGCGCCCCGAGACGCCGACGACGCGCACCGACCCATCGGAAGCGGACCCGGCGGCCTGCAGCACGTCGTCGATGCGAGCGTGGAGCGGGACGACGAGGTCGAAACGCGCAGCGCCGTCGATGAGCGCGACACGTCGCCCCTGCATCACTTCCGCGCTCAACGGTCCCCCTCGTTCTCGCGCCACCGGCCCCAGGGCCGCCGCAACCGCACCAGCGTATCCACCCCGCGGGCATGCTCCGGTCTTTCCTCCCACCACCGGGAATAAAGATGAGAGTTTTGTCATCTTCGAAAAAGCGCAAGTGGCTTGTATCCCGGCACCGCTTTACATATGGTCGTGACCCGGTGGGGGGCTCCGGTTCTTCATCGATCCCGCGCGCGGGGCCGAATCCCGCGTGTGCAGACATGATCCGCAACGCCCGGGTTCGCCCGGAGGAACATCGAGGAGACACACGTGGCAGATCTCATCGCGGCCCAGGAGGGTGCGCTACGACGCGGAGCCGAAGCCGTCAACACCGCCAAGGGCGGCATCGACGAGCAGGTCCGCAAGGTCCGTTCCGAGCTCGACCAGGTTGCCGGTTTCTGGACCGGCGCAGCGGCCGGTTCGTACACGCAGCTCATGGCGCGCTGGAACGAAGAGACGACGAAGCTCAACAACGTGCTCGTCACGCTCGAAGACGCCCTGCGCGGCACCGAGCGCGACCAGGCGGCTTCGGAAGAGTCGCACCAGCAGACCATCGGCAACCTGGGCTCGCTGCTCGGCTGACCCCGCTCGACACGAAAGAAGGAACTCTCATGCAGTCCATGTCCGTTCGTCCCGAGCAGGTCATCGCCCTCTCCGGTCAGATCCGCAACGGTGCCTCCGGCATCCGCACCCGTCTCGACGAGCTCGAGTCGCAGGTCAACGCCCTCCGCTCCTCGTGGGACGGTGACGCGCAGACCGCGTACGACCAGGCGCAGGCCCAGTGGACGCAGTCCATCACCCGCCTGAACGAGCTGCTCCAGCAGATCGCCGGCAAGACCGACGAGATCGCCCAGGGCTACACCTCGACCGACAAGTCGGCCGCAGGCCGCTTCGCCTGACCCCCTTCGGAGCCGGCGGTCGCTGCGGCGGCCGCCGGCTCCCGGGCTCACGCCCGTGCGCAGCATTTTGCTGCCCTCCATACATTCCGATCACAGAGAAACGAGTGATCCCCATGTCCGAGTCGATCTTCCTCAATCTCGAGCTGGCGCTGCAGCGCGTGCTGCAACTGACCCAGGTGCCCGAGGAGCTCCCCTCCTCGGGAGCCATCGAGATCGTCGACGGCAACGGCACCGAGCCCGCCGCGGCGCGCTTGACCGATCAAATCCGTCAGCAGGCGATCGAACTGAGCCATCAGGTCGAGAACCTGCGCTCCACGGTCGCTCACAACGCCGAGGCCCTTTCTCAAGCGGCCCAGTCCCTGCAAGAGACGGACACCTCTGGCTCGCTCATGTCGCAGAACGCCCTGTCGATCGTCGAATCGGCGGCGGAGCCCGCTGCGGTAAGCGACCCCTCGTCCGGCGGGGGAGCAGCCGGTGTGCGGTCCGTCCTCCCGGGTGCGCCCCGGTGACCCGTCGGCAGGTTCTCGTCGGACGCACTCTCGGAGCGATGTTGGTGGCCGGGGCCCTCGCGCTCGGCGGGGCCGTGCCGGCCGCGACCGCCGCCGCCGGCGGCGAATACGACTGGTGGTACGAGGCCTACCAGGTGCAGACCGCGCACGACGCGGGCATCACCGGCGCCGGGGTGAAGGTCGCCGTCATCGACGGGCAGATCGATCCGAGCCTCCCGGTGTTCGAAGGCCGCAACCTCACCGTGAGCGAGGCTCAGCCGTGCAAGAACGGTGCGGCCTCGGCGACGGAGTCCGCCAACGAATCGTCCGTCCACGGCAGCACGATCACGGCCATGATCATCGGTAACGGCGCCGGCCCGAGCGGCGTTCGCGGTATCGCGCCCGATGCGGCCGTGACGTTCTACGGGTATGGATCTTCCGCAGAGAAGAAGGAACTCTGCGAGAGCCCCGAAGCCGGCCTGCGCGATTTCGGCTTCGCGGTCAAGACCGCTGTTGATGACGGCGCGAAGATAATCACGACCTCTGTGTCGATGTCGGCTTCCCCGAGCGATGCCACGGCCATCGCCTACGCGGTCGCAAAGGGGGCGATCGTGCTCGTGGCCACTCCGAACGCCGATTCCAGCTCCCTCGCGTCGAACGATCTGAGCACCATGAACGGCGTCGTCGCGGTCTCGGCCATCGACAGCTCGGGCGCCCTCCAGCCCGGTGACGGCGCATCGCCCTTCGGCGTGGCTCACGCCGACATCGTGGCCGCGGGAGTCGACCTCCCGACCGTGGGAGTCTCCGGCGACTGGAACAGGAGCGGGGTCACCACCGGATCGTCTTTCTCGGCGCCGGTCGTCGGCGGAATGCTCGCCCTCGCGGCGCAGAAGTGGCCCGAGGCCACCGGCAATCAACTGGTCCAGGCGATGATCGCGACCACCAACGGGACGCAGCACGATCCGACGCGCACCGAAGACGGGTACGGCTACGGCGCCGCGTGGTTGCCCACGATGCTCAGCATCGATCCCACTGGCTATCCGGACCAGACACCGCTCATGAACAAACCGGCGGGCTTCCCGACAACGGAGCAGATCGACCGCGCTGTCGCCGCCGGAGGTTTCACCCCCGACGAGCAACCCCGCAGCGTCGACCAGTACGCCGACGCCGAGCCCACCTCCACCGGCTCCGATCTCGGAGCGCTGGTGATGTGGGCCGCGATCGGTATCGGAGCCCTCATCGTGGCGGCCGTGGTCGTCATCGTCCTCATCGTCGTCACCCAACGCCGCAAGGCTGGAAAGGGGAACAGATCGTGACAGGTATCTGGGAGCAACGTCTGCAGAATCTCGCCGAGGGCGGCGTGCCGTGGGACCTCCCGACCAGGTGGGAGCTGGCCGGGGCGCTCGAGGCACTCAAGCAGGTCCTCGACTCTGCCGCGGAAGACCCGGGCCTCGCAGGCGCGTCAGGCGACGCGGCACGAGCGCAGTTCACTCGGACGTCTCTCGAGATCGACGACCAACTCGTCTACCTCCGAGAGCACGTTCCGAGTCGGCTCGACCAGGCGAACGAGGTACGCCAGCAAGCGCGTGACTCCGCGGCGTCCCTTCCTCAAGGCCAGATGGACCCCGGGCAGCAGGCCATGGTCCGCGGGGCAGCCGCCGGAGCCTCCATCATCTTCGGTCCGGTTGCGTTCCTCGCCGGGGAGGGTGCGGGCCGTGCCATCAACGACTACATGGCTTCGCAGCGCGAGGCGGCTGCTCGAGAGGCCGTGGAGAAGCACTCGAACCAGTTGGACGATGTGGCGCTCGATCCACCCCCTCCGTTCACCGGGGGCGAATTCCCGCCTCCCCCGCCTCCGCCGCCCCCGCCGCCGCCGTACGACCCCGACGGCGGTACCGGCTCCACCAGCGGCCGAAGCTTCCAGTCGTACCCCGACTGGGACATGACCCCTGACGGCGGCTCGAGCGGAGGCGGCAACGTCGGCGGCGGCAACATCGGCGGCGGTGGCGAGATCGGCGGCGGCGGTAATGGTGGCGGTGAGGTACCGACCGGCCCCGGCCCCGGTGACTACGGCCCGTTCCCGACCCCGACCCCGGTTCCCGGTGGCCCGGCGCCCATCGACATCGGCAACGTTCCGCCCGACCCGACGCCTGACGGTCCCGTGATCGGCAGCCCGACTCTTCCTGGCGGCATCTCGACGATGCCCGGTGGAGGTCTCGTCGGCGGTACACCCGGCGGACCCGGTGCGGGCATCGGTTCGGGGCTCGGCGCGGGCCTCGTCGCCGGCGGTGGTGGCGCTCTGGCGCTCGGACGCATGGGCGGTGGTGGAGCCGGTGCCGGCGGCAGCCTGTTCGGCGGAGGGGCGGGCGGGGCCGGAGGCTCCGCCAAGGCCGGCGGTGGCGCCCGCTCTGGGGGTCTGCTCGGCAAGACCCCCGGTGGCTCCGGTCTCGGCGCCCGTGGCGTCGGCGGCCTCGCCGCCGGCGGCGGCGGCACGCCCGGTTCGACCGCGGCCCGTGGCGCCGGTGTACGCGGCGGGGCGACCGGCCTCGGCGGAGCGGGCGGTGCCGGAGGCACGGGCACAGCCGGTGGATCCGCCAAGGGCGGCGCCCGCGGCGTCGGTGTCGGAGGCGGCTCGGCAACAGGCGGGTCCGCAAAGGGCGGGGCCCGCGGCGTCGGAGGCGGCTCTGCCGCCGGCGGCGGCCGCGGAGCGGCCTCGGGCTCGCGCGGCGTGGGCGGCATGGGCGGCCCCGGCTCGCGCTCCGAACGCAAGGACGAAGCCGCGCGCGGCCTCGGAGGCCCGATCGCTCCTCGCATGGAAGACGACGAAGAGATCGCCCCCCGGTCGGAGAACGCGCAGGCCGGCGGTCGCGACGAGTGACCGCTCGCCGAACACGTCCCTGCCTGATCGACTCCACGAAAGAGGAGAATCACGATGTCTGACCGCATCTCCGCCGGAGAGGGCGCGCTCGTCCGGGGCGCCGAAGCGGTGTCGGGCGCGCACGCTGACGTCAACGACAGCGTCCGGCGCGTGCTCGCCGAGCTCGACGAGCTTGCCGGTAACTGGGTCGGCGACGCCGCCTCGTCGTACAGCGCGCTGGTCAACGAGTGGACGGCCAGCGCCGACCGCTTGAACAGCACGCTCGTGACGCTCAGCGCCGCGCTCCGCTCGACCGCACAAGACCAGGAAGCGGTCGAAGAACAGCACCGCACCACCATCCACGGACTCGGCTCGATGCTGGGAGGCGAATGATGAGCGACCTACGTGTCACCCCGGAAGCACTCCATTCGGCGGCGGGTCGCCTGCGCGCCGAGTCGGCCCGCATCGATGCGACCCTCGGTGGACTCGACGCCGAGGTCTCACGACTGCGCGGCCAGTGGGAGGGCATGGCCCAGGTCGCCTACAACAACGCCCAGCAGCAGTGGAGTGCGACCCTCGAGCAGATGCGCGACGTGCTGCAGCGCATCGCGAACGCCACCGACTCCATCGCCGATGACTACGTCAGCGCCGACCGCGCCTCCGCGGCGCGGTTCGACGGGGCGTGACGCACCGCCCCGATAGGCTTTCGGGGTCTGACCGCAGGGGGGCTTCGGTCCGGAAAGAAGGGGCCGCGGATGGCTGACGTCATGAACGCGACGCGTGCGTTGCTGCGTCTGTCGGTGCAGAGCGAGGGGCGGCGTCTCGACATCGCCGTACCGGCCCAGGTGCCGGTGATCGAGTTCCTCCCCGGCTTCGCGCGCTCTCTCGGTGTGCTCGATCCGTCGATGACCTCGGCGGGCTACGCCCTGCACCGCGCGGACGGAACGACCGTCGATCCTTCGCTCGGGGCCTCGGCCCAGGGCATCGTCGACGGCGAGGTACTGACGCTGGTGCGCGGCGGCCTCGTCGCCCAGCCGCGGGTCTACGACGACATCGTCGAAGCGGTGCTCGACGCGACGTCGCAGCAGAACCGGCCGTGGACGACGCGCGACAATGCCCGCACCGCCCTGGCCGTGAGCCTCGCTCTCCTCGGCGTCTGCGCGGTGCTGCTCCTCGCCGCCGGCCGCACCCTGCCCCTCGGCGCCCTCGTCGCCGGCGGCGGTGCCATCGTGCTCCTCGTCGTCTCCGCCGTGGTCGCACGTCTCGGGCAGCGCGAAGCGGGCCAGGGTCTCGGCATGGCGGCGGCCGTCTTCGGCGCCGTCGCGGGCTATCTCGCGATCCCCGCGGCGATCGATATGTGGGGATGGCCGATGGCCGCAGCCGGTGGCGGTGCGTTCGTCATCGCTGGCGTCTCGCTCGCTTTGACACGAGCACACGCCGAGCTTCAGCTTGCTCCCCTCGTCGCCGGCGGCGCGATCGGCGTCGCGGGTACCCTCGCCGCCTTCTTCCCTCCCGCCATGGTGTGGACGCTCATGATCGGCGTCGTCGGCACGCTCGCGGGCGCCCTCCCCTGGCTCGCGATGGGCACGACGCGGCTGCGCGTGTTCTCGCCCCAGAGCGACGTGGAGATGTTCGCCGACCCCGAGCCGATCGACGCCGACGACATCGCCGCTCGCGTCGCCCAGGGCAAGCGCATCCTCATCGCCCTGCGGCTCGCCCTCGCCGCGGCCGTGCTGGTCGCCACCCCGCTCGTGGCCGCGCAGAACGCCACCGGTGCGATCCTGTGCGCTCTCGCCTTCGCCGGCATGATGTTCCCCTCGCGGCAGACCTACGCCCGCTCGGGCGTGCTCACGGTGATGGCCACCGGCGTGCTCGGCCTCGTCGTGGCCGGCGTCGTGGCGTCGCTCGCGCAGCCGGGTCTGCGCGTCGGCATCCTGATCGTGCTCGCCGTCGCGACCGTCAGCGTGGTGACCGTGACCCTGCTGGCGCCCAAGACGCGCCTGCGCCTCATCCGCGTCGCCGACACCGTCGAGCTGCTGGTGCTCGCCTCGCTCCTGCCGCTGTCGGTCATCTCGTCCGGACTGGCCTGACCCGATGGCCACCAAGGGCGACCTGATCGAGGCGCAGAACTTCTCGCGCCGACGCCTGCTCACCGCGTTCGTCAGCGGCGCCCCCGGCGGCAAGGAGCTGCAGCCGACCTCTCCCCTGCGCGCGGTGATCGCTGCAATCGCCCTCACCGTGATCGTCGTGCTGGTGGGTGTGTTCTACGGCCTCATCCGCCCGGGTCTTCCGACCGGCTGGGAGAACGGCAAGCTCGTGCTGGTCTCCGACACCGGAGCACGCTTCGTCACCGTCGACGGCGTGCTCCACCCGGTGATCAACACCGCCAGCGCCCGCCTGCTGCTGCCCGCCGACAACTTCGGGGTCATCTCCACCGACCAGGCGACACTCGCCGGCACCCCCGTCGGGAACACCCTCGGCATCACGGGCGCCCCCGACGAACTGCCCCCCGCATCGGGTCTCATCAACTCGGGCTGGAGCGCGTGCGTCACCGACGACGCCGCCGTCGACGTCCGAGTGAGCACGGCCGCGGCTCCGACTCCCGCCACGGGCAAGGCCGTCGTGGTCTCCGTCGACGGCCTTCTGCACGTGGTGCAGGGCGAGCGCAGCTTCGCAGTGTCGAACGAAGATCCGGATGCCGTGTTGCGCGCCGCCGGCATCTCGTCGCTGAACCCGGTGCCGGTCTCGGCCGCCTGGCTCGACCTGTTCACAGCGGGCACGCCGTTGACGCCGATCATGCTGAAGAACTTCGGCCAGGGCGTACCGGGCACCTCGCTCAAGGTCGGCGAGGTGATCCGACAGACGGGCACCCCCGACGACGAGCGTTACTTGGTGCAGACCGGCGGTGTGCTCGTGCGCCTGACCCCTCTCGCCTGGCAGCTGTACCAGCTCGGAAGCGGCAGCTCCCTCGGTACGAGCGTCACCGAGGTCTCGATCGACGAGACCCGCAACCTCCCGACCGCGACGCAGGACCTCGGTCAGGACTGGCCCGAGACCGCGTTCGACACCGTCGCGGCGGACCAGCGCCCGTGCGCCGTGCTCGAGGGCGGCGAGGGTCAAGCCGTCACGGCCCTGGCCACGCAGCCGACGTCGACGGCGGTCACCGCCGGGGTGCAGGTCGAGCCCAGCCACGGCGCCCTCGTGCGGGCCGGCGGGCGCGGCGACCAGAACTCGAGCGTGCTCACCCTGGTGGATGCCACCGGCACGGCGTATCCCCTCCCCGGCGCGAGCGGAGAGGTCATCTCCCGCCTTGGATACAGCACCGACGACGTCGGCGCGGTGGCCGACGGGTGGACGGCCCTGCTCGCGACCGGCCCGTCGCTGACGGAGGGCGCCGCGCAGACCACGCCGGAGACGAAGTGATCGCGGGCATCCGACGCGTCGGCGCGGTCGCGCTCGCGACCGGGATCCTGCTCGCGGGAGTGCCCGCCGCGGCGCACGCCGGAGTCGGAGCCCCGATCTCGGCGCAGGGCCTCGGCCCGGCATCCGGGATCGTGTCGGCCACGCAGGAGCAGTGCGATGCGTCGACGCGCGTGACCCAGACCCCGCTGGCGCTCGCCCAGCTGCAGAGCGACGCGGCCTGGGCGCTCACTCGCGGAGCGGGCGTCACCGTCGCGGTGGTCGACTCGGGGGTGGCGAAGAACCCGCACCTCGACGACAACGTCGTGCCGGGGGTGAACCTCGTACCCGACGGCACCGACGCGAACGGACGCACCGACACCTACGGTCACGGCACCGTCATCGCGGGCCAGATCGCCGCGCAGGTGATCTCGGGCTCCGGGGTGCAGGGCCTCGCGCCCGAGGCGAAGATCCTGCCCATCCGCGTCTACGCGGGCGACGAGAAGTCGCAGATCGACGCGGGTATCGGCCCGAACACCGCGCGCATGGCCGAGGGCATCCGCATCGCCGCCGACCGGGGCGCGCAGGTCATCAACGTCTCGATGAGCACGACCGAGAAGAACGGCGCCCTGGCCGACGCCGTCGCCTACGCGAAGTCGCACGGCAGCCTCGTCATCGCGAGCGCCGGCAACCGCGATTCGACGGCCGCGGTCGAGCAGAGCGACGCCGACGGCATCCGCTACCCGGCCGGATTCTCGGGCGCGATCGGCGTCTCGGCCACCAACCTCGAGAGCGCCGTCACGAGCGACAGCATCCGCGGCACGCACGTGCGGCTCTCCGCTCCAGGTCAGGCCATCGCCTCGGCCTGGCCGTTGGGCGGCGACTGCGTGGTGGCGAAGGAGCAACCCGCGACGAGCTACGCCGCGGCGTACGTGTCGGGGGCGGCTGCTCTCGTCGCGGCGGCGCACCCCGGCGAGACCCCCGCGCAGTGGGCGTACCGCCTGGAGGCGACCGCCGTGCGGCCGCAGCCCGACGATCGCTCGAACATCACCGGGTGGGGCTTCGTGCAGCCCTATGACGCGATCGTGCTGGTCCCCGGCTCGGGGCTGCGCGGGCCGAACAGCCCGTTCCCCGGCGCCTCGCCGACCGCATCGCCGACCGGAACGCCCGCTCCGGTGGCCGTGGTCGTCGGGCCGGGTCCGGATGCCGCGGCCATCTCGACCATGACCGGCATCGGCGTGGCGGGACTCGTGGCGCTCGGCGCCATCGGCGCACTGGCCGTGTACGTCAGCCGCCGTCGCGAAGAGACCGCGTCGCGGCGCCCGGCGCCGACGGGTCGCGGCCTGTACGGTCCCGACCCCGCGGAGTAGGAACGCCCCGCGACGTCAGGCCGTCGGTTCGGGGCGCAGTTCGACCTGCGCGTCGCCGAGCCGGAAGCGGCTGGGAACGATCGCCGTGCCCCCGGCCGACAGCTTCTCGGTGCGACCGTCGTCGTGCACCAGGGTCACTCCGTTGGTCGACTCGAGGTCGGTGATGGTCCAGCCCGTAACCGTCCAGTCGAGGCGGGCGTGACGCTTCGACATGGTGCGCGTGTCGTCGGTCACCGTGACGTACTGCACGCCTTCGTCGTCGACGGACGGACGACGGCCGAGCACGACGGTCCGGCTCTCGAGGGCGACGAGTTCTCCACCGGGCAGGTGCAGGCTCCACTCGCCACGGCGGCGTGACCGCGGACGTGCCGTCTGCGTCATCTCCTCGATGGGCGAGGCGGCGGCCGACGACTGCTCGTCGGGACGCTGCGCCGTGGAATCGGTCGTCTCGGCGACCCGGCCGAGCTCCTCGCCCTCCGCGGCGGGCGCGCCGGCGGCCGCGATGGTGGGCGTCTCGGCGCCGGCAGCGACGGCGGGCACCTCGGCGACGGGGGCGGAGCTCGGCACCTCGACGGAGGGCACGGCGTCCGGCGCCTCGGCGACCTCTCCGTCGTCGAGCGGGGCGGTGACGCTCGGTGCCACGGTCGTCTCCTCCGCAGGCACCTCGCCGATGAGGACGGGCCCTGGCAGCACCGGGATACTCGGCGTCTCCTGCGTGGCCGACCGCGCGCGGCGACCTCCGGCCGCGGCAGCCGGCGGAGGCGGATCCGTCGTCGCAGCGGAAGCCGAAGAGGGAGTCGCAGAAGTCGTCGCGGAGGCTGCCGCGGTCGACGCCTCACCCGCCGTCGCCTCCGCCCCCGGCACGGCGGTGATCGGCGCGGGCTCGCCCTCGGCTACGGTCACGACCTCGGCGTCGTCATCGGTCGCATGATCCACGGCATCCGGAGTCTTCTCCCCGGCGGCGAGTACGCCCGCCCACACGGGAGGGAACACCAGCGCGAGGGCCGTCGTGCCCGCCCCGCGACCGGTCGGCTCGCCGAGACGGTGCGCCGCGCGCGCCTTGAGCACGAGCCCGTAGACGTTGACGCCCGGGACGAGCAGCAGTACGGCCCGCACCGGGTCCTGCCGGCCGAGGCGGAAGATCTCGGCCTCGTTCAGCAGCGGGATCCACGCCCGCCAGGGCTCGCCCCCGCGGCCCGCGAACACGCGAGACAGGCCGATGGCGTACCAGACGTGCAGCACGAGGGCCAGCACCAGCACCGCTCCCGCGGTCACGGCGATCAGGCTCAGAGCATCCATGCGTCCTCCGTCGACGGTCTGACTCGACGCTACCGTGCGGGGTGGCCTCCGACCTCGCCGGCAGGGGGCGAGATCCGCGACACCGCGAGGGGAACGACGACGCTCGCGGCCTCGAGGTCGACGCGCCGCGCCCCGCACGCGGAGCAGCGGACGTACCGCACCCGACCCTGACTGGTCGAGTGCGCCGACTCGGTGATCCAGCCGTGTTCGTGAGGGGCGGATGCCGAGACGGCGAGGGCGAGCAGGTCTGAGGCGGTCATGATCCCAGCGTGATGTAATGCCGTTATGCATCTCAACCCTTACGGGGAGTACGCGGTCCTGCTGGCCGCGTCGCTCGCGAACGACTGGCCCGCCGATCGCGCCGGCATCGAGGAGCGCACGCGCGAGATGGGGATGACGATGACCTTCCCCGTGGCATCCGGAGATCACGAACGCACCCGCGCGGTCATCGACGAGTGGCTCCGCGTGGTCGACGAGACAGACCCCGCCGCGCGCGCCGCGCTGCTGAACGCGCAGATGGCCGCGGTCACCGCCTACCCGCGCCTCACCGACCACGACGGCGAGGGGTGGCACCTGCACTACCGCGACAGCGACGAGGCGCTCCCCCGCGTGCTCGCCGCCGTCATCTCGGTGGGCACCTCTCTGCACCTCGTCACGCGCGGCATGAACCGCCTCGGCCGCTGCGCCGCCGACCCGTGCACGAACGTCGTCGTCGACGTCACCCGCAACGGCCGTCAGCGCTACTGCTCGGTGCGCTGCGCCAACCGCGCCGCCGTGCGGAGGCACCGCTCGCGCCTCGGGTAGGGCGAGGGCTCGACGCCCCCCTAACCCACGACTTCCGCCATGACGTGGGGATGGCGGAACATCCATGCCAGCGCATACGTTGCTGTGGACACCGATCAAGGAGATTCCATGGCCGACGAACTGACCGTGACCCGCAACGACGAGGCGGGCCGCTACGAGATCCACGTGGGCGACGAGCTCGGGGGCTTCATGGAGTTCCGCCCCGCGAGCGGCGACCGCACCGAGCTGCCCCACACCGAGGTCGACCCGGCGTTCAAGGGTCGCGGCCTGGGCTCGACCCTCGCGAGTGAGGCGCTCTCCGACCTCGCTCGCCGCGGCGACACGATCATCCCCTCGTGCCCCTTCGTCGCGCACTACCTGAGCGAGCACGACGTGCCCGGCCTGTCCGTCGACCAGCCCGAGCAGGGCGACACCGACCCGGCCGGAGGCGGCGACCGGTCGTGACCCGACTCGACGTCGCTCCCCCGGCATCCGAGGGTCCGATCGACTGCGACGGCCCCCGCGCGTTGATCGTCGAGGCACGAGAGGTGCCGCTGGGCGGCGTGCGCGGCATGGAAGTGCACCGCACCCTCCCCCACCGCTCGCTGCCGATGGTCGGCGCCTGGTGCTTCCTCGACCGCTTCGGCCCGCAGGACACGCTCATGCGCGTCGAGCCGCACCCGCACATCGGACTGCAGACGGTGACCTGGCCGATCATCGGCGAGGTCCGGCATCGCGATGCCGTGGGCAGTGACGTCGTCGTGCGCCCGGGCGCCCTGAACCTCATGACCAGCGGCGCGGGGATCGCGCACTCCGAGTACTCGGTCGGCGAGGGGCCCATCCCCCTCGACGCCCTGCAGCTCTGGGTGGCGTTGCCCGAGTCGCGGCGGCACGGGGAGCCCGCGTTCGAGCGTCACGAAGACCTGCCGGTGCTCGACCTCGGCGAGGGGGCCGATGCGGTCGTGGTGATGGGCACGCTTGGCGAGGTCGTCTCGCCCGCGACGGTGCACACCCCGATCGTGGGCGCCGAACTCCGTCTGCCGGCCGGCGTCACCGTGCGTGTCCCCCTGCGCCCCGAGTGGGAGTACGCCCTATACGGCATGACGGGCACTGCCGAGGTCGAAACGGGGGCGGATGCCGTGAACGCCGACGCCGCGCGACGCCCCGGCACTCCTGCCGAGCCGGGGTCCACGGCATCCGTCGACCACACTCGCTTGATCTACCTCGGCCGCGGCCGCGACCATGTCGAGCTGCGCAGCGACGGGGGTGCCCGCGTGTTCCTGCTGGGCGGGGAGCCGTTCGAGGCCGACATCGTCATGTGGTGGAACTTCGTGGGCCGTTCGCACGACGAGATCGTCGAGGCCCGCGAGGCGTGGGAAGCACAGGCGCCGCGCTTCGGGACCGTGATCGACCACGGCCCCGAGCGCATTCCGGCGCCGCCCCTGCCAGGCGTGCGTCTCACACCGCGGAGGCGGCGGGGCTGAACTCAGTACGTCGGCGCCGCCGGGAGTCCGAAGAACTCCTCCAGGGTGGTGAAGCCGCCCTCGTGGTAGGCGCGAGCGAGTTCAGGACCGATGTAGCGCAGGTGCCACGCTTCGGGCTCGTATCCGCTGACCGCTTCGCGACCCTCCGCGTACCGCGTGACGAAGCCGAACTCC
Organism: Microbacterium algihabitans; assembly: GCF_032464975.1. Taxonomy (NCBI): domain Bacteria; kingdom Bacillati; phylum Actinomycetota; class Actinomycetes; order Micrococcales; family Microbacteriaceae; genus Microbacterium; species Microbacterium algihabitans. The sequence continues at coordinate 880,379 of NZ_JAWDIU010000001.1, forward strand.
CACGAATGCTCGCGCACCCACGCGCCCTGAGCCGACGCGGCGACGTCGTCGAGAGTGCGGCACGAACCGTTGCAGGGCACGATGTCGACGGCCAGACCCGACTGATGCTCGCTGTAGCCGGGTCGGGCGCTCTCGCGATCGGCACCCTCCACCCCGCTGACGCGCACGCGGCCGGCGTAGGTGGACTTCTGGGTCGTGTACGAGCGGAACGCGCTCAGGTAGCCGATCTCGCCGGCTCCCGCGTCGGAGGCGGCCTTCACCATCGCGGTGAGCGCGTTCGCCGCCGGCGTGCGCAGCGCGGAGTCTTCGAGGGCGCGGACGTTCGCGGGCATGATGAGGTCGCCCGGGTAGTAGTCGACGGGCTCGAGCGGCCGCTGCTTGTTGACGACGACCCATTCGCGGTTCGGGTCGGAGAGCGATACGCAGGGCGCGATCCCGGATGCCACGGCCACACGGAAGGCGCTGCCTCCGCCGGCCGCGGCGATGGCGGCGGCGTCGTCGCCCGCAGAGAGCGCCGTCGTGACGGCCGGGTCGTCGCACGGCGTGGCCGTTGCCGCCACCGCTGACACCGCGGGCACGGGGAGCCCCTCGGAGGGGACAGCGGGGGGACCGGCGATCGACGCCGTCACGGCAGCGTCGTTGGCGCTCGTCGAAGCCGTGGCATCCGCCCCCGCCCCCATCGCCAGACCGGCGGCCACGGTCGCGGTGGCGACGACCACCGCGAGCGCTCCTGCGACGACCGCGAGCCGGCGACGGCGGGCCGTAGGCAGAGCGGAGAACCACTCGGTCGCGGTACGGAGTCGGCCGCCTTCGGACGAGGAGTGCGAGGCCTCGACCGGCGCGAACGAGCGACGACGAAGCGGGGCCGCGCTCGATCCGGCCTCGCGGAGAGCGCGGCGCGTCGGTGACGCGGAGGCCTCGGGCGCGGCCGGGGCGACGGGCACGGGGAGTGCCGCCGTCGCGAGTCGCTCAGCTTCCGCGCGCGCGGCGCGGCGGGGAGAGAGCTCGGAATCGGGGGACATGACTGGTCCCATTGTCTCCCGGGACCGCGGACCGGTCGACCCCGCCTCACCCGATGGACGCCCGCGCGGCCCTCACAGCGCGTCGCTGAAGGCGACTTCGCCCGCCGCGACGAACACGAGGACGATGCTGAGCGTGCCGGCGACGAGCAACAGGGCGGGATGCGCGAGCCCGACCACCACGCGCCGGGTGCGCGGCGACTCGGCGAAGAACTGCTCGGGGATGCGGTGCCGCGTCGGCACCGGCGCCCACCCGCGCAGGCGCGCGATGTACCCGACGCAGCGGAAGATGAGCACGGCCCACAGCACCGCGACGATGAAGGGCACGACGGCGCCGAAGATCTCGAGAGCTTCCTCCCACGCCGCTTCGGTGTTCGAGCGGGAATCCTCGGTCAGCTGCACCGCGACGGCCGCACCGAGCACGACGGATCCGATCCACAGGATGAGCGCCCCGAGCAGGGCGAAGAAGCGCGCGAAGAAGTGACCGAGGATCGACGGTTCGGACTCCAGGTGCGCACGGGGCGTCTGCGACAGCACGAGCAGCGTCGCGCCCAGCGAGGGCAGCGCGGCGCTCAACGACACGGCCACCCGCAGGGGCTCCGGGCCGTCCGCGAGGTCGACGACGACGATCAGCACGGCCATCGCCGCGAGCCAGATCCATCCTGCGGCCGCGGGGTGACGTTCGACCCACGACGGATGCAGGGGCTCGAGGCGGCGCCCGGCCGCCGTCAGCAGCGCGTGGCCTCGCACGTGTCGCACGGTCTCCATGCGCCCCTCGTTCCCATCGCGGCAGACGAACCAGCGACGCCTGTCACAGTATCGCGAGAGCATTCGAGCATGGGAGCGATTATCGGATGCCGGGGCTTGCCCTGATGTAGAACATGTGTTCGAATGTGAGTATGCGGTGGCAAGGTCAACAACTCGGCGTCGACGACTCGGGAGCCCTCCCGGGCATGGAGCGCATGGACGGCCTCGTGCGCTCGGTCACGACGCCGGAGTTCGCGGGCATGACCTTCCACGAGGTGCTGTGCAAAAGCGCATTGAATCGCGTTCCCGGGGTTTCGGCGATGCCATTTGATTGGACAGTGAATCCCTATCGCGGATGCACTCATGCGTGTTCATATTGCTTTGCTAGGAAAACGCATGAATACCTCGACCTCGATTACGGGGCCGATTTCGATTCGCAGATCGTGGTCAAGGTCAACGTCGCCGACGTGCTGCGCACAGAGCTGCGGCGCGGGTCGTGGGCCCGCGAGCCCGTCATGCTCGGGACGAACACCGATCCCTACCAACGCGCCGAGGGGCGCTACCGCCTCATGCCCGACATCGTCGGCGCCCTGACCGACAACGGCACGCCGTTCTCGATCCTCACGAAGGGCACGTTGCTCCGACGCGACCTGCCCCTGCTCACCGAGGCGGCGCAACAGGTGAAGGTGTCGCTGGCGATGTCGATCGCGGTGTTCGACGACACGCTGCAGCACTCGATCGAGCCGGGCACCCCCAGCGCCGAGGCGCGCCTCGACACGGTGCGCGCGGCGACCGAGGCGGGGTTCCGCGTGACGGTGTTCCTCATGCCGATCATCCCGCACCTCACCGACTCGATCGCCGCGCTCGATCACGCCCTGGCGCGCATCCGCGCCGCGGGTGCGGCGCGCGTCGTCTACGGGGCGCTGCACCTGCGCCCCGGGGCGAAGCAGTGGTTCTTCGAGTGGCTCGAACGCGAGCACCCGCACCTCGTGTCGTCGTACCGGGGGCTGTACCCCGGTGTGTCGACCTCCGCCCCGAAGGCCTACCGCACCTGGCTCGGCAAACGCATGCGACCGCTCCTGCGCATGCACCGCCTCGACGGGTGGGACGAAGACGACCACCCGCGCGGTCGACCGCAGCCCGGCCTCGCGGCACGCACGCCGACGCCGGCGAGCAGCCTCGGACCCATCAGGTCGACCGGGGTCCCGGCATCCGCCCGCCCCCGTGTCGCGCCGGCGAGCGAGCCCACGCTGTTCTGAGGTTGCGACGTGACCGGCGAACGACGAAGGCCCCCGTCCGCGCGATGCGGACGAGGGCCTCCCTGACGACGATTACGCGTCGACGTTCGAGAGCTGACGGCCCGAGAGCTCCTCGAGCACGTCGTCGCCGAGCGCGGTCTCTTCGAAAGGAGCCTCGATCTCGGCACGGTCGAGCAGCTCGGTCATGCGACGACGACGCTGGCGCGTGATGAGCGTGACCACGGTGCCGGCGCGACCGGCGCGACCGGTGCGGCCCGAGCGGTGCAGGTACGTCTTGTACTCGTCAGGGGCGTCGGCCTGGATGACCAGGTCGATGTCGTCGACGTGGATGCCGCGGGCGGCGACGTCGGTCGCGACGAGCACGTTCACGCGACCCGAGGTGAGCTTCTCGAGGTTGCGCGTGCGCTTCTGCTGGTTGAGGTCACCGTGCAGGGCGACGGCCGAGATCCCGGCGTCGTCGAACTGCTCGGCGAGCATCTCGGCATAGGCGCGGGTGCGGGCGAAGACGAGCGTCTTGCCGGCGCGGTCGACGAGCGAGTCGAGGATCTGCGCCTTGTCGCGGTGCTCGATGACGAGAACGCGGTGCTCGATGGTGCTCGAGTCCTGGTCTTCACCGGCGACCTCGTAGACGGCCGGCTCGACGAGGAACTCGTCGACCAGGGCCGCCACCTCGCGGTCGAGCGTGGCCGAGAAGAGCAGCTTCTGGCTGCCCTTCTTGGTCGCGCGGAGGATGCGCTGCACGGGCTCGAGGAAGCCGAGCTCGCACATGTGATCGGCCTCGTCGAGGACGGCGACCTGCACCTGCGAGAGGTCGAGCTTGCCCTGGTTCAGCAGGTCTTCGATGCGACCCGGGGTGCCGATGACGATGTCGACGCCCTTCTTGAGCGCACCGACCTGACGCGCCTGGGGCACGCCGCCGTAGACCTGGGTGGTGAACAGGCCCACGCTGCGCGCAAGCGCCTGCACGGTGCGGTCGATCTGCAGGGCGAGCTCGCGCGTGGGGGCGAGGATGATCGCCTTGGGGGCGCGAGCGAACTCACGACGCTGACCCGCCTGCGAACGCAGGATGCTCTCGACCAGCGGTGCGCCGAAGGCGATGGTCTTGCCCGAGCCGGTGCGGCCGCGGGCGAGGACGTCGCGTCCCTCGAGGATCGGAGCGACGGTGGCCGCCTGGATCGGGAAGGGGCTCGCCGCGCCGAGACCGGCGAGGGCGCGGACGAGGTTGTCGCCCAGACCCAGCTCGGCGAAGCCGGCACCGGTCACGGTCGCGGCGTCAACGGCCTCGGCCTGCAGGCGCTCGTGCACGACGTCGACGCGCTGCTCGTGCTCGGCGGAGCGCTTCGGGGTGTTGTTCTCCCCACGCCCACTCCACCCGCCGCTGTCGCGTCGGGCGGAGCCTCCGGGCGCGTGGCCCCAGTCGCTGCGGCTCGGGCCGTCGTCACGGCTCGGGCCGTCGTTTCGGCGGGGGCGCTCGTCGAAGGAGCGGGCCGGGCGGTCGCTGCGGTCGAACGAGCGAGCGGGACGCTCACCGGCGTCGCGACGGGGACGCTCGTCACGATCGAACGAACGCGCGGGGCGCTCGGTGCGGTCGAACGAGCGAGCCGGACGGTCCTCGACCGAACGGGCCGGACGCTCGCTGCGGTCGAACGACCGGGCGGGACGCTCACCGGCATCGCGACGGGGACGCTCATCGCGATCGAACGAACGCGCGGGACGCTCGGTGCGGTCGAAGGAGCGGGCGGGACGGTCGTTGCGGTCGAACGAACGGGCCGGACGGTCAGCGGCGTCGCGACGGGGACGCTCGTCACGATCGAACGAACGCGCAGGGTGCTCGGTGCGGTCGAACGAACGAGCCGGACGCTCGTTGCGGTCGAAGGAGCGGGCGGGACGCTCGTCGAACGAACGCGCGGGGCGGTCGCTGCGGTCGAACGAACGCGCGGGACGCTCACCGGCGTCACGACGGGGACGCTCATCGCGATCGAACGAACGCGCAGGACGCTCGGTGCGGTCGAACGACCGAGCCGGACGCTCGGTGCGGTCGAAGGAGCGGGCGGGACGCTCGTCGAACGAACGCGCGGGGCGGTCGCTGCGGTCGAACGAACGCGAGGGACGCTCACCGGCGTCACGACGGGGACGCTCGTCACGGTCGAACGAACGCGCGGGACGGTCATTGCGGTCGAACGAACGCGCGGGGCGATCGTCGAACGAACGGGCCGGACGGTCGTCGCGAGCCGAGGTGCGGATGTTGCGGGCCTCGGTGCGGCCGGCGCGGTCGGCGGCGTTCCAACGCCCCTTGTCGGGGGTGGCCTCCGACTCGGGGCGGTAGCCGCGGTGGTTGGGGCTCTTGCTGCCGGGCTTGGCGGGGCCTTCGGTACCGGGACGACGCTTGCGGTCCTGGAACGAAGTCTTGGCGCCGTAGCGGGGCTCGAAGTTCTTGGCGGCGCGGCCGCCGGCGGGCTTCTTGTTCTTGGGCATGGAGAAACTTCCTGGGTTCTGTTCGCGCGAAACAGCGACACCGCTCGTGGCGGTGCGAAACCCGGACTCTCGTCGGCCGGGGGCCAATTCACTAGTGATGGTCGAGGCCGCGATCGCGTCCTGTCCATCGGCCCCTTGGACTACAAACCCATCCGCGCATCACGCGCGGTGTCCAGAGCCGACCTCACCACGTTACAGGTGGCGCCTGGGAATGGCATCCATGCCCCCCCCCCCGGATGACCCATGTCCCACTTATGGCGCTTTCGTGACGCATCACACAGCCATACCTGGGACATCACCCCACCGAAAGTGGGACGAGGGTGGTCGAGAGAGGGACAGGGGTGGTCGGGACCGGGACAATCTCGGGGAGAGAGGGACTCAGGGTTGCGCTGACGGAAGATAGACGCATGGCAGACACCGACGCCCACCCCATCACGGTGGCGATCGAGCGGCGCATCGACCCGACGCGCACCGCCGAAGCGACCTCCTGGATGCAGGCCGGCACCGACCTCGCGACCGCTTTTCCGGGCTTCCTCGGCTCGGGCTGGGTGCGCGCGGGCGAAGACAGCGACCTCTGGTACATGCTGTACCGCTTCCGCGACATCACGACGCTCGAGGAGTGGGAGAGCTCCCCGCAGCGGCAGTGGTGGCTCGACTCGGGCCGCCCGTTCGCGCGCGAGGAGCGCAGCGAGCGCCGCACGGGGATCGAGGGCTGGTTCGACGCCCCGCACGGCTCGATCCTCGAAGCGGCGACGGTAACGGATGCCGGAACCCAGCCGATCCAGCAGCCCGTGCCCCCGGCTCCCCCGCGCTGGAAGCAGGCGGTGACGATCTGGGTCGGCTTCTTCCCCACCAATCTGCTGGCGTCATGGCTGCTGGGCTTCATTCCGGGCTTCGCCGAGGTGCCGCTCGTGCTGCGCGTGCTCGCGACGACCCTCATGCTCACCCCCGTCATGACCTACGCGGTGCTCCCGTGGGTCACCCGCATGCTGCAGCCCTGGTTGCAGCGCCCCCGCCGATCGCGAAAGGCACAGTCATGACCGCCGACCCCACCGGATTCCGCTTCCGCCTGCGCGGCGAGCGCTCGTCGGCCGAGATCACCCAGGTGGGGTCAGCGCTGCGCGCGCTCACCGTCGACGGGGTCGATCTCGTGCCGAGCTACCCCGACGACGCCCCGACGCCCGCGGCATCCGGGGTCGTGCTCGTGCCGTGGCCGAACCGCATCCGAGACGGCAAGTACACCTTCGAGGGCGAAGACCTGCAGCTGGCCATCAGCGAGCCGAAGTTCGGCAACGCCAGCCACGGACTGCTGCGGTTCGGGATGTACCAGGCGATCGAGCACACCGACGCCCGGCTCGTGCTCGGGGCCGATGTCGTGCCCCAGACCGGGTATCCCTTCCACCTGCGCACGCGCGTGACCTTCGACCTGCGCGACGACGGGCTGCACGTCACTCACGACATCGAAAACGTCGGAGCACGAACGGCGCCGGTGGCGCTCGGCGTGCACCCCTACCTGCAGATCGGGGGCGTGCCGACGGCCGATCTCGTGGTGCACTCCACTGGTACCTCGACGCTCGTCGTCGACGAGCGCAACATCCCCGTCGCCGAGGTGCCGGTCGATGCCGCCACCGATCTGCGCGCGGGCAAGCGCCTGGGCGACGCCGGCCTCGACAACGGCTACCGCGGGCTGGAGCGCGACGCCGAGGGACGCGCGCGCCACACGCTCACCGCTCCCGACGGGCGCCGTCTCGAGCTCTGGCAGGACGAGGGCTTCCGCTGGGCCCAGGTGTTCACGACCGACCGGTATCCGGGTCACCCGCTCGCCGTCGCGATCGAGCCGATGACGGCCCCCGCCAACGCCTTCGCCACGGGAACCGACCTCGAAAAGCTCGAACCCGGGTCGTCGATGCGCCGGGAATGGGGCGTGCGCTTCACCGCGTGACGCATTCTTGTCCCCCAAATGGGGGACAAAGAATTAGCCATATGACCAGGGAAAATCCCAGGCAAGGGCTTTCCTACGAAGGCGGCGCGAACGTTACCATGAGCGGTGACGGATTTCCGTCAAGGCCGGGGGAGGCAGAGGACCAAGGTTTCCCCTTGCCTTCTACCCGAACGAGCCGACGGGGGCCGAGGGTCCCGCGATGAGGGGGGATCCCCGTTCCGTCTGAAGGAAAGATCCCCCATCATGAGCACCGCGCTCCGCTTCGCCGTCCCCGTTTCTGTCTCGGTGCCGCGTCTGACCGGCCTCACGCGTCGACTCGCGGCGTTGTCCTCGCTTCACGTCGGCGCTGCCGCACTGACCACGCTGGTCGGCGGCCTGCTGCTCGCGATCGCGACCACGAGCGACCCGCTGTGGTGGCAGCTGCACTTCAGCCAGCTCGGCATCTTCGGCGATCTTTCCAGCGCATTCTTCAACACCACGCTCAAGGTCAGCGGAATGATCGTGGTGGTCTTCGCCTTCTGCGTGCGTCGTGACATCGCGCGTCTTGGTCGCGGTCCCGTGCGCCGCGGTGCGGCAACCGTTGCTTTCCTCTGCCTCAACTGCGTCGGTGTGAATCTCGCCCTGGTCGGCTGCATTCCCCTCAACACCGACAAAGACCTGCACGACAAGGTCGCCGGCTCCATGGTGCTCGGCTTCCTTGTGCTGCTGCTCAGCGCTCCGCTGATGCTCAACCGCCTCGGCAAGCGCATGGCGATCGGCACGGGCATCGCACTCGTGTGGCTGATCGCCTCGATCTCGCTGTTCGTGTCGGCCACGATCAACCTCGCCCTCTTCGAGACGATCTCGTGCGCGGCGATGTTCGCGTGGTCGGGCATGTTCACGCAGATCCTCGCGAGTGCGTCCGCCAAGACCACGCGCGATGTCGTGGAGGAAGTGGCGGATACCGCGGCTCCCGCCGTCGCCCACGTCGCCCCGCGCCGCCGGAGCCGCTCGGTGGTCGCCGCGCGCTCGCGCGCCTCGCTGCGCCCGCTCGGCACCGCCCGCGCACTCCCCCGCCCGGCGCAGACGCGTCGCATTGTGATGACGCCCCTGTCCGCCTCGCCCCTCGAGCGCTTCCTGACGGTGCTCGCGCGCACCGAGCGCTCGCTGCCGACGAGCGACCGCACCGGAGTCGTGGCATCCGGAACCGTCCTCACCTCGGCGAACACCCGCACCGCGCCGCAACGCGGTGTCGACGGTCGCCCGCCGACTCACGTCGCCGCGCGGCACCTCACGGCCAACGCGGGTGAGGCTTCCACGGCCGCGCGGACGCACGTCGCCGCTCGGGGCCCCGCCGCCTCTCGCTCGCTCGCGATCAGTGCTTCTCGCGCAGCTCGCGTCGGCTCAACGGGTGGTCGTCGTGGGCCGTCGGCGCACTCTGCACGGACTCTCGCTCCGCGCGGCGCTGACGGCGGCGCTCGCTCGCTCCTTCGATGAGGTTGTAGAGCGTCGGCAGCACCAGCAGCGTCAGGAACGTCGACGACACGAGTCCGCCGATCACCACGACCGCGAGCGGCTGCGAGATGAACCCGCCGTGGCCGGTGATGCCGAGCGCCATCGGCACGAGCGCGAAGATCGCCGCGAGAGCCGTCATGAGGATCGGCCGCAGACGTCGCGCTCCGCCGACGATCGTGGCCTCGAACACGCTGAGACCCCGCGCCCGGTACTGGTTGACGAGGTCGATCAGCACGATGGCGTTGGTCACGACGATGCCGACGAGCATCAGCGCGCCGATCATTCCCGCGACCCCGAGCGGCACGCCCGTGATCAGGAGCATGAGGATCGCTCCGGTCGCCGCGAACGGCACCGACACGAGCAGCTCGAGCGGCTGGCGCAGCGACTTGAAGGTCGCCACCATCACGACGTAGACGATGAGGATCGCCGCGAGAAGGGCGAGGCCGAGCTGGCCGAAGGCATCCTGCTGGCTGGTGACCACACCACCCACCTCGGCCGTAGCGCCCTCGGGCAGCTGCACGTCGGCGAGCGCGTCGCGCACGGTCGCCGAGGAGCTGCCGAGGTCGTCGGAGGTCGGCGTCACGGTGATCGTCGCGGTGCGAAGGCCGCGCGCGGTCGTGATGGAGGGCGCCGTCTGGCTCTCTTCGACGGTCGCGATCTGGTCGAGGCGCACCGCTCCGCTCGCGCTCGGGATCTCGAGAGCGCGCAGGTCGTCGATCGTCTGCGGAGGATTCGCGGTGGCGAGGTACACGGTCACTCCGCGGCCGTCGAGCTCGACGGTGCCCGCCTGACGGGGCTGCTGCGCCCCGGAGACGAGTGCGCCGACCGTGCGCTCCGACAGACCGCGTTCCGCGGCCGCGGCGCGGTCGACACGCACCGACACGAAGGGCAGCGAGGCCGACAGGCTGCTGGTGACCTGGCCCACGCCCTCGCGACCCTGCAGCTGCGACACGACGGCATCGCTCGCCTGCTGCAGCGACGAGCCGTCGGCGGCGGTCACGTCGACGGTGATGTCGGTGGAGCCGAAGCCGCCTCCGGATGCCGCGACCTCGATCTCTCCGGCGTCGGTGAGCTGTTCGAGCTCGGTGCGCACGCGCTCGCGGAGCTCGACCTGGTCGGCTCCGGACTCGGAGGTGATCGAGTACGTGATGCCCGAGCCGCCGCCCGAGAAGGCGTCGCGCAGCGCCGAGCCGCTCGAGCCGATCGAGGTCTGCACGGTCTGCACGCCCGGGGTGTCGAGCAGCACGGCCTCGACCTTCTGGGCCGCGGCGTCTTCGGCGTCGAGGCTGGGTGCCGGGCCGATCTTCTGCGTGACGGTGAAGGTGTTCTGACCCGAATCGCCGAGGAAATCGGTCTTGAGCAGGGGGAACGTGGCGAGGGTGCCGCCGAGGATGAGCACCGCCACCCCGAGGGTGACCGCCGAGTGCTTCAGCGTCCACGTGAGGATCGGGACGTAGGCCTTCTGCAGCCGCGACGGCGGGGCGTCGGCGGCCTCGGGATCGACCGGGTCGCCGTTGTCGTCGCGGATGACCTTGCCGGGCTTCAGGAACCACGACGCCAGCACGGGCACGATCGTCAGCGAGACGAGCAGCGAGGCGGCCATCGCGATGGTCACGGTGAGCGAGAACGGGCGGAACAGCTCTCCGGTGACGTCGCCGACGAAGGCGATCGGCAGGAACACCGCGACGGAGGTGATGGTGGATGCCGTGATGGCCGCGGCCACCTCGCGCACCGCGCGCACGATGGTGGGGATCTTGTCGGCGTCGCCAACGTAGTGGCGCTTGATGTTCTCGATCACCACGATCGAGTCGTCGACGACACGGCCGATCGCGATGGTCAGAGCTCCGAGGGTCAGGATGTTCAGCGAGTAGCCGAACGCCTGGAGGCCGACGAAGGTGATCAGCACGCTCGTGGGGATCGAGATGGCGGTGACGAGCGTCGAACGCACCGACATGAGGAAGACGAGGATCACCACGACCGCGAAGACGAGGCCGAGAAGACCCTCTTGCGCGAGGGCCTCGATGGACTGCTCGACGAAGGGCGCCTGGTCGAAGACGACGGTGAAGGTCGCCCCCTCACCCAGCTGTGATTCGAGGGCGGGCAACGCCGCGAGCACTCCGCGCGAGACGTCGACGGTGTTGGCTGCGGGCAGCTTCGTCACCGCGATGGTCAGCGCCGGCTTGCCGTCGACGCGCGACAGCGTCGTCACCGGGTCGGTCTGCAGGGCGACGTCGGCCACGTCGGCGATCGTGGTCTGGCCGGCCGCGATCTGCGCGGCGTCGGTCGGAACGAGGGGCAGAGCCGAGATCTCGTCGACGCTGGTGAGCTTCGAGCCCGTCTGCACGGTGAGGGTCTGGTCGTTCTCGGTGAGCGAGCCGCCCGGGAAGAGCACGCCGTTCGCGTCGAGCGCGTCGGTGATGGCCTGCTGGCTGAACCCGCGTTCGCCCAGGCGGGTGGCATCCGGAGTGATCGTCACCCGCTCGCCGGTGCCGCCGACGATCTGCGCGCCGTTGACGCCCGCGACGTCTTCGAGGTCGGGAACCACGCTCGTCTGGAGGGTCGCCTGCGTCGCCTGCGCGTCGGTGAAGCCCGTCACGGCGAGCTGGATGACGGGGAAGTCGTCGATGCTCGCCGACGCCACCGTCGTGTCGGCGGAGTCGGGCAGCTGGTCGTTGATGCGGGCGATCGCGGCGAGGATTTTCTGCTGCGCGGCCGCCAGGTCGGTGCCGTAGGTGAACGACGCCGACACGATCGACGAGTTCGTCGTGCTGGTGGCGGTGGTGGACTCAAGCCCCTCCACCCCGCGGATCGCGTTCTCGATCGGCGTCGACACGTCTGTCTCGACGACCTCGGGCGACGCACCCGGGTAGGTCGTGACGACGGCGAGCTGCGGGAACTCGATCGAGGGGATGAGCTCTTGCTTGAGGCTCGTCAACGCGAGACCGCCGAAGATCGCGGCGACGATCGTGACGAGGGCGATGAGGGCGCGGTTCTTCAGGCTGAGAACGGCCAGGTACGACACGAAGGACCCTCCGGGATCACATTCGATACAGGTGTGTATCGAACCTCAGTATCCCATGGGGTTTCCGAGGGCGGTCCGCTCTAGAACAGCGAGCCCACCGTCAATCCGAGCGCGGCGGCGAGCACCGATCCCACGAATGAGACGACGGCGTACGACAACGAGGCGCGCGTGCGCCCTTCCTCGGCCAGGAGCGCGGTCGTCACGGCCACCGCACTGAAGGTGGTGTACCCGCCGAGCAGGCCGGTCCCCAGGATCCAGCGCCACGTCTCGTCGGCGGGAAGGGCGCTCAGGATGCCGAGGACCAGGGCTCCCGTGAGGTTCACCACGAGGATCCCCCAGGGGAACCCCTCACCCGTTCGCCGGCGGATGAGCACGTCGAGGACGTAGCGCAGGGCCGCTCCGATGCCACCGGCGACGGCGACGGCGAGGAAGAGGAGGGGTGTCACGCCGCCAATCTACGCGGTCGCCGTGGCCCGGTCAGGCTTCGAGGGCCTCCACCCGCCGCCGCAGCTCGGCCGCCTTGTCGGCCCCGATCTGCGCTTCGGCGAGCTTGAGGGCGGCGCTCGCGGTGAGGGTGCGCGCCACGAGGTAGGTCGGGCTGGCCTTGAGGTCGGGGATGACGTCGAGGATGATGCCCTCGGCATCCGGATCGGTCATCAGCTTGCCGAGCTTGATCTTGGCGAGGTCGTATCGAGCGGCCATTTTTCCTCCGTGGGTGGGCGCATCGTCGCACCCCTCGGCAGATTGTTGCACATATGTACCGTTATGTCATCGCCGACTGTGTCGCGTGGGCCAGAGCACCCACCTCGGCGAACGCCGAGCGAGATTCGGGCGTCCAGAACGCCCCGACGTAGACGTGGAACCCGGCCGGCGCCGTGATCAGGCGCACCGGCGCTCCGACGGCATCCGCCCGCCGAGTGAACGCCACCGCGTCGTCGAAGAAGATGTCGCGGCCGCCCTGGAACAACAGAGTCGGGGGCAGACCGGTCGGATCCATGCGCGCGGGATCGATCGCCGGGTCGTCCAGCCCCGTTCGCCCGCCCAGGCAGCCGCTCCCGCGCGGAGTCCGGGCACCCGCAACGAGGGATCGCGACGCGCCCGCCGGGCGATCGCGGGGTTCTCGAGGCCCAGGTCGAGCCAGGGCGAGAACAGCACGAGGGCGTCGGGGCGACGAGAGGCGCGCAGGGCCAGACCGACGGCGAGAGCGCCGCCCGCCGAGTCTCCGGCCACCCAGAGCCTCGAGGCCCGCGCCGCGAGGCGCTCGTATCGCGCATCGATCACGGCCAGGGTGTGGTCTGCGCCGCGCTCGGGCGCCAGCGGATAGCAGACCACTGTGATCGCCGCCCCCGTCGCCCGGGCGAGACGCTCGACGATCCACCAGTGCTCGGCCACGAGCGGGTTCACGAGTCCCCCACCGGGCAGGTACATCAGCTCGAGCCCCGGAGTGCGCGCCGCCGGCTCGTAGCGGTAGACCGGCAGGTCGCCCTCGCGCGAGACGACCACGCGACCCGACCGGCGAAGGCGCGCGGGCGGCTCCGCGGGCCACCGATCGGGGTCGAGGGTGTCGAGGTAGTCGTCGCGTGCGAGCGCCCGCCGGACCGACCGCGCACTCACCCACATGGCCCCCGCCGTGAGCGTCATCGACACCGACACGGGCTAGCCCTCGCGCGCGTCGGCGGCCATGTCGGCGAGCGCGTTCGTCGTCACCAGGCGCACCACCGCCGGCAGACCCGCGGCGATCTTGCGCCCGACCAGCGGACCGAACACCCCGGCGAGGGGACCCGAGATCTCCACGGCGTGCGTCACCGACAGGCCGTTCGGCGTCTGGCGCATGCGGTGCGGGAACGACAGCACCGCCCCGGGCAGACCGATGCGGAAGTTCATCGCGACACACGGCTGCAGCTCGGTGAAGGTGAAGCGCTGCGCGGGAGTGCCGTGGTTGAGCACGCGACCGGTCGAGCCCACGCGCGGCGGCACCGCGAAGACGGCCTCGCGCAGGTCGGGGTCGTCGACGGCCCAGTCGGCCGGGGTCGTCCACCTCTTCCACACCGCCTCGGCGGAGGCGGTCGTCAGGTGCGTGTATTCGCGGCGCCAGGTCATCACAGGGCTCCCGTCTGTTCGTCGTCGGTCCAGGGGTCGGAGAGCAGGGCGCGGGCCTGCAGCGCGGCGCGCTCCCCCGCGCGCACCGCGCCGTCCATGAAGCCGGTCCACCGGCTCGCGGTCTCGGTGCCCGCCCACAGCACGCGGCCGACCGGGGTGGCGAGGGCGGACGCGTAGGGCACGACCGCTCCCGGCCCGGGGGCGGCGGTGGGGCCGCCGGCGACCCACGGCTCGGCACCCCATCGCTGGTCGATGTAGCCCGTGGCATCCAGCGCCTTCGGTCCGAACAGGTCGGCGAACGACGACAGGGCGCGGGCACGGCGTTCGGCGAGGGGCAGGTCGTCCCACTCACGGGCGTAGACACCCCCGATGAAGCCGAGCAGAACGCCGGGAGCGTCGGGGCCGGCGGGACCGGCGTCGAAGGTGATGAAGGCAGGGCCGGTGTCGGACACCCCCTGACCCGACAGGTCGTGGTCGCGCCAGAACGGACGGTCGTACACCGCGTAGGCCTTCGACAGCACTCCCGCGGGCCAGCGCTGCGACATCTGCGTCTGCACGGGCGGCAGCGCGGGCGAGAACTCGATGCGTGTGCGCAGCGACGGCGGCACGGCGACGATCACCGTCCGCGCACGGACCGTCTCGCGATCGGTCGACACCCGCACCTCGTCACCCTCCGCCTCGACGCGACGCACGGGAGAGTCGAGGCGCAGCGCGTCGCCGAGACCCGCGGCGAGACGCACGGCGATCTCGTGCGAGCCCTCGACGAAGTGCTCCTCCTGCGCGCCGCCGGCGGTGTCGAGCATCGCCGACAGCCCACCCGCCTGGTGGATGTAGTGCAGGGCGTGCAGGAACGAGATCTCGTCGGGCTCGCAGCCCCACGTCGTGCGCCCGGCGATCGCGATGAGGTCGCGAGCGGCGGCGGAGGCGTGCGAGCGGCGCAGCCACGAACCGAGGCTCTCGGCGTCCCACTGCGCGGCCTGCGGCGCGGACGCGGGGTCGCCGCAGGGCACCGACCGGGCGAGGCGGTCGAGCGTCAGCTGCACGCGCCCGACGTCGAGAAGGCTCGCCCCCACCGGCGGCACGGTGCCGCGGTAGCGGCGATGCTGACCGCGCCAGCGGATGACGTTCTGCCCCGCCGTGTACGTCGGGAAGCGCGAGACCCCCACCTCGTCGGCGAGGGCGACGATGCGATCCTGCCCGGGACCGACGAAGGTGCCCCCGAGGTCGACGTGCACGCCGCCCACCCGCGCCGACGCCACGCGCCCGCCGACGCGCGACGCGGCCTCGAACACGGCGACGCGCGCCCCGAACTGACGCAGGCGATGAGCGGCGGTCAGACCCGACAGGCCCGCGCCGATCACGACGACATCGACGTCGGCAGCGGCCGACTCGTCCACGGCTCTCGAGGGTGCGGTCATAGGCTTGCTCCGTTTCTGGTGCGACACCGACCGGTGCGGCCGGCGAGGAGGACAACGTGAGCGAGACGACGAGTCGATCGATGCGGGCCCGCGGCCGCGCGCGTCGCGAGCTGCTGCTGGACGCCACGATCGCGATCATCGCCGAGGGGGGCATCGCCGCCGTCACGCACAGGGCGGTGGCCGCCGCGGCGGGCGTGCCGCACTCGTCGACGACCTACTTCTTCGCCTCGCTCGACGACATGATCGGCGAGGCCGTCGCGCACGCCATGGCCGCCGAGCTCGAGCGACTCGAGCAGTTCCGCTCCGTGCTCGTCTCGGGCGCGAACAGTCCGGGGGCGGCGATCGACGAGTTCGTCGAGATCGTGCGCAGCCAGTCGCAGGACCACACGGTCGCGCAGTTCGAGATCTACCTGTTCGCGTCGCGGCATCCGGCGCTGCGCGTGCACGTCGCGCAGATCCTCGACGAGACGCGGGCGCTCGCCGCGGCCGTGCTGCAGACCAACGGCGTGACCGATCCGCACGCCGCCGCTGCGGTCGTCGCGCTGATCGACGGTTTCGCCCTGCATCGCATCGCCCGTTCCGAAGAGGTCCAGTTCCAGTCCCTGGCGCACGCCCTGCGCGCCGCCATCGTGGGGTTCGTGACCCTCGCCGCGACGTCGTCACTCGGCGAAGGGGATCACTCGCCCGCTTAGTTGGCACAAACGTACAGGTTTCTCGCGCGCATCGTTGCTCCTCGCGAGCGAATTCACGTCTTCGTCACACAAAACGGTACGTGTGTGCAATAAAGTGACCCGATAGTCGATCCCGATGCCGTGATCGACAGAAGGGCTCCGCGATGATCCGACCCCGTCCCCAGGACCACCTGCTCCGCTGGGGCGCGCGCGCCCTGGGCTCACTCCCGCGCGCCGCGCTCCGCGTCGCGAACGGCCGCCCCGTCGTGGTCGACGGCCACACCCTGCACCCCGCGGTGCAGGCATCGCTACGCGTGATGAACGACTCCCCCGGGGCGCACTTCGAGCGCCTCCCGCTCGACGAGGCCCGCGCGCACATCGAGCTCGAGGCGTGGACCTTCGCCAGCGGCATCCGCCTGGCCGAGCGCTCCGACATCGAGATCCCGACGCGAGCGGGCACCGTGCCGGGCCGCGTCTACCGCGCGCGCACCGACGTGGCGGCATCCGGAATCATCGTCTACTTCCACGGCGGGGGCTGGGTTCTCGGATCGGTCGACAGCGCGGATGCCACGTGCCGCACGCTCGCGAAGACCTCGGGCCTGACGGTGGTCTCGGTCGGCTACCGCCTGGCGCCCGAGTCACCCTTCCCCGCGGGGCTGCACGACGGCGTCGACGCGTTCCGGTGGGTGCGCGACAACGCGGCGCGGTTCGGCGGGACCGCCGAGACCGTCGGCGTCGGCGGCGAGAGCGCGGGCGGCAACATGGCGGCGGTCGTGGCGGCGGTGACGCGCGACGATGCCGGCGGCGCCCCCGCCTTCCAGATCCTGTTCTGCCCCGTGACCGACCTGTCTCGGGAACACCGGTCGTACGAGCTGTTCCGCGACGGGTTCTTCCTCACCGCGGCGCAGATGCACTGGTATGCCGCGCACTATCTCAGCGGCGGCGGCGGCCGCGCGGAGGATCCCCTGGTCTCTCCCCTGCGAGCCGCCGACCTCGCAGGCCTCGCTCCCGCCTACGTCGCCGTGTCGGGTTTCGACGTGCTGCGCGACGAGGGGGTCGCGTATGCCGAGCGCCTCGAGGCCGCGGGCGTGCCCACGCGGCTCGTGACGCACACCGACCAGATCCATGGCTTCTTCAACGCGTGCGGAGCGCTGCGCGACGCCCGGGAGGCGGTGGCGGATGCCGGGCGGTGGGCCCTCGACACGCTCTCGGCCGCGCGGACGGGCGGCCGCCGGTGATCCCCGACGCTCCGCTCGTGACGCCCACGGCCTACGCCGAACCGACGCGCCCCGTGCGGGCGGGGTGGATCGCGGCGTTCGCCGGCGTCTGGCTCGGGCTGTGGATGGCCCAGCTCGTGCCGGTGCAGGTGCTGCTGCCCCTGCAGATCGCGGCCCAGCACGCGTCGGACGACTGGCTGGTCTCGCTGGTCGCCTACGGCCTGGTCAGCGCCGTCGCGGGGACCTTCGTGGTGGTCGCGTATCCGATCGTCGGTGCGCTGAGCGATCGTACGCGCTCCCGCTTCGGCCGGCGACGACCCTGGATCTTCGGCGGGGTCGTGGTCGCGTCGGTCGGACTCGCCCTCCTCGGCATCCAGACCGAGACGCTCGGCACCGTCGTCATGTGGACCGCGGTGATGCTCGGCTTCTGCATGGCCTCGGCCGCCTTGACCGCGGTGATGGCCGACAGCGTGCCGGCAGGTCAGCGCGGACTCGTCTCGGGCTGGATCTCGGCCCCGAACGCTCTCGGCATCCTGCTCGGGATCGTCCTGGTGACCGCGGTATTCACCACCACGGCCTCGGGCTACCTCGCCCTGGCCGTGTGCAATCTCGCCCTCGCGGTGCCGGTCCTGCTCGTGCTGCGCGACGTGCCGCTGACCGACGCCGAGGCGGCGCTGCTCGGCCCCCTCACCGCCCGCACGATCCTCTCCTCGATCTGGGTCGACCCCCGGCGTCACCCCGACTTCGCGTGGACGGTCGCGAGCCGCGTGCTCATCAACCTCGGCAACGCCATCGCCACGACGATGCTGCTGTACTTCTTCACCTTCGCGCTGCGCGTGGCCGACCCGACCGGCTTCCTCGTCTTCACGACGGTGATCTACATGGTCGTCACGATCGTGGCATCCGTCGCCCTCGGCAAGCTCAGCGACGTCGTGCAGCGCCGACGCGTGTTCGTGCTCGCCTCGGGGGTGGCGCAGGCCGTCTCGGCTCTGCTGCTGGCCGTCGCCCCGGCCGAATCGACCGCCGTGATCGGCGCCGTGCTGCTCGGCCTCGGTCAGGGATGCTTCTTCGCGGTCGATCAGGCCCTCGCGACGCAGGTGCTCCCCTCGGCCGAGACGCGCGGCAAAGACGTCGGGATCATGAACATCGCCCTCGCCGGTCCGCAGGCCTTCGGTCCGCTGCTCGGGGCCGGGGCGGTCGTGCTCTTCGGCGGGTTCGCGGGCCTCTTCCTCGCCAGCGGCCTGGCGGGTCTGCTGGGCTCGGTCATCATCATGCGGGTGCGCTCGGTGCGGTGATCGTCGACGGATGCCGGGAGCCCGCGGCATCCGCACCTTCGGGGTTCAGCCGTAGAGCGCCCGGATGATCCGCTCCACGATGTGGTCGACCGTGGCGGTGCGGCGCATGGTCGTGAGCGTCAGCAGCGGGAACCGCTGACGCGTCAGCGCCTTCGGGTACGCGAACTCGCGGAGGCCGTCCGTCCCGTGGATGCGCCCGAAGCCCGAATCGCCCACGCCGCCGAACGGCAGGGCGGGGATCGCGGCGAACGAGATGACCGAGTTGATCGCGATCATTCCGCCGCGCAGGCGCAGCGCGAGCTCGCGGCCGCGACGCTTCGAGAACACCGCGCCCGAGAGCCCGTACCGCACGGCGTTGGCCTTCTCGATGGCTTCGTCCATGGATGCCACGCGGTTGACGACCAGGGTGGGGCCGAAGGTCTCGTCCCGCACGGCCGATGACCGCTCGTCGACGTCGGTGAGCAGCACCGGCTGCACGGTCGTGCCCGCGCCCGGGACGGAGCCCACGCGCGGCGTCGCGCCCCGCGCGAGCGCGTCGGCGACGTGCGCACGCACGACGTCGGCCTGGCGCGGCATGGTGAGCGGACCGAGCGTGGCGTCGTCGCCGGTTCCGGCGCGCAGTTCGCGCGTGCGCTCGGCGACGGCCTCGACGAACCGGTCGTACACCTTCGCGTGGGCGTAGACGCGCTCGATGCCGATGCAGGTCTGCCCCGCGTTCGAGTACGCACCCCACACGGCCGCTTCGGCCGCCGCCGCGAGATCGGCGTCTTCATCGACGAGGAGGGCGTCTTTGCCGCCGGCCTCGATGACGACCGGGGTCAGGGTCTCCGCGCACGCGGCCATGACGGCCTTGCCCGTCGCGGTGGATCCGGTGAAGGCCACCTTGTCGACGCCTGCTCGGCACAGGGCGGCGCCGGTGGGCCCGAACCCGGTCACCACCGCGAACACGTCGGCCGCCCCGCCGGCGCGCACGAACGCCCGCTGCAGCCAGGCGCCGACGCCGGGGGTGTACTCGCTCGGCTTGAACACGACGGCATTCCCCGCGGCGAGCGCATACGCGAGGGAGCCCATGGGCGTGAAGACCGGGTAGTTCCACGGCCCGATCACCCCCACGACGCCGTAGGGCACGTATCCCACGCTCGCGTGCTGGTTGAGCATGAGCACGCCCGATCCGACCCGCCGTCGGCGCAGGATGCGCGGGGCGTGCGTGGCCGCCCACGCGAGGTGGTCGAGCGTGAGCATGATCTCGAGGCGCGCGTCGCCCCGAGGCTTGCCCGTCTCGGCGCGTACGAGCGAGATGAGGTCGTCGAGGTGCGCCACGATGTCGCGGCGCCAGGCCCGCAGCACGCGGCGCCGCCCGGCGAAGCCGAGGGCCCGCCACGACGCCGCCGCGCGGCGGGCACGATCGACCGCCGCGTCGACGTCGTCCGGGCTGTGCACCGGGAACGTGTCGACGACGCTGCCGTCGAGCGGGCTCGTCGACGAGAAGGTCGTGGTGGTCATGGCATCCATCTCACACCTCGTGCTTCTGTCCGTACCCCGTCGCCACGGCCGCGGCGATCACCGCGGCCTGCTGCTCGGGGGTGAGCTCGGCCGGGTCGCCGGCCGCGCGGGCGCGGAGGTAGATGTCGCACGCCCACTCGAGCACCGCGGTGTTCGCCACCGCATCGGCGAGGTCGCCTCCCGTGGTCACGGCCCCGTGGTGGGCGAGGATCGCGGCGTTGGCCCCGGCGAGGGCGGCACCGGTGTCGGCGGCGAGCTCGGCCGAGCCGAACACCGAGAACGGCACGACCTCGATCTCGCCGCCCAGGGCGATCTGCTGGTAGTGCACGCACGGCAGGCGGTCGGACACCAGCGACACCGCCACCGCCGCCGGCGCGTGGGTGTGCACGACGGCACCCACGGCGTCGTCGGTGTAGGCCGCCCGGTGCAGATCGAGTTCGGAGCTGGGGGCGAGCGCGCCCGTCACCACGCGCCGGTCGGCGTCGACGACCACCACGTCGTCGGCGACGGCCTCGGCGAACACGACCCCTGTCGCGGTGATGGCGATGCCGCCCTCGACCCGCACGCTCACGTTGCCCGCGGTGCCCTTGACGAGCCCCTGTGCGGCGAGAGAGCGGCACGCGCTCGCCACGGCCTCGCGCACATCCCCCACGGTCGCGGCCGTCATCGCGCCGCCGCCGAGAGGAGGGCGTCGATGGATGCCGCGTCGTACACGCCGTGGTCGGTGCCCACTCCCGCGACCACCTGCGACGCCGTGGCCGAACCGAAGCGCGCGGCGTCGCGAGAGGACTGCCCGCGGAGCTTGGCGTACACGAAGCCCGCCGAGAAGGCGTCGCCGCCGCCGCTGGTGTCGACCGGCTCGGCGGGGACGATCGGGACGAACGCGACGGCATCCTCCTCGACCACCACGACGTCGCCGCCCCCGTCGGTCACCGCGACGACGCGGGCTCCGGCCGCGTGCAGGGCGCGGGCGGCGGCGACCAGGTCGGCGGCGCCGGTCCACCCCATCGCCTGTTCGGCGTTGGGCAGCACGTAGTCGGTGTGCGGCAGCAGCGGCTCGATGAGGGCGTAGAAGGCGGGTTCGCCGCCGATGAGGAAGTCGAGCGAGGTGGTCGCTCCGTGAGCATGGGCGTACTCGAGGATCTCGACGACGTTCTCGGGCCCGAGCAGCTCGGGAGCGCCGACGTGCACGTGCGCGGCGGCGGCGAGCGCCTCCCAGGGCACGACGTCGGCCGCGAGCGCGTTCGCCCCGACGACGTGCAGGGCGGGTCGCGATCCGTCGGAGCGGATGGGGAGGACGGATGCCGAGGTGGGCAGCTCACCCGTGATGAGGTGGGTCACATCGACGCCCGCGTCGCGCAGCAGACCGACGAGCACGCGTCCGGCGACGTCCTCTCCCACGGCGCCGCTCGTGACGACTCGCGCGCCGAGCTTGGTCAGCACGAGCGCGGTGCCCCCGGCGGGCCCGGCGGCCGACATGACGATCTCATCGACGAGCAGCGACCCCTGCCCCTCGGGGATCTCGTCGACGGGTTGCACGATCGTGTCGAGCACGTGGGCGCCGAGCGTGACGATCTGGGGGGCGGCGTTCATCGTCGAACCTCCGGGGTCGGGTCACCGGCGCGGCGAACCCACGTCGGTAAGTGGCACATTTGTACCACTTTCTCGACCGGTTCGACAAGCGTCAGACGCGGGCGCGCCCACCCCGACCGAGCAACACGCCCACCCAGGCCGCCGCGGTCCCCACGATGACCGTCGCCACACCCCACCACAGCAGCCCGAGATCCGCCGACTCGACGGCGAGCGAGCTATAGGTCGTGAAGCCGCCCAGCACTCCCGTACCGACGAACAGCTGCACCCGCTGGGCGCGCGACGACTCCGGCATCCGGGCTCTCCACCCGAACAGGATGCCGATCGCGAACGCCCCCACGACGTTGACGATCGGTACGAGAGCAGGCCCCAGGTCGTCGCCGAACGCGAGCGTCAGCCCCGCGCGCGCGGCAGTGCCGATCGCGCCGCCCACGGCGACGAGGACGACGTCACGCCACATGCTCACCGCGCCACCCTACGCCTGCGGCGGCTGCGGAACCCTCGCCTCGAGCCACGCGACCAGATCCGGGAAGTCGTCGAAGACGCTCATCGTCGTGAACAACGTGCGACCCCGCACATCGGTGCCGCGGAGCCGTCCGCCTGACCGCCACGAGAACGATGCGATCTCGGATGCCGCGACCCTCCGCGACCGGCGGAGTCCCGGGCGCACGAGAAGGTGATCGTCGTAGCCGACGATGCGCGCGCGCCCGGCCGAGAGCGCCCAGAGGAAGATGACCGCACCGAGGCAGCCGAGGGTGCTCAGCCACACGATGACTCCTACGACGGCGAGTGGCCCACCCTGAACGATCTCCGTGACGGCGAGGACGCCCGCTCCCGCGAGGAAGACGAGACCCGTGCCGCGGGCGATCAGGTGCTGCGAAGGCGCGCGCTCGACGACGAAGAGAGGCCGGTCGATCCCGTCCTCCGGTGGCGGAGCGCTGTCGTCCGCGGCCGAGGGGTGGGGCGCGCCACCGGGTCGGCCCTCGACGTATCGTCGCCGGATCCCGTAAGCCACCGTCGCGAGCACCCCCGCCGCGCCGATGAGCGCGAGCCAGGCGATGCCGGTCACGAACGCCATGGCGACGGCCGCAAACGAATACGCGATGACCGCGAGCACCGCCGTCTCACGCTGCCGACGCTTCTTCCACGTCGCTTTCCAGCCGCGGGGCGCCGTGCTCTTCGACATGGCCCGGGCTGTCGCGAGAACCAGCGGATCCGCGGCCAGTCGAGCGACCTCTTCGTCGGTCCACTCGTCGCGCCGCCACCCGCGCGGCTCAGCGGAGTTCTGCTCGGCGGCGCGCAGAAGGTTTCGGAAGGCGTCGTCCTGACGGAGTCCCCGCCGCAGGACCCCCCGCGAAGCGCCGGTCGGTCGAAACAGCTCCTGGGCACCAGGGACCATACGGTACAGCGCGCGGGCCTCCGGCGTCAGCAGACCGAAGAGACGCGTCGGAGCCTCCATCTGCCCGGCGACCCCGCCCCGGGACAGGGAAACGCGCGGACTGGTGGGAGTGTCCGGGGTCGGGCCCACTCTCACTCCCCCAGAATCAGTCGCCGGATCGCGGCGTCCTTCGAGCCGCCGAGCTCCATCGTGCGGCCCTTGCGATACAGCGAGAAGACACGCGGGTCGATGTAGCTCGCCCGCGCCACGGCGGGGGTGTTGCCCAGGGCCTCTGCGGTCGCACGGACAGCGGCGACCTCGGCCTTCTTGCGCTCGTTCTTGCCACCGACGGCGCCGACCTTCGCGAGGGACTCCGCCGCGAGGATCGTTCCGCGCAGCGTCCGGAAGTCCTTCGCGCTGAAGGGCCCGCCCGTGAGCGAGCGCACGTACCCGTTGACGTCGCCGGGGGTCAGGGGCACGCGCCGCCGACCCCGCTTGAAGGTCAGCAGTGCCGCCCGGGGGCGCCCGAGCGCGAGCTCTTCGACGATGGCGGCGAGCTCCGCGTCGCGCAGAGACAGCTCCGCCCGCTTGCCGCTCTTGGCGGGGAACGACAGACGGATGAGGTCGCCCTCGACGGTCGCATCCCGGCGCTGCAGGGTCGTCAGGCCGCGGCTGCCGTTGGTGACGAAGTAGCGCGCGTTGCCGACGCGCGGCGCCACGAGGTCGAGGAAGCGGAACGACACCGCCAGCACGCGTTCGCGATCGGCCTCGGCCCGTCGGAGCGACTGCGTCACCCGGGAGCGCGCCCGCGGCAACGCCTCGGCCAGTTGCAGGGCGCGGGCGAACTTGCCCTTGTCCTGCCTCTTCGACCAGTCCGCGTGATAGGTGTACTGCCGTCGCCCCGCCTCGTCGGTGCCGACGGCCTGGATGTGCGCGTTCGGCTCCTTCGCGATCCACACCTCGCGCCACGCGGGCGGAATGACCAGACCGCGAGCGCGCTCCGCTTCGCGCTCGGGCACCGAAGCCCCGGTGTGGTCGACGAAGCGGAACCCCGAACCGGAGCGCACGCGCCGATAGCCCGGGTCCTCATAGGGCCGGACGCGGATCAGTCGCGCCATGGATCAGTGCGAGCGGAGCAGGTCGATGAGCTCCGCCTTCTTCTTGCCCGAGTACCCGGAGATGCCGAGTTCTTTCGCGCGCTGCTTCAGCTCGGCGACCGTGCGGTCTTCGTAGCCCTCGGCGTGCCCGCCCTTGGCGCCCACCGTGCCGCGGCCCTGGGCCGCAGCCGCGTTCGAGATGCGCGCGGCCTTCTCCTTCGAGTCGCCCTGCGTGCGCAGCTCCTCGTACAGATCGGGATCTTTCAGGCTGTTGGATCCTTGCCCCTGGGGCATGATCGGCTCCTTCCGACGGATGGCTCGACCGTACGACCGCGCTCGCGCCGCGGTCCGCGGGGTTGACAACAGCCCGGCTATCAGCCGATTTCGAGGGGCGTCAAGCCCGGGGGCGGGCGACGCCGACAGTGACACGCTGGACAAAACCCACTCGCCAGGTGCCGCCCACGAGGCGGCGAGCAAGGAGCCCCTCATGAACATCTTCCTGATCATCATCATCATCGCCGCGATCGTCATCGCGATCGTCAGCGGCCTCAGCCAGGCGGCCAGCTTCCTGCTGTGGGTCGCCATCATCGTCGGCCTCATCGCGCTGATCGTGCTGCTGTTCCGCCTCATCAGCGGTCGCAAGCCCGTCTGATCGTCGCGCCGGCGCCTCAAGGGCGCCCCACGACCACGCGGGTATCACCCGTTCCGGATGCCGCGTCCTCACCGAGGGCGCGGCATCCGTCGTTTCAGAAGGACAGGTGGCTGAGCCTGTTGAAGCCAGCGGAACCCCGCGGTACCCCCCTCCTGCCGAGGTGGCTGAGCCCGTCGAAGTCCCCGGCCGCACAGAGGTGGCTGAGCCTGTCGAAGCCACCGGCCGTACAGAGGTGGCTGAGCTTGTCGAAGCCACCGGCCGTACAGAGGTGGCTGAGCTTGTCGAAGCCACCGGACCCCGCGCGCCCCGGTCCCTTCGACAGGCTCAGGGACCTCCCTGGCCGTGCCGAGGTCACCGCGCGCGCCGGTCCCTTCGACAGGCTCAGGGACCTCCCCGTGCGCTCGGGCACCCGTGCGTCTTGGTCCCTTGGACAGGCTTAGGGACCTTTCCGTCCGTGCCGAGGTCACCGCGCGTCCCGGTCCCTTCGACAGGCTTAGGGACCTTTCCATCCGTGCCGAGGTCACCGCGGGTCCCGGTCCCTTCGACAGGCTCAGCGACCTCGCTGTCGGCGACCTCACAGCCCACTCATCCGTGGCGGGGGTTGACGAACTCGCGATATATCGCGATACTCGACCTAACGCGATATATCGCGAGTGAGGAGCATCAACCATGGAGAAATGGATCGTCCACCCCGGCGAGACCCGCGTCATCGACGTCGGCGCGCTGCGCGAGCTCAAGATCGGACTCGTCGGCGGCCAGGTCGACGTCATCGCCCACGACGAACCCGAGGCACGCATCGAAGTGCACGGCGTCACGGTGAAAGACCTGCGCATCGAGATGGTCGACGGCCGCCTCGAGATCGACCACCCGCAGCTGCGGTGGGACAACTTCCTCGAGGTCTTCCGAAACTTCGGCGCCGGCGGCCCGAAGGCCGAGGTCAGCGTCGCGGTCCCCCGCAACGTCGCCCTCACCCTCGGCGTGGTCAGCGCGAGCGCACTGGTCTCGGGGCTGCGCACCGACGTGCGCCTGAACACCGTCTCGGGTGACATCATCGTCGACGGCCTCGTCGGCGACGTCGACCTCAACGCCGTCTCCGGCGACGTGCAGGTGCGCGAGCTCGACGGTGCCCTCAGCGCCAACAGCGTCTCGGGTGACGTCGCCGCGACCGGCCGCATCACCAAGGCCTCGATCGACACGGTCTCGGGTGCCATGCTCGTCGACTCGACGGGACCGACGCAGTCCATCTCGCTGAACTCGGTGAGCGGCACCGGCACAATCCGCCTCGACCGCTCGCTGCCCGCCAACTACGTGTCGCGGTCGGTCAGCGGCCGCGTGCAGATCGACGGCCAGGTGCGCTCGGGCAAGGGCCCGACCAACTACACCGGGTCGACCGGCGCCCTCGCGGGTCAGTTCGTCGACGTCCGAGCCAACACCGTCTCGGGCGAGATCACCGTGCTGCGCCGCGGCATCTCCGGTCTTCGTCCCGAGGAACTCGCCGGAGAGGAGGAGTGGTGATGAGCCCCGTCTTCTCGCACGGCGATCTTCGCCTGTACATCCTGAGCCTGCTCGATGAGGCCCCGCGCCACGGCTACGACCTCATGCAGGCGTTGTCCGCGCGCACGGGCGGCACCTACTCCCCCTCGGCCGGCACCATCTACCCCCGCTTGTCGAAGCTGGAGGAAGAGGGCCTGGTCACCAAGTCGGTCGACGGTCGCAAGACCGTGTACGAGATCACGGATGCCGGTCGCGCCGAGGTCGCATCGCGTTCGGGCGATCTCGAGGGCATCCAGGCCGGCCTCGCCGACAGCGTGCGGCTCATCGCCGACGAGGTGCGCGGAAGCGTCCGCGACGCCATGCGCAGCCTGCGCGCCGATCTCGCCGCGGCATCCCGCGAGGAGCGCGAGCAGGCGCAGTCGGTGCCCGCCGACGATCCCCGCTCCCGCAGTCGCGAGCAGCTCTCGCGCGCCGACGCGGCGATCAACGAGTTCCGCGGACGCGTGCGCAGCGAACTGCGCGCCCACGTCGCGCGGGGCGGCGAGCTCGCGGCATCCGGAGTCGACGAGATCGAGTCGGCACTGCGCGATGCGTCCGAGGCCGTGACCCGCGCGATGCGCGGCTGACGCCTCACTCCCAGGGCAGCTCCTCATCGGCGGCGGCCGGTTCTCCGAGCGGAACGACGAGAACCGGCCGGCGCTGGCGATGACTGAGCCGCGCGGCGACCGAACCGGTGAGGAACTCCCGGAACGACTCGCCGATCCCGCGCTTGCGAGTGCCCACCACGAGCAGCCCGGCGTCGACCTCGTCAGCGAGCTGGATGAGGGCGAGGGCGGGGTCGCCGATCACCTGCCGGACGCTCCAGTCGAGGTCGCGGGCGGCCAGCGCTTCGCCCGCCGCGCGACGCACCTCGTCGAGCGCGGCCTTGGCGGCGGCGCCCGCGACGTCGACGGTCGAGGAGTGCACGTAGCCGTCGGGGTCTTCGAACGCGACGAAGCGCGTGGTGTCGACGTGCGCCACGATCAGCGGCGCCTTCGACAGTGCGGCGTACCGGGCCGCTTCGCGCACGACCCGCGGCGACTGCCCGGGGACGACACCGGCGATGACCGCGCCGGTCGCGGTCTCGGGGCGGGGCTGATCGGTCATGACGGCTCCTGTCGCGACGGGGCGCTCCCCCGCGAGCCCACGACGGCTCGGCCGGAATGCGCCGTGATATCCTGGCTGTTACTCTTACCGGCTCGGTCCGGAACCGCAATACGCAGGGCTCTCAAGCGGCCCTCGACGTCGATCGTGAGGGGGTCTCGCATGGGGCGTGGCCGTCAGAAGGCGAAGAACACCAAGATCGCCCGTGAGCTGAAGTACGACACCTATTCGGTGAACTACTCGGCTCTCGAGCGCGAACTGGGTGCACCCGCTCCGGGTGAAGACGCGTACGTCGACAAGTGGGCCGACCAGTACAGCGACGAGTACGACAACGAGAAGGCCTGACGCCTTCGCGTTCGTCTTTCCCCTCGCGAGGCCGTATCGGTCCGGAGCGGTGATCGTCGTACCCCGATGAACAGATACGCCGAAGGGCGGTGACGTTTCTCGTCACCGCCCTTCGTTCGTGTGCGTCGAACGGCTCACCACGTGCGGCCGGTGCGGCGCTCCCACGCGTCTTCGACGCTCTCGCTGCGCGCCATGATGATCCCCGCGGGGGCCGCGCACGCGATGACCGCGCCGAGCACGATCAAGCCGGTGGTCCAGCCCCCGGTGATCTCGTGCGTGAGGCCGAGCGCGAGGGGCATGAGGGCCGCGATGGCGTATCCCACGCTCTGCACGAACCCGCTCAGCGCCACGGTCGTCTCGTGCTGGCGCGTCCGCAGGCCGAACAGCACGAGGGTGAGCGGGAAGAGCAGCGGCGGGATGCCGATGAGCACGACCCACAGCACGGTCGCGGCACCGGGGGCGACGAGCAATCCGGTCACTCCGACGACGCCGGTCACCACCGCGACGACGTAGAACGGGGTCGTGCGCCCGAGGCGCGCCACCAACAGGGGGACGAGCAGCGACACGGGCAGACCCATGAACGAGAAGAGCGCGAGCAGTCCGCCGGCCTCCGCGGCCTCCACTCCCGCCACATCGATCAGCAGCGGCGGAAGCCACGCGAACATGCCGTACGCCACCGAGGAGTTGACGGCGAACGTGACCACCAGCGCCCACGTTTGCGGCACGCGCACGAGGCGCGAGAGCACCGCCGTCCGCGGCTCGTCGACGGCGTCGATGCGCGACGCGCGGGCACGCAGGCTCAACGCCACCCACGGCAGCACCGCCGCGACCGCGACCACCGCCCACACCACGAACGACCCGCGCCATCCCACGGCTCCCGCCAGCGGCACCGCGACCAGCGGCGGCGTGAAGGTCGCCACCGCCATCGTCGTACTGTAGACGGTCGTCATCAGGCCGATGCGCTCGGGGAAGTACTTCTTCACCACGGTGGGGATGAGCACGTTCGCCACCCCGACGGCCGCGAACACCCCGGCCGTCGCCGCCAGCAGCGTCAACGCGTTGCCCGCGGCCGCCCGCGCGGCGAGCATCGCGGCCGCCACGATCGCCGCGATCAGCACCGTGCGCTCGAGCCCGACTCGTCGCTCGATCGCGGGCGTCACCATGCCCGACAGCGCGAACGCGACCGGGGGCGCCATGCCGATCAGACCGACCACCGCCGTGGGCAGCGCGAAGTCGCGACCGATCGCATCGAGCAGAGGAGACAACGACGCCACCGCGATGCGCAGCGTCAACGCCAGCAGCACGATCGCCGTGGCGGCGAGGGCGATGGTTCCCGCGCTGCGGCGGGTCAAGACTCCTGGCTGCCCTCGACCCAGGCGAGGTACTCCTCCGACACGGTCCCCGTCACGTAGCGACCGTCGAAGCAGCTCATGTCGAGGTCGGTGAGGTCGGTGCCCTCCATGATGGCCGCCTTGAGGTCGTCGACCTCCTGGTAGACCAGGTAGTCGCAGCCGAGCTCTTCGGCGATCTCGGGGATCGTCCGGCCGTGGGCGACGAGCTCGTGACGCGAGGGCATGTTGATGCCGTACACATGGGGGTAGCGCACCGGCGGTGCCGCCGAGGCGAACGTCACGCTCTTGGCCCCGGCATCCCGCGCCATCTGGATGATCTCGCGGCTCGTCGTGCCGCGCACGATCGAGTCGTCGACGAGGAGCACGTTCTTGCCCTGGAACTCGGTCGACATGGCGTTGAGCTTCTGGCGCACGCTCTTCTTGCGCACCGCCTGCCCCGGCATGATGAAGGTGCGGCCGACGTAGCGGTTCTTATAGAAGCCCTCGCGGTACTCGATGCCGAGTTTGCGGGCCACCTGCATCGCGGCCGGACGCGCGGAGTCGGGGATCGGCATGACCACGTCGATGGTCCCGGCCGGGGTGTACTTCGCCACGGTGTCGGCCAGGCGCTCGCCCATGCGCAGGCGCGTCTCGTACACCGAGATGCCGTTCATGACCGAGTCGGGGCGGGCGAGGTAGACGTACTCGAACGAGCACGGCGCGAGCGTGGGGTTCTCGGCGCACTGCTGGGAATGCAGCGTCCCGTCGAGGGTGATGAACACCGCCTCGCCGGGCAGCAGGTCGCGCACGACCTCGAAGCCGGCGTTCTCGAGCACCAACGACTCCGAGGCCACGATGTACTCGTCGCGCGGCTCGCCGCCCGGCACCTGCGCTGCGGGACGCTTGCCGAGGATGAGGGGGCGGATGCCGAAGGGGTCGCGGAACGCGAGCAGGCCGTAGCCGGCGATGAGGGCGATCGAGGCGTACGACCCCTCGACGCGCTCGTGCACGCGCGCCACCGCGCGGAACACCTGTGCGGGGTCGAGGTCGGGGCCGGTGATCTCGGACTGCAGTTCGGAGCCGAGGATGTTCACGAGCAGCTCGGTGTCGCTGCTGGTGTTCAGGTGCCGGCGGTCTTTGTGGAACAGCTCGCCCGTGAGCTCGCGCGTGTTCGTCAGGTTGCCGTTGTGCACCAGCACGATGCCGTAGGGCGCGTTGACGTAGAAGGGCTGGGCCTCTTCTTCGTTCGACGCGGTGCCCTTGGTGGCGTAGCGCACGTGCCCGAGACCGATGTCGCCGAGCAGGGCGCGCATGTCGCGGGTGCGGAACGCCTCGCGCACCTGGCCGCGGGCCTTGTGGATGTGGAACACGCCGCTGGACTCGGCCGTGGCCATGCCCGTGGAATCCTGTCCCCGATGCTGGAGCAGGAGGAGCGCGTCGTAGATCTCCTGGTTGACCGGGCCCTGCCCGGCCATGCCGACGATGCCGCACATGAGGTGTTAGCTGGCTCCGTTCGCCGGCGTGCCGGCATCCGCATACGTTCCGACCAAGCGCACGGCGCCGCCGTCGACGCCCTTGGCGCCCTGTTCGTACTCGCCCTCGGGGCGGGCGCCGTCGCGCACGACGCCGACCTGCCACGTGGCGATGCCCTCGGCCTGCAGTGCCGCGATCGCGGCCTCGGCCACCTCGGGGGCGACGACCGCGAGGAAGCCGATGCCGAGGTTCCAGGTGCCCTCGGTGGCCGTGAGCTCGAGGCCGCCCATGTCGGCGAGCACGCGGAACACCGGCGACGGGCTCCACGTCGAGCGGTCGACGTCGACCCAGCTGTCTTGCGGCAGCACGCGCGCGAGGTTGGCGGCGATGCCGCCGCCCGTGACGTGGCTGAGGGAGTGGATGCCGGGGCCCACCGCACCGTCGTCGAGCAGGCGCAGCAGCGGCGAGGTGTACAGGCGCGTGGGCTCGAGCAGTAACTCGCCCCAGGTGCCGCCGAGCTCGGCCGAGGCCGAGCCGTACGCGATGCCCGCGCCCGTGATGATGTGACGCACGAGCGAGTAGCCGTTGGAGTGCAGGCCGCTGGAGGCCAGCGCCAGCACGACGTCACCGCTGCGCACGCGGTCGGCGCCGAGGATGCGGTCGGCCTCGACCACACCGGTCGCCGCTCCCGCGACGTCGTAGTCGTCGATGCCCAGCAGGCCGGGGTGCTCGGCGGTCTCGCCGCCCACCAGCGCGGTGCCGGTCATCGCGCAGCCGCGCGCGATGCCCGCGACGATGTCGGCGATGCGCTGAGGCACGACCTTGCCGCACGCGATGTAGTCGGTCATGAACAGCGGACGGGCACCGACCACGACGATGTCGTCGACGACCATGCCGACGAGGTCTTCGCCGATCGTGTCGTGCTTGTCGATGGCCTGCGCGATCGCGACCTTGGTGCCGACGCCGTCGGTGCTGGTCGCGAGCAGGGGCCGCGCGTAGTCGCGCAGGGCGGAGGCGTCGAAGAGACCGGCGAATCCGCCGACCCCGCCGAGCACCTCGGGCCCGTGCGTGCGGCGCACGGCCGACTTCATCAGTTCGACGGCGAGATCTCCGGCGGCGGTATCGACGCCTGCGGCGGAGTATGGGTTTTCGTGGGGAGCGGAAGCCACCGCAACAGACTACCCGGGCTCGACACGCGCGGGTGTCCGCGCGTCGACGCAAGGCCCGGTCGCACAGGCGGTGCGAATCCCTACAATGACGCCATGACGGGCGGGCAGCCGGAGTGGGTGATCCGCGAAGACGCGGCGCAATCGGTGCTCGTCGCGCTCTATCTGCGTCAGGTCATCGGCATCCGGGCCCCCGAAGAGCTCCCGGCGCTGCGCCGCGTGCCCACGCCTCTCACGGTGTCGAGGTCGGACGACGCGCAGGCCCGGCTCGAACGCGAGTGGCGGGAGTACTGGGCCATGACCGTCGAACCGCAGGCGCACCCCTCCCCCGTCCCCCTCGAGCTCATCGACGGCTTCGACACTCTCGTGACCCTCCCCGAGGGGCGAGCCGAGGCACTGCGGACGGCGATCGACGACCACGCCGACGACGCCGTCGAGTTCGCGCGCCTGTCGCACGACCGATACTCCCGCGAGGCGGCGGCGCGCCCCGGGGTGTCGTACCGCGCCTACGCCAGCGCGATCGCGGCGCACGAGCGCATCGTGGGGCGACGCGCGCACTCGTTCGAACTCAACGTGCAGGTGCTCCCGCTCGCCCAGCGGGGCGTGTGGTGGATCGGCTCGCTCACGGTCGCGGTGACCGACGGCCTGCGCGGCGACGTCGCCGCGTTCGACACGGCGATCCACCCGATCATCGCCGAACTGGCGTGACGCGGGTCAGACCTCGTACTGCTCGTGGTCGACCATCACCTGGCGGGTGCGGCCACCGAGCGTGCGCTCGAAGATGAGGGCGACGATCGCGGCGAGCACGACACCGACGACGACGCAGATCAGCGCGGTGAAGCCGAAGACCTGCAGCTCGGAGTACACGACCTGCGTGTAGGGGCTGAGGTTGGAGCCGTCGATCGCGAACGTGAGGATGAGGGCGGCCAGGATGCCGAGGAAGGCACCCGCGGCCAGGAAGACGCCGTACTTCGGCGCGCGGCGGACGGTCACGGTCTCGATGTCGTCGCGGACGTACACCGGTCGTTCGGGGGCGGGCTGCTCGGCCATAGGCCCATTGTCCCACCGCCGGGCGCGCAGCGGGTCGGGGGTTCGCGCGGGGTGGATGCCGAGGACGCACCCCTTCGCCGAGACCGCATTCGCGCGGCGTCGGCGATTCGGCGGTTCCGCCCGGCGAGGGACGCCGCCGCGGATCAGCGCGCGGCGGAGGGCGGGGCCGTCGAGCCGCGCACGATGAGCTGCGAGGGCAGCACGGTCTCGCCGATCGACGCCGTGCCCGACATCGCCTGCAGCAGCAGGTCGACGGCGAGGGCCCCGGCGCGGGCGATCGGCATCCGCACCGTGGTGAGGCTCGGCGTGACGGCTCCGGCGAGCTCGATGTCGTCGATGCCCACGAGGCTGACGTCGTCGGGGCACACGCGCCCGAGCTCGGCCATGCCGGCTTCGAGCCCGAGGGCGACGAGGTCGTTGTAGGCGATGACCGCGGTGGCGCCGCTGGCGACGGCCGCCGCGGCTCCCGCTCGCCCGCCCTGGATCGAGGCAGCGTGGTTGCTCAGACGGGTGAGGCGGATGCCGAAGCGCTCGCACGCGCGCGCCACGGCGTCGGCACGCTGTTCGTCGGCCCACGATCCGTGCGGGCCGGAGGCGTACGCGACGTGATGGTGGCCGAGGGCGGAGAGGTGCTCGACCGCCTGGGTCGGCCCGCGCTCGGCGTCCATCACGACGCACACGGCGCCGTCGATCACGCGGTTGACGATGACGTGGGGGGTGTCGGCCACGAGCGAGAGCACTTCGCGCTCTGGAAGGCGCGGGGAGCACAGCAGCAGTCCGTCGGTGCGGCATCCGAGCTCGATCGCCTCGCGCTCGCGGCGCAGGTCTTCGTCGGCGTCGAACAGCACGATGCGATGCCGGCCGTGCCACGCCTGCCCCTGGATCGCCTTGAGCAGGGTCGCGTAGACCGGGTTCGCGGCATCCGGCACCACCACCGCGATCGTTCGGGTGCCGACGGCCGCCTGCGGCGTGGCGTAGCCGAGCTCGGCCGCGGCGCGGCGCACTCGCTCGAGGGTCGCGGGGGCGAGGCGGTCGGGCTCGCCGAAGGCGCGCGACGCCGTGGCGATCGACACACCCGCGTGCCGTGCCACCTCGGTCAGGTTCGCCGCCATCACCACCGTCTCTCTGCCGTCGTTCCATCATCGTGCATGCCGACCTGAAAACTGTTGACAAGTTTGTACAAACCCTGCACACTGCTTTCATGCCGATCATCGACGATCTCACCCGGTCGAGCCCCGCCGCCCCGACGGGAGCCCGCGCATGAGCGCGATCCTGCGCCGTGGCGCGAGCCTCTCCACGGCAATCCCCTCCGCCCCCTCGGGCGCCGGCATCCTGCACCTCGGACTCGGCAGCTTCCACCGCGCCCACCAGGCCGTCTACACTGCGGCCGCGATGCGCGCCGAGGGCGGCGACTGGGGCATCGTCGGCGTCGCCTCGCGCTCGCGCCGGGTCGTCGACGCCCTGCACGCGCAGGACCACCTTTACTCCGTCGCGACGGTCTCGCCCGCGGGCACGACCCTCGACATCCCCGGGGTGCACACCGACTCGTACGTCGCCGCCGACGACCCGGCCCGCGTGGTCGCCGACCTCGCCGACCCGCGCATCCGCATCGCGACGCTCACGGTGACCGAGAACGGCTACAGCTACTCCAACGCCACCCAGCGCCTCGACGTCGCCGACCCGATCGTCGCCGCCGACCTGCGCGGGGGCGCCCCCCGCTCGACCATCGGCCAGCTCACGCGCGGCCTGCAGCGCCGGGCCGCGGCGGGCGGAGAGCCGATCGCGATCCTCAGCTGCGACAACCTGCTGTCGAACGGCTCGCACACCGAGAAGCTCGTGCGGGCCTTCCTGCAGGAGCTTCCGGATGCCGAATCGGCCGACGCCCTGGCCTACCTGGACCGCGCCGTGACCTTCCCCTCGAGCATGGTCGACCGCATCGTGCCCTCGACCACCCCCGAGCTGACCGACCGCGTGGCCGCTCTCCTCGGCGTGCGCGACGAGGTCCCCGTGCCGGCCGAGCCCTTCACGATGTGGGCGATCGAAGACCGCTTCGCGGGCGGCCGCCCGGCGTGGGAGGCCGGCGGCGCAGTGTTCACCGACGAGGTGGGCGCGTACGAGCTGCTCAAGGTGCGCCTGCTCAACGGCACGCACTCGCTGATCGCCTACCTCGGCGCCCTGCGCGGGGTTCCCACGATCCCGGATGCCATCGCCCTGGCCGACGTCGAAGCCGCCGCCACCGCGATCCTGCGGAGCGAGTACGAGCCCTCGGTCACCGCTCCGCGGGGCGTCGACATCGCGGCGTACGAGCGCGACCTGTTCGCCCGCTGGGGCAACAGCGCGCTCGGACACCGCACGAGCCAGGTCGGCTCCGACGGGTCGGTCAAGCTCGGCCAGCGCGTCCCCGGCCCGGTCGCCCAGGCGTTCGAGCGGGGGGAGTTCCCGCACCTGATCGCCCTCACGGTGGCCGCATACCTCGCCTGCATCGCCCCGCCCGCGGGCTTCGACCCCGGCCCCCACGCCGCGGCGATGACCGACCCGGCGCGCGAGCGCCTCACCGCCGTCGCCACCCGCGGCGGCCGCGACCTCGCCGCCCGCGCGATCGTCGATCTCCAGTTGTTCGGCGAAGACCTCGCGCACCGCACCGCCTTCGTCGACCGCGTGGGCGACCTGCTCGACACGATCGTCGAGCGGGGCGTCGACAGTGCGATCGCCGAGAGCCTCTCGGCATCCGGCACCCTCGCCCCCACCGCCCCCTGACCCATCCGCGCCCACCCGGGCGCACAGACTCGAAGGAGACGCGATGAAGCTTCTCGCGATCCACGCCGCGGAAGACATCCGCTGGGAAGACCGCCCCGCCCCCGAACCGGGCGACGGCGAGGTGCGGCTGCGCGTGCGCTACGTCGGCATCTGCGGGTCGGACCTGCACTACTACTTCCACGGCAAGAACGGCGAGTACGCGGTGCGCGAGCCCCTGACCCCCGGTCACGAGCTGTCGGCCGAGGTCGACCTCGACCCCTCGGGTCGGCTCGCGCCGGGCACGCCCGTCACCGTGCACCCCGCGCGCTTCGGCCCTTCGGTGCCGGGCCTCGAGGAGCGCCCGCACCTGCGTGCGGGCGGCGACTACCTCGGTAGCGCCGCGGGCTTCCCGCACCGACAGGGCGGAGCCGCCGAGCTGCTCGTGGTCGAAGAGCACATGATCCGCGTCCTGCCCGAGGGGCTGTCGCTCGAGCGCGCCGCCCTCGCCGAGCCCCTCGCCGTCGCCATCCACGCGGTGAGCCTCGCGGGCGACCTCTCCGGCAAACGCGCGCTCGTCATCGGCTCCGGCCCCATCGGCCTGCTCGTCGCGGCGGCCGCCGTGCACGCGGGAGCCGAGCTGGTCGGCGCGAGCGACGTGCGCCCCGAACCGCTCGAGCGCGCCCGCGCCCTCGGTGCGGGCGAAACCTTCCTCGTGGGCACCGACACGATCGAGAACGAGTCGTTCGACGTGGTCTTCGAGTGCTCCGGCGTCGGAGTGGCCCTCACGCAGGCCGTCCGCGCCGCCCGCCGCGCCGGCACCGTCGTGCAGGTGGGCATGCTCCCGGATGCCGAGCTCGGGGTGAACCTCGCCCCGATGCTCGCGAAGGAGCTGACGCTGCGCGGAGCCTTCCGCTTCTCGAGCGAGATCGACGACGCCATCGCGATGCTCGCCTCGACCGACGCGCTCGACACCGTCGTGTCGCACGTCGTCCCCGCCGCCGACGCGGTCAGCGCGTTCGCCGTTGCACGGGACTCCTCGGCATCCGCCAAAGTCCTGCTCGCTCTGTGAGCAAGCCCCTCGAACATCCCCCGACACCCCAGCGATTCCGCTACGCATCACCTACGAAGGAGTAATCCGATGAGCAGCTCATCCGCCCCCGGCGTCGACGCCTCGACGTCGCCGCCCGTCGCCACACGGTCCGTCGGCGACCTCGCCCGCGCCGCCGTCTCGGGCTGGCTCGGCACCGCCCTGGAATTCATGGACTTCCAGCTGTACTCGCTCGCCGCGGCCCTCGTGTTCAGCCAGATCTTCTTCGCCGGCGGCGACGCCGCGATGGCCGTCGTGCTCGCGATGGCGACCTACGGCGTGGGCTATGTCGCCCGCCCGGTCGGCGCCTTCTTCTTCGCCCGCATCGGCGACAAGATCGGCCGCAAGCAGGTGCTGTTCTACACGATCCTGCTCATGGGCGCGGCGACCACCCTCATCGGCGTGCTGCCCACCTACGAGCAGGTCGGCATCCTGGCCCCGATCCTCCTCGTGGTGCTCCGCCTCGCCCAGGGCTTCGGCGCCGGCGCCGAGATCTCGGGCGCGGGCGTCATGCTCGCCGAGTACGCCCCCGACAACCGCCGCGGCGTCGTCGCCTCGCTCGTCGCGCTCGGCACCAACTGCGGAACGCTGTTCGCCTCGGGCATCTGGGCGATCCTGCTCGCCGTGATGATGGAGAGCGACGTCATCGCCTGGGGCTGGCGCATCCCCTTCATCGGCAGCGCGATCATCATGCTCTTCGCCCTGTGGGTGCGCTTCAACCTCAAGGAGAGCCCGGTCTTCGAGGAGCGCACCGACGTCGTCGACGGCAAGGCGCTCTCGCGCGCCGAGCTGCACAAGGTCGCCACCGAGACCAACGACATCCGCACGCTCGAGTCGCTGCAGAAGAAGCCGCTCAAGGCCGTTCTCGTGTCGTTCTTCCTGCGCTTCGGCCAGGCCGGCAACTCCGGCATCGTGCAGACGTACCTCATCTCGTTCATCACGATCACCCTCGCGATCTCGAAGGAGGTCGGTCCCGAGATCGTCATCGTCTCGTCGCTGATCGGCTTCCTCACGATCCCGCTCGTCGGCTTCCTCGGCGACAAGTTCGGCCGCCGCCGCATGTACATCGTCATGTCGGCGCTGTCGCTGCTGCTGATCGTGCCGGCGCTGCTGATGATCAACTCCCGCGAGGTGGGCGCGATCTTCGTCGGCTACGCCCTGATCCACAACATCTCGGTGCTGGGCCTGGCGTCGATGGAGAACATCTCGATCCCCGAGATCTTCGGCGCCCGCAACCGCTACACCCTCACCGCCGTCGTCCGCGAGGTCGCCGCGATCATCGCCACCGGTATCGGCCCCGTCGTCGCCGCGGCCTGGGTGGCCGCCGCCACCGGCAGCATCGTCCCGATCATGGTGCTCATGGGCATCTTCACCGCGTCGGCCCTGGTCGCCGCGATCGTGGCCCCCGAGTGGACCGGTCGCGATCTGCGGGATCCCCGCCCCGCGATGTGATCCCGCGGGGTCGCTCTCGGGCGGCCCCGCACCCGGGCGGGTTCGTGACGGCGGACCCGCCCGGCATCCCTCCCCTCCCGCGCGTCCTCCCGGGGCGCCCAGCGTGGCCCCGGGTCCACGTTCGACGCCCCGGGACCGGATCCCACGCCCCGCGTGTGCCGCGCTGCCCCATCCAGCGCCCCGGGGCCACGAATCGCGCCCCACTTCGACCCGCCGCCTCCCTCCGCCAGAAAGTCCGCACATGAGCATCGCCTCCGTCGACGTCACCGTCACCAGCCCCGGCCGCAACTTCGTCACCCTGAAGATCACCACGAGCGACGGTGTCGTCGGGTGGGGGGACGCCACCCTCAACGGCCGCGAGCTGTCTGTGGCGTCGTACCTCTCCGACCACCTCGCCTCGATGCTCATCGGCCGCGACGAGGACCGCATCGAAGACACCTGGCAGTACCTCTACCGCGGGGCGTACTGGCGCCGCGGACCGGTGACCATGGCCGCGATCGCCGCGGTCGACATGGCACTGTGGGACATCAAGGCCAAGAAGGCCGGGATGCCGCTGTACCAGCTGCTCGGAGGCGCGAGCCGCGACGGCGTGCGCGTCTACGCCCACGCCTCGGGCACCGACTTCGAGGCCCTCTCGAACGCAATCACCGGATACCGCGAGCTCGGCTTCACCGCCGTGCGCGTGCAGACCGGCGTCCCCGGCCTCGGGCAGATCTACGGCGTCTCGGCCGCGGGCCCGGGCGTGCGGTACGACTACGAGCCCGCGAAGCGCTCGGGCGACCGCCCCGCCGAAGAGACCTGGGACACGCGCCAGTACCTCAACCACATGCCCGGGATCTTCTCGAAGATCCGCGAGGAGTTCGGCACCGACCTGCGCATCCTGCACGACGGCCACCACCGCATGTCGCCGATCGAAGCCGCGCGTTTCGCGAAGGACGTCGAGCCCTACGACCTGTTCTGGCTCGAAGACGCCACTCCCGGCGAAGACCAGACGGCGCTGCGCCTCATCCGCCAGCACTCGACCACGCCGCTCGCGATCGGCGAGGTGTTCAACACCGTGTACGACTACCAGACGCTCATCACCGAACGCCTGATCGACTACGTGCGCTCGGCCGTGACCCACACCGGTGGCATCACCGCGATGAAGAAGCTCCTCGACTTCGCCGCGATCTACGGCATCCGCTCCGGCATCCACGGTCCCACCGACATCTCCCCCGTCGGCATGGCGGCGGCCCTGCACCTCGATCTCGCGATCCACAACTTCGGCATCCAGGAGTACATGCCGCACAACGAGCAGACGCTCGAGGTGTTCCAGACCTCGTTCACCTTCGACAAGGGCTTCCTGCACCCGGGCGACCAGCCCGGCCTCGGCGTCGAGCTCGACGAAGAGGCCGCCGGCGCGTTCGAGTACACGAAGGCGTACCTGCCCGTGAACCGCCTTCTCGATGGGACCGTCCATGACTGGTGAGCTTCCCGCCCGCACCGTTTCGTCGAAGCTCGTCGTCGTCGCCCGGGCATCCGCCGCGTCGGACTACGCGCCCGTGCTGGCCTCGCTCGCCGAGGCGGGGGTGCAGAGCGTCGAGCTGACGCTCACCACGCCCGGCACCTTCGACGCCTTCGCCGACCTGCGCTCGTCGTTCGACGGCGACCTCGGCATCGGCACGGTCACGAACCTCGACCAGCTCGAGCGCGCGATCGCCGCCGGCGCCGACTACGTCGTCACCCCGATCACCTCGACCGCTCTGGTCGAGCACGCGGTCGCCGCGGGCATGCCGATCATCCCCGGTGGCCTCACCCCCACCGAGCTGTTCGCCTCGTGGTCGGCGGGCGCCTCGGCGGTGAAGGTGTTCCCGGCCGGTCAGGTCGGCCCCGGCTACCTGAAGGATCTGCGCGGACCGTTCCCCGACATCGCCGTCGTCCCCTCGGGAGGGGTGGATGCCGACAGCGCGGCCGCCTGGCTCGCGGCGGGCGCCGTGGCGGTCAGCGTCGGCGGTCCGCTGCTCGGCGACGCGTTCCGCGGCGGCGACCTGGGTGCGCTCCGCGAGCGGGCCGAGCGGTTCGTCGCGGTGTGCGCGGGGTCGGACCTGCTCGCGGGGCGGAGCGCGTGACCCGCGTCGTCACCCTCGGCGAGACGATGGCGCTCGCCCGCACGACCGAGGTCGGCTCGCTCCGGCACGCCGCGGGCCTGGCGCTCGGCATCGGTGGCGCGGAGACCAACGTCGCCGTGGGCCTGCGCCGCTTGGGCGTCGATGCCGCGTGGCTCGGCCGCGTCGGCGACGACCCGCTCGGCGAGCGCATCGCGCGGGAGCTGCGGGGCGAAGGACTCGATGTGCACGCGATCGTCGACGCCGAGGCGCCGACCGGCCTGATGCTCAAGGAGCGCCCGTCCGCGGCATCCACCGCCGTGCACTACTACCGCCGCGGTTCGGCGGGGTCGCGCCTCGCGCCCGACGACGTTCCGGCGGGATGGATCGAAGACACCGACCTGCTGCACATCACGGGCATCACGCCCCTGCTGTCCGACACCGCTCGCGCCGCCGTGCTCTCGGCCGTCGAGCGCGCCCGCACCGCCGGCGTTCCGGTCAGCTTCGACGTCAACTACCGCTCAGGCCTGGCGTCGCCCGAGGTCGCGGGGCCGATCCTCCGCGAGATCGCGACGCTGTCGACCCTGGTGTTCGGCGGGGTCGAGGAGTTCGCGCTGATGACCCCGGATGCCGCGGAGTCGCTGCTCGACGACGGCGTGCAGCACGTGGTGGTCAAGCGCGGCCCGGGTGGGGCCGCCGCCTTCACGGCGACCGGTGCCACCGAGGCTCCGGGCTTCGTCATCGACCCGCTCGACACCGTGGGCGCGGGCGACGCGTTCGTCGCGGGCTACCTCAGCGCTTACCTCGAGGGCCTCGACGTGGCCGACACGTTGGTCCGCGCCAACGCCTGCGGCGCGATGGCCTGTCTCGTGCCCGGCGACTGGGAAGCCGCGCCCACGCGCCGCGACCTCGAGCGCTTCCTCACCGGCGGCGGCGACCCGGTCCGGCGCTGACGCGGTCGGACCGGCGCTGCCCCGACCACCGCTCGAGATCACGCGATCCTGCGCAGCTCGTTCGGGGAATCTCGAGCGGATCGTGCACCCGGCGGAGAGCCGCGGATGCCGCGACCCGGGCTACGGCCGCAGCGGCAGCAGCGCGCTGATGTCGGCGCGCACGCCCGAGGCGACGATGCGGCCGGCGGTCACGGCATCCGCCCAATGCTCTTGCCCCGTCGCCACGGCGATCCACGTCGCCGCATCGGTCTCGACCACGTTGGGCGGAGTGCCGCGCGTGTGCCGGGGGCCCTCCATCACCTGCACCGCGCCGAAGGGCGGCACGCGCATCTCGACCGAGTTGCCCGGGGCCTTTTCG
This sequence comes from Microbacterium algihabitans, assembly GCF_032464975.1. NCBI lineage: Bacteria > Bacillati > Actinomycetota > Actinomycetes > Micrococcales > Microbacteriaceae > Microbacterium > Microbacterium algihabitans. The sequence goes on from NZ_JAWDIU010000001.1 coordinate 921,930, forward strand.
ACGAGCAGCTGCAGCAGGTAGCGCACGGCCGTGGCGGTCGCCGGGCGCGGGGCGTCTCCGGCGGCGACCGCGGCGAGCGCGGCGCGACCGTCTCCAATCTCGATGCGGCGGGGAGGCATGGCATCCACGGTACCCGCGGAGCAGGGGGGGTCTGCGTCTCGCGGCGCGCGCGAACCTCGGCGATTCGCACAACCTCAGCCGCATCCCACCGCCGCGGGCTGAGGTTGCGCAGATGACGGAGGGTGTGACGCCTTCCCCACGCCGACACCCGCGCACGAGCTCAGCGATTCGCACAACCTCCGTGGCATCCCACCGCCGCGGGCTGAGGTTACACAGATCGCTGAGCGTGCGCGCCTTCCGCATCGCGGCGCGAAGGCACGGACCCGCGCTCGATAGGCTGACCGCGTGAGAATCCTGGTCCTCGGTTCGGGCGCGCGCGAGCACGCCATCATCCTCGCCCTGCGTTCGGAGGAGGCCTCGCACGCCATCTTCGCCGCCCCCGGCAACGCCGGGATCGCCCGAGAGGCTCACCTGGTCGACCTCGACCCGATGAACCCGACGGCCGTGCTCGAGTTCGCCAAGAGCGAGGCGATCGACCTCGTCGTCGTCGGCCCCGAGGCACCTCTCGTCGCCGGTGTCGCCGACCCGCTGCGCGCGCACGGTATCCCCGTGTTCGGCCCGGGCAAGGCGGCCGCCCAGCTCGAGGGGTCGAAGACCTACGCGAAGCGCATCATGGATGCCGCGGGCGTGCCCACCGGAGGAGCCGTGCGCGCGCACGACAGCGCCACCGTCGAAGCCGCCCTCGACCGGTTCGGCGCCCCCTACGTCGTCAAGGCCGACGGGCTGGCCGCGGGCAAGGGCGTCATCGTGACCTCCGACCGCGCCGCCGCCCTCGCCCACGCCGAGAGCTACCTGCCGAGCGGCGCCGTGCTGATCGAGGAGTTCCTCTCGGGCCCCGAGGTTTCGCTCTTCTTCCTGAGCGACGGCGACCACGTCGCCCCGCTCAGCCCCGCGCAGGACTTCAAGCGCCTCCGCGACGGCGACGAAGGGCCCAACACGGGCGGCATGGGCGCATACTCTCCGCTGCCGTGGCTCGACGAGCGCTTCGGCGGAGAAGACGAGTTCGTCGCCCTCGTGACGCGCGAGATCGCCGAGCCCGTGATCCGGCAGATGGATGCCGAGGGCACCCCCTTCATCGGACTCCTCTACGCCGGGCTCATCCTGACCGAGCAGGGCGTGAAGGTCATCGAGTTCAACGCCCGTTTCGGCGACCCCGAAACGCAGGTCGTGCTGCCGCGACTGATCGACCCCCTGTCCCGCCTTCTGCTGGCGGCGGCTTCGGGCACGCTCGAGGATCAGCCGCGCCCCGCCTTCGCCGAAGCGACCGCCGTGACGGTCGTGCTCGCGAGCGAGGGGTACCCCGAGGCCCCGCTGACGGGACGGGTGCTGACCGGACTCGACGCGGCCGAAGAGGTCGACGGAGTGCACGTCGCTCACGCGGCTACGGCCGCGCGTAACGGTGAGCTCGTCGCCACCGGCGGGCGAGTGCTGAGCGTGGTCGCGACCGGCACGACCTTCGCCGAGGCGCGCGAGGCGGCCTACGCGGGGCTCGAGCGCATCGGCCTCGAGGGCGGGCAGTTCCGCACCGACATCGCAGCGCGGGTCGCCCAGAGCTGAGCGCCCCCGCGGGGACTCGCATCGCGGCCCTCGAGAGCGCGACCGAGCCCGACGAGCGGTCGACCGCCGACACGACGAAGACCCCCGACCGCAGGGGCCGGGGGTCTCGGTTCAGAGGCTCAGGAGCGACGCGCTCGGCGACGGACGATGAACACGGTGGTCAGGCCGGCCACGAGAAGACCGACAGCGAGGGCCAGCGCCACGGTGGCGTCGGTACCGGTCACGGCGAGTCCGCTCGGGCTGCTCGGGGTGTTCGGCTGCGACCAGGTGGGAGGCACCGACGGCGATGCCGAGGGGCTCACGACGGGCTGAGACGGTGACGGCGAGGGGCTCGCACCCGGGGTGGACGGAGACGGGCTCGCAGCCGGCGCAGACGGCGAGGGGCTCGCACCCGGGTTCGACGGCGACGGCGACGGACCAGCACCCGGGCTCGACGGCGACGGAGACGGGCTCGCACCCGGCGCAGATGGCGACGGCGAGGGGCTCGCACCCGGGTTCGACGGCGACGGCGACGGACCAGCACCCGGGTTCGACGGCGACGGCGACGGACCAGCACCCGGGCTCGACGGCGACGGCGAAGGCGACGGACCAGCACCCGGGCTCGAGGGCGACGGCGAAGGGCTCGCACCCGGCTCAGACGGCGACGGGCTCGGCTCGGACGGCGTTCCGGGCGGAGGGCAGTCCTCGGCGGCGGAGATCGTGTTGGTGTCGAGCGTCACAGCCCCGTTCAGCGCGATGACTCGCCCCTCGACCTGAGCCGCGGTGGTCACGGTGACCGACTGGTCGGCGACGACGGTGCCCTGGAAATCGGCCGCGGTTCCGAGGGTGGCCGAGCTGCCCACCTGCCAGAACACGTTGCACGCCGTCGCTCCGCCGGTGATGGCGATGCGACTCGACGATCCGATGATCAGAGTGGATTCGGCTTGAAAGACCCAGACCGAGTCCTCGCCACCCGTGAGTGTCAGGGTGCCGGTGTCGGCCAGCGAGAGCGCCCCGCCCGAGTAGACGCCCGGCGACAGCGACAGGGTGTTGAGCTCGGCGAGCCCGGTGCGGGTCGGTGTGAGCGAAGCGGCGGTGCCGTATGCCGTCAGCGCGTCGCGCTGCGCTTGCACGGCCACGGCGTCGGTCTGGTGCACCGTTCCGTTGACGACACCGTTGGGCAGACCACCGAAGCCGGTGATCGATGTGCCGGGAGCGATCCCGAGGTCGCCGTTGACGACCGTGGGACCGGTGTTGGTGACGGCGCTGGCGCCTAAGACGCCGTAGTCGATCGCCGTGCCGAGGTCGATGGGACCGTCGGCGACGGTGGCGGCGGAGGCCTGGGAGATCAACCCGGCCCCCAGAAGTGCAGCGAGGCCCACACCGGTGATGGCCAGGGTGAGAGGGCGGATGTTGCGGGACGTGGCCATAGTGGCCCCTGTCTGATGACGAAGAGGCATAAGCGAACGTCGACGACGCATGATCTCCGGTTCTCGAAGTATGTTGCACTCAGCTGGCTCATAGGATTATTCGGAGCTATTGGCGACCAACTGCCAGGTTCACCGCCCCTGCGTGCATCGTCGGCACGTGCGCCGCTAACGTATGGGCCATGGTCGACAGGGACGCCATGGAACGCGGCCGAGCGGTCTTCGACCCGATCGCCGAGCGCGAATGCGCGTTGCCCGGCGTCGACATCGGGCGAATGTTCGGCACTGAAGGACTCCGCATCCGCACGAAGGTCTACGCCTTCGTCGCGCACAACGGCTCGCTGGTCGTGAAGCTGCCCGAGAAGCGGGTCGGCGACCTCGCCGCCGCCGGCGATGCCGAGCCGATGGTCATGCGGGGGCGACCGATGCGCGAATGGGCCGAGGTGACGGTCGAGGCCGGACCCGACCGATGGGCCGCCCTGATCGCCGAGGCCCGCGGCTTCGTCGACGAGATCACGCCGTAGCCTCGACCGATGAGTTCGACCGCATACGACGCCCGGGCCGACGAGTACATCGCCGCCCTCGGGTCGATGGATGCCGTGCACCCCGTCGACCGCGGCATCGTCGACACGTGGGCACGAGCGGTGGAGGGACCGGTCCTCGACGCCGGCTGCGGCCCGGGACACTGGACCGCGCACCTCGCCGGACGCGGCCTCGACGTGCGGGGCGTCGACCTCGCGCCGCGGTTCGTGACGCACGCGCGGGCGGCGCATCCCGGCATCCGGTTCGATCTGGGCAGCATCGACGACCTCGAGATTCCGGATGCCGCCCTGGCCGGCGTCGTGTCGTGGTTCTCGACCATCCACCACGCGCCGGCCGACATCGGCACCCCGCTGCGCGAGTTCGCGCGGGTGCTGCGGCCGGGCGGCACGCTGCTGCTCGGCTTCTTCGTTGGCGCGACTCTCGAGCCGTTCACCCACGCCGTCGCCCCCGCGTGGCGTTGGCCGGTCGAGACTCTCGCCGACCGCCTCGATGCCGCCGGGTTCGACGTGACCGAGACGCACACGCGTTCGACCCGCGGCGAGCGCCCCGTCGGTGCGTTCACCTGCGAGCGGCGGGCCGCGTGAGCGAGTTCGGGTCGTGGCAATTCGCGCGTGCCACCGCGGCAGACGCCCCAGCCGTCGCCGCATTCCAGACGATGGTGTGGGACCAGACGTACAGCGGGTTGATCGCCGAGGAGATGCTCGCGGCGACTTCGACCGACCGCACGTCACGGTGGACGGAACGAATCTCGACCGGCGAACGCGACGTGACTCTCGCGCGAATCGGGAGCGAGATCGTGGGGGTGGCGAGCACCTCGAAGGGGACGCCTCCGCACTACGGGCTGCCCTCGACGGAGCTGTGTTCTTTCTCCCTCCGCACCGATGTCCGTGGAACGGGTCTTGCGGATCAGCTCCTCCGTGAGGCGATCGGCCGGGAGGACGCACACCTCCTGGTCTTCGAAGTCAACGAGCGTGCCAGACGCTTCTATCGGCGCCACGGGTTCGTTGCGTTCGGCGATCCGCAGCTCGATGAAGGCACGGGGCTGATGGAACGGCGAATGGTGCGTTCGCACTTCGGCGCCAGTGAGTTCTCGACCTGACACGCCACCCGAGCGGAGGAGTTTCGGCGAGCGGAGGACCGCCGCCGCGGCATCCGTCCTCCCCTCGCCGAATCCCCTCCGGAGCGTCCCGCGCGATCGGATCACGAACCCGGCGTGACGAAACTGCCCGTCACCCCGTCTTACCCATGTGCCGCTTGTGCGGACTCCGAGACCGCCCGGCCGACGCGCCCCCAATTTCCGCGTCGGCCGGGTGCCGCGACTCGGCACAGCGCTCTGCGGATGCGCGGCTGCGGCGATGCGCGGTCAGGATCGAGGCGAGAGCAGAGCCGCGACATCGTCGACGAGGCCCGCAGCGCCCGGCGCAACGGCAATCGCCTGCCCGATCCGGCGGGCGTTCGCCGCGTAGCGCGGGTCGGCGAGGATCCGCTGAACCGCCGAGCGCACGGCATCCGGGGTCGGGCGACCCGTGCGGAGGTTCACTCCCACACCGGCGTAGTGCACGCGAGCGGAGGTCTCGACCTTGTCTTCGGAGTCCCCGGCGATGACGATCGGCACACCGTGGCGCATGGCGTGATGCAGACCGCCGTATCCGCCGTTGGTCACGAGGACGCTCGTCCGGGCGAGGAGTTCGTCATAGGGGAGGTAGCTCGCGGCGAAGGCGTTCGCGGGCAAGGGAGGAAGAGTGTCGACCGGCCGGCCGCCGGTGGTGACGGCGACCTGCACGGGCAGGTCGGCGAGCGCGGTGAGGGTCGGGAGGATGACCTCGCTGTAGTCGGTGTTGGCGACGGTGCCCTGCGTGACGTGCACGAGCGGGAGGCGTGGATCGAGGTCGTCGAACCAATCCGGCGCCGGGGTGGGACGAGCGGACGCCGTGGGCATGGGGCCGTAGAAGCGCAGGTGCGTGGGGGCATCGCTGCGCGGGTATTCGAACTCCTCGACCGTGAAGTGCGCGAGCAGGTCGCTGCGCGAGAGGACGTCCATGAAGAACGCGCCGTTCAAGCGTGGCGCGCCGACATCTGCGAGGAACCGGTCGAGGCTGCGGTGCACGGGGCGCAAGACGGCCTTGGCCGTCACCCCCAAGGCCCGGTTGCGCAGACGATTGAGCAGGGGCTGACGCAACGGCGTGAGGCCGAGCCCGTAAGGCGGCGCGTCACGGCTCGAGAAACCGGCCGCGGTGATGCCGCACATGACGGTGAGCGGCCGTTGCGAGCGCGGCCGGGCGAAAAGCGTCTGCACCCCGAGAAAGGTCATGTCGTGCAGCACGACGTCGGCCGGCTCGTCGCGCAGGATGCGCTCGAGCACCGACGCCGCCGGGGCCGCGGGCTCGACGAAAGCGCGCTCGACCCCGCGGTTGATCGTGGCGAGCCCGCGTTCGCGTTCGTCGCCGTCCATGCCGATGTCGTCGAGCGTGTCCGCTTCGGGCGGGAGGGACAGGAACCGGATGCCGGTGGCCTCGACCATCGCTCGATAGCGGGCGCCCGTGAGCAGGCGCACATCCCACCCGCGTCGCTGGAGTTCGGCGGCGACGACGAGCAGGGGACCGACATGCCCGACGGCGGGCATGCTGCAGATCAGGGCGGAGGAGGTCATGTCTCTGTCTTTCGAGGACGGCCCCGCCGAGGGCTCACGCGAGATTGTCGGCGAGGCGGGTGAGTTGTGCGGTGAGCCACGACCGGTAGGCCGCGACATCCCACCCGCGGGCGACGATGAAGTGCGTCCACGGGTCGGGGCCGGTGATCAGGCCGAGGACGTCGGCGGCGAGAGCGAGCTGGTCGATGCGGATGCGATCGCGCTGCAGGAACCAGCCGGCCGCGATCGTCATGTCACGGTGGCGCCGCATCTCGAGGTCGAGATAGGCGGCACGCACCTCGGGGTCGCCGTCTGCGGCGGCGAGCATCGCCCGCACGATCGCCGCGGAGCGCTTGTTCGCCTCGATGAGGAAGTCGACATACAGCGCGATTGCCGTGTCCGTGTCGGGCTCGCTCATGATGGCGACGAGCTCGGGACGCTCGGTGAGCGGATGCCGCCCCTCGTCGCCGGCGAACGTGCGCTCGAAGGCGGCGATGAGCAGGGCGTGCTTGGGTCCGTTGAGGTGCACCGTCGGGATCGACACCCCCGCCTCGGCGGCGATCGCCTTGATGGATGTGGCGACGTAGCCGTCGCGCACGAAGAGCCGGGCCGCCGTCTCGATGATGTTCGCGCGCGTGGCGGCGGCGTCGGCCTGCCGCTTGGGGGACTGATAGCTGCGAGGCACGTCCCACACGCTACTTCGCTGCGGTGATGCCTGCCCGGGCGATGAGGAGCCCCGCGATGATCTGCGCGCCGGTGGACACGAAGTACATGGTGTTCGTCAGCGCCTCGACGGAGTTGGCGTTGATCACCGCACCGAGGGCGAAGCCGACGAGCGAGAGCACGAGGATCGCCCACCGCGCCGCGCCCGTGAGCACACGTGCGCGGACGATCATGATGCCCCCGATCGTCAGCAAAAGACCCTGGACGGCACTCATCCCGAACAGGAACGCTGTCGCGCCGTCAACGGGTTCCGAGATCGGCAGCAGGTACCCGGCCAGCAGATACAGGCTCTGGTTCGCGAGGAAGAACGCCCCGAATCCGAGCAGCGCGAGCTTTCCGGCGACGGACGAGCCGACGGCCCCCCGTCCATCACCGCGCCCGAGGGCGAGCGGGAACATCGCCGCGACGTGCGCGAGGGTACTGGCGAGGAAGAGCACCCAGAAGGCGGTGGCCGGGCCGGGTTCCGTCGAGACGTCGGTTCCGATCTCGAGAGCGGTGGCGACGGTCAACAGCACACCCCCGGTGAGGATCAGGATGCCGGCGGCCCGGGGCCACGAGGGGCGGACGGTGGCGGCGAGCGCGGACGGTCGGACAGCGGGGGCGGGAGCGGTCACGGGTGACTCCTTCAATGAGTGGCAAGGCGTGGAAGCGGGTCGAGGGGCTCGATCGAGAAATGACTATACACACGTATAGGTCAATCTTCGAGAGGGTAAGGAGTAGCGGTCGCCATGCCAACCCGGCGAAAGGTGGGATCGTCGCCGGAACCTGTCCAGAATTTGCCCGCTCCCACCTCGCTCACGCGTTTTCATTACGGCCACACCGTAGCGAAGTGGTAGCGGCGAAACAGCGCCGCTAGCGTCACGGCCCTACCCGCACCGGAAGGCATCCCGCCCTCGTGCGTCACCACCCCGATTGCGACGCTGGCGCGATCGAACCACGTGCGTCGAGGCGATCCCGGTGATGTGGAGAACCTGCTCCCGGGACAACGCGTTCAGGACCTTCTTCCCCGGGCGCAGGATCGAGTCCGCGGCATCCGCGAGCATCCCTTCCGATGAACGCGAAACGCCGCCGCCCCCGAACGAGGGGACGACGGCGTTGCCACGGAAGGGTTACTCCCCCGCGGCCGCCGGGGCGGCCTGGGCCGCCTGCTGCGCGGGTGCCGCATCGCGTGGGGCGCCGTGCGGGCGGATCACCGAGGGGCGCTTCATGAACAGCACCGCGACGAGACCGACCGCGATGACGCAGATCGGAAGGATCAGCGACTCACCCATGGCCGTCGAGAAGCCCGCGACCACCTGCGGCGGCAGCGCACCCGAGCCGAAGCTCGCCGACGCGTCGGCGGCACCGGGCAGGTTCGCTTCGAGGCGCGCCTGCATGAACGCGGCGATGGATGCCGAGCCGATCACCGATCCGACGGTGCGGGTGGTGTTGTAGATGCCGGCGCCGGCGCCCGCCTGACGCGGCGGCAGGTTGCGCGTCGCAGTGGTGGCGAGCGGGCCCCACATTCCGGCGTTGCCGACGCCCATGAGGGCCGAGGGGATGAGGAAGGCCCAGATCGGCGCGTCGTTGAGGATCAGCGCGAGGTAGAGGCCGAGCGATCCGCCGACCAGCAGCAGGCCCGGCACGAGCAGGAAGCGCGGGTCGGTGCGGTCGAGGAGCTTGCCGGCGAAGGGTGCCAGCACCCCCGAGAGGATCGCGAGAGGGATGAGCAGCAGCGCCGACTCGGTGGGGGTGAGACCCCGCGCGAGCTGCAGGTAGAACATCTGCGGCAGGGCCATGCTCGTCACGGTGAAGCCGACGGTCGCGATCGCGAGGTTGGCGACGGAGAAGTTGCGCTCGCGGAACAGGTCGAGGGGCACGAGGGGCTCGCCCTTGCTGCGCGCCTGCGTCCAGATGAACACGCCCATCACGACGACACCGGCGGCGACCATGACCCAGATCCACGTCGCCCAGGAGTAGTGCTCGCCCTCCTGCAGGCCGAAGACGATGAGGAAGAGGCCCACGGCGCTGAGGATCACCCCGAGGATGTCGAACTTGTGAGCGGTCTTCGGCAGCTGCGGCACGAGGATCACCGCGGCGATGAAGCCGATGATGCCGACCGGGATGTTGATGAAGAAGATCCACTCCCACCCGAGGCCGTCGACGAGCAGGCCGCCCGCGAGCGGGCCGACGAGCGTCGCGACACCGGCGGTGGCACCCCACAGGCCCATGGCCGCACCGCGGTTCTGCGGCGGGAAGGTGCGCGTGATGACGGCCATGGTCTGCGGCGTCATGAGCGCGGCGCCGAGGCCCTGCACGGCGCGGGCGACGATGAGCATTTCGAGCGAGGGGGCGAGTCCGCACGCGAGCGAGGCGATCGTGAAGATCGCGAGACCCGTCAGGTAGATGTTCTTGGGTCCGAAGCGGTCGCCGAGGCGTCCGGTGATCAGCAGGGGGACCGCATAGGTGAGCAGGTAGGCGCTGGTGACCCACACGACGTTGTCGAGGTTGCTGGTGTTCGGGTCGAGCGCCGCCTTGATGGCGGGGTTCGCCACCGAGACGATCGTGGTGTCGACCAGGATCATGAAGAACCCGATGACCAGGGCCCAGAGGGCCGGCCAGGGGCTGCGTTCGGTGGTCTTGTGCGACCCGGTGCGAGTGGAGGCCGCGGAGGCGGCGCGGGAGTCGGTCATGGGGTGGTCTCCTTTGAGACGCGATGCTTCTTCTTGATGTGTTCGGGGATTTCGGCGATGCCCCAGGCGAGGGAGCGATCGGCGAGGCGCGCACGCAGGGAGTCCTGCCACGCGAGTTCAGCGTCGAGCAGAGCGGATTGCCGCTGCAGCTCGACGAGGAATTGCTCGGGGGTCTCGCGCTCGGCCGCGTTCACGAGGCCGGCGCGGTGTTCGTCGAGAGAGTCGAGGAGCAGGGCGCGGCGGGCGTCCAGCAGGTCGATCACCTCGGCGCGGTCGAGATTGTGGGCCTCCGACAGCGCGACGCGGAAGTCGCTCGGTCGGTCGATCTGGGGCAGCTCGGCGCGCACCCATTCTTCGACGGCCCGATGCCCGGCATCCCGGATCGTATACGTGGTGCGTTCGGGGCGATTGCCGTCGCGGTCGACGCCCACTTCGGCCAGCAGACCGTCCCGCTCGAGGCGCGCGACGGTGTGGTAGATCGTGCCCTTCTGCAGGGGCACGAGGCGGTCGTCCCGACGCTCCTTGAGCAGCCGAACGAGCTCGTAGGTGTGCATGTCACCTTCGCGCAGCGTCGCGAGGATCATCACGGCGACCGGGGTGAGGCGGCTGGGCTCCGGCATGCGTCCCCTTCCATGGTCCGTGTCGACTAGTCCACGTGGACTATACGCTGTTGCGGCGCTTGAGGCGAACTCGCGCGGGTGAACATCGCGTATCGCACCGCCCTCGCCGCCGCGCACAGTCAACGCCCGGGTGGTCGTCGGCGCGGAGGGCTTGCGCCCGACGCAGAACACGCCGCGCCCGGTGCGGACGCGGCGTGTTCGGGAGGGGTTCCGGATGCCGGGACTCAGGCCGACGGCGAGTCGCCCGAGACCGTCTCGGCCTCCGCTCGCGCCTCCTCGCGTGCCTCGGCCTGCGCCGAAACCGCGCGTCGCTGGCGCCAACGGGCGGGGATGCCGAAGATCCCGCGCTGGTTGGGCTCCTCGACCTCGAGGCCGTAGTGCTCGCCGATCGAATCGCGCAGCTGCGCCCGCTCGGCCTTGTCATAGGCCTTCATCTCACGACGGAACGCCACGACGGTGGCCCAGCAGATCGCGAGCAGCACGACGCTGAAAGGCAGGGCGATGCTGATCGCCGCGGTCTGCAGCGCCGTGAGCCCACCCGCCAGCAGCAGGGCGAAGGCGATGAGCGAGGTGGCGAGCGTGAAGAACACGCGCACCCAGCGCTTGGGCTCCTCTTCGCCGCCGGTGGCGATCATCCCCATCACCAGAGCGCCGGAGTCGGCCGAGGTGACGAAGAAGATCCCGATGAGGATGAGGAAGCCCACCGAGATCACCACCGATCCGGGAACGCTCTGCAGCATCTGGAACAGCGCCGTCGAGACGTTCACCGACCCGTCGGCGCCGACCAGTTCGACCGTGCCGGTGAGCTCGCCGTAGATCGCGGTTCCGCCGAGCACGGTGAACCACAGGATGCCGACGAGCGTGGGCACGAGAATGACGCCGACAACGAACTCGCGCACGGTGCGACCGCGCGAGATGCGCGCGATGAAGATGCCGACGAAGGGAGCCCACGAGATCCACCAGCCCCAGTAGAACGCGGTCCAGGTGCCCTGCCAGGCCACGCCCTCGTCACCGGAGTACGCGCTGGTGGTGAAGGACAGGCTCACGAAATTCTGGATGTAGTTGCCGATCGACTGCACGACATCTCGCAGGAGGAACTCGGTGGGGCCGACGAACAGCAGGAACAGCATGAGCAACCCCGCGAGCACGAGATTGATGTTCGACAGCCACTTCATGCCCTTGCCGACGCCCGACAGCACCGAGAACAGCACGAATCCGGTGATGATGCCGACGATGATCGCCTGGCTGATGACCGACGGCGAGACGACGCCCAGGTAGTCGAGACCCGCGCTGATCTGGATGACACCGAGGCCGAGCGAGGTGGCCACGCCGAAGAGGGTGCCGACGAGGGCCGCGACGTCGATCGCGTTGCCCCAGCCGCCCTGCACGAGACGCGCACCCAGGATCGGCTCGAGCGCCCAGCGGATGGTTCGCGGCCGGCGACGGCGGTGGAACGCGTAGGCGAGGGCGAGACCGAGCACGACGTAGATCGACCACGCGTGAACTCCCCAGTGCAGGAAGGTCTGCGACATCGCCTGCTGCGCGAGCTGGTTGGGAGTGCCCTCCACGCCGGGCCGCGGCTCGATGAAATGGCTGAGCGGCTCGCTCACGCCGTAGAAGACGAGGCCGATGCCCATTCCCGCGGCGAACAGCAGCGAGAACCACGACATGGTCGAGAACTCCGGCTCGTCGTCGTCCTGCCCGAGCTTGATGTTGCCGAAGCGACTGAAGCCCATGGCGAGCGCGAAGACGACGAAGAAGGCCGCGATCAGCACGTAGTACCAGTTGAACGCCGAGACGATGAAGGTCTGCACGGCGCCGAACGTCGCTTCGGCGGCAGCCGGGAAGAGCATCGCGAACGCGATGAAGGCGAGGGCGATCGCGGCGGCGGGCCAGAAGACCCACCCGCGGATGGTGGAGTGCCTGCTCCCCGCGTGGGGGTCGATGGCTACCGAGGTTCGGGGGGAGTCATCGGTCATTCCCCCGAGGGTAGTCAACGGGTCCGCCGCGCTCGGGGGGCAGGCGTCGCCGGAGGCGTTGTGACAGAATCAGCCTTCCGCGCCGTCGTGGGCGGCCGGTCGCACCCGCGATAATGAGCGGGTGACCACCGCTCCCCCGCTCGAGCTTCCCGGCTGGCGCCACGTCTATTCCGGCAAGGTGCGCGACCTCTACGTCCCCGCCGACACCGCCGCAGACGCCACCCCCGCGCACCTCCTCGTCGTGGCGAGCGACCGCGTGAGCGCCTTCGACCACGTGCTCTCCCCCGGCATCCCGGGCAAGGGCGAACTGCTGACCACGCTGAGCCTGTGGTGGTTCGACCAGCTCGCCGGAGCCGACGGCGGTCGGGCGATCCCGAACCATCTGGCGGCCGATCACACGCTGCGGGGCGACGACCCGGTGTCGTTGATCCCGGATGCCGTGAGGGGGCGCGCGATGCTCGTCCGCTCCCTCGACATGCAGCCGATCGAGTGCGTCGTGCGCGGCTACCTCACCGGCTCGGGTTGGGCCGAGTATCAGGCGGAGGGCACGGTGTGCGGCATCCGTCTGCCCGAGGGCCTGAACGACGGTGACCGCCTCCCCGAGCCCCTCTACACGCCCGCCTTCAAGGCGCCGATGGGCGAGCACGACGAGAACATCACCTTCGAGCGCTCGGTCGAGCTCGTCGGTGCCGAGACGGCCGCCGCCCTGCGCGACCTCTCGCTCGAGATCTACCGCCGCGCCGCCGCGACCGCCGAGGCGCACGGCCTGATCCTCGCCGACACCAAGTTCGAGTTCGGCTTCGACGACGCGGGCGTGCTGACCCTCGCCGACGAGGTGCTCACGTCCGACTCCTCGCGCTACTGGGATGCCGAGGCCTGGCGCACCGGCACGACCCCCGCGGAGCGCATGGCGAGCTTCGACAAGCAGATCGTGCGCAACTGGCTGGCCCAGAACTGGGACAAGCAGGGCGAGCCGCCCGCGCTTCCCGACGAGATCGTCGAGCGCACGCGCGAGCGCTATGCGACGCTGCTCGGCCTGCTCACCGGCGCCTGACCCGCGCCCGCGAAGGCTTCGACAGCCTCACCGCAACCGCAACCGGTCCCTGAGCCGCAACCCGGTCCCTGAGCCGCGACCCGGTCCCTGAGCCGCCCACGGTCCCTGAGCCGCCCACGGCCCCTGAGCTTGTCGAAGGGCCCCCCGACCACATCCCCCAAGGAGACACATGTTCCGCTGGAAGCTGCACGGCAACGGCCGCACGGTCGAGCCCGGGGCCGTCGTCGCCCCCGGCGAACGCCTGAACTGGGGCGCGACGGTCGCGATCGGCCTCCAGCACGTCATCGCAATGTTCGGCGCGACCTTCCTCGTGCCGGTGCTGACGAAGTTCCCGGTCTCGACCACGCTGCTGTTCTCCGGCATCGGCACGCTGCTGTTCCTGCTCGTGACGAAGAACCGCCTCCCCAGCTACCTGGGGTCGTCGTTCGCGTTCATCGCGCCGATCACCGCCGCCACGACCATGGCCGGCACGGGCTCGGCGCTCGCGGGCATCGTCGCCGTGGGTGTGCTTCTCGCCGTCATCGGCGTCATCGTGCAGTTCGCCGGCCTCGGCTGGGTCGACAAGGTCATGCCGCCGGTGGTCGCCGGCGCGATCGTCGCCCTCATCGGCTTCAACCTGGCGCCCGTCGCGTGGTCGAACTTCCAGCTGCAGCCCCTGCCGGGCACCATCACGCTCGTCGCGGTCATCCTGTTCAGCGTGCTGTTCCGCGGCTTCCTCGGGCGCATCTCGATCTTCCTCGGCGTGATCGTGGGCTACGTCGCGACCGTGATCATCCAGGCCGTCTCGGGCGAGACGCTCATCGATTTCGACGCCGTCGCGCAGGCGCCGTGGGTGGGCCTGCCCACCTTCCAGTTCGCCGATTTCACGACGCCCGCGACCTGGTCGGTCATCGCGATGTTCCTTCCCGTCGTGCTGGTGCTCGTGGCCGAAAACGTCGGTCACGTGCGGGGTGTGGCGGCGATGACGGATGCCACGGCCAACCGCTCCACCGGTCGCGCCCTCATCGCCGACGGTGTCGCCACGACCCTCGCCGGAACCTTCGGCGGCTCCGGCACCACGACCTACGGCGAGAACATCGGCGTCATGGCGGCGACCCGCGTCTACTCGACCGCTGTGTACTGGGTCGCCGGTCTGACCGCGATCGTGCTGAGCCTCTCGCCCAAGGTCGGCGCGGTGTTCAACACCATCCCGCCGGGCGTGCTCGGTGGCGTGACGACCGCGCTGTACGGCCTGATCGGCATCATCGGCATCAAGATCTGGGTCGACAACCGCGTCGACTTCTCGCGTCCGGTCAACCAGTACACCGGCGCCGTCGCGCTGGTGCTCGCGATCGCCGGGTTCACGATGCAGTGGGGCGACTTCCAGCTCGGCGCGATCGTGCTCGGTTCGGTCGCGGCACTGCTGATCTACCACCTCGGCAACGCGATCGCCCGCGCCCGCAAGACCGGCGCCGACGACGGCGGTCCGATCCCCGCGGTCGGCCCGTTGGGCGGCGACCCGAGCTGACGGCTCGGTCGCACACGGGACATGACATCTCACGGTCGGCGCACCCGCGTCTTCATGACATCCGTCGGCGAGATCGAAGCCGTCGTCGACGGTGACATCGTGCGCGCCGCGGGCGTGCCCTACGCTCACGCGGACCGGTTCGAGAAGCCGCGCGCGCTCACGCACCTCGGCAGCGATCCGTTCCCCGCCTTCGAGGCCTCGCCCGCCTGCCCCCAGGTGCCTACCGAGGCGCTCGAGATCATCGGGGATCAGACCGGCGGGCTCCCGCAGAGCGAGCATTGCCAGCGGTTGACCGTCACCCTCCCCGCCGATCACGGCGCCGCGGACGAGCCCCTGCCCGTCATGGTGTGGATCCACGGCGGGTCGTACGTCAGCGGAGCGGGCGATCTGCCCCTGTACGACCCCCGCGCGCTCGTCCTCCAGGAACGCGTGATCGTCGTCACCGTCACCTACCGACTCGGCGTCCTCGGCTACGTCGGCGACGGCGTGGGACGACCCGCCAATCTCGGGCTGCTGGATCAGCTCGCGGCCTTCCGGTGGGTGCAAGCCAACATCGCCTCCTTCGGGGGCGACCCGGCGCGGGTGACGGCCTTCGGCCAGTCGGCGGGGGCCGATGCCGTGCTGCATCTGATGACGGTCGACGGTGCCGCCTCGCTGTTCTCACGAGCGATCGTGCAGAGCGCTCCCCTGCGCACCATCCGCGGTCGCGCGGGGATCGGCGCGGCGATGAACGCCGCTCTCGACGAGACGCTGGTCGACGGCGACGGCCTCGACCTCGAGGTGGCGCAGGCGGCGGTGGCCCGGGCGGCCCGGAAGAGCCCGGTCGCGTTGATGGCGTTCGGACCCCAGGCGGGTCAGGATCCTCTGCCGGACGAGAACGGGATGCGCGAGCGATGGGCGCACGTCGCGCCGCGCATTCCGCTGCTGATCGGAACGACCGCTCACGAGGCACGCCTCTTCCTTCCCCTCGTTCCCGCTCTGCGCGGAGTGTCGAGGGTCCCCGTGCTCGGTCCTCTGGTGGTCTCCCTCGTCGATCGCGCACTGACCACCTGGGTCTACAGCGGCCCCGCCCGCGCCTTCGCGCGCGCGTACGAGCGTTCCGGCGGCGAGGTCGTGCGCTTCACCTTCCGTTGGCGGGCTCCGCGCAATAACTTCGGCTCCTCGCACGCGATCGAGGTGCCCTTCGTCTTCGGCTCCGAGAACGCGGCATCCGGTCTCGCCCCCTATGCCGGCGCAACCGCGGCGGACCTCGACCGGACCGGCGTGCTGATGCGCACGGCATGGGGGCACTTCGCCTACGGCCGCACCGACGACCTCCGTTCGACGCGCAATGTGGTCACGTTCCGTCGCACCGCCTGAGGCACGAGCGGCGCCACGGTAAACTGGGTCTCGGTGCGTCGGGAAGTCTGGTCGACATTTCGTCGATCGACCCCTCAGGAGGCCTCATGAGCCACGACACCACCCGCGCGCCGAGCTGGCCCGGCTACCGCGAAGTCCACCGCGTCACGACGCTGCTCCGCCGCGAATCCGTCGGCGGCATGCTGCTGGTCGTCGCCGCGATCATCGCGATCATCTGGGCGAACTCCCCCGCATCCGACGCCTACTTCGCGCTGCGCGACTTCCGCATCGGCTACGAGCCGTGGCACCTCGACCTGAGCCTGGGAACGTGGGCGGCCGACGGTCTGCTCGCGGTGTTCTTCTTCATGGTCGGCCTCGAGCTCAAGCGCGAGATCGTGAGCGGCAGCCTGCGCCGCTTCGGCACCGCGATCGTCCCGGTCACGGCGGCGTTCGCGGGCGTCGCGGTTCCGGCGCTCATCTACGTCGCGATCGTGCACACGCAGCCGAGCCTGCTGGCCGGATGGGCGATCCCCACCGCGACCGACATCGCGTTCGCCGTCGCCGTGCTCGCCCTCGTGGGCTCGCACCTGCCCGGGCCGCTCCGCATCTTCCTGCTGACCCTCGCGGTGGTCGACGACCTCATCGCCATCGCGATCATCGCGATCTTCTACACCAGCGACATCTCGCTGCTGCCCCTGGCCGTGTTCGCGGTGCTCGTCGTGATCTACGGCGTGATCGCGCACCGGGCTCGAGCCTGGTTCGCGCGCCACGCGTGGGGCGCGTGGGTCGTGCTGCTGCCGATCGGCTTCGCCGCGTGGGCGTTCCTGCACGCGTCGGGCGTGCACGCCACGATCGCCGGTGTCGCCCTGGCCTTCACCATCCCCGTCGCCGCCTCGCGGCGTCAGCCCGAGCACCACGGCATGGACCTCGCCGAGCAATTCGAGCACCGCTTCCGCCCGCTCTCGAGCGGCATCGCGGTGCCGATCTTCGCGTTCTTCGCCGCGGGTGTCGCCGTCGGCGGGGGCGACGGCATCATGCGCGCGCTCACCGACCCCGTGACCATCGGCGTGGTCGCCGGCCTCGTGTTCGGTAAGCCGATCGGCATCCTGCTGGGCGTGCGGGTGCTCACCCTCGTGACGAAGGTGCGCCTCGACCCGGCGCTGAAGTGGATCGACCTCGCCGGGGTCGGCCTGCTCGCCGGCATCGGGTTCACCGTGTCTCTGCTGATCGCCGAGCTGAGCTTCCCCGGGGGCTCTCCGCACACCGACGACGCGAAGATCGCGATCATGGCGGCCTCGCTCCTGGCATCCGTCTTCGCCTCCGCCGTGCTGCTGGTGCGCAACCGCCGCTACAAGCAGCTGGAGCAGGACGAAGAGGTGGATGCCGACGGCGACGACATCCCCGACGTGTACCAGCGGCCGCTGCCCGACGCCCGCTGAGCGGCGTCCGCGCCCGGCGTCGTCACGAGAACAGGCTCCGCGCCCGGAACAGGACGATGTCGGCCGGAACCTCCTGTTCTCGTGACATCCCCTGTTCTCGTGACGGACGGCTTGACCCTCACGCGACGTGAGGGCGCAGCCTTGTCGGCATGATGAACGCCATGACACGAGACGGGCTGCCGGTCGGCGAGACCGCTGCGCAGCTCGGGCTGACGGTGCGGACCCTGCACCACTGGGACGAGATCGGGTTGGCCCGTCCGGCCGCGCGTTCGGCCGCCGGTTATCGGTTGTACACGGATGCCGACCTCGAACGCCTGCGCCGCATCGTCGTCTACCGCGAACTGGGCCTGGATCTCGAGGCCATCCGCGCGGTGCTCGACGAGCCCGGCGACGACGTCTCGGCGCAGTTGCGGGTGCAGCGGGCGCAGCTCGCGCAGCGGATCGACCAGCTCCGCGAACTCGACGACGACCTCGGCCGCATGATCGAGGCCCAGAAGCACGGCGTCCTGCTCTCGCCCGACGAGCAGAGGGCGGTCTTCGGCCCCGATTGGAACACCGACTGGCCGGCCGAGGCGCGCGACGCCCACGGCTCGTCGCCGCAGTGGCAGCAGGCGGCCGAGCGCTCCGCCTCGCGGGGAGCGGAGGACTGGGCGGCGGTCACGTCGACGCTGGCCGGGGTGGAGGCCGAGCTGGGCGCGGCGATGGCCGCCGGCATCCGCCCCGAAGAGGCGACGGCGGCCGCCCTCGTCGAGCGTCACCGCGAGGCCCTGTCGGCGTTCTACCCGGTCTCGCGGCAGATGCACGTGCACCTCGGGCACATGTACGTGGCCGACGAGCGATTCACCGCGCACTACGACCGCGTGCGTCCGGGCCTGGCCACGTGGCTGTGTGAGGCGATCGAGGCGAGCGCCCGCGCGCACGGCATCGACCCCGACACCGCCGAGTGGGCGTGACGGTCACGCCGAGGCGCGCTCGATGATCTCCGTGGGCAGGATCGTGGCGTGCACGGCGGGCCGCCCGGCGAGGATGTCGAGCAGAACGGATGCCATGTGCCGCCCCTGCGTGAGCGAGGGCTGACGCACGGTGGTCAGCGCCGGCGAGACCGCGGTCGACACGGCCGAGTCGTCGAAGCCGATCACGGCGATGTCGCGACCGGGCTCGATGCCCTTCTCGCGCAAGACCTCGTAGGCGCCGCGCGCCATCAGGTCGCTCGCGACGAAGAGGGCGTCCGGCCTCTCGCCCGCCGACAGCACGCGGGTCATCGCACTCGCTCCGCCCGACTCGGTGAAGTCGCCGTTCTCGACGGCCACGGGGGTCACGCCGGCCTCGGTCATCGCGGCATGGAAGCCCTTCAGACGGTCGATGCCCGCGGGCATGTCGGGCGGTCCCGAGATCGTGGCGATGCGCCGGTGTCCGCGCTCGATCAGGTAGGCCGTCGCGAGTCGGCCGCCCTCGACGTTGTCGACGTCGACGTAGTAATCGTCCGAGCGGATGCGCGCGGGGCGTCCGCCGTAAACGACCGGCACGACGTCGGCGACCCGGTCGAGAAAGGTGTCGCTGGTGTGGTGCGAGGCGACGATCGCGCCGTCGACGCTGCCGCTACGCAGGTATCCGAGCGCCTTGGCGCTGGCGTCGTCGCTCGCGATCAGCATGTTCATGATGTAGTCGGATTCGCCGATCACCTCGCCGATGCCTGCGACGATCGAGGCGAAGAACGGGTCGCCGAAGAAACGGTCGGTCTGCTCGGGGATCACCAGCGCAATGGCGCGGGTCTGCCTGCTCGCGAGCGAGCGCGCCGCGCGGTTGGGCACGTACTGCAGCTCGTCGATCGCTCGACGCACGGCCTCGAGCGCCGATGGCGAGACGGCGGTGGAGCCGTTGACGACGCGCGACACGGTCGAGCGCGACACTCCGGCGCGCGCGGCGACCTCTTCGATCGTGGCGGCGCCCCGCGCGGGTGCGAGATCCAACGCTTCCCTCCTTCGGGGGCCGGTGAGACGGCTTCTGCACGGGTGCCGGTGGTGACCGGCCCCGCGATAGTGCGAGCGTACTGCGGGCGAGAGCGCTGCGCGCAGCGACACCCGGGTACGGGAACAGGCCAAACTTACACCGTATGTCTCTGGCCCATGACCACGCGCGAGGCCGGATCACGACGCTGCATCAGCTGGCACCGACAACGAAGGCCCGGCTCCCTGGGTGGGTGGCCGGGCCCTCGCTCTTCCGACTCAGCGGACGACGGCAGGCTCCAGCGCGCGCTGCGCGATGACCCGCGCGTACGCCAGCCCCGAGTCCTTGATCGTGCGCTCCTGCGTGGCGTAGTCGACGTAGACGATGCCGAAGCGCTTGGCGTAGCCCCAGGCCCACTCGAAGTTGTCCATGAGCGACCAGTAGAAGTAGCCGCGCACGTCGACGCCCTTGTCCACGGCATCCAGCACCGCTCCCAGGTGCGCCTCGACGAACTCGACGCGCTCGGCGTCGTGCACGCGGGTCTCGCCCGCCTCGGTGACCGGCTCGTCGTCGTACGAGGCGCCGTTCTCGGTGACGTACAGCGCCACGCCGGCCTCGGCCGCGTACTCGTCGCTCACGCGCTCGAGCAGGCGGGTGAGCCCCTCGGGCTGCACCTCCCAGCCCATGTTGGTGCGCGAGAGGCCACGGTCGTGCCAGTACAGGTTCTCGCTGGCGGGGAACGGCTTGCCGATCGGGCGCGGGGTGGGCGCATCGCCGGCGGGCGGGTCCACCTCGGGGGGCGTGCCGCCCACGTACTCGCCGTGGTAGTAGTTCACGCCGAGCGAGTCGATGGGCGTCGAGATGACGTCGAGGTCGCCGGGCTGAACGGCCTCCTGCCAGCGCGCGACGGCCTCGGCGTCGGTGTCTCGGAAGTCCTTGATGATGTCGGCCGGGTAGGTGCCGCGGAACACCGGGTCGAGGAACCACCGATTGAACTGCCCGTCGATGCGCCGCGCGGCGTCGAGGTCGGCGGGATCGGCCGGGTCGACGGCATCCGCCACCGTGAGGTTCAGCGTGATCCCCAGGTTCAGCGAGGCGTCGCGCGCACGCAGCTCCCGCACGGTCTGACCGTGCCCGAGCAGCAGGTGGTGCGCGGCGAGCATGCCCTCGGCCTGCGAGTAGTGGCCCGGAGCGTGCGCACCGGCGGTGTAGCTGAGGAACGACGAGCACCACGGCTCGTTGAGCGTCGTCCACACGTCGACGCGGTCGCCCAGGGCGTCGTGCATGTCGAGCGCGTACTCGGTGAAGCGGTCGGCCGTCTCGCGCACGGTCCAGCCGCCGCGATCCTGCAGCGCCTGCGGCAGGTCCCAGTGGTAGAGGGTCAGCCAGGGCAGGATGCCGGCGCCCAGCAGCTCGTCGACGAGACGCTTGTAGAAGTCGACGCCCTTCGGGTTGAGCGCTCCGCCGTCGGGGCGCACGCGCGACCACGACGTCGAGAAGCGGTAGGTCTGCAGGCCGAGCTGCTTCATCAGCTGCACGTCGCCGGCATAGCGGTGGTAGTGGTCGCACGCGACATCGCCGTTGTCGGCGTTGATCACGGCATCCGGAACACGGCTGAAGGCGTCCCAGATCGACGCGGTGCGGCCGTCTTCGAACGCCGCCCCCTCGATCTGGTAGGCCGCCGTGGCGGCACCGAAGAGAAAGCCCTGGGGGAAGGCTCGGGCGTCGGACATGGTTCGGGTTCCTTCCGTGGGCGCAAGGGTCATCCCTTGACCGCCCCTTGCATGATGCCACTGACCAGCTGCTTGCCCGCGAACACGAACAAGACCAGCAGCGGAATCGTCGACAGCAGCACGCCCGCGAGGACCTTCGAGTAGTCGACGAAGTAGTTGGACTGCAGCAGCGACAGGGCCACCGGCAGCGTCGGGTTCTGGCGGTCGAGAACGATGAACGGCCAGAAGAAGTTGTTCCACGCGCTGACGAACGTGAACAGTCCGAGCATCGCGGCCGCGGGGCGCGCCGCCGGCACGCCCACGGTGAGGAACGTGCGGAACGAGGTCGCGCCGTCGACGCGAGCGGCCTCGATGAGCTCGTCGGGCACCGCCTGACGCAGGTACTGCGTCATCCAGAACACCCCGAACGCGCTCGTGAGCGCGGGGATGATGATGGCGCCCAGCTGTCCGGTCCACCCGAGCTCGCTGAACAGGATGTACAGCGGCACCACGCCCAGCTGCATCGGAACCGCCATCGTGCCGACGACGAACAGCAGCAGCCAGGGACCGCCGCGGAACTTCAGCTTCGCGAACGCCCAGCCCGCGAGGGTCGAGAAGAAGACGACGGATGCCGCGATGAGGGCGGAACTGATGATGGAGTTCAGGAGCGCCGGCCAGAAGTTGACGGCCGGGTCGCCCATGACCGCCGCGGCGTTGGCGAAGAAGTTGCCGCCCGGGATCCACGACATGTTCGGGTCGCGGACCGTGGAGGCGTCGCCCGATCCGATCAGCAGCGACCAGTAGAACGGGAAGATGCTGGCCAACAGGACCGCAGCGAGGCTCGCGTAGACGATCCAGCCGGGGCGGGAGCCGCGCACCGGTCGCGGGCGGCGACGCCCACGTGCGGGCAGGTCGCGGTCGATCACGGGCACGGGGGCCGGGGTGACGGCGGTCATCGACGCGCCTCCTTTCGAGGGGTGGAACGGCGATCGGCATCGGCCTCGAGACGCTGCTTCGCAGCGCGCGCCTGAGCCCGGCGCTCGCGGCGGGAGCGCTGGTCGCGACCGCCTTCGTCGCGCACGAGCGAACGGGTCACGAACATGTTGATCGCGCCGATGGCCAAGATGATGATGAAGAGGATCCAGGCGAGGGCGGCCGCGCGGCCGAAGTTCCACTCGCCCCATCCGATGTTGTAGAGCCACAGCGTCACGGTGAGCCACTGGTTGTCGGCGCCGCCCGTGCCGTACTGGTCGTACAT
The DNA here is from genome assembly GCF_032464975.1 of Microbacterium algihabitans. Classification (NCBI taxonomy): domain Bacteria; kingdom Bacillati; phylum Actinomycetota; class Actinomycetes; order Micrococcales; family Microbacteriaceae; genus Microbacterium; species Microbacterium algihabitans. Next base: position 944,434 of record NZ_JAWDIU010000001.1, read on the forward strand.
GCGGGGCTCGTCGAAGATCTGCAGACCGCCGATGGTGGAGGTGATGATCACGAAGATGAGCGTCGGCTTGAGGCTCGGCAGGGTGATCGAGAAGAACTGACGCGCCTTGCCTGCGCCGTCGACCGTGGCCGCCTCGTAGAACTCGCGCGGGATCGCCTGCATCGCCGCGAGGAGGATCAGGGTGTTGTAGCCGGTCCAGCGGAAGTTGACCATCGTGGCGATCGCGACGTGACTGGCGAGGGCGTCGGAGTGCCACGGGACGGCGGGAAGACCGAGGTTCTGCAGCGTGGTGTTCACGACGCCGTACTGGTCGCCGAACATGTTGCTGAAGATGAGGGCCACCGCGACCGGAGCCATGACGTAGGGGATGAGCACGCTCATGCGCCAGAACGTCTTCGCGCGGATGTTCTGGTCGAGCATCGCCGCGATGAAGATCGCGAGGATGAGCTGCGGGACGCTGGAGAGCAGGAAGATGCTGAAGGTGTTGCGCAGCGCGACCCAGAACTTGGGCTGGGAGAGCACCCACGTGTACTGGTCGAAGCCGATGAAGTGGCCCGAGTTGCGGACGAGATCCCAGTCCATGAACGAGATCACGGCCGTGTAGGCGATGGGGAAGAGGCCCGTGATCGCGAACAGGATGAAGAACGGCGAGATGTAGAGGTACGGCGAGAACTTCAGGTCCCACGCACTGCGCCGCTGGCCGAAGCCGATGCGTCGCGGCTGCCGTGCGCCGGTGGGCGCCGAGGCCGACCGGGTGGGCCGTTCGAGTGTGCTTGTCACGATGGTGTCTCCTCCTCGAGACGAGGGACGGATGCCGAGGGCCGCTGCTGCAGCCCCCGGCATCCGCCCGCGTCGGTCACTTCAGGGCGTCGACCTCGGTCACCCACTGCTGCCACGAGGTCGCGGCATCCTGAGTGCCGTCTTCGACTCGCGTCAGCGCCTTCTGCATGGCGTCGTTGATCTGGAAGTAGAACTTGCCCTTGTACGGCGACACCTTCACGGCCTCGGCGCGATCGGTGAGGATCTGGCCGACCGGGGCGTCGTTGAAGTAGGCGTTCTTGTTGCTCAGCAGCGTCTCGTTCTTGAGCGCCTCGGTCTGGCTCGGGAAGGTGCCCGCGTTCTCGAACGCCTTGATCTGGGTGTCGGGGCTCGTCAGCCAGTCGGCGAGCTCCTGCGCGGCCGCGACGTTCTTGCCGTTCGCGGGAACGGTCAGGTACGAGCCGCCCCAGTTGCCGCCGCCGCCGGGGAAGACGTTGGCGATGTCCCAGCCTTTGACCTCGGGGGCGTTGCCCTCGATGACACCGAGCATCCAGCCCGGGCAGAGCATGGTGGCGAAGGCGCCATTGGAGAGCCCGGCCATCCAGTCGTCGGACCACTGGCCCAGGTGCGCGGACTGCGTGGCGCTCGCCTTGAGCACCTCGTCGTAGATCTTCTTGACCTCGGGGTTCGTGGTGGCGGTGATCTCGCCGTTCGCGGGGTTCTCGTAGGCGTCCTCGACCTGGTTGATGGCGCCCTGGTAGGTGCCGCCGGCGGAGTCGAAGAAGGCCTTGCCGGTGGCGGCGACGTACTTGTCTCCCGCGGCGAAGTAGGTCGACCAGTCGCCCTGCAGCATCTTCGCGACTTCTTCACGGTCGGTCGGCAGGCCCGCGGCGGCGAACAGGTCGGAGCGGTAGCAGACGCCCTCGGGGCCGATGTCGGTTCCGTACCCGATGAGCTTGCCGTCGGTGCTGGTCGCGGCCTTGACCTTGTAGTCGAGCCAGCGGCTCTTCAGGTCGTCGGGCACGGGGGCGAGCAGGTCGGCGTACTCCATGACCTCGGGCAGCCAGTCGACCTCGATCGCCTCGATGTCGGCGAGGCCGGTCTTGCCGAGCTTCTGGAAGTAGTTGGCACGGGCGTCGTTGCTGGTCGCCGCCTTGTTGTGCACGATCTTCACGTTCGGATGCGCGTCCGTGTACTCCTTCAGGAGCGCGTCGGTGTATCCGAAGTCGTTGAAGGTGGCGACGGTGAGGGTCACCTGTCCGTCGCCGCCCGAGGCGGCGCCTCCGCCGGAGCAGCCGGCGAGGACGAGGGCGGAGGTGGAGGCGACGGCGGCGACGAGGGCCACACGACGCAGGGCGCGGTTTTTCACAGATCACTCCTTTGTGGTGGGTGCGGACCGGTGCTGTGGGATGCTCCCGCACAATGTTTGGGAGCGCTCTCACCGATCGAGAGTCGACGCTATGGGATCGCTCCCATGAGGTCAAGCGAAAGCATCCGGATCGTTATCGGAATTCACCCACGGGGCTGGAGAGCCTCCGCGCAGTGCGACGGGGACGACCGGGGCCTCCCGTAGACTGGGCGTCACAACGCCACCCGACATCTGGAGCTGAAGTGCCCACCATCGTCGTCGACGTCATGCCCAAGGCCGAGCTTCTCGACCCCCAGGGAAAGGCCGTGGCCGGCGCCCTGTCGCGGCTCGGTGAGACCCGTTTCTCCGACGTGCGCATCGGCAAGCGCTTCGAGCTCACCGTCGAGGGCGAGGTCGACGAGGCCACTCTGGCGCGTGCGCGCGAGCTCGCCGACGAGATGCTGTCGAACGCGGTCATCGAAGACGTCGTGAACATCGAGGTCGTGCAATGACGGCCCGCATCGGGGTCATCACCTTCCCCGGGTCGCTCGACGACCGCGACGCCCAGCGCGCCATCCGCCTCGCCGGCGGCGAGCCCGTCGCGCTGTGGCACGGCGAGCACGACCTCCGGGGCGTCGATGCCCTCGTGCTGCCGGGCGGCTTCAGCTACGGCGACTACCTGCGCGCCGGCGCCATCGCCGCCTTCGCGCCGATCATGGCCGAGGTCAAAGACGCCGCCGCCAAGGGCATGCCCGTGCTCGGTATCTGCAACGGCTTCCAGATGCTCGTCGAGGCCCACCTGCTGCCCGGCGGTCTCATCCGCAACGCGCATCAGCAGTTCATCCGCCGCGACCAGCGCCTGCGCGTCGAGAACGCGTCGACCGCGTGGACGAGCGACTTCACCGAGGGCGACGAGATCGTCATCCCGCTGAAGAACGCCGACGGCGGATACATCGCGGATGCCGAGACCGTGGCCCGCGTCAACGGTGAAGGCCAGGTCGCCTTCCGCTACCTGGGCGTCAACCCCAACGGCTCTCTCGACGACATCGCCGGCCTCACCAACGAACGCGGCAACGTCGTCGGCCTCATGCCTCACCCCGAGCACGCGGTCGAACCGGGCTTCGGCCCCGGCACCTCCGCGGCGATGCGCTCGGGCGTCGACGGACTCAGCTTCTTCACCTCGGCGATCGCGGCCGTGGTGAACGCCTCCGTCTGACCCGCTCACCCCCGCCGACGACGTAATCTCGAAGGGTTCGGGGGAGAACAAGCGGCCCCACGCGCGACGGGGGCGGGATGAGCGAGAACGACGGCGGCGGTACCGCGGCCGTCCGCGCCGCTGCCGTCCATGTGTCACCGCGCCTGGCCCCCGGCAACGGCGTCCCCCTGCTGAGGCACCTCGCGCTGCTGGCCGAGGTCGACCTGGGCCCCGCTCCGCGGGCGTGGACGGAGCCGCAGGCGCGACTGCTCTCGGCGGCCCTGGTCGCGCGCGCCCGCACCGACGCCCTCGGCGAGGGGATCGCGCTCATCGAGCGCTACTTCGACGACGCACGGCTCACCCGGCCCGCGTCGCTCCCGGCCTCGGCGCGCGCCGAACTGCTCACGAGCGCCGCCGAGTATCTGAACGCCATCGGCCGCCCCCAGGTGGCGGCCCGCTACGCCGCCGAGGCGCTGCTGTTCGCCGACTCGCCGGGCGACAGGTACCGCGCCCTCGCCACCCACGCCGAGGCCCTGGCGATCAATGGCGAGTTCGGTGAGGCGGGCGGGATCGTCGCCGAAGCACGCGGGCTGTTCCACGGCGAGGGGTGGGATGCGAGCGAGATCTCGCACGGCCTGCTGTTCGCGGAGTCGCTGATCGGGGTGGCACACGCAGACGCAGCTCCCCTGCTCTCGAGCGCCGACGAGCTCGAGCGGGCGCGACCCGACGACCCCTACTGGCGGTTCTCCGCCGGCGTCATGCGGGTGGTCGGCCGGTGGTTGCAGGGCGACATCGCGATCGCCCTGGCGAAGGCACGGCAGTTACTGCACGGCTCGGGCCGCACCCGCAGCTACCGGCTCATGCGTGAACGACTCGTGAGCATGACGAGCGGTCTGCTGACCGTGCAGGGCGAGTACGGCGAGGCCCTCGCGATGATCGCGGATCGGGTCAGTCACCCCGGCCACGCCATCTGCTTCGAATCGCAGCGCGCCACCGTGCTGCTGCAGCTCGGGCGCGACCAGGAGCTCATCGACTCCACCGACGCCTGCGTCGCGATGGACGACCACTGCCTCTCCCCGTTGTCGGCGCTGTTGAGCCGGCGCGCGGTCGCCCTGCTGCGCCTGGGCCAGGAGAAGCGGGCCGCTGCGAGCATGGCATCCGCCCTCACCCTCATCGAACGCACCGGCGGCTCGAAGATCTCGTTCCTGCTCATCCTCAGCGGCGAGGCCGAGCGCCTCCTCGACCTCGTCGAGGCGGAACGACCGGCCCTGCGGGTGATGGTCGACTCCGCCCGCGCGGCCCTCCCCCTGCCCACGGCACCCTCGCAGAAGGAGCGACGCATCGACCTCACCGCCGCCGAGCGCGAGCTCGCCCGGATGCTGCTCTCCGACCTCTCGCTGACGCAGATCTCGCAGCGACGAGGGGTCTCGGTCAACACGGTGAAGTCGCAGGTGCGGTCGATCTACGGCAAGCTCGGCGTCTCGAGCCGGGCCGACGCGCTGGTCGCCCTGCGGTCGCCGTCGCCGTGACCTCGCTCTCGCGCCGATCGGAGAAGATGGGCGTGTGCGCGCACCCGATCAAGATCCCGTCATCGACCGCATTCTGGCGCTCTGGAACACCGATGACCACACGCTGCCGTCGGAGCCGCGCCTGGCGGAGCTGACCGGCGCGAGCCGCGCCTCGGTGCGCGAGGCGCTGATCCGCCTCGAGGAGCGCGGCTACGTCCACCGCACGCAGGGCACCCGCACCACCGCCAACCGGCGCCTGCCCGAGGTGGGACGCCGCATCGACGAGCAGTTCGACCACTCCCTGTCGATCCGCGCGGCGGGGTACGAGCCGCGGTTGCAGGTGGTGTCGGCGGAGCGCCGCACGCTGGCATCCGCCCCCTCCCGCTTCGACGACCTGCCCGACGGGACCGAGGTGCTGCGCACGGTGAAGATGTGGAGCGTCGACGATCGGCCCTACGCCCTCGCCGAAGACCTCATCCCGGTCACCCGAGAGGCGGACCTCGACCCGCACCTGCCGGTGTTCGACCTGGCCGAGGCCGGCAACAGCGTGCAGGTGGCGTGGGAGACGATGTGGGTGGATGCCGTGGCCCTCGACGCCGAGCGCGCCGAGGCCCTGCAGACCCGGCCGGGCCTGCCGGTCATCGAGATGACGTATTGCGGGTACGGCGCCGACGACCGCGTGGGGTACTGGTCGCGCGAGGTGCAGCTGCCCGCCCCCGCGGGGTTGCGCAACGCCCTGATCCGCCGCGTGCACCGGGGCTGAGCGTTTCGCGGGTGTAACCGCTCGGTGAACTTGTCCGACAAGCAGTCCCGCCACTTGTCGGACAAGCGTAGCCTCGCAGCATCCACCCGATGCGAAGCGAGGACCCCATGACCGACACCCTCACCACCCACCACCTGTCGGCGGAGCCGCTCACCGCCTCGGCCTTCGAGCCGTACGGCGTGCTGCTGACCCCCATGGAGGACGGCACCCCGTTCACCGCCGAAGAGGCCGTGCTCGACGTCTCGAACGGGATCCCCCGCTTCTACCTCATGCACCTCGACGACAAAGCGCCCGAGTTCGTGCGCGTGACACGCCACCTCGAGACCACGCAGACGCTCATGGCCGTCGGCGACGTCGAGTGGACCATCGCCGTCGCCGCCCCCGGGATCGAGGAGCCGACGCTCGACGACCTGCGGGCGTTCCGCATCCCGCCGCGCACCGCCATCACGATGCGCAAGGGCACCTGGCACGCGGGCCCCTTCTTCGCCGAGCCGAGCATGGACTTCGTCAACCTCGAGCTCGACGACACCAACGTCAGCGACCACCACAACCACCGCCTCGACGACGCCTACGGTGTGCGCGTCGTGATCGTCGGGGAGTGAGCGTGCTGAGCCCCCTGCCCGACGCCGCGGCGCGCCTCGCCGCCCTCGAACGCGAGGCCGCGCACCAGAGCGCCCTCAGCGCCGGAGACGGACGTTCGTGGGTCGGCGAGCGCGACGGGGTGCACCCCGTGGTGATCGTGGGCGCGGGCCAAGCGGGTCTCGTGCTCGCGCGCGGCCTGCACCGCCGCGGGATCGACGACGTCGTGGTGATCGACGCCGCCCCCGCAGACGCGACAGGCCCCTGGACCACCTATGCCCGTATGCACACCCTGCGCACGCCGAAGGACATCGCGTGGCCCACGTGGGGCACCCCGGCCGTGAGCCCGCGGGCGTGGTTCGAGGCCGTGTACGGGGTCGAGGCGTGGGAGGCCCTCGAGTACTTCCCCACCACCGCGTGGCACGGATTTCTGCAGTGGTACCGCGAGGTGTCGTCGGTTCTGACGGTGGGCTCGACGCGGGTCACCGCGCTGCGCACGGCCGGCGCCGACGACCCGTTGCAGCTCGATCTCACCGGACCCGACGGCGACTGGACCCTCACCGCTCGACACGTGGTGCTCGCCACGGGCATCGAGGGCGCCGGCGGCCGCCACCTTCCGCCGCTGCTGCGATCGCTCCCCGCCGACCGCGTTTTCCACACGCACGATGACATCGACTTCGACGCCCTCGCGGGCCTGCGCATCGGCGTCCTGGGGGCGGGGACGGGCGCGTTCGACAACGCCGCGACCGCGCTCGAGCACGGCGCGGCCAGCGTCGAGGTGCACATGCGCCGCCCCGCAATGCCCCAGGTGAGCCCGTACCGGTGGATGGAGTTCGCCGGCCTCATCGAGAACTACGGCTCGTTCACCGACGCGCAGAAGTGGGAGTTCAACGTGCACCTCTCGGCCGTCGACCAGCCCGCCACGCAGAACGCCCTCTGGCGTGCCCATGCGTTCGACTCCTTCCGCTTCGTCACCTCGTCGCCGTGGCAGCACGTCGAGTGGACCACCAGCGACATCGCGGTGACCACGCCGCACGGCATCCGGAACTACGACGTCGTGTTCGCCGCCACCGGGATCGCCGCCGACCTCGCCCAGCGCCCCGAGCTGGTGGAAGTGGCCCCGGATGCCGCGTTGTGGAGCGACCGCCTCACGCCCGAGGCCGTGGCGCAGAACCCCGGCCTGGCGGCGTTCCCTTACCTCGACGACGACTTCGGCCTCGTCAGCCGCACGTCACCCGAGCGGTCGGCGCTGTCGCGGATCCACATGTTCAACCACGGCGCGCGCCTCAGCCAGGGCATGTTGAGCCACCAGATCCCGGGACTCGTGGGCGGGGCGACGAAGCTCGCCGCCGCGCTCTCGCGGCGCCTGTTCGAGCACCGAGCCGATGCCCTGCTCGCCGAGTATCTCGCCTACGACGTGCCGGTGGGAGTGCACATCGGCCGCCGGGCGCAAGCACCGCAGCCCGCCGCGACTTCGGAGGTAGCGTCGCTGTCGTGACCCCCTCGACTGCCCTCCTCGTCTCCGTGCCCACCGACCGCCTCCGCGACGACCTGGGCGCGCTTCCCGACGGCGTCGAGGTCGTCGTGTGGGACATGACCGGGCCCGCCCCGCACGACCGCTTCGACATCGTGGTGCCGCCCTACATGGGCATGGACGCCGTGATCGAGCGCCTGTCCGAGATCGAGGTCGGCCTCGTGCAGGGCCAGTCGATCGGGTACGACAACGTCGAGGGGCGCCTGCCCGAGGGCATCCGGTTCGCCAACGCCTCGAGCGTGCACGAGACCGCGACCGCCGAGCTCGCCGTCGCGCTGACGCTCGCCGCGCAGCGGCGGATCCCCGAGTTCGTGCGCGCGCAGGATCGCAGCGACTGGCTCGGCGGCGGGGCGACCGGCCTCGCCGACCAGCGCGTGACCCTGCTGGGCTTCGGCGGCGTGGGGCGTGCGATCGCGGCGCGGCTGAAGCCGTTCGAGGTGTCTCTCCGCGCCGTCGCCTCTCACGGCCGCCTGCAGGACGAGGTCGAGGTCTTCCCCCTCGGCAAGGTGTACGAGGTGCTCGCCGAGACCGACGTGCTCATCGCCTCGCTCCCCGGCGGAGACGCGACCCGGCACGTCATCGACGACGAAGCCCTGTCGGCGCTGCCCGACGGGGCGCTGGTCGTCAACGTCGGCCGCGGTCCGCTCGTCGACACCGATGCCCTGGTCGACCACGTGCGCCGTGGCCGCATCCGCGCGGCGCTCGACGTCACCGACCCCGAGCCGCTGCCCGCCGACCACCCGCTGTGGAGCCTCGACGGCGTGCTCATCGCCCCGCACGTGGGAGGGGCGACGGATGCCATGCACCCCCGCATGGCGCGCCTGGTGCGCCGCCAGATCGATCACCTGCTGCGCGGCGAGGAGCCCGAGAACGTGGTGCTCGGCGGCTGAGCCGCGCCGCCTCCGGTTGAGTGTCCAGGACGCGCCGTTCCAGCCGACCGCACGCGGCGTTTCTCGGACGCTCGACAGGCCTCTGGGAGCGCGGGTCAGCCGCGGAAGCCGGCCGGGTTCGACAGCAGGTCGGCGAAGGCAAGCTCGGCGGGTCCCACCAGCATGAGACGCGAGCGCAGGTGCGCGCGCTCGAGGCGGATCGTGCGACCCTCGGCGCCGAGAGGGTGTACCCGTACCGCGTCGGCCAGGCGCTCGCGGCTCACCGAGAGCAGGGCGCCGAGATAGCCCGAGAGCACGACGGTCTCGGGGGCGAAGGCGTTGACGAAGTTGGTCAGGGCGAGCGAGAGCATCTCGACCTGACGGGTCACCTCAGTCATCACCCGGGGATTGCGGGCGACGCCGAGCTCGACGTCGAGTTCGTCTTCGTCGAGCTTGCGACGGCCCAGCAGGGGTTCGAGCAGGTCGAGGCTCACCTCGGCCTCGAGGCACCCCCGACGACCGCACACGCACGCACGTCCCCGCGGGTCGACGACGGTGTGCCCCAGCTCGCCGGCGTAGCCCGACGTGCCGCGCAGCAGCGTTCCGTCGATGATCAGGCCGCCGCCGATGCTGTGCATCGCGCCGCCGAGGTAGAGCAGGTTGCCGACCCCCACTCCGACGCCGAAGCGCGACTCGGCAAGGGCGCCGATGCTGGCGTCGTTGCCCGCGGTCACCGGCATGCCGAGCTCGTCGCTCAGGCGGGCCGAGACGGGATCCCGCCTCCAGCCGAGGGTCGGTGAGACGAGCACCGAGCCGTTGGCGTTGACGAGACCCGGCACCGCGAGACCCGCGCCGACCACGCGGTAGTGGCGGTCGATGTCGGCGCGCATCGCCTCGACCGACGACGCGACGATCTGCACGAAGCGCCGGGGCGAGGGGGCGCTCGCGGTGTCGTGGCGCAGGCGCGCGTGCACGACGCCGCCGAGACCGACCAGGGCGACGGTCACCGCGTGCGGCTCGGCGCGGACGCTGAGGGCGGCGACGTGGTCTTCGGGTTCGATGTCGAGCGTCGGGCGCCCGACCTTGCCGGTGCGTTCGCCTCCGGGGGCCTCGCGCACGAGGCCCAGCTCGGTCAGCTCCATCACCAGACCGGTGACGGTCGAGCGATTCAGACCGGTCGTCGCACCCAGTTGAGCGCGCGAGAGAGCACCCCGGGAGTGAAGGAGCGAGAGGACGGACGCGAGGTTCTGCTGACGGATCAGATCATTCGTCGTACGGCCAGTCGGCGGCGCGAGCGGGGTTGCGGGCTCGAACACGGCGGGGGTCATGAGGGTCGCACCTCCCCCATCATCGCATCACGAAGCGGCGAGGCGGAAAGCAGTCGAGCGGATGGGGAGCGGGCCCCGGGGCCGCGCTCCCCATCCGATCACGCACCGCCGTTGCGCCGCTTGTTGAAGATGTCGAACGCGACGGCCAGCAGCAGCACGATTCCCTTGATGGCCATCTGCCAGGCGGCATCGACGCTGAGGATCGACAGACCCATGTTGAGCACGCCCATCACCAGGCCACCGACGACCGCGCCGACCACGGTGCCGATCCCGCCCTGCACCGCCGCGCCTCCGATGAAGACCGCCGCGATGGCATCCAGCTCGTAGTTCTGTCCGGCCGCGGCGACCGCGCTTCCGGCACGGGCGGTGCTGACCACCGCGGCGAGACCGGCGAGGGCGCCCATGTTCACGAAAATGAAGAAGTTGACCCACTTCGTCTTCACACCGCTCATGACGGCGGCGAACAGGTTTCCACCCATCGCGTAGATGTGCCGACCGAAGGTCGTGCGGTTGAGCACGAACGTGTACGCCAGCACGAGCACGGCGAGGATGATCAGCACGATCGGGGTGCCGTTGTAGGTCGCGAGCGTGAAGGCTGCGGCCATGATCACGACGACGGCCGCGGCGTTCTTCAGCCAGAACGACCACGCCACCTCGCGCGGCAGCTCGAGTCGGCGCAGGGTCGCACGGGTGCGCAGCTGCTGCACGATGAGCAGCACGCTGGCGAGCGCGCCCAGCAGGAGCGTCAGGGCGTCCCAGTTGCCGAGGTAGCCGAGGAACGGCGGCAGCCAGCCGGCCCCGATCGCCGTGAAGCTGTCGGGCAGACCGCTGATCGTGCCGCCGGTGAGCAGCACCAGGGTGAGACCGCGGAACAGCAGCATGCCGGCGAGGGTGACGATGAAGGCGGGTATGCCGACGAACGCGACCCAGAATCCCTGCCACGCGCCGACGATCGCGCCGACGACGAGCGAGAGGACGACCGCGAGGTACCAGGGCAGACCCCACTGGTTCATCGCGATCGCCGCGATCGCGCCGACCATGGCCACGACGGAGCCGACCGAGAGGTCGATGTGCCCGGCGATGATGACCATGACCATGCCGATCGCGAGGATCAGCACGTAGGCGTTCTGCTGGATGAGGTTGTTGACGTTGCCCGGCAGCAGCAGGCGACCGCCGGTAAGCACCTGGAACAGCGCGATGATGATGACGAGTGCGGCGAGGATGCCGAACTGACGGAAGTTGATGCGCGACAGGATGCCGCGACGGCGCGGCCCCGGTTGCGTCGGCGCCTCGACCGTCTGGGTGGATGCGGTGGCCATTGCTCTCAGTTCCTTCCGGCGGTCATGTGCCGCATGAGCGTCTCCTGGGTCGCGTCGTCGCGGCTGACCTCGGCCGTGATGCGTCCCTCGGAGATGGTGTAGATACGGTCGGAGAGGCCGATGACCTCGGGCAGCTCCGACGAGATGACGATGACGGCCTTACCCTGGGCCGCGAGTTCGTTGATGATTCCGTAGATCTCGTACTTCGCACCCACGTCGATGCCGCGGGTCGGCTCGTCGAGGATCAGCACGTCGGGTCCGGTGAACATCCACTTCGACAGCACGACCTTCTGCTGGTTGCCGCCCGAGAGCCGCCCCGTGATCGCCGCGACGCTGGGCGCCTTGATGTTCATCTTGTAGCGGTACGAATCGGCGACCTTGTACTCGCGGTACCGGTCGACGACGCCCAGGCGCGCGAGACGGGCGAGGGCGGATGCCGAGACGTTGACCTGGATGTCGCCGATGAGGTTCAGACCGTACTTCTTGCGGTCTTCGGTGGCGTACGCGATGCCGTGCTTGATCGCGGCGTCGACCGTGCGCACGTCGATGGCCTTGCCGTTCTTGTAGACCTCGCCCGAGATGCCGGTGCCGTACATGCGCCCGAAGATGCTCATCGCGAGCTCGGTGCGGCCGGCACCCATGAGACCGGCGAACCCGACGATCTCTCCCGCGCGCACCATGAACGAGGCGTCGTCGATGACCACGCGCTCGGTGTCGACCGGGTGGTGAACGGTCCAGTTCTCGACGCGGAACAGCTCTTCGCCGATGTCGGGCTCGCGCGGCGGGAAGAGGCTGTTCAGGTCGCGACCGACCATGGCGCGGATGATGCGCCCCTCGTCGGTCTCGGGGTCGTCGCGCATCATCGTCTCGATCGTGCGACCGTCGCGGATGATGGTGATGCGGTCCGAGATGCGCAGCACCTCTTTGAGCTTGTGGCTGATGATGATGCAGGTGATGCCCTGCGCGCGCAGCTGGTCGATGAGGTCGAGCAGGTGCGCGGAGTCGTCGTCGTTGAGCGCGGCGGTCGGCTCGTCGAGGATGAGGAGCTTGACCTCTTTGGCCAGCGCCTTGGCGATCTCGACGAGCTGCTGCTTGCCGACGCCGAGCTCGAAGATCTTCGTCGCCGGGTTCTCGCGCAAACCCACGCGCTTGAGCAGTTCGGCGGCGGCGGTGTTGGTGGCGTTCCAGTCGATGACGCCGCGGCGCGACTTCTCGTTGCCGAGGAAGATGTTCTCGGCGATCGAGAGGTACGGGCTCAGCGCCAGCTCCTGGTGGATGATGACGATGCCGGCGGCCTCGCTGTCGTTGATTGAGCGGAAGGCCATCTGCTCGCCCTCGAGGGTGATCGTCCCGTCGAAGCTGCCGGTCGGGTAGACGCCGCTCAGCACCTTCATGAGCGTCGACTTGCCCGCGCCGTTCTCGCCGCAGACGGCGTGCACCTCACCCCGGTACACGTCGATCGACACGTCGGCCAGGGCCGGCACGCCGTTGAACGACTTCGAGATCCCCGACATACGCAGGATCGGTTCGGTCATGGTGTGTCCCTCTCCCGCCCCTCCGGGCGGCTGTTCGGCTCCACCGCCCGCAGGCGGCTCTACTGCTCCGCCGCCCGAAGGCGGCACGGGGAGCGGCGGGGCGGGCGAACCCGCCCCGCCGCAGAGTGGATCAGAGCCCGACGTCGGAGGCCTTGAGGAAGCCCGAGTCGATGAGCTTGGACTGCACGTCGTCCTTGACGACGACCTCGGGCGTCAGCAGGTACGAGGGCACGACCTTCTTGCCGTTGTCGTAGGTCTTGGTGTCGTTGACCTCGACGGTCTTGCCGTCCTTGATCTCCTGGATCATCGTGAAGACGCGGTCACCCAGCGCGCGGGTGTCCTTCCAGACGGTCATCGACTGCGTGCCGTCGAGGATCGCCTTGACGTTGGCCTTGTCGGCGTCCTGACCCGTGATGATCGGGTAGTCGGCACCGGCGGTGTAGCCGGCCGACTTCAGCGAGGCCTCGATGCCGATGGCCAGGCTGTCGTTGGGCGAGAGCACCACGTTGACCTTCTTGCCGTCGCCGTAGAACGACGACAGACGGTTGTCCATCTCGGCTTGGGCCTTGTCGGACGCCCAGCCCTGGATGCCGATCGACGCCCACGCGTCGTCGTTCGCGGGCGACTTACCGCTGGGGACGACCACCTTGCCGCTGTCGACGTAGGGCTTGAGCACGTCCCACGCACCGGCGAAGAAGAACTTCGCGTTGTTGTCGTCGGGGCTGCCGGCGAAGGGCTCGAGGTTGAAGGGGCCCTTGCCGTCCTTCAGGCCGAGCTGGTCTTCGATGAACTGGCCCTGCAGGGTGCCGACCTTGTAGTTGTCGAAGGTGGCGTAGTAGTCGACGTTCTCGCTGCCGTTGATGAGACGGTCGTAGGCGATGACGGTGGCGTTCTGCGACTTGGCCTCTTCGAGCACCGGGCCGAGGGTCGAGCCGTCGATCGCGGCGATCACGAGGATCTTCGCGCCGCCCGAGATCTGGTTCTGGATCTGGCTGATCTGCTGGTCGGTCTTGTTGTCGGCGTACTGCAGGTCGACCGTGCAGCCGGCATCCGTCAGCTTCTTCTGCAGCTGCTCGCCGTCGTTGATCCAGCGCTCCAGGCTGCGGGTCGGCATCGCGATGCCGACGTTGCACTCTCCGGTTCCGCCGGAGGCAGCGGCGCCGCCGCCGTCGGCCGGACGGGTGGAGCTGCAGGCTCCGAGACCCACCGCGAGAGCGGCGATGGCCGCTCCGGTCAGGATTTTCTTCAGCATGTGATCTGCGTTCCTCTCTGAACTGCAGGGACCCTCATGGTCGTACCCGCGCCCTCCCCGGCGTCGGATCGGGTACGTCGTCGTCCCGGCTGTGTGACCCGTCGAATTATGACGGCTCCGAAAAAATATCCATCCGGTGGGGTTTTGTCTATAGCCACGTCAAAATTACGCACACCGTGACCTGAGCGTGATTTTCGGCCCGGCGCAGGCATCGGACAGCGGTCTCGACGAGGCCGGTCAGCGCGTGTCATGGTCGCGCCCCGACCACAGGTCGCCGCACTCCACGAGCTCGGCGTCTTGCGCGATGAGGTACGGCCGCGCCCCGATGTCGCCGCGGACCGACGCCGCCAGCGGCGCCCAGTGCGCTCGGCCGAGCAGCACCGGATGCCCCGGCGCGCCCTCGTAAGTCGCCTGCGCGAGGGCGTCGGGCGCGGCCCGTCGGGCGAGACGCGCCACTGCCGCGGGCGACACCCCCGGAGTGTCGACGGGCAGCACGACGACGGCGGTCGAGGTTCCGGATGCCAGCGCTCCGAGCCCCGCACGCAGAGACGCCGCCATGCCCGTGGCCCAGTCGTCGACCCGCACGATCCGGGCGCCCGGGGGCACGAGGGGGGCCGCGTCGTCGGCCGCCGCACCGAGTGCGACGACGACCTCGCGGCATCCGCCCTCGACGAGGGCACGCACCGCGAGGGCCAGCCACGGGGCGCCTGCGGAGGTGCGCGCGAGGGCCTTGGGGCCGCCGAAGCGCCGCCCGGCACCGGCCGCCAGCACGAGCCCCGACGTCGGCACGGGAGGGTCGGTGGCCATGGTCACGACAGCGTAGCGTGCGCGAAACACGCCCCGACTACCGTCGCCGACATGCTCGAACTGGCCGCCGATCTGGTGCCGCTGCTGGCGGCCGACGTGCCCGTCGCGGCGGTCACGGTGACCGCTGTCGTGCGCAGCGCACCGCGCGGAGTGGGGGCGACGCTCGCCGTCACCCGCGACGCGCGCGTGATCGGATCGATCTCGGGCGGGTGCGTCGAGAACGACGCCGTCATGCTCGGGCTCGACGCCCTGCGCACCGGCTCGGTGCGTCGCGCGCGCTTCGGTTTCACCGACGACGGCACCGTCACCCCGATCGCGGCCGGGCTCGCATGCGGCGGGGCCGTCGACGTCGTCGCCTACCCGGTCGAGGCGTCCGCCCTGCCCGCCCTCGAGGCCGCACGCGCCGGACGCGAAGCCACCGTGCACCTCACCCTCGACGGAGACCCCCTCGTGCTGCACCGGCCGGCGCTCCCCCGCCTGCTGGTCCTGGGCGCGGGCGAGCACGCCGCGGCGCTCTGCCGGCTGGGTGCCGCGGCGGGCTTCGCCGTGACCGTCTGCGACGACTGGGCGCTGCTGGTGACGGCCGAGCGCTTCCCCGACGCGAGCGAGCTCGTCGTCGCCGCACCCCACGAGTTCCTCGCCGCGCTCGACGACGTCGATGAGCGCACCGCCGTCTGCGTGCTCACCCACGACGAACGCCTCGACGTCCCCGCCCTCGCGGCGGCCCTGCGCATGCCCGTGGGCTTCGTCGGGGCGATGGGCGCGCGGGCGACCGTCGCGCGACGCGCGGCGCTGCTGCGCGCGGCGGGGGTGACCGACGCGGAGCTCGCCCGGCTGCACTCCCCCCTCGGCCTCGACCTCGGCGGACGCACGCCCGAAGAGACCGCCCTGTCGGTGATCGCCGAGATCGTCGCGAGCCGCAACCAGGCGAGCGCCCGCCCGCTCCGCGAAGGACGCGGGCCGCACCTCCACGCCGTCAGCGACACGGATGCCGAGGCGGTCGCCGCCTCGTGCGCGGTGAGGATCGCGTGAGCATCGTCGTCGTGACGGGCGCGGTCGCCGTGCTCGAAGGACCCGGTCGCGTGCGCACCGGCGACGTCGTCATCGACGACGGGATCGTGGTCGAGTCCGCGGACACCACCGGCGCGCGCATCATCGACGCCACGGGCTGCGTGGTGACGGCCGGACTCGTCAACGCCCACCACCACCTGCTGCAGACGGCGTTCCGCACGCTGCCGGGCACGCGCGGCCTCCCGATGCGCGAGTGGCTGCCCGCGATGGCCGCGGCCTACGGTGCCGCGGGCGTCGACCCCGAACTGACCGGACTCGCGGCGAGCGCGGGCCTCGCCGAGGCCCTGCTGAGCGGAGTGACCACGGTCGCCGACCACCACCTGACGTGGCCGGAGGGCGCCGACGACGTCGGCATGGCACGCGCCGCGGCCGCCGCCGCAGCCGACCTCGGGGCCCGGCTCGTGTTCGTGCGCGGCGCCGCTCGCGACGACCCCCAAGAGGCCGCCGCCTCGGCCGAAGCGATCGTCGAGGCCCTCGTCGCCGAACGCCCCGACGGGGTCAGCATCGACGGCATGCTGCAGGTCGCCGTGGGCCCGGCCGGCGTGCACAGCGACCCGCGCGAGACCTTCGATCTTCTCGCCGAGGTCGCGCGCCGCCACGGACTGCGGCGCCGCACCCAGGCCAACGAGGTCGTCGACGTCGAGGTCGCCCTCGAGCGCTACGGCCGGCGGCCGATCGACCTGCTGCAGGACTGGGGGTGGGTGGATGCCGATGTGACGCTCGCTCACCTGTGCGACGTCACCGCCGACGAGATCTCGCGCCTCGCGGCCGCCGGAGTCACGGCGACGCACGCCCCCGGCTGCGATGTGCCCATGGGCTGGGGCGTCGCCCCTGTCCGACGCCTGCTCGACGCCGGCATCCCGGTGGGCCTCGGCACGAGCGGCGGCGGCAGCAACGACGCCGGGCATCTGCTGGCCGATGCGCGCCTGGCGATGCAGGTCTCGGCCCTGGTGGGCCCGCAGCTGCCGGCATCCGAGGTTCTGACGATGGCGACGGCGGGCTCGGCCGACGGACTCGGTCGACCCGAACTGGGCCGACTCACCCCCGGGGCGGCGGGCGACGTGTGCGTCTGGGACGTGTCGGGAGTCGCCGACGCGGGCGTGGCCGATCCGATCGCCGGACTGCTGTGGGCTGCGCCCGGGCGCCGACCGCGCACGGTGATCGTGGGCGGTCGGGTCGTCGTCGACGAGGCGCGACTGGTCGACGCCGACGAGGCCGAGATCGTCGCCCGGCTGTTCGAGAGGGTGGGACGATGACGACCATGGCCCCCGCGATTCCCGCCGAGACGACGCCCACGAGCGAAGAGCGCCTCGGCGCCCACCTGCGCGGACTCCGCAAGGCGCGCGGCCTCACCCTCACCCAGCTCGCCGAAGCGGCCACCCTGTCGCACCCCTTCCTCAGCCAGCTCGAGCGCGGCCTCGCCCGCCCCAGCATGGCCAGCCTCGAGAGGCTCGCCCGCGCCCTCGGCACGAGCCGCGTCGAACTGATCGCCGCCTCGGAGCCCCCGCGCGCCGACCACGACGCGCAGCCCTCGTTCGTCGCCGCGGGTGAAGGCGTCGTCGGCCCCTACGCCGAGGGCACCGCCCGCCTGCTGGCCGAGGGACCCCGGCGCTTCGAACCGCTGGAGTTCACCGGCTCGAACGATCAGCCCGGCGATCACTACGTTCACGACGAAGACGAGTTCCTCACCGTGCTCGAGGGCTCGGTCGTGATCTCGTTCGGTCCCTTCGGCGAGCGCACGCTGCACGTCGGCGACTCCGTCTACTGCCGGTCGGGCACACCGCACCGCTGGCACTCGCCCGGCGGGCGCACCTACCGCCTTCTCATCGTCAAAGAGGTCGTGCACGGCGACGGCGCCGACGACGCGACCGACGTCTAGCGAACAGGAGTTCTCGTGAGTGCAGGGGTGACCTTCGACGCGGTGGTCCGCGAGAGGCGCGACGCCGCCGACGGCGTGATCGTGCTCGACCTCGAGCGCGCGACCGGCACCCTGCCGCACTGGTCACCCGGGGCGCACATCGACGTCGTGCTGCCGGGCGGCATCGAGCGCCAGTACTCGCTGTGCGGGTCGCCCACCGCCCGCGGCACGTGGCGCATCGGCGTGCTGCGCGAGCGCGAGGGCTCGGTGTGGCTGCACGAGAACGCGCAGGTCGGAGAGACCCTGCGCGTGCGGGGACCGGCCAACCACTTCCTCTTCGCCCCCACCGCGGGGCGGTCGTACGTCTTCGTCGCCGGGGGCATCGGCATCACCCCGATCCTGCCCATGCTCGAGGCGGCGGAGGCCGCGGGAACGACGTGGACCCTGCTGTACACCGGGCGCTCACGGCGCACGATGGCGTTCGTCGACGAGCTCGAGCAGAGCTACGGCGATCGCGTCGAGGTCTTCGCCGCCGACGAGGGGCGCCGCCTCGACCTCGGTGCGCGGTTCGCCACCCCCGTCGCGCGCGAGGTCGTCTACGCGTGCGGGCCCGCTCGGCTGCTCGAGGGACTGGATGCCGCCATGGCCGGCTGGCCGCGCGGGAGCCTGCACGTGGAGCGTTTCGAGGCCAAGGTGCTCGGCCCGCCGGTGTGGGCGGAGCCGTTCGAGGTCGACCTGATGATGTCGGGCCTCACAGTGACAGTCCCGCCCGAGCGCTCGATCCTCGACGTGGTGGAGGAGCAGGGCATCGTCGTGCCCTCCAGCTGCCGCGTCGGCACGTGCGGAACGTGCGAGGTCGCTGTCATCGACGGCGACATCGAGCACCGCGACTCGGTGCTGTCACCCGAGGAGCAGGACGCCAACCGCACGATGATGCCGTGCGTCTCGCGCGCGGCCTGCCCGCGGATCACGCTCGAACTGTAGGGCCATAGGTCCCTGAGCCCGCACCGAGGTCCCTGAGCCTGTTCCGAGGTCCCTGAGCCTGTCGAAGGGACCGCCGCCCACAGCCGCGCCCGGGGGCTTCGACAGGCTCAGCCACCTGGGTCGAGGTCGCGGGGTCTTCGACAGGCTCAGCCACCTGGGTCGAGGCCCCGCGCTGTACCGAGGTCCCTGAGCTTGTCGAAGGGACCGCCGCCCACAGCCGCGCCCGGAGGCTTCGACACGCTCAGCCACCTGGGGAGAGGCCCCGCGCTGTACAGAGGTCCCTGAGCTTGTCGAAGGGACCGCCGCCCACAGCCGCGCCCGGAGGCTTCGACAAGCTCAGCCACCTGGGGAGAGGCCCCGCGCTGTACAGAGGTCCCTGAGCTTGTCGAAGGGACCGGCACCCACAGCTGACCCCGGAGGCTTCGACACGCTCAGCCACCTGGGGAGAGGTCCCGCGCTGTACCGAGGTCCCTGAGCTTGTCGAAGGGACCGGTACCCGCAGCCGCGCTCGGAGGCTTCGACACGCTCAGCCACCTGGGTCGAGGCCCCGCGCTGTACCGAGGTCCCTGAGCTTGTCGAAGGGACCGGTACCCGCAGCCGCGCCCGGAGGCTTCGACACGCTCAGCCACCTGGGTCGAGGCCCCGCGCTGTACCGAGGTCCCTGAGCTTGTCGAAGGGACCGGTACCCACAGCCGCGCCCAGAGGCTTCGACACGCTCAGCCACCTGGGGAGAGCCCCGCCTGTCCGACAACTTTGTCGAGAGGGTCATGCGGGGGAAATACAGCGGAAACGCACGGTTCCTAGCATCGGATCATCGCCGGATGTTGGTCACACCAACACTGACGCAGCCGCCACAAGCGGCTCGGCCCCACTGATGTGGCTCCCGTCTTGCGCTTGTCTTCTCGACTTCTCCGGAGGCCCTCGTGTCTGCCGCTCCACCCGTCTCGATCGCCGCACTGCGCGGCGTGCGCCTGACCTCGGGCGCGCTCGTCGACATCGCGCTCGACGGCGACGAGGTGCTCGCGGTGGTTCCCGCCGGCAGCCCCCTCCCCGACACCGACGGCGAGGTGCTCGACCTCGACGGCTACCTCGTCACCACGGCCGGCGCCGAGCCTCACGCCCACCTCGACAAGTCGCAGTCGTGGGACGCCATCCAGCCCGCCTTCGGCGACCTCGAGCGCGCCATCGAGAGCTGGCATGCCTTCGCGGCGACCCTCGACGAGGACGACACGCTGCGGCGCGCACGCTCCACGGCGCTGCGCATGTTGGCATCCGGGATCACCTCCGTCCGCACGCACGTCGATCTGCTGCGCGGCGACGACGCTCTGGTCGGCGTGCGCGCCCTGGTGCGCCTGCGCGAAGAGCTCGACGGTCTCATGGACATCGAGCTCGTCGCCCTCGGGGGTCCGAACATCCCGGATGCCGTGTTCGAGGCGGCCCTCGACGCGGGAGTCGACCTGGTCGGAGGCGCACCCCACCTGGCCGACGACCCGATCGCCGACCTCGAGCGGCTGATCGCGCTCGCCCGTCGTCGCGACGTGGGTCTTGACCTGCACACCGACGAGAGCCTCGCCGGCGCCGACACCCTCGCCGCGTACGCCCGCCTGGTCGCCGGGTGGAACCGCCCGTGCACCGCCGGTCACTGCGTGCGCCTCAGCATGATGCCCGCGACCGACCTCGCCGCCCTCGCCGACGAGGTGCGCGCCGCCGACATCGGCGTGATCGCCCTGCCGATCACCAACCTGTACCTGCAGGGGTGGGAGGCCGACCACGCCGTGCCGCGCGGCATCGCCCCGATCGGCCGCCTCAAGGCCGCGGGCGTGCGCGTCGCCGCCGGGGCCGACAACGTGCGCGACCCCTTCAACCCCGTCGGCCGGTGCGACCACCTCGAGACCGCCTCGCTGCTCGTCGCCGCCGGCCACCTGGCCCCCGCCGACGCCCTCGACGCCGTGACCGTGGGCGCCCGTGACGTCATGAACCTCCCCTTCGCGGGACCCGTGGCCGGCGCCCGCGCCGACCTCGTCGCCGTGCGCGCCGCCTCCCTCGGCGACGCCGTGGCCTTCGCCGACGCCGACCGCGTCGTGCTCCACCGGGGGCGACTCGTGAGCCGCACCACGGTGACCACCCTCACCGCCGTCCCCACCCCGACCGCCGCGCCCGCGACGGCCTCCTGACCACCCGAACGGAAAGCGAGCGCCCCCGTGACCTTGGCCTCCCCCGCTCCCGCAGACGTCGCGGCATCCACCGCCCCTCTGCTGGACTTCCGCAACGTCGCCATGACGTTCCCCAACGGCACCACCGCCCTCTCCGGCGTCGACCTCACCGTCGAACGCGGCGAATTCGTCAGCGTTGTCGGCCCCTCGGGCTGCGGCAAGTCGACCCTGCTTCGCATCGCCTCGGGTCTCGAGACCGCGAGCGAAGGAACCGCCTCCGTCGCCACCGACCGCATCGGCTACGTCTTCCAGGACGCCACGCTTCTGCCCTGGCGCGACGTGCAGGCCAACGTCGAACTGCTGGCCGAGCTCAACTGGCAGCCCAAGCGGGTGCGCACGCCCAAGGCGAAGTGGGCGATCGACCTCGTGGGCCTCAAGGGTTTCGAGAAGCACCTGCCCAAGCAGATGTCGGGCGGCATGAAGATGCGCGCCTCGCTCGCGCGCTCGCTCACGCTCGACCCCGAACTGTTCCTCTTCGACGAGCCGTTCGGCGCCCTCGACGAAATCACCCGCGAGCGTCTGAACGACGAGCTGCTCAAGATCTTCGTCGCGCAGAAGTTCGGCGGACTCTTCATCACCCACTCGGTCTCCGAGGCCATCTACCTCTCCACCAAGGTCGTCGTGATGTCGGGTCGCCCCGGCCACCTCGTCGACACCTTCGAAGTCCCCTTCGACATGCCCCGCGACCCCGAGATCCGCTACACCGCGGAATTCGCCAAGCTCGTCGGCGAGGTCTCCCACGCCCTCCGGGAAGGACACTCATGAGCACCACGTCTGCAGAACCCGTCGTCACCGAGACGTCGGAGCCCACGGCATCCGTTCCGCCCGTCCAGCCGCCCGCACCCCGCACCACGGCGACCCGCCGCCGCGGCTTCGGTGCGCGCGTCGCCATGATCCTGCCGCCGTTGGGTGTGCTGGTCGTGCTGCTGGGCGCCTGGTACGGCGTCTCGATCGCACTTGCCGCCTCGGGCAAGGGCTTCCTCATGCCCATGCCGCACGAGATGTTCACCCTGGGCTTCTTCGACCCGCAGGTGGGCGCCGACATCTGGGTGGCGCTGTTCCGCACCACCGGCGTCGCCCTCACCGGCCTCGCGATCGCGATGGTCATCGGCATCGGCTGGGCCATCGCCATGTCGCTCGCCCGCTGGGTCGAGCGCTCGACCTACGCCTACGCCGTGATGCTCCAGTGCATCCCGATCCTCGCCCTGGTGCCGTTGGTCGGCTTCTGGTTCGGCTACGAGTTCCTCGCCCGCGTCATCGTCTGCGTGCTCATCGCGCTGTTCCCGATGGTGTCGAACACCCTGTTCGGCCTGCAGTCGGTCGACAAGTCGCAGCGCGAGCTGTTCCGCCTGCAGAAGGCGAACAAGTGGACGGTGCTCACCAAGCTCACCCTCCCCGCGGCGCTGCCCTCGATCTTCGTCGGCATGCGCACCTCGGCGGGCCTGTCGGTCATCGGCGCGATCGTCGGCGACTACTTCTTCCGCCGCGGCGAGCCGGGCATCGGCTCGCTCATCTCCAACTACCAGTCGCGCCTGCAGAGCGCCGAGCTGTTCGCCGCAATCCTCGCGGCCTGCCTCCTCGGCGTCGTCATCTTCGCCCTGTTCGGCTGGCTGTCGAAAGTGGCCGTCGGTCGCTGGTACGACAGCACCCTCTAGGCCCCCAGATCCCGGATGCCACAGCCCCTCCCGCGCGAGAGTGCGGGAGGCGGCATCCGGAGTACCCGAAAACACCCGCACCCGAGAGCTCCACCCGTCACAGAAAGCGAACCAGCATGCAGCGCTCCACCCTTCTTCGCGGCACCGCCGTCACCGGCGCCGTCGCGATCGCCCTCACGCTGACTTCCTGCGCCGGCAGCGCAGCGGAAAGCGCCCCCGCCGCCACCGACATGGCGATCGGCTCGGTCGACCTGTCGGCCGACTGCCCCTCGACCATCGTCGTGCAGACCGACTGGAACCCCGAAGCCGAGCACGGTCACCTCTACGAGATGATCAAGGACAACTACACGATCGACGCCAACACCAAGGCCGTCACCGGCCCGCTCATGGCGGACGGCGGATACACCGGCGTCAACCTCGAGATCCGCGCCGGTGGTCCCGCGATCGGCTTCCAGACCGTGTCGGCCCAGATGTACCAGGACGACAAGATCACCCTCGGCTACGTCAGCACCGACGAGGCGATCCAGCTCTCGGGCACCACGCCCACCAAGGCCGTGTTCGCACCGCTCGACATCAGCCCGACCATGGTCATGTGGGACCCCGCGACCTACCCGAACGTCAAGACGATCGACGACGTCAAGGGCGCCCTGACGGCGACCGGCGGCGTGTGGCGCTACTTCGACGGCTCGGCCTACATCGAGTACCTCAAGAGCGCGGGCCTGGCCGACTCGGCGATCCTCGACGGCTCGTACGACGGCACCCCGTCGAACTTCGTCGCCGCCGGCGGCAAGGACATGCAGCAGGGCTTCGCCTCGGCCGAGCCGTACGTGTACCAGAACGAGGTGTCGGC
The DNA here is from genome assembly GCF_032464975.1 of Microbacterium algihabitans. Lineage (NCBI taxonomy): Bacteria > Bacillati > Actinomycetota > Actinomycetes > Micrococcales > Microbacteriaceae > Microbacterium > Microbacterium algihabitans. The sequence continues at coordinate 967,861 of NZ_JAWDIU010000001.1, forward strand.
GTGGGGCAAGCCCGTCGACTTCGCGCTGATCCACGACGCCGGATGGCAGACGTACCAGTCGTCGATGTCGGTCAAGGCCGACAAATTCGACGAGCTGTCGCCCTGCCTCAGCAAGCTCGTGCCCGTGCTGCAGAAGGCCGGCGTGGACTACTACAAGGACCCGAAGGCCGCCAACGACCTCATCCTGAAGCTCGTCGACGAGTACGCGACCGGCTGGACCTACACCCAGGGCGTGGCCGACTACTCGGTCAAGACGCAGGTCGACCTCGGCCTCGTCGGTGACGGCCCCGACTCCACCTACGGCAACTTCGACGACGCCCGCTTCGCGGACTTCTTCTCCAAGGCCAGCAAGGTGTACACCGACCTCGGCACCCCGCCGGCATCGGGCTACACCCCCGCCGACCTCTACACGAACGAGTTCATCGACTCCTCGATCTCGTTCTGACCCGCCCGGCCCGGTCCGCCTCGTGCGGGCCGGGCCGCCGGTCGCCGAACCCAGGTCCCTGAGAACCCAGGTCCCTGAGCTTGTCGAAGGGCCCGAACCCGGCATCACGCCGAACCCAGGTCCCTGAGCTTGTCGAAGGGACCGCGCCCAGCGGAGATCGGTGGCTTCGACAGGCTCAGCCACCTCCCGACCGCAACCCCGCAACACGCCCGGTGGCTTCGACAAGCTCAGCCACCTCCCGACCACGACCCCGCAACACACCCGGTGGCTTCGACAAGCTCAGCCACCTGCCGACCACGACCCCGCAACACGCCCGGTGGCTTCGACAGGCTCAGCCACCTCCCGACCGCAACCCCGCAAACACGCCCGGTGGCTTCGACAGGCTCAGCCACCTCCCAAGCCCCTCGGCATCCGCCCCATCGTTCCACCCGGAGACACCCCCATGAGCGACACCGCCACCCGCGTCCTCTCCCTCGAGGACGAACTGCTCGACCTGCTCGGCCCCGCGGCCGTGAGCACCGAACCGCGCGTGCGCGAACGCGCCAGCGTCGACGGCTCGCCGATGTCGCCGATCATCGCCGCGAAGCTTCCGCTGGGCCTGGCCGACCTCGTCGTCTTCGCCGCGGATGCCGGGCAGATCGCCACCGCCGTCGCCGCCGCCGCGCGACACGGGGTGCCGATCACGGTGCGCGGCAAGGGCACCGGCAACTACGGCCAGGCGATCCCCATGCAGGGCGGCCTCGTGATCGACACCACCCGCGCCAAGGCGATCGTCGAGGTCGGCGACGGCTTCATCACCGCCGAAGCCGGCACCCCGATGGTCATGCTCGAGCAGGCCGCGTGGGCGAGCGGCCAGGCCCTGTGGATGTACCCCTCGACCGCGCAGTCGACGATCGGCGGCTTCCTCTCCGGCGGATCCGGCGGCACCGGGTCGATCGAGCACGGCTCGAACGACCGCGGCTTCGTCGCCGCCCTCGACGTCGTGCACGCCGACGGCAGCGCCGAGATCCTCCACGTCGAGGGCGACGAGGCCCAGAAGTACGTGCACAACTACGGCACCGCGGGCGTGATCGTGCGCGCGACCGTCCGCCTCGAGCCCCTGCGTGAGTGGCGAGGGCTGTGGGCGAGCTTCCCCGACTTCGCCGGCACCCTCTCGGTCGTGCAGACGATCGGCAACCTCACCCCGACCCCGCGCCTGGTCTCGGGCGACGGCGTCGAGATCTCGGCGGCCCTTCCCGCCGACGAGGCGATCCCCGAGGGGCGCTCGAGCCTGCGTGCGATCATCGACGCCTCGCTCATCGACGAAGTCACCGCGATCATCGAGGGTGCGGGAGGCCGCGTCGAGGCGGTGCGCGAGGGCCCGCAGGCGAGCATCCGCCTGTCGATGCTCAGCTACAACCACCCCATCGAGTGGTACCAGAAGAGCCAGCCGCACGAGGTGTTCCACCTCGAGGTCGCGGGCGCTCCGCTGGCCGACGACATCGAGGCCGTCGAGTCGGTGTTCGCGGGCGGCAAGCTCCACATCGAGTCGACGAAGGCCTTCCCGATCGGCATGCTCGCGGCCCCCTACGTGAGCGAGGAAGACGTGTACCGCGGCATCGCCGAGCTCAACGCGATCGGTGTCGGCGTGCACAACCCGCACCAGTGGAACGTCGACTTCAACGTCGAGCAGACCGCCGAGACCGCCGCCCTCACCGACCCGAACGGCCTGCTGAACCCCGGCAAGCTCAACCCCGACTACACCGGAGCGCGCAAGGGAGCGATCATCTCATGACCCGTCTGCTGGCCGAACTGAGCGGCCCCGCGGCCGCCGAGGCCCTCACCGATAAGTCCATCATCGTGCTGCCCACCGGCGCGATCGAGCATCACGGCCCGCACCTGCCCCTGGCGACGGATGCCATCGTGGCCGAGGCCTCGGCCACCGCCGCCGTCGCGCGCGCCGCCGCGCAAGGCCTCGACGTGTGGCAGCTGCCGACGCTGTCGATCACGAAGTCCGACGAGCACTCCTGGGCGCCGGGCACCCTGTGGCTGACGCCCGAGACGATGATGCAGACGATCGTCGACATCGGCCGGTCGCTGCTGACCACCCGCGCCCGCACGCTGGTGTTCCTCAACGGCCACGGCGGCAACGTCGCCCTGCTCAACGTCGCCAACCGCGAGCTGCGTCGCCGCTTCGGCCTGCGCACATTCTTCATGCCCGCGGCCCGCGTGCCCTCGTTCGACGGCACCGACGGCGGACCCGACGAGCACGGCACGGGCATCCACGCCGGTCACGGCGAGACGAGCATGATCATGCACCTGCGTCCCGAACTCGTCGATCCGTCGAAGTTCGAGGCCACGGTGCCGGCGCACATCGGCGAGTTCCGCCACATCGGCTTCAACGGCAAGCCCGTGACCTTCGGGTGGCTCTCGAACGACTTCGGTCCTACGGGGGTGCTCGGCGACCCGACCGGCGCGAACGCCGCCCACGGTGCGCAGCTGTTCGAAGACAGCGTGTCGTTCGTCGTCGAAGCGCTCGAAGAGATCAGCCGATTCGACTACACCGCGTGAGTCGCTCGAGGCGGGCACGACTCCTGCATATGCGGCGGTTCCCTGAGGTATTCGGCCCGGCAGGCCCGTTCTGCAGGAGTTGTGCAGCGCCCGGGTCGGATCCGATTCCGGATGCCGCGGTCTCGGCGGTGCGCGCGTGAGCGTCGCCGCCGAGACCGGCCAGGGCGTCCGCGCCTACGGCCAGGTGCTGCGTCTGCCCGGCGCCCGCAGCTTCGTCGCCGCCGGGATCCTCGCGCGCTTCCCCCGCGCGACGCTGTCGCTCGGCATCATCCTGCTCGTGTCGGCCGCGACCGGCAGCTTCGCCTCGGCCGGGCTCGTCGTCGCTCCCCTCGTCGGAGGCATGGCGATCGCGGCACCCCTGTGGTCGTCGCGCATGGACCGCCACGGCCAGGCCCGCGTGATCATGGTGTCGCTCGGATGCCTCGTGCTCGCGGCATCCGCCCTGCTCGTCCTCGTGCTCACCGATGCGCCGTTCTGGACGTGGCTCGTGGCCGCATTCGTCACGGGGGCGGCGACCCCCGACCTCACCTCGGCCGTCCGGGCACGGTGGACCGTGCTCGCCCCGCCGGCGCAGCGCACACCCGCGTTAGCCCTCGAGACGATCGCCGATCAGATGGTGTTCATCTCGGGGCCGCCCGCGATCACCGCTGTTGCCGCCGCCGTCGACCCCGCGGTGGCGGTTCTCGGCTCGCTCGGGCTCGGGCTCATCGGAGGCGTGTGGCTCGCCGCGCAGCGCGGCACGCAGCCAGCTCCGGCGCCGCACGCCCCGCGGCGCGGCATCGTGCTGCCTCCCGCCGGGGTCATTCCGATCGCTGTAGCCTGCATCGCCTTGGGCGGAGTCTTCGGGGCCTTCGACGTCAGCCTCGTCGGGTGGGCCGAGCTGAGCGAACGGCCGTGGCTCGCGGGCCCGGCGTTCAGTGCCCTGGCCGCGGCGATCGCGATCGGGTCTGTCGTGACCGGAGCCCGCACGTGGAAGCTCTCCCCCGCCGCGCGGTACATCCTCTTCGCGGCGCTGGCCTTCGCCGTCGCCCTCGCCCTGCCGTTCGCGCAGGGCTCTGCTCCGGTGCTGTTCGGGGTGATCCTGCTGCTCGGGCTCGCGGTGTCGCCGGTGATGGTGTCGGGCATCCTCGTGGCATCCGCCCGCGCCCCCGAGGGCCGGGTGACCGAGACCCTCGCCTATCCGACCGCGGCGATGTCGCTCGGCGTGCCGATCGGCGGCGTGATCGCCGGGGCGGCCCTCGATTCGACGGGACCCGCCGCCGCGCTCGTCACGATCGCGGTGTCGCTGGCGAGCGCGGCGGCGATCGCCGCGGTGGGCGAGGCGCTGCTGCGGTTCGCGCGTTCCAAGTCGCGCGAGACTGCATCTCGCTGACAAGTCCGTTGCAGGCTGCAACCGGGATGTCAGCGAGATGCAGTCTCGGTGTGCGGCCAGGCGTGATCGCCCGACCCCGGCTGCAGATCGACCTCCGCGGTTCTCGATCGGGCGAGCCGGACGGCGACGAAGATGTGGCCGGCAACCGCCAGCGCGAGAAGAACCACGACGACGGCGGGCGTGAAGTCCGGGACGTCCGCACCGAGCGCGGAGAACACGATGAACGGCACGGTCACGCAGACGAGTGCGCTCAGACCGAGCGACATCAGGAAGAGCGTGACGGACAGAATTCGATCCTTAATGGCTTCCTCCGCACTCGTCGGTGAGGACGGTACCCGTAGCCAGGATGAGACAGCGACCATTTCACCCGCGGAGGTGCGGAAGGCCGCCCACGCACCTCATGGCACCGAAACCCGCTCAGGCGCCGTCTCAACTCTGGGAGAGGCGAGCACGATAACCGCGCCCGTACACTTCGACGCATGGGGGCGCAGCGCACGGCGACGACGATCGGCATCGGCGTGCTGGCGGTGATCCTGACGGCGTGCACGCCGCCGCCCGGGCCGCTGATCGATGCGGTCCGCCCGTCAGCCAGTGCCCGCGCGACCCCCGAGTCGCCGTCGACGCCCGCGCCGCTCGTCGATGCAGGGCCATGCGACGCAGTGGCTCCGGTGCACGCCGTGGCCGATCCGGCGGATCCGGAGCAGTTGGGCGGGAAGACGCTCGAGATCCCGGTCGACCGCGGCCTGCTCGACACCGCCTCGGGAGAAGCGGTGCTGAACGCCGAGGGTGTTCCGGTGGCGTACCGAGTGGCTCCCGGCGATGTGTTCTCGACCATCGCGGCGCGGTTCTGCGTGGCCGAAGACTGGCTGCTGATCGTGAACCACGCCCGCCGCGACAACAACGGGCTGTACGCGGGCGACACCCTGAACCTCGACGCGCACACCATCTTCAGCGTCGGCGACCAGAACGGCGTGGTCTCCGACAACGTCTTCCCGCCGGAGTTCACCCTTCCGCCGCAGCGCTAGCGGGATCGACGGGCCGATTCGCGACAAAACGTGGTGCGGCCGCACAGCGCGCCGATAGCGTGAGGCGATGGATGCCGAGACCGTCGCTCAGTCGCTGGATGCGCCGCAGGTTTCGCGGTCGCGTGTCAGCCGTGGCCTGGTGTTGATCGTCGGGGTGATCTTGATCCCGATGGCGCTGAACATCATCTTCAACAGCTGGGGTCCCCTCACGCACGAGAGCGCCATGCGCATGGCGTTCGCCACGGTCGCCGGGCAGACGATCGCGATCCTGACCGTGGTCGTCACGCTCGCCATGACCGCCCTGACCCGCCGCAGGCGTCAGCTGCCCACGTTCATCGTCATCGCCCTGCTCGTGTTCGGTGCGGCGTCGGCGACGATGGGCGCCGCGGCCGACACGCTCTCGTCACGCCTGACGATCGTCGACCAGGTGAGCCGCCTGAACCCCTGACGCCGTTCTGCACTCGGCGCATTCTGGACACTCAACGAGCCAACGCGGCTTCCAAATGACGGAGCACCGAGACATGGCCGTCGTCGGGATGGAGGTCGAGCGTCGCGTGCGGGAGGGAAGCCTCAAGCATCCGGGCGTGAGCGGGAGGGATGACGCGGTCGCGCTCGCCCTGGACGAGCAGCACGGATGCCGAGACCTCCGCGAGCGCGACACCCCAGGGTCGGGTGAAGGCGAGGTCGTCGTCGATGAGACCCTCGGGCCCGTCGGCCTCGGCCGCGCCGGCGTCGACTCCCAGAGACGCCCATTCGCCCTCGAGGGCCGCGAAGTCGGCATCCACGAACTGCTCGGAATCGAACTCGTCGGTCTCGGCGAAACGGCGGCGGGAGCCTTCGCCCTCGACGGCCGACCGCAGCCCGCCCGGCGCCTGCATGCCGGCGAACCACGCCTCGTCGTCGGTGAACGGCGCGGGGCTCGCGAAGGTCACGACTTGGCCGACGAGCTCCGGCATCGCCGCCGCGCACGCGAGGGCGTGCGGGCCTCCGCCCGACGCGCCGACCGAGACGACGGATGCCACACCGAGGGCCTCGAGCACCGGAACGAGCCCCGCGGCGACGTCGGCGACGGTGCGGCCCGGCTGACGCGGCGACCCGGCGTAGGCGGGCCGGGCGACGGAGACGACGGCGAGCCCGTGCGCGTCGGCCGCCCGCTGCACCGGCGGCAGGATCGCGCCGGTCTGCGGCGACCCGTGGTGCCACAACAGCACATCGAGCCCCGCGACGTCGTCGACGGAGGTGTGGACGTCGAGCCCCGCGATGCGTCTGCGCATGCTCCCACGCTGTCACGGCGCGGCCTCGCGCGCGAGGGCGGGCGCGGGTCGCGGGTGCTCGCAGGCCTCTGAGCGTCCAGGAAACCCGGACGACCGGCGCGCGGGACGCGGCGTGTCGTGGACACTCAGCAGGAAAGGCGCGGGGTCAGAGGATGACGCCGAACTCCTCGGCCAGCGCGGGCAGCTCCTCGTGCAGCACGCGCGAGGCCTCGACCGCGAGCGGGTTGGTCGAGACGCCCCGGTCGTTGACGAGCTTTCCGCCGACGTAGACCTGCTGCAGGTTGCGCAGGCCGCAGGCGAGCACGTAGCTGCGCACGGGGTTCCACAGCGGTCCGATATCGGGAGTGCGCGGGTCGACGACCACGAAGTCGGCGAACTTGCCCACCTCGAGGCTGCCGACGCGGTCGTCGACGCCCATGATCTCGGCCCCGCCGAGGGTGTGCAGGCGCAGCACGCGCTCGGGCATCATCGACAGCGGGTCGTGGGTGCGGGCGCGCTGCATGAACATGCCCATGCGCATGTTCTGCCACGGGTCGGCGACGTCGGTGCAGGCCTGGTCGTCGAGGCCCATGCCGACCTTCATGCCCTGCTCGAGCATCTCGGGCACATGGGCGATGCCGGACGCCAGGCGCCCGTTCGACGCGGGCTGCCACGACATGGATGCGCCTCCCGCGGCGGCATCCGCGATGATCTCGGGCGTCGTCTGGATGAAGTGGCCGAACATCATGCCCGGACGGAGGGCTCCGGCGTTCTTGTACAGCTGGAACTTCGTCTGCTGGTGCTCGATCGCCTCGTAGGTCTCGAGGAAGTGCGCCTGGTTGGTCACGCCGAAGCGGTCCATGACGGCGACCTCGATCTCGGCGGCGTCGGGACGCGTCGACCACTGCACCTGGCCCATGATCGAGGCGCCGAGGGCGATGTCGGGATCCATCGCGAGCACGTGATCGAGCGAGGCCTCGAACCGCGCGAAGATCTCTTCGTCGGTGCCGACGGTGGCATCGAGAGCGATCGAGTCGACGAAGCGGAGCCCCGCGTCGTGGCATCCGTCGGCCTGCCGGGTGTGCCAGGCGTGATCGCGGAGCTGCCCGCCCCCGTCGGCGCGCTTGCCCTCGACCATCGGCTCCCACGGCAGGAGCGGGTCGGTGAAGTTGTACGCCGTGGTCACGCCGTTGGCGAGGAAGTCGAGCGAGCCGTGCAGCGTGGCCCAGTAGATCTGGTCGGGCGAGGCGTTGTTGAGCACGCTGAACATCGACGTGCACCAGCCGTAGAGCGTCTGGTCGACGCCGAGTCCGCGCGAGCCGCTCGTGAACAGGTGGCTGTGCGACGAGACGAAGCCCGGGGCGATGAACTTGCCGTCGACGTCGAGGATCTCGTCGGCCGTCGTGCCCGGCGCGGGGTCTCCGGCGCCGATCGCGGTGATGCGTCCGTCCTCGACGAGCATGTAGCCGCGCTCGATGTAGCCGGGGTCGTCGGTGCCCGCGGGGACCGTGATGAGACGTGCGTTGGTGACCAGGAGCGACATGTTGATGACGGTAACAATGGCGTGTTTCCGCGGTGTTCCGGGCGTGGGGCGGGTTGTTTGCGGGGCGGCCGGGGCACACCCATGTCCCGAAAATGGCTGGCCGAACGGGCCCCAGACCGCACAAAGTGGGACATGACCCCGCCGAAAGTGGGACGAGGTCAGGCCCTCACGCGAACGCCGCCCGCACGGCGGGCGCGACCTGCGCGAGCACCTCGTCGCGCGCGGGAGTCGAGGGGAACACCAGGAACAGATGCGGCACCCCCTCGCGCCGCACGAACTCGACCGGTACTCCCGAGGCCGCGAGCCGGTCGGCGTACTCCTCGGCCTCGTCCGACAGCGGGTCGACCGCGGCCGCGACGATCACGGCCGGCGCCGAACCGCCGAGCACCGCGGCCCGCAGGGGCGCTGCGTCGACGGGCACCCGGCGCGTGGCATCCGGAACGTACAGCCCCCAGTACCACTGCATCCCGCGCGCGGTGAGGGGCAGGTTCTCGGTGTGCGCGCGATAGCTCGGGCGCTCCGGATTCGGGGCGTCGAGCACGGGGCACAGCAGCACCTGCACGCGGATGCCGGGAGCTCGGCCATCGCGCGAGCGCAGGGCGAGCGCCGCCGCGAGGTTGCCGCCCGCGCTGTGTCCGGCGACGCCGAGTCGGGCGGGGTCGATGAGTCCGTCGGCCCCCGTCGCGGCGAAGCGCAGCGCGCGGTCGAGGTCGTCGAGACCGGCCGGGAAGGGATGCTCGGGCGCGAGGCGGTAGTCGACGCTCAGCACCTGAGTTCCGGTCGCGAGAGCGAGGGCGCGGCACAGGGCGTCGTTGTTGTGGAGGTTGCCGGCGACCCATCCGCCGCCGTGGGCGAAGACGAGCGTTCCGCGGTGGCCGGCGCGCGGGCTGTAGAGGCGCAGGGCGAGACCGTCGGCGTCGAGGTCGATCGACTCGAGCGTCGCGTCGTCGGGTGAACGCACCCACGACGGGTTCGCGCGCAGCTCGGCGATCCGCGCGGCATCATCGCCGTCGGCATCCGTCGCCCCCGATGGGATCGTGCCCGCCTGAGCCGCCAGGCGTTCGAGGTGGGCGCGCACGGCGGCGTCGGTGATGGCGGGGTGGACGCTCACGGGTCTCCTGCGGGTCGGGGCTCACGGGCGCCGCAGGCGGCGCTGCCCCGAGCGTAAGACGCCGGATGCCGAGGGATCGGCTCGCGCGACGAAGCTTCACCCCGCCGAAACATCCATGTCGCCCCGCGCCTCCAGCATGAGCGCATGACCTCCCCCGAAGAGCGCGCCGCCGCGATCCTCGCCGCGCAGCGGTTCGTCGTGATCGGCACGGCCGATGCCGTCGGGCCCTGGACCGCCGCCGCCCAGTACCGCCTGCTGCCGGGCGGACTGTACGTCGAGTCCGACCTCGCGTCGCGGCATGCGCGGGCGATCGCGGCCTCGGGCGCGGCATCCGGGGTCGTGTACGACTCCTCCGCGGGGCTCGCCGACGCCGACGGGGTGCAGCTGTCGTTCCGGGCGAGGCAGGCGGATGCCGACCCGGCGGCCGTGCGCGAGGTGCTGGCCGCGCGTCTTGCCCGCGACGCCGTGACCGCCGCCATGCTCGACGACGAGGTCGCGGCGATCGTCGCGACTGCGCGCAAACGCCTGTACGTCTTGGAGGTCGAGCGCGCCTACGTCTTCGATCGCGACGCGTGGCGCACCCGCGGCACCGACGCGCGCCTCGAGGTGGATGCCGCGGCGGTGTGGCGGCTGCTGGATCGGACCTGACGAGCGTTACGCCCGCGAAACAGCGCCGTCGCCGCCGCGTTCGCCGCCGGGCGTACGGTGACCGCCAGGGCGACCCGACGCCCGCGGGAGGAGCGTCATGTCGCAGCGCGTCATCGTCACGGGAGGCTCCGGAGGCATCGGCGCCGCCATCGTCGCCCGATTCGCGGCCGATGGAGCCCGAGTCGCGGTGCTCGATCGTCGCGCCCCGACCGACGGCGCGGCATCCGCCTACTTCTCCGTCGACCTGCGTGACCCCCTCGACACGCGCCGCGCGGTCGGAGAGGCGATCACCGCGCTCGGCGGGGTCGATGTGCTCGTGAACTGCGCGGGGGTGTTCCAGCACGTGTCGTTGCTCGACATCACCGTCGACGACTGGGATCTCGTGCTCGACATCAACGCCCGCGCGACCCTCGTGACGATGCAGGCGGTCGCCCCGCTCATGCTCGAAGCACGCGGCGGCACGATCGTGAACATCGCCAGCATGGCCGCCAAGCAGGGCGGCGGCGGAGAGGGGCACTACGCCGCGTCGAAGGCCGCGGTCGTCGCCCTCACCCGCGCCGGCGCGCAGGAATGGGGATGCCACGGCGTGCGCGTCAACGCCGTCTGCCCCGGCTACGTGCTCACCGACATGGGCGCCGACACCCGCTCCGACGACGACGTGCGGGCGTGGAGCGCGAAGTCGCCGCTCGGCCGCCTCGGCGTGCCGGAAGACGTCGCGGGCGTCACCCACTTCCTCGCCTCCCCCGCGGGCGGGTACCTCACCGGGCAGGCGATCAACGTCACGGGCGGCATGATCATGCATTGAGCGGGGGCCGTGTCTGTGACCCCGCGTGACCGCTCTCCCGCTCGCGCGCGGTGCGCGTGGTTACGGTAGCGAGCATGTCCGAGTACTTCGACCGCACCGCCGACAAGACGTACACCAAGGTGTACAAGACCGAGACCCCCGACATCCTCGCCGCGTTCGCCGCGTTCGATCAGGCCGTGTTCGCCCCCGAAGGGCGCGCGATCCCGCTGAAGTACCGCGAGCTGATCGCCCTGGCCGTCGGCATCACCACCCAGTGCGTGTACTGCATCGACGGACACTCGCAGAACGCCGTCAAGGCCGGAGCGACCGAGGCCGAACTCGCCGAAGCCGCGTGGGTCGCCACCGCCATCCGCGCCGGAGGCGGCTACGCCCACGGTCGCCTCGCCTTCAAGCTCGGCGAGGACGCCCGCCCGCACGAGCACTGACCATGACAGACGTCTCTCCCTCCGCGCCGGGTCCCCTCGAGATCGAGGCGCTGGAGTTCATCCGCGCGCTGATCCGCATCGACAGCGTCAACACCGGAGACGCCGCCACCATCGGAGACGGCGAGACCCGCGCGGCGCTCTACGTGAAGCAGCGCCTCGACGAGGTCGGCTACGAGACGGTCCTGGTCGAGCCCCGCCCGGGGCGCGCGAGCGTGGTCGCCCGGCTGGCCGGTTCGGATCCGGATGCCGGCGCCCTCGTCGCCCACGCGCACCTCGACGTCGTCCCGGTCGACGCCGATGATTGGACGCACCCGCCGTTCGGCGCCGAGATCCACGACGGCCTGCTCTACGGTCGCGGGGCCGTCGATATGAAGGACTTCGCCGGCATGCTGCTGGCCATCGCCCGGGCGTTCCGCCGCGACGGGATCGTTCCGCGGCGCGACCTGATCTTCGCCTTCTTCGCCGACGAGGAAGCCGGTGGCGTCTGGGGCGCGCGGTGGCTCGTCGAGAACCGCCCCGAGCTGTTCGCCGGGGCGACCGAGGCGATCAGCGAGGTGGGCGGCTTCTCGATCCCCCTGCCCGACGACCGTCGTGCGTACCTCGTCGCGACCGCGGAGAAGGGCGTGACCGTCGCCACGCTGACCGCCCGCGGAGCGGCGGCGCACGGATCCCGACCCACCGCCGACAACGCGGTCGTGCGCCTCGCGCGCGCCGTGGCCGCGGTCGGCGCACATCGCTTCCCCGTCGTGCGGACCGCGACGCTCGAGCGCTTCCTCGAGGTCTACGGACGCGCCAGCGGCGAGCCCCTCGACGGTGACGATCTGTCTCGCCTGGGGTTCTCGGCATCCGTCATCGACGCGGGAACGCGCAACACGGTCTCGCCGACCGTGCTCACGGCCGGCGGCAAGATCAATGTCATCCCCGCCTCGGCGAGCGCGACGCTCGACGTGCGCGTGGTGCCCGGCCAGGCGGACGCGCTGCGCGACGAGCTCGCGGCCGTCGTCGGCGACGACATCGAGATCGCGTGGTCGCGGTACATCCCGGCGATCGAAGCTCCGGCCGAGGGACGGCTGATGGACGTGCTGCAGCACGCCGTGACCGCCGAAGACCCCGACGGCACCGTCGTGCCGTACCTGCTGCCCGCGAGCACCGACAACAAGCACCTCAGTCGTCTCGGCATCCGGGGCTACGGCTTCGTGCCGCTGCGCGTGCCCGCCGACTTCGACGTGTTCGGGCAGTTCCACACGGCCGACGAATGCGTGCCGGTGGAGGCCCTGTTCTTCGGGACGCGGGTGACGGCGCGGATCCTGCGCGACGCCTGAGGGCGGGGGTGGCTGAGCCTGTCGAAGCCAGCAGTCCGCGCGGGTCGCGGTCGGGGAGGTGGCTGAGCCTGTCGAAGCCACCGGTCCGCGCGGGTCGCGGTCGGGGAGGTGGCTGAGCCTGTCGAAGCCACCGGTCCACGCGGGTCGCGGTCGGCAGGTGGCTGAGCCTGTCGAAGCCACCACCGGTCCGCGCAGGTTCCGGTCCCTTCGACAGGCTCAGGGACCTGGGTAGGGAGGGGGCTGAGCCTGTCGAAGCCACCGGTCTCCCGTCGGTACCGGTCCACGCGGGTCGCGGTCCCTTCGACAGGCTCAGGGACCTCGGTTCGGAGGGGGCTGAGCCCGTCGAAGCCACCACCGGTCCGCGCGGGTTCCGGTCCCTTCGACAGGCTCAGGGACCTGGGTAGGGAGGTGGCTGAGCCTGTCGAATCGTGTTCCAGAACTTCCACCTCTTTCCGCACCTCACGGCGCTCGAGAACATCACCGAGGCGCCGCTCGCTCTCAAGCGCCTGGGCAAGAGCGAGGCGCGCGAGCTCGCCCTCGCCCTGGGCCTGGCCGAGAAGGCCGACGCCTACCCCCGGCAGCTGTCGGGCGGTCAGCAGCAGCGCGTCGCGATCGCCCGCGCCCTCGCCCTGCAGCCCAAGGTGCTGCTGTTCGACGAGCCGACGAGCGCCCTCGACCCCGAGCTCGTGGGCGAGGTGCTCGACGTCATCCGCGACCTCGCGAAGCTCGGCACCACGCTCGTGATCGTCACGCACGAGATCGGCTTCGCCCGCGAGGTCGCCGACCGCGTGGTCTTCCTCGACGAGGGACGCATCGTCGAGCAGGGGACGCCCGACGAGGTGCTCACCCGACCGCGGCATGCGCGGACCCGCGACTTCGTCGCGAAGGTGCTCGGCTGACGCGTCCGCCGTGTTCCGGTGGCTTCGACAGGCTCAGCCACCTCGTAACCCGAACCCACCGCACCCCGGCGGCTTCGACAGGCTCAGCCACCTCGCAACCCGAACCCACATCGCCCCACCTCACCACCCGGCCCCTCGACGCGACACCGATGCCGCGGCATCCACACCCTCACAAGGAGATACAGCATGGCACTCAGCAAGAAGCAGGGGATCGCCCTCGGCGTGATCGCCGCAGCCCTCGTCGCCGTCGTCGGCGTCGGCGTCACCATCGGCCTCACCCGACCGACCGAGGCGGTCGCGGCGCCCGAGCGCTCGGCATCCGCCACGAATGCCCCCGCGGAATGGGTGCACACCGACGCCGTGCCCGACGCCGTCGCGGCCCTGAAGGCGAGTGGCTTCACCCCCATCGAGCCGGGCAAGCTCACCGTCGCGGTGGGCGCGTTCACCCCTCCCCTGAGCTATGTGCCCGAGGGGGAGACGCTGCCGTCGGGCACCGAACCCAACATCGGTTCGCTCATCGCCGAAGGTCTCGGCCTGGAGTACAACCCGGTCGTGGTGGCGTGGGCGGACTGGCCCCTCGGCATCCAATCGGGGAAGTACGACCTCATCACCGCCAACGTCACGGTGACCGAGGAGCGCAAAGAGCTCTACGACTTCGCGAGCTACCGACAGGACCTGCTGGGCTTCGCCGTGCGCGCCGACAGCTCGATCGCGAAGATCGAGACCGCCGACGACATCTCGGGGCTGAAGATCGTCGTCGGCTCGGGCACCAACCAAGAGAAGGTGCTGCTCAGCTGGAACCAGGAGCTCTCCGCCGCCGGCAAGGCCCCCGCCGACCTGCAGTACTACGACGACAACGCCGCGGCGACCCTCGCCCTGCTCTCGGGCCGCGTCGACGCCACCTTCGGACCGAACGCGACCGCCGCGTGGGCGGCGCGCGCCACCGGTGAGACCAAGGTCGTCGGCGTGGTTCCGGGCGGCTACCCCCTGCAGGCCGACATCGCCGCCGGCACCAAGAAGGGCAACGGCCTCGTCGAGCCGGTGCAGATCGTGCTGAACGACCTCATCGCGAACGGGAAGTACGCCGAGGTGCTGAAGGCCTGGAACCTCGATTCCGAGGGCATCTCGACCTCGCAGATCAACCCGCCGGGACTCCCGAAGTCCTGAGGGCCCGCGCACGGCCCGGTCTTCTTCGACCGGGCCGTGCCGTGCGTTCACCGGAGAAGAATGGATGCCATGACCACGACCCTCACCGTCCGCCTCGTCGCCCCGCAGGAGCACGCGGAGGCCGGGCGGATCACCGCCGAGGCCTACCGTGCCAGCTACGACGGGCTGTCGGAGGCGTACCTCGCCTCGCTCGCTGACGTCGCCGGCCGCGTGGAGCACGGCGAGGTGTGGGTCGCCCTCGATGGCGACGAGATCGTCGGCACCGTGTGGACGCCGCGGCCCGGCGAGCGACTCTCGCCCCTGGCCCGTGAGGGAGAGCTCGACTTCCGCCAGCTCGCCGTGGCACCGTCGGCGCGCGGCCGCGGCGTGGGCGAGCTGCTCACGCGACACGTGCTCGGCCTCGCCCGCGATCGCGGCGCGACCCGCGTGGTGATGAACAGCGGCCCGGAGATGCTCGGCGCGCACGCGCTCTACCTCAAGATGGGCTTCCGCCGCCTGACCGAGCGGGAGGACCCGATCGAGGTCGAACCCGGTCGCTGGCTCGACCTGCGCGCGTTCGGGTACGACCTCTGACGGGCGGGGTTTTCGACCGGCGACGGAATCGGATGTCAGGCGCCCAGGGATCCGCATCCGATGCGTTCGCCCGACCCCGCTCCGGCGGCAGGCCGGATGTCAGCCCGCGAGGGCGGCGAGAGTGCGGCCGACGACGGGCGTGAACTTGAACCCGTGGCCGGAGAAGCCCGCTCCGACGACGATCGGACCCGTGCGCTCGAGCACGAAGCGGGCGTCGACCGTCGAGGTGTAGGTGCACGTGATCTCGGTGAAGTCCGCGGCATCCACCCCGGGAAGCCACTCCGCGGCGTACCGGGCGAGCGCCGCGGTGAGGTCGCGGTCGGGCACGAAGCTGCGGTGGTCGGGGTCGATGACCGGACCCGCCGCGTGCCACCCGGCCTTCACGCCCTGACCGGGCGTGAACATTCCGTAGACGGGCGCCGCGAACCACGCCGTCGCGGGATCGTCCGCCGACGGGTGGTGGTTGAAGCCCGGCCAGTGCGCCGTCTCGAAAGGACGGAAGTGCGCCGGCTGCTCCTGCGTCACGCGCAGGGCGGGGAGTGAGACGCCCGGAACGCCCGCGAGGGTCTTCGCCGTCCACGCGCCAGCGGTGCACACGAGGCGCCGCGCGTGCAGGCGCCGAGTGCCCTCGGCATCCGTCACGGTGAAGCGCACGTCGTCGTCGCCGCGCACCTCGATGTCGGTGACGGCGGTGTTCCAGTGGATGCGCGCCCCGGCACGGGCGGCTCCCGCGAGGAACGCGGCGACCGACTCGTCGGCGTTCAGCCGACCCGCCCCGGGAGTGTGCAGCACAGGTCCGGCGAAACGCAGACCGGGCCACCGACGCGACGCCTCCGACGCGTCGAGCACCTCGGCCGCGAGGCCGCCCGCCGAGATCGCGGCGGCCGTCGCCACGGGGTCGACGCCGGGACCGTGCGTGACGATGCCGGTAGTAGTCAGCAGGGGGCGGCCCGCCTCGGTCTCGAGCTCGCGCCACAGCACCTCGGCGTCGCGGAGCCACGCGAGGTACTCGGGCTCGACGTAGGCGACGTTGAAGTTGCGCGAGGCTCCGTGCGAGGCGCCGCGGACGTGACCGGGTTCGAACTGCTCGAACACGCTGACCTCGCGACCGGCCCGGGCCAGGTGCCACGCCGTGGCCGCGCCCATCGCGCCGGCGCCGACCACGGCGACGTCGATCCGCTCCGCGCTCACGGGCGGAGGTCCTTGGCGAAGCAGCGCGAGCCGGCGAACCGGATGTACGGCTCGAAGACCTCGATGGGCGCGTAGCCGATTCGCTCGTACAGCGCGATGGCCTCGGGTTGGCGGTCGCCCGTCTGCAGGATGAGCCGTGATGCGCCCCGTGCCGCGGCGAGGCGCTCGAGTTCCGCCATGAGCGCTCGGCTCGCCCCGCGCCCCCGCGCGCCAGGGGAGACGTACACGCGCTTGACCTCGAGTTCCGCGCCGAGGGCGCGCAGCGCGGCATGGCCGACCGCCTCGCCGTCGACGGCGCGCACGAGCACGACCTCCACGATCGTGGCGGGGTCGACGGCGAAGTCCCGGGCAAGCCGGTCGGCCGTCGCCTCGTCGAAGGCGGCGAAGATCTCCGCGTATCGGGGTGAGATCTCGGCATCCATCGCCTCACGCAGCGCGACCGCCGAGGCGTCGTTCCAGTCGACGTTCTCGATGGTCCAGGTCGTCTGCGCGGCGGTCATCTCCCCAGTATTTCCGGATGCCGCGCGGCGCAGGGTTGCACCGGAAACGCCCGGTAACACGGGTCGCGGTCGGCCCCGCATTGCGCCCGACGACAGCCGAGTTGCACCCCGGGCGGAGTCGGCGCAGAGTGTCACGGTGACCTCCCCCTCGACACTCGACATCCCCCACGCCGACGCCACCGTGCTCGACAACGCGGCGTGGCACTCGCTCGCCGGCCCGCACGCCTCGTTCGCGATCGGCGGCGACCTCGTCCGCCGATATCCGTCCGATGTCGCGCCGTTCGTGGCCGTGCGCACGTGGGACGAACCGGGGGTGTGGGACGCCCTCCGCGACCTCGTCGGACCGGGTGCCGACGTGGGCCTGTCGGGCTACGAGGGTGCGATCCCCGAGGGCTGGGAGTACGTGGGCGGCGGCGAAGGCGTGCAGCTCGTCGAGACGCCGGCCCTGCAGACCCGCCCCGATGACGAGGCGATCGAGCTCGGTGCCGACGACGCGGCCGAGATGATCGCGATCGTCGAGCGCAATCAGCCCGGCCCATTCCGGCCCCGCACCTACGAGCTGGGGCGGTACATCGGCATCCGTCGGGAAGGACGACTGGTGGCGATGGCCGGTGAGCGCCTCCACCCCACCGGCTGGACCGAGATCAGCGCGGTCGCGGTCGACGCCGATCACCGTCGGCAGGGCCTCGCCTCACGACTCGTGCTCGACGTGGCCTTCCACATCCAGCAGCGCGGCGACCGGGCTCTGCTGCACGCCGCCGCGGCGAACGTCAACGCCATCGCGGCGTACGAGAAGCTGGGCTTCGCGCTGCGGCGTCGCAATCGCTTCGCGGCGGTCCGGACGCCCGCGTAACCCTCCGCGCCGAGCGATGCCGACGCTCAGCCGCCGAACCGCTCCGCGAGCGCCGAGCGCCTCACCTTCCCGGCTTCGTTTCGCAGCGGCTGTGTCACGACGTGCAGGGCGACGGGGGCGCGCCCACCGAGGCGCGCGCGAGCGTGCTCCCTCACCGACGCGGATGCCGCGGAATCGGTGAGCCGCACGGCGGCGTGCACCACGTGGCCCAAACCGTCGTCTGCCACACCGAATGCGACGGCCTCCTCGACGGCGGGATGCGCCTCGAGCACCGCCTCGACCGCGGCCGGGGCGATCTTGTCGCCGCCGCGATTGATGAGGTCGTCGGCGCGGTCGTGCAGGAAGAGATAGCCCTCGGCATCCACGTGTCCGACGTCGCCGAGCGTGTCCCACCCCTCGTCGTCGCGGCGCGAAACCGCGCCGACATAGGAGTACGCGGCCGTGTCGCCACGGCGCATCCACACCAGACCGCGCTCGCCCCTCGGCAGGTCGCGCCCTCGGTCGTCGCGGACCCGGATCTCGGTGCCGCCGATCGGCCGCCCGACGCTGCCCGGGCGTTCGAGCCACTCCGTTCCCGTGATGCGGGTCAGGCCGTTCGACTCGCTCCCGGCGTACACCTCGTCGACGCGCTCGGCCCCCAGCCAATCGATGGCAGCTCGTTTCAGGGCGGGAGCACACGGCGCACCCATGTGCAGCACGCTCTCGACGCTCGCGACGCGCTCAGGACGTCGCAGGTCGGGGGGAAGACGCACCAGGCGTGTCATCATCGCCGGGACGAGCAGCCCCCAGGTCGCGCCGTGCGCCTCGACGGCGTCGACCCACGCCCACGGCTCGAACCGGTCGAGGATCACGAGCCGGTGGCCGGTGAGGAGCCCCCGGAAGGCGTAGGTGAAGACCGCCGAGTGCCAGAGAGGACCCGCGACGATCTGCGTGGCCACGCGCGGCAAAAACACGGCGACCGGCCGCGTCGGGTCGAGGGTCGCGGCAGCCGCTGCCCGCACGATCTTGGGTCGACCCGTCGACCCCGAGCTCGCCGGAGCCTTCCAGCACGATGCCGCGACGTCGGGCAGCTCCCCGAGTCGAGGCGCGACCCGCACCCCCGGCAGCCACGGGACGTCGCTCGAGGCGGGTCGCGCGCCGACCGCGGCCGCGGGTCGCGCGACGGCCTCGAGCTCTCCTCGCTCGGAGAGGGTGAGATCGGTCGACAGCGGCTGCGGAGTCGCACCCGCCCGCCAGATGCCGAAGCAGGCGATCACGGCGTCCCGTCCATTCGGTAGCGACACGGCGACGGTGTCGTCGTGCCTCACGCCACGTGCGACGAGCTCGTGCGCGAACGCCGAAGCAGCGGCATGCAGCTCGGACGCGGTCATGACCCCCGCGGAGTCCGCCACGATCGGCTCGTCGGGGCGGACCCGCGCGCGATCGGCGAGGATCGATGAGAAGGAGCGCTCGATCATCGTGCGATCCGCTGCGGCACGCGCGCGTAGAACACCTCGTGCGCCCGGGCCGCCCGTTCCCAGGTGTGAGCACGGGCGAGAGCGAGTCCCGCGCCGGTATCGATCGCGGCGGTGCCGCGGAGCACAGCGTTCAGCTGGAGGGCGATGTCGGTCGGCGTCTTCGCGTAGAGCACGGTGTCGCCGAACACCTCCCGGATCACCGGCAGGTCGCGCGCGACGACCGGCGTCGAAGCGGCGAGCGCCTCCATGGCGGCGAGACCGAAACCCTCCTTCGTCGAGACGAACGCGAGAGCGCGGGCTCCGGCGACGAGAGCCGGCAGGGTGTCATCGCCGACCGTGCCCAGGATGGTGGGGGCGATCCCGAGTTCCGTGGCACGCTCCTCGAAGCGCTCGCGGTAGTCGCGGTAGTCGAAGAGCGTCTCCCCGCCGCCGAACACGAGACGCAGACGGGGATGCTCGTCGCGGATCCGGGCGAACGCCTCGAGCAGGTCGATCGAGCCCTTGCGCGGCTCGATCCCCCCGAGTGCCAGCACGTACTCGCCGAGAGCGGCCCGCCATTGCGCCCGGGCAGCCTCACCCGTCGCACCCGACGCGGCGGCGAAACGTTCGGCGTCCACCCCGTTCGCGATCACCTCGGGACGCACACCGTATTCGTGCTCGACCTCGCGCGACACCGCGTGCGAGACGCACAGGCGGGCGAACGGCTCGATGACGGCGCGATCATGGCAGGCGACCAGTTGCGGGGTGGTGAAGGCATCGAGATGGTGAATGGTCCTCACCACGGGGATGCCGCGGCGCAGCGCCGCGTTGGCCGTGATGCAGTCCTGCGCGTGCACGATGTCGCTTCGGCCGTCCAGCGCGACAGCCATCAGCTCGATGGAGCGCTCGATGCGCTCACCCACCCCCTCTCCCTCGATCGGAGGGCACGGCACGACCCGCACGCTCACGCGCGGATCGACCGGGCGGAAGAACGCCGTGTCGTCGCCGCGCCCGAGCGTCCACACCTCGACCTCGTGGCCGCGGGCGACGAGCGCCTCGGCGAGCGCGAGAGTGTGTACGACCCCGCCGCGGGGTTTGGTGGAGTACGTCAGCAGTGCGATGCGCATCGTGGTCCTGTCCGCGGGGTCGGGCCTCGGTCTACGCCGGGGCGCTCAGCCGGTAGGCGTGCTCGGCGCGTTGCGCCAGGTGGTTGAGCGAGCGACGGGCTCGCGCGATATCGCCGACGACATCGGCCTTCGCGACCGCGAGGCCGCCCTTGGCCCACGTTTTCGCGACGATCTCGCCCGCCGGGTCGACCACCTTCGCCTGCCCGAGGAAGCGCAGGCCGCCCAGCACCCCGGTCTGATTGGACGACACGAGGTACACCTGGTTCTCGGCGGCGCGGGCGCAGTCGTACAGATCGAACAGGTGGGCCTGGCGGTCGTTGCGGATGCGGTCGGAGCGGTCGGTTACGCTCGCGGGCCACGCGCTCAGACAGGTGATGATGTCGGCGCCGTCGAGCGCGATCGAGCGGGCCGCCTCGGGGAACGTCTTGTCGAAGTCGATGAGCATGCCGATCCGCCCCACCGGGGTGTCGAACGCTCGAAAGCCGGTGCCCGCCGCGTACACGTCCGACTCCCCGAGGGGCAGGTGCACCTTCCGGTGCACACCGAGCACACCCTCGCCGGTCACGCACACCGCCGAGTTGTAGCGGCGCTCCCGTCCGTCCTCCACCGCGCGCTCGGCGATGCCGAAGCACACCGTCATGTCGCCGGCGAGCTCGATGATCGCCGCGACCTCGGGACCGTCGATCTCGACGGAATGCGGGATGCCGTCGCCCTCCTCGACCGGGTGGTGCAGGTCGAGCAGGTAGCCGCCGATCGTGGCGTCCGGGAGCACGAGCAGGTCGACCCCGCGCGTGCGGGCGTCGGCCACGATGCCGGGGAGCTTCGCAAGCGTGCGCTCGACGTCGCGACCGAAGTGTGCCGCCACCGCAGCCATCGTCACGGATGCCATTTCTCGAGCGTACGCGCTGGCCGCTCAGCGCACCGCGAGGACGTCGCGCGAGGCCGCCACGATCCCGATGGCGACGTGCTCGGCATCCCGGGCGATCGCGTGGAACCGCCCCGAGCCCCAGGTGTGCAGCCACGGAAGACCAACGAACGAGAAGCCCGGCACCGCCGTCGCGCCCCACTCGTGCACAGGGTGCCCGTGGCTATCGAGCACGTCGAGGTCGCCGAGCCACGACCAATCGGCACGGAAGCCGATGGCCCAGACCACCGCGTCGATGTCGTCGAGGTCGAGTCGCGTCGGACCCCCGTCAGGCGTCCAGACCGGCCGATAGCGCTCCTCGACGGGGGCATCGATTCCCTCACGGGCGATGTAGGCGTCGATGTCGTTCTTGATCGACTCGGCGACCGAATCGGCGCGGTCGAGGTTGGCCGTGAGACTGTCGTCGAACTCCAGGTTCGCGTCGGTGATGCCGATCGCGCGCCCGTGCAGCCCCATCCCCTGCGCCGCGAACAGGCGGAGGTCGATGTCCCGCCCCCCGTCGCGCCCGGTGACGTAGTGATTGGTCGCGGCACGCTTGGCGGCCGCCTGCGCCCCGGCGGGCACGTCGTACACGCCCATGTCGGCGAGCCAGGTCATGCAGTCGCGGCCGCGATAGAACCGCGCCACGCGCGGCGCCCGCCCCACGGCGAGATGCACCTGGCGCCCCTCGAGATGAAGGTCCTCGGCGATCTGCGTGCCGGACTGACCCGTGCCCACCACGAGCACCGTTCTCGGCAGCTGCCCGGCGTTGCGGTAGTGGTGGGAGTGCATCTGCACGATGCGCTCCGGCAGATCGGCGGCCCACGACGGGGTGATCGGGCGGTGGTAGCCCCCGGTCGCGGAGGTGACGGTGTGGGCGGTGATCTCCCCGGCGCTGGTCTGCACCACGAAGACCCCGTCGTCGCGGCGATCCACCCGCCGCACGTGCACTCCCTCGGCGACGGGCGCGTCGAAGGAATCGGCGTAGCCGCGCACCCAGGCGTACACCTCGTCACGGGTCATGAACCCGTCGGGGTCGCCGCCGTCGTAGACGTAGCCGGGGAGCCGGCAGTGCCAGTTCGGCGTCACGAGGGTGAAGTTGTCCCACCGGCCGTCGCGCCACTCGTGCGCCGCGGACTCCCGCTCGATGACCACGTGCCGCACCCCGGCCTGGACCAGGTGCCAGCTGACCGAGAGACCAGCCTGTCCCCCACCCACGATCACGGCGGGGTAGTGGTCTCCCGCGCGGAGCTCGACGGGGATCACGACGCCCTCGCGGGCAGGGGCGGCTCCATGCGCAGCACGGTGACTTCTCCCTCGGGATAGGCGGCGGCGGTCCGCACGATCTCGTCGCGGGATGCCATGGCCGAGGTGCATGCGAAACCGTACGCGGCGCGCACGCGTTCGCCCGCGGCATCCAGAGCTTCACTCGATCGGGCGACGAAGTCGACGACACCGTACCGACCGCCGGTGGAGAGGTAGTCGTGCATGACGAGACTCGGCGAGTAGTGCGACGACTCGGCACCGTCGGGCCAGCGGACGGCGAAGTGCATCTCAGGCACGGGCCACCTCTTTCCATCCCTCGACGTGCGCGCCGGTCGTCTCGGCGACGGGCCCGTAGACGTCGGGGCGACGGTCGCGCAGGTGGAACATGCCCCCGCGCATCGCCCGGAAGGTTTCGTCGACGTCGATCTCGGCGATCGCGAGCCCGGTGCCGAGCAGGGTCGTGGCGAGGATGTTGCCGCCGGGGTCGACGACCTTCGCGTTGCCGACGTAACGGAGCGACCCGAAGGTGCCCGACTGATTAGAGGCCATCCAGAACACCTGATTGTCGAGGGCGCGGGCGATGTCGAACTGGTTGAACCGGTAGGTCCACCGATCGTCCTGCAGGTTCTCGGCGGTCGCGGTGCGGGCCGCCGGCCAGGCCGACATGCTCACCACGATCTCGGCGCCGTCGAGGGCGAGCATGCGCGCCGCCTCGGGGAACGCCTTGTCGTAGCAGATCTGCATCCCGACACGCCCGACGGGGGTGTCGAACGCCTCGTAGGTGTCCCCCGCCGAGTACGACATGTTCTCGCCCAGCGGCTGGTGCACCTTGCGGTACGAGCCGTAGATGTTCTCACCGTCCAGGCACACCGCGGCGTTGTAGCGCGTCTCGCCGTCGTCGGCCAGCTCGCAGAACCCGATCGTCACGATCATGTCGCCCACGAGCTGCTGCACCCGGGCGATCTCGGGCCCGTCGAGCCGGATGGCCGGCGGCATCGACTTCTTCGTGGTCTTGATCGTGTCGCCATGGTTGCCGAGCGACGAGAGGTATCCGCCGATCGCGGCCTCGGGGAAGGCCAGGAACGACACTCCCGCGGCCCGCGCCTCGGCCACCAGCTCGGAGATGAGCGCGTAGTTCTGCTCCAGGTCTCGGGTGAAGTTGGCCGAGACGGAGGCGACGGTGATCGACATGGTGAGCCTCAGAGGTTGTAGACCGAGTTGATGATCGCGCCCTTGCGCGCGTAGTAGATGACCGCGTCCTGCACGTCGAGCGGGTGCGCGGGGATCACGCCCTCGATGATGTCTTCTTCGCGGATGCCGTGCAGCGCCAGGCCGAAGCGGCAGCAGTAGACCGTGCCGCCCTCCTTGATGAACGTCTCGAGCGAGTTGTTCATGTTCAGCTCGCCGGGGAAGCCCGCGTCGCCCGTGGTGGGGAAGCCGCGGTTCGCCGCGGCCGCGAGGGTGCCCGGCCCGTACAGGTAGATGGCCGACTCGAAGCCCTTCCGGAGCGCTCGGGTCGCCTGGAGGATCGCGACGAAGCTCACCGACGACTCGTGGGGGATGCCGTGGATGAGCGTGAAGTACGACTCGCCGTTCTCGGCCTGGAAGTCGGGGAACAGCTTCGTCGAGCCGTAGATGTTGCTGCCCTTGGGGAGCGAGGGGTGCGGGACCTCGCCGAGGGACTTGGCGATGTTCTCTGCGATCTGGGCGTCGAGTTCGGTGGTCATTGTCGTGTCCTTCGCGTCGGGTGGAGCCGGGATGGAGCGCGTGTCTGATGTCCAGGCTCGCGGGTGGGTGTTTCGAAATGGTTTCGCTCGGAAAGAGGTTGCGTTACGCCTGACCGAGGCCGGTGGCGTCGGCGTCGAGCGCGCGCGTCTCAACGCCGTCGGGCCAGCGCAAGACGACGCCGAGCTCCGTGCTGAGCTCGCCGATCGTCGCCGACGTCGCCAAGGGCGAGGACATCTGCGGAGCGTCGGCGGTGAGCATGGCGAAGCCCGGGAAGCAGGTGAGCCAGTCTCCGAACGCCACGTCGGACGGCGCCGGGACGCTGGCGACGTCGATGAGGGCGCCGGTTCCGGATGCCTCGGCGAGCATCGCCGCCGTGCCGACGAGACCGGCCATGCTGACGTCTTTCGCGGCGGCAGGTTGCTGCGCGGCGACGAGACCCGCCAGGTGACGCAGCTCCTCCCCCGAGCGGGTCGAGGTCGAGTCCCACTGGCGTCCCTCGAAGCCGCGACGCCACCGCCCGTGCAGGTCGACGGTGAGACCGAGTCGGTGACCGACGCGTCCCCCACCGCCGGGTACGGGGGCGGTCGTCCGCCCCAGCGCCGTCACCGCGAGCGACGACGCTCCGCGCAGCTGCGTGTGACCGCCGAGGACGGGGACATCCCATGCGACCGCGGCGCTGCGCAATCCCGAGACGATGCGGCGCACCGCCGACGCGGTGGGTGCCGATACGGCATCCATCAGTCCGACGGCTCGCGCGCCCATCGCCGAGAGGTCGTTGACGTTCACGAGCACCCCGCACCACCCGGCCCACTCGGGGTCGCGATCGATGAGGGCGGGCAGAATCGCATCGGTGGCGACGACGACATCGGTGCCCGCGACCAGCGCGCCGTCGTCGCCCACCCAGCCATCACCGCCGAGCGCCTCGGGATGATCGTCGCGGATGCCGGAGAGCACGTCGCCCAGCGGGAGCTTCATCGCTGCGACGAGGTCGGCGACGCGCTCGATGGGCCACCGCATCCGCACGTGCGGGGCTCCGCCGATGACCGTCCGCCCCCAGCGCACCCACCCGAGGTGGCGGAACAGGGGCTCGTTGCGCTCCTGCACCGTGGCGTCGAAGCGCAACACGCCCCGGCTCGCCGCTTCCGTGCACGCGGCCCGGACGAGGGCTGAGCCGATACCGCCTGCCTGGCGAGCGCCGCGACGCACGACCAGTCGGCCGCCCGTCCACCAGCCGATGTCACGGACCGTGGCGGGGGCGAGGCGCACGCCGCCGAGGACGTCGCCCATGGACGTGGCCGCGACCAGCACGACGGTGCGGGGGTCGTCGTCGATGTCGTCGTGGTCCGTGCCGGCGAATAGGCCCTGCTCGCCGACGAACACCTCATGCCGGATCGAGCGGTACGCGGCGAGGTCCGCGGCATCCGCCACCCGGATCGTCCACGCGGGCGCCTCCTGCATCCGAGGAGACCCGGTCAGCACCGGTACGTCGAACATCAGGCGCCTGCTGTCTTGAGGATGCTGCACGCGCCGCAGGCCGCGCAGCCTGCGCGCTGATCCTCGCCGCGCATCCCCGCCGCGTGCATCAGCGCGGCGACCCGCGAGGTGATGTCGTCGACGACGGCGCGATGGGGAGCGGAGATCTTGTCGACGTCGGTCGCGAGCGTGCCCTTCAGCGGGCGGAAGGGCACGACGAAGGGATAAACGCCCATTTCGATGAGCTCGCGTGCTCCCTCCACCGCCTCGTCGGGGTCTTCCCCCATCCCCACGATGAGGTAGGTCGACACCTGGTTCCAGCCGAAGACCCGGACCGCCTCACGCCACGCGGCGCGGTACTCGTCCATGCTCACGCGCGATTTGCCCGGCATCCATCGCCGACGCACCTCGTCATCCATCGACTCGACGTGGATACCGATCGAGCGGGCCCCCGCCTCGTAGAGATCGGTGATGGCTTGCAGGTCGGCCGGAGGTTCGCACTGCACCTGGATCTCCAGCCCCGGAACCGCCGCCTTCACCGCGCGAACGCAGCGGGCGAGGTGTTTCGCGCCGCGATCCCACCCGTTGGAGGTCCCCGTCGTCATCACCATGTGGGTCACGCCGTCGAGGCGGACGGCCGCCTCAGCGACCTCGGCGAGCATCGCGGGCGTCTTCACCGCAATCGTCGTGCCCGCGTCGAGAGACGCCTCGATCGCGCAGAAGCGGCATCGCTCGCTCTCGTCGTAGCGAACGCAGGTCTGCACGACCGTGGTCGCGAGCACGTTCTTGCCGTGCAGCTTCGCGATCTTGTCGTAGGTCACCCCCTCGGCCGTTTCGAGGTCGTAGAACCGGGGGCGCACGACCGGCGCCACGTCGAAACCGAGATCGGCACCGTCACGGGTCAGCCGCCCCGACGCGGTGATGACATAGGGGCTGTTCGGGTTCAGGGGGATGGCCGCCCCCTCGCCCTCGATGACGAAGTGGCCGTCGTCGCTGGGGCCCGCCCCGCCCGTGCGGCGCACGGGGGCGTCGCTGCGAACGCCGAGCAGGGCTAGGCTGACTCGGGTCGAGACCCGGTCACGGTCCACCGGTGCGAGCGCTGAAGCGTTATCCATGCACTCCAGTAGAACCACGGAGTGTTTCGATACGACGTCCGGCGGATAGCGGTCTGGTTTCCGGCCCCGGGTTTCTGCTCTCCCTCTCCCCTGGCAGCGACGGCCATGACGGACCGTGACACGGCCGGCCCTCCCGGCGCCGGACGCGGTTTAGCGTGGCAAGGTGACCCGCCCGCTGCGCTCCCTCGGCTTCCTCACCATCGGCCTCTTCGACCGAGATGATCCGCGCGCCGGACACGAGACGACGCTGTCGATCATCGAACGCGGCGAAAGCCTCGGCTTCGACAGCGCCTGGCTGCGCGACCGGCATCTGCAGTACGGCATCTCGTCTCCCGTTGCGGTGCTCGCGGCCGCCACACAGCGCACGAGTCGCATCCGCCTGGGCACGGCGGTGATCCCGCTCGGGTGGGAGAATCCGCTGCGCCTAGCCGAAGACCTCGCGACCGTCGACGTGCTGTCGGGCGGGCGTCTCGAGCCCGGGTTCTCGGTCGGGCCGCCGCGGCGCCTCGACGAGGTCGCGCCGGCGCTGTACCCCGACACCGCCGACCGCGAGGACTTCGGCTACGAGCGTCTGGTGCGGCTGCGCCGCTTCCTCGCCGGCGAGCAGGCCAGTCCGTTCGCGGGGACCGAGGGGATCGAGGAGTACTCCGAGCGGGTCGAGCCGCACGCCGCGGGCTTGGCCGATCGGCTCTGGTACGGCGCGGGCAGTCCCGGCTCGACGACGTGGGCGGCCGAGAACGGCTTCCACCTGCTCACCAGCAGCGTGATCCAGGCGGTCGAGCCGACCGACTTCGACGCCGAGCAGTACGCGCAGATCCGCCGCTACCGCGACGCGCATCGCGACGGCGAAGCCGCCCGCGTCTCGCAGGGGCTCGTCGTGGTGCCCACCGACTCGGCCACGCCCGAGCAGCGTCGCCGCTACGAGGCGTATGCCGACTCGCGGCGCGGGCGGGTCGGCATCCCCCAGGGCCCGCGCGGGATGCTGTTCGCCGAAGACCTCGTCGGCACGTCGGAGCAGATCGCCGAGCAACTGCTGTCGTCGCGCGCGTTCCCCGAGGTCGACGAGGTGGCCTTCGCCCTGCCCTTCGACTTCGAGCCCGATGACTACGTGCAGATCCTCGAGGACATCGCCGGGCGACTCGGACCGCTGCTAGGGTGGGCGCCGGCCGCACCCTGAGGACCACCGCCGGGTGGACGGATGCCGCACCCGCTCAGCGCTGCCGCGCCACCGCCCGCGCCAGCCGCGCCGCGGCTTCGCGCAGCAGCTCCTCCGACGTGTCGCCGTAGGCGAGGCGCAGGTGACGGTCGGCATCGGTGCCGGGCCCCGAGGCGAAGAACGACCCGCGCTGGTACTCCACGCCCTCGGCGCTCGCGTCGGCGGCGAGCCGGTCGGCGTCGATGCGGTCGTCGGTCAGGCGCGGCCACAGGAAGAGCCCACCGTCGGGCACGGCGACGTCGAAGAACCCGGATGCCGAGAGCTCAGCCGCCAGCACGTGCGCGCGCGAGCGGTACAGGTCACGGGCCCGGCCGAGCACGCGGTCGAACAGCGACGCGTCGCCGGTCAGCAGCTCGGCGACCACGCCCTGCACGAACGTCGACGAGTGCGAATCCTGGCGGCTGCGGAGGGCGACGGCATCCGGGATCAATCGCTCCGGCAGCACGACCCACCCGAGCCGCAGGCCCGGCCCGAGGGTCTTGGTGAAGGTGTTCACGTGGATCACGTGGTCGGAGTCGTGGAACGGCTCGACCGACTCCGCCTCGCCGTGGAACCGCAGCTCGCGGTAGAGGTCGTCGGCGAACACCGTGAAGCCGTAGCGCTCGGCGAGGGCGACGAGCTCGCGACGCTTCGCCGTAGGCAGCGACGACTGCGAGGGGTTGTGGAACTCGGGCACGGTGTACACCGCGGCGGGTCGGGCTCCCTCGCGCAGGCGCTGCTCGAGCTCGTCGATGTCGAGTCCCGCCGAGCCGACGCCAATGGGGAGAACCCGCGCGTCGGCCAGCTCGAGCCCGCGCAGGAACAGCGGGAACACGGGGTTGTCGACCGCCACGAGATCGCCGCGCTCGAGCACCGTCTGCACGGCGAGCGCCAAGCCGTGGAAGCCGCCGTTGGTGATGAGCACGCGCTCCACCGCGACGCCCTCGCGCGCGGCGACCCACTCGCGCAGCGCCGGGATCCCCTCGGTGCGGGAGTACTGCAACGAGGCGGCACCGGGGCGCGCGAGCACGCGGGCCGTCGCCTCGGCGAACTCCGCGGTGGGTAGCACCGTGGCATCCGGGATGCCGCCGAGCAGCTCGATCGCATCGGGGCGCCGGTCGCGCAGCGTCTGGTCGCCGAAGCCCTTCGGCGCGGTGAACGCCTGCACGAGCGTGGGACGGGAGGACGGGGAGAGAAGGGTCATCGGGGACTCCGGGGATCGCGGAACGGGATGGCGTCGATGAGGGCGCGGGTGTACTCCTCGCGCGGGTGCGAGAGCACGTCGGCCACGCGACCGGCCTCGACGACCCGGCCGTCTTTCAGCACCGAGACGGTGTCGGCGATCTGGCGGACGAGGGCGAGGTCGTGCGAGACGAACAGGTAGGTCAGTCCCCGCTCGCGCTGCAGGCGGCGCAGCACGTCGAACACCCCGGCCTGCACCGTCACGTCGAGGGCGCTGGTCGGCTCATCGAGCACGATGACGTCGGGCTCGAGCACGAGGGCCCGCGCGATCGCGACGCGCTGGCGCTGACCGCCCGACAGCGCATCGGGGCGACGCCGGGCGAGATGGGTCGACAGGCCGACGGCATCCAACGCCTCGGCGACCGCGGTCGCCCGGTCGGCGCGCGTGCCGACGCGATAGCGGTCGAGCGGCTCGCGCACGATGCGCCCGACGCTCCACGTGGGATCGAGCGAGGTGAAGGGGTTCTGGTACACGAGCTGGAGGTGGCGACGGATGCCGCGCAGCTGGGCCGGCGTGCGTCCGGTGACCGGCTCGCCGTCGACGCGGATCTCGCCGGCATCCGGGGTGTCGAGCCCGAGCAGCAACCGCACGGTGGTGGTCTTTCCCGAGCCGGATTCTCCGACCAGCGCGTGCGTGGTGCCAGGCGGCACGCGGAACGACACCCCCGCCACCGCCGGCCGCGCGGCACCGTCGACGACGAAGCTCTTCGACACCTCGCGCACCTCGATGCGGGTCGAGCCGGTGTCGGTCGTCCACGCGTCGACCCCGCGGTCGTCGAGGTCGCGCCGGTACCGGTCGGGGTTGAGCGCGGGGGCGTCGGCCTGCAGCTGTCTCGTGTACGCGGATGCCGGGGCGGCGAACACCGCGCGCGTGGCACCGGCCTCTTGGATGCGGCCGTCTTTGAGCACGACGATCTCGTCGGTGCGTTCGGCGGCGATCGCCAGGTCGTGCGTGATGAGGAGGAGTCCGATGCCGAGGTCGTCGCGCAGCTCGCCGAGCAGGTCGAGGATGCGCTTCTGGATCGTGACGTCGAGCGCGCTGGTGGGCTCGTCGGCCACGAGCAGCTGCGGCCCGGGCAGCACCGCGAGCGCGATGAGCACGCGCTGCAGCATGCCGCCCGACAGCTGGTGCGGGTACGAGTCGTAGACCCGGCGGGGGTCGGGCAGGCCGACGCGCTCGAACGCCTCGAGGATCGCCGCGCGCTCGTCGGCGACTCCGGCGAGCGCGGCCGCCTCGTGCGCCTGCGACCCGATCGTGCGCACGGGGTTGAGGGCGTGCGCCGGATCCTGCGGCACGAAACCGATTCGTCGGCCGCGCAGGGGGCGGAAGGCGCGCTCCGAGAGCCTCAGCACGTCGGTGCCGTCGAGCTCGACGCGGCCGTGCGCGCGGCCCGTCGCCCGAGGCAGCAGGCGCAGCACCGAGCGGGCGATCGTCGACTTGCCCGAACCCGATTCGCCGATCAGGGCGAGGCTGCCGCCCCGTGGGATCGAGAACGACACGTCGTGCACCACGGGGGTGCGCCCGTAGGCGACCGAGAGATCCTCGACGCGCAGCAGCGCGGTCTGCGTGACCACGTCGGGGCGGACGGGGAGAGAGAGGGTCATGACGTCCTCCGGAGGAAGCGGCTGATGCGGTTGATCGAGAGCACCGTCGCCACCGTGACCAGAGCCG
The DNA here is from genome assembly GCF_032464975.1 of Microbacterium algihabitans. Taxonomy (NCBI): domain Bacteria; kingdom Bacillati; phylum Actinomycetota; class Actinomycetes; order Micrococcales; family Microbacteriaceae; genus Microbacterium; species Microbacterium algihabitans. The sequence continues at coordinate 998,701 of NZ_JAWDIU010000001.1, forward strand.
GCCAGACCACGAGCCACGGCGCGCGCGGGTAGTCCTTGCCCGCCGAGATCAGCAGTCCCCAATCGGATGCCGGGGGCGGATCGCCGTAGCCAAGGAAGGCGAGTCCCGCGATCACGAGGATCGACAGCCCGAACTGCAGCACCGCGAGCGGCACGAGCGAACGCGACGCGTTGGGCAGCACGTGGCGGAACAGTACGTGCAGGCTCGACCCGCCCTGCAGCCGCGCGGCCTCGACGAACACCGACGAGCGCACGCGCAGCACCTCGGCGCGCATGACGCGGGCGAAGACCGCCACCGCCGAGACGCCGGTCGCGATCGCGGCGTTGATGGTCTGGAAGCCGAGCGAGCTGACGATGACCACCGCGAGCAGGAACGCGGGGATCGCCAGCAGCACGTCGACGAAGCGCGCGAGCACGACGTCGGTCCACGAGCCGAGGAAGCCGGCGAGAAGCCCGATCAGCCCGCCCACCACCACCCCGATAGTGACCGCGACGAGCGCGCTGGTCACCGAGGGCTGCGCGCCGAAGACGATCCGCGCGAACAGGTCGCGCCCGAGATGGTCGGTGCCGAGCAGGTGCGCGGCGCTGGGCGCCTGGAGCTTGTCGGCGGGCACGCCCTGCGCGGGGTTCTGGCTCGTGAAGAGCGTCGGCGCGAGCGACCACGCGAGCACCACCGCGACGACGATGAACGAGGCGATGACGTCGAGGGGCAGGGTGAGCCGGATGCCGCGCACCCGGGCGATCGCCGGGCGCGGCGCGAGGGCGGGGGCGGCGCTCATCCGACGCTCACCTCCTCGCGCAGCGGCGACGCCGCGTCCGCGGGGGTGGGAGTGGTCCGCGCGCGGCCGCGCGAGGCGATCGAGACGCGCGGGTCGAGCAGCGGATAGGCGAGGTCGGCGACCAGGTTGACGACCACGAAGACCACCGCGGCCAGGGAGACGACCGCCTGCAGCACCGGCAGGTCTTGACCGGCCACGGCCGACTGCACGAGCGTGCCGACGCCGACGCGTCCGAAGATCGCCTCGGTGATGAGCGCGCCTCCGAGCAACTCGCCCACGATGAGGGCCAGCACCGTGACACTCGGCAGCGCCGAGGGCTTGGCGAGATGGCGCAGGAACAGCGCGCCCGACCGCAGACCGCGCGAGCGGGCGACGGCGACGTACTCCTGCCGCGACTCGTGATCGAGCGACGAGATGAGCACCTCGGCCAGCTGTGCCGACACCGGGATGCCGAGGGCCACCGCCGCGAAGAAGGTGCCCCACGGCGTCTCGGTGTCGATCATGCTGAACAGCCCGAGCCCGAACGCGAAGACGTGGATGAGCAGCAGACCGATGACGAAGTTCGGCACCGAGAGGAACAGCGACGGCAGCGAACGCAGCACGCCCTGTCCGAAGCGCGCGGGGACGAACTGCGTGCCGTACGCGATCGCCACGGCCAGCACCACGGCCACGGCGAGGGCCGCCGCGGCGAGCGCGAGGGTCGACCCGAGCGCATCGAGCACGAGTGTGGCGACGGGCAGGTTCGAGCGCAGCGAGACGCCGAGGTCGCCGACCACGAAGCGCCCGAGCGACGAGCCGAGCTGCACCCACCACGGCTGATCGAGGCCGTAGAAGGCGACGATGCGGGCGATGTCGACTTCGGTGAAGCCGTTGTCGGGGTTGCGCAGCGTCGTGGTGATCGGGTCGCCCGGCAGCACGCTGATCACCGCGAACGTGAACAGGTAGGCCAGGAGCACGACGACGATCGCCTGCCCGGTGCGCCGCAGCGCGAAGCGGCCGTAGGTGCGCAGCATGCGCTCCTCCTCTCGCGATGAGATCGTGGTCAGTCGTTCAGCGAGGCGTCGAGGTAGTACGCGTAGGCGAGGCCGTTGTAGGTGACGCCGGTCAGCTCCGGCGACTGCACGTACACGCGCTGCACGATCTGGGTCAGGGGAACGAAGTAGCCCTGGTCGAGCACGTAGCCCTGCAGCTCGTCGGCGACCTTCGCGCGCGCGCCGCGGTCGGTGGCGGTCGCGAGAGCGTTCGCGAGGTCGTTCAACGTGGCATCCGAGGTTCCGACCTTGAACCAGTCCTCGTCGCCCTTCTTCTGCGCGGTCAGCACACCCGCGACGGTTCCGACGTCGACGAAGCTGCGCGTGATCTCGGTGGCGGGCACGGCCGCGTTGCCGATGACCTTCTGCCCGTAGGTGGGCACGTCGTAGCTCTCGAGGTTCACCTCGAAGCCGAGGCTCGTGAGCTGCTGGTCGACGAGCTCGTCGACCGACTGCGAGGCCTGCAGGTAGGGGTTGGGATAGAGCGTGAACGACAGCTTCTGGCCGTTCTTCTCGCGCACCCCGTCGGCACCCTTCGTCCAGCCCGCCTCGTCGAGCAGCCGTGCGGCCTCGTCGGGGTCGTATGCGAACGCGTCGGCGTGGTCGGTCGCCTCGGGCACCGTGCTCTGGAAGAACGACTCGGCCGCGTGCCAGTCGGGCGTGTACACGGTCGAGAGGATCTGATCGCGGTCGATGCCGTGCTGCACCGCCTGACGCACATTGATGTCGTCGAAGGGCGCGACCGAGGTGTTCAGCGCATAGCCGTTGACGAAGCCGAGGTAGCGGGGCGTTTCGACGGTGAGCCCCTCTCCCTTGAGCGCCTCAAGGTCCTGAGGGCTGGCGTTGTAGGCGACCTGGGCCTGACCCGACTCGACCGAGGCGGTGCGCAGCGTCGGTTCGGCGACCTGCTTGTAGGTGATGGTGTCGAGGTACGCGGCACCGTCGTGGCCGACCGCTTCGGGGCCCCAGTCGTAGTCGTCGCGCTTCTTCAGCACGACGCTGTCGCCCTCGGCGACCTTCTCGACGACGAAGGGACCGCTGCCGATGTCCTTCGTGAGGTCGGCCTGCTGGTCGGCGGGCAGGGCGAGGCTCGCCGGCGACAGCAGAATCGAGCCGTGGTACGCCAGCGTGGGGATGAAGCTCAGCGTCGGTGCCGAGAACGACACCGTGACCGTCGTGGCATCTACCGCCTCGGCGCCCACGTAGTTCGCCGAGGGGAAGAGGCCGATGCGGTTGATGCCCTCGTCGGGACGCCCCTTCGCCCACAGGTCGATGTTGGCCACGACCGCTGCGGCGTCGAGCGGGGTGCCGTCCGAGAACGTGACCCCCTCTTTCAGGTGCAGCGTGAACTGCGTCTTGTCGGCGTTCTCGTCCCAGCTCTGCGCGATCCACGGGCTGAGGGTGCCCTCGGCGTCGACGTAGACGAGCTTGTCGGTGAGGTTGCCCCAGATCTGTCCCTGATAGCTCGAGATGGAGCTGTTGTTGGGGATCCAGGTGGCACCGAGCGAGTCGATGAGGAACACCAGATCGCCGCCGGAGCGCGGGGCGGAGCCCTCGGCGGGGGCGGCGGTCGAGCCCGCGCCGCACCCGCTGAGCAGGACGGCGCCGACGGTGAGGGCGGAGGCGACGCCGAGGAGGCGCCGGAACGGGCGGGGCTGCGTGGTCATGGGGTGTCCTCGTGTGTGCGGTGGAGATTCGGGTTACAGGGCTTTGCCGGGGTTGAACAGGCCGGCGGGATCGAGAGCGTTCTTGAGGGCGAGCTGCGCCTCGCGCACGCGGACGGCGAGCTCCTCCGCGGCGAGATCGCGTTTGACCGTGCCGATGCCGTGCTCGCCGCTGACGGTTCCGCCGACGGCGAGGGCCGCGCGCACCACGTCGTCAGCGGCGTCGTGCACGGCGGCGGGCGGGAGCGCGGGGTCGGCTCCCGGCGGGATGCGCAGGCTGATGACCGGGTGGAGGTTTCCGTCACCGGCGTGGGCGACTGCACTGACGGAGACGCCGTGGCGGTCGGCGATCGCCGGGAAGCCGGCGAAGATCTCCGCGATGCGCGACTTCGGCACCGCGACGTCTCCCCCGGCGAACCAGTGGTCGTCGTCGAAGCGGCGGCCCGAGCGCCGCAATTCCCAGAGGGTCTCGGCATCCGCGTCGCTCTCCACCCGCACGTGCGCACCCGCCGCGGTGAGCGCCGCCGACAGCTCGGCGGTCTGCTCGTCGATGCCGAAGCCGTCGAGCTCGATGAGCAGCAGGGCCGCGCCGCGATCGCGCAGACCCGAGCCCTGCGCGGCGTCGATGCCCTCGAGCGTCGGCTGGTCGAGGAACTCGATGACGCTCGGGCGCACCCGTGACGCGGTGATCGCACCGATGGCGTCGGCTCCGGCGGCGGTCGTGGCGAAGAAGGCGGAGAGGGTGCGCCGGGCCACGGGCAGCGGACGGATGCGCACGGTGGCCCCCACGACGATGCCGAGCACGCCCTCCGAACCGACGAACAGCGAGACGAGGTCGAGCCCGGTGACGCCCTTGATCGAGCGGTGGCCGACCGAGACGAGGCTGCCGTCGGCCAGCACGACGTCAAGGGCGAGCACCGATTCGCGCGTCACGCCGTACTTGGCGCAGCGCAGACCGCCGGCGTTCGTGGCGATGTTGCCGCCGATGGTCGAGATGCGCCAACTCGCGGGATCGGGAGCGTAGAACAGACCGAGGGGGTCCAGGCGTTCGTTGAGCGCGGCGTTGAGCACGCCCGGTTCGACCACGGCGACCTCGTCGGCGGGCGACACCTCGACGATGCGATCGAGGCGGGCGGTCGAGACGACGAGTTGATCGGCGGATGCCGTGGCCCCACCCGACAGACCGGTTCCGGCTCCGCGGGGCACGATGCTCACCCCGTGGCGCGCGGCCAGCCGCACGAGCTGCTGCACTTCGGCGGGGGTCGCCGGGAACGCCACGGCCGGCCCATCGCCGTCGGAGACCTGGCGCGGAGCGGTGCCCGCGTCGAACGCGAACGCGGCGGTCTCGGCCGAGGGGCGGAGCACCTCGATGTGCGGCGCCTCGGCTCGAACGTCGTCGAGCAGGGCGTCGAGGCCCGTGGTCGGGGCGATGACGGGGGCGGCACTCATGAGCGGACCTCCTCGGGTCGGGATGCGGCGGCATCCGGGAAGACGGGGACGACGCCGAAGGTAGGACGACGAGCCGCCCGGCTCATCCCGGAGGACACGCGCCGTAGCGGCCCGTCATCGCCGGTCACGGTGCGTCGCACGGCGTCACGAAGACCGCGCAGAGGTGCGGGCGGCGAGCCGTCGCGCTACGGTGCGCCTCTGATCGAGTGCCCTCGACGCTTGAAGGCGCTGCGTTACGACCGGCCTTGAGCCCCGCCGCGCCGCCGGGCGACAGTGGGCACCTCGACCACCGTCTCCCCGATCCAAGGAGCTCCGATGCCGCACCGCATCCCCCTCGCCGTCGCGCTGGACGGCGCCGGCTGGCATCCGGCCGCGTGGCGCGAGCCCACGGCCCGACCCACCCAGCTCACCTCCGCCCCGTACTGGCGCGAGCTCGCGCGCACCGCCGACGACGCCGGCATCGTGTTCGCGACGATCGAAGACGCGCTGAGCCTGGGCGGCCGATCGAACGAAGCGGATGCCGAGACCCGCCGTGACCGCGCCCGGGGGCGCCTCGACGCGGTGCTGCTGGCGTCGTTCCTGGCCCCGCACACGCGGCGCCTGGGCCTCGTGCCGACGGTCACGACGACCCACCCCGAGCCGTTCCACCTCGCCACGGGATTGCAGACCCTCGACCACGTCAGCCGCGGCCGCGGGGGCGTGCGCATCGTCGCCGGCTCCACCGCGCAGGAGCGCGCGAACTTCGGGCGCCGCACCGACGGGCCCACCGGGCTCCCGGCATCCGGTCGCGTCGAAGACGACCCCGCGCTGCTCGCCGCCTTCCGCGAGGCCGGAGAGGTGACCGAGGCCATCCGCCGGCTCGCCGACTCGTGGGAGGACGACGCGATCGTGCGCGACCTCGAGTCCGGCAGGTTCCTCGACCGTGAGCGCGTGCACAACGTCGAGATCGCGGGCGAGTTCTTCTCGATCACGGGCGCCTCGATCGTGCCGCGGTCGCCGCAGGGCCAGCCCCTCATCACCGCGCTGGCGCACCAGACGATCCCCTATCGCTTCGCCGCGGAGCACGCCGACCTCGTCTTCATCACGCCGGCGGATGCCGCGGCGGTGGCCGGCATCCTCGACGAACTCACCGCCCCCGAGCGTGAAGAGCCCCTGCGCGTCTTCGCCGACCTGCTCGTGCTCGTCGAGGAGACGCGCGCCGAGGCTCGGGCGGTGTGGGACCGCCTGCAGGAGCGCGCCCCGCTGACCACCGACGCCCGGGTCGTCGTGGGCGATCCCGACGACGTCGTCGCCGAGATCCGCGCCCTCGTCGAGGCCGGGGTCGACGGCGTGCGCCTGCGCCCCGCGCGCCTGCCCGCCGACCTCGACCGGATCGCGCGCCTCGTCGTGCCGCGGGCGGCGGATGCCGGCATCCTGGCCCCCGATGCCGGCGAGCCCACGCTGCGCGAGCGGCTCGGACTCCCCCGCCCCGCCAGCCGCTACGCCCGTCAGGAGGTCGGCGCATGAGCCGTCGCCGGATCCATCTCGCCGCCCACTTCCCGGGCGTGAACAACACCACCGTGTGGACCGACCCGGCCGCGGGCAGCCAGATCGACTTCTCGTCGTTCGAGCACTTCGCCCGCACCGCCGAGCGCGGATTCTTCGACTACCTCTTCCTCGCCGAGGGTCTGCGCCTGCGCGAGCACCGCGGCCGGCTGCACGACCTCGACGTCGCCGGACGCCCGAACACCCTCGCGATCCTCACGGCCCTGGCCGCCGTCACCGAGCACATCGGCCTCGTCGGCACATTGAACACCACCTTCAACGAGCCGTACGAGCTCGCGCGTCAGCTCGGCACGCTCGACCTGCTGTCGAACGGACGCGCGGGGTGGAACGCCGTGACGAGCTCCGACGCGTTCCACGGCGCGAACTTCCGCCGCGGCGGCTACCTCGACCACGCCGACCGCTACGTGCGGGCCTCGGAGTTCGCCGCCCTGTCGAAGGCCCTGTGGTCGTCGTGGCGCGACGACGCGATCACGGCGGATGCCGAGACGGGCGAGTTCCTGCGCGACGACGCCATCGCGCGGGTACGCCACGAATCCCGCCTGTTCGACGTCGACGCGGTGTTCGACGTGCCGCGGTCGCCGCAGGGACGACCGGTCATCGTGCAGGCGGGCGACTCCCCCGACGGCCGCGACTTCGCCACGCAGCACGCCGACGTGATCTTCTCGCTGCACACCGAGTTCGCCGACGCCCAGCAGTTCTACTGCGACGTCAAGGGCCGTCTGGCCGCGCACGGCCGCGACGAGGATTCGCTGAAGATCCTGCCCGCCGCGACCTTCGTGCTCGGCGACACCGCAGCCGAGGCCCGCGAGCGCTCGCGCGAGATCGCCCTCGCCCAGGTGCGGCCGCAGACGGCGATCACCTACCTCGAACAGATCTGGAACCGCGACTTCAGCGGCTACGACGCCGACGGCCCCCTCCCCGACGTCGAGCCCGACACCGGAGTCGAGACCGCGCAGGGCTTCGCCGGACGCCACGCCGCGATCCGCGCCCGCGTCGATCAGCTGCGCGCGCAGGCCGCCGCGGAGAAGCTGTCGATCCGCGAGCTCGTCATCCGCCTGACCGCGAAGCACACCTTCGTCGGGACGCCGGAGCACGTGGCATCCGAGATCGACCGCTACGTGCAGGAACGCGCCACCGACGGGTTCACCGTGGTCGGACACGTGACCCCGCACGGCCTCGACGAGTTCGCCGACAGAGTCGTGCCGTTGCTGCAGGAGCGCGGCTCGTACCGACGCTCGTACGACGAGGGCGCGACGCTGCACGGCCTGCTGGGCCTGCCTCCGGTCGCGCAGGAGGCAGCCGCGCGATGACCGACGTCGTGATCGTGGGGGCTGGACCGCGGGCGGTGATGCTCGTGGAGCGCCTGCTCGCGCGGCGCACCCGTGACGCGTACCCGCCCCTGCGCATCACGCTGATCGACCCGTTCCCCCCGGGCGGCGGGCGCATCTGGCGTCACGAGCAGTCGGCCCTGCTCAAGCTGAACTCGATGGCGCGCGATGTGACGGTGTTCACCGACGACAGCTGCGTCATCTCGGGTCCCGTGCGGTCGGGGCCGTCGCTCATCGAGTGGGCCGAACGCGTGCGCGACGGCCGCCTGCCCGACGTCTCGATCGACGACCCCGCCCTCGCCGACGAAGTGCGCGAGCTGCGCGGCGACGGTTTTCCGACGCGGCGCCTGCAGAGCGCCTACCTCGACTGGTTCTGGCGGCGCACGGTCGCGATCGCCCCGCCCGGCGTCGAGGTGCGGTGGCACCAGGGCAGCGCCGAGTGGGTCGACGACACCGCCGAGGGGTGGGAGGTCGCCCTGTCCGACGGCACGCGGCTGCCCGCCGACCTCGTCGTCTACGCGCTCGGTCACACTGGCCGAGCGCCCGAGAACACCATCCTCGACGTGATCGCGACGGCCGCGGCGGCGGGCTTCACCTACCTCGAGCCCTCCTTCACCGCCGACGCCGACCTCTCGCGTCTCGTACCGGGCGCCGACGTGATCGTGCGCGGCATGGGATTGGCGGCGGTGGATGCCGTGGTGCTCCTGACCCAGGGGCGCGGCGGTCGCTTCTCCCGCACGGCGGCCGGGCGGCTGGTCTACACCCCCTCGGGTGCGGAGCCGCGGCTGCACCTGGGCTCGCGGCGCGGGGTGCCGTACCGCTCGAAGGTCGCCTCGCAGCTGCAGGGCGACGCTCCCGCGCGCGAGGTACTCACCCCTGCGGCGGTCGCCGCCCTGCTCGACCGCCCCGGCACGGTCGACTTCGTCGACGACGTGTGGCCGCTCATCGCTCGCGAGCTCGTGTGGGGGCACTACCGCGAACTGTTCACCGGCCACCCCGAGCGGGTCACCACGACGTGGGAGGCCTTCCGCGCGACGCTGCGCCAGGTCGACGGTGACACCGAGGCCCTGCGCCGCGCCGTGCGCGAGGTCGTCCACGACCCCCTCGACCGCTTCGACGTGCCCCGTTTCGACCGGCCGCTCGGCGACGAGACGTTCGCCGACGCGGATGCCGTGCACGACCGCGTGCGCCGGCACGTGGCCGACGACCTGCGCCTGCGCACCTCCCAGGATCACAGTGCGAGCCAGGCGCTGTTCCTGACGATCCTCGGGTCGTTCTTGGCCCTGGCCGACATCCCGCCCGAGCGGTGGAGCGCACGCTCGCGCGCCGTCGACCTGCCGATCACGTGGCACGCCTTCTTCAGCTACGTCGCCTCCGGGCCGCCCGCCCACCGGCTCGAAGAGCTGCTCGCCCTGGCCGATGCCGGGGTGGTGCGCTTCCTCGGGCCCGACCTGTCGGTGCGCCTCGACGAGCAGCGGGGCTTCGTCGCCACGACCTCGCGCGCGCCCGGTGAGGTGGTCGCCGATGCGCTGGTGGACGCCTGGCTGCCCGCGGCCGGCGCAGCCGCCAGTGACAACCCCGTGCTGCGGGAGCTCGCGACGCGGCACGGGCGCGAAGTGCACGTGGCGGACAAGGCCTACACCGGCTCGCTCGGCCGCATCGAGGTCGACCCCGACGGACGCGTGATCGACCGTGACGGGTCGGTCCACCCGACGATGTTCGCCCTCGGCCCCTTCACCGCGGGACCGGAGGCGGGTGCCTTCACCCGGCCGCAGTCCAACGCCCTCTCTCTGCGCCACACCGACCGGGTAGCAGAGGCCGTGACGGCGGCGGCGAGCGCGGTCGCCTCGGCCCAGTCGGCAGCGCGGGTGCGCGTGGCGTCGCGCTGACCCCGCGCTCGCGCTGTGCTGCGGCGCCTCCGCCCCGCGCCCATCCTGTTGAGTGTCCAAGAAACGCCGTGCCTACACGGCGGTCGCGGCGTGTTTCGGACACTCAACGGGGTGAGACGGCCGCACCGCCTCAGCGCAGGCGTCGCGCGATCTCGGCCAACGCTTCGGCGAACGAATCCTCGGCGCCCTCGCGCCCGCCCGACAGGTTCACTCCGACGACGCCGGGCAGGGCGAGCATCTCCTCGGCGAGCGCGACGGCCAGGGCGATCCCCTCGGCGCGCGGGTCGCGGGCCGATCGCACGCGCGAGAGGAAGCCGTCGGGCAGCACGAGTGTCGTGAACGACTCGAGCAGGTCGGCCGACGCGGCATCGACGACCACCGGCACGCACGGGATGTAGCGGATGCCGTCGCCCGCCGCCTCGATGAAGCGGCGCACCGGCGCGGCTCCGCCGGCATGGTTGACGAAGCACACGTCGGCCCCCGCGCGCTGCTTCTCGCGCAGCCGTGCCGCACGCCGGTCGATCGGGGGTGCGGCCGGAGACGCCGCCACCGACACGACGTGCCCCGCGGCGCGGGCGAGCGCTGCGGCCTCGGTGGAGTCCAGGTCGAACACCGGCGCGGCATCCGGTCGATCTCCGGTGCGGGTGTGATCGCCGGTCACGCAGTGCACTCCCGCGACCCCCTCCACGGCGAGGGCGGCGAGCTCGCCCTCGATCGCGACGCGGTTGCGGTCGCGCATGTTGAGCCCGGTCCACACGCGCAGCCCCCGCGACTGCAGGAGGTGTGCGCGGTAGGCGGGTGGGAACTGCACGCGCGCGCTTCCCGCGTCGCCGGCGAGCACGGCATCCATTTCTCCGGCGAGGATCGCGGCGCACGAGTCGATGGATTCCACACTCAGCGCCCGCGCGGGCAGATCGGCGACCACCCAGGGGCGCGTCCCGAGCGCCGCCAGGGTCGCTGCCGCCGCCGCCGTGCGCGACCCGGGCACCACGGCGACCGTGCGATCGACCCCCGTCCACGGCACGGTCGGCCGGTGCAGGAACGCGCAGCGATGCGCGGCGTCGATCTCGCACGAGCCGTTGAATCCGACTCCCCCGCAGGGGCCGTACTCCATTCGCTTCGGGCAGGTGTCGATCAGCGGCAGCGAGGTCATGGCGGGAGTGTAGGGACCGCGTGTTTCCGCGAATGTTCGTGACGGCAACATTGCCGAAATGCGCGGTGCCTACGCTCGGCGATACCCGCTGCCCCATCCCCCGGAGGTCGCCATGATCACGGCCGGCACCACGTTCGGTTCCGACGTCGACGACGTCGACGCGCTCACCGACGACCCGCTCGCCCTGCTCGTGCGGTGGCTGCCCCCGCACGACAACGAGCTGCGACCGCTCGCCGCCCTCGCCACCGTCGGCCTCGACGGGCTCCCCTCGCTGCGCCACGTGCTGGCGAGCGAGTGCGACGCCGAGGGTCTCACCTTCCACACCGACGCTCAGAGCGCCAAGGCCGCCGAGCTCGCCCAGAACCCGGTCGCGGCGATGTCGATCGCCTGGCCCGAGATCGGTCGGCAGCTCGTGGTGCGCGGCACCGTCGAGCAGGTCTCGGCCGCGGATGCCGCGAAGGTGTACTCCGAGCGGTCACGGTACCTGCAGCTGTTGGCCTGGACGAACACCCGCGAGAACGCGCACCTGCCCGTCGACGAACGTCATCGCCTGTGGGCGGAGTTCGACGACGCGCACCCGCAGCTCGACCCGCCCGCACGGTGGGTCGGCTTCCGCCTGCGCCCGCGAACGCTCACCTTCTGGCGCGGCGATCCCGCCGGTCAGAGCACACGCCAGCACTACACGCTCGTCGACGGCCGCTGGTCGGGCGAGATCCTGGCGGGCTGACGTGGACATCACCACCGTCACCTCGTTCCGCGCCGCGCGCTCGCGCGCCGACCTCGCGCTGCGTCCCGGCGAGGTCGTCATGGCCGGGGGCACCTGGCTGATGAGCGAGCCGCAGCCCGACACCACCGGCTTCGTCGACCTCACCACCCTCGGCTGGCCCGACCTCGAGGTCACCGACGACGGCCTGCGCATCGGGGCGACCTGCACGATCGCGCGCCTGCTCGCATGGGCCGAGCGCGAGGCGCCCGCGGACTGGACCTCGCTCGAGCTCGCCCGCCCCGCCGCCGATGCGCTGCTCGCGTCGTTCAAGATCTGGAACACCGCCACCGTCGGCGGCAACGTCTGCCAGGCCTTCGCCGCCGGCGCCATGATCGCCTTCCTCGCGACGCTGGATGCCACGGCACTCATCTGGACGCCCGACGGCGGCGAGCGCCGCGCGGCCGTGGCCGATCTGGTGGTCGACAACGCCGCGAACGCGCTCGCGCCGGGCGAGGTCGTGCGCGCCCTCGACGTCCCCGCGCGGGCGCTGTCGTCGCGGGTGGGCCTGCAGAAGATCGCGCTGGCCGAGCTCGGTCGCTCCGGCGCCGTCGTCACCGCCCGCGTCGACCCCGACGGCTCCGCGGTGTTCGTGGTGACCGCCGCGGTGCGCCGCCCCCGCGTGCTGCGCTTCTCGCGCGTGCCCGGAGCGGGCGCACTGCGGGATGCCGTGGCATCCGCCCCCGATTTCTACACCGACCCGCTCGGCAGCGCCGACTGGCGTCGGGGAGTGAGCGTCGTGCTCGCCGAACGACTGCGCGCGCGCTTCGCGCGTGAGCTGCAGGAAGGTGCCGCGTGAGGTTCGAGGTCAACGGCTCCCCCGTCGAGGTCGACCCCCGCCCCGGTCAGAGTGCCCGCACGCTGCTGCGCGAGGCCGGACACGTCGAGGTGAAGAAGGGGTGCGATGCGGGCGACTGCGGCGCGTGCTCGGTGCTGCTCGACGGCACGCCGACGCACTCGTGCATCATCCCCGCGATGCGACTCGAGGGGCGTGCGATCACGACCGCGGCCGGCCTCGCCCCCGGCGACGAGCTCCACCCCGTGCAGGAGGCCCTGGCGACCGGCTTCGGCTTCCAATGCGGCTTCTGCACGCCCGGCATGAGCGTGACGGCGTCGACTCTGACCCCCGACGACCTCGGCGACCTCGACCGGCGCATGAAGGGCAACCTCTGCCGGTGCACCGGGTACCGCCCGATCCGCGAGGCGATCCGCTCGTCGGTGCTGGGGCCCGTGCGCGAGACCGGGAAGAGCTGCGGGGCGGATGCCGAGGCCGCGGCGCCCGCCGGCTGCGGTGGCACGTGCGCGGGGCACGACACGACTCCTGCAGATCCGCCCCTCACGACTCCCTCGACGCCTGCAGCTGCCGATCTGCAGGAGTCGTGCACGCCGACCTCCCCCACCGGACGCGTCGGCACCTCCGCGATCCCCGAGGCGGCGCGCCGCATCGTCCAGGGTCGCGAACCCTTCACCTTCGACGAGCCCGTGCCCGGCGGTCCGCCGCTCGTGCTGCGCGTCGTGACCTCGCCGCACGCCCACGCCCGGGTCGTCTCGATCGACGCCGCGGCCGCGCGGGCGATCCCGGGCGTCGTCGCCGTGTTCACCCACGACGATGTGCCGGCCGTGCGCTACTCGACCGGCCGCCACGAGCACCGCACCGACGACCCCGACGACACGCGCATGCTCGACGACGTGGTGCGTCACGTCGGCCAGCGGATCGTCGCGGTCGTCGCCGAGACGGCTGAAGCAGCCGATGCCGGCTGCCGTGCCGTCGAGGTCGAGTACGAGGTGCTGCCCGCGGTGTTCGACCCCGAAGAGGCGCGCCGGCCCGGAGCCCCGCTGCTGCACCCCGAGCGCACGCCCGAGGAGCGCGTGATGGATGCCGGCCACAACGTCGTGGCGGGCTTCCACACCGGCCACGGCGGCGACATCGACGCCGCCCTCGCCGCGAGCCACACCACCGTGACGGGCGAATGGCGATCGTCGCGCGTGACCCACGCGGCGCTCGAGACGCACGGCGCCGTCGGCTGGATCGATGACGACGGTCGCCTCGTGATCCGCTCGTCGACGCAGGTGCCCTTCCTCGTGCGCAACGAGCTCGCGCACGTGTTCGACCTCGAGCGCGATCGCGTGCGCGTCTACGCGACCCGCGTGGGCGGCGGCTTCGGCGGCAAGCAGGAGCTCTTCACCGAAGACCTCACCGCGCTCGCGGTGCTGCGCCTCGGACGCCCGGTCGCGTACGAGTACTCGCGCACCGATCAATTCGTGCGAGCGTCGCTGCGGCATCCGATGCGCGTGCGCACGACCCTGGGGGCGGATGCCGACGGCACCCTCACCGCGATGAAGCTCGACGTGCTGAGCGACACCGGGGCCTACGGCAACCACGCGATCGGCGTGCTGTTCCACTCGTGCGCCGAGTCGACGACGCTGTACCGCGTGCCGACGAAGTGGATCGACGCCGAAGCGGTCTACACGAACAACCCGCCCTCGGGCGCGTTCCGCGGATACGGGCTCGGACAGGTGGTGTTCGCCGTCGAATCCGCCATGGACGCCCTCGCGCAGGAGCTCGACATCGACCCCTTCGACCTGCGCCGCATCAACGCCGTGCGCGAGGGCGACTCGCTGCACCCCGACGCCGACGAGAAGTACGAAGAAGACCTGATCTGGGGCAGCTACGGCCTCGACCAGTGCCTCGACCTCGCGCAAGGCGCGCTGCGACGCGGCAACGGCGTGGACGCCCCCGACGGCTGGCTCGTCGGCGAAGGGATGTCGGCCGCGATGATCGCCACCATGGCCCCGCGCGGACACATCGCCCACACCACCGCGACCCTGCGTGCCGACGGCACCTACGTGCTGCGGGTCGGCACGGCCGAATTCGGCAACGGCACCTCGACCGTGCACCGCCAGATCGCGGCGACCGTGCTCGAGGCACCCCTCGAACGCCTGCACCTGTGGGCCGCCGACACCGACGCGGTGCGCCACGACACCGGCGCCTTCGCCTCCGCGGGAACCGTCGTCGCCGGCAAGGCGCTGTACGGCGCCTGCCTGTCGCTGAAGCGCCGGATGATCGCCATCGCCGCCGAGCTGTCGGGGGCGGATGCCGCGGGCGCCGAGGTCACGGCATCCGGAATCTCGTTCGCGGGCGAGACCGTGACGTGGGCGCGGATCGTCGCCGCGGGGGGCGGGGACGACCTCACCGCCGACGGGGCCGAGTTCGGCGACTTCCGCTCGCTCGCCTTCAACGTGCACGCCGTGCGTGTGGCCGTCGACCCCGAGACGGGGACGGTGAAGGTGCTGCAGTCGATCCAGTCGGCCGACGCCGGCGTCGTGATCAACCCGGCGCAATGCCGCGGCCAGATCGAGGGCGGCGCCGCGCAGGCCCTCGGCGGTGCGCTGTACGAGGAGGTGCTGCTCGAAGACGGCGTCGTGCAGAACCCCGTGTTCCGCACCTACCGCGTGCCGCAGTTCGCCGACGTGCCCGACACCGAGGTGTACTTCGCCGAGACCGACGACACCCTCGGCCCGTTCGGTGCGAAGTCGATGAGCGAGTCGCCGTACAACCCCGTCGGAGCCGCGATCGGCAACGCCGTCTCGCGCGCGCTCGGCCGCCGCGGATACGAACTGCCGTTCTCGCGCGACCGCGTGTGGAGGCTCGCGGGCGGGGAGTGAGCAGGGCCCGCGGCCGGCGGGCCCGCCAGCGGGGTTTGGGGTCTTGCTCCGGCTCCGGTGTCGGCGGGGCCCGCCAGCGGGGGATTTGGGGCGCGTTTCGTCCTTCGGGGCGGAAAATCCACGCCCCAAACGAGAGGATCCGCCCCAAACCGGTGAACGTCGGGGCGGCGCGTAGGTCCCGGGCTGCGGAGGCGACTGGCTTCGGCCCAGGCGCGTCGGCGGGGGATTTGGGGCGCGTTTCGTCATTCGGGGCGAACAATTCACGCCCCAAACGCAAGAACCTGCCCCAAAACCGGTGAAGCTGAGGTCGGCGCGTGGGCCACGGGCTGAGGACATCACTGGCTTCGGCCCCGGGCGCGCCGGCACGGTTTGGGGCGCGTTTCGTCGTTCGGGGCGGACGAATCACGCCCCGAACGCAAAAATCCGCCCCGAACCGGGAGCTCAGAGGGGCGTCGCGGTTCCCCGCACGAGAATGCCCCCGGATGCCGGGACCTCGACCTCGAGCACGCTCGGCCGCCCGATGTGCCGGCCCTGCCGCACGGTGAAGGCGAACGGTGCGTCGAGACCCAGGCGGTCGCGGAGGTACGCACCGAGCGAGGCAGCGGCGGAACCCGTCGCGGGATCCTCGGTGATGTCGCCGACCGGGAAGAGGTTGCGCGCCTCGGCGACGAGGCCGTCGACGAGGTCGCCCTCCACGTGGACCGTGATGACGGTGCCTTTCCATCCGCGCTCGTCCATGAGCATCCGCAACGCAGCGGGGTCGAACGCGAACGAATCGAACGTCCCGCGGGAGGCGATCGCGACCACCGGGTGCAGGTTGCCGGCGAAGGCCTGGGCGAGCGGCATCCGCTCATCGAGGTCGTCGGAGCGCAGGCCCAGGATGCCGAGGAGGCGGACGGCGACGTCCGCGTCGAGGTCGGTCGTGGAGGGATCGACGCTGGTGAAACCGGCGGTGATGCGGCCCTCGGCGTCGCGGGCGGTCGACACCTCGACGATGCCCGCCGCGGTGTCGAACGTGAACGGACCGACGCCTTCGACCTCGGCGAGCGCGACAGCGGTCGCGATCGTGGCGTGTCCGCAGAAGGGCACCTCTGCTCCGGGCGAGAAGTAGCGCACGGCGACCCGACGACCGTCGCGCTCACCGACGAAAGCGGTCTCGGGGTGGCCGAGGTCGGTGGCGATGCGCTTCATCTGCGCGGCATCGAGGGCCACGGCATCCAGGACGACGCCCGCCGGATTGCCTCCACCCGGCTCGGCGGCGAAGGCGAGCAGTTCGAGGATCTCGGGAGCGGAGGTCATGCGTCCATTCTCGCCGGGGGCCGAGTGCTGCGGAGCTGCGTTGGCGTTGCACGCTTCCTTGAACGCGACGATCGCCGACCATACGGCAGCGACCGGGAGGGCGATGCACGCTCCGGACCACCAGCGCATCGCGATCGCCGACACGATGGGGACCGCCGAGCGCGGGGGGCTGTCCCCGAACACGTCGTGGAGCGGGAGGTCCCACGCGAGAGAGGGGTACACCCACGGCGCGCCGATCGCCCCCCCCCCCCCCCCACACACAGCCACAACGCACCTCGTCCCGCGGTGAAACGCACATGAGGCTTATGCACCTTCATCCACCACGCTCGCCAGAACGCTCCGGCCGTCAGCGCCACCGACCACAACACCCACGCCAAGGTCCACCACACCGACCTCGGGCCGACGATCGCGACTGCCTGCTCGGTCGTGAGCCCGTAAGCCGCAGGCATGCCGCGCACGGCCCGAGCACGCCGAGCCACCACGCCGAGGGCGCGGGACGGTCGCGCTTGATGAAGACCATGCCCCGGGGCCACCTCTGCCGCCCCGCTAACGACCGCCCCCGCACGCCGCGCGCCCCGGGGCCACGACCGACGCCCCGAACCGGGCGCAACCGACCCCTCAGCGCACCTCCGCCCCGAGGTGCAGCACCGCCTCGGCGAGGGCACGCAGGCCCGCCGCCACGTCGGCGCCCGCGACGTCCTCGGCGGGGTGATGGCTGATGCCGTCGGGGTTGCGGAGGAACAGCATGCCCACGTCGGTGATCGCACCGATCGCCATGGCGTCGTGACCGGCGCGGCTGAAAAGGGTGGGGGCGTCGCCGCCGATGCCCGCGCGCACCACGTCCTGCAGCAGCGGGGCGCAGAACACCGCGGGCGCGCTGTGCACCTCGCGGGCGTGCCAGCGCAGGCTCCGGCGTCCCATGATCGCGTCGAGCTCGCGTGAGATCTCGTCCCACACGTGGTCGCGCGTGGCGTCGAACTCTCCGCGCAGGTCGAGCGAGAGGTGCGCCTCGCCGGGCACGACGTTGACCGCGCCGGGGAAGGCCTCGAGCTGACCGACCGTGCCCACGATGTGGTGCTCGCCGCGGCAGATCCGCTCGACCGCCAGCGCGGCCTCGCTCGCGCCGAGCAGGGCGTCGCGCCGCATGTCGTAGGGCGTGCCTCCCGCGTGCCGCGCCTCACCCTCGACGACGAGCTGGAATCGCCGTGCCGACGCGATCGACGACACCGCCGCGAGGGCCTGTCCGCTGCGGTGCAGCTCGGGCGCCTGTTCGATGTGCGCCTCGAGGTACGCCACGAGCTGGTCGGGCCGGCGCGCGGCCTCGCCCACGCGGCCCGGGTCGAGCCCGAAGTCGCGGAAAGCCTCGCGCAGGGTGAGTCCGTCGGCATCCGCCAACTCCCACCACGCGGGGTCCCACTGACCGGCCACGGCCGACGAGCCCAGCAGGGCCTTGCCGAACCGCGTTCCCTCTTCGTCGCTGAAGGCGATGACCTCGAGGGCGAAGGGGAAGGGGCTGGATGCCGTGCCCTCCTCGTCGACGCGGCGCAGCAGCCGCACGACCTCGAGCGCCATCAGCACCCCGATGATCCCGTCGTAGCGCCCCGCATCGGGCACCGTGTCGAGGTGCGAGCCGAGCAGCAGGGCGGGAGCATCGGGCATCCCGGCCGGAGCGAGACGGCCGACCTGATTGCCCGCGGCGTCCTGCCGGGTGGTCATGCCGAGCTCGCGCATCCACTCGGCGGCGAGGCGATTGACGCGTGCGTGCTCGGGCGAGAGGTAGACGCGGGTGATCGATCCGGGCGTCGAGGTGACGCGGGCGAGCTCTTCGCAGCGCCCCATGACGCGGCGCGCGGCCGAGGCGATGCGCTCTTCCGACACCTGAAGGCGAGTGGATGCCGTCATGCCCAGGCTCCGCGGCCGCCGCAACCCGTCGCGGGATCGCGCACGCCGCGCCCGGCGCCGGTCGCCCTCACGCTCCCGCCCCCGCGTACACGCCCTGCGCGGCCTCGACTCCGCCGCCGGACGCGACCGCGGCACCGTGCCGGCGCAGCACCGCCTCGAGGGCAGCGAGGGTGGTGAGCACCGCGTCTTTGCGCGCGTTGTAGCCCATCGTGCCGATGCGCCAGACGCGGCCGTGCAGCGGCCCGAACGACGTGCCGATCTCGATGCCGAAGTCGCTCAACAGCTCGCTGCGCACGGCGTCGCCCACGACGGCATCCGGGATCTCGACCGCCACCACGTTGGTCATCTTGTGCGCGACGTCGCCGAACACGGTCAGGCCGAGGCCCTCGACCCCTGCGAGCATCGCGTCGCCGTGCAGCCGGTGACGCGCGATGACCTCGTCGCGCCCCTCGAGCAGCAGCACCCGCGCGCATTCCCGGGCGCCGTAGAGCATGGTCGTCGCCTCCGTGTGGTGGTTGAGGCGGCGCGGCCCCCAGTAGTCGAGGATCATCGCGAGGTCGAAGTAGTTCGAGCGGATGAAGTCGGATGCCGAGGCGTCGCCCTCTTCGCGGATGCCGGCCTCGACGCGGGCGCGCGAGCGCACGACCTCGACGGCGCGGTCCGACAGGCTCAGCGGGGCCGACCCCGACGGCCCGCCGAGGCATTTCTGCAGGCCGGCGGTCGCGGCATCCAGGCCCCAGGCGTCCATCTCGAAGGGGTTGCCGCCGAGCGAGGCGGTGGCGTCGGTGTAGAACAGCGCGCCGTGGGCGCGGCAGATCTCGCCGATCTCCTCCAACGGTTGGAGCATCGTCGTGGAGGTGTCGCCCTGCACGCACGCGACGAGGTGCGGCTTCACCCGCTCGACCGCCTCGCGGATCGTCGACACCGGGAACACCTGGCCCCACGGCACCTCGATCGTGTGCACCTCGGCGAGCGCGCGCTCGGCGATCTCGGCCAGCAGGTGCCCGAACCGGCCGAACACCGGCACGAGCACGCGATCGCCCGGGCGGATGAGCGACACCATCGCCGCCTCGATCCCCGCGCGACTCGTGCCGTCGATCAGCAGGGTCGCATCGTTCGCGGTGCCCCAGACCTGGCGGTACAGCTCCTGCGTCTCGGTCATGGTCGCCGTCATGAACGGGTCGTACTGGCCGACCAGCGACGCCCCCATCGCGCGCAGCACGCTGGGGTAGGCCGAGATGGGACCGGGGCCCATCAGCAGGCGCGCGGGCGGGTCGATCGGGCCGGGGAGGTGGGACATCAGGACTCCGTGGTGCGGGGGCGGGCGGGGGAAAGGAACGAGGGGGCGTGCCCAACTCCGGAGGTTCTCGTCCGGGCGGGGGCGGATGCCGTGCGAGAGCCGCTCAGTCCCCGGATTCTCCGGAGTTCGGCCCGCCCGACGCGCGAGACGGCCCGCCCGACGCGCGAGACGGCCCGCCCGACGCGCGAGACGGCCCGCCCGGCGCTCGAGACGGTCACCGGATGCCCCCGGCGAGCGCGGCGAAACGACGCGCCAACCGAACGAGCGCGATGTCGGTACCGGCACGCGAGACGAGGCAGACGCCGACCGGAGCGCCGCCGACGCGCAGCAGCGGGATCGACACGGCGGGGAGGCCGGCGGCCGCTGCGGGCGCGGTCATGCGCAGGGTCGCGGCGCGCACGGCGTCGACGTCGGCGGTGCGCAGCGGCGCGGGACCGGGCACGGTCGGGAACACCATCACGGCACCGTCGACGACCTCGGCCAGGAGGGCGGCGATCGGTTCGAGCTCGGCGCGCGCGGCGGCCTCGTCGTACGCGGTGATCTGCGACGCGACACGGAAGCGCTCGGCCACGGCCGGCCCCACGGCGCCGGGGTGCGCGCGCAGCCAGTCGCCGTCGTTGCGCCACGCCTCGGCGCCCTGCACGGTGCGGAACGCCGAGAAGGTGGCATCCAGATCGGCCATGTGCACCGCGCGGAACGAAGGAGGGTCGTCGGATGCCGCGAGCGCGGCGAGCAGTCGGCTGAAGGCCTCGCGGGTCGCCGGCTCGACGCAATCGAGCACCTCTTCGGGCACGACGAACCGCCACGGCAGGTCGTCGCCCGAGGCTCCGTAGACGTTCTCGGTCGAGCTCGAGCCGTCGTAGCTGAGGCACCAGTCGGCCACGCGCTGCAGAGTCTCGCCGTCGCGCGTGAGCCAGCCGATCGTGTCGAACGACTGCGCGAGCGGAAGCATGCCCTGCCGGGGCACGAGGTCATGGGTCGTGCGCAGGCCCCAGAGCCCCTGGTACGACGCCGGCACGCGGATCGATCCCGCGGTGTCGGTGGCGAGACCGATGTCGGCGTGGCCGAGAGCGACGGCGGAGGCGGGTCCACTCGATGACCCGCCGGGGAGGGCGCCCACCACCGCACCGTTGGGCGGGGTGCCGTAGTGCACGTTGTCGCCGGCGATCGAATAGGCGAACTCATCGGTCCGCGCGATGCCGCGCAGCGACGCGCCCGCTCGCAGCAGGTCGGCGACGGCCGGGGCCGTGGCCTTCTCGGGCCGCGCCTCTTCGAGGTAGGTCGGGTTACCCGCACCGATGCGGAACCCGGCGATCGCGAACAGGTCCTTCACGGCGACGGTGAGCCCTGCCAGCGGTCCCTCCCACGCACCCTGCAGGAAGGGATCGCCCACGCTCCGCCAGATCGTGCGATCGAGTGCCGGCGTGCGGGGCGTGACGTGCGCCGCCGCGATGAGCCACCGGCCGTCGAGGCGCTGCCACACCTGGGTCTGCAGGCCGCGGCCTCCGCCGTGGAAGCGCGAGACCGACATGAGCAGGGCGCTGTCGGAACCGAGCGGGCGGTAGTGGATCTCGGCGATCTCACGCGCGGGCACTCCCCCGCGCAGGGCTCGGAACCCGCTGATCGCGTCGTGTCCGACGAGCAGGCCCGCAGTGTCGCCGCGGAGCGTCTCGGGTCCGGGAGCGAAGAAGTCGTCGAGCGCGTCGAGGTCGTTCCCCACGATCGCCCGCTCGTACGCGTCGAAGGCGGCACGCAGGTCGGCGGGGATCGCCGGGGCGCCGGCGGGCGCCGCGGGCGCGGGCATGGCGGGCGCGGGCGTGGCGGGCTCGGGCGTAATGGGCTCGGGCGTCGCCCCCGTGGCATCCGTCATGATCGGCGCCCCTCTCCGCGCTTCGTCGAGTGTCCGAAACACCCGGACCATCCGAAGAATCGTCCGGGTGTTTTGGACACTCGACGGGCAGGGGCAGCGTCGCCAGCGCCCGGCGCGAACGGCCGGGCCACGACGTCGGCGTCGGCGTCGAAGCCGGCGCCGAACGGCAGGGCGTCAGCCGCCTCGGCACGGGCCAGGGCGGCGGCGAGGACGGGGCTCATGCGACGTCTCCTTCTTCTTCGTGCGGCGCCGGACCGTCGACGGGCTCGGGTTCCGCGGCGGCGTCGGGGGCGGATGCCAGCGGCATGGGCTCCACGGCTGCGACGTCCGCGAAGTCGGCCTCGCGGATGCGGGCGTGCACCCCCGAGACGATGTCGACCACCTGCGAGATGTCGAAGTCGGTCGCCGCGCTCAGGTAGGCGTAGGCGAGGTGCTCGTCCATGCCCCAGCGCCCGCCGAGCAGCGCCAGCGACGACCGCACGCACGCGCGCATCGCGGCGTCGAGGTCGGGGTCCATGCCGGTCGGCACGAGGTAGTCGGGCGTCCGCACGAGCGGTCCGGTCACCTCGCCGAACGCCGCGCGGGCGGCATCCGCGGGGATCACCTCGAAGCGCAGGGTGGCGCGCAGCGAGGCCTCGAGAGCGGTGAGCGCCACCTCTCCGTCGCCCTGCGCGAAGTGCGGGTCGCCGACGTAGGCCAGCGCCCCCTCGACCTGCACGGGGAGGAAGAGCGTGGTCCCCTCGACGAGCAGGTTGATGTCGATGTTGCCGCCGTGGGTTCCGGGCGGCACCGAGTGCGGGCGCTCCTCCCCCGCGACGGCGACGCCCATCGTGCCGAGGAACGGCGCGAGCGGGTACGACACGATCGGCTCGGCGCCCTCGACCACGGGGAGGGTGCCGTAGCGGATGCCGTCGCGCTCGACGACGGCCGAGAACACGCTGACGTTGTGCTCGCCGCGGGGCAGCTCGCCGACCAGGGCGCCCTTGCCGTGGCGGTTCGAGATCACGCCGTACGGCACGCGCGGCACGAGGGTCTCGACCGTGATCTTCAGCAGGTCGCCCGGGTGCGCTCCGCGCACGTGCACGGGTCCGACGACCACGTGGGGGCCGTCGGTGGAGGGGTCTCGGGGGGCGGATGCCGCGATCTCGACCGCATCGTCGAGCACCTGATCCGCGGGCACGCCGTGGCCCGCGAAGAACGCGCGCGGGTCTTTGCCCTGGTCGTCGAGGATGCCCTCGTGGCTCACGGTGTCGAAGGTGACGCTCTCGCCCGAGGAGACCTCGAGCACGGCGGCGTCGGTCGCGCACGGGAGGCGCCCCCACAGCACGGTGTCGACGGTCGCGGCGACGTAGTGATCCCCGGGGATCGGCCCGGTGTGGGGCTGCAGGATCGGGAAGGCGCGGGTGCCGGCGCGGTGGCTGAGCCCGTCGAAGCCACCCTCCACCACGCTCACGCCTCCACCACCGCTGCCATCCGCAGCAGCTCGCGGCCCTCGCGCTCGGTGACCGCGGCGCCGCGCCGGTAGACCGAAGCCCCCCGCAGCCAGGTCTCGCGCACCACGCCGGTGAGCGTCTGCCCGTGCCACGGCGACACGGGGTTACGGTACTCCAGGGCCGCGGCATCCACCGTGAGCTGCTCGTCGGGGGCGAAGGCCACGAGGTGCGCGGGAGCCCCCACCTCGATCACACCGAGCCCCTCGAGCCCGGCGATGCGCGCGGGTCCGGTGGTCATCAGCGGCAGCAGCGTCTCGAAGGCGAGTCCTCGCGCCCGGGCGGTGGAGTGCACCGCCGACAGCCCCGTCTGGAGTCCCGCGATGCCGCCCCAGGCCAGCCCGAAGTCGGGGTTGTCCTTGAGGGCGACGGTGGCCGGGGAGTGATCGCTGACGATCGCGTCGATCGTTCCGTCGACCACGCCCGCCCACAGCAGGTCGGGGTTATCGCCGCCGCGGATCGGAGGGCAGCACTTGAACGCCCCGGCACCGTCGGGCACGGCCGCGGCATCGAGGGTGAGGTAGTGGGGACACGTCTCGATCGTCAGGCGCACGCCCTCGGCCTTGGCGGCGCGCACGGCGTCGAGCGACCCGCCGTCGGAGACGTGCACGATGTGGGCACGCGCCCCGGTGCGCCGCGCGGCGTCGATCACGCGCTGGATTGCGGCGCGCTCGCTCAGCGGAGGGCGACTCGCCTCGAAGTCGGCGTAGTGCGGGCCCAGCGCTCCGTCGGCGTGGAGGTGCGCCGGGTCTTCCGCGTGCACGATGAGCAGCCCGTCGAACTCCGCGAGCTCGGCGAGACACCGCTCGAGCTGCTCGGGGTCGAGGTGACCGAACTCGTCGATGCCGCTCGGCGACAGGAAGCACTTGAAGCCCACGACCCCGGCATCCGCCATCGCCCGCAGCGAACCGAGGTTCTCGGGCACGGCGCCGCCCCAGTACGCGACGTCGACGGCGAGCTTGCCGCGGGCGGCGGCGCGCTTGAGCTGCAGCGCCTCGATCGTGGTGGTCACCGGCGAGCTGTTGAGCGGCATGTCGACGACCGTGGTCACGCCTCCGGCCGCGGCCGCCGCGGTTCCGGTCGCGAAGCCCTCCCACTCGGTGCGCCCGGGTTCGTCGAGGTGCACGTGCGAGTCGACGAGGCCCGGCAGCAGCACGGCGTCGGCGGGCAGGACCGTGTCGGCGGAGACGTCGAACGACTCGATGCTCGCGACGAGTCCGTCGTCGATCACGACCGTGGCGGGGGTGAACGCACCGTCGAGATAGACCCGGCGGGCAGCGATCCGTGTGCTCATGCCGCTCACGCTAAGGGCCTCGCGTTTCGCGAATGTAACCGTCATCAACATTCATGCGAACACCTCGGCGCCGCGAGTCACGTCGTCGCGGTTCGGGGCGGATCCCGGCGTTCGGGGCGCAGATTTTCCGCCCCGAACGACAGAATCCGCCCCGAACCCGAGCTGACCGGCCCCGGCCGCGCCCGCGAACTCGCGCGGCGGCCGCGCGTACTCATCGCGCTTGCTCGTGCCCAGGCCCATGCGCACCATCCCGGATGCCATGCCCACCGCAGCCGCGACCCCGTCGACGACCGGCACCCCCACGCGTGCGGTCAGCTCGGCGCACAGGTCGGCCATGCCGGCGCAGCCGAGCACGATGACGTCGGCGCCGGAGGCCGCGGCATCCGCGCTCAGCTCGGCGATGGTGGAAACGGCGGCGGATGCCGTGTCTTCGAGGTCCAGGACCGGGATGCCGGTCGCGGCCAGCGAGACGCACGCCCGCTCCATGCCGTACCGGGAGACGAGGTCGTGCGCGCGCCCGAGCGTGCGGCTGAGCGTCGTGACCACCCCGAAGTGCCGCCCCGACACCGCGGCCAGGTGCATCGCCGCCTCGGCGATGCCCAGCACGGGCACCTCGACCAGTTCGCGGGCCGCATCGAGCCCCGGGTCGCCGAAGCACGCAATGACGTAGGCGTCCGCGGGGTCGGGGCCGTCGCGGTCGGCCGCGATGAGCTCGACCACGGCGGCGGCCGCGGCGATCTCGTCGACGTGGCTCTCGATGGCGGCCGCCCCGACCTGCGGGCAGACGGCGTCGATGTCGACATCGGGTCCCGCCACCCCCCGGGCGGCGTCCGCGATCTTCGCGGTCATCGCCCGGGAGGTGTTGGGGTTGACGAGCAGGATCCTCACGCGAGCGTCTCGCGCGGGGTTGCGGCATCCGGAGCCGTGTTCGCGAGCACCGGCACGGCCTCAGCGGCCGGAGCCTCGGCCGCCTGAACGACCGTGCCGTCGGAGATGCCGTCGGTCTCGCCGTCGAAGGTCGGAACCCGAGGGTCGAGGCGCTCGAAGAGCAGGAAGAGCACGAAGCCGAGACCGCAGCCGATGAACCAGCTGTAGTCGCTCACCCACGACACGTTGAACAGCCCCAGGTCGGCGAAGAGCTTCGGGAAGATCGCGATGGCCACCGTGGGCACGCCCGCGGCGATGACGGCCTTGACCGCGTTGGGGTTGAAGCCGTTGCGGTACCAGTAGGGCCCGGCGGTGTCCATCGTGAACATCGCGTCGACCTTCACCCGCTGGCGCGCGGCGAAGTAGTAGCCGGCGATCAGGATGCCGAACAGGGGCCCGATCAGCGCACCCAGCACGCCCAGCGAGTAGTGGATGGCGTCGCTGTTGGAGTACCAGTTCCAGGGCATGAGGAAGGTCGAGCCGACGGCGGCGATCATGCCGCCCGCGCGCCACGAGATCTTCTTCGGGGCGACGTTGGAGAAGTCGAACGCGGGCGAGATGAAGTTGGCGACGATGTTGATGCCGACCGTGGCGGTGACGAAGGTCAACCCGCCCAGCAGGATCGCGAAGGGGGTGTCGATGCGCTCGACGGTCGCGATCGGGTCGGTGATGAGGTCGCCGAACACGGGCACCGTGGCCGACGCGGTGATGACGGTGAGCAGCGAGAAGAAGACGAAGTTGATCGGCAGGCCCCAGAAGTTGCCCTTCTTCACCGCGGCGAAGCTCTTTCCGTAGCGGGCGAAGTCGCCGAAGTTCAGCATCGGACCCGAGAAGTACGACACGACCAGCGCGATCGCGGCGAACATGACGGGGATCGAGGCCCAGAAGTCGAGCTGGGTGGTCGACAGGGTGAACGAGATGTTCTCGATGCCGGCCTGCGACACCAGGTAGACCGCCAGCACGATCATGACGAGGTAGACCGCGGGGCCGGCCCAGTCGATGAAGCGGCGGATGACCTCCATGCCGTTCCAGAAGAGGAGGAACTGCGCGGTCCACAGGATCGCGTACGAGATCCAGCCGAGCGCCGACAGCCCGGCGAACGACACGTCGAGGAGAGCTGCCGAGCCCGGGATGAACTTGAGGAACACGATGTTCAGCGATTCGGCCGCGAGGAAGGTCTGCACCCCGTACCAGGCGATCGCGATGAGCCCGCGGATGATCGCGGGGATGTTCGCACCTCGGATGCCGAAGACCACGCGGTTGATGACCGGGAAGGGCACACCCGTCTTCTGGCTGGGCTTGGCGACCATGTTGGCGAACACCTGCACGATGACGATGCCGGCGATGAGCGCCACGAGCACCTGCCAGGACTGCAGGCCGAGGGCGAAGAGCGAGCCGGCCGTGACGTAGCCGCCGACGGAGTGCACGTCGCTCATCCAGAAGGCGAAGATGTTGTAGCTCGACCACCTCTGCTTGCGCAGGGGAGCCAGGTCTTCGTTGGCGAGACGGTCATCGTAGTGCGGCTTCATGTTGCCGCCCCCGTGGGGGTGGCCGGCGGCCTCCACGAGATCGTGGGGACCGGTGAGCGGGGTGGAAGTCATGTCATTCCTCTCAGGACGATGGATGCCACGACGTGGAGTCCGCGGCCGGAGTGGAGCTCTGATGTGAAGTTATGGGTTCACACTGCCCGGCTGGTTTCGCTCGTGTAACGAGCGTGTGAAGTCGCTCCTTCACGCTTTTCGCCTCCCTAGACTCGGGACATGTCGCAGCCGCCCCTCGCCGAAGCCACCGCCGTCGAGCCGGATTCGGCGGGCGTCGGGGCACGGATCCGCGACCTGCGGCAGGCGCGCGGCATCTCGGCGCGGGCGCTCGCGAAGTCGCTCGGCATCTCCCCCAGCGCCGTGTCGCAGATCGAACGCGGAGTGATGCAGCCGAGCGTCTCGCGCCTGATCGCCATCACCGACGCACTGGGCGTTCCGCTCGTGGCGGCCTTCGACGCGGCATCCGACCGTCCGATCGAACCCGTCGGGCCCTCGGGCTTCACGCTGCAGCGCGCCGGGCAGTCGCCCGACATCGTGCTCGACAGCGGGGTGTCGTTCCGCCGGCTCACCCCCGGCACCTCGCCCGGGGTCGACTACTTCGAATCGATCTACCCGCCCGGAGCCTCGGCCCATGGAGCCGACGGTCTGTTCCACCACGAGGGATACGAGGTCGGCACCGTCGTCGCGGGCGAGCTCACCATCGACTTCGAGGCCGAGCGGGTGATCCTGCGTTCGGGCGACGCCATCAGCTACCCCTGCTCGGTCCCGCACCGCCTGCACAACACGGGCGAGGCCGATGCCGTCGCGCACTGGCTGATCGTGCACGCCTGACGCGGCGGCCCGGGTTGGGGCGGATTCCGCCGTTCGGGGCGCGAATCGCACGCCCCAAAGGACGGATCTCGCCCCAAACCTGTGGACGGCGGCCGGAATGTTCCCCACAGCAACATCGCGGACACATCCCGCCACAGCGCCGTAACGCGGTCGGCCTAGCGTGACCTGCATGCACCTGCACCACTTCCATGCCCTCGACGAGGCGGATGCCACGGCGGTGGTCCGCGTGTGGGCCGACATCCCCGGCTGGGTCGACGCCGTCGTCGGCGGTCGCCCCTACGCCGACGTCGACGCCCTCGCCGCCTACGCCGGTGACCTCGCTTCGACATGGTCGCCGCAGGACCTCGAGGCGGCCCTGCACGCCCACCCGCGCATCGGCGCGAAGGTCGCGGGCGACGGCGCTGAAGCGACCGCGTCGCGGCGCGAGCAGGGGTCGATGGCCTCCGCCGCCGATGACGACGTGGCGGCGATCGCGGCCGGCAACGCCGCCTACGAGGAGCGGTTCGGCCGCGTCTTCCTCATCCGCGCGGCGGGGCGCACGCCCGGCGAGATGCGCGCGGAGCTCGAACGACGCCTGTCGAACGACCCCGGCACCGAGACGATCGAGGCGACCCGCCAGCTCGCCGAGATCGCGCTGCTGCGCCTGCGCACCACCTTCGCCGACGACGCTCTCGCCGAACCGGAGGCCGCCGAATGACGCACCTGACGAGTCACGTGCTCGACGCCACCGCGGGGATTCCCGCCGCCGGCGTCACCCTCACGCTCGCCCACCGCGGCGGCGCGACGGTCGACACCGCCACCACCGACGCCGACGGGCGGGCGAGCCTCGGCCCCGACCTCCTGGCCGACGGCGACTACACCCTCACCTTCGCCACCGGCGCGTACTTCCGCGCCCGCGGTGTTCCCTCGTTTCACCCGGAGGTCGTCGTGACCTTCACCGTCGGCGGTGAGGCGCACCTGCACGTGCCCCTTCTGCTGAGCCCGTTCGCCTATTCGACCTACCGCGGCAGCTGAGGAGCGACATGAAGGTCATCGTCATCGGCGCCGGCGTCGGCGGCACCTCCGCCGCCCTGGCCCTGCAGAAGCTCGGACACGAGGTCGTCGTGTACGACCGCATGCGCGAGAACCGCCCCGTCGGCGCGGCGCTGTCGCTGTGGTCCAACGGCGTGAAGGTGCTCAACTGGCTTGGCCTCGGCGCCCAGGTGGCAGCCCTCGGCGGCCGCATGGACGACATGGCCTACTACGACGGCCACACCGGCGACGAGATGTGCCGCTTCAGCCTCGCCCCCGTGACCGCGCAGACCGGGCAGCGCCCCTACCCCGTGGCGCGCGCCGATCTGCAGCAGTTGATGATGGATGCCGTGGGCGCCGAGAACATCCGGCTCGGCCGCCAGCTGACCGGGGTCTCCGAGGCAGACGGGGTCGTCACCGCGACCTTCGCCGACGGCTCCATCGACACCGCTGACCTTCTCATCGGCGCCGACGGCGCCCGCTCGATCGTGCGCGATCACGTGACCGAGCCCGCTGGCATCCGTCCCGAGCGCCGGTACTCCGGGTACGTCAACTACAACGGTCTCGTCGCGGCCGACCCGCGCATCGGCCCGCTGGATCAGTGGACCACCTACGTCGGCGACGGCAAGCGCTGCGCCGTCATGCCCGTCGCCGGCGACCGCTTCTATTTCTTCGTCGACGTGCCCGGGCCCTCGGGTGTCACCGAAGACCGCATGGCCGCCCTTGAGCACGCGTTCGGCTCGTGGGGCGCCCCCGGCGTGCGCGCTCTGCTCGACGGCATCGACCCCGACGAGTCGCTCAACCGCGTGGAGATCTGGGACATCGACCCCTTCGACACCTGGGTGCGCGGGCGTGTGGCGATCCTCGGCGACGCCGCGCACAACACCGCCCCCGACATCGGTCAGGGCGCGTGCTCGGCGCTCGAAGACAGCTTCGCCCTCGGCATCGTCTTCGCGACCTCGACTCTCGGCGTCGAGGACTCGCTGAAGCGCTACGAGCGCATCCGCACCGAGCGTGCGGGCGACCTGGTGCTGCGCGCCCGCAAACGCGCGCACGAAACGCACGCGTTCGACGTGGACACGACCCAGGCCTGGTACGACGGCCTGCGCCGCGAAGACGGCACCGGCGTCATCCGCGGCATCGTGGGCAACATCGACGGCAGCCCGGTCGAGCTCGGCGCCAGCGTCCTGGGCTGAGCGCGGCCGTCACGCGCCGCGTGGGCGGTACACAACTCCGGTGATTCCGGATGCCGACCCCTCCGCGACCGCGGAAGACCACGGCATCCGCCCACGACCCCGGCCGACGTTCCGGAGTCGTGCACGCGCGCGCGGCCCGCGGGCCAGGGCGGCTCAGACGTTCGAGACCTCGTTCAGGTCGCCCGAGCCGTGCACAACTCCGGTGATTCCGAATGCCGACCCCTCCGCGACCGCGGAAGACCGCGGCATCCGCCCACGACCCCGGCCGACGTTCCGGAGTTGTGCACGCGGGCGCGGCCCGCGGGCCGGCCGGCCTCAGACGTGGAAGACCGAGTGCAGGTCGCCGCCGAGGGCCTCGCGACCGCCGAGGCCGTCGATCTCGAGCAGGGTCGCGATGCCGACGACCTCGCTGCCGACGGCTCGCAGCAGGTCGCGGCCGGCTCGGAGCGTGCCGCCCGTGGCGAGCACGTCGTCGAGCAGCAGCACGCGCGCGCCCGCGGCGTTGTCGTCGTGCATCTCGATCTGCGCCGAGCCGTACTCGAGGTCGTACGACATCGAGGCCGCGGGTCGGGGCAGCTTGCCCGCCTTGCGGATCGGCATGAGGCCCACGTTCGCCGCGATCGCCGCCGCGCCCGCGAGCAGGAACCCGCGCGCCTCGACACCGGCGACCGCGTCGAAGCGACCGACGAACGGCTCGATCAGCGCGTCGACGACGGTCCGCAGGGCCGCGGCGTCGGTGAGCAGCGGAGTGATGTCACGGAAGACGATTCCGGGCTTGGGGTAGTCGGGGATGCTCGTGATGAGCGATTCAGCGCGGGCGAGGGCAGTGGCGTCGGGCACCCGTCCAGCCTACGCGCGCGGTAGACCCTGCCCGCGGGCGAGTCCAGGCGCCTCAGAACTCGACACGGCGCCCGAGCCGGCCGGCGATCGCGTCGTCGACGGCGGTGCGGATGACGCGCGCCTTGTCTCTCCGCCGCGTCACGACCATACACACGAGGCACAGCGCGGCGAAGAGGGCACCGTTGAGCACGCGGGCGCGCGACCAGCGCTTGCCGATCCGCAGCTCGCGGTGCACCCGGTTGCGCAGCGAGTAATACAGCAGCGCGTCGTTGGTCGAGCGGAACATCGCCAGCACCTCGAAGCCGGGCGGCATCCACCGCTCGCCGCGCGGGTCGACGACCACCGCACGCGGGGTCAGCACGATGCGCCCGCCCGCCGCGACGATGCGCGAGGTGTACTCCAGATCGTCGCCGTAGAGCACGAGGTCGGCATCCGGATCACCGATGGCCCGCGTCGCCGCGATGCGCATCAGCAGTCCGCCATAGGGCGCGTAGGGCAGATCGCCACCCGTCCGCTGCACCGCACGGCGCAGGCCGAGTCGCTCGAGGGCGCGCCGCGCGAACAGGCCCGCCTCGACCCCCGCGAACGATCGGCTCGCCTCGGGCTGTTCGCGCGAGAGCTCCGACGCGATCGTCTCGGCCACCTCGTCGGGGTCGGCCGAGGGAGCGCGCACGGGCGCCACCGCGCACGGCATCGTGCCCGCGTCCCACAACCGGCGCTCCTCGGCGATGAGGCTGTCGAGCGCGCCCGGTTCGGGGAGGTTGTCGTCGTCGAGGAGCCACACGTACTCGGCCCCCGCCTCGCGGGCGAGGGCGATCGCGAGACCGAACGCCGGGGCCGAGCCCTCGTTGCGGTCGAGACGGTGGCAAAGAACACGGGGCTCGTACTCGGCGACGAGTTCGCGCAGCTCTCGCTGGGCGTCGGGGGTGGACCCGTTGTCGACGACGATCACCCTCTCGACCCCCTGCGCGAGCAGGGCTTCGACCGTGGCGCGGCACGAGCGCGCTCGTGAGGCGTAGGTGACGGTGGCGCCGACCACCGACGGACGGACGATGGTGGCTGCCTCAGCAGTCGGGTGCGACGTCACGAGCCGTAGACCTCCGCGAGCGAACGTTCGAACTGGGCCGCGGAGAACTCCGCACGCGCCGCCGCGCGCACGCCGCGGGCGGCGGCGCGGGCGGCCGCAGGGTCGTCGAGCACGGCGATCACCCCGCGGGCGAGGGCGTCAGCCTCATCCGCGACGGCGAAGACGTGGAGGCGGTCGTCGACGATCCCCTCGACCCCGACTGTCGTCGACACGACGGGGATGCCGCGCACCATGGCCTCGACGGTCTTGAACTTGACCCCCGCTCCCGAACGCAGCGGAACGAGCACCGCGGCGGCATCCGCGTAATACGGATCGAGGGTTTCGACCCGACCGGTCACCTCGACGGCGTCGAGGTCTGCGGCCAGCTCGTGCATGCGCGGGGTGGGATTGGCCCCGGCGAAGACGAACCGCACCCGGGGGTGACGAGCCCGGACGATCGGGAGGATCTCGGTGGCCGCCCACTCCGCCGCATCGGCGTTGACCGAGCGATCGAACGCGCCGACGAACAGCACGACCGGTGCCGTCGTGGTGCCGGGGTCTGCGTGCTCCGCCGACTCGACACCGGCGAGGGGCGGTCGCACGACGCGCGCCGGGGCCGCAGCGCCCGCGCAGCGATGGATGACGTCGACGTCCTTCGCACTGAAGGTGACGGCGACATCGGCCTTCGAGTACACGCGGCGTTCGTCGCGGGCGACGATGAATCGCCGCCACCGGGCGAGAAGGCGCTGCGGCAAGGGGGCTGCGGCGCTCGCCTCGAAGAAGCGCTCGTAGCTCTGCGACAGCACGTCGTGCACGACGACGACGTGGCGCGCGGACGGAGCCGGCAGGTGCGCGGCGAGCCATGCGGTCTCGGTCCACTGATACTCGACGACGTCGGCCGTCTCGACGAGGCGCCGCGCCACCGTCGACGCCGAGAACGCCCGGCGGATCCGCGCGACAGGACGGACGGGGAACAGGCGCGCCTGCTGCTTGTCGGAGAAGTCCGCGAGGCGCCGGCCGAGCGGAGTCGACACGGCGAGCAGCTCGACGCGGAACTCGTTGCGCAGGGCCAGGCGTCCCACGCGATTGTCGGGGCTGTCCGGCGCGAGGATCGTGATGCGGTGCCCGAGCGCGGCGAGCGCGCGCAGGTGCCGGAGGTAGTACTGGCCCCCCGCGTGCGGCACGCCGTCGAAGGGGACCATCGGGGTCACGCTGACGATGCGCGCAGACACCGTCTCTTGCTCGACTTTCGGCTGGGCGTACACGGGACCCACTGTGGTGAGCGGCGCGGGCGACCCGCGCTCGAGCCGCTCCCCGCCATGGCTCGTTAAGGACGACCCCCGAACGGGTGAGGTTCCGGTCGAACCTCGCGCCGCCCGCGTCCTCGCCGCGGTCCATGGCGATCGCCCCCGCGTAACGTCCGTCGCGTTCGGATGCGACCGGAGGGGATGTCCGCGTGAAGATCACCCACGTGCAGAGCACCTTCGTCGCCCCGCTCGGAGGCGCCGAGTCGTACGTGCTCGCCCTGGCCGCAGCGCAAGCACGACAAGGCGACTGCGTCGAGATCGTCACCGCCTGGACCGACCCCGAAACGGTCGCGCGGGCCCGCCGCTCCGGCGTCGTCGTGCGGCAGCTGCCGGTGCGGCGCCCGTACCGCCCCGACGAGCACGGCGCGACGGTGACGGCGCGCGTGGCCTTCCACGCGCTCGACCTGTGGGGGGCGTTCGTCGTGCCCCGCTCCTTGCGGCGCGTGCAGAGACCCGACCGGGTGGTGCACGTGCACCGCTTCCAGGGCGTCGGGTCGGCGATCCTGCGCGCGCAGGCGGCTCCGGTCGTGCACACCGCCCACGATTACTGCCTCGTCGACACGACCTCGACCAGCGTCCGCCACGGGATCGAGCAGTCGCGGTTGGGCCTCGTTCAACGCCTCCGCGCGCGCGTGCTGTGGCGCTCCGCCCGCCGTGCCGATGTTGTCGTCTTCCCCAGCGTGCGCACGCGCCGGCGGCACGCCGCCCTGGGCCTCGCCCTCGAGGAGATCGACGCCCGCGTCGTGCCGCACGGCTGGATCGCCGCGGCGCACCCGGAGGATCGACAGCCCTCGGCGCACCCGCGCTTCGTGTTCCTCGGCAAGCTGCAGAAGGAGAAGGGCATCGAGACCCTGCTGCGGGCGTGGGAGCAGGCCGGCATCGACGGCGAGTTGGTCATCGCCGGAGACGGCCCGCTGCGCGCGGTCGTCGAGAAGGCCGTCGGAGAGACGGTGAGCTACGTCGGCTGGGCGGACGACGCCCGCAAAGCGGCGCTGCTGTCGACCGCTACCGCCCTGGTGTTCCCCTCGCAGTGGCCCGAGACCTTCGGCCTGGTCATCGCGGAGAGCCTGCTCGCGGGGTGCCCGGTGATCGCGACGCCCGACGCGGCCGGCTCTCTCGTGGTCGACGGGGTCAACGGCGTCGTGAGCGCGTCGTCGAGCGCGGAGGCCCTCGCCGCGGCGCTCGAGCGCGTCGCCCTCGACGCGCGCCTGCGCGCCACGCTGACCGATGGGGCGCGGGCGAGCGCCGCCGACCTCGACTTCGACACGCATCTGTCCCGGATCACCCGCGTCTACACCGACGCGATCGCGCACTTCGACCGGTCGCGCCGCGGACTCTGACCTCGGCACGGCACGTCGCCTCATCATTCAACTCACCCGCGCTCAACGGATCCTCACCCCACCGCCCCGTGGCCGACGTTCGAGCGGGAGCCCGTTGACGCGAATGCAAGCGCTTGCACTAACGTGGTCGTCATGACTTTCACGCAGGAAGACGCGCGCGCCGAGCTCGTCGCCGCTCCCGGATCCGAGTGGTGGCGCACCGCCGTCATCTACCAGATCTACCCCCGCTCGTTCGCGGACGCCTCGGGCGACGGTCTCGGCGACTTGCCCGGTGTCACCGCGCACCTCGACGACCTGCAGGACCTGGGAGTCGACGCCATCTGGCTGAGCCCCTTCCAGCGGTCGCCGCAGAAGGACGCGGGCTACGACGTAGCCGACTACCGCGACGTCGACCCGATCTTCGGCACCCTCGCCGACTTCGACGCGATGCTCGCGGGTGCGCACGAGCGCGGCATCCGGGTCATCGTCGACCTGGTGCCCAATCACTCGAGCGATCAGCACGTGTGGTTCCAGGAAGCGCTGAAGGCCGCCCCCGGCAGCCCCGAGCGGGCGCGCTACATCTTCCGCGACGGCAAGGGTGAGAACGGCGAGCTGCCCCCGAACAACTGGGAGAGCGTCTTCGGCGGCGGCATGTGGAAGCGCGTGACCGAGGCCGACGGCACCCCCGGCCAGTGGTACCTGCACATCTTCGACGAGAGCCAGCCCGACTTCGACTGGACCAACGACGAGGTGCGCGCGGAGTTCCGCGACATCCTGCGCTTCTGGCTCGACCGCGGGGTCGACGGCTTCCGCGTCGACGTGGCGCACGGCCTCATCAAGGCCGAAGGCCTGCCCGACTACACGCCCGATCCCGACGCGGGGTCGATGGGCGGCGACGCCGACGCCGTCCCCTACTGGGGTCAGCCGGGCGTGCACGAGGTGTGGCGCGAGTGGCACGAGGTGCTCGCCGCGTACGACGGCGACCGCGCCCTGTGCGCCGAGGCATGGCTGCCCACCGTCGCCGAGACGGCGCTGTGGGTGCGACCCGACGAGATGCACCAGGCGTTCAACTTCCACTACCTCGAGACCGCCTGGGACGCACCGGCCCTGCGCGCGGTCATCACCGACTCGCTCGACGAGTACGGCGCCGTCGGCGCCCCCAGCACCTGGGTGCTGTCGAATCACGACGTCGTGCGCCACGCCTCGCGCCTCGCGCTGACGGCCGAGAACCCGCAGGGTGCGGGCATCGGCCCGAAGTCGCCCGGCAAGCCCGACCCCGTGAAGGGCCTGCACCGCGCCCGCGCCGCGACCTCGCTCATGCTGGCGCTCCCGGGCTCGTCGTACCTGTACCAGGGCGAGGAGCTGGGTCTGCCCGAGGTCATCGACCTGCCCGACGACGCACGGCAGGACCCGACCTGGTTCCGCACGAACGGCGAGCGCTACGGGCGCGACGGATGCCGCGTGCCGATCCCCTGGACCGCCGATGGCCCCGCCTACGGATTCAACGACACGGGCGAGTCATGGCTGCCGCAGCCCACGGAGTGGGCCGACCTCGCGCGCGACGTGCAGGTCGACGACCCCTCGTCGACGCTGACGCTGTACCGGTCGCTGCTGGCCGAGCGCCGCGCGCGCAACCTGGGCGCGGGCGAGCTCGCGTGGGTCGAGGGCTTCGGCGACGACGTGGTGGCGTTCCGCAACGGCTCGCTCCTGGTGGTGGCGAACCTCGGCGATGCCGCTGTCGAGCTGCCCGCGGGCGAGGTGCTCATCGCGAGCGGACCGCTCGACGGCGACACCCTGCCCACCGACACGACCGTCTGGATCGCGGCGGCCTGAGCCGCGGCATCCGCCGGTATTCGACGAGAGCACACGAGACCGTGGTCGGCATCGACGACGTCGCCCGCGTGGCGGGGGTGTCGACGGCCACGGTCTCGCGTGCGTTGAGCGGACGGGGGCCGGTGTCGGCGGCGACCCGCGAGCGCGTGATGGTCGCCGCGGAGAGCCTGGGGTACGTCGTGTCGGCGGCCGCCTCGAGCCTGGCGTCAGGACGCGCGCGGGCCGTCGGCGTGGTCGTGCCGTTCCTCGACCGCTGGTTCTTCAGCACCGTGCTCGCGGGCATCTCCGACGGGCTCGTCCGCCACGGCTACGACATCACCCTGTACAGCGTCGGCGTGGACCGCGACGAGCGGCGACGCGTCTTCGACGACCACGTGCGACGGCGCCGGATCGACGCCGTCATCACGATCGCCCTGGAGTCGGACGCCGAGGAATCGGCGTCGCTGCGCCGGCTGGGCGTGCCGATCGTCGCGATCGCCGGGCCCAACCCCCTGCTGACGACGTTGACCGTCGACGATCTCGCCGTCGGCCGACTCGCCACCGCGCACCTGCTCGCGCTGGGGCATCGCCGGGTGGCGCACATCGGGGCGGATGCCGCGACGGCGGCCGGATCGACGGTGCCGGCCCTGCGACGACGGGGATTCGAAGAGGCGCTGGCCGAAGAGGGCGTCGCGGACGCACCGGTCTACCCGGCCGACTTCACGATCGAGGGCGGTTCCGCCGCCGCCGCGCGCGCCCTCGACGCGGAGCAGCGCCCCACGGCACTGTTCGCGGCCTCGGACGAGATGGCCATCGGCGCGATCCTCGCCGCGCGCGAGAAGGGCCTGCGGGTGCCCGACGACGTCTCGATCATCGGCGTCGACGGCCACGAGCTCGGCCGGTGGTTCGGCCTGACCACCGTCGACCAGTTCGCCCGCGGCCAGGGCGAGCGGGCTGCCGCCGCCGTGCTGGCGGAACTCGACGGCGCTGAGCCCGCACGCGGACTCGGAACGCTGCCGTTCGAGCTCGTCGAACGCGGCTCGACGGCCCCGCCGCCCGCCTGACCGCCTCGCCGCCGGGGGCGAGAGCCCGGGTCAGCGCGCCGAGCCCTCGAGCGAACCCGTGACCTCACCCGCGGGGTCGTAAAGGATGCACGAGATGCTGCGGTCTCCGTCGGACCAGGTCTGCTCGGTCGGACCGACGTACTCCCAGTCGAGGGTCGAATCACCGTACGGAACGCCGACGAAGCTTTCGAACTCCGCGTCGCAGCCCTCGAACGCCGCGTTCCCGAGGGCATCGTCACCGGGGAAAGCCCCGTCGGCCACGGCGAAAGTCGAGTAGACCTCGTAGGTGTGCGGGCCTGCGCAGTCGACGAAGCTGTCGTCCGCGATCACGCCGCTCGCCAGACCGTCGAGACATTCGCCGACGAAAAGGGCGTACGGGTCGTCGGCCGAAGGGTCGCTCGGCGTGATCTCCACGCCGCCACCGCTCGCCGACGGCACCGGCGGGGCGAACGGGTCGGTCGACGAACCGGACTCGCCGGACGCCGCCGTCGCGCCGACGAACACCGAGAAGACGAAGAGCCCGATCGCCGCGAGGATGAACAGCACCGTCAGCACAGAGCCGGCGATGATGCCGCCGATCGCGAGCCCGCGCCCCTTCTCGCCCGTGCGCTTGACCTGGGCGAGCGCCACCGCGCCCGCCACGATGCCGCCGATCGGGAAGAGGAAGCCGAGGATGATCGCCACGATCGCGACGACGTTCGTGCGGCCCGACGCCGGCGGAGCCGGGTAGGGCGCGAGGTACGTGCCGTCTGCGGCCGTCGCCTGCGCGGCACCCGGGTAGCCCTGCGCTGCGCCGGGGTAACCCTGCGCACCGGGGGCGTACGGCGGCGGGACGGGAGAGGTCGCGGCATCCGCCCCCGATGGCCCGGGAGGAGCGACGGGCGGAACGCCGACCAGCTGACCCCGCTCGGCGAGCCGGACCCCCGCGGAGTGCGCGGCCTCGCGAACCACATCACCTGCCTTGACGGCGCCGATCGCCCCGCCCTTGAAGAATCCGCCTGCCGCGGAGTGCTCGAAGCTCGCAAGGGTGCCCTCGGGCGCCCCCGAGAAGTGCACGTCGAATCGCACGTGCATGTCCTGGCCCGCGAAGGCGCCGGCCACGAGCGTCGTGCCGAGGCTCCCGCGCGAGACGTCGAGGGATCCGGATGCCGTGGGGGTCACCGTGAAACCGAGGTCGGTCAGCGCGGCGGACAGCGCGTCGCGCGCCTGGTCCACGGACAGGGGAAGACGCAGTTCAGCGGTCGCCATGAGTGCTCCTGGATGCAGTGCACGCTGGGAGAACCCCCAGCGTGCGTCCAGGTTAGACCCGGCCGGACAGCACGCACATCGGGCCGCGTCGCGGCCATACGGGCGAAGGTCGGGGGCGAACGCGCAACGCAGTCGCCCGGACCGGCCGCGACGAGCGGGACCGGTCCGGGCCGACGGTCTCAGCGGATGCGACCCACGAGGTCGTCGCGCGTGAGGGTCTCGGCCTCGGCCAGCACCGCGCGCGCCGCGTCGCGGGCGTCTTCGACGTTCCACAGCAGCACGCCCACGACGCGGTCGTCGTCGAGGTAGTAGACGACGCCGTGATCGGCATCCGTCCAGTCCTCGACCGTGTCGAGGGAGGAGTCGAGCGTGCCCACGGCTTCGTAGCGGACGCCGAAGACGGCGGAGTAGTAGTACGGCGTGTGCGTGTAGGCCTCGGCGGCGCCCGCGAGGTTGCGGCCCGCGGCCTTGCCCTGCTCGTTGGCGTTGTCGACGTGCTCGACGCGACGGCGGCCGAGGATCCGGTCGGGGTAGCTCGCCACGTCACCCGCCGCGAAGACGTCGTCGACCGAGGCACGCAGCTGCGCGTCGACCACGATGCCGTCGTCGACGGTCAGACCCGCCTGCTCGGCCAGGTCGGTGGCCACCTCGATGCCGAGCCCGCTGACCACGGCATCCGCCCGCACCTCGTCGCCGTTCTCGAGCTGAAGGCGCACGCCGTCGGCATCCGCCTGTCCGCCCTCGACCTTGGACCCGGCGACGATCTCGACGCCCGCGTCGCGGAAGAGCTTCTCGAAACGATCGGCGAGCGCCGGCGGGAACATCGAATCACCCAGCACGGCGCCGGTGTGCACGAGCACCGTGTCGACGTCGTTCTGCACGAGAGCGGCCGCGAGTTCGGAGCCGATGTAGCCCCCGCCGACCACGACGATGCGGTCGAGGTCTTTCGCGAGCGAGCGCAGGCGCCGGTAGTCCTCGGCCGTGCGGAACGACAGGACCCGCCCGCCGTCCGTGCGGTCGTCGACCGGCAGCGGGACGGGCTTGCCGCCGGTGGCGACGAGGAGCTTGCCGTACGAGAAGGTCTCGCCGTCGGCGTCGACCTCGTGCGCGTCGGGACGGATCGCCGTCGCGCGCGTCTGCAGACGGATGTCGGCGCCGGTGTCGTCGGCGGTGCCGAGCGGCACCTTGTCCCACGTGAACTCGTCGTCGGTCCACAGCTTCTTGCTCAGCGCGGGGCGCGTGTAGGGCTCGTCGACGTCGTCGCTCAGGATGCCGATGGAGCCGTCGGCGTCGATCTCGCGGATGCCGCGGGAGGCGGTGTCGGCGACCATTCCGCCGCCGACGATGAGGTAGTCGAAGTGTGTGGTGGTCATGCCGAAAGCGTGGTCGCCCGAGCTGACCGGAGCGGACGGGTTGCGAGGGTCCGCGGCATCCGGTAGCGGCGGGTGGGATTCCTCAGCGTGCAGGTGAAATCTAAGAAATAAGCTAGAGAGAGGGGAGAGAAAGATAGATTGTCGCGATGCTTCCTGAACTGAATCCGTTCCGGCCCGGCGCGGGGGTCCGGCCGCCGGAACTCGTTGGTCGGCAGAACGAGATCGACCTCGTGGACCTGATGGTCGCCAAGAATCGCGCGCGACGCAACGACGGCGGGCTTATCACTTACGGACTTCGAGGCGTCGGCAAGACGGTTCTTCTCAACGAGCTCCATCGCAACGTAGATCGAGCAGGGTGGGTCACCGTGCAATTCGAAGCGCGGCCCGGCTCGGCGGGGAAGCTCGTCTCGCGCCAGTCCCTCGCCCGTGGTGTCGCGATGGCAGGGCGACGCATGGCACGATTTCGGACCGCGGTTGCGGAAGTACGAGCAGCGGTCTCCACCGTCTCCTCATTCGCTCTCACCGTCGCTGGCGTGTCTCTCAACCTCGGCGTCGAGCCATCCGACCACCGCGCGAACTCCGGGCTGATGGAGGTGGACCTCGAAGAGGTGGTCGCTGACCTCGCACTCCCTCTTCAGAAGAACCAGAGCGCACTCGCGATCTTCGTGGATGAGATGCAGGATCTCGATCAGGACCTGCTGACGGCTCTCCTGGCCGTTCAGCACAAAGCAGCGCAGTCCGATTGGCCGTTCTTCGTCATCGGAGCGGGATTGCCGACTTTGCGGCGAACTCTGGCCGAAGCCCGCCCATACTCCGAACGCTTCGCCCTCCATGAGGTGGGGGCGCTGACGAGGGCGTCGGCAAAGAAGGCGATCGTTCGACCCGCTGGTCAACTGGGGGTCGCGTTCGCTGAAGACGCCGTCGACGCGATAGTCGACGAGGCGCAGGGTTACCCGTTCTTCTTGCAGACGTACGGCAAGGCGGTCTGGGACCTCACACCGGATCGGCACATCGACCTCGAGGTCGCCGGAGCGGGGATCGCCGAAGGGAACGCCGACCTCGACCAGAAATTCTTTCCTGCGAGGTGGGATCGGACGACCGCTGCCGAGCGACAGTACCTTCGGGCCATCGTCGATGTCGGCGGCAGTGTGGCGAGTACATCGGCCGTTGCCGAACACATCGGAGTCATCCCGTCCGCTCTCAGCCCGGCGCGCCAGTCGTTGATCGAGAAGGGGATTATCTACGCGGAACGGCGTGGATACGTCGGCTTCACCGTCCCCAACATGGACCGCTTCATCGTCCGCCAGGTCCAGCTTGTCGACTGACCGACTCTACGCACGGCTGAGTAGGCTCGGGGCATGAGCGTCGACCTCGAAAGCCTCTACACCGACCTGCACGCCCACCCCGAGCTGTCGTTCCAGGAGACGCGGACGGCGGGCATCATCGCCCGCCACCTCGCCGACCTGGGCCTCGAGGTCGAAGAGGGAGTGGGCCGCACCGGTGTGGTCACGAGGATCGACAACGGCGACGGACCCGTCGTGTGGCTGCGTGCCGACATGGACGGCCTCCCCGTCGAAGAGCAGACCGGCCTCGCCTACGCCAGCACGGCGCGCGGCACCGATCCGGCCGGCAACGCCGTTCCGGTGATGCACGCGTGCGGCCACGACATGCACGTCACCGCGCTGATCGGCGCGCTCGAGCGACTCGTCGCGACCACCGACGAGTGGTCGGGAACCGTGGTCGCCGTTTTCCAGCCGGCCGAGGAGTACGGCGCGGGTTCGAAGGCGATGATCGCCGACGGCGTGCTCGAGCGGTACCCCAAGCCC
The DNA here is from genome assembly GCF_032464975.1 of Microbacterium algihabitans. Taxonomy (NCBI): domain Bacteria; kingdom Bacillati; phylum Actinomycetota; class Actinomycetes; order Micrococcales; family Microbacteriaceae; genus Microbacterium; species Microbacterium algihabitans. The sequence goes on from NZ_JAWDIU010000001.1 coordinate 1,040,483, forward strand.
GACATCGTGCTCGGCCAGCACGTCACGCCCCTGCCCGCCGGCGTCATCGGCGTGCGCCCGGGAACGCAGATGGCGGCCTCCGACGGCCTCACCGTGATGCTCTACGGCCGCGGCGGCCACGGTTCGCGCCCGCACTCCACGATCGACCCGGTCGTCATGGCGGCCGCGACCGTCATGCGCCTGCAGACCGTCGTCTCGCGCGAGGTCGACCCGCGCGACGTCGCCGTCGTGACCGTCGGCTCGATCCACGCCGGGCTGAAGAACAACATCATCCCCGCCGAGGCGAAGCTCGAGCTGAGCCTGCGCTACCCCGACGACGCGGCCCGCGAGCGCGTGATGACGAAGGTCGAGCGCATCATCCGCGCCGAGGCCGCGGCATCCGGAGCCGAGAAAGAACCCGTCATCACGACCGACCACACCCTGCCGCCCACGATCAACGACGCGGATGCCACGGCCCGCCTCACCGAGGCGTTCCGGCGTTCGTTCGGCGAGGGCTCTGTCGTCGACCCCGGCATGTTCACCGGCAGTGAAGACGTGTCGTGGTTCGCGCGCGAGTCGGGTGCCCCGCTGGTGTTCTGGTTCTGGGGAGGCGTCGACCCGCAGACCTTCGCCGACGCCCTCGCCGGCGGCACGATCGAGCGCGACATCCCGACGAACCACTCCCCCTTCTTCGCGCCGGTGATGCAGCCGACGATCGACCGCGGCGTGGAGAACCTCGTCGTGGCGGCGCGGGAGTTCTTGGGCTGAGGCGGGCCGCAGGCATGACGGGCGCGCCCGCTCGATCGATCGCGGTCGGGCGGGCGCGGCGTGGATGCTCGCGGCGCCCGGGCCCTCACTCCTGCGCGTATGTCGCCAGACGCATGGTGGCCGTCGCGCTGTGGGCCGCCATGCCCTCGGAGTCGGAGATCGTCTGCACGGCCTCGGCCAGATCGGGCGTGGCCTCTCGGCTGATCCGCTGGTAGGTCAGCGGCTTGACGAAGCGCGACACCGACAGGCCGGCACTGTGCTTGGCTCCTCCCGCAGTGGGCAGCACGTGATTCGTTCCCGCCATGCCCTTGTCGGAGTAGGCGACGGTGCTCCACGGACCGAGGAAGATCGACCCGTAGTTGCGCAGGTTGTCGTGGTACCACCCGTCGTCGATCGTGATCACTTCGAGGTGCTCGGGGGCCAGATCATCCATGAGGGCGACCGCCGTCTCGCGGTCGGCGGCGACCGTGACGGTTCCGAAGTCGCGCCATGCAGGGCCCGCGATGGGCTCCGTCGCCAGGGTCTCGAGCTGGCGCTCGACCGCGGCGATGACGGCGCGGCCATGCTCCTCCGACGTCGTGACGAGCGCCGCCGGGGAGTTGGGGCCGTGCTCGGCCTGACCGAGCAGGTCGGCCGCCACGATCTCGGGGTCGGCGCTGTCGTCTGAGAGCACCGCCACCTCGGAGGGACCGGCCAGCAGGTCGATGGCGACGGTCCCGAACAGCTGACGCTTGGCCTCCGCCACGAAGGCGTTGCCGGCCCCCACGAGCATGTCCACGGGGAGGTCGCCGAGGAGCCCGTAGGCCATCGCCGCGAGCGCCTGAACGCCGCCGAGGACGAAGACCCGGTCGACACCCGAAAGGTGGGCGGCGTAGACGACGGCGTCGTTCGCGCCCCCGTCGGGCTGCGGCGGCGTGCAGGCGATGACCGTGGGCACTCCCGCGGCCTTCGCGACGCCGACCGTCATGAAGGCGCTGGCCGTCAGGGGGAAGCGCCCGGCGGGCAGGTAAGCGCCCACCCGGGACACCGGCACGTAACGCACCCCGGTGGTGAGTCCCGGCACGAGCTCGGTCTCGAAATCGTGCAGCCGACCGCGCTGCTCGGCGGCGAACGCCTTCGTGCGTTCCGATCCGAGTTCGATCGCTGCGCGGAGATCGGGGGCGAGACGGTCTCCGCTGGAGGCGATCTGCGCGCTCGACAGCTCGATGTCACCGCCCTCGTACCGGTCGAGGGTGCGCGCGTAGTCGAGAACCGCATCGAGACCGCGCCCCTGGATGTCGGCGAGCATCTTCGAGACCGTCGAGATGACGGCCGGATCGCGCTGGGCGGCGGGAGCGTCGACGAGCGGCGTCTTGAGGTGGTGGAAGGAACCGTCGAGTCGCTCGAGGAGCGCGGGAGTGAACTGCATACGGGAACGCTAGAAGATCGCCTGACACCCCACAAGAACGATGGATGCGATGGAAACCACAGGGTTTACCTTTATCTCGTGACGATCACCCAGCTGCGCGCGTTCCTCACCGCGCTCGATCGAGGCTCTTTCACCGCCGCAGCCGCCGAGCTCGACACGAGTCAGGCATCCGTGTCGGAGCTGGTCGCCCGTCTCGAGCGCGAACTCGGTGTGGCGCTCTTCCGCCGTGGCGGGCGCCGCCTGGTGCCGACCGAGTCGGCGCTGGCCCTGCGCGCGCACGCCGAACGGGCCGTCGGCGCCATCGATCACGGCATCGAGACGATGCGCGCGCATAACGCGCTCGAGGCGGGCACCTGCACGTTCGGCGTGCTGCGCAACGCCGCCTACTACGACCTCTCCGAGCTCCTCCAGCGGTTCCACGAGCGCCATCCGGGCGTGCGCGTGCGGATGGTCGGCATCAACTCCGCCCTCGTCGCCCGGTCGATCGCCGCCGGCGAAGTGGAGGCGGGACTCCTGGTCCTGCCCGTCGATGAGACGGGATTGACGATCACTCCCCTCTTCCGCGACGAGGTCGTCTTCGCCTCGGCGCGTGCCGACGCCCCGACCGGGCCGGTCGACCTCGCCGAGGTGGCGGCATCCAAACTCGTGCTGTACGACGCGTACGCGGGGTGGGACGACCCCACCCGTCGGCAGCTGCGGGAGCGAGCCAGCGCGCGCGGCCTCACGCTGGAGCCGGCGATCGAAGTCGAGAACGTCGAGACCGCTCTCGGCCTGGTGTCGTCGGGGACGGCGGACACCATCGTGTCGCGCTCGATCGCCGAGTCGGCGACCTTTCCTGCGGAGATCCGCGTGGAGCCGTTCGCGGAGCCGCTGTGGGACACGATCGCGCTCGCCCGGAGGGAGGGCGCCGACCTCTCGCCCGCCGCAGGACGGTTGGCCGGCATGGCGCAGGAGATGCTTCGCACGCGGATGAGACGGCATCCGGGACGGATCGCACCGGAGTGAACGCCGGGTCAGACGTAGAGGTCGGGCCGACGGTCGCCGAAGAGGTCGTTGTGCGGCGGGAGGGATTTGTCGGAGGGGTGGCGGAGCCTGAGCGTCGCTGAGACGCGATCCGCTCCGTCGGCCGCGTCCGCGGCGACCCACCCGTCATCGTCGATGACGGCCGTCCCTCCCGTCCAGGCCACCCCGCGCTCGGACCCGCGACGGTCGGCGATCACGGTCGCGAGGCGCGAGGATCGAGCCGCGGCCATCGCCTGGATCGTCTCGGGCGCGCGCTCTCCTCCCGGCCGGTCGACGAGCGGCCAGTTGACCGGCAGAGCGAGCACCTCGGCCCCGGCGAGCGCCAGGCGGCGGGGCACCTCAGGGAACTCGTTGTCGTAGCAGATGGCTAGACCGAGCCTTCCGATGGGGGTGTCCACGACAGCGCCGGCCGCATCACCGGCCGCGAAGAACCGCGACTCGGCACCCCACAGATGCGCCTTGCGGTAATCGGCGATGCGCCCGGACCTCGTCAGGACGGCGGCGGTGTTGAAGATGTGCGCCCCCGCGTCTTCCGCGTACCCGACGACCGCGACGACCCCCTCGGGTAGGACGGCGGAGAGCGCTTCCCACAACGGATCGTCGCGGCGGAGAGAGGCGCCGCGGGCTTCCTCCGCGTCGCGGAAGACGTACCCGCTGGTGGCGAGTTCGGGCGCCACCACGAGTTCCGCGCCGGAGGCGACGGCCTCGACCATCGCGACGCGGAGCAGGTCGACGTTCGCCGCGACCTCGCCCACACGGATGGCGGGAGAGATCGCGGCGACCCGGAGTTCGCGTGCGCCGATCAGTCGTCCTCCGTCGCGGTCACCATCACACCGACGGGGGCGAGGTAGCCGTTCGGGTCGATCATCCAATCGGCGTCGCGAGCGGCGTCGACGACTTCGGGAGCCCACTCCAGGTAGACGCGGTCGTCTCCGGAGTTGATGACGAGCAGTTCGCCCGCTCCCGCGTCCCCGGCGTCGATGCAGCGGAAGGTGCGCCATGCGCCGGCCGGGACGGAGAACGAGTCGGACGGGTCGAGTTCGACGGTCGTCGAGGGGTCGCCGTTGAGCGTCACCGTCCACCGGCCGCTCTTGACCAGCACTGCCTGGTTCTTGTCGTGGCGGTGACGAAGAATCCCCTCATCGGCGGCGGCTCGCACCCACGCCATGTTGAAGGAGTGCGGTTCGTGGATGCGGGGCACCTGGCGGCGGTCCTCCGTCATGCCGTAGCCGATCGCGAGGCTCAGCTCCGCCGCGCCGCCCGGAAGGCTCGCGCACAACAGCGCGTTCGCGCTGTAGACCCGGTCGCCCGGCTGGATGACGCGTCCGCGCATCTGCTCGACGGTGAAGGGGGTGAGCTCGTCGATGTAACGCTGCTGGATCGGCTTGATGAGGGCGACGTCCGTGGGCAATTCATCGCCGGCGACGGTGTCGATGAGCTGATTGTCGGCGGTGAGGTGGAGACCGTAGGACTCGGCTTCCTTGAGCACCGACGGACCCCAGATGATGCCTCCGGTCACGTCGCGACCGAGGACGGTCCAGAGGATGCCGTCGTCGGGACCCTCGTTCGTGAAACCACGGAAGATCCATGTGGGGATCGAGATGATGTCCCCATCGGTGCTGACGTACTCCCCCTGTTTGCCGTCGATCCCCCATCGGAGACGGAATTCCCCGCCCAGGTTGACGAAGACTTCCGCGGTGAAGTGGAGGTGCAGGTTGTTGGAGATCCCGTTCGGCATGCCGGCAGCGCCCGTGTTGAAGCCGTGCTCTTCGGTGAGGTTGATGACCTGGCCGGCGTTCTGCGAGACGCCGCCACCGATGAACGCGTAGTTCTGCTTGCGGTCGGAGCCGGGCGTGCGGCAGTCGATGAAGGCGGCGTTGTGCGGAGCCCAATCGCTCTTGCGGATGGTTCGGCGCTCGATCTCCGCTGCGTCGACGACCGTGTCGTGGCTGAGGTGGTCGGTACTCATTGTTCTCTTCCTTCGTTGGATCAGTAGATGTTTCCGAGGACGACGGGCTCGTCGCCTCGCATTCCGGCGATCTGGGCGCGCAACGCGATGTCGTCCCACAGCCGCACCTCTTTGACGAGGGCGCCCTGATGGAAGGTGAACTGCGAGATGCCGAGGACGTCGACGGGCCGACCCGTGAGCGGGCCGTAGTTGGCCACGCCGTTGTAGTCGCCGATGAACTTCCAGGTCACAGCCACACGCAGACCCGCATACCGGACGTCGTAGTTCGTCTGGATGTCGCGGATCTCGAATCGACCCGACGGGAACGACTCGAGGAACCGCAGGAGCGCGCGCCGGTATCCCTCGGGCCGGATGACGAGGCGGTTGCCCACCGTGAGCAGGACGAGGTCGCGATGGAAGAAGCGCTCGACCTTCTGCAGGTCGCGGTCGTTCCAGACCGTCTCGATCATCTCGACGACACGCTCCACCTCGGGGCGGTATTCGTCGGGCCGAGGTCCGGAGTCGCCCACGGCGATGGGGTCGGCGGGGGCGGGCTCCGTCCAGGTACCGCTGTACCCGCGGAAGGCCTGGGCTCGAGCGAGCTCGTCGAGGTCGCTTTGCAGGATGAGGGCGCCGGCGAGCGTGTCGCGCACCACCCACTCTTCGACCATCCGTCCGCGGCGGTACAGACAGTTGGCGATGGTGCGGCTGTATTCGGACGTCTGCAGGTGCCCCGAGAGCACGAGGTGCGAGCTGAGGAAGGCGTCGTCGCCGCGCGCCTCCCAGATGACGTCCTCGGCCTGACCGGTGCGGTCGGGAGTCGCCGAGATGCGCATGAGCGTTCCCTCGATCACTTCGTCGCGGGTCGTCGAGGTTCCGTAGGCACCGTGGACGATCGAGTCCGGCTCGTAGTTGTCGCGGATGAAGCTGATGGACCGATCCACCCAGATCAGATCCGTGACCTCGCGGATGAAGTCGTCGGGATCCGCGTACGGCTGGTAGGCGACCGGGTCGAGAGACACTCGAGGCTCCTTCGAGTTCAGGCGTCTGTATCGACGCGGCAGGTGTTGTCGGCAGTGTATGCGTATGCACAACACTGATGCAAGCACCTGAGCGCGAGGAGCCGGGGGGTCAGGCCCGTCGCGCCGAGCCGAGCGTGCGGCGCTCGATGAATGTCGTCGCGAACTCCACGTGCGCGAACTCCGACGGCTGGTCTTCGATGCGCTGCACCATGAGACGGGCGGCCTCTCGGGCCATCTGCACGTAGTCGTAGGCGATCGTCGACAGTTCGATCAGCGGCCAGGACGCGGGGGGGAGGTCGTCGAAGCCGACGATCGAGACGTCGTCCGGCACCGACGCCCCGGCCCGGCGCGCTGCGTTCAGGGCACCGTAGGCCATGACGTCGTTGCCGCAGAAGATGAGGGAGGGCGCTTCCGCCAACCCGAGCAGCTCCGCCGTCGCCGCATCACCCGCTTCCGTGTCGAACGGGCCGTGTCGCACGGCCTCCGGATCCAGAGAGATGCCGCGCGCGGTGAGCGCGGAGCGGAGGGCGAGCTCGCGCGAGCGCCCCGTGCTCGTGTTCTGCGGACCCAGGACCGCCCCGATCCGGCGATGGCCCAGGGCCAGCGCCCGGTCGACGGCGACCTCGAACCCGGCGGCGGGCGCCACGATGGTGGCGTCCGCATCGACCAGGGCGGCGGTGCGGTTGAAGTAGACGAACGGCAGCCCGCGGTCGCGGAGCCGCAGCGGCACGACCGATTCGACGGTGGTGGTGGCCAGGATGACACCATCGAGACCGTTCGCGATGAGCCTCTCGGCGACCGACTCGTCGGCGGTCTCGGTATGCAGGACGAGCTGGTACCCGCACGCCTCGAGCTCTCGATGCAGAGGCGCGATGATGTGCGCGTAGAACTGGTTCTCGAGATCGGTCACGAGCAGGCCGATCCGTCTCGTGCGGCCGGACGAAAGAGCGCGCCCCGCTTCGCTCGGGACGTAGCCGAGAAGAACGGCCGCGTCGCGGACGCGCTTCTTCGTCTCTTCGGACACCCGGGGGTCGTCGCGGAGGGCGCGCGAGACGGTGGGTTGGGAGACGCCGGCCAGACGAGCGACGTCTCTGCTCGTGACGGCCATGGAACCCCCTGGCGACTCAGGTGCTGAGGGCTGAAGTCTAGCGAAAGGTTGACCCCGTGTGCATACGCAGTCATGATAAGCACATACGTATGCACGAGAGGACGCGAAGATGCCCCTGTTCCTGAAGAAGGCGCCCACGAAGTCGTTCACCGACACGGCGCAGAGCGACGTCGCCGCGCGAGTGGGCACGATCATCGACGACATCCGCGCGAACGGCGACGACGCCGTACGCCGGTACGCGTCGCAGTTCGACCGCTGGGACGGCCCCTTCCGGCTCGACGACGACGACGTCACGCGCATCATGGCGACACTGGACCCGCAGGTCATCGACGACATCCGCTTCGTCCAGGAGCAGGTGCGCACCTTCGCCCAGGCGCAACGCGATTCGCTCGTCGACATCGAAGTCGAGACGCTGCCGGGGGTGCACCTCGGACAGAAGCACGTCCCCGTCCGCGCCGCGGGGGCTTACATCCCCGGCGGGAAGTACCCGCTGACGGCCTCGGCGCACATGACGATCATCACCGCCAAGGTGGCCGGCGTGCCCCGCGTGGTGGCGTGCACCCCGCCGATCCGCGGCGAGATCCCCGCCGCCACCGTGGCCGCGATGAAGCTGGCCGGGGCGGACGAGATCTACATCCTCGGCGGGGTGCAGGCGGTCACTGCCATGGCCGTCGGCACCGAGACCATCGCCCCGGTCAACATGATCGCCGGTCCTGGCAACGCCTACGTCGCCGAAGCGAAGCGCCAGCTCTTCGGGGAGGTGGGCATCGACCTATTCGCCGGCCCCACCGAGATCTTGATCGTCGCCGACGATGACGCCGACCCCTTCCTGACGGCCGTCGACCTCCTGTCCCAGGCCGAGCACGGCCCCGAGTCGCCGGCGGTGCTCATCACGACGTCCCGCGCACTCGGCGAGCGCGTCATGGATCTGATCGAAGACCTTCTCCCCGGCATGTCCACGCGCGACTACGCCGAGCCCGCGTGGCGCGACTGGGGTCAGGTGATCGTGGTCGAGGACCTCGACGAGGCCTACGCCCTCGCCGATTCCTTCGCGTTCGAGCACGTGCAGATCTTCACGGGGGAGCCTCGCGCCGCCCTCGAGAAGATGCACGACTACGGAGCGCTCTTCCTCGGAGAGAACACCTGCGTCTCGTACGGCGACAAGGTGATCGGCACCAACCACGTCCTCCCGACGCTCGGAGCCGCGCGGTACACGGGCGGACTCTGGGTGGGCAAGTACCTGCGCACCATCACCTACCAGGAGATCACCGACACCGCCTCGTCCGCGAAGCTTGGCGAGGTATGCGGGCGCGCGGCACGCGTGGAGCTCTTCGAAGGCCACGCCCGATCAGGCGATGCTCGCGCCTGGCGCCACGGCGGGGCAACGTTCCCGTGGATCGAGGACAGTCGAGCGGGCGCACGATGACCACTCTCGCCGGACGCACCGCCCTCATCACCGGAGGGGGCAGCGGACTCGGGGCGGCCATGGCCCGCGCTCTGGCCGCAGCCGGCGCCGACCTCGTGATCACGGGCCGGGACCAGCGAAAGCTCGATGCCGTCGCCGCGGAGATCCCCGGCACGCGGGCGGTGACGTGCGACGTCGCCGACGAGGATTCCGTGGCACGCCTGCGCGACGACCTGTCCGGCACCGAGGTGTCGATCCTGGTGAACAACGCCGGGATCGCCGGGCCCGTCGCCGCCCTCACCGACATCGGCGTGCAGGAGTGGGACGAGGTGTTCGCCGTCAACGTCCGGGGCACGTTCCTTTTGTGCCGCGCGTTCCTCCCGCAGATGGTCGAGCGCGGTCGCGGCGACGTGATCAACGTGGCATCCGTGTCGGGTAAACGCCCCCTCGCCCACCGCACGCCCTACACCGCGTCGAAGATGGCGATCCTCGGCCTCACTTCGACGCTCGCTTTCGAAGTCGGCCCGAGCGGGGTGAACGTCAACACCCTCTCGCCGGGCCCGGTCGCCGGAGAACGCATGTCGCGCAACTTCCGGCTGGAAGCCGAGCGTTCCGGAAGCTCCGTCGCCGATGCCGAGTCGGCGTTCGTCTCGCGGGCCGCCCTCGGACGCATGGTGACCGAGGCCGAGGTGGGGGCGGCCGTAGTGGCGATGCTGTCGATGTCGGGGATGTGCGGCGCAGACATCGATCTGTCGGCGGGGATGATCGCGTGAGCGCGCTCGTCGGGGGCGTGCGTCCCGCATCCCTGCGCGCTCGGGCGGAGGCGGGCGACCGACTCCTCGGCGCCCTGCTGCGCATGCCGAGCGAGGAACTGGTCGAGATGCTGGCCGTCGCCCGCTTCGACTTCGTGCTGATCGACGCCGAGCACGGCCCCGCCGACCTGATCGCCCTCCGTCAGCACATCGCCGTGGCCGCCGTCCACGACGTTCCGGTCATCGTGCGCGTGGGCGAAGACGACCCCGGCATGATCCTGCGCGTCCTCGATCAAGGCGCTCAGGGCGTGCTCGTCCCGCACATCGACGACGCGGTCGCGGCGGCGGCGGTGGTCTCCGCATCCCACTATCCGCCGCTGGGCACCCGGGGCTTCGCGACGTACAGCCGCGCCGGGCGGTTCGGCGAGACGCCTGCCGAGGAGCACCGCGAGTGGTATCTCGCGAACACCCTCGTCTTCGGGATGGTCGAGTCGCCGGCCGGCGTCACCGCCGCCGAAGCCATCGCGCGCACCCCCGGGCTCGACGGGATCATGATCGGCCCCGCCGACCTCGCGGCCTCGTCGGGGCCCGAGGATCTCCCCGTCGCCGAGGCCACGGCGGTGGTGAACCGCGCCATCGCCGCGGCAGGGAAGCTGCGGATGGACATCGTCGGCACGCCCGCGGCGGCGATCGCCGCCTTCGACGACGGAGCCCGCCTGGTGGTCTACAACCTCGCGTCCTCGTTGATGAGGCATCTGCACGACCTCCGCGCCGCCCGGGACTGAACGGGCGGCTCAGCGCACTGCCGCCCCGAGACCCGCGCGCCACGAACGCACCGCGGCTCCGAACTCCGCGGGCCGCTCGAGGGCGACGAGATGCCCGGCGTCGAGTCGTTCGCGCCGGACCTCGGGGAGGGCTGCCGCGATCTCGTCGTGGAACGACGGCGGGCACAGCGCATCGTCGGTCCCTTCGATGACCAGCGACGGGGTCCGCACCGTCCGCAGACCAGGCCGCAGATCGATGCGCGTCGCCTGCAGGCGTAGTTGCGCCGCCAGCACGGCATCCGGGGTCTCCTCCCCCATCCGCAGGACGCGCTGGACGAGATCGGGGCGCGACGCGCGCACCCGAGGGGACAGGAGCAGAGGGAGGATGCCGGCCTGCAGCTCGACCGGAGTCTCGCCGGCGGCGAGGCCGTCGAGCCACCGCTGCCACCCGGCGCGTTGCGTGGAGGTCGGCGCCTTGGCGTTCGCCGCCGCGATGCAGAGACCGCTCACCCGCTCGGGGGCGCGCGTCGCGACGGCCATGGCGACGATCGCGCCGAGCGACAGTCCCCCGATGACGAAGGTGTCGGGAAGTTCCGCGAGGAGGCGATCGACCTGGGCGTCGAGATCGCCGACGTCCATCACCGGGGTCACAGCATCATCGAGTCCGCATCCCGTCCACAGGTCGGGCGTGCAGTTCATCCCCGCGAGGAGGACGAGCGGCACGGGCGGCATCCGTCACCCCTTCACGGCGCCGTCGCTGAGACCGGCGACGAGGTACTTCTGCGCGATGAAGGCGATGATCACGACCGGAATGGTCAGGAGCATCGATGCGGCCCCGGCCTGCTGCAGCATCGGCAGAGTCTGTCCCAGCTGCGTGGCGATGAACACCGGGACGGTCTTCGACGAGGTGTCGGTCAGCACCAGAGCGGTGAGGTACTCCTGGAAGGCGAAGAGGAAGACGAAGATGCCGGCGGTCAGGATGCCGGGACCCATGAGCGGGATCATGACCCGGCGCAGCATGCCGATGCGCGTGCAGCCGTCGATCATGGCCGCCTCATCGAGCTCACGCGGGATCTCCGCGAAGAAGTTGCGCAGCAGCCAGATCGTGAAGGGCTGATTGATCGCGACGAGCGCGATCGCCAGGGCGAACGTCGTGTCGTAGATCCCGAGAGCACGGCTGATGTCGTACATGGGCAGCACCACCGCGAAGCGGGGCAGTGCACGGAAGATCAGGGCGAGCACGAGCAGCAGGGCCGAGATGTAGCTCGGAAAACGCGACAGGGCATAGGCGGCCGGGATGCCGATGATCAGTGCGATCAGCGTCGAGATCACCGCGACCGAGAGGGTGTTGACGAGGTAGTCGGCGAAGTAGGTGGTCTCCCACAGATCGACGAACGCCTTGAGGGTCGGCTCGTATCCCGTGAGCACCGGCGGGTTCGCGAACGCCACGTCGGTCGGCTTCGTCACCGAGAGGGTCATCCAGATGAACGGGCTCAGCATGAGGAAGCACAGGATGCCGAGGAGCAGGCCCGTCACGCCTCGGATGCGGCGTCGCGGGCGGGGTCGACGGTTCTTCCCCTCGATGTCGCCGGTGGTGATGGCGCGCGTGGACAGCGCCTCGCTGCTGAGGGTCATCGGGCGGCCTTCGCTTCCTTGAAGATGCCCCGGATGAACGGGACGAGCATGACCAGGATGAGGAGGATGGTCAGGACGTTGATGGCACTGCCGAGGCCCAGCTCCTGGGCTCCGTTGGCGAACGCCACGGAATAGACGTAGAGCATGATCGACTCGTTGCCGATCGTCTCCGCCTGCGGGGAGAGCGGGATGAGGGCATCGAAGATGCGCAGGACGTCCATGATGGTGATGAGGCAGACGAAGCCGAGAACCCCCCGCATCGTGGGGATGATGACCTGGAGATGGGTCTGGAACGCGTTGGCCCCGTCGATGCGGGCCGCCTCGCGCAGCTCGACCGGCACGCCTTGCAGACCCGCCAGGATGATGAGCATCGCGAAGGGCAGCATCTGCCACACGGTGTTCAGGATCACCAGGAACGCGTTGGGCACCTGGTCGGTGAACCAGAGCACCTGCGTGCCCCCGAGGAAGCCGATCAGCCTGTTGACCACGCCCCCGAAGTTGTCGTCGAACAACCACGAGAACGCGACGGCACCGACCAGGTTCGGCAGGACGTACGACACCAGCATGATGCCGAGCACCAGGGGCCGGGAGATCCGCAGCGTGTTGACCGCGATCGCGATCAGGTATCCGAAGACCAGGAGGATCGCGGTGGTCACCACGGTCACGACCAGGGTGAACACGACCGCTCGATGGAAGCGGGGGTCGCCGAGGGCGTCCGTGAAATTCGCGAGCCCGACGAAGGTTCCGGGAACGCCGTACCGCACGTTCTCGAAGCTCCACTGCACGGTGCGCACAAGGGGGAACACCAGAAGGGCGCTCATGATGGCCAGGCTGGGGGCGAACAGCACCCAGAACTCACGTGCTTTCACGCGACGTCTCCTCTCGATGCGCCCCAGCCCGGTCGTCATCGACCGGGCCGGGGCCCATTCCTACACCGTGGGTGGGATGATCCCGGGGCTCAGCCCGCGATCTTCTCCCCCGCTGCCTGCATCTGAGTGGCGGCATCGTCCACCGAGACCCCACCGGCCAGGAATTGCGCGACGATCGGGGTGATCTCGTTGCTGATCGGCGCCAGGATGGGCGACACGACCGGCGGCATCGCACCGGCGATCGAGTCGTTGGCCGCCTGGCCGTAGGGCGAGTTGTCCGGCGTGACCATGCCCTCGCGAGCGGGGTACGCGGCGGGAACCGACGCCTTCGACGCGTCTTCGCTGACCGCCGACGCCATCATCTCGAACAGCATCTTGTGGTCGAGCTTGGTGTTGAAGGGGATCGACCACCCGTCGATCGAGAGACGGTCGTACAGGTACGGCGCGGACGCCGAGACCTTCGGGGGTGCGGCGAAGCCGAACGAGTCGGACAGCTTGCTGTTCTCGGCCTTGGTCAGGTCGCTCATGCGGCCCGAGAACATGATCGACATGGCAGCGGTGTCGTTGTACATCTGCTGCTGCACCTTGGGCTGGTCGAACGTGGTGACCTGCGGGTCCATGTAGGGCTGCAGGCTCTGCATGGCCTGCAGCGCCTCCTTGGCCTCCGGGGTGTCGAGCGTGACCTTTCCGTCGGCGGTGACGAAGTCGGCTCCGAGCGAGTTCATGATCGCCTGGAAGCTCGTCGCGACGTCGGCCGTGGCGAGCCACGGGAGGGCGATGGGGTACTGCATCTTGCCCGATGCCTTGATCTTCTCGGCGGCGGCGCTCATGTCGTCGAACGTCTTCGGAACCTCGATGCCCAGCTCGTCGAAGACGTCGGTGCGGTAGGCCATGACGAACATCTGCGCCTGCATCGGCAGCGCGTAGAGCTTGCCGTCGTACGACATGCCCTGGCGCATCGACTCGCTGATGGCGTTCAAGTCGTACTTGTCGGCGTACTCGGCGAAGAGATCGTCGAGCGGGACGAGTTTGTCGTCGACGGCGAGGCTCGGGATGACGAATCCGTAGGTCTCGACGATGTCGTAGCTCCCGGTCTCGCCCGAGAGAGTGGCCGTCGTCTTCGTCACCTGGCCGCCGAAGTCGATCGGGTCGTGCTTGACCGTGACGTCGTCTTTAGTGCAGCTGGAGACCATCGTGTCCGTGAAGGGGTCGATGGCGGAGGAGTTGTAGGCGAGCACGTTGACCGTGGTCGCGGATTCGGGTGCGGTGTAGTCGCAGGCGACCTCGGTGGCGTTCTCGTTCCCCGTGCGGCTACCCGCGCCGCATCCGGAGAGGGCGAGTGCACCCACGGCCACCGTGGCGGCGAGGGCGATAGCGCGCTTCTTTGTGGATGACATGGCCACACCGTATACGTATGCATAGCGTTTAGGGAAGCCTAAGTGCGCGTCTATACGGGTAACGATCGTGTTTCGTGAATACGTATGAGTGACAGGTCACTTGATGCCGCTGCGCGCGAAGCCCGCCACGAAGTACCGCTGGAACACCAGGAACACGATCGCGATCGGCACCACGTTCAGCAGCGCGTACGCCATCGTCGCGCCGTAGTCGCTGCCGAACTGGCCCTGCAGGTAGAGCAGGCCGATCGGCAGGGTGAACAGGCGGTTCTCGCGCAGGGCGATGAGGGGCCAGGCGAAGTCGTTCCACGACGACAGCAGGCTCATGAACACCAGCACCGCGATGAGCGGCTTCGACAGCGGCAGCACGACCCGCAGGAACGTCTGCACGTGTCCGGCGCCGTCGAGGCGGGCGGCCTCGATCAGTTCGCGCGGGATACCGAGCATGAACTGCCGCGCGAGGAAGAGCCCGAACGCCGAGGCCGACACGGGCAGGATTACCGCCCAATACGTGCCGTACAGCCCGGCCGCGGTGACGATGCGGAACAGCGACACCATGATCACCTGCACCGGCAGCACGAGGGTCGCAAGCGCGAGGAAGAACAACGCGGTCGAACCGCGGAAGCGCAGCTGCGCGAACGCATAGCCGGCGAGCAGGCTCGTGCTGACCGAGATGAGGGTCACCACGACCGCGATCGCGACCGAGTTGCCGAACCAGGTCGCCACGGGGAACGAGGCGAACACGCGCTCGAAGTTCTCGAAGGTCACCTCCCGCGGCCACAGGCGCAGCTCCCGCCCCCCGAGCAGCTCGGCGCGCGACGAGAAGGCGACAGCGAGCATCCAGTACAGCGGCGACACGGCGGCGAGGCCCACCACTGCGACGATGAGGGTGCGCACGATCGCACTCCCCCGCCGCGACCGGTCGCGGGCACGCCGACCCGGCGTCACCGCGGGCGGGGCGAGGGGGGACGCGGATGCCGTGGCATCCAGGCGCTCATCGAGACTCACTCGACCACATCCTTGGTGCGGGAGGCGCGGTACTGCGCCGCAGCGAACACGAGGGCGAACAGGAAGAGCACCATTCCGATCGCGGCGGCGTAGCCCTGGTCGCGCGTGACGAAGCCGGTCTCGTAGGCGTAGGTGACGAGCACGCTCGTCGCGCCTCCCGGGCCCCCGCCGGTGAGGACGAACACGATATCGAAGACCTGGAACGAGAAGATCACGTTCAGCACCACGAGGAAGAACGACGTGGGCCCGAGCAACGGGATCGTGACGTTGCGGAACCGCTGCCACCGGTTCGCACCGTCGAGGGTCGCCGCCTCGTACAGGTCGGGGCCGATGCCCTGGAGTCCCGCCAGATAGATGAGCATGTTGAAGCCCGTGCGCCACCACACCGTCGCCAGCACGATGGTCGCGAACGCGGGCACCGGATCCGACTGCCAGGTGACGGGTGAGAGGCCGACGGCGGTGAGGATGCGGTTCAGGATGCCGGAGTTCTGGTCGAACACGAGCACGCCGATCAGCGCGGTGGCCACGCCCGACACGGCCATCGGCAGGATCAGCAGCGAGCGCCAGAGCGGTCGGGCGGGCAGGGCGGTGTTGAGCAGGGTCGCGGCGACCAGGCCCAGCAGCATCGACAGCGGCGTCACGAGCAGCGTGAACAGCACGGTGTTGCCGAGCGCCCGCCAGAACAGCGGGTCGCCGACGAGCCGTGCGTAGTTGTCGAGGCCCGCGAAGGTGCCGTCGCCGAATCCGTCGGTGCGCTGCAGGCTGACGAAGAACGCCCCCACCAGCGGCACGAGCACGAACACCAGCAGGAGCAGGTAGTTCGGCGCGAGGAACCCGTACGCCGCGAGCGCCTCGCGACGGGCGCCGGGGCGGCGGGTGCGCAGGCGCTCCCCCCGCTCCGGTCGGCCCTGTCGCGAAAGGCGCGGTCGGGCGACCGCGGTGTCAGCCACCGGTGGCCGCTCCGATGCCCGACTGCAGGTTCGTCACCGTGGTCGCGGCATCTTGGGCGCCGGTGAAGGCGAGGTCGAGCTGCTCTTTGAGCACCGGGATGATCGCCGACATCGAGGGGCTCGCGACCTGCGCGACGTCCTGCGGCTGCACGAGCGAGGCCTGACCGGCGAAGACCGGCGCGAGCTCGGGCCGCACCGCGAACTCGAGCTGGTCGTTGAGCAGGTCGCCGCGGGTGGGCAGAAGGGATGCCGCGCGGCAGAAGTCGCGCATGGGAGCGGCATCCGTCACGAACTCCAGGAACGCCGCCGCCAGCTCGGGCTGCTGCGTGTTCGCGGTCGCCACGAGCGCGTTGCCGCCGAAGTCGCTGCCCGCACGGACGTTGCGGGGCGCGTAGGTCGCCGTCCATTCGAAGTCGGCCGTGGTGTCGGCATCCGGGATCTGGAAAGCCCCCGACCACACCATCGCCACCGACTGCGAGAACCACGACTCGGCCGCGTAGCTCGAGGAGGCGATCGTGTTGTTCGCGGGCACGTAGTTCTTGGTGAAGAACGAGCTCGAGAACTCCACGGCCTGACGCGCCGCGTCGGAGTCGATCGCCGGGGTCTTCTGGTCGGACTCCAGGAACGCGCCGTCGGACTGGAAGAGCAGGCTCAGCCAGCGGGTGACGCCGTTGCCCTGCCAGTTGTATGCCCACGGCCAGCGGTCGGCCGGGAGGCCGGCGCGCAGTCGCCCGCCGAGGGCGTCGAGCTGATCCCAGGTCCACGCGTTCTCGGGCGAGGTCGGGATCTCGGACGCGTCGATCCCGGCCTGACGGAACAGGTCGAGGTTGACGAGGATCGCCGAGGTGTCGGTGTGGTGCGGCAGGCCGAAGGTGCCGTCGCCGTTCTGCACCGCCGCCCACGCCTGCGGGGTGAACTGCCCCTGGCGGTCGGCCGACAGCAGCGGCTTCAGGTCGAGCAGCTGGCCGCGACCGGCGTACGCGCCGAACGTGTAATAGGGCACGCGGAAGATGTCGGGCGGGTTGCCCGCCTGCAGCTGCGCGTCGATGTTGGTGAACATCTGCTCGTAGGGAACGGCGTTGAGCTCGACGGTCGAGCCCTCGTTGGCCGCTTCGAACGCGGCGATCGCGGCGCGGAAACCCGCGAGCTCGGCATCCGTCCCCCACGTGGTGAAGGTGAGGGTGCCTTGACGTTTCTCGGCGGGGGCGGTCTGCACGAACCCGCAGCTGGCGAGGAGGAACGGCAGCGCGAGCGCTCCCGATCCGGCGAGGAAGGTCCGACGTGTCAGGGGCATGGCGTTCTCCGATGTGTCTTCGCGAGGAGCGGACGCCGGGGCCGCGCTGCTCCTCGGGGCCGACGGTACGCGCGCGGATCCGTCGCACCGGGGGGTTGCGGAAACCGCCCCGCGTCTGCGCGCCCAGCGATTTCACGCCGCGTCCAGCCCCCTGTTCTCGGGCCGCGCCGCGGGTAGCGTCACGCCCGTGACCTTCAACGACAACGCCCGCGTCGGCAACAACACCGCCAAGCGACGCGGCGGCACCGTGGCCGCGGTCGGCGGTGGAGCCGTCGGCGTCGGCGGCATCGTGGTGCTGCTGATCTCGCTGTTCACCGGCACCGATCTCACCGGTCTGCTCGGCGGAGGCGGAGCCCCGGCGGCCCCGCAGAGCGGCGGCGAACGCGTCGCCAGCTGCGAGACGGGCGCGGATGCCAACAGCAACGACGACTGCCGACTTGCGGCCGCCTCTCTCAACCTCGACCAGTTCTGGGGGAATACCCTCGAGGGGTACCGGGCTCCGCAGCTGATCATCGTCGACGGTTCGACCTCGACCACGTGCGGCACGGCCTCGAACGCGACCGGGCCGTTCTACTGCCCGCCCGATGAGACGGTGTACGTCGACCCCACCTTCTTCGCGATCCTGCGCGAGCAGTACGACACCACCGCGGGTCCCCTCGCCCAGCTGTACGTGCTCGCCCACGAATACGGCCACCACGTGCAGAACCTCATCGGCGTGATGGACCAGCACCCGAACAACGGCACGGGACCCGACAGCAACGGCGTGCGCACCGAGCTGCAGGCCGACTGCTTCGCCGGCGCGTGGGTGGCGAACGCGGGCGAACAGGTCGACGAGACCGGCACGCCCTACCTCGAGCCCCCGACCGACCAGCAGATCACCGACGCCCTCGCGGCGGCCGCGGCCGTCGGCGACGACCACATCCAGGCGGAGTCGGGCGGGGTCGTCAACCCCGAGAGCTGGACCCACGGTTCGAGCGAGCAGCGCCAGCGGTGGTTCGACACCGGCCGGCAGGGCGGCGTGAACGCCTGCGACACGTTCTCGGTGTCGGGCTCGAGCCTGTAGGTCTGCGGGCCCGCGGCGGGCCGGGCGCGCGCCGCGGGCCGGGGTCGCGCCGCGGGCCGGGGTCGCGCGGTCGTGCGGACCCGGAGGGCGACACGCCGGTCCCGGATGCCGCGAACCCGGCGCGCCGCACGCCCGATCCGCAGGACGGCGGACGTCGACGAACGGCCGGGCCGATCGGCATCCGGCGCCCGCGTCCGACACACCGCGGGGCCGAGGTCATGCCGTCGTGCGGACCCGGAGGGCGACACACCGATCCCGGATGCCGCGAACCCGGCGCGCCGCACGCCCGATCCGCAGGACGGCGGACGTCGACGAACGGCCGGGCCGATCGGCATCCGGTGCCGCGTCCGACACACCGCGGGGCCGAGGTCGCGCCGTCGTGCGGACCCGGAGGGCGACACACCGATCCCGGATGCCGCGAACCCGGCGCGCCGCACGCCCGATCCGCAGGACGGCGGCCGTCGACGAACGGCCGGGCCGATCGGCATCCGGCGCCCCGTCCGACACCCCGCGGGGCCGAGGTCATGCCGTCGTGCGGACCCGGAGGGCGACACGCCGGTCCCGGATGCCGTGACCCCGGCGCGCCGCACGCCCGATCCGCAGGACGGCGGACGTCGACGGCCCGCGGGTCAGTCCTCGCGCGGGCGCGTGCGAACGATGATGACGATCAGCACGACCACCAGCACGAGCACCCCGCCACCGGCGAGGAGGCCGATGACCAGGCCCGACGGGGCACCGCCGTCGGAGGCCGGGGCAGATTCGACCGGGGCCGCGGTCGCACCGGCGGCGCTCGCGCACACCGAGGTGTCGGATCCGGCCGAGGTGCTGGCGCCGGTGTAGGTGAAGGGGATGACGCCCGAGACGGGGTGGCCGTCGGACGAGACGGCACGCCACTCGATCGAGTAGTCGCCGGGGTCGCCGAGGGACACCGCGGTGGTGAGATTCGGTCCTGCGAGGGCGGCGCACTCGCTCTCGTAGTGCCGGCCGTCGGGGCCGAGCACGATGACGATGTTGCCGCCGTCGTAGCCGAGCAGGTTGGCGCTGAAGTCGAGCGAGACCCCCGACAGCGACGACACGCTCTCACCCTCGGCCGGCGACGACGACACGAGGCTGTCGTGCGCCGAGGCCGCGGTGGCCCCGCCGAGGGCGGCGGTCATCGCGGCTGCGACGACCACCGCCCCGGCCAGAACCCGACGCAGCGTGTTCCGGGAGCCCATGATCAGGCGCGCTTCGACCGGCGCGCGAAGGCGAGGGCGCCGAAGACGGCGCCGACGGCCGCGACCACGAGGGCGGCGATGCTGAGGCCGAGGGCCACGCCCGACGAGTCGTCGCTCGAGGCGGCGGCCGCGGTCATGTCATCGGCGGTGTGGTCGGTCGAGCCGGTTGCAGTCGTGCCGTGGCTGTGCTCGGCCGTGGGCGGGGTGTCGGTGATGTAAAGCACGGGCGCCGGCTCCAGCGAGTCGTCGGCCGCGACCTGGTCGGGCGTCGCCGCCCAGTCGACGACCTCTCCGTCGGAGTAGGTCTGCTCGGCGGGGAGCAGGATGTGCCCGGTGTCGGGCACGGGTCCGAGCACGGCCGAGAACATCTGGAACTGGTCCTGTCCGATCCCCACCCCCGGGTCGGCCTGCCACACGATCTTCAGCGGCGCATCGGTGATGGTGTTGCCGTCGACCTCGACGGGGGCGGGGAGCGCCCCCTTCTCGACGGTCGCGGTCCAGCCCGGAACGGGCTCGACGAGAACCGCGCTGAGCGGGGTGTCGGTGGGCAGGGTCACCTCGACCTTGACGGTGGACGCCGTCTCGGACTCGGTGGGGACGCGGAAGTTGACGGTGGCGTAGCTGCCGGGAGTGGCGGTGTTCGGGTTGACGGTGACGTGCGCCGAGGCCGCCAGCGGCACGGCGACGGCGAGAGCGGCGCCGGCGGTCAGGCCCAGGATGGTACGGCGAAGGGTGGTCTTGCGAGACATGGTTGCTGCTTTCTGAAAGTGCGCACGCCGAAGAGGCGTTTCACGCGCGAGATGAGGGGTCGAGGTCAGGCCGCGAGCGGCGGACCCCGGTGCCTCATCGGCGACAGCACCGTCATCGCCCGCGGCAGCAGCAGCGGCTCGGGCGCGGTGCGCACGGCATCCGTGTGCGCGGCGATGCCGCGGAACGGACGCAGAACCAGCAGAGCGGCGATGAAGAAGCGGGCGATCGCCTGCGCGGCGCGCTCGCCCCGGCCGAGGGCCAGGATCGTCACGACCGCGGCGAAGGCGTGCGCCGCCCACATCCACGGCGAGTGCATCGAGTGGGCTGCGACGGCAGGCGTGGATGCGGCCGTGTCGATCACGACGGCGACCGTGCCGTGGTGGCCCCCGCTCACGGTGGCGCCGTCACCGCGCAGATCGAGGATCAGGATGCCGTGGAACAACGCCTGGCTGAGCGCGACAGCCGCCGACAGACGCCACCACGACATCGCCCGCCCGGCCAGCAGCACGCACACCGGCGTGGCGAGGCAGAGGGCGACGGCGATGTTGATCGCGGACGGCAGAGCGGAGTCGACCGCGCCGTGCGAGACGGTGGCGAGGAAGGTCGCGACAGCGGCCGCGGCGACACCGCGACCCGCGCGCTGAGCGCGCCCTGCTCTCGACGACATGGGACTCCTTCTCGTCCAGCCTATTCGGCGCGCGGCCCCGGTTCGGCGGCGGTGGTCCGTCGTCGAGACAGGTCGAGGGCGGGCCGCGGCCGGGCACAACGGCGGAGGATCTCGGCGGCACGCCGAGCCACGGCATCCGGAAACGGCGTGTCGGTCATGATCCCCGCCGCCGTGCGCGCGAGCAGGGCCCGCAGATCAGGCCGAGCCGGCCCGCAGCGCTTCCCACGCGTCGTGCGCAGCGTCGGCCAGCAGTTCGACGTCGGGCACCGCGAGCGGATCGACGCAGAAACCCACGCCGAGCCAGCGGTCGTTCGAGATCGCCGCGACGCGCAGCGCATGGCGCGGGCCCGGCTCCGACGAGGTGTAGACGTGCGCCACCCGTCGCCCGGCGACGGCGACCGCGACGCGGGGTCCGGGCACGTTCGAGATCGCGAGCGCGAACTCCCGCGGGTCGTCGGCGAGCCCGCGCGCGAGGACCCCCACCGGACCGGCCGCGGCGAGCGCATGGAAGAGCTCGTCGAGCGACCGGGCATCGTGCCCGCGCTTGCGTTCGCGGGTCTGCGCGCTGAGCAGGTCGAGGCGCCGCAGGTCGTCGGGCTCGTGCAGGTGCAGGTCGAGGTCGATGAAGGAGTCGCGGTTTCCGGATGCCGCGGCATCCTCCCCCCGCTCGTGCAGGCTCACCGGCACCTGGGCGTTGAGCCGCGGGGTGTGCCCGTGGTGCAGGAGGCGCCGGCGCAACGCGCCCCCGATGACGGCGAGGAGCACGTCGTTGACGGTCGCGTGATCGGCGCGGGAGGCGCCGACGGCCCGGGCCTCGGCGAGCGGCACGTCGACGAAGGCCAGCGCGCGGCGCGCGGTGATCGGCCGGTCGAACGGCGATCGGGAACCGGGGTGACCGAGCTCGCGGGCGAGGGTCTGCGGCATCCGCTCCCATTCGCTCCAGCGGGTCGGCCGCGCCTCGGGGTCGCGCACGCCGACGTCGTGGGCGGGCGCATCGTGCGGTTCGAAGACGATGCTCTCGAGGAAGCGCACGGCCGTCAGCCCGTCGGCGACCGCGTGGTGCAGGCGTACCGCGAGGGCTTCGCGGCCGTCGGCGAGCGGACCGATGAGGTCGATGCTCCACAGGGGGCGCGAGCGATCGAGCGGCTCCGACATGAGGTGTCCGACGACGGCGCGCAGCTCGGTCGGATCCGCCGCCGCGCGCTGCCGCACGTGGTGCGCGAGGTCGAGGTCGTCGGCATCCGCCCACGACGGAACGCCGCGGTCGTCGACGACCACCTGCCGCCCGCGGGGGAAGGCGGGAAGCCGTTCGGCGACGCTCGCGCGCAGGGCCTCTATGTCGAGGGCTCGGCCCGGGTCGAGCACGAGGAGCTTGAGCGCGTGTCCGCGCACGACGTCGGACTCCAGCGCCAGGATGCGGGCGTCTGCGGCCGACAGCGGCTCGTTCATGCCGCAACGGTAGCGGCCCGGGGCGTGTTCGGTAGCGTCGGATCATGGCCGATGACGCGATCCACGACACCGACTCCGCCCTCGCCTACGGCTCCGCCCTGCTGCACGGTGAGCGCGTGCGGCTGCGAGGCCTCACGGATGCCGACCTCGACCCGCTCGTCGATTGGTGGCGGCGCAGCGACAGCGCTGCGCTGCATCAGAACAGCGTGACGGTTCGTCCGGAGGCGGCGGTGCGCGAGATGTTCCAGATCTGGAGCCGCAACGACTCCCCCGGCGGAGCGGGCTTCAGCATCGACGACGAGACCGGGAACCTCATCGGACACGCGACCCTCTGGGGCGCCACCCTGCCCGCACGCGTCGCCACGTTCGCGATCGTGATCGGTCCCGACGCCGTCGGTCGGGGATATGGAACGGATGCCACGCGCACGATGCTGCGCTACGCGTTCGACGAGCTCGGGGTGCGCAAGGTCGAACTACGCGTGTGGGCGTTCAACGATCGCGCGATCCGTGCCTACGAGAAGGCCGGGTTCGTGCGCGAAGGCGTGCGTCGGCAGGTGGCCTTCCACGGCGGGCGGTTCCACGACGAGGTCCTGATGGGAGTGCTCGCGGAGGAGTTCCGCGGCCGCTGACGAGCGCCTCAGTCCTCGACGGCGCGAGGGGTGTCGCGCCGCTGGTGAAGCACGCGATGAACGCGGACCACGTCATCGTCGCTCGTGCACGCCACGAGCGCGGGGAGGTGTTGACTTCGCCGCGCAGCCCTGGCATTGTCTGTCTAGTCGTCTAGACAACTAGACGTCAACGAGGACGCGAAGGAGCGGACGATGACGTTGAAAGAGGCTCGTTACGAGCTCGTCGAGGTGCCCGAGCCGCTCGGGCCCGTCAGCCAGACAGTCGATCGTCGCTTCGTGCTCGACTACGCCTTCGCGCAGGACGACTTCGGCGACTGGTACTTCCGCGACTCGCCGTTCGGCGGCCCGGTCGGCCACCCCCTCGTGCTCGCGAACGAGCTGCTCTTCCTCTTCTACGACAAGTACGACGGAAACACCGCCCAGGGGTTGCACACCCACGAGCACCTGCGATTCGTCTCCCCCGTCCGCGTCGGCGAAACCGTGACAGTCGAGGGTGCGTACACCGAGAAGTACGAGCGCCGCGGGCAGGGCTACGTGACTCTCGAAGCCGTGGCTCGCGGGGAGGACGGCCGAGTGCTGGTCGAACACCGCGGTCGCGAGATCATGCGCACCGTCGCGGGCGACGTGGTGGGCCAGGGGCGATCCGCCGGAAGCGCCCGCCCGCGCACGGTCATCGGCACGACCGACGAGACGGTCGACCCCGTCACGGTGGCCGCGCACGGACTTCCCGAACGCGCCGCTCTGCCGCGGCGCACGACTCGCTTCACCCAAGACCAGATGTCGGTGTTCTCGTGGGCCGGCCGCGGCTTCGCCAACGTGCACACGAGCCCCGACAAGGCCGCCGCCGCCGAGCTGCCGCGAACCATCGTCCAGGCCCAGCAGCAGACCGGGCACATCGTGGCGAACCTCGTCGACGTCTTCGGGGCTTCGTGGCTCACCACGGGCGAGCTCGACCTGCGCTTCGTCTCGCCCGCCTTCGTGGGCGACGAGCTCCACACCACCGGGGCCGTCGTCGGCGAGAGCGACGGCCGCCTCGAGGTCGAGGTGTGGATCGACAAGGCCGACGGCACCCGCACCGCACTCGGGTGGGCATCGGCCGTCATCTCGGACGACCCCGTGCGTCCGACCGCACTGCTCTGAGAAGAACGTCGCGGCATCCACCCCGCGACGACACGAACGACACAGCATGACAAGGGAGTCAGCATGACCGAACAACGCACACCGGCCGGTCCCGTCGACCAGGCCGACCGCACGCGTCTCGCCCGGCGGGCAGCCGTCGCGAGCCTCGTCGGCACCGCCGTCGAGTGGTACGACTACTTCATCTTCGGGACGGCATCGGCGCTCGTCTTCGGCCGCCTGTTCTTCCCCAGCGACGGCGACCCCATCTTCGGCACATTGGCCGCCTTCGCTGTCTTCGGCGTCGGATTCTTCGCACGCCCGCTCGGCGGCATCGTGTTCGGCCACTTCGGCGACAAGTTCGGCCGCAAGGCCGCGCTGGTCACCACGCTGATCATGATGGGGACCGCGACCTTCCTGATCGGCCTGCTGCCTACGACGGACCAGATCGGCATCCTCGCTCCGATCCTGCTCGTGGCGTTGCGCCTCATCCAGGGCTTCGGCGTGGGCGGTGAGTGGGGTGGGGCGTCGCTCGTCGCCGTCGAGTACGCCCCCGAGGGCAAGCGTGGCGCCTACGGCAGCTTCCCGCAGATCGGCAATGCCGTGGGACTCGTCATGTCGACCACGATCTTCGCGCTGGTGTCCACGCTGCCCGACGAGCAACTGCTCACCTGGGGCTGGCGAGTTCCGTTCCTGCTGAGCGCAATACTCATCGGCGTCGGCCTGTTCATCCGGTTCAAGCTCACCGAGACCCCGACCTTCCAGGCGGCGCAAGATGCTCTCGAAGCGAAGTCCGCGGCCGACGCCCCCAAGGAGCGGATGCCGCTGGCTGAGCTGTTCCGCCGGTTCAAGAGGCCGTTGCTTCTGGCGATGGGAATGCGCCTCGGCGAAGCCGTCTTCGGCTACATCATCCTGACCATCGGCCTGACCTTCGCCACCAACTACACCGAGATCGGCCGCACCGACATCCTGTGGGCATCGACGATCGCTGCGGCCATCGCCATCTACACGTACTACTTCTTCGGAAAGCTGAGCGACCGGATCGGAAGACGTGCCGTCTTCATCCTCGGCTCCGTCGTGGGCGCGCTGGTGTCCTTCCCGTTCTTCTGGATCCTCGATGCCGACAACATCGTGCTCATGTACGTCGTCTATGCCGTCGCGTACGCCATCGGCGTCGGCGCGGTGTACGGCGTGGAGCCGGCATTCTTCAGCGAGCTGTTCGGCACGAAAGTGCGGTACACGGGCGTCTCGCTCGCCGCGCAGCTGCCGTCGGTGCTCATCGGCCTGTGGCCCTTGGCATCCACCGCCATCTTCGCCGCCACCGGCGGCGACCCGTGGCCGATCGCCGCCATCACCGTGGTCTGCCTGATCATCGGCGGCGTGTGCGCGTGGCTCGCCCCCGAGACCAACCGCACCGACATGACGAAGGTGGGAGAAGAGCGATGACGGCCGGCAATCGCGACCTGACCGATCCGACGCGCGCCCGTGACGTCGACGACCTCGAGGCAGGGCTCAAGGAACCCGAGTTCGAGAACCTCTCGATCCCCGAAAAGCTGGGGCCCGCCACTGTCGTCGTCGACGATCACAAGATCAAGCGGTTCGCGTTCACGCAAGACGACCACCACCCCTGGCACCTGAAGGCGAGCCCGTTCGACGGCCGACGCATCGGCCACGCGTCGCTGTTGGGCAACGACCTCGTCCAGCTGTTCACCACGGTCTATGCGGCCAGCCGCGTCGTGGGTCTGCACACCGAAGAGCAGCTGTGGTTCGACTCGCCCGCCTTCCTCGACGAAGAGGTGACTCTTGCCGGGACCTATACCGAGGCGTACGAGCGTCGCGGTCAGGGGTACGTGGTGATGGAAGCAACCGCCACGGGCGCCGACGGGCGCAACATCCTGCGTCATCGGGGCGTCGAGATCCTCCGCACGCGGCCCGGAGACGTGGCGGGGCGCGGCAGTGCTTCGCCCGCCGAAGCCGACGAGCGGGTCACCGGAGATGTCGCCGCAGACGCGCCGGCCTTCGACGCCGCACGCCCCGCGGTCGGTCAGGTGCTCGGCCCCCTCGACAAGAGCTTCACCACCGAGCAGGCCGCGGTGTTCTCACGCATCGGCGAGTACGTCCGCAACATCCACAACGACCTCGACCTCGCTCGCGCGGGCGGGCTGCGCGTTCCGATCGTGCAAGGACAGCAGCAGTTCGGCGCGATCGCCGAGCTTCTCAGCCGCAGCTTCGGAGCCGCGTTCTTCGCGGGCGGGTGGCTGCGCGTGAAGTTCTTGAAGACCGTCGACGTGCACGAGTCGATTCGCATCGCGGGTGTGGTGACGGACGTCGGCGAGGACCGCGTCGAGATGCAGGTGTGGGTGCGCAGGGCCGATGGAGCCCTGAGCGCCGCGGGATGGGCAAGTGCCCCGCTTCCCGATACGAACCGGAAATGAGAGAGAGACCATGACGAACAACATCACCGGCGGACAGCTGGTCGTGAAGATGCTCGAATCCCTCGGCGTGACGAAGGTGTTCGGCGTGGTGGGCGGTCAGACGCTCGCCATCACGGATGCCATCATCGACACCCCCTCGATCGAATTCGTGCACACGCGGCACGAGAACGCGGCGGCCGTCATGGCCGACGCGTACGGGCGCCTCACCGGCCGACCCGCCGTCGCCATCTCGACGACCGGCCCGGGCGCCACCAACCTGCTGACGGGTGTCGGTGGCGCGTTCCGCGACTCCAGCCCCGCGATCATCATCACCTGCAACAACAACGGCGAGAACATCCACAAGGACGACGCGCAGAACGCCGACCACGTCGAGATCTTCCGACCGTTCGTCAAATTCGGACGCCTCATCGCCCACGCCTCGAGCATCAAGCAGGTGATGGAAGAGGCCTACATCAACGCAATGACCGGCAACCCGGGCCCCGTGCACCTCGACTTCGCCCGCGACACGATCGAGCAGCCCGTCGCCGAGGTACCCGAGATCCCCACCGTCCACCCCGCGCGCTCGTGGGTGGGCACCCGGCCCGTGGCCGCGGGCGAGGAGATCGCGGCGGTCGCCGCCCGCGTCCTCACGGCCGAGAAGCCCGTCATCTGGGTGGGCAACGGTGCGAATCGCGGCCGGGCCGGCGAAGCGGTGCTCGAACTCGCCGACGCTCTCGGCATCCCCGTCGTCACCACCTTCAACGGCATGGGCGCGGTGCCCACCACGCACCCGCTCGTCTTCGGCGCACTCAGCCGCATGGGAACCAACCTGACGACCCGCGTGATGGACGACGCCGATCTCGTGCTCGCGCTCGGCAACAGCCTGAACGCGGTCTCCACGACCCGCTGGCGTCGTCGCCTCCCCGAGGTCGTTCAGGTCGACATCGACCCGACCATGATCGGGCGCTATTACGCCGAGGTGACGACGGGAGTGGTCGGCGATCTCGCCGCCTTCGCGCGCGATCTCGTCGACGCCACAGCTCAGGAGGCCGCCTCGGCCCGCGCCTCGCGTCAGTCATGGATCGCCGAGTTGCAGCAGGCGGAGCGCGACTGGTGGGAACTCTCGCGCGACCTCGAGCCGCAGAACGCCGGTACCGTCTCGCCCGCCGTCGTCGTGCGCGCCCTGCGCGAAGTCACTCCGCGCGACGCGGTGCTGATCCCGGATGCCGGCAACCCCGGCGTGTGGTCGTTCCTCTGGGAGATGGACGAGCCCTACCGCTACATCAAGCCCGTCGGCTTCGGGAACATGGGCTTCGCCCTCCCGGCCGCGATCGCCTCGGTGGTCGACGATCCGACCCGCCCCGTCCTCGCCCTCATCGGTGATGGATCGCTCGGGATGAGCCTGGGTGAGCTCGAGACACTCGCCCGTGCGGGCGGTCCGGTCGTGATCGTCGTGCTGAACGACTCCAGCTATGGCAACATCCGACAGGAGCAGGTGCTGCACTTCGACGGCCGCACGATCGGGGTCGACTTCCACGACGTCGACTTCGCCCAGGTGGCCCGCGGCATGGGGCTCGAGGCGGTGCGCGTCACGGACGTCGACGCCCTCGTCGACGCGGTGCGCGACGGGTACGCCTCCGGGCGACCGGTCGTCGTCGACGTCGTGCTCGACCGCGAAGCGAACGCCTGGACGTATCCCGCGTTCGTGCCGCACAACGCCTGATCCCGCCCGACGAACGAAGGAGTTCTCATGACGCAGCACACGGACGCAACGACCACCCCATCGGCATCCGGGCCCCTCTCCGGAGTCAAGGTGCTCGATCTCTCGCGGTTCATCGCGGGTCCGCTGTGCGCGCAGATCCTCGCCGACTTCGGGGCCGAGGTGGTCAAGGTCGAGCGTCCCTCCGGCGAGGACTCGCGCCATCACGGCCCCTACTGGCAGGGCGAGAGCATCTACATGTTCCTCTACCACCGCAACAAGCAGGCGGCGACGCTCGACACCCGTCATCCGAAGGCCCTGGGAATCCTCGAAGACCTGGTGCGATGGGCCGACGTGGTCGTCGAGAACTTCCGCCCCGGCACCATCGACAAGATGGGCATCGGGTACGAGCGGATGAAAGAGCTCAACCCCGACATCATCCTGGTGTCGATCTCGGGGTTCGGTCAGACCGGGCCGGACTCCGAGAGGGCGCTCTTCGACGCCATCTCGCAAGCGTCTTCGGGGCTGATGAGCATGACCGGCGAGCCCGACAGCAAACCCACGCTCTCGGGCACGTACATCGCCGACTACACCACCGGTTATCAGGGTGCGATCGGTGCGATGGCGGCGCTCATGCACCGCGACCGCACCGGCGAGGGTCAGCTCGTCGACATCGCCAGCTTCGACACGATGTTCTCGGCGCTCGGGACGCGGCTCATCGCCGAGCTCATGCTGGGTATGGAGATGCCCCGCTCGGGCTCGCGCGACCTGCTGACGGCGCCCGTGAACGTGTACGAGGCGGCCGACGGTCCGATCTACATCCAGGCCGGTACCGCGTCGCTGTTCCCCAAGCTCTGCCGAGCGATGGATCGCGACGACCTCGCCGCCGACGAACGCTACGCCACCGTCGAGGGCCGCATGGCCGACCAGGAGACCCTCGAGGCGATCATCCAGCAGTGGTCGGGAGGCCTCGAGCGTGACGACATCTCCGCTCGGCTGGATGCCGTGGGTGTGCCTTACGCCAAGGTCGCGAGCGTTCGAGAGGTCGCGGCGTCGCCGCAGATCGCCGCGCGCGACATGATCGTCGAGGCGGAGCACCCGGTGCACGGCACCATCCGAATGCCGGGGAACCCCATCCACATGGAGAAGACGCCTCCGGTCGTTCGCAAGGCGCCGCCCAGCGTCGGCGAGGACAACGATCACGTGTATCGCGACATCCTCGGCTTCGATGAGAATGAGGTGGCTCGACTCCGGGCGGAAGGGGCGATCTGATGCCGCAGCGGGCTCCGATGTACCGGGTGATCTACGACGACATCGTGGCGCAGATCCAGTCGGGAGCGCTGCAGCCAGCCGCGCAGATCGCAAGCGAGAACGATCTCGCCAAGCAGTACGGCGTCAGTCGCATGACCGTCAGGCAGGCGCTCGAACTGCTCGGGTCCGACGACCTGGTCATCCGCAAACAGGGCAGCGGCACGTTCGTGCGGGAGCACCCCCGCCGCGGGCGTCGTCTGAGCCGCCTGCGATCGTTCGCCGACGAATTGGCGTCGTCGGGCGACCATCTCGCAAGCGAGGTCGTGCGCGCGGAGCTCGCGTCGGCACCCGATGAGGTCGCCGACGCCCTTCGCCTCGACCCCGGCGACACCGTCAACCGCCTCACCCGGGTGCGGCGGGTCGACGGCGTCGCGGCGGCCCTGCAGGATGCGTGGGTGCCCTACGCCGTCGCACCGGGGCTGGTTCGCGAGCCACTCGCCGAAGGGTCGCTCTATCGGACCCTTTCGGAGCGCTACGGGGTCGAGTTGCAGTGGGCCGACCAGTCGATGACGGCCGCCATCCTGGAGCCCGATGAAGCCCGACTCCTCGACGTCGCCCCCGGCGGCGCCGTTCTGCACGGGCTGCGCACCACCTTCTCGCGGACGGGGAACCCGGTGGAATTCACCTACGGCTGGACCCTGCCCGAGTTCCCTCTGCTGCTGCGGATCGACGCCGAATGAGCCTCCGTGACGCCGTCGTCGCCGTCGACGTCGGCACCTCCGCCGTGCGCGCCGCTCTCGTCAGTGCCACGGGAGCGGTGCTGCGATCGGAGCGCGTCGCCCGAACCTCGCACGTCGGCGGGGAGACCTTCGACGCCGACGCGCTGCTGACCGACGTCGAAGCGGCGCTGTCGCGGCTCGACGCGGTCACAGATGCCCGCGTGCATGCGCTCGGGATCTCGGCGCACATCGGCACCGTCGCGGTGGACGAGGACTTCGCCGTCGTCGCCCCTGGCGGCGGCTGGGCCGACGGTCGCGGCACCGACGTGCCGATCGCCGACGACCTCCTCCGCGACATTCTCACCGTCGCCGGCCGACCTGTGCCCACGGGCGGAGCGCTGGCCCTCGGACTGCATCTGCAGCGCGCCGGCGCAGCCTCTCAGGTCGGCGCCCTTCTCAGCCCGAAGGACTTCCTCCTCGCGCGCCTGTGCGGCGTCACGGTCACCGACACGGTCGACGCGGCCTACACGCTCGCCTCCCAGGTGCGCACCTCGACCTGGAACACCGCGGCTCTCCGCCGCCTCGGGCTGCCGGAGCAGTGGTGGCCACGTCAGGCGTCGCCGTACGAGGTCGTGGCGACCCTGCTCCCGGCGGCCGCCGACCGGTGCGGTCTCCCCCACGACCTGCCCGTCGTCGCGGGTGGTCCCGACGGCTCCGTCGGTCTCGGTCTGCTGTTGGGCGCTTCCACCGATGTCATCGGAGATGTCGCCGGCACCACCGACGTGCTCGCCCGCTTGATCTCATCCGTCGACGATGCTCCCCTGGGAGCGGTCGTCAACCCGGCGATGGTGCCGGGGCTCTGGACAGCCGGCGGCCCGACAGGCCTCACGGGCGGCGCGGTCGCGGACTGGCGCACCCTCGTCGGGTCGGTCGAAGACGACGTCCTGGCCGCGGTCGAACCCGGCGTCGGCGGACTGGTCATCCTGCCGTGCATGACCGGAGAGCGCTTTCCCCGGTGGCGGCCGGGCTCTCGGGGAGCGATCATCGGCCGCACGTCCGAGCACGGCGCTGCCGCCCTGCTTCGCGCGACCCAGGAGGGCGCGGCTTTCACCGTGCGCGAAGGTCTCGACCTGCTCGACCCGTCGCGCGACCTGCCAGTGGTGTTCGCCGGTGGCTCCTCCCGCGCCGAGTCGGTTGTACAACTGCGCGCCGACGTGTTCGGACGGCGCCTGCTCGTCGCGAGCGACCCCGATGTCACCCTTCTCGGCGCTGCGGCGCTGGCGATGATCGGCGCAGGGGTCAGCGACAGCCTCGACGAGGCCCGAGCCACCTTGGGGGTCTCGTTCCGGGAAGTCGAACCCCGCCCCGGGGTGGGGCCGCGCTTCGACGCGGCCTACGCCCACTGGCGCGCGGTACGGGAGCGCCTAGCCGGGTGAGGGCGGGTCCCGCTCCCCCGCGGTCGACGGACAGGCTCACCGATGTCCGCGACCGACGACCCGCCGTCAGGCCCGCGACTCGCCCTGGTCCATCGAGGGGCTCACCACCCCCGCGCGGTCGTCGACCAGGCGGCGCCGACCGATCCAGCCCGTGAGGCCGCGGCCGTCGCGCCAGACGAATACCAGAGCGACGGTGACGAGGGCGAGGACGATGGCCGTGTACGACCACGGCACGGGGAGTGCCGCGAGCAGCGTGTACGCCCCCGCACCGGTGACGAAGCGCAGCAGCCTCGCGGCCGACGTCGGCAGGACCCCGTCGGTGAAACGCACCCGGGTGGCGATATCGCCGATCGAGCGTCCGGTGCCGAGCACCACGATCAGCCAGACGACGGCCGCCGCGAGCGTCCCGCCGATCGAGGCGAGGCCGTGCGCCGACTCCGACACCGCGTCGCCGCCCAGCAGCACGAGCGCCGCCTGCAGGACCGTCGCGACGGCGAAGCCGACGAGCCAGGTGCCCACGACGTCGCAGACGATGCCGAGCAGTCGCCGCCGGCGGGTCACGGGGCGGGGCTTCTCGGCATCCGGAGCCTTCTCGACCCCCCGGTGCTGCGCCGGCACGGCGAAAGCGAGGAGCGAGCCGAGCAGGGCTCCGCTGGTGTTGGCGATCAGGTCGTCGACGTCGAAGACCCGGTACGCGCACGGGAAGATCCCCCACACTCCGGTGAGCTGCGTCGTCTCGATGAGGCCCGATGCGAGCAGTCCCGCGAGACCCGCGACGACGATGCCGCGGCCGCCGAGCACCCGCAGGAAGAAGCCGAGGGGGGCGAACAGCATCACGTTCAACGCCACCTGCAGCACGACCGAATCGGTCAGGTAGCGGCCCGACACGGCGACGGCGGCGCGGATGTCGTCGACGAAAGCGAAGGGCTGCAGATTGACGCCCGCGCAGCTGTAGACCTGCGAGCTGGGCAGTGGGATCAGCGTGTAGGTCCAGATCGCCCAGAAGTACACCGCGGCGCCCGCCCAAAGGAGCGTGCGCCAGATCGTGAGTCCGCCGCGGCGCCGGTAGCTGATCGCGACGAACGGCACGAAGGCCAGCAGCGCCACCAAGGCTCCCGCGAACACAGCGAGCACACCCGAGACGGCGAAGTTGGTCATTTCGCGAGCCTATGTGCGATCGATGCGCGCCCTAGCCTGGTTGCATGACCCGCGCCGACGCCCTCCGCGACGAGATCGTCGCCCGCATCGACGAGACCGGATTCGGCGCTCACGGCCTGCACGTGCGCGTCGGCGACGACGAGGCGACGCATCGCTGGACGCCCGACGTGCGCGAAGAGATCCACTCCGTCGCCAAGGCCGTCGCGGTGCTAGCCGCGGGCCTCGCCGCCGACGAAGGGCTGGTGGATCTCGACGAGCCCGTCGCCCGTCTCGTTCCGGCGGTCTCGGACGTGACGCTGAGGCACCTGCTGACGATGTCGAGCGGCGTGGACTTCGCGTACTCCGAGACGATGATGACCGACTGGCCCGACCTCGCCGCCGAGTTCTTGTCGCGTCCGTCGCGCGGCCGCGTGTTCCAGTACTCCAATGCGAGCACCTACACCGCGATGCACGTGCTCTCGCAGCGCACCGGCGACGTCGAGGACTTCCTGCGCCCACGCCTGTTCGCCCCCCTCGGGCTCGATGACCTCTCGTGGCGCCGCTGCCCGAACGGGCGGGTGCTCGGCGGCGAGGGGCTCGCGCTGCGGACGGAGGAGATGGCGCGGATCGGTCTGCTCATCCGTGATCGGGGCGCCTGGAACGGTCGCCGCCTCGTCTCACCCGAGACGGTGGATGCCATGCACTCGGGCTGGATCGACACCGGCAGCACCGGCGACGGGTACCGCCGCTACGCCCTGGCCGGATGGGAAGGGCCGGGCGGCGCGTGGCGCCTGCACGGGGCATACGGGCAGCTCGTCGTGTTCGCCGACGACGCCGTCGTCACGATCTCCGCCGACGATCACGCGGGCGCTGACGCCGTGGCCGCATTCATCGCACGGATCACCGTCGGATGAAGACATTTCCGGATGCCGGGAATACGGCATCCGCTGCATTCGTTGGTCACGTTCCAGCGACCAGGGGCTGAACGATGTGCGCGTCAGATTGCGCAACGCCCCTAGTGCGCGTAGTGTCGCGCGCCGTGACTGACGAAAGTCGCGTTGACGGCGAAGAGACGCCGATCGCGAAACGCATCCTGATCGGCGAGCCCCTCACCTCCGAGAAACTCGACGAGCAGCTCCTCCCCAAGAAGATGGCGTTGCCCATCTTCGCCTCCGACGCACTCTCCTCCGTGGCCTACGCCCCGCAGGAACTCCTGATGATCCTGCTCATCGGAGGAACCGCCCTGCTGACCCTCAGCCCCTGGGTCGCAGTGGCGGTCGTGACGCTGCTGGTCGTGGTGGTGTTGAGCTACCGGCAGCTGATCAAGGCCTACCCCTCCGGCGGTGGCGACTACGAGGTCGCCAGCAAGAACCTCGGCGAGGTGCCGGGTGTCGTGGTGGCCGCGGCCCTGCTGGTCGACTACGTGCTCACGGTCGCCGTGTCGGTGGCATCCGGAGTCGACAACATCATTTCGGCATTGCCCGAATTGAATCCGTTCCGCGTCGAGATCGCCGTCGGATTCGTCATTCTCATCGTCGTCGTCAACCTCCGCGGAGTGCGCGAGGCGTCGGGCGTCTTCGCGATCCCCACCTACCTCTTCATCGGCTCGGTCGGCGTGATGATCGTCGTCGGGCTCGGGCGCACGCTCTTGGGCAACGCCCCCGTGGCCGAGAGCGCCCAGTACGCCGTGCAGGCCGAATCGCTCACGCAAGCCGCGCTGATCCTGCTCGTGTTGCGCGCGTTCTCGAGCGGCTGTTCGGCCCTGACGGGAGTCGAGGCCGTCTCGAACGGCGTCCCCGCGTTCCGCATGCCGAAGATCCGCAACGCCCAGACCACGCTGACGATGATGGGCGGCATCGCCATCATCCTCTTCGCCGGTCTGACGGCGCTCGCGCTCATCTCGGGCGTGCACTACGCCGAGAACCCGTGCAACTTGATCGGGTTCGACTGCGCGAACAACCCGCAGCCGAGCCTCATGGCCCAGGTCGCCGCCGCGACCTTCGGCATGGGCAGCATCCCGTTCTTCATCATCCAGGCCGCCACCGCGTGCGTGCTGCTGCTCGCGGCCAACACCGCGTTCAACGGCTTCCCGCTGCTGGGCGCGGTGCTCGCCCGCGACGGCTACGCGCCCAAGGCGCTGAACACCCGCGGCGACCGCCTCGTGTACTCGAACGGCATGATCATCCTCGGCATCGTCGCCATCGGCGTGCTGATCGTCTACCAGGCCAACCTCACGACGCTGATCCAGCTGTACATCATCGGCGTGTTCGTGTCGTTCTCGCTCGGTCAGATCGGCATGGTCCGGCACTGGCGCCGCGCGCTGCGGGGGCTGAAGGATCTACCGCCCGAGGCCGCGAAGCAGCAGTCCGCCGCGATCGAACGCCGCTCGGCCATCTCGGGCCTGTGGATCAACTCCGTGGGCGCGGCGATGACGGTGCTCGTTCTGGTCATCGTGACCATCACCAAGTTCACCCACGGCGCGTGGCTGGTGTTCATCGCGATCCCGATCCTCGCGGTGCTCATGATCGGCGTAAACCGCTATTACCGCGACGTCGAGCACGAGATCCGCATGGACGAGACCGTGCACTTCGGCTCATCGGGCGACGTCGCCATCGTGCTGGTGAACCGCCTGCAGAAGCCCGTCATGAAGGCGATCGACTACGCCCTGGCCGCGAACCACCAGAAGACCCTCGCGGTGCACGTCGCCATCACCGAAGAGGACTCGGCGAAGCTGCAGAAGGAGTGGGCCGAGCACGACATCCCGATCCCGCTCGTCATCATCGACTCGCCGTACCGCACCTACACCTCGCCCGTGACGGCCTTCATCAAGAAGTACCGCGCGAACAACGGCTCGGCCGTGGTCACCGTCTACCTGCCGCAGTTCATCGTGGGCCACTGGTGGGAGTCGATCCTGCACAACCGCCGCTCGCGCCGCCTCGCGCACCAGCTCATGCTCGTGCACGGCGTCTCGATCACCCTGGTGCCGTGGCTGCTCGACTCGTCGGAGCTCATCTACGGCCGCCGGTCGCGTCCCCTGCCGGGCCAGCAGCGCGGTGGTCAGCCCGTCGCCGAGGTGCCGGCGCACAAGTCGAAGAAGGTGCCGCAGCCGCCGGCATCCTGAGCCCGTCACGAACGCCCTCGCCCCTGCGGTGGGGGCGTTCGGCGTTTCGCGACACGGCCGGAGAGTGGACGCCGCGTCGCCTGCTGCGCCAGGGTGGATGCCATGCCGGTCCTCGCCCTTCTGACCCTCGCCGTGATGGTGATCGCTCTGATCGATGCGATCACGCGTCGTGACGACCAGGTGAAGCACATGCCGAAGTTCGTGTGGGTGTTCTTCATCGTGCTGCTGCCGCTCATCGGGTCGATTCTGTGGTTCACGCTCGGTCGCGAGTACGAGCAGCGGTCGACGCCGATGTCGTTCGGCGACCCGCGGCGCTGGCAGAGGGACGCGCAGCCCACTCCCCCACCGGCTCCGCGCGAGAGCCGCACCACCGAGCAGCAGATCGCCGACCTCGAACGCGAGATGCACCTCGCCGACCTCGAGGAGCAGGTGCGCCGCCGCCGTGCCGAGGATGGGTCCGCGGGCTGACTCCCGAGCCGCGGTCGCCCCGTTGAGTGTCCAGATCACTCACCCGGGATGACGGGGACGCACGAGCCCGCGTCAGTCGGTCGGGCGCCGGCGCATCTTCTTCACGTCGGTGCGGCGTTGCTTGGCCTGCAGCCGACGCTCCTTCGACCCGCGCGTCGGCTTCGTCGCGCGACGCGGCGGGGCGGGCGGGCGCACGGCGTCGGCGACGAGGGCCGCGAGCCGGGCCCGCGCGGCGTCGCGATTGCGCAGCTGCGCGCGATGCTCCGAAGCAGCGATGGTCAGCACCCCGTCGACCAGCCGATCACCGAGCCGCTCGAGCACGCGCTCACGCTGCACGGGGGACAGAACGGCGGATGCCGCGGCATCCCACATCAGCTCCACCCGGGAGTCGGCGGTGTTCACGCCCTGACCCCCCGGACCCGACGAGCGCGAGAACCGCCACGACAGCTCTGCCGCCGGAATCACGAGCGCCGCGCTCACGCGCACGTCGGATCCGTCGGAGGAGAGCATGCCTCCATCATGCGCGGTCGGCGCAGCTGCCAGCCCCGACGCGGTGCCGAGACTGCATCTCGCTGACAACTCCGCGTCAGGCTGCAACGGGGATGTCAGCGAGATGCAGTCTCGCGGGCAGGGGACCCCGCCCAGCCACCCCGTAAGCACTCCGTATGCGTCCGTCAGGGAGCCGTAGGGAAAGCGTTAGGAGCCCCGGATGCCGGCTCCCGGCGGAGTTGTATCGACAGACGTGCCGCCCCGCGGCGCCCGCGGCCCGCCCGCGGTCAGACCCGAATCTGGAGTCGTCGTGCTCGATGTCGTCTTCCTCGCCGTGACCGTCGCGATCTTCGCGCTGGTCGCGCTCGTCGCCAAGGGGGTCGAGAAGATGGGCCCCGAGGCCCGCCCCTCGTCCGCCCGCCCCACCGGTCGAGGCGGTGAGCGCTCGTGATCTTCTTCTCGATCCTGGCCGCCGTGCTCGCGGTCGCCGCCGTCGTGTACCTCGTGGTCGCGCTCGTTCGACCGGAGAAGTTCTGACATGGATTCCGGAACCATCTGGTCGATCGTCTTGACCAGCCTCACCCTCATCGTCGCCCTCGGCCTGTCGTACCGCCCCGTCGGCGACTACATCGCCCGCATCTACACCGGCGAGCGCGATCTCGCCGTCGAGCGCGGCACCTACCGCCTGATCGGCGTCGACCCCCGCAGCGCCCAGACCTGGCAGGCGTACCTGCGCTCGGTGCTGCTGTTCTCGTTCGTCAGCGTCGTGTTCGTCTACGCGATCATGCGCCTGCAGGCGGTGCTCCCGCTCTCGCTCGGCTTCGACGCCCCCGGCGAGGCGCTGTCGTTCAACACGGCGGTGTCGTTCGTGACGAACACCAACTGGCAGTCGTACTCGGGCGAGGCCACGCTCGGCTACACCGTGCAGTTCGCCGCCCTCACGGTACAGAACTTCGTGTCGGCCGCCGTGGGCATCGCCGTCGCCGTGGCCCTCGTACGCGGCTTCGCGTACCGCCGCAGCGGCGTGATCGGCAACTTCTGGGTCGACCTCGTGCGCGGCACCTACCGTCTGCTGCTGCCCTTCGCGGTCATCGCGGCGATCGTGCTGCTCGCCGGTGGCGTCATCCAGAACCTCTCGGGATTCACGGATGCCACCACGGTGGCGGGCGCCGCCCAGTCGATCCCCGGCGGGCCGGTCGCCTCGCAGGAGGCCATCAAGCTGCTCGGCACCAACGGTGGCGGCATCTTCAACACGAACTCCGCGCACCCGTTCGAGAACCCCACGCCGTGGACGAACCTCTTCGAGATCTTCCTCATGCTGGTGATCCCGTTCTCGCTCCCCCGTGCCTTCGGACGGATCGTGAACGACGACCGTCAGGGCTACACGATCCTCGGCGTGATGGGTGCGATCTTCGTGGCATCCGCCGCCCTTCTCACCTGGGCCGAGATGGCCGGCAACGGCACGGCCCCGATGCTCGCGGGTGGCGCGATGGAGGGCAAAGAGGTGCGCTTCGGCATCTTCGGCTCGACCCTCTTCGGCACCACCAGCACGCTGACCTCGACCGGTGCCGTCAACTCGATGCACGACAGCTACACGGCCCTCGGTGGCATGATGCCGATGATCAACATGATGCTCGGCGAGATCGCCCCCGGCGGGGTCGGATCGGGCCTGTACGGCATGCTGATCCTCGCCGTGATCGCGGTCTTCGTCGGTGGGCTGCTGATCGGCCGCACGCCCGAGTACCTGGGCAAGAAGATCGGCCCCAAGGAGATCAAGCTCGCGAGCCTGTACATCCTCGTCACCCCGACCCTCGTGCTCGCCGGGACCGCGTTGAGCTTCGGCATTCCGGCGATCCGCTCCGACGTCGAGGCCACCTCGATCTGGAACCCGGGCATCCACGGACTGAGCGAGGTGCTCTACGCCTTCACCTCGGCCGCCAACAACAACGGGTCGGCCTTCGCGGGCCTCACCGCCAACACCCCGTGGTTCAACACCGCGCTCGGTGTGGCGATGCTGCTCGGCCGGTTCCTGCCGATCGTGTTCGTGCTGGCCCTCGCCGGTTCGCTCGCGGCTCAGGATGCCGTGCCTTCGACCGCCGGCACCCTGCCGACGCACCGCCCGCAGTTCGCCGGCCTTCTGGGCGGCGTGGCCGTGATCGTGACGGCTCTCACCTATTTCCCGGTCCTCACCCTCGGACCCCTCGCTGAAGGACTTGCCCGCTGATGTCCGTTTCCACTCACATGGCCCCTGAGCCTGTCGAAGGGTCCCCGGCCCCCGCAGCCGAACACGCGCCCACCGCCCCGCGCCGCGCATTCGGCACCGCGCAGGTCGTGGCCGCCCTCCCGGGCGCGGCCAAGAAGCTCAATCCCGCCGCGCAGTGGCGCAACCCCGTGATGTTCCTCGTCTGGGTGGGCGCTGCCCTGACGACGCTCATCGCGATCGCCGAGCCCTTCCTCGGCGGGAGCGACGAGAGCCTCCCCTTCGGCTTCACCTGGGGCATCGCCGTCTGGCTGTGGCTCACGGTGTTCTTCGCCAACATCGCCGAGTCGGTGGCCGAGGGCCGCGGCAAGGCGCAGGCGGCGACCCTGCGCAAGACGCGCACGACGACCTCGGCTCGCCGGGTCGTCTCGTACGACGCGAAGGCCGATCCCTCGGCATCCCGTGCCGCCACCGAAGACGTCCCCTCGGGCGACCTCGGCCTCGGCGACATCGTGCTGGTCGAGACCGGAGAGCTCATCCCCGGCGACGGCGACATCGTGTCGGGCATCGCGACGGTGGACGAGTCGGCCATCACGGGCGAGTCCGCCCCGGTCGTGCGCGAGTCGGGTGGCGACCGCAGCGCCGTCACCGGCGGCACGCGCGTGCTCAGCGACCGCATCGTGGTGAAGATCACCTCGAAGCCGGGTGAGACCTTCGTCGATCGCATGATCGCCCTGGTCGAGGGCGCGTCGCGTCAGCGCACGCCCAACGAGATCGCGCTGAACATCCTGCTCGCGAGCCTGTCGATCGTCTTCGTCGTCGTGGTGCTCGTGCTCAACCCGATCGCCTCGTACGCGGCCTCCCCCGTGTCGATCCCCGTGCTCGTGGCGCTGCTGGTCTGCCTGATCCCCACGACCATCGGTGCTCTGCTCAGCGCGATCGGCATCGCCGGCATGGACCGCCTCGTGCAGCGCAACGTGCTCGCCATGTCGGGCCGCGCGGTCGAGGCCGCGGGTGATGTCACCACCCTGCTGCTCGACAAGACCGGCACCATCACCTACGGCAACCGTCGCGCGTCGGCCTTCGTGCCGATGAAGGGCATCGGCAGCCCCGAGCTCGCCGAGTTCGCCTCGCTGTCGTCGCAGGCCGACCCCACGCCCGAGGGCGTCTCGGTTGTCGAGCTGGCCGCGGCCCAGGGCATCGTCGCCGACATGCCCCGCGGTGCGGAGCCCGTCCCATTCACCGCGCAGACCCGCATGAGCGGCCTCGACCTCGTCGACGGCACGCAGGTGCGCAAGGGTGCGAGTTCGGCCGTGCTCGCGTGGCTCGAGGCCTCGGGCAGCCCGGTCGCCCCGGCGCTGCGCGCGCAGCTGATGAGTGAGACGGATGCCATCGCCCAGTCCGGCGGCACGCCCCTGGTGGTCGCGACGTGGACTCCGGCAGGACGCCCGGTGGCTTCGACAAGCTCAGCCACCTCTGCGACCGAGGCCTCCGAACGTGCAACCGAGGTCCCTGAGCCTGTCGAAGGGACCAGACTCGCGCCGATCCCGGTGGCTTCGACAGGCTCAGCCACCTCTGCCGCAACCGGCACCGGCCGCATCCTCGGCGTCATCCACCTCAAGGACGTCGTCAAGGACGGCCTGCGCGAACGCTTCGGCGAGCTGCGCGCGATGGGGATCCGCACCGTGATGATCACGGGCGACAACCCCCTCACCGCCAAGGCGATCGCCGCAGAGGCGGGCGTCGACGACTTCCTCGCCGAGGCCACGCCCGAAGACAAGCTCGCCCTCATCCAGCGCGAGCAGGAGGGCGGCAACCTCGTCGCGATGACCGGTGACGGCACCAACGACGCCCCCGCCCTGGCGCAGGCCGACGTGGGTGTCGCGATGAACACGGGCACCTCGGCCGCGAAGGAGGCCGGCAACATGGTCGACCTCGATTCCGACCCGACCAAGCTCATCGACATCGTGCGCATCGGCAAGCAGCTGCTCATCACGCGCGGCGCGCTGACCACGTTCTCGCTCGCCAACGACATCGCGAAGTACTTCGCGATCATTCCGGCGATGTTCATGGGCGTGTTCCCGGGCCTCGCGGCGCTGAACATCATGGGCCTGCACTCCCCGGCATCCGCGGTCACGAGCGCGATCATCTTCAACGCGATCGTGATCATCGTGCTCATCCCCCTCGCCCTGCGCGGTGTGAAGTATCGCGCCGCGAGCGCGTCGAGCATCCTCAGCCGCAACCTGCTCGTCTACGGGCTCGGCGGCGTCATCGTCCCCTTCATCGGCATCAAGCTCATCGACCTCGTCGTGAGCCTGCTCCCCGGCTTCTGAAAGGCCCCGTCATGCGCACCACCCTGCGTACCACCGGCGTCGCCGTCCGCGCGATGGCCGTCTTCACCCTGCTCCTCGGCGTGGCCTACATGCTGCTGATCACTGCGGTCGGCCAGGTCGCCCTGCCGTTCCAGGCGAACGGTTCGCTCATCAAGACCGCCGACGGACAGGTTTCGGGCTCGCAGCTGATCGGGCAGTCCTTCACGGATGCCGACGGCAACGCCCTCCCGCAGTACTTCCAGTCCCGCCCCTCGGCCGCGGGCGACGGCTACGACTCGACCGCCTCGAGCGGATCGAACTGGGGGCCCGAGAACGAAGACCTCATCGCCGCGATCGAGGAGCGCACGGCCGCGTCGGTCGAGCTCGACGGGTCGGGGCAGATCCCGGCGGACGCCCTGACCGCCTCGGCATCCGGGCTCGACCCCGACATCTCGGTGGCCAACGCCGAGCGCCAGGTCGCCCGCGTCGCGGAGGCCCGGGGTGTCTCGGCATCCGAGGTCGAATCCCTCGTGAGCGAGCACACGATCTCGCGCGACCTGGGCTACCTCGGCGACCCGCGCGTGAACGTGGTCGAGCTCAATCGCGCGCTCGACGCCCTCTGAGAGACGAGAATCAGGGACATGCATCTGTCACCCGCCGCCGTCGCGCCTCTCGCGCGGCGGCGGCGCCGTGCGTCCGAGCGGCGAGCGGTCGCTGAGCGGCGAGCGGTCGCTGGGACGCGAGCGGTCGCTGAGCCTGTCGAAGCGTCCGCGGGGGTCGCGGAACGGCGAGCGGTCGCTGAGCCTGTCGAAGCGTCCGCGGGCATCGCGGAACGGCGAGCGGTCGCTGAGCCTGTCGAAGCGTCCGCGGGCATCGCGGAACGGCGAGCGGTCGCTGAGCCTGTCGAAGCGTCCGCGGGGGTCGCGGTCCCTTCGACAAGCTCAGGGACCTGGGGCAGCTCAGGGACCTGGGGCAGCTCAGGGACCTGGGGCAGCTCAGGGACCTGGGGCAGCTCAAGGACCTCGGCGAGCGCAGGGACCTCGGTCCCGAGGAGTGCCTCGTGAAGCGCGGTCGCCTGCGCGTGCTGCTCGGCATGGCGCCCGGCGTCGGCAAGACGTACGAGATGCTCGAAGAGGGCCGGCGCCTGCGCGACGAGGGCCACGACGTCGTCATCGCGATCGTCGAGACCCACGGTCGCGTCGCCACCGCAGCCCAGGCCGAGGGCCTCGAGGTCATCCCCCGCCGCGCCGTCGCCCACCGCGGGGTCGCCCTCGACGAGATGGATCTGGTTGCCGTCCTGGAGCGTCATCCGCGGATCGCCCTCGTCGACGAACTCGCGCACACCAACGTCCCCGGCTCGCGCAACGACAAGCGCTGGATCGACGTCGAAGAGCTTCTCGACGCGGGCATCGACGTCATCACGACGGTCAACGTGCAGCACATCGAATCCCTCAACGACGTGGTCGAGAAGATCACGGGGGTCGTGCAGCGGGAGACGGTTCCGGATGCCGTGGTCCGCTCCGCCGATCAGATCGAGGTCGTCGACCTGGCGCCGCAGTCTCTCCGCGATCGGCTCGCCGCAGGTTCGGTGTATCCCGCCGAACGTATCGACGCCGCCCTGTCGAACTACTTCCGCCTCGGCAACCTGACGGCGCTGCGCGAGCTCGCCCTGCTGTGGCTCGCCGACGAGGTCGACTCGGCTCTGCAGCGCTATCGCACCGAGCACGGCATCGAGGGCTCGTGGCAGGCGCGCGAGCGGGTGGTCGTGGCGCTCACCGGCGGCCCCGAGGGCGAGACGCTCATCCGCCGCGGAGCCCGGATCGCTGCCCGCTCGGCCGGCGGCGAGCTGCTCGCCGTGCACGTGTCGAGTCAGGACGGCCTGCGCACCAGCGCTCCGGCCACGCTCGCCGAGCAGCGCGCCCTCGTCGAATCGCTCGGCGGCTCGTATCACCAGGTGGTCGGCGATGACCCGGCGACCGCGCTCGTCGACTTCGCCCGTTCGGTCAACGCCTCGCAGCTCGTCATCGGCGTGAGCCGCCGCGGTCGACTCGCCGCCGCCCTCACCGGTCCCGGCATCGGTGCCACCGTCATCCGCCTCTCGGGCGACATCGACGTGCACATCGTCAGCCACGCGCGCGCGGGCGGCCGGTTCGCCCTCCCCCGCCTCGCCGGCCCGGCGCTGAGCGTCAAACGTCGCATCCTCGGCTTCGTCGCGGCCCTCGTGGGCGGACCGGTGGTCTCGCTCCTGCTGCTGTCCACCGGCTCCGACGACTCCATCACCACCGACGTGCTGGCCTACCAGTTGCTCGTCGTGATCGTCGCCCTCATCGGCGGCATCTGGCCCGCGGTGTTCGCCGCCGTGCTGTCGGGGGTGACGCTCGACTTCCTCTTCATCCAACCGCTGTACACGGTCACGATCAGCAACCCCGTGCACGCGATCGCGCTCGTGCTCTACGTCGTCATCGCGATGCTCGTCAGCATCGTCGTCGACCAGGCGGCCCGCCGCGACCGCACCGCGCGCCGCGCGGGCGCCGAGGCCGAGATGATCGCCACGGTCGCCGGCAGCGTGCTGCGCGGCGAGAGCGCCGTGCCCGCGCTGGTGAGCCGTGCCCGCGAGGCGTTCGGCCTGGCCGGGGTACGGCTGATCGCGGCCGACGGGTCGGTGCTCGCCACCGACGGTGAGCCCGTGCGCGACGATCGCCGGGTCGCCCTCCCCGTCGGCGACGGCCGCGCGACGCTCGAGCTGCACGGCGGCGACCTCGACGCCTCGGAGCGCCGCCTGCTCGACGTCGTCGTGGCGCAGCTCGCGGCCGCCCTCGAGCGCACCGACCTGGCCGAGACCGCGGCCGAAGTCGGCGCTCTCGCCGAAACCGATCAGGTGCGCAGTGCTCTGCTGTCGGCCGTCAGCCACGACCTGCGTCGTCCCCTCGCCGCGGCCGTCGCCTCTCTCGGCGGCCTGCGCGCCGCCGGTGATCACCTCTCCGAGGACGACCGCCGCGAACTGCTCGAGACCGCCGACGAGAGTCTCGCGACGCTCTCGATCCTCGTGACCGACCTGCTCGACGTGAGCCGTGTGCAGGCGGGCGTGCTCGCGGTGTCGCTCACGCCGACGGATGCCGCGGGCGTCGTGCTCATGGCGCTCGACGAGCTCGATCTCGGCCCCGACGACGTCGAGCTCGCCCTCGACCCCGACCTGCCGATGCTCAGCGCCGACCCGGTGCTGCTGCAGCGGGTGCTCGTCAACGTGCTGACGAACGCCCAGCGCTAC
Source organism: Microbacterium algihabitans (assembly GCF_032464975.1). NCBI lineage: Bacteria > Bacillati > Actinomycetota > Actinomycetes > Micrococcales > Microbacteriaceae > Microbacterium > Microbacterium algihabitans. The sequence goes on from NZ_JAWDIU010000001.1 coordinate 1,085,215, forward strand.
ACGCCCGACGGCGAGCGCGTACGCATCGCCACGAGCCGCCTCGGCGGCACGGCCGAGATCCGCGTGATCGACCACGGACCGGGCATCGCCGCCGAACGCCGCGAAGACATGTTCTCGCCGTTCCAGCGCCTCGGCGACACCGACAACACCGCCGGCCTCGGCCTCGGCCTGGCGCTCTCGCGCGGGTTCGCCGAGGGCATGGGCGGAACACTCACCCCCGAAGACACCCCCGGCGGCGGGCTCACCATGGTCGTGGCGCTCCCCGTCGCGGGCGCGGCTGCCATGGCATCCGGAAGCTCCAGGAGGACGCCGTGAAGGTACTCATCGCCGACGACGACCCGCAGCTGGTCCGCGCACTGCGCATCACGCTCGCCGCGCACGGCTACGACGTGGTGGCCGCGGCCGACGGCGCCGCAGCGATCACCCTCGCCGCCCAAGCGCATCCCGACATCGTGCTGCTCGATCTCGGCATGCCGCATCTCGACGGCGTGCAGGTGATCGAGGCCCTGCGCGGCTGGACGACCGCTCCGATCATCGTCGTCTCGGGCCGCACGGGCTCGGCCGACAAGGTCGAGGCGCTCGATGCCGGCGCCGACGACTTCGTGACGAAGCCGTTCCAGATCGACGAGCTGCTCGCGCGCCTGCGCGTGCACGCGCGGCGGTCGGTGCCTTCGGCGGGAGACGCCGTCGTACGCTTCGGCGACGTCGAGGTCGACCTGGCGGCAAAGGCCGTGCTGCGCGCGGGCGCTCGGGTGCACCTCACCCCCACGGAATGGCGGATGCTGGAGTTCCTCGCCCGCAACCCCGGTTCGCTCGTCACGCGCCAGACGCTGCTGAAGGAGATCTGGGCCAGCGAGCAGGTCGCCGACTCCGGCTACCTGCGGCTGTACATGTCGCAACTGCGAAAGAAGCTCGAGGCCGATCCGTCGAACCCCGTGCACCTGCTCACCGAGCAGGGGATGGGCTACCGACTCGTCGTGTGACCGGCGCTCACTCCGGCTTGCGACGGGTGCGGGCGTTCCAGATCGGCTGCCCGATCGTGATGGCGGCCTCGCCGATGGAGAAGACGACGCCCGTCATCACCTCAGTCCCTCGCCGACCCGCAACTGCGCATCACCGATATGCACACCGACCGAGGCACCTACGAAATCGGCGCGCTTCCCAGCCACCTCGCCGAGGTGCGCGACCGACTCACGAGATCGTCAGCGTCGCCGTCGCGGTGAGGTTCTGATCGCTGTCGCGGTACGCCGCCGTGATGGTCGATGATCCGGATGCCGCCGGCGCGGTGATCTGCGTCGTCCAGACGCCGTAGTAGCTGGTGGTTCCCGAGCTCGCCGCCAGCGTCGCCCCGCCCGACGCCGAGGCCGAGACCGACTGGCCCGCCCAGTTCTTCCCGGCGTTGTCGGTGACCTTGACCGTCACCGTCGCCTTGCCGCCCGGGGCCACGCTGGTCGGCGAGACCGACACCGACAGCACCCGGCGGGCGAAGGTCACGGTCGTCGAGGCGGTGGCCGTGCCGCCGCTGCCGGTCGCTGTCACCGTGGCGGTCGCCGTGGCGTCGGCGTGGCCGGTCGCGATGGCCTGCGTGCGGAAGACGCCGTTCGCGTCCGTCGTGCCGCTGCGCGCAGCGAACTGCCATGCCCCGCTCGTGCCGCTCAGCGTCACCGACTGCCCCGCCAGCGGCTGACCGGACGCGTCCTTGCGCACGATGGTGACGTTCACCGCTTCGCCGGAGCGCACGAGGGTCGAGCTGAACGTCAGGGTGACCGACCCCGGGTCCGACCCCGCATGCGCGGGTGAGGTCACGGCCAGCACCACCGCGGGAACGGTGAGGGCGGCAGCGCCGACGACGGCCCGGCGCGAGGGGATGCGGTGCTCGTGAGTGAGGTTCTCGGACATATCGGCGCGCCCTTTCGCTCGGTGAGCGGCGAGTGGAGCGCCGCACGCTCGGCACGGTCCCCGTCATCGTCACCCCTGCCACGCGCGACGATACGACGGACCTCGTCCGATTAGGCCGACGACGCCGGCTTCTTCACCCTCAGCGCATGTCGACGAGCGCGTCGTCGCCCGTCTCGTCGTCGACCTCCGCCGCCAGGAATTCCGCCTGCACCCGGGCGCAGCGCGACGCGAAGACGATCGAGTGCAGCAGCATCAGCGCAGTTCCCCGACCGTGTGGCATCCGGGACACGGGAAGGCGATGCGGTCGCCCACGCGCACGTCGCCGGGCAGCACGACGGTTCCGCACGACTCCTCCCCGTGGGCGTCGACGACGGCGAAGGGTTCGTCGTAGGCGTGCGAGACGCGTCCGATGAGCCGCGCCTCACGCCAGACCGCCTCGAGTCCCGCGACGCAGGCGTCGAGGCGCAGGCTGTCGGGCGTGGCATCCGTCACCGTTGCCACCACGACGGTCGTCGACAGGACGGCGGATGCCACCCCACCCGAGGCCGGGATCACCGCGGGCCCCGTGCAGACGCAGGGCGTGCCGCAGATGTCGGCGTATCGACCGACCGACATCGCGCGCACCGTGACGTCGTCGAGCGTGGGCGCGGAGCCGGCGGGCCACGCCGCCGCGTCGAAGGGCGCCGGGATGCTGGCGCGAAGGGTGGGGAGCAGGGCCGTGAGGGTCATGGCATCCGGTCTACGCCGCGTCGGGCGGCGGATCCGCGGCCCTCACGATTCGCGAACGGCCGCGGACGCTTTCCTCACTCTTCACTCGCGGGGAGGATGCGCCGGGGGGGGTCGTGCGCCGAGACGGCATCTCGCTGACATTTCCGGTGCAGGATGACCCCGGGTTGTCAGCGAGATGCCGTCTCGCGGCTCCGCGGCGTGGCGGTCGGGGCGACCGCGAGATCGCGCGCCCGGCACCGCGCCGTGCTCACGACACGTCGCCCGCGATCTCGCGCAAGGTCGCGAGGTGGCTCCGCCAGGCGGCGCGACCCTGGGTGGTGAGGGTGAGCGAGGTGCGCGGCATCTTGCCCGCGAAGGACTTGCCGACCGACAGGTATCCGGCCGCCTCGAGGCTCGACACCTGCTTGCTGAGGGCGGAGTCGGTCACCTCGATCGCATCGCGCACCTCTTTGAAGCTCAGCGTGCCCGCGCGGTCGAGGGCCGCGACGATCGAGAAGCGCACGGGGTTCTGCAGCAGCTCGTCGAGACGATGCCGCGGGTGCGAGGCGGCCATGGTCACGACCGGGCCTCGCGGGCCGCGCACACGAACGACACGAGAAGCACGAGGCCCGAGGCGAGTCCGGCGAGCAGTACGTTGCCGTGCGCCCAGATCACGACCGAGAGCGCGATCGCGTACGAGACGAACCAGCTGGCGATGTAGGTCGTCCAGCGGCGACCGCGGGCGAAGGCGGAACGCCCCTGGATGCTGATGACGAAGAAGATGATGAGCGCGAACATCACCGCGAGCAGGCTGACGTAGGCGAGACCGAAGGCGTCGCCGGTGGCGAGGGCCATGGCGAAGGTGCCCATCGAGGTCGCCACGCCCAACGCGACGATGAAGGTGATGTACGGCCACCGCGTGGCGTTGTGCGCCGAGTGGCTGAGGCGGTCGGCGTGGTCGAGCAGTGCTCGCGCCTCGGTCGGGGTGACGGTGGGCGTGTGGTCCATGGCGGATCCTTTCGACTTCTCCACCATGGCATGTACTTTCCACATTGGCAAGTACTTCCCCCGCAACAGGTTCCTATCGCAGGACCGCGGGCACCTCGGCCCACACCGCCCGATCTGCGACCGACGGCGCGACCGGAATCCGGCCTTCTCCGTCGGGCTCGGGGATCGCGGCGAGAAGAGCTCGGGTGTACGGATGCCGCGGAGCCGCCCATACCTCCGCCGTCGGCCCCGACTCCAGCACTCGGCCGCCGAACATCACGTGGGTCCGGTCGGCGATGCGCCGCACCACGGCGAGGTCGTGCGAGATGAACAGCATGCCCGCGCCGGCCTCGGCGACCAGATCGCGCATCAGCGCCGCCACGCTCGTTTGCGTCGAGGCGTCGAGGGCCGAGATCGGCTCATCGGCGACGAGCAGCGAGGGGCGCGCGGCGAGTGCTCGCGCGATCGCGAGGCGCTGCTTCTGCCCGCCCGAGAACTGGTGTGGGAACCGCGTGGCGACGGCGGGCGGCAGGCCCACCCGTTCGAGCCACTCGCCCACCGTCGACCCGGCGGCCCCGCGGGCGCGGGCGGTCGCGATGCCGTCGGCGATCTGGTCGCCCACGCGCCGGCGCGGATTGAGCGAGGTCGAGGGGTCTTGGAAGACCATCTGAATGCTCGTCAGCGCCTCCGAGCGCCGACGCAGACCCAGCGGTGCCACCGGCGAGCCCTGGAAGAGAACGGTTCCGCCGGCGGTCTTCTCGATCCCCACGACAGCGCGGGCGAAGCTCGACTTGCCGCTGCCCGACTCCCCCACCAGCGCCACGGTCTCGCCGGGCGCGACGCGCAGCGACACCTCGTCGACCGCGATCACGGGCGGTGTGCCGGGGTAGCGTACGGTGACTCCCTGCGCGTCGAGGACGGCGGCCTCACTCATCGATCTCGCCCTTCGTCACGGCATCCGCCCACTCGGCATCGGGAGCCTCGATCTTCGACCCCGGCAGAGCTGCCAGCAGAGCACGCGTGTACTCGTGCTGCGGGTCGCGGAAGAGGGTCTCGCGATCGGCGCGCTCGACGATGAGACCGTCCTTCATGACGGCCACCTCGTCGGCGATCGCGCTCATCACACCCAGGTCGTGGGTCACCAGCAGCACGGCGAGGCGTCGCTCGGTCGCGAGGTCGCGCAGCAGCTGCAGGATGCCGGCCTGCACCGTCACGTCGAGGGCGGTGGTCGGCTCATCGGCGAGCAGCACCTCGGGGTCGCAGGCGAGGGCGCAGGCGATCGCGATGCGCTGACGCTGGCCGCCCGAGAACTGGTGGGGGTAGCGGCCCAGCGCCTCGGCCGCACGCGGCACCTGCACGATCTCGAGCAGTTCCTCGGCCCGCGCGCGCGCAGCTTTGCCCTTCAAGCCCAGGTGCACCCGCAGGTGGTCGGTGAGCTGACGGCCCACCGGCAGCTGCGGATGCAGCGACGCCGAGGGGTCTTGGAAGATCATCGCGATGCGCTTGCCCCGGATGCGGTTGAGCGCGCGACGGCCGAGCCCGAGGATCTCCTCGCCGGCGAGGAGGATCGAACCACCCGTCCGCGCCTGGCGGGGAAGCAGTCCGAGCACGGCGAGCGAGGTCAGGGTCTTGCCCGAACCCGACTCTCCGGCCAGGCCGTGGATGCGGCCCGGCTCGAGTTCGAAAGAAACGCCGCGAACGAGCGGGCGACCGATGTCGATCGTCAGATCGCGGATCGAGAGGGTGCTCATGCGGGCACCCCCGCCGAGGCCTGGTGATCGGCCTGCCGCTCATGCGCGATCTCGGCCGTGGGGTCGAGCACGTCGCGCATCGCATCGCCGAGGAAGTTGAACGCGAGCACGACCGTGAGGATCGCCAGTCCGGGGAACACCCCGAGCCACCACGCGTCGAAGTTCTGCATCGCGCCCGAGATCATCGAGCCCCACTCCGCCGTGGGCGGCTGTGCGCCCAGGCCCAGGAACGACAGGCCCGAGAGCAGCAGGATCGCCGCGCCGATGTCGAGGGTCGCGAGAACGAGCACGGGGCCGGCGATGTTGGGGAGGATGTCGATGGCCAGCGTGCGCAGCGGCGAGTGGCCGAGCAGTCGACCGGCGATGACGTAGTTCTGTCCGCGCAGACCCAGCACGATGCTGCGGGTGACGCGGGAGTACTGCGGCCACGACACCACGATCGCGGCGATCACGGCGTTGAACAGCGACGGTCCGAGCGAGGCGGCGACCACCATCGCCAGGATCACGGTCGGGAAGGCCATGAACAGGTCGGTGATGCGCATGAGCGTCTCATCGATCCACCCGCCGAAGTACCCGGCGACGGCGCCGATCACCGTTCCGATGATCAGGGCGGCGAGCACCAGCATGAGCGCGAGCGGGAGGCTGACGGTCGCACCCGTCATCAGGCGCGAGAAGATGTCGCGCCCGTTGCCGTCGGTGCCGAGCAGCGTGTCGATGCCCGGCTCCTGCAGACGCGGGAGCACCTGGTCGTTGGGGCCGAAGGGCACCCACCACTGGGCGGTGAAGGCGACGATCACCCAGGCGCCGGCGATGACGGTGCCGATGATGCCGAGGGGCGTGCGCCAGGCACGGGGCCAACGGAAACGGAAGCGCCCGCGCTTCGACGCGGCGGCGAGGTGGCTCATGCGATCCTCACTCGGGGGTCGAGCACGCCGTACAGCAGGTCGACGATGAAGTTGATGAGCAGGTAGATGACTCCGACGACGAGACCGACGCCCATGATGCCGGGCAGGTCGAGGTTCGCGGCCGAGTTGTAGGCGTAGGTGCCGAGTCCCGGCCACGCGAACACCGATTCGACGAGCACGGTTCCCGACAGCAGCGCCCCGAACGCGACGCCCACGACGGTGAGGATGGGCAGCGACGCACCGCGAAGCACGTAGTCGACGATGATGCGCATCGCCGGCAGACCCTTGGCGCGGGCGGCGCGCACGTAGTCGCTCCCGAGCACCTCGAGCACCGAGGTGCGGATGAAGCGGGTGAGCAGTCCGATCGTGACCAGCGAGAGCACCATCACCGGCAAGGCGAGGTGAGCGAGGGCATCGATGAACCCCACCCCATCGCCGTTGAGCAGGTAGTCGACCGTGTAGAGACCGGTCACGCGCGGAGGCGGAGTGATGGCGGGCGAGATGCGGCCCGACCCCGGCGCGATGCGCAGCTCGAGGAAGAAGACGTAGAAGCTCACCAGAGCCAGCCAGAACGTCGGCACGCTCAGCCCGACCAGGGTGACCACACGGATCACCTGGTCGGAGACGAGCCCGCGGCGGTAGGCGGCGAGGGTTCCCAGCACGATGCTCACCACCATGCTGAGGATGATCGCCCCGATGGCGATCTCGATGGTCGCCGGGACCGCCGTGGCGAGGTCGCTGGTGACCGGGCGACCGGTCACCAGCGAGGTGCCGAGGTCTCCGCGCAGCAGATTGCCCATGTAGATGAAGTACTGGACGAACAGCGGCTGGTCGAGTCCTTGGGCCTTGATGAACGCCTCGCGGGTCGCGGGGTTCTGCGAAGCTCCCTCACCCAGCGCCGCCGACACGGGATCACCCGGCACCAGGTTGGTGAGCGCGAACGTGACGACGGTCACGCCCACCAACAGGATGAGGGAGGTTCCCGCGCGACGCAGGAGATAGCCGGCCAGGGGCGATCGGCGTCGCCGCGTCCCGCTGCGCACGGGCACTGTCGTCATGAGGGGACCGCTCAGCCGGCCGGCGTGATCTCGGCGATGTCCATCTCCCAGACCGAGTTGTACACGGCACCCGTGACGGCGTTCGCCGAGGCGATGTTGCGGCCGGGGATGATGAGCGGCACGAACGGGCCCTCGGTCTGCATGGCTTCGGCGAAGTCGGTGAAGGCGGCCGTGCGAGCGGTCGGGTCGGTGGCCGATGCGGCATCCGCGGCGATCTTCGCGATCGTCGGGTTCGCCTCAGCGGTCCAGCCCGAACGCAGACCCACCTTCAGGCCGGGGCCGAAGGGCAGGAAGTTGGCGGAGTCGGCGTAGTCGGGACCCCAGAACCACAGGCCGAAGCCCTCGGTGCCGCCGACGTAGGCGTCGAGCTCGGTGGCGAAGGGCGCGGGGGCGAGCTCGACCGCGATGCCGGCGTCCTTGAGCTGCGACTGCACGCGCTCGGCGAGAGGGGTGAACTCCACGCCGCCGACCGGGTAGTCGTTCGGGAACTGCAGGCGCAGGGTCTGGCCGGTGTAGCCGGCCTCGGCGAGCGCCGCCTTGCTCTTGGCGAGGTCCTGGCTGACGCCCGACTCGAGCGCTCCCTCGAATCCGAGCGGGATGACGCCCGTGGCCTGCTTGGCGCCGGTACCGGCGAGCTCGAGCAGCTTGTCGTAGTCGAGGGCGTAGCGGATCGCCTCGGCGAGCTTGACGTTCGCGAGGTCGCCGGCCACGGCGGGCGACTGGTTCAGCAGGAGGAAGATCGTCTGACCCGAGGGGACCGAGTCGACCGTCAGACCGTCGCCGAGGCCCGAGACCTGGTCGCCGTTGAGGTCCATCGCGACCATCGAGTCGCCGCCCTTGAGGTTGGCCAGCTGCGTGGCACTCTCGGTGACGTTGCGCACCACGACCCGCGAGAAGTCTGACTTCTCGTCGCCGTTGTAGGCGTCGTTGCGGGTGAGCACGACCTGCGACGACAGGTCGAGGGTGTCGAGCACGAACGGGCCGGAACCGGCGGACGCGCCGTCGAGGTACTTCTGCGCCGAGTCGGAGCCGTCGGTGTTGCCGCCGTTCTCTTTCACCACGTCGGAGTTGACGATGCCGAGCGCGGGGTTCGCGAGGATCGCGGGCAACTGCAGCAGCGGGGTCGCGGACGTGAACGAGATCGTCTTGTCGTCGACCTCGGCGATGGTGATGCCGCCGAGCAGGAAGTTCGGCTTCGCCTCGGCCATGCCCTGGATGCGCTGGAGGCTGAACACGACGTCCTTCGCCTCGATGGGCGAACCGTCCGAGAAGACGCGGTCGCCCTCGAGCGTGAAGGTGAACTCCGTCGCCGCGTCGTTCTGCGTCCAGGACGCGAGGCCGGGCTGGGGGGTCGACACGTCGGAGCCGTCGAAATCGACGAGGGTCTCGTACATCGCCTTGGCGATCATGTTGCCGGTGGGGTCGTAGGTGTGGCCCGGGTCGGTCGTCTCGATGGAGAACGCGGTGTCGATGACGAGCGACTGTGCGCTGTCCGATGAGTTGCCGTTGTTCGCCGAGTTGCCTCCGGTGCAGCCGGCGAGCGCGAGGAGCGCCACCGCTCCGATCGCGAGAACCGACGGGGTGCGACGTGACGACATAGAGGCCTCCGGAGCCGAGGAGTACATTCGGGAACGGCCGCCACCTCAGTGGACGGCCGGGTTTAGATTCGCACCTTATGCGACGATGTGTCCAGCGATGTTACCTGGCAGCGTCGGTCCGTCCAGCCAATGAACCACTGGGAGCAGAATGTCCAGCAACGTCGCGGAACCTACGAGGGATTCTGGACGAAGTGTCACGCCATTGGACGATACGGCGTACAAAATCCTCGCGGTCCTGCGAGATAACGGTCGCATCTCGATAGCCGCGCTCGCGGAGAAGGTCGGGATCTCGCGTGCCAACGCCTACACGCGGGTCGAGGCCCTCGTGCAGGAGGGGGTCATCACGGGCTTCAGCGCGCAGGTCGACCATGCCCGCGCGGGGCTGTCGATCGGGGCGCTGGTCTTCGTGACGGTCATGCCGCAGGCCTGGGCCTCGTTCCGCGACCGGGTCGTCGAGATGCCCGACGTGGAGTGGTGCGCGATCACCACCGGCGAGCACGACGCGATGCTGCTGATCCGCGCCGTCGACGTCAGCGGCGTGCACGAGTTCTCGACGGGCGTCATCGCACAGCTGCCCGAGGTGCGGACGGTGGTCAGCGTGGTCGTGCTCGACGAGGTCATCCGCCGCCCCTACCTGCTACCCGCCGATCTGCCCGACCGCACGGCCACGAACACCCTGCTGGGCATGACGCGGTGGACGCCGGCAACCCCCGGCCGCGACACGCTGCCGCCCCGCTGAGTCAGGCGGAAATCTCCTCGCACACGCTCAGCTGGGGCGCTCCGTGCATCTCGTAGTGCTCGACGAGGCGGATGCCGCCGGCTTCGGTCAGCTCGAGATCGCTCTCGCCGTCTCCGGTGACCACGGTGCCGTCGGCGACCAGCACGTGCACGAACGACACCCAGATCTTGTCGGCGGTGCGCGTGCCCACGAACTTGCCGAAGGTCACGGTGTCTCCCTCGTACCCTCCCCAGATCGCCCCGTCGCGCTCGAAGTACTCGAAGATGCTGGGGGCCTCGGGATCGACGGCGGACGTGGTCGACGAGACCATGCGGAATCTGCGGCCGTCGAGGGAGGGGAGCGTGGCGGTCATCTGTCGATTATGGGGGTCGCCTCGGTCGAGGCGACTCGCTCGGCCGCGAGACCGCACGGCACCCACCCATCCGGCGCGACGTAGCCTGGAGGGGTGAGCCTCCCCTTCGACGTCGCCGCCGTGCGCGCCGACTTCCCGATCCTCGAGACCGAGATCGACGGTCGGCCCCTCGTCTACCTCGACTCGGGCGCCACCAGCCAGAAGCCGCGCGCCGTGCTCGAGGCCGAACGCGAGTTCCTCGAGCAGGCGAACTCCGCCGTGCACCGCGGCGCCCACACCCTCGCCGCAAAGGCCACCGAGCTCTTCGAAGACGCGCGCGTCACCGTCGCCGAGTTCGTCGGCGCCGAGCCCGAGCAGCTCGTATGGACGAGCGGCGCGACGGCCGGGCTCAACCTCGTCGCCGGGTCGCTCTGCTACCGCGGCGACCTGCAGATCCGCGAAGGCGACGAGATCGTCGTGACCGAGGCCGAGCACCACGCCAACCTCATCCCCTGGCAGGAGCTCGCCGCCCGCACCGGTGCCCACCTGCGCCATATCCCCGTGCTCGAAGACGGCATGCTCGACATGCACGCCGCGGCCGAGCTCATCGGCGAGCGCACCAAGGTCGTCGCCTTCCCGCACGTGTCGAACGTGCTCGGCATCGTGAACCCCGTCGCGAAGCTCGTCACCCTCGCTCGCGGCGTCGGCGCGCTGACCGTGCTCGACGCGTGCCAGTCGGCCCCTCATCTGCGCCTCGACCTGCCGGCATCCGGGGTCGACCTCGCCGTCTTCTCGGGCCACAAGGTCTACGGGCCCTACGGCATCGGGGCGCTCTGGGGTCGCGACGAGGTGCTCGAGGCGCTGCCGCCGTTCACCACGGGCGGGTCGATGATCACCACCGTCACCCTCGACCGGGCCGAGTACCTGCCCCCGCCGCAGCGCTTCGAGCCGGGCACGCAGCCGGTGTCGCAGGCGGTCGCCCTCGCCGCCGCCGTGCGCTGGCTCGGCGAGCACGACCTCGACGCCGCCCACGCGCATGAGGCCGCGCTCGAGACGCGCCTGCGCGAGGGGCTGCGCTCGATCGACGGCATCCGTCTTCTCGGAGACACGGATGCCGCGGAGCGCGTCGCCCTGCAGGCCTTCGAGGTGCAGGGCGTTCACGCGCACGACGTGGGTCAGTTGCTCGACTCGCGCGGCGTCGCCGTGCGCGTCGGACACCACTGCGCGCAGCCCCTGCACCGCCGGTTCGGAATGACGGCGTCGGTGCGAGCGAGCGCCGCGATCCACACCACGGAGGCCGAGATCGACACCTTGCTCGACGCCGTGTCGGGCGTGCGCGGCTTCTTCGGCGTGGGGGCCGCGGCATGAGCGGGCTCGAGTCGCTCTATCAGGAGCTCATCCTCGACCACGCGAAGAACCGTCGCGGTTTCGGTCTGGCCGAACCCGGGGCGCACAGCGCGACCGTGCACCAGCGCAACCCGATCTGCGGCGACGAGATCACCCTGCGCGTCGACGTCGAGGGCGACCGGGTGGCATCCGTCACCTGGGAAGGCGCGGGCTGCTCGATCTCGCAGTCGTCTGCGTCGATGCTGGTCGCCCTGCTGCAGGAAGACGGCGGCGCCGAGGGCATGGCGAAGACCGACGTCGAGGCGCTGATCACGCAGTTCCGTGAGGCGCTGCGCTCGCGCGGCAAGATCCCCCTCGACGAGGAGACCTTCGCCGACGCCGCCGCGCTGTCGGGTGTGTCGAAGTACACGGCCCGGGTGAAGTGCGCGATGCTCGCGTGGGTCGCGCTCGAAGAGGGGCTGCGGGAGGCCTGAGCGCGGCGGTACGCGCGGCGCAACCTCAGCGAAACGCACAAGCTCCGTCGGCATCCGCCGATCCGGGCTGAGATTGCGCGGATCGCGGAGGATACGCCCGGCCGACGCGCGGGCACGCGGCGCACAACGTCAGCGATACGCACAAGCTCCGTCGGCATCCGCCGATCCGGGCTGAGAATGCGCGGATCGCGGAGGATACGCGCGGCCCGAGGCGCGCTAGCCTTCCGTCAGACGTACGAGAGGGCGGATGCCATGGCCACCGGCGGAGCAGGATTCAGCGACGAAGAACGCGCGGCGATGAAGCAGCGCGCCGAAGAGCTCAAGGCCACGAAGGGCCTGAAGGGCGCGGCGAAGCTCGAGAAGGAGAACGAGGCCTGCCTCGAAGCGATCGATAAGCTCGCGGGCGTGGATCGCGCGATGGCCGAACGCCTGCACGTGATCGTGCTCGAAGAGGCCGCGCACCTCACACCCAAGACGTACTACGGCTTCCCCGCCTACGCGAAGGACGGCAAGGTCGTCGTGTTCTACCAGCCGGCGTCGAAGTTCAAGACGCGGTACGGCACCGTCAGCTTCGACGACACCGCCCAGCTCGACGACGGACCCATGTGGCCGGTGTCGTTCGCGATCGCCGAGGTCACGGCCGAGGTCGAGAAGCGCATCCGCGACGCCGTGCGCCGCGCGGCTCCCGCGGCCTGAGCCCGACGCCTCGGGCACCTCGGCGACGGATGCCGAGACCCCGGGCCACGGCATCCGCCGCGCTTCACGCCAAGACGACGCGCTCCATCCGCTCGAAGCTCTGCTCCATGCCCTCGACCATGCCGGTGGCGAGCACGGTGTCGCGGGTGGCGGCGTCGGGGTACGCGATCAGCAGGGTGACGAGAGTGGCGCCGTCCTCCTCGTAGAACGACAGGTCGTTCGTCGTCGAGGGGAAGTCGGTGCCGGTCATGTGCTCGGTCTGCACGATGCGTCGCGGCTCGTCGACCAGCAGGGTCGTGCCATCGAAGCCGAAGCCCTCGCCCTCGGTGCCCGGTTCGGGTTCCCACGCGATGCGGTAGTCGCCGCCGACCGACACGTCGACGTCGGCCACGCTCATGCGCCAGCCATCGGGGCCGAGCATCCACTGCCGCATGAGGTCGGGGTCGACGTGCGCGCGCCAGACGAGCTCGCGCGGACCCTCGATCAGTCGGGTGATGCGCACGCGCTGGTCGTCGAGGATCTCGAGCTGCGTCCCCGTGCCCTGGGCGAACTCCCGCAGCCCCTGCAGCACGGTGTCGAGCTGGTTGATGGCGAGGGTGGATCCCTCGACGGCCCCCATGGCGAACACCTGTTCGAGCCCCTCGAGCGAGTCGAAGTACGTCACGTTCGTCAGGCGCGAGCCGGCATCCGTCTGCTCGAAGGCGAAGGTCATGCGCATCGCCGGCATGCCGGGGATCGCGTCGCCGTTCTCGTCGACGAACGAATCGACCACCTCGAATCCGCGCGGCTCGTCGATGTCGATGAACTCCCAGCTCCCCCTCGCGATCTCTCCGGTCGGGCTGGCCATCGCGTAGCGCGCGCGGCCTCCACGCTCGAAGTCGAAGCTGGCGAAGGTCGCCGGCCAGTTGGGAGGACCCCAGAAGCGCTCGAGCTGACACGGGTCGGTGAAGACCTGCCAGAGGCGCTCGGGGCCGGCGGCGAAATCGGCGACCAGGGTCATGGTGAGCGCTTCGGCGTCGCTCTCGACGGATGTGACGGGCATGGCGGACTCCTTCGTCTAGCTCTCGTTCGGGGTGGGATCGGGCTCACTCAGCAGGGCGTCGAGCCGATCGATGCGGCCGCGCCAGAGGTCTTCGTACGACCGCAGTAGTTCTTGCGCCCGGGCGAGCGCGGCGGGATCGGCACGCACGAGTCGCACCCTCCCCTCCGCGCGTTTGGTGATCAGCCGCGCCTCGGCGAGCACGGCGATGTGCTTCGACACCGCGGCGAACGACATCGCGTAGGCCGCCGCGAGCTGCGTCACCGATTGCTCGGAGACGAGCGTGCGCCGCACGATGTCGCGCCGCGTGGCATCGGCGAGCGCGTGGAACACCCGGTCGATGTCGGCGTCACTCTGTTGTTCAACCATTTGGTTGCACGTTAGCGCACAGGCTGCGCCTGCACAAGATCGAGGGCGGCTGTCACCTCGATGAGCGAATAAGCAAAGGATAAGCGTCTTTCCTTTGCTTAAATGGACGCGTGCGCACAGGTGAAGGCAGCGGCTGGCCGGCGATTGAGCATGAACCGAGACGGTGGGACCGTTCAGAGGGGCAGGTGGGCTCGCGCCGCCAGCTCCGTCGCGCTGCCGGCCCCTACTTCGCAGCCGTTCCACCGCTCATCGCGCAGATCAGAGTCATGCTCGACCCCGAGGTGCTCGCCGCAGCCGATGAGGCAAGCCACGCCCTCGCCCGCTTCGATGCCGAGGCCGCCGCGCTCGTCGCACCGTTCCCGGCGATTCTCCTCCGGACCGAGTCCGCGTCGAGCTCCGAGGTGGAGAATCTGACGGCGGGAGCTCGACAGGTGGCTCTCGCTGAGATCGGCGCGGCGCGATCCGAGAACGCGCGCCTCATCGTCGCGAACACGCGCGCGATGGATGCCGCGATCGCACTCAGCGCCGACTTGGACGAAGACGCAGTGATCGCCATGCAATCGGCGCTGCTCCGGGATACGGCCCCGAGGTTCACCGGAGAATGGCGCGATGAGCAGGTGTGGATCGGCGGGGGCGCGGTATCGCCCCACGACGCCGACTTCATTCCGCCTCACCACGAGCGGGTACCGGCATTGATGCGGGATCTGATGGAGTTCGTCGACCGCACCGACGTTCCCGTGCTCGCGCAGGCCGCAATCGCGCACGCACAGTTCGAGACGATCCACCCGTTCCCCGACGGCAACGGCCGCACGGGCCGCGCCCTGATTCATGCGATGCTCCACCGCGGGGGACTCACCCGTAATCTCACCGTCCCCGTGTCTGCGGGGTTGCTGCGCGATCCTCGGGTCTATTTTCAGGCCCTCACGGACTACCGCGCCGGAGATGTGAACGCGATCGTGCACACCATCACCGAGGCCAGCTTCTCGGCGATCTCGAATGGGCGCCGCCTCGCCGCGGATCTCATCGGCATCCGCGAGAGATGGAACACGAGCGTGACGGCGCGGCCCGGCTCATCCACGCGCCGCTTGATGGAACTCCTGCCGTCGAAGCCCGTGGTGACCGCCGCCTCGATCGCCTCCGACCTCGGCGTCAGCACCGTGGCCGCAGGAACGGCGATCAACAAGCTCGTTGCCGTCGGGGTGCTGACCCAGCTTGGTGGGGGGAGTCGCTACCGCATCTGGCAATCGCCCGAGATCCTCGACGCCTTGGACGAGTTCGCTGCGCGAGCTCGGCGCGGACGCGCGTGAGAAGGCTGTTGTCGCTCGCGTTCACTCCACCCCGGGCAGCGCCTCGAGAGGCCCGTCCGGCAACACGACCCAGCCCTCGCGGCGCGCGACGGACAGCATGTCGGATGCCGGCTTCTCGAACGACCCGAGCGCTCCCGCGCGGGTGGCGAGAGCGGCGACGAGCGCGTCGAAAGCATCGGCTTTCGCGATCGCGAGCGGGGCGAACCCGCCGATGTCAAGCCAGGGCGCGCGCTCGCGCACCGCGTGGAGAAGGATCACGCGACGCGCGGCATCCACCCGGTAACCGGAGGTGTCGAACCCCCACCGGCGCAGCGATCCGCCGGGGTACACCTCGAACAGGCGCCCCTCCCCCGCCCGGTCGACCGGGAAGCCGACCGCCGCGAGACGCCGCAGCAGCCCCGCGCCGCGCAGCGCCGTCACGCCCAGCCGGTCGGTCGACACGCTCAGCGGCCAGCGGCCGATGCGCTCGCGCACGACGTGGTCGGTGTGGCGGTAGACGAGCTTCCGGCGCCAGTCGGCATCGCCCTCGACCGGTCCGAGCGACGGCTCCGCGTCGGCGTGGTGCGCCCCGACGAAGTCCACGAACGCGTCGGGCCAGCCCAGCGGGCAGTCGACCCCGAGCCACACCTCGCCCGAGGCGACGGATGCCACGATGTCGGCATCCGTCATGCCGATCTCGAGGCGCTCGAGCCGGGCCGCACCGGCCGACCAAACGATCTCGGCGAGCGCGGTTCCGGGCGCGGCCGCGGCGAGGTCCACTCCGACGGTTCTCATCGCATCGAGCCTAGGCCGGGCGGGAAGGGGAACGGCCCGGACCACCGTGAGGTGACCCGGGCCGTCGTCCTGCGGGAGCGTCGCTCAGCCGAGGAAGGGCACGACGAACAGCGCGATCGTGATGACGGGTCCGATCACGACCATCGACAGACCCCAGATGGTGAGGTGCTTGTACAAGCGAGCGCGTTCGCTCTCGTGCGCCGAGGCGACGATGGTCGCACCGGTGGTCCCGAAGGGCGCGCAGTCGACGAGCGAGGCCGAGATGGCGAGCGCGTAGATGAAACCGGT
Organism: Microbacterium algihabitans; assembly: GCF_032464975.1. Taxonomy (NCBI): domain Bacteria; kingdom Bacillati; phylum Actinomycetota; class Actinomycetes; order Micrococcales; family Microbacteriaceae; genus Microbacterium; species Microbacterium algihabitans. The sequence continues at coordinate 1,101,484 of NZ_JAWDIU010000001.1, forward strand.
CATCTCCAGACCGCCGCCGGGCAGCAGCAACGGAACGGCGAGCGGCACGAGGGCGCCGATGATGCCGATCGTCGAGGCGAAGGCCGAGACGAGACCGGCGATGATGCACAGCACCAGCGCGGCGATGAGCGGCTCGTTCACCGAGCGCGCGAACTCGCCCAGCTGATCGATCGCCCCGAGTCGGGTCAGCACACCGACGTACGTGATGATGCCGCCGAGCAGCAGGATGGTGTTCCAGTCGACCTTCGCAAGGCCCTCGCGACCGGCCTTCGGGTTGATGAAGGCGAGCAGCACGGCGAGGGTCAGCGCGACGGCACCGAGGTTGAGGTCGATGTCGTTCAGCGTGAGCGTGAAGAACGCGATGACGAGCACGGGGATCGAGACCAGCGTCATCAGCTGGTAGCCGGTGAGCTTCTCGGTCACGGTCTGCTCGAGCAGGGCCGTGCCGCCGCTGCGGGGGCGCGTGCTGAAGCCGGTGCCGGCGACGCCGTCGGATCCTCCGGTGCCGAGTTCGCCGGATGCCGCCTTGGCGGCGCGACCGCGGGCGATGAGCTCGCGTCCACCGAACATGAGGAACGCGACGGCGACGATGACGGTGTTGATGCCGACCGAGAGGCCGAACATGAGAGCGGCGTTGTAGGGGATGCCCGCGGAGGTGGCCACCGTGAGCACGGTGATGCCGACGATGCTCGTGGGCGCGAGGGCGCCACCGACGATCGCGGAACTCATCGCGATGCCCATCATCGTGGAGTGGATGCGGTGCTTGTGCGCGAGGCTCATCGCGATCGGCACGAGGGTGAACGCCGCGTGCGAGGTGCCGAGGCACGCGACCAGCGTGCCGACGGCGAACATCGCCCAGGGGATGAGCGCGACCCGGTCTCCGATGAGGCGCACCGAGCGGTCGACCAGCCAATCGATCGTGCCGACGGCGCGGGCGATACCGAAGAGGTACGTGATGCCGAGCAGGATCAGCAGGGCGTCGACGGGGAAGCCGCCGAGCACGTCGTCGAGCGATTCGCCGACGAGCAGCACGCCGATCACGCAGGCCGCCACCAGGGCGAGGGCGCCCATGTGCACGTTGCGGATGGCCGAGATGGCGAACACCGCGACGAGCACGATGAGGGCGATGATCTCCACGTTCACGAGATCACCCCGCGCGGGGCGAGGGGGATGGTCTGGGCACGGTGCATCGTCGTCGATCTCCTGGTGGTCGGGGGTGAGGGGTCAGATTCCGAGCGCGAGCCCGGAGAGGTAGGCGGATGCCGCGGGCTCGTGCACACCGTCGAGATCGGCGAAGTGCACGAGCTCCCCGGCGGCGACATCGCGGCGCAGACGCGCGCCCGAGAGCAGGTAATAGGGGGCGATCTCGCCCGCGTCGGGGGCGACGATCACGGGGGCGACACCGGCGATCTCGTGATGGTGCCCCTCGACGCGGAACGGGGTTCCGGCGGCGAGGTCGGTGGACGCGCGGGCGGCGAGCACCGTGTGCTGGCGCGGCTCGGGCGTCGCGGCGGTGTCGTCGACCGCGGCGGCGATGGTGAGCGGCGTCTCGATGCCCATGAAGTGGTACGGCCAGTAAATGCAGGCGTAGCGGCCGTCGCGGCTCACGACATGACCCTTCCCGCGGAGGGTCTCCCACGTGACGTCGTCACCCGTGCGGACGATCGCGAAGACCCCGCCGGCGAAGCTCGCCTCGCCGGGCAGGCGCAGCATCGAGAAGACGTCGATCACCCCGGTGGTGCCCAGGATGCCACCGTCGGCGCGCTCGGCGTACACGTCGGCGAGCTCGTCCGGACGTACGACGGGGTAGTGCATGGTCTCGACGTCGGCGGTCGCTCCGGTGTACAGCGACACCACGTTCATCTCGCAGGAGTCGGCCGCAGCCGCGCGCTTGAGGCCCGATACGGCCTCGGCACGGGCGGCGAGAGTGGCGCTGAGGTCGTCACCGCGGCCGAGCAGGCCGGCCAGTGCGGGAGCCTGCTGTTCGACCCCGTTCTGGTTCACGATCCCGGTCGCAGGGTCGAACACGAGGTCGTACTCGCCCGACTTGCCGAGGGCGACGATGTCGAATCCGGTCGCGAGCACCCAATCGACCAGGCGCAGCAAGTTCGCGGGCTGATCTCCGTCGCCGGGGAGGTACCGCAGGCCGCGCTCACGCGCCTTGGCACTGAGGGCGACGCCCGCGATCGTCTCGACCTCTTTGCTGACCATCACGACGTGGGTGCCGTTGTCGAGCGCGGTGTCTGCGTACGAGAAGCCGGCGTCGATGCGACCGGTCGCCTCGACGAGCACGTCGACGTGCGACCAGGCGACGTGGGCGGCGTCGGCGACGACGGCGGTGCGCCCGGCGTCGACCGCGGCTGCGGCCTCCGCGGCACCCGTCGCCGTCACCACATCGTCACCCGTCATCCCGAGGTCGGCGAGCATCCGGCGGACGCCGTCGACGTCGGGGTCGACGAGCTGGGTCGCCGCCATGTCGGGGAGGCGACGAAGCTGGTCGAGCAGCGTGCGGCCGTACCCTCCGTTCGCACCGGTCACCGCGATGCGGATGGGGGCCGGACGGCGCTGTGCCGAGCTGTGGATCACCGTTGTTCCTCTTACGTCGTCGAAAGTCGTGGGGTGCGTCGGGGAGCGCACCTGGTGCTCCGCAACTGTAACGCCGTCTCACAAATTGTCAAAGTATCTTCTCAAATCTTCACATACACTGAGATGGGCCGTGGTTGCGGCCCACTCTCGATGAAAAGGTTCCCCATGCACATCGGCGCCATCGCTGACGACTTCACCGGAGCGACCGACCTCGCCACCGCTCTGCGGGAGCGGGGACTGCGCACTGCTGTCGTCATCGGCGACAACGACGTCCCCGCCGACCACGATGCGGTGGTCGTCGCTCTGAAATCGCGCACCGCCCCCGTCGCCCAGGCCGTGGCCGACTCGCTCGAGGCCGGCACGCGCCTCGTCGCCGCGGGTGCCGAGCGCCTCTACGTGAAGTACTGCTCCACGTTCGACTCCACCGACGAGGGCAACATCGGCCCCGTGCTCGACGCGGTTGTCTCGATGGCCGGGGCCGACCGCATCATCGTCGTCCCGTCCTTCCCCGCGAACGGACGCACCGTGCGCGACGGGAGCCTGTACGTGAACGGCACGCTGCTCGAGCACTCCTCGATGCGCCACCACCCGCTGACGCCGATGACGAGGTCGCGCCTGCGCGACATCCTCGCCCCGCAGACCGCCGCGACGCTGACCGAGATCGGCTGCGACACCGTGCGCGCGGGCAAAAACGTCCTCCGCGCCGCGATCGACGAGGCGGAGCCGGGATACCTCATCGTCGACGCCGAGACCGACGACGACCTCGCCGTGATCGCCGCGGCATCTCGCCATCTGCGCGTGCTTTCCGGAGGCGCGGCCCTCGCAGCGCACCTCGACGCCCCCGCCGACGCCGCCGCGATGCCGTTCCCGGCCGTCGGACGAGGCAGGCTCGTGGTGTGCGGCTCCGCCTCTGCGGCGACGCGCGCGCAGATCGCCGACGCCGTCGGGCAGGGCGCCACGATGCGGCGTGTGGATCTGAATGCCGCGGCGTCCGACCCCGAGGCGGAGATCGCGGCCCTCGTCGCCTGGGTGCGGGGCCTCCCGCCGACGGAGTTGCCGCTCGTCTGCTCGGTCACCGAGCTCGCCGACATCCGCCGAGACGCCTCCGCGACCGCCGACGCCGTCGAGCATGTGCTCTCGGCCGTCGTGGCCGATCTGGTCTCGACGGGCGACATCCACCGGGTCGTCGTCGCCGGAGGCGAGACCAGCGGTGCCGTCGTGCAGGCGCTGGGCGTCTCGAATCTCGAGATCGGCCCACAACTCGCGCCCGGAGTGTGCTGGAGCGCCGGCCAGGCGGCATCCGGAGACACCGTCGCCCTCGTCCTCAAGAGCGGCAACTTCGGCGGGACCGATCTGTTCACCGCTGCCTGGGAGGCCATCGCATGAGCGCCCTCGAAGACCTCATCGCGGCCGGCCGCGCCCTGGTCGACGCTGGCCTCAGCCCCGGCACCTCGGGCAACGTCAGCGTGCGCGACGGCGACCGGCTGCTCATGTCGGGCACCGGAACCCGCCTGGGTGCCTTGACCCCCGAGGACATCGCCGTCCTCACCCTCGCCGGCGAGATCGTCGGCGGCGCCCGCCCCTCGAAGGAGGTGCCGCTGCACGTCGCGATGTACGCGCGCAATCCCGAGCACCGTGCCGTCGTGCACGTGCACTCCCCCTCGACCGTGGCCGTGTCGTGCCTCGAGCCCTGGGCGCCCCACTCCGCCGTTCCCCCGCTGACGCCGTACTCGCTCATGCGCGTGGGCCAGGTGCCGCTGCTCGACTTCGTGCCCCCGGGCGACCCCGCGATGGGAGCCCTGATCACGGACTGCCCCGTGCCCTTCCGCGCCGCCCTGCTCGCCAACCACGGCGCCGTCGTGAGCGCAGCGGAGGCCGCGGCGGCGGTCGACAGCACGATCGAGCTCGAAGAGGCCTGCCGCATCACCCTGCTCACGGACGGTCGACAGCGACGCCTCATCGCCCCGGAGCGAGTGGCCGAGATCACCGCCCGCTGGGGGACCCCGTGGACCGCGACCGCTTCAGTAAGCTGAGCGGGACCGAAGGACGACGATGACCGAAGCCGCTCCGATGATCCCCGATCAGCGCCGGGAGAGCATCGTCCAGGCCCTGCATCGCGAACGCGTCCTCAGCTTCCGCCAGTTGAGTGATCTGGTGGGCGTGAGCCAGATGACCGTGCGCCGCGACGTCGCCGTGCTCGAGGAGCAGGGTCTCGTGCAGGCCACCACCGGTGGAGCGAAGCTCGTCAGCCGGCTCGTGCTCGAGCCCTCGCGCGCCGAGAAGGCCACGAGCGAGATCGCCGAGAAGACGGCCATCGCGCGCGCCGCGGCGACCCGCGTGCGCGACACCATGACGATCTACCTCGACGCCGGCACCACGGCGCAGGCCATGCGTCCGTTCCTCGAGCATGTGCGCGATCTCACGGTGGTGACGAACGACATCGCCACCGTGCAGACCTTTCTCGACCACCCCTCGGCCGACCTCATCTCGGTCGGCGGCCGGGTGGATCGCACGAACCTCTCGACGATCGGCCGCCTGACCCGCCTCACCCTCGCCGAGCTCTCGCTCGACCTCGCCTTCATCTCGTCGAGCTCCTGGGACCTCGGCCACGGAGTCACGACTCCCGTCGAGGCCAAGATCGAGGCGAAGCGGGCGGCGGTCGAGGCCGCCGAGCGCGCAGTGCTGGTCGCCGACAGCTCGAAATACGGCCGGTTCGCCAAATACCGCGCCCTTCGTCTCGCCGAGGTGGCCGAGGTGATCACCGACGCAGCACTGCCCGACAGCGCCGCCGAAGCTATCGCGGCCACCGGCATCGAGGTCGTCCGCGCGTAGGCGCCCGTCAAGACGCCGCTGAATCGGCCCGCGACCTGGGAGGATCAGCACATGGCAGACGAGGACCTCCCCGATTCGCTCGAACCGGCGATCCACGTTCCGCCGCGCGACGAGCCCCCTGCTCCGCCGACACCCAAGGGCGACCTGCGGGTCGTATCGATCATCGCGCTCGTCACCGGCGTGATCGTGATCGCCTGGTATCTGTTCCTCGTGACGGCGAGCGCGATCGCCCACCTCGAGAACGTGGCGTGGATCCAGATCGGCATGTGGGTGCTCGCGCTGGTGTCGTTCGTCTGCGGCATCCTGAGCCTGAACGCCCGCATGGCGCGCGAACTCGCCGCGGCGGGCTTCATCGCGGGGGTCGCCGCGGGGCTGCTGTCGATCTCGATCGGGTTCTTCAGCGGACTCGAGCTGCTGAGCTGAGCGGAATACCGCCCGTCGCGCGGCGGTTCTCGCTCTCATGACGCCGGATGCCGCTCTGGAACGCGCCCTGTCGAGCATCGACGTGCGGCCGGGGCACGCCTGGCGGCAATCGCTCGCCGCGGGCGGCACCCTGTCGCTGAAACGCGGCGAGGCGGCGATCGTCTACCTGCGCGAAGGCGAGATCACCGGACGCACCGGCGCGCGTTCCGCCTGCACCGTCGATGCCGCCTCCGGTGAGGCGGCCACCCGCGACGGGGGCCGCACCCTCCTCGCCGGAGACGCGCTGATCTCGCTCGGCTGCCACGCCGTCGCCGTGTCGTCGCAGTCGGGCGCTGAGGTGACGGTGGTGCCGCTCGAGGTCGTGCCCACCTTCGACACACGCGCTCTTCCGCACCTGATCTTCGTCAGCGGTTTCGCCGGGGCCGAACCGGCCGCCGCCGGACTCGCCGCCCACCTGGGTCTGCCGAAGCCGGGCACCGGTCGCCAGGGCGATGAGACGATCTGCCGACTCATGGTCACGACCGTGCTGCTGTCGGCGCTACGCACGTGGGCCTCGACCCAGCGCGAGGCGACGTGGCCGCCGCTCAGCGACGACCCGTTCCTCACCCGCGTGGTCACGGCCGTCGCCGACGACCCCGGGCACGAGTGGACCCTCGACCAGCTCGCAGCGCTCGGTGCGATGTCGCGGTCGGTGTTCGCCGCGCGCTTCCGCGAGGTGTTCGGCACCTCGCCCGCCTCATACGTGACCGAGGTGCGCATGCGCCGGGCGACGGAGCTCCTCGACGCCGGCACCTCGGTGTCGGAGACGTCGCGATTGCTCGGCTACGGCTCGGATGAAGGCTTCCGGCGCGCGTTCCGCCGCCACACCGGTGTCGCCCCCTCGGCCTGGCGTACCGCCGGGCGACCGCTGACCGTCTGACGCGGTCCCGTCGGTCGCGGCGACGACCCCTTCGCGCAAGGGGACGAGCGGCCCATCGACAGCCTCCGCGGGGAGGTGCGCTGAGCCGCTCGCCTCTGTTCAGACGCGCGCGGGTCGGCGCGAGCGCAGGGAGAGCCCGAACAGCACGGCCCCGATGATGAGGAGCGCGATGCCGATGGCATCCGCCGCGAACACCCCTGCGGCGTCGACGAGGATGCCGCCGGCCCCCGCCGCGATGGTGATCGCCAGCTGGAAACCGGTGACGACGAGGCTTCCGCCCGCCTCCAGACGGTCGGGCATCAAGTGCCCCACCCAGGTGTTCACGATGATCAGCCACGACGAGAAGAAGAAGCCCCACACCAGCACGGCCGCGGCCACCGCGGCGAAGGCTCCGGGCAGAAGGGCGACCGCCGCGATCGCCAGCGCGATGGCCAGGGGCCCGATGACCGCGAGGCGGGCGAACGCTCGGTCGACGACCATGCCGACGGCGATGTTGCCGACGAACCCGCCGACGCCGAAGAGGGCGAGCAGCAGCACGATCGTGCCGGCGGTGACGTCGGGGATGCGCTCGAGCGAGAGGCGCACGTACGTGTAGGCGAGGAAGTGACCGAGCACGACGAGCACGTGACCTGCCATTGCGCCCAAGACGCCGGGGCGGCGCAGGGTGTCGCCCAGGATGCGCAGGCTCGACGCGGCGGCCGGCGGCACGGGCGGCAGCACGATCCGCACGGCGACGCCGACGAGAGCGGTGGCGACGGCGATGAGCAGGAACGCGAGCCGCCAGTCGAGCGCCTCGCTGAGGGCGACTCCGATCGGCACGCCCGCCACCGTGGCCAGCGACAGGCCTGCCGAGCCGAACATCATCGCCCGACCGATGCGGTCGGGGCTCGACAGGCGCGCGGCGACGGTGATCGACATGGACCAGAACGCGCTGATGGCGGCACCCAGCAAGAACCGTGCGATGAGGATCGCGGGGAGGCTCGGGGCGATCGCCACCACGAGACTCGAGATCGCGGCCGACGCCGCCGCGGCGACCAGGAGCGAGCGGCGATCGAGCCGCGGCAGCAACAGTCCCACGGTCGGGGCGAACAGGAGCCCGGCGAGAGCGGTGACGGTGACGGTCTGGCCCGCCTGCCCGGGCGTCACGCCGAGGGCGGCGGCCATCTCGGTCAGCACGCCGTTGGGGAGGAACTCGGCCGTGACGAGCAGGAAGCTCAGCAGCATCACGACGACGAGCCCGCCGTAACGCATCACGGGGACCCCCGCGACGGGGGTGGGAACGGGGGCGGTGGTGGTCATGCTCCGATGTTGGTCCGGCGCGGGAGCGGGCGCCCGACCGTTCGTCCGCGGCATCCGACCGATCGTCCGGGCGGCCGGTCCCCGCCGCCGTTGTGCGGATCCCGACCTCGACACGCCGTCCCGCCCGCCCGTTCTCGCGGCGCGTCGCCCGCGGCATCCGCACGACGGCACCGGGCGGCGGCACCGGGCGGCGGCCGACGGCCCCGGATCACCCCGCGAACGGCCGCCCGACGTACCGCGCGGCGGGGCGGATGATCTTCGGGTCGGCCGCCTGCTCGAGCACGTGCGCGCTCCAGCCGATCGTGCGGGCCAGCGCGAAGGTGGGCGTGAACATCTCGCGCGGAATCCCGCACTCCTCCATCACCACCGCTGCATAGAACTCGACGTTGGCGTGCAGAGGGCGTTCCGGATGCCGTGCCGCGAGCTGCCGCTCCGCCTCGACCTGGAACGCGAGAGCCTGCGCGACGCGCGGGCCGCCGAACTGCTCGGCGATGCCGTGCAGCAGCTCGGACCGCGGGTCGCTCGTGCGGTACACCGCGTGCCCGAAGCCCATCAGACGCCGCCCGGCCTGCAACTCTCCCGCGATCCACGCCGCCGGGTCGTCGCCGGCACGGTCGAGGCCGTCGAGCGCGCGGGCCGGGGCTCCCCCGTGCAGCGGCCCCGACAGGGCGCCGAGGGCGCCGCTGAGGCACGACGCCATGTCGGCCCCGGTCGACGCGATGACCCGGGCCGTGAAGGTCGAGGCGTTGAAGCCGTGGTCCATCGCCGCGATCAAGTAGGCCGACAGGGCGCGCACGTGCCGCTGGTCGGGGTCGTGCCCGGTGACCCGCGCGAGGTAGTCCGCGACGATCCCCCGCCCGGTCGATGCGTCGCCCGGGGCGAGGGCGAGCGGCGCCATGGCCGCGAACGCGATCGCCTCGTCGAGCCGGGCGGCGGGGTCGAGGTCGTACAGCGGCGTCGACGAGCGGGCGGATGCCGCGAGCGTCCACACCGCGCGTAGCGCCGCGAGCGGCTGGCCGGTGCGCGCGGCGACGGCGGTGATCAGCTCGGGGAGGCGGGGATCGCCCTGCGCCGCGGTCACGCGGGCGGCGAAGGAGGCTCGGGCCGTGGCATCCGGAAGCTCTCCGACCACCAGCAGATGCCAAACGTCTTCGAACGAGTGCGACCGCGCGAGGTCGACGGCCGCGTGACCGCGGTAGTGGTACCAGCCCGCCTCGCCGTTGACGTCGCTGATGGTCGTCTCGGCCGCGACGACGCCGTTCAGGCCGCGGGGCACATCGATCAGGTCGCTCATGGGCTCAGTGTGCGAACCTGACGGTCACAGCGTCAACGTTGATCGGATCAATATGACCCTCCCCCGCCTGACCGCCGCGCAGGTCGCCGCCCGCCTCGGCGTCAAAGCCGAGACCGTCTACGCCTACGTCTCGCGCGGACTGCTGACCCGCGAGCGCGACGCGCACGGCTCGAGCTTCGACGCGCTCGAGGTCGAGGCCTTCGCCGCGGCGCGCCGGCGCACGCCCGCCCGCACGCCGACGCACCCCACGACCGGCATGCCGCTGGGGGTGGTGCAGACGCAGATCGCCGACATCGAAGACGGCGAGCTGCTGTACCGCGGTCGCCGTGCCCGCGACCTGATCGGCACCCCGTTCGCCGAGGCCGTCGCGTGGCTGTGGGGCGTGGAGCGGGTCGATGCCCCCGACCCCGCGATCGGCAGCGCCCGCGCGATGGTCGAGGCCCTCCCCCTGCACGCCGGGGCCATGGACCGACTCCGCGCCGCGGTGACGGGCTTCGCGGCCGACGACCCGCTGCGCTACGACGCGTCGGCAACGACCGCCCACCGCATCGGCTGGACGCTGATCACCGGCCTCCCCGTCGCCCTGGGAGGCACCCCCGACGTCGAGCTCGCGCGCTCGCTCGTCAGCGGCTGGAGGGGATCGGCGGATGCCGCGACGCTGGGCGCCGTCAACGCCGCGCTCGTACTGCTCATGGACCACGACCTTGCCGTGTCGACGTTCGCCGCGCGAGTTGCGGCCTCGGCGCGCGCCGACGGGTACGCCGCGATCAGCGCGGCCCTCGGAGCGGCGGACTCCCCGCTGCACATCTCGGCGGCGACGCGCACCGCCCGCCTGCTCACCCGCGTGCGGCGCGGACAGGAACCCGAGCGCGCCCTCGCGGAAACGCTGCGCGAGGGCAGCGGCATCCCGGGCTTCGGCCACCCGCTCTACCGCGACGGCGACGACCGAGCCGACGCGCTGTTCCCGCTGATCGCCGCGCTCCCCGACGGGGCCTCGGCGATGGATGCCGTCGAGCGCCTCTCGGCCGTCGTCACCGACCGCACGGGGCTCCGGCCCAACGTCGACCTCGCGCTGGCGGCCCTGGTGTCGGCCGCGCGCCTGCCCGACGACGCCGCGAGCACGATCTTCGTGCTCGGACGCATCGCGGGGTGGACCGCGCACATCGCCGCCGAGTACGCCGAGCCCGCGATGCGCCTGCGCCCCCGCGGGCAGTACGTGGGGCCGTGAGGCGGGGCTTCGACAAGCTCAGCCACCCCGACGGGAGGTCCCTGAGCTTGTCGAAGGGAGGTCCCTGAGCCTGTCGAAGGGAGGTCCCTGAGCTTGTCGAAGGGAGGTCCCTGAGCCTGTCGAAGGGAGGTCCCTGAGCTTGTCGAAGGGACGTCCCTGAGCCTGTCGAAGGGACGTCCCCGAGCCTGTCGAAGGGAGGTCCCCGAGCCTGTCGAAGGGAGGTCCCCGAGCCTGTCGAAGGGAGGTCCCCGAGCCTGTCGAAGGGAGGTCCCTGAGCCTGTCGAAGGGAGGTCCCTGAGCCTGTCGAAGGGAGGTCCCTGAGCCTGTCGAAGGGAGGTCCCTGAGCCTGTCGAAGGGAGGTCCCTGAGCCTGTCGAAGGGAGGTCCCTGAGCTTGCCGAAGGGCCCGGCACCAACTGACGGCACCACCGAGGGTGAATTCTCTTCTTCCTCGCCAGGAAGCTGGCTAGCCTGCCGCGATGATCTACAACGTGCTGGAGGCGCGCAACAACCTTTCGAAGCTGATCGCCGAGGCCGAGTCGGGCGTCGAGGTCACGATCGCGCGGCGCGGGGTTCCGGTCGCGCGGATCGTTCCGATCGACGTCCAGCCCCCGCGTCCGCGCAACGCCTTCGCGAAGTGGTTGGAGGAGAACCCCCTGACGCCCGAGCTCGCGCGTCCGGTCGAAGAGATCGAGGCGATCATCGCGGAGAATCGCGCGGCAGGGGCGTGATTTACGTCGACAGCTGCCTGGTCATCTATGCGGTCGAGCGCGACGACAGTGTCGGCGACCGCGCGCGCATGGCTCTCGCTGCAGCTCGTGCCCCCTTGGCGGCGAGCCCGCTCGTGATGCTCGAAGCGATGGTCGGACCCATGCGCGAGCGAGGCGCCGAGTCGCAGCTTCACATGTGGAGCGTCTTCGATCGTTTCGAGATGTTGCCGATCGAGCCCGACGCCTATGTCCGCGCTGCACGTCTGAGAGCTCGCAATCCCGGCCTGCAAACGGCAGATGCGCTGCACCTCGCCGTCGCGCAAGAGGAGGGGTGCTCGCTGCTGTGGACGAACGACTCGCGCCCGGCCGCGATTGCGCCGGGATTCGCGGTCGACGTGCTGCGGGCCGCCTGATTCACCGAGGGGCGCCGAACAGCGCCAGCAGACTCCGCCACCCTCGGCGGGCCAGTGCCTCTCGGCCCGCGACCACCCCGACGACCACCCCCTCAGGCATCGCGGCTCAGCGGTTCTCCCACCCGCGGGCCATCTCGACCACGGCAGCGACCGCGGCTTCGGTGTCGGCGGGTGAGCCGCCGGCGCGACCGGCCACCAGACCCGCGACGAACGCGCTGAGCGGTGCCGCCGGGCGGGCCACCCCGTTCGCGACGTCGCGCGCGAGGTCGAGGATCAGCGAGATCGGAATGTCGCCCTCGGCCAGATCGAAACGCTCCGCGAGGGCGGCGCTCCAGTCGTTCAGCGCCTCGGGCGGCAGCGTGCGGGATTCGGTCATGACTCCTCCTCGGGCCGTCGGGCGGGTCGACGACCGCGCCTGCGTCAGATCGTCCCACGTGTCGACGTCGCGCGTCAGGGACTCGTCCGCGGCGATCGCCGTGATGCGCAGCCCGCCCAGCAGCGCGCGCATCGAGGCATCGCGTCCGTCGTCGGGCAGGGCGGATGCCGCCTCCCGCAGCGCCCCGGTGCGGTATCGACCGATCAGCCACTGTCGACGCCCGTCGTCGAGGCAGGCGCCGTCGGCATCCGGAGTCATCTCGTCGGGCAGCAGATCGACCGCGGCGCGAGCGGTCGGCAGATCGCACGCGAGCACGTAGACCTCGTCGGCGCGCACGCGGCCGAGGGCGGCGACGATGCCGGCGACCGGTCCTCCGAAGGGCGGGTCTTCGCGCACCCACTCGACGTCGAGATCGTCAGCGAGCACGGGTGCGGCCACGACGATCCGCTGTGCGCCGTGGGACCGCACGGCCGCGATCGCCGCGTGCAGCAGGGTCGTTCCGTTCACCTCGAACAGCGGCTTCGTCGCCCCGTCGACGCGTGTGGCGCGTCCGCCGGCGAGCAGGATCGCATCGACGCTCACCACAGCAGCACCTCGACCGGATCGGCCGCGGCGACACCCCGCGTGCTCGGGGGGATCACGGCGAGACCGTTCGCGTCGCCGAAGCCGCGTGTGCCGCGCTCGACCGGCTCGGCCACCGGATGCGCGGGGTCTGAGCGGTCGATCCGCACGGGAACGTACTGCGCCCGCTCGGGCCGTGCGCGCCACTCGACGGCGAACGGGACCAGGGCGCGGGAACGGCCGAGCTCGCCGTCGCCCTCGAGCGCACGCAGGGCGGGACGCACGAAGAGCTCGAACGACACCGCCGCGCTGACCGGGTTGCCCGGCAGACCGAACAGCAGCGTGCCCGCCGCCGAGCGACCGAAGCCCTGCGGCTTTCCGGGCTGCATGCGCACGGGCTCGAATCGCATGAGGTCGCCGAGGGTGTTCTTCACGACCTCGTAGGCGCCCGCGCTCACCCCGCCCGAGAACACGACGACGTCGGCGCCCGCGGCCTCGGCGGCGGCGATCGCGCGACGCGGGCCGTCGCCGCTGTCGTCGACGCTCGTGCGCAGCACGACCTCGGCCCCCGCCTCCTCGGCGAGACCGGCGAGCAGCACGCTGTTCGATTCGGGGATCTGTCCGCGCCGCAGCGGTGTTCCCGCCGGTCGCAGCTCGGATCCCGTCGACACGATCGCCACCCGCGCGGCGCGCGCGACCGAGACGGTCCCGACTCCGGATGCCGCGATCGCACCGACCCGTCCCGCGGTCAGTCGCACCCCGGCGGCGGCGACGAGCGATCCGGCCCGCACGTCGGAGCCGCGTCGACGGATGTGCGCGCCGGGGCCGCGGGGCGCCGTGAGCACCGCCACCGGGCCGAGACCGCCCTCGAGCCCCTCGGCGGTCTCTTCGAACGGCACCACGGCGGTCGCGTCGGTGGGCACGGGGGCTCCGGTCATGATGCGCACCGCGTCACCAGGCCCGATCGGCGGGTCGAGCTCGGAGCCGGCCGGCAGATCGGCCACCACCCGCAGCGTCGTCGGCCCTGCGGTGATGTCGTCGGCGCGCACGGCGAAGCCGTCCATCGCGGAGCAGTCGAACCCCGGCACATCGACCGCGGCGTGCACCGCGGCCCGCAGCACGCGGCCGCGCGCGGCCGCGACGTCACGCGGCTCGGATTCCAGCGGCACGACCGCCTCGAGGATCGCGGCGAGGTGCTCTGCGACGTCGATCACGCGTGCGGACCGGGGACTGTCGAGACCATGCCTTCAGCGTAGGCGTGGCCACCGACACCGCCCGCGCGTCAGAGGTCGAACCGGTGCGGAATGCCGCTCTCGCCGTCGCCCTCGCGATACGGCACGAAGCCCATCGCGACGTAATAGGCGAGTCCGGGGGCGTTGTCGGCGCCGATCGTGGCGTCGATGTGACGGAGTCCGGCGTCCTGCGCCGCGGCGATCGACCGCGCGAACAGGCTCCGGCCGATGCCGCTGCGCCCCATGTCGGGGTGGATGTGGGTGCCGATGATGCCCCAGCCCTCCTCCACGCCGTACGGGTTCTCCGCCCAGGCGCGCTTGAGCGACTGGAAGCCGATCACCACCCCGTCGCGCACCGCCACCGTGAGGGCGATCGTGTGCTCGTCGTCGAGATAGCGCTCGCGCACGAAGTCGGCGTCGACCGCCCACGCGCGCAGCCCCGCCCGGTGGATGGCGTTCTGCACCTCGACCATGTCGTCGAGATCTTCGGGGCGCGCGTCGCAGAACTCGATCATGCGGTCATCCTTGCACTGCTTCTGATGCGCATGTCGGCGTGCCACGCGCCTCTCACCCGACCGCGACGGCGCTCCGATCGACGCGCAAGCCCGACGGCACCCGGATGCCGCTGCCCTACCGTGATCGCATGGACGGCCTGACGTACGCCGAGGTCGGCGCGACCGGCGGCACCATGCCCGCGGGCTACCACCACGTGCGCGCGCGGCGCGTGATCGGCAGCGGTCGCGCGGACTTCGAGCGCGCGGCCGACCTGCTGCTGGCGGGAGAGGCGCAGCGACGCGCGGGGGCGCGGGTGACGCTGTCGGAGACGCCGATGCGCGTGGGCACGCTCGTCACGATGCGCCTGGGTCTCGGCATCCTGAGCTTCCGGATCCCCTGCCTGGTCGTGTGGGCCGAACGGTCGGCCACCGTCGCGGGTTTCGCCTACGGAACGCTGCCAGGTCACCCGGAGCGCGGGGAGGAACGCTTCACCCTGACTCTTCGGCCGGACCACGAGGTGGTCTTCGAGATCGCCGCCTTCTCGAAGCCGGGCCGCTGGTTCACCCGCATCGGCGCCCCTCTCGGTCGTCGCGTGCAGGCGTGGATGACCGGGCGCTACCTGCGCGCCCTCGACGCGCGCTGAACCGGCCTGTATCCCACGTTCGGCCGCCCTTGGCAACGCCCTGGACCTCTTCTCGCGGCTTCTCGACCCTGGCGAAGCGCTTCTCGACGACGAGGGCGCGCGCGAGAGGAGACCCCATGAGCATCGAGACCACCGCCGCCGACCGGTCCTTCCGGTGACGCTCTCCCCCGCCCGGCCTCGCACTCCCCTCACGAAACGCCGCCCTCCGCGGCAGAAGGTGAAGTACAACCGCCGCGAGGCGATCGCCGGCTACCTGTTCATCTCGCCCTGGATCCTCGGGTTCCTCGTCTTCACGGCGGGGGCGATGATCTACAGCCTCGTCATCTCGTTCTCGAGCTACAACCTCGCGACGGGGGCCGCCCGACCGGTCGGCGTCACGAACTACTCTCAACTGTTCGAAGATCCGCGGGTCGCCGTCTCGCTCGGCAACACGCTGTTCTACGCCGTCATGGCGGTGCCGCTCGAGATCGCGTTCGCCCTGGTCCTCGCGTTGCTGCTGAGCCGGGTCGGCCGCGGGGCCGGCATCTTCCGCACGCTCTACTACCTGCCGAAAATGACGCCGGCGGTCGCCACCGCCGCGGTGTTCTTCCTACTGCTGAACGGCAATTCCGGCGCGATCAATCAGGCGCTCCGAGCCGTCGGCATCCCCGGTCCGCAGTGGCTCGTCGACCCGGCGTGGGTGAAGCCGAGCATCGTCCTGATGGCACTGTGGACCGTCAGCGGCACCATGGTCATCTTCCTCGCGGCCATCAAGAACGTGCCCGTCGACCTCTACGAGGTTGCGCAGATCGACGGCGCAGGTCCCGTCCGCCGCTTCTTCTCCATCACTCTGCCGATGATCTCGGGGGCGATGTTCTTCAACGTCATCGTGCTGACGATCGCGGCCTTCCAGGTGTTCGACCAGGCCTACCTGCTGTTCTGGCGCGACCAGAGCAACGCCTCGCCCGAAGCATCGCTCTTCTACGCGATCTACCTCTTCCAGCAGGCGTTCCGGCAGTTCAACTTCGGCTTCGCCGCGGCGATGGCGTGGCTGCTGTTCGTGATCATCCTGCTCATCACGATCGTGCAGGTGCGCCTCGGCAACCGCTTCGTCTACTACGAGGGGGACCGCTGATGGCCGACACCCTGCAGACCCCGGGCGTCGCGCAGGCCCGGCCCGAGCTGGCGGCATCCGTCACGAAGACGCCGCGATGGCGCCGTGCGCTGAAGCAGCCCAAGACCCTGGCGGGCCGCGTGGTCCTCGCGGCGGTGCTGGTCGTCTTCGCGCTGCTGTTCCTCTACCCCTTCGCGTGGCTGCTCGCGGCGAGCCTCAAGCCGCGCGGCGAGGTGTTCGACAACGCCCTGATCCCGAAGACCTTCACCCCGGGCAACTACGCCGAGGTGTGGACCCAGCTCCCGCTGCTCAGCTGGATGTTCAACAGCGTCGCGATCGCCCTGCTGGCGGCGACGACCGTCGCGGTGATGAGCTCGATCGTCGCCTTCGGCTTCGCGTACTTCCGCTTTCCCGGCCGCGGGCTGCTGTTCGGGCTCGTGCTCGCGACGATGATGCTGCCCGGTGCGGTCACGATGATCCCGATCTACCTCATCTGGAAGGAGACCGGGCTGCTCGGCACCTGGGTGCCGCTGTGGGGCATGAATCTGTTCGGCTCGGCCTTCTACATCTTCCTGCAGCGGCAGTTCTTCCTCGGCGTCCCCCGGGAGTTGTTCGAGGCGGCGCGGCTCGACGGCGCCAGCGCCTGGGGCCTGTTCTGGCGCATCGCCATGCCGCTGTCGATCCCGTCGTTCATCATCGTGTTCCTGTTCGAGTTCCAGGCGAGCTGGAACAACCTCCAGGCCGCGCTCATCTACCTCAACGCCGGCAGCGTCGAGGAGTTCACCGCGCCGCTGGGCATCGCCTACGCCATGACGAAATACAGCCCCAGCGCGGGCGGCCAGGGCGACTACCAGTACGTGATGGTCGCGTCGCTGCTGGTGACCCTCCCGATGCTGATCATCTTCGCCTTCGGTCAGCGCTACTTCATCGAGGGCGTCGCGACCCAAGGCCGCAAAGGCTGACACTCCCCCCTCTCGAAAGGACACATCATGCGAAAGCGCTCCCTCGCCGGCGCCGCGGTCGTCGCGGCATCCGCCATCGCCCTCACCTCGTGCAGCGCGGGCTCCGACGACCCCGCCGCCGACGTCGACATCTCCGCCGCACCGACGGGCGCTCTCGCCGCGTGGGGCTTCGAGAACGCGGATGACGTGGGGCAATCGCGCCTCGACTACGCCGCCGGCCAACTCCCCGACGTCGAGGTGACCCTGGATGCCACGGCCTTCGACGCCCAGAAGTTCACGACCCGCATCGCGAGCGGCGACGTCCCCGACGTGGTGCAGATGGACCGCCGCTACGTCACCACCTACGCCGCGCAGGGTTTGCTGATCCCCCTCGACGCGTGCTTCGAGGCCGAAGGCGTCACCCCGAACGAGCGCTGGTACCAGAACGTCGTCGACGACGTGACCTACGACGACGGCGTCTACGCGGTGTCGCAGTTCTACCAGCCGCCCGCGATCCTGCTGAACATGAACGTGCTGAACGAGGCCGGGGTGACACCCGCTGAGTTCGACACCTCGAAGATGGACGGGCTGCTCGCCGCGGTCGGCAAGATCTACCAGGCCTCCGGCGGCACCCCGTCGCGTCTCGGCTTCGATCCCGTCGCGACGGGACAGGGCGGACTCTGGGTTCTCGGCATGGGCGGACAGCTGACGGATGCCGAGGGCAAGCCGACCCTCGACGATCCCGCCAACGCGGCGGGCATCGACGCGCTGAAGCAGATCACCGACGCCCAGGGCGGCTACGCGGCGGTGAAGAGCTTCACCGACTCCTTCGACACGTTCGGCGACGCCAACCAGTTCGTGAAGAACCAGGTCGGCGCGCAGGTGGCCAACCAGTGGTACCCGAACGTGCTCGGCGCCTACCGCGACCAGGTCTCGCTGCAGGCGGTCCCGTTCCGCGATGCAGAAGGGCAGCCGTTCTCGCTCGCATCGGGCACCGCGTTCGCGATCCCCGTGGGGGCGAAGAACCCCGCGGCGGCCTGCGCCTGGATGACCGACCTCACCTCGACCGACGCCTGGATGGCGGCCGGCGCTGCGCGCGCCGCGACGATCGAGAGCAAGGGCGGGCTCAACACCGGCCTGTTCACCGGTTCGCCCGAGGCCGACGCGATGATCCGCGATCAGTTCGTGGTGCCGACCGGCGACAGTGGCTTCGATCAGGTGATCTCGACGTACTACGACGTGGTCGAGAGCGGGAAGTCGTTCGGTTCGTCGCCCGCCGGGCAGGACATCCAGAACGAGCTCAACAACGCGATCACCGCGGTCCTCCTCGGCGACAAGACGACCGAGCAGGCCCTGGCCGACGCGCAACAGGCCGCGCAGCGGGCGTACGACAACGCGACGGCGAAGTAGCGCCCCGCGCCCGCCCCGTCGCGGGCACAACTCCGGAAGAACGGCCGCCCCGCGCGCACACTCCCGCCGAATGACGGCGTCCCGCACCCCTGGTTGCCGCAGAATTCAGGAGTTGTGTACGCGGTGCGGTCAGCGGACAGACCGAAGGCCCCGCCGAAGCGGGGCCTTGGGGTCCAGCGGATGCGGCTCAGGGGCGCGGACGCTCGTCCTCGACCACCGACTGCACGCTGTCGGTCGCGGGGGTCTTGTCGTCGGCGCGCACCTCGTCGGCGGCGATCGCGATGTCGATCGCGGCGTCTTCGAGGGCCTCCGCGACGACGTCGCTCACGTCTCCGCGGTCGTCGGCGGCCGGCGTGGTGCGTTCAGGCTCGAGACCCTCCGTCACGCGGTCCGCGGCCTCGATGTCCGACTCCGCGTCAGCCGCCGCCACGCGCTCGCGCGCCTGGCGGACCGTCTCGTCCACGGCGGCGGCGGCTCCGGCCGCGACGTCCTTCGTCTTCGACACGGCGGTGTCGATGGTCTCCGACGCGCTGGCCGCGAGGTCCTTCGACCGTGCACGCACGTCACCGGCCGCCGCCGACGCCCTGAGCTTCGCGTCATCGGCCACGGCCGACGCGCGATCCGCGACGTCCTTCGCCTTGGCCTTCGCGTCATCGGCCACTTCCGAGGCGCGGGCGGCAACGGCATCCGCCCGCTCTTCGGCCTCGGCCACGACATCGCGGTCGAAGGGTCCGAAGACGCCCGTCACCACGACGTCGACGTCGACCCGGCCGCGGCCTAGCGGCTCGAGCGCGGTGCGCACGGCCCGGCGGACCTCGTCCGACACCTCGCGCAGCTTGTGCGGGTAGTCGACGACCAGCGAGATGGTCGCGGTGACCCCGTCGGCGCGGGCGGTGTCGATCTTCACGCCCGGGGCGGTGCGGGCGAGGCCGACGCGCTCGCGGACGGCGTCGGACGCGCGTCCGAGCAGGCTGCCGAGCGCGTGCACGCCGGGAACCGATTCCGCGGCGGTCGCCGCAAGCGTCGCCGCGGCCTCGAGATCGGGCGGGTCGATGGTCGCATCGATGCTGGTCATGACGTCTCCTCGTGGGGTGTCAGTGCACGCGGGTGTTGTCGCGCGCGAGCTTGGCGCGCAGGCCCGAGTGGATCGAGATGTAGGCGCGCAGGTTCTGTCCGGTGAGGGCGGCGAGGTTCGTCACAAGCGTGTCGACGTGCTCGGCCACCTGACGCGGCGAGGTGTTCTGTCGCGGGGTGACCGCGACGTGCAACACGGACTCGTGCTGGATCTCTCCGGCGCTGACCCGCGACGACAGGATCTCGTCGCGCTCGGCGAGCGCGTTCTTCAGCGCCTCCGACGCGAACCCGTCGGTCACGGTGATGCGACCCTCGGCGCCGGCGCTGCCGGTGGACTGCAGGGGCGCCTGGCGGCGTCCGCGCACGGCGGCCGAGGCGATGAGGATGAGCACGATCGCGATCACCACGAAGGCGGCGACGGCGCCCCAGCCGGCGGACTCGCGTCCGAGCGACTCGAGCCAGCCCTGGAACCCGCCCATGACGGTGGTCCAGGTGTCGGCGCCGCCGGGCACGAGGCCGACGAGCAGCGCGAGGGCCGCGAGTGCCAGCAGCACGAGGGCGACCACGAAGAGGACGAAGCGGTTCAGACCGCGACGCGTGGCGTTCATCGGGACTCCTTGGTGTCGGGGCGCTCGACGCGCAGGTGCGTGCGCACGGCGGGGGTGAGCTTGTAGGCGGCGACCTCCTCGTCGACGATGCGGCGCAGCTGCGCCTCATCGACCGGGATGCCGACCGGGGGACGAACCGTCACGTCGACCGAGCGGTGGGCGACGCCCACGACGATGTCGTCACGGGCGATGCCCGACTCGTTGCTGAGGTGCTGGGCGATGGCGGATGCCACGACGCCGTTGTCGACGACGACGGCACGGTCGCCCCACTCCATCTCGTGGCGCGAGAGGCGCCCGGGCTTGAGGGCGAGGATCAGCACGAGCAGACCGAGGATGGCCAGCACGACGCCGGCGACGATGAAGGCGACCGGCATGAGTGCGGTCGGGGCCGCCACGAGGGCGTTCAGGGCCTCGCCGGGACCGACCAGCAGCGGCTGGGCTCCCACGAGGTGGAGAATGATCTCGACCGCGGCGTACGCCAGCGCGAGCAGCAGCAGCACGACCACGACGAGCATGGCCACGGTGCGCGGGGAGTGGGTCTCGCGGCGCACGACGGTGCGGAGCACGCTATCGCTCATCACAGCACTCGCTTTCGCTGGGGGGCGCTGGCGCCCGTGATCGTCAGGTCGACGCGCGAGACCTCGCGGCCGAACAGCCGGGTCAGACGCGTGCGCAGTTCGCCCTGCGCCGCGCGTGCTGCGTCGAGCACGGGGGTCGCGGCGCGGACGGCCTCGGTGTCTTCGAGGCGGGGGACGGGGAAGGGCGTCGACACGCGCACCACGGCGGAGTCGCGGGACGAGACGATCTCGACGTGGACGTTCTTGGCATCCACGCCGACGATGTCGGCGGCGGCCCGCTCGGCCGTCTTCTGCAGCACGCGGTCGGCGATGTTCACCCGACCGGCGGGGAGGCCGGGGCCGGCAACCGTGGTGCGGTTGCCGACCCCGGGGGAAGCGGTGACGGTGGTCACGATGTGCTCCGACCCTTGAAGGCGTTGACGACGTTGCGGACGTCGATCTCACCCGCGGTCATGCGGGCGACGACCACACCGATCGCCATGAACAGGGCGACGAGGATGAATCCCCAGAAGCCGAAGATCAGGGCGCTGAGGGCCAGCACCAGGCCGGCGAGCGCGCCCTTCGTGCTGACGCTCACTGGACGCGCTTCTCGGACTCGGCGTCGTTGTTCTCGTCGCCCGGGATGTGGACGTCGTTCACGTCGACGTTGACCTCGACGACCTCGAGGCCGACGAGACGGTTGATCGCACCGGCGACGCGGGCGCGCACCTGGTCGGCGACCTCCTGGATGGGGGCGCCGTACTCGACGACGATGGTGACGTCGGCGGCGGCCTGGGTCTCGCCCACCTCGACCTTGACGCCCTGCGTCAGGTCGGTGGCGTTCATGGCGTCGCGGATGGCGCCGAGGGCGCGGGCTCCGCCGCCACCGAGGGCGTACACGCCGGTGACCTCGCGGGCCGCGATGCCGGCGACCTTGGCGACGACGCCTTCGGCGATCGTGGTCTTGCCTTCGGTGTGGGCCTCCGGGCCGCGTCCGCCGAGGGGGCGGTTCACGCGCGACGCCGCCTGGGGGACGTTCTGCGCAGCGGGGGTGGTGGTGGTGTCGGTAGCCATGTCCGTGCCTTTCGATGTCTGGACCCGGTTGCTCCGGGGTGGCGCTTCGGCCTACATGACTAAGACGTAGTGGGTGGGGGAATCGTCACGCCGCGCTTGAAAAATCTCGAAGAATCTGTATTCGACAGAATGGGAAAGGCCGATTCCCGCAGGATTGCGAAGATGAGCGCGGTCCCACCGCCCGATGCGGTGCGCCGCGGAATCGCGAGGAATCGACGGTCTTTCCGCCGCCCGTGGGGCCCGAACGCGGGCGTACGCTCGACCCATGCCCCCCATCTCGCTCGCGGCCAGGTCCTGACGTGGGCCGCCTCACCGCCTCCCGTCGCGTCACGCGTCTCACCCTCGACGGCGTGAACAGGCAGAGACCGGATGCCGTGGCGGTGGAGGAACCGCTCGAGATCCGCGTCGCCGGCACCCCCCTGTCGGTGACCATGCGCACGCCCGGTCACGACGTCGAACTCGCCGCCGGGTTCCTCGTCTCGGAGGGCGTCATCAGCCGTGGCGACCAGTTCTCTCGCGCGATCCACTGCGGGGGGCCCGGGACGGGCGGCGCCGACGGCAACACCTACAACGTCCTCGACCTGACCCTCGCGCCGGGAGTGGACCTGCCCTCCCCCGACATCGCGCGCTCCTTCTACACGACGAGCTCGTGCGGGGTCTGCGGCACGGCGTCGATCGAGGCCGTCGAGAAGGTGTCGAGCTACGACGTCGCCTCCGACGGCATCCGGGTCTCGGCCCACGACGTCGCCGCCTTCCCCGATCGCCTGCGCGAGCAGCAGAAGACCTTCGACAAGACCGGTGGACTCCACGGCGCGGCGCTCTTCGACGTCGCCACCGGCGAGCTGCTCGTCGCCCGCGAAGACGTGGGACGCCACAACGCGGTCGACAAGGTGGTCGGCTGGGCCCTGCTGAACGACCGTCTGCCGCTGCGCGGTACCGTGCTACAGGTGTCGGGCCGCGTGAGCTTCGAGCTCGTGCAGAAGGCCGTGATGGCCGGCATCCCGATGCTCTCCGCCGTCTCGGCGCCCTCGTCGCTCGCGATCGAGCTCGCCGAGCGCGCGGGTCTCACCCTCGCCGCCTTCGTGCGGGGCAACAGCATGAATCTGTACACGCGGACGGATCGCATCATCGCACCGTCCACAACCCCCGCGACGACCGACCTCGCGAGCGTACGCTGACGACGACCGGATGCCACGAGCCCGGCGCCACGACCATCGGAGGAACTGTTATGGGTGAGTCGTTCGGATTGATGACCGAAGAGCCGCGCCAGGGGGGCCTCGGCCCGCAGGTCGACGGCGACTGGTCGAGCACCGGTCCCTACGAGCACCCAGCCGCCGGCTGGGGCGCCGCCCTCACCGTCGGCAAGGTGCTCTACGAACAGCGCCAGCCGATCGCGGGCACCAAGGCGATGTTCACGATGAACCACCCGAAGAGCGGTTTCGACTGCCCCGGGTGCGCCTGGCCCGACGACAAAGGCGTCACCCTCGACATCTGCGAGAACGGCATCAAGCACGTCACGTGGGAGATGACCCACAAGCGGGTCGGTAAAGAGTTCTTCGCCGAGAACTCCGTGAGCGAGCTGTCGCAGTGGAGCGACTTCGAACTCGAAGACGCCGGTCGCCTCGTCGGCCCGATGGTCTACGACGCCGAGACCGACCACTACGTGCCGATCTCGTGGAACGACGCGTTCCGCATGATCGCGCAGCACCTCACCGCGCTGGAATCCCCCGATCAGGCGGCCTTCTACACGTCGGGGCGCCTCAGCAACGAGGCCTCGTTCCTCTACCAGCTGTTCGCGCGCGAGCTCGGGACGAACAACCTCCCCGACTGCTCGAACATGTGCCACGAGGGCTCGGGTCGTGGGCTCACGGCATCCCTCGCCACCGGCAAGGGCACCGCAGACCTCGAGGACTGGGAGAACGCCGACGCGCTGTTCATCCTCGGCGTCAACGCGGCCTCGAACGCCCCGCGCATGCTCACCAGCCTCGCCGAGGCGATCGACCGGGGCGCTCAGGTCGTGCACGTGAACCCGCTGCGCGAGGTCGCCGGCACCCGCACGATCGTGCCGCACGAGATCGTCGACATGGCGACCTTCCACTCCACCCCGACCAGCACGATGAACCTGCAGGTGCGCCCCGGCGGCGACCTCGCCCTCATCCGCGGCATGGCCAAGGTGGTCTTCGAGGCCTCGGCGACCGACCCCACCGCGATCGATCAGGCGTTCCTCGACCAGTACACGAGCGGGCTCGACGAGTACCGCGCGATGGTCGAGGCGACGACGTGGGCCGAACTCGTCGAGCAGGCGGGTCTGACCGAGACCGAGATCCGCCAGGCCGCGGCGGTCTACCTCGCCTCGGAGCGCTGCGTCATCAGCTGGTGCCTCGGCGTCAGCCAGCACCAGCACGGCGTCGACACCGTGCGCGAGATCGTCAACCTGCTGCTGCTGCGCGGGAACGTGGGTCGGAAGGGCACCGGCCCCTCACCCGTGCGCGGCCACAGCAACGTGCAGGGCAACCGCACCTGCGGCATCAACCACAAGCCCACCGAGGACTGGCTCGAGAAGCTCGACGAGGTCTGCGGCATCACCTCGCCCCGCGAGCCCGGCCTCGACACCGTGCACACGGTCGCGGCGCTGCACCGCGGCGACCTCAAGGTCTTCCTCGGCATGGGCGGCAACTTCGTGCGGGCCGCTCCCGACACCAAGCTCACCGCCGAGGGCATGGGACGCTGCGAGCTGACCGCGCACGTGAGCACGAAGCTCAACCGCAGCCACCTCACCCACGGCAAGGCGGCGCTTATTCTCCCGTGCCTCGGCCGCACCGAGCGCGACGAGCAGGAGTCGGGGCCCCAGTCGATCTCGACCGAGGATGCCATGAGCTCCGTCATGCTCTCGCTCGGCTCTCGCAAGCCCGCCTCCCCGCACCTGCTGAGCGAGCCCGAGATCATCGCGCGCATCGCCCGCGCGACCATGCCCGAGTCGGCGACGCCGTGGGAGTGGTACGTCGGCGACTACGACCGCATCCGCGACACGATGGCCAAGGCGCTGCCCGGCTTCGAGGGCTTCAACCAGCTGGTGCGCCAGCCCTACGGCTTCCGCATCCCGCAGCCCGCGCGCGAGCGCGACTTCCAGACGCCGTCGGGCAAGGCCGAGTTCTCGCACGCCGAGCTGCCGAACGTCATCCCCGAAGAGGCCGACGTGCTGGTGCTGCAGACCATGCGCTCGCACGACCAGTGGAACACCACCATCTACTCGGCCGACGACCGCTACCGCGGCGTGCGCAACATCCGCGAGCTCGTCTTCATGAACCGGCGCGACATGAAGGAGCGCGGCATCGCCGAGGGCGACCTCGTCGACATCGTCGCCACTTCGCGCGACGGCTCGGTGCGCAGCGTCACGGCGTTCCGCGCACTGGAGTACGACACCCCGCGCGGCAGCGCCGCCGGGTACTTCCCCGAGATGAACGTGCTGCTCGGCCCCGACGACTACAGCCGTCAGAGCGACCAGCCGCTGATGAAGGACATCCGAGTGCGCATCGCGAAGACGGCCTGACGCCGGGAGGGGTCGAGACCCGCGGAGCCTGCGACCCCTCAGAGATCGAGCTGCCAGAGCGCCTGGGTCGTCGTGACGCGCAGCGCGTCGGCGGCGTCGGCGAGCGCGCGCTCCGCGCCCACGACCTCGCTCATCGAGAAGACGCGCGATCCGACGGCGTCCGCGCCGACGGCCCCGGCGATGACGACCGCCGGCACCCGGTGGCGAGCGGCGACCGAGAGCACGTGCCCCGGCCCCTTGCCCGCGATGCTCGTGGCATCGAAGGCCCCTTCCCCGGTGAGGGCGAGGTCCGACTCGGCGAGCGCCTCGCCCAGCTCGAGCGCCTGCGCGACGTAGGCCGCGCCGTCGACCACCTCGGCGCCGGCCGCGAGCAACGCGCCGGAGAGACCGCCCGCGGCGCCCGACCTCGGCACGACCGAGACGTCGAGCCCGAAGCGCTCGGCCCAGTCCGCGGCATCCGCCCGCAATCTTTCCGTCAGGCGCTCGACGAGTTCGGCGTCGGCGCCCTTCTGGGGGCCGAACACCTCGGCCGCGTGCACGAACGTGGTGGTCGTGTCGGTGAGTACCGTCACCTGGCCGGGGGCGAACGGCACGTGGTCGCCGAGCGCCTCGATCGCCCCGCGGCCGCCGTCGGTCGCCGCGACGCCGCCCGTGCCCACCACGATGCGGATCGACCCCGAGTCGAGCGCGAGCCCGATGAGCTCGCCGACACCCCGCGTCGTCGCACCCCAGGGGTCATTGGCCTCCGCTCCTCCGGCGAGGACGAGTCCGGATGCCGCTGCCGACTCGATCACGGCGGCTCGACCGTCGAGGCGCCAGGCCGCGTGCACGGGTTCGCCGAGCGGTCCGGTCACCTCGTCGTGGACGTTGGCCCCGCCGAGGGCGTCGAGCGTTCCGTCTCCGCCGTCGGCCATCGGCACGATCGCGATCTCCGCGCCGGGCCATCGGTCGCGCACGGCCCGGGCCATGGCATCCGCCGCCTCTCGCGCGGTCAGCGTGCCCTTGAACTTGTCGGGGGCGATGACGATGCGCATGGGCGTCCTCTCAGCGGACTGCTGACGGCGCAGCCCCGTCCATCTTGCCCCGAGCTGTCGCGCAGGCTCAGCGATCCGCACATCGTCAGCCCGGAGGCCGCGAACCCGACCGATTTTCTGCAGATCGCTGAGGTTGCGCTCCGACGCTGCGGGAGACCCCGGGCATGTCGGCGGTCCCAACTAGACTGACTGGCGTCCGGCCCCTGCGATCTTGGAGCTCAGCCGCGTGACCACCCCGAACCCCGCCACCCGTACCGCTCTTGCGGACACCGTCGACAACGCGATCGCCACGCCCGAGAAAGAGCAGCCCTACGGCGCTCTCGGTCTGAAGAGCGACGAGTACGCGAAGATCCGCGAGATCCTGGGCCGCCGCCCCACCAGCGGCGAGCTCGCGATGTACTCGGTCATGTGGAGCGAGCACTGCTCCTACAAGTCGAGCAAGATCTATCTCCGTCAGTTCGGCCAGAAGGTCAGCGACGAGATGAAGACCCGCCTCATGGTGGGCATGGGTCAGAACGCCGGCGTCGTCGACGTGGGCGACGGCTGGGCGGTCACCTTCAAGGTCGAGTCGCACAACCACCCCAGCTACATCGAGCCCTTCCAGGGCGCGGCCACCGGCGTCGGCGGCATCGTGCGCGACATCATCTCGATGGGCGCGCGCCCGGTCGCGGTGATGGACCAGCTGCGCTTCGGCGCGATCGACCACCCCGACACCCCGCGCGTCGTGCACGGCGTGACCAGCGGCATCTCGTTCTACGGCAACTGCCTGGGCCTGCCGAACATCGGCGGCGAGACCGTGTTCGACGCGGTCTACCAGGGCAACCCGCTCGTCAACGCCCTCGCGGTGGGCGTCATGCGCCACGAAGACATCAAGCTCGCCAACGCCACCGGCGTGGGCAACAAGGTCGTGCTGTTCGGCGCCCGCACGGGTGGCGACGGCATCGGCGGCGCGAGCATCCTGGCATCCGACACCTTCGCCGACGGCGGACCCACCAAGCGCCCCGCGGTGCAGGTGGGCGACCCGTTCGCCGAGAAGGTGCTCATCGAGTGCTGCCTCGAGCTGTACCGCGACGACCTGGTCGAGGCGATCCAAGACCTCGGCGCCGCGGGCATCTCGTGCGCCACGAGCGAGCTCGCCGCCAACGGCGACAGCGGCATGAAGGTCGAGCTGTCGAAGGTGCTGCTGCGCGACCCCTCGCTGACGCCCGAAGAGATCCTCATGTCGGAGTCGCAGGAGCGCATGATGGCGATCGTCGCGCCCGAGAAGCTCGACGCGTTCCTCGCCGTCGTCGGCAAGTGGGACGTCGAGACCAGCGTGCTCGGCGAGGTCACCGGAGACGGCCGCCTCGTCATCGACTGGTACGGCGAGCGCATCGTCGACGTCGACCCCTCGACCGTCGCGGTCGACGGCCCCGTCTACGAGCGCCCGGTCGCGTACCCTACGTGGATCGACGCGCTCAACGACGACAGCGCCGCGAAGCTGGAACGGGCGACGGATGCCGACACCCTCCGCGACCAGTTCACGACCCTCGTCGCGAGCCCCAACCTCGCCGACACCTCGTGGATCACGAACCAGTACGACTACTACGTGCTCGGCAACACGGCGCTGAGCTTCCCCGACGACGCCGGCATGATCCGCGTCGACGAGGAGACCGGTCTCGGCTTCGCGATCGCGACCGACTGCAACGGCCGCTACAACCAGCTCGACCCCTACAACGGCGCGAAGCTCGCCCTCGCCGAGGCGTACCGCAACGTCGCCGTCACGGGTGCCGTGCCCACGGCCGTCACCGACTGCCTCAACTTCGGCAGTCCCGAAAACCCCGAGGTCATGTGGCAGTTCAGCCAGGCCGTCGAGGGCCTGAGCGACGGCTGCCTCGAACTCGGCATCCCGGTCACCGGCGGCAACGTCTCGTTCTACAACCAGACCGGCGACCAGCCGATCCACCCGACCCCCGTCGTGGGCGTCCTGGGCATCATCGACGACGTCGCGGCCCGCATCCCCAGCGGATGGCAGGACGCCGGCGAGAACCTCTACCTGCTCGGCGTCACCGCCGACGAGCTCGACGGCTCGCAGTGGGCGGGCACGATCCACGATCACCTCGGCGGACGCCCGCCGAAGGTCGACCTCGCCATGGAGCGCAAGCTCGCCGAGCTGCTGCAGGCCGCAGGATCCCAGTCGCTGGTCTCGAGCGCGCACGACCTGTCGTCGGGCGGTCTTGCGCAGACCCTCGCCGAGGGCGTCATGCGCTTCGGCGTCGGTGCGCGCGTCTGGATCACCGAGCTCATGGAGCGCGACGGCGTGGATGCCACGGCCGCCCTGTTCAGCGAGTCGACCGGCCGCGTGCTGGTCAGCGTGCCCCGCGAAGAAGACGTGAAGTTCCGCGGACTCTGCGACGGCCGCGGCTACCCGGTGCTGCGCATCGGCGTGACCGACGTCGAGCCCGGCACCGAGGCCACCCTCGAGATCCAGGACGTCTTCACCGTTCCCGTCTCGGAGCTGCGCCGCCTCTCGAACGAGACGCTCCCCGCGGTCTTCGGGCCCACCGTGTCGGAGCCGGTGGCCTGAGCCCCGGGCCCCGGCCCTGCCCCGCACCCCCGCAACGACGAGAGGAGACGCGCGATGACCGATGAAGACGACGACATGACCGTGTTCAGCGACAAGCGTCAGAAGCGCGTCAAGATCACCGCGTGGGTCGTGATCGGCGCGCTCGTGCTCACCGGCGGCGGCGCGACGGTCATCTCGCTGATCCTGGGCTGAGCCCCGCGATCCCCACATGAGGGCGTTGCGGGTGGCTTGCGGATTCCGGCCTGACGCCCAGCGTGGTGTCGGAGGCCCGTCGTAGCATGGGCACGTGGAACCGCTGATGGCCCTGTTGGTCGACTGGTGGTGGATCGGCCCCGCGGCGGCCGGTGCGGGCACCGTCGGCTGGATCGGCGTGCGCCGCTCACGCCAGCGCGCGCTTCCCGCCGGCACCACGACCACCACCGATCGCGCCGCCCGTGCGTGGGCCTCGCGTCCGCTGGGCAAGTCGGCCGCCCGCCGTCTCGAGCTCGACGCGGCGACGCTCGACCTGCAGACCGCCCGCACGGCGGTCATGCGCGGCCGCGCCGAGATCAAGGTCGCCGACGCCGAGGTCGTGCGCGCGCAGGCCGAGCGCGCGGCATCGCGCGTCTCGAACGACCAGGTGGCTGCCGCCCGGGCACGACTCGCCGACGCGCAGCGCGACCTGCGCGCGGCCATGGCCGAGGTGCGGGCGCGGCGTGCGGGCGTGAAGGCGGCGAAGGCGATGCTCCCGGCGATCCGCTCGGGCAGCGCGCCCCTGCCTGTCGCGCGATTGCTCGCCGAGCACGACGCGATCCTGATGCGCTGGATGACCTACGAGACCGACCCGGCCCTCGCGATCGATTACCCCCAGATGAGCGACTCCCGCTCTCCCCTGCTCGCCGAGTTCCTGCGCGCGCACGAGCGGGCGCAGTGGCTCCGGCCGGCCTCGGTGCAGACGCGCCTGGCTCCCGCCGACTTCCTCGCTTATCGCGACGCCGTGCGCCGCACCGCCCACGCCTTCGATCGCGCCGAGCGTGCCGCGCGCCGTGGCGGAGAGCAGCCGCGGCTCGAGGCCGACGACGCGTGGGGCCGCATGGCATCCGACCTCGCCGAGACCGCGCAGCGCGCTCTCGCACGGTCGATGGAGTCGGTCGGTCGGGCAGCCGCTCGCAGCTGGAGCGAGCGCGGCGCGAAGCGCGCGCAGAAGAAGACTCCGGATGCCGAGGCCCCCCGGCCGCAAGACGGCTCGGTCTGGCCGCCTCCCGCACGAGACCGGCCGCGTCCGCCCGCTTCCTGAGAGGGGCCGAGAACAGCGGCGTAGCATGGCGCCGTGAATGAGTTCTGGACCTTCGCCGGGCACTACTGGTGGCTCGTGTTCCCCGTCTTCGGGATGACGATGGGTGCCATCAACGCGCGCGTGAAGCATCGCGAGGTCACGGCTCGACGCCGCCACCGCGAGCAGCTCGAACTGCTGAAGGCCCAGGGCGGAGCGATGGCCGTCTCGGCCGCCGGCGGTGCCGGTGCGGCCGCGCCGATCGGTGCGGCATCCGTCGCCTCCAGCGAAAGCACCCAGAAGCGCGTCGTCGCCGCGCAAGACCAGGTGACCCACCGGTGGCTGGAGTACGAACTCGACGCCGCCAAGCTCATCAGCTACCCCGCGATGAGCGACGGGCGCCAGCCGCTCACGGCCGCCTTCCTGCGCGCGAAGAAGGTCGCCGACAACCTGCGTCCCGCCGACGGCGAGATCCTTTCGCCCGAGCAACTCAAGGAGTACCGCGACGCCGTCACCGACTACGAGGTCGCCTTCGAGGTGGCCGAGCGCGACGCCCGCCGCGTGAAGGATGCCGCCTTCACCGCCGATGAGCGCAAACGCCTCGACACCGCGAAGAAGCTGCTCACGGTCGCCACCGACCAGGCCGCGACCCGCAACGAGCGACAGCTCGCCTACCGCCGCGTGCGCGAAGAGCTCGACGGCCTCATCCTGCTGTCCGACGACGCCGTCGACGTGCTCGAGAAGAAGGTCGCGCTCGAGCTCCCCCGCGAGCGCTCGACGCCCCCGGCATCCGGACCCTCGGCCGAGGCCGCGCCCGGCTCCGTCGCCTGATCCTGCGGGCGCCAGGCTCACCAGAATCAGACGATCGCGACAGAGTCGGACCGCCCGGCCCGCGGCGTCCCCCCGCGGGTATGCGAACCCGATTCACCGGGTGAATCGGGGCACCACCCCCGTCAGCGCGCCCGACGAATGCGCACCGGCCCCCGAGCCGTGGTCACGTCGACCACCTCGCCCTTCTGCGTGACCTCGACCTCGCCGAGCTCGACCAACGATCGCGCGGCGTCGCGTGCGGGCTGCATGAGGTCGCGCCAGTCGTCGCCGCCGACCGCTCGCGCCGCCTCCGAGGGGCAGATGGTCTTGTCGGCGTCGCGCGCGGCGAGCAGTTCGCGGATGGATGCCACGAGGCGGGGATCCGCAGCAGATGACGAGGCCATGTGTCCAGTGTCCCCCCGCGAAAAGGGGCCGGGGCCAGACTGTCCCGGTGATCACCGAGCGCCACGCCCCCGACCTGCCCGGACGCGCCGTCATCGCGCAGCGCTGGAACCGCGCGATCTTCGTGCACTGGCGCATCGATCCGGCGGAGGTCGCCCCCCTGCTGCCCCCGGGGACGCGTCCCGATGTGCACGACGGTTCCGCCTGGGTCGGGCTCGTCCCCTTCGTGCTGAGCGAGTTCCGGTTCCTCCCGCTGCCCCCGGTGCCGTTCGTGGGCTCGTTCACCGAGATCAACGTGCGCACCTACGCCGTCGACGACGAGGGCCGTCGCGGGGTCGTGTTCCGCACCCTCGAGGCCGAACACCTCGCCCCGGTGCTCGCGGCGCAGGCATTGTTCGGCCTGCCCTACCGCTGGGCGCGCGCGGGGGTGCGCGCCGACGGCGCGCGGATCGAGTACCGCTCGCGGCGCCACGGGGGTCGGCATCCGTCGACCCGGGTGCGGGCGACTCTCGGCACCGAGACGGTCGACACCCCGCTGTCGCGCTTCCTCACCGCGCGGTGGGGGTTCCACGAGCGACACCTCGGCCGCACGATCTGGGCGGCCAACGCGCACGAGCCCTGGCCGCTCGTGACCGCCGAGCTCGAGGCGCTCGACGACGACCTCGTCGCCGACTCCGGCTTCCCCCAGCTGGCGGGACGCACGCCCGACTCGGTGCTGGCCATGCCCGCCGGCCACCCCGGTTTCATCACGCGTTTCACGGGGGCGCACGCGATCGCCTGAGGCGAGGACTGGCAAAAGTCTTTCACCCGCCTGCGGGTCAACTTCATCTACCCACCCCAGTGACGGGATGTATACGTTCGAGATGGAAGAAACAGCGACTACAGGCGCTGACACTCCCCTGATATGGAAGGAATGTCATGCCCACTCGCAAGCACACAACACTCGGGATCGTCGTCGCTCTGGCGTTCGTCGCCTTCGCCCCTCATCCCGCCCTTGCCGCTGAAACCGCATCGTCAACTCCGCAGGAGACCTTCAACGAGTTCGTTGACGACCTCGCGCTTGCCCCCGCCGGGAAAGAGGAGATTGAGAACTATTTCGCGTCCCTGCCCGAGGCAACGCAGGAAGCAGCAGCAGCAGACCCCTCGACACTCTTCACCTACCCGGAGCCGAGCTCGACTGTGAGCCAAGTCTCGACTACGTCCTCGGACGAGCATCGGGTTTCCCTGTTCTCGGGCCCGGCTGTCCGAACTCTCCAGGTGATCAACCGGCAGGACGTCAAGATCGCCGGCGTCACGCTGATCACATTCAGTCTGAGCTACACCTACGAGGCGCGCGGTGGCTCTGTCACAAGAAAGATCGCGTGCAACGGAGCGGCCTCAGGCGTGATCAGCGCATCGTCCTCTCCTTCGACTTGGATCTCGCAAGGCCGAGGAACATGCGAGATTCGCACGAAGGCAAGCGTCTTCGTGAAGGGGGCGCCCTTCCAGTTCACCAAGGTGCACTCGGTCACCACGCAAGCCGGCAATCCCGCCCGGGTCGACGGCAGAATCTACACGGCATGACAGCACAGAGCCGCGCTAGCGTGACCCGTTTGCGCTGGTGGCCAGTAGGCCTGACTGCCGTCGCGATGGTCGCACTGGTTGCTCCACTGCCCACCGGCTGGAACGGTCTTCTCCAAATGGCGGCCGTCGTCCTCGCTGTCGTGGCCCTCTGCGTCGCTCGCGATCGAACGACGCGTGTGATCGCGGCGGCCGTCATCGTCGTCGTCGGGGCCGTGATCTGCGTCCACCTGACGAGCTACGTCGCCGCTGCGCAGTTCGAAGGCACGTTCTCCGACGACGCCGTCCTCGTCGAGTGAACACCGGTTGACGCCGATGGCCCCCTCCGCGCGACGGCGGAGAGGGCTTCGGGCGGAACGCGTCAGTCGCGCTGCGTCGAGAACGCCTCGGGGTACTTCTCGAGCCAGGCGTCGACGGCTTCGGCCTCGCGGCCCTCGCCGTACTCGTTCACCACGAGGTCTTCGAGCGAGCCGTACTGCTCGTCGTCGAGCTGGATGCCCTCGATGAGCTCAGCGGCATCCGGGTACTTCTCGGCGAAGCCCGACGTGCCGAGGAAGTGCAGCGCCTCCGGGTCGCCCATCAGACCCTGGGGGTCTTCGAGGTCTTTCACGTCGTAGGCGTCGTTGGCCCAGAACGGACGCCACAGCGTGACGGCGATGTCCTTCTGCGCCGAGATGGCGTTGTCGAGCTCGGTGAGCATCGCCGCGGTCGACGAGGTGACGAGTTCGAAATCGCCGTTGAGGCCATAGCCGGGCAGCATGGTCTCCTGCGTCTGCTTTGTCAGGCCCGCGCCCGGCTCGATGCCGTAGATGCGGCCGTCGAAGCGGGCCGCGTTGGCCTTGAGCTCCTCGATCGAGTCGATGTCGACGTAGCTGGGCACCGCGATCGTGAGCTTTGCGTTGTCGTAGTACGCGCCGAGGTCTTCGATCTTGTCGCCGTAGCGGTCCATGTACGACTTGTGCGTGAGCTCGGGCCACGCCGAGGGGTAGATGTCGACGTCACCCTGGGCGAGACCGGTGTACAGGGGGCCGGCCTCGGTGAGCGTCTGCATCTCGACGTCGTAGCCGAGCTTGCCGAGCTGGTCCTCGAGCAGGTACGCCGTGCTCAGACCGTCGGTCCACGAGGGCAGGAAGCCGAGCGTGATCGTGCCCTTCTCGCCGCCGCCGCCGGTGCCGCCTTCGGCCTGGTTTCCGCTGGCGCAGCCTGCGAGGGCGAGGGCGCCCACGGCGCCGAGGGCGAGGGCTGAGGTGAGGTGTCGCGTGTTCATTGCTGTGTTCTCTTCCGTTTCGTATGTGATTCCGTGGGTGCCTTCCCGCGTGAGGGGTCGATTCCTGTCGCCTATCGCGTGCAGAAGCGACAGAAGATGACCCCTCACGCGGAGAAGAAGGGGGCGGATGCCGGAGCTCAGCGCCCGGCCGACACCGGGGTGCGGCGGGTCGGCGTCTGGTCGCGCTCGATGGAGTCGGCGGCATCCGGAGTCGAGGCCGCGGACGTCGTGTCAGCCGCGCGCGCGGCACGGCGACGGCCCAGCACGCCGAGCAGCGATCCGGTGTTGTCGGCGCGGTTGCCGAGCGCGGCGGTGAGGCGGTCGAGGTAGACCGCGAGCACGACGACGCTGAGGCCGGCTTCGACGCCCTTGGGCAGGTTGACCGTCGAAATCGACTCGACGACTTCCTTGCCGAGGCCGTCGGCTCCGACGATGCCGGCGACGACCGCCATCGACAGCGCGAGCATGATGACCTGGTTGATGCCGGCCATGATCGTCGGCATCGCGAGCGGCAGCTGGATGCCGCGCAGGATCTGGCCCGGTGTGGCACCGAAGGCGTGACCGGCCTCGACGGTCTCGGAGTCGACGCCCCGGATGCCGAGCTCGGTCAGACGCACGCCGGGGGGCAGCGCGAAGATCACGGTCGACACGACGCCGGGCACGACGCCGATGCTGAAGAACGTGATGGCGGGGATGAGGTAGACGAAAGCGGGCATCGTCTGCATGAAGTCGAGGATCGGCTTCAGCACTGCCCGCACCGTGGAGTTTCGCGCCGACCAGATGCCGAGCGGCACAGAGATCGCCACGGCGACGACCGTCGCGACGAGCACGAGGGCGAGGGTCTGCATCGCGGTGACCCACTGGCCCATCGCGAGGATCAGCGCGAAGCCGATCACGGTGCCGAGCGCGAGCTTCCACGAGCGCAGGAGCCAGGCGAGCAGAGCAGCCACGACGATCACGACGACGATGGGAGCGGCGAGCAGCACGTCGCTGAGGCCGCCGACGAGGAAGCGCACCACGAGGGCGATCACGTCGAACAGGCCGGAGAGGTTGTCGCGAAGCCAGTCGACCCCGGAGTCGACCCACACGCCGACGGGAATGCGGAAGCCGTTCATCGGGCGACCTCCTGGTTCTCGAGGGAGGTGGCATCCGGCGCATCGAGCACCGCGTCGATCTCGGCGGAGGGCAGGGGCTGGGGCAGCACGGTGATCTCCTCGGTCGAGGTGGGTCCGGGGCCGAGCGCGGCGAGCAGCGTCACGCGCGGGATGACGCCGCTCAGACGGCCCTCGGTGTCGAGCACCGCCAGCGGGAGCGGCGACTCGACCGAGGGGACGAACAGGTTCATCAGCACCTCGTCTTCGTGCACGCTCTGCGGCAGCGGCTTGAGCTTCGACAGCAGCGAGCTCTCGCCGGCGCGCACGAGTGTGATGGCGTCGCGGTCGGTGATGATGCCGAGCGGCTTGCGGTCGCGGTCGGTGACGTAGACGGCCGACATGTAGGCGTCGCGCATCTGGCGCAGGGCCGTGCGCGGACCGGCCGAGGCCTCGACGCGCGGACGCGGACGCTCCATGACGTTGCCCGCGGTGAGCACGCGGGCACGGTCGACGTCCTGCACGAACTGCTCGACGTAGTCGTTGGCCGGGTCGGTGAGGATGTCTTCGGGCGTGCCGATCTGCACGATGCGCCCGTCGCGCATGACCGCGATGCGGTCGCCGAGGAACATGGCCTCGTTGAGGTCGTGGGTGATGAAGACGATGGTCTTCTTCAGCGTGCGCTGCAGCTCGAGCAGCTGCTCCTGCATCTCGCGACGGATCAGGGGGTCGAGCGCGCTGAACGCCTCGTCCATCAGGAGCACGTCGGTGTCGGCGGCGAGGGCGCGGGCGATGCCGACGCGCTGCTGCATTCCGCCCGACAGGGCCGAGGGGAGCTTGTCGCCCCAGCCCTCGAGGCCCACGAGGGCGAGGATCTCGTTCGCCTTCGCGAGACGCTCGGCCTTGCCGACGCCGCGCAGTTCGAGCGGGTAGGCGACGTTGGCCGCGACCGTCCGGTGCGGGAGGAGCGCGAAGTGCTGGAAGACCATCGCGAGACGATCGCGGCGCAGCGAGCGCAGACGCGACGAGCTCACGCCGGTGAGGGCGTCGCCCTGCACCTCGACGGTTCCCGCGGTGGCCTCGTGCAGGCCGTTCAGCATGCGGATGATCGTGGACTTGCCGGAGCCGGACAGGCCCATGATGACGAAGATCTCGCCGGGGTGGACCTCGAAGCTGGCGTCGATCACGGCGGCGGTCCCCTGCTCGGAGACCTCGCTGCGCGAGAAACCGGCGCGGAGTTTCTCGACGGCGGCCTGAGGAGCGCGGCCGAAGACCTTGAACAGGTTCTTCGCCGCGAGGGCGGGTGTCGATAGGGCAGGCGGGTGGGTCACTGTGTGCACCTCAGCGGCCTTCGGGTGGCCGCAGCGGTCACGCCCGGGTGGCAGCCGTCTGCGCTCTCCGGGGGGAGGAGCGCGTCGGCACCGGACATCGGATCCGGCGCCCAGGCCGCCGACCGTACGCTCACCGGTTCGACTCCCCCGAGTCGTCACCGGCGACCGCGGACTGGTCGGGTGGGCGGCCCCGTCAAGGGCCTCCACCAACGTTTCACGCCCATGGATCGCCTGGCAAATCGCCGGTCGGCTTGAGATC
Organism: Microbacterium algihabitans; assembly: GCF_032464975.1. Taxonomy (NCBI): domain Bacteria; kingdom Bacillati; phylum Actinomycetota; class Actinomycetes; order Micrococcales; family Microbacteriaceae; genus Microbacterium; species Microbacterium algihabitans. Next base: position 1,138,372 of record NZ_JAWDIU010000001.1, read on the forward strand.
GCGGATGCCGTGTGGCACGCGCGCACGTGTGAATCGGTGCGCTCCGTCATCGGGGGTCGACCGTCGCGGCACGAGGCCCGGGCGTGTCGCGGGGCCCCTTGCGCGAAGGCCCGGGGATGTGGCATCCGGAACCCTCCGCGCCCGGCGGGAGGGCCAACCGGGCGGGGCGTCAGTCGGCGGCGGGCTGCTCCGCGGCCGAGCGGTGGTGGCGGATGACCTCGGCGACGACGAAGTTGAACCACTTCTCGGCGAAGACCGGATCGAGGTCGGCGTCTTCGGCCAGACGCATCAGACGAGCGATCTGCTGCTCTTCACGGGCGGGGTCGGATGCCGGCATGCCGTGCTTCGCCTTGAGCACCCCGACCTGCTTGGTGCAGCGGAAGCGCTCGGCCAACAAGAAGATCAACGCGGCGTCGATGTTGTCGATGCTGCCCCGCAGCCCCTGCAGGATGGTCGAAGCGTCGGCGTCGGTCATGTGGCCTCCCAGATCGCTCCGACCCTACCGCGCCGTGCGCGCCCCCGAGCACGGCTCCCAGGGAGTCCTACAGTGGCACCATGAGCCGATCGACGCACCCCGACCCCACCGCCGAAGGCGCGGACGCCGGGGCGTCCACCTCTCGCGACCGACCGATGTGGTCGGCGCTGTCTCGGCCGTATGCGGCGGGGTTCTTCCTCACGCTCGGCGGTCTGACCGCGTTCCTCCTCGCCCTGGCTCTCGGCAAGCTCTCGACGGTGCTCATCTACATCGCGATCGCGCTGTTCGTAGCCCTCGCGCTGGACCCCCTCGTGCGCCTCCTCGTGCGCCGCGGGCTCTCGCGCGCGTGGTCGATCGTCATCGTGTTCGGCGGTCTGGCCGTCATCCTCGCGGGGGCGCTCTGGCTGCTCATCCCGCCAGTCGTGCGACAGGTCGAGCAGTTCGTGGGCGACATCCCCTCGTTCGTGAACGACCTGATCGACAGCGAGGCGGTGCGCTGGGTCGAGACCAACTTCGGCGACAGCCTGGGCGACATCCTCAAGGAGATCCAGAACTTCGCCACGAACCCGTCGAACATCGCCGCGATCGGCGGCGGCCTGCTGCAGGTCGGCATCGGGATTGGCGAGTTCATCTCGGGCGCGATCATCGTGCTCGTGCTGAGCCTGTACTTCCTGGCCTCGCTGCCGAAGATGAAGAACAGCCTCGTGCGCCTCAGCCCCGCTCGAAGCCGCGAGACCGTCGCCGACATGACGGGGCAGATCACCGACTCGGTCGGTGGCTACCTCGCCGGCATGGTCGTGCTGGCCCTGTGCAACGCGGTGTTCGCGTTCATCGTGTTGACGATCCTGCAGCAGCCGTTCGCCGCCCTGCTCGCAGCACTCGCCTTCGGCATCACGCTGATCCCCCTCGTCGGATCCGTGCTCTTCTGGGCGACGGCGACGCTGTTCACTCTGCTCGTGAGCCCGACGGCCGGTTTGTGGTTCGCGGTGATCTATCTCGCGTACATGCAGGTCGAGGCATACGTCCTGACGCCCCGCGTGATGAACCGCACGATCTCGATCCCCGGCGCGCTCGTCGTCATCGGCGCACTCGTCGGCGGCACGCTGCTCGGCCTGCTCGGTGCGCTGGTTGCGATCCCGGTGACGGCCTCAGTTCTGCTGATCATCAAGCAGATCGTGATTCCGCGCCAGGACGCGAAGAAGTAGCCCGCGCGCGACCAGAGCGCGCGCAGGCTCAGCGCCGGGGCAGCAGCCGCGTCGGCGACGGCGACGGCGTGCGGTGTCGTACGCGACCGGGCACCCCGGTGCGGGCGTCGAGCGGGAGCGACACGATCTCGTCGGCGAGCTGACCCGCGACGAGCAGCATGTCGTCGACCACCACATGGTGTCGGGGCCAGTGCGTGCCGGTCTCGGCGAGCGCGAGCAGCTGCAGGGCTTCACCGCCGCCGCGCACCGACAGTACGCCGACGGTGTCGCTGCCGCGCACGCCGGCGTAGAGCGTGGTTCCGTCGCGGCCCATGCTGAGCTCTGCGGCGGTGTCGGTCTCGAGCGAACCGAGCAGCGGCTCCCCCGACACGACACTCCAGCGTCCCTCGCGGTCGGCGCCCAGCACGAAGACCTCGCGACTGAGCTCGGTCACGACGTAGAAGAAGCCCGACGGATGCCACAGACCGTGCCGTGGTCCGCTGCCTTTCGGCAGCACGACCTCTTGCACGAGACGCAGGCCCCGAGCGCCGGAGCGCCAGAACCGCACGAGGTCGAGCCCCATGTCGGTGGTGGCGATGAGGCCGCCCGGCAGGAAGGTGGCCTGGTGGGCCCGCGAGACGCGATCACCCGCGAGAGCCTCTTCCGACTCGGCATCCGTCTCGGGCACGTCGTCGTAGCCGGGCACGAGGTGCGAGAACTCCTCGCCGACCGCTTCGCGCACCGCGCGCGCGGCCGCGGCCAGATCGGGCACGACCGCCCCCGAGACGCGTGCGCCCGTCGACAGGGTCGGCCCCTCGGTCGACGAGCCGTACGGGTCGACGGCCTCCGCGGCGATCTGCGGGCGGGAGGGTCGCCCGGCGGCGTCGAGGTCGATGCGCACGATGCGACCGTCGCCCCAGCAGCTCGCGATGAGGAACGACGCGTCGGGAGAGACGGCCACGTGGCACACCGCCGCACCCGCGTCGACGGGCGCGCCGACCGCCGCGAGCCGCGTCTCGGACGTCCGCCGGTAGGCCTGCACCGTGCCGTCGGACTCGAGGGACGCGTAGAGCAGGTCGTGCGTCGGGTGCGCCGCGATCCACGACGGTGAGCCGGGCGCGGCGACGGCCGTGCCGACCATGCCCAGCGGACCGCCGGCGCTCTGCGCGTCGGCCTCGCCCGCCTGCAGGATGCCGATGCCCTCGGCCGAGCCCGCGTCGGAGGCGTACGCGCCGACCCAGAAGCGCATCAGTCGATGAGGTCGTGGCGCACGATCACCTGATCGCGGGCCGGGCCCACGCCGATGACCGAGATGCGGGTTCCGCTCATCTTCTCGAGCGCCAGCACGTAGTCCTGCGCGGTCTGCGGCAGGTCGTCGAACGTGCGCGCCGACGAGATGTCTTCGCTCCAACCGGGGAAGTTCTCGAGGATCGGCTTCGCGTGGTGGAAGTCGGTCTGGTTGACCGGGAGGTCGTCGTATCGGACGCCGTCGACGTCGTAGGCGACGCACACGGGGATCTGCTCGAGACCGCCGAGGATGTCGAGCTTGGTCAGCACGAGGTCGGTGATGCCGTTGATGCGCGTCGCGTAGCGCGTGATGGGCGCGTCGTACCAGCCGACGCGGCGCGGGCGACCGGTGGTCGTGCCGAACTCGAACCCGCGCGAACGCAGCCAGTCGCCGCTCTCGTCGAACAGCTCGGTCGGGAAGGGGCCGGAGCCGACACGCGTCGTGTAGGCCTTGACGATGCCCACGATGCGGTCGAGGCGGTTGGGGCCGACGCCCGAGCCGGTCGAGGCGCCGCCGGCGGTCGCCGACGACGAGGTCACGAACGGGTAGGTGCCGTGGTCGATGTCGAGCATGGTGGCCTGGCCGCCCTCGAACACCACGACGTCGCCGGCCTCGAGAGCGTCGTTGAGCAGCAGCGACGTGTCGGCGACCATGGGGCGCACGCGCTCGGCGTACGACAGCAGGTCGTCGACGACCTCGTCGGCCGTGATCGACCGGCGGTTGAAGATTTTCACCAGCAGGTGGTTCTTGTGGTCGAGGGCGCCCTCGACCTTCTGGCGCAGGATGTTCTCGTCGAAGAGGTCTTGCACGCGGATGCCGACGCGATTGATCTTGTCGGCGTAGGCCGGACCGATGCCGCGACCGGTGGTGCCGATCATGCGCTTGCCGAGGAAGCGCTCGGTGACCTTGTCGAGCGTGCGGTGGTACTGCGTGATGATGTGCGCGTTGGCGCTGATCTTCAGGCGGCTCGTGTCGAGGCCGCGCGCGTTGAGCGCCTCGAGCTCGTTGAAGAGCACCTCGAGGTCGACGACGACGCCGTTGCCGATCACGGGGTTGACGCCCGGAGACAGGATGCCGCTGGGGAGCAGGTGCAGCGCGTACTTCTCGTCGCCGATGACGACGGTGTGGCCGGCGTTGTTGCCGCCGTTGAACTTCACCACCCAGTCGGTGCGCTCACCGAGCAGGTCGGTGGCCTTGCCCTTGCCTTCGTCGCCCCACTGGACGCCGACGATCACGATTCCGGGCATGAGTGCTCCTCGCATGTTGTCCGGCGGTACACCCCATCCTATCGAGCGGGTCAGACACGGCCCCGCGCAACCCCGGCCCGCCGGGTGTGCACCTCGCTAGCCTGGGCGCATGATCCGCTCTCGGGGATGGGCCACCGGCTGGAACGCGGCGCGCGTGGCGATCGCCGCGCTCATCGTCGTCGCGGTCGTGGCGCAGTTCGTCTCGACGTTCAACGAGGCCGTCGCCCGAGGTCGCGACACCACGACGGTGGTCGCCAACTTCTTCAGCTTCTTCACGATCCTCTCGAACGTGTCGGCGGCGATCGTGCTGGTGCTGCTGGGCGTGCGGTTCTTCGCCCGGCGACGCCGCGTCGAGGTCGATCCCGCGGGGCTCGCGACCGCCCTCGCCTTCGTGTCGACGTACATGATCGTCACCGGCATCGTCTACAACCTGCTGCTGCGCGGGCTCCCCCTGCAGCCCGACACCGTCGGCTGGTCGAACGAGATCCTGCACGTGTGGGGGCCGCTGTTCCTTCTGCTCGACGTGCTCCTCGGGCCCGGCCGACGCCGCCTGGCCCGGGCGGCGGCCTTCGGTGCGGCGATCTTCCCGATCGTGTGGATCATCTACACGCTGCTGCGCGCACCGATGATCACCAACCCCACGACGGGTGCGCCGTACTGGTACCCCTACCCCTTCCTCGACCCCAATTCCGGCGGGTGGGGCAGCGTGGTGGTCTACATCATCGTGATCGCGCTCGCCATCATCGCGTTGGCCTTCGGGGTGGTCGCGATCGGGCGGGCACGCGGCATCCGGATGCCGCGCGCGCACGCGACCTGACGGCTGCGACGCCTACCCTGGGACGCGTGCGTACCCGACTGATGTCCGCGGCCCTGGCCGCCTCCGCCCTGCTCCTGCTCGCCGGCTGCGCGTCGGGCACCTCCGGCGATGCGGCTCCGGCACCCGCCTCGAGCGCTGCATCGGGCGACTGTTCGTAAGCGGCGTCGGGTCAGGCCGCGGCCGACGCGACCCCGCCCGCCGACGGCGCCGACCGCCCCACCGGCGACATCGCCGCCGTGTTGCAGACCTCCGCGGGCGACATCCCGATCACCCTCTCAGGCGAGCGCACCCCGTGCACCGTCGAGAGCTTCGTCTCGCTCGCGCAGCAGCAGTACTTCTCGAACACCGAGTGCCACCGCCTCACCACCGAGGGCATCTTCGTGCTGCAGTGCGGCGACCCCACGGGCACCGGACGCGGCGGTCCCGGCTACCGCTTCGCCGACGAGCTCGACGGCGGCGAGACCTACCCCGCCGGCACGGTCGCGATGGCCAATGCTGGCCCCGACACCAACGGGTCGCAGTTCTTCCTCGTATACGAGGACACCCCGCTGCCGGCGAAGTACACGGTGTTCGGCACGATGTCGCCCGAGGGCCTCGCCGTCGTGCAGAAGATCGCACAGGCCGGAACGGCGGGCGGCGCCTCCGACGGCGCCCCGGCGAACCCGGTCACGATCACCGGCGTGACGATCGGCTGACCCCTTCTCCCCCGCCCCCGCGGGGGCGTGAGTTCTCCACCGAATCGGGTCTCGGCATCCGCCCGCTCTAGACTTGACGGCATGTCCAAGGTCCTTCAGTCCCTTCCCGTCGGCGAGCGCGTCGGCATCGCGTTCTCGGGTGGTCTCGACACCTCGGTGGCCGTCGCGTGGATGCGCGACAAGGGCGCCGTGCCCTGCACCTACACGGGCGACCTCGGGCAGTACGACGAAGACGACATCGCCTCGATCCCGGGCCGCGCCACGCAGTACGGCGCCGAGGTCTCGCGCCTGGTCGACTGCAAGACCGCGCTCGTCGAAGAGGGCTTCGTCGCCCTCGCGTGCGGAGCCTTCCACATCCGCTCGGGCGGACGCACCTACTTCAACACCACCCCGCTGGGCCGTGCCGTCACCGGCACCCTGCTCGTGCGCGCGATGAAAGAAGACGGCGTCGACATCTGGGGCGACGGCTCCACCTACAAGGGCAACGACATCGAGCGGTTCTACCGCTACGGCCTGCTCGCCAACCCCGCGCTGCGCATCTACAAGCCCTGGCTCGACGCCGACTTCGTCACCGAGCTGGGTGGTCGCAAAGAGATGAGCGAGTGGCTCGTTGCGCACGACTTCCCGTACCGCGACAGCGTCGAGAAGGCGTATTCGACGGATGCCAACATCTGGGGCGCCACGCACGAAGCGAAGACCCTCGAGCACCTCGACGTCTCGCTCGAGATCGTCGAGCCCATCATGGGCGTGCGCTTCTGGGACCCCGAGGTCGAGATCGAGACCGAAGACGTCACCGTCGAGTTCGAGGCCGGTCGCCCCGTCGCGATCAACGGCACGCGCTTCGCCGACCCGGTCGAGCTCGTGCGCGAGGCCAACACCATCGGCGGCCGCCACGGCCTGGGCATGAGCGACCAGATCGAGAACCGCATCATCGAGGCCAAGTCGCGCGGCGTCTACGAGGCCCCGGGCATGGCCCTGCTGTTCCTCACCTACGAGCGCCTGGTCAACAGCATCCTGAACGAAGACACGCTCGCGACGTACCACGAGCAGGGTCGTCGCCTCGGTCGCCTCATGTACGAGGGCCGCTGGCTCGAGCCGCAGTCGCTCATGCTGCGCGAGTCGATCCAGAAGTGGGTCGGGTCGACCATCACCGGGTCGGTCACCGTGCGCCTGCGCCGCGGCGAGGACTACACGATCCTCAACACCGTGGCATCCGGAATGTCGTACTCGCCCGAGAAGCTCTCGATGGAGCGCGTCGGCGACGCGGCGTTCGGCCCGGTCGACCGCATCGGCCAGCTCACCATGCGCAACCTCGACATCGCCGACTCGCGCGCGCGTCTCGAGCAGTACGCCGCCATGGGCCTGCTCGGCGGACCCACTGGCGAGCTCGTGGGCGACGTCACCGCGGGTGGCGCGCAGGAGATCACCGAGTCGGCCGCGCCGCTGGACGCGGCCGGCGAGCGCCTCGCCGACGCGACGGATGCCGCGGGCGAAGGCGCCGCGTTCGACGCCGGCACCGACTGACGACACCTTTCGACGAGAGCCCGCGGCGCCCGCATCGGCCCGGTGGCTTCGACAGGCTCAGCCACCTCTGCCCCGCTGCTCACCGAGGTCCCTGAGCCGCGCACCCAGGTCCCTGAGCCGCGCACCCAGGTCCCTGAGCCTGTCGAAGGGACCGGACCCCCGCACCCGCGAGCACCCAGGTCCCTGAGCCTGTCGAAGGGACCGGACCCCCGCTTACCGCCCGGCGACTTCGACAAGCTCAGCCACCTCCTCGTGCTCACCCAGGTCCCTGAGCCTGTCGAAGGGACCGGACCCCACTGCAGCCGCCCGGTGACTTCGACTAGCTCAGCCACCTCCGCCCGATCCCCCACCATCCGCCCGGGGGCTTCGACAAGCTCAGCCACCTCCGCGGAAAAGTTGCACACCCGCGTGCACTTTCGGCGTACACTGGTCATCCGTGAGCACCCCCACCCGCCGTGACGCCATCGAGAACCGCGCCGGCATCCTCAGCGCCGCCACCGCGGCGATCGGCCACGACCCGCGCGCCTCGATCGACACGATCGCCCGCCGCGCCGGCCTCTCGCGCCGCGCCCTCTACGGCCACTTCGACGACCGCAACGCGATCGTGCGCGAGGTCATCGCCGCAGGCGCCGCCCGCTTCAACGCCATCGCCGACGAGATCGACGACGCCGACTCCCGCGTCGCGCTCGCCCGCCTGGCATCCGAACTCTGGCGTGAAGCCGCCCACGTGCAGGCCGCCGCCGCCCTCGCGCTCGACGACGCGCACCTCGCCGAGACCTCCGCCGCGCTCGCCCCGCTCCGCCGTCGCATCGTGGCGATCGTGCGCCGCGGGCAGGACGCCGGCGAACTGCGCACGGATCTTCCCGCGCCCACCCTCGCGCGCCTCCTCGAAGAGACCGGCCGCATGGTCGTCGCCCGGGTGGACGCCGGCTCCTCGACGGCCCGCTCGATCGCGGTGTGCGCCGTGCTCGGCATCGCCGGGCTCTCGTGGACCGAAGCGCGCGCTCTGCTGGAGCAGCACCCCGACCTGGAGGCGCAATGAGAATCGTCCTGACCGCCGTGGCGAAGGGCCGCGCGCAGAGCGTGCTGCCCGAGACCACCACCGCTTTCGAGACCGGCTCGGCCACGCTCGTCGTCGCCGAGACCGAGCAGCGCCCCACGGTGCTGGGCCTCGTGGCATCCGGCCGCATGAAGATCGACAGCGGCTCCGTCACGATCGACGGACGAGCGGATGCCGGCGCCCTCCGCCGCCGCGTCGCCCTGGTCGACGCCCCCATCGTGTCGGAGCCCGAGGCGAACGTCACCGTCACCGGCGTCGTCGCCGAGGAGCTGATGTTCGCGGGGCACGCGCCCACCCCCTTCGCCGCGGCGCGGTGGCTCGAGGGCATCGGCCTCGACGCGATCGCGGGTCTTCCGATCGGCAACGTCGAGCCCGCGGCCCGTGTGCGCCTGCTGCTCGAGCTCGCCGCGCTCCGCACCGACGTCGAAGGGTTCGTGCTGGTCGCCCCCGACCGCCACGGCGGCGAGCCGCTGGACTGGTGGCGCATCGCACAGGAGTTCGCCGAGCGCGGGTACGCCGTGCTCGTGGTGGCCGGGCACGCCTCGCGCACAGCGATCGACGCCCTCGACGAGACCGCGGAGGCCGCGCGATGAAGATCCCCCAGATGATCACTGCCGAACTGCGCCGGCTCACCTCCACCCGCATGTCGGTCATCGCGCTCATCGCGCTGTTGGCCGTGCCCATCCTCTACGGCGGGCTCTACCTGTGGGCCAACCAGGACCCGTACGGCAATCTCTCGAGCGTGCCGGTCGCCCTCGTGGTGAACGATCAGGGCGCCGAGGTCAACGGAGCCGAGCGCAACCTCGGCGACGAAGCGGCCGATCAGCTGCTCGACAGCGACACCTTCGAATGGCATCGCGTCTCGACCGAGCAGGCCGACCAGGGCCTGCAGCGCGGCGACTTCGACTTCGTGGTGACGCTCCCCTCCGACTTCACCGATGCCGTCGCCTCGCTCTCGAGCGACAGCCCGCGCCAGGCCGACATCGAGCTGCGCACCAACGACGCCAACAATTACCTCGCGTCGACGATCGGCACCCAGGCCGTGGCGCGCATTCAGGCCTCCGTCGCGCAGAAGGTCGTCGACGAGGCCGGCCTCACCCTGCTCGACGCTCTGCACACCATCCGCGTGCAGCTCGTCGACGCCACGACCGGCGCGACGCAACTGGTCGACGGTCTCGGCACCGCGAAGAACGGATCATCGCAGCTCGTGAGCGGCTCGACGCAGCTCGCCGACGGATCCGCCCAGCTCGCCGACGGAACCGCACAGTTGTCGGCCGGCGCCGCCCAGCTGAAGGACGGCACCGCGCAGCTGCGCGACGGATCCGCCCGCGTCGCCGACGGCGCCCAGCAGGTCGCCGGCGGTGTGGACCGCATCGACGCCGCCGCCCGCCAGGTCGGCTCGATCGCGGGCGACGCTGCGGCCCAGCTTCCGCAGGCGCGCTCCGACATCGCGAAGGCCCTGACCGACGCCGGGCTCGACAAGGCCCGCGTCAACGAGATCCTCTCGCGCCTCGACCCCGTCGGCGACCGCCTGCAGAGCGCCAACACGCGGGTGCAGGACACCGTCGCGCAGATCAACCAGCTCGACGACGGCGCGCGCCAGGTGGCATCCGGAAGCGCCACCGTGGCCGCCGGAGCCGCCAGCGCCGCCGACGGGGCCTCGGCTCTCGCCGATGGCGCGGCGTCCGCGGCATCCGGAGCCTCTCAGCTGCGCGACGGATCCGCCCAGCTTCGCGACGGCGCGACCCAGCTCGACGACGGCGTCGGCCAGCTCTCCACCGGCGCCACCCAGTTGCGCGACGGGCTGGCCTCCGGCGTCGAGCAGATCCCCGACTCCGACGACGCGACCCGCCAAGCGCAGGCCGCAGCGATCTCCGACCCGGTCGCGGTCGGCACGAGCTCGGTCACCAAGGCGCAGAACTACGGCGCCGGCCTGGCGCCGTTCTTCGCGGCCCTGGCCGGCTGGATCGGCATCTACGCGCTATTCCTCATCGTCAAGCCGGTGTCGAAGCGCGCGATCACCGCTCTGCGCTCCCCCATCCGCGTGACGCTCGCGGGCTGGCTCACGCCCGCGGGCCTCGGGGCCCTGCAGATGGTCGGCCTGTTCACCGTGCTCGCAATCGCGCTGCAGTTCTCGTTCGCGAATCCGTGGGCGGCCCTCGGCATCCTGCTGTTCGCCTCGGCGACGTACGCGGCGATCGTGCTCGCGCTGAACGTGTGGCTCGGTTCGGTCGGTCAGTTCCTCGGACTCGTGCTCATGGTGCTGCAGCTCGTCACGGCCGGCGGCACGTTCCCCTGGCAGACGCTGCCCGCGCCCCTCGCGGCGCTGCACCACGTGCTGCCGATGGGGTACGTGGTGGATGCCATGCGGCAGGTCATGTACGGCGGAGACCTCACGCGGGTCGGCCCCGACCTGCTGGTGCTGGGCGCGTGGATGGTCGGCGGCGTGCTGCTGGCGGCGATCGGCGTGACGCGCATGACACATCACCGCACGCTGCGCGACCTGCAGCCGAGCCTGATCGGCTGAGGCGCGGGGCGGGACCTCGTGCACCGAGGTCCCTGAGCCCACCGAGGTCCCTGAGCCCACCGAGGTCCCTCAGCCCACCGAGGTCCCTGAGCCCACCGAGGTCCCTGAGCCCACCGAGGTCCCTGAGCCTGTCGAAGGGACCGGCCCCGCGTGGTCCCGGTGGCTTCGACAAGCTCAGCCACCTGTCCCCCGCCCCGCGCGGCACCCCGGTGGCTTCGACAAGCTCAGCCACCTCGGCTCCCGCGCCCGGCCCGCCTCACGCGGGCAGACGCACCTCGAACACCGTCCGACCAGGCACGCTGTCGACCGTGATCGACCCGCCATGGGCGGTCACAATCGCCTGCGCGATCGAGAGGCCGAGGCCCGTGCTGCCCTCGTCGCGATTGCGTGCGTCGTCGGCGCGGGCGAAGCGGTCGAACAGGCGCTCCGCGACGGCGGGGTCGATCCCGGGTCCGGTGTCCGTCACGCTCAGCACCGCGTCGGCGCCGTCGCGAGCGAGTGACAGGGTCACCCGCGTGCCGGCCGGGGTATGCGTCTGGGCGTTGCGCAGCAGGTTCGCCACCACCTGCCGCAGGCGGTTCTCGTCACCGGTCACCTCGATGAGGTCCTCGCTCACGTCGAGCCGCCACTCGTGCGTCGTCGCCGACGCCTGCGCATCGCTCACGGCGTCGACGGCGAGCAGTGTCAGCTCGACCTCGTCGCGGCGCAGGGGCTGTCCGGCATCCAATCGCGCCAACAGCAGCAGATCGTCGACGAGCGAGGCCATGCGCTGCGCCTCCGACTCGATCCGGTCGAACGACCGCGCCTGGGTCGGCGTCATCGGGGCGTCCTCACCGAGGGAGAGCTGGGCGTACCCGCGGATGCTGGCCAGGGGCGTGCGCAGTTCGTGACTGGCATCCGCGATGAAGCGGCGCAGCTGCTCCTCGCTGTACTGGCGTGCGTCGAGCGAGCGCTGCACGTGCGCGAGCAGGTCGTTCAGCGACGCCCCCACCCGGCCCACCTCGGTGGCGGGGTCGGTGTCGGGCGGTTCGACGCGGTCGGCGATGTCGACGCTTCCCGCGTCGAGCGAGAGCGTCGAGACCCGCTGGGCGACATCGGCAACCCGCTCGAGGGGCCGCAGGCTGCGACGCACGAAGAGTGACAGGCCCAGGATCGCGGCGACGAGCACGACGGCACCGACCGCCGCGAGGATCACCGTCAACGCCGAGGTGGTCGCGCTGACGTCGGCCTCGGACTCCCCGGCGAACACCGTCGTGCCGTCGCGTTGCGCTCCCGCGACGCGGAAGGTGCCGAGGTCGCCGCCGAGATCGACGCTCGAGGGCTGCCGGTCGGTCGCGATCGCGGTGGTCAGACGGGCGACCTGATCGTCGGTGAGGGCGACCTCGGTGCCGTCCGATCGCGTGTAGCCCGACCGCTCGACGGTGCCGTCGGCGGCGACGACGGCCTGCAGTGACCCGATGCGCGGCGCGGGCCCGCCCGACCCGCCCGCGGGCGGCCGCGATCCCGCGTCGAACCGCGACGAGCCCGCCACGAACGACAGGCTCTCGCGCACCTGCTGGTCGAGTCGGTCGAAAGCGAACGAGCGCAGTGCCACGATCGTGGCGACGCTCATGATGACGAAGGCGAGCGCGACGAGCACGCTCGTGCCGACGACGAGCGTGCGCCGCAGCGTCCACCGGCGCGGGCGCGCGGTGCGGGGCGCGACGGTCATGAGGCTTTGATCGTGTAGCCGACGCCGCGAACCGTGTGGATCAGCGGGTCGCCGAGGGTGTCGATCTTCTTGCGCAGGTACGAGATGTAGATCTCGACGACGCTTCCGTCGCCGCCGAAGTCGTAGCTCCACACCTCGTCGAGGATCTGCGCCTTGCTGAGCACCCGGCGCGGGTTCTGCATCAAGTAGCGCAGCAGTTCGAACTCCCGCGCGGTGAGTTTGATCGGGATGCCGCCGCGCTCGACCTCGTACGCGTCTTCGTCGAGGCTCAGATCGCCCACGCGCAGCCGCGGGTCGGCGTCGGCGACGGCCGCCACGTGCCGGCGGGCCATGCCGCGGAGGCGCACGACCACCTCTTCGAGGTTGAAGGGCTTCGTGACGTAGTCGTCGGCGCCGGCCGAGATGCCCGCGATCCGGTCCTCCACGGCATCCTTCGCCGTGAGGAACAGCACGGGGGCGTCGTTGCCGGCGGTGCGCACGCGTGCGAGCAGACCCATTCCGTCGAGCCCCGGCATCATGACGTCGAGCACCATCAGGTCGGGCTCGAAGTCGCGGATGACGTTCAACGCCTCCTGACCGCTCGCTGCCGTGCGGGTGTCCCAGCCCTCGTTCTGCAGCGCCATGCGCAGCAGCTCGCTGAGGTTCGCCTCGTCGTCGACGACGAGCGCGCGGATCGGCGAGCCGTCGGGGCGGGCGAGGGGGGCAGGACGGGAGGTCACGGATGCCAGCATGCACGCTCCCGCGACGCGGTGCCACCGCGTCATACGTCCTTCATAGAAACCGTGAGGGGGCGGTGAGGGTCGCGTTCCTACTTTCGCTCCGACGGCCGCACCCCGCGTCCGGAAGGAGACCCATGTACGGCACGTACCTCCGGCGCGAACTCGCCGGCCGCACCAAGCAGACCGTGATCGTCGCGGTCGGACTCGCGATCGCCATCGCGCTCGTCATCGTCGTGAACGCCCTCTCGGCGGGAGTGCGCGACGCGCAGACGCAGGCGCTGTCGTCGGTCTACGGCGTGGGCACCGATCTCACCGTCACCGGTGCGCAGACGCAACCGGGCGAGGGTGGCGGAGCCCGCTTCGACTTCGGCGCTCAAGACGGCACCACCACCGACGGCACGACGACCCTCGACCAGTCACGTCTCGTCGCCGAGCGCCAGCGCGCGCCCCTCGACGCCTCGACCGTGACCTCCGTCGCCGACATCGACGGCGTCTCGGCGGCGACCGGTGCCCTGTCGCTGACCAACATGACCTTCTCGGGCGAGATCCCGCAGCGCGGCACCGAGACGGGAACGACAGGATCCGCCCCGACCGACGGCGGCGGGCAACCCCCGGCAGACGGACAGGGCGGCGGCAGCTTCGGCGTCGACTCGTTCAGCGTGCTCGGCGTCGACCCCGCGGCATCCGTCGGGCCCTTGTCGGCGGTCACCGTGAGCGAGGGCCGCGCCCTGACCGGCGACGACGTGGGCAGCGACGTCGCGGTCGTCGATGCGACCTACGCGGCGAGCGCGGGCCTCGCCGTCGGTGACACCGTCGAGGTCGCCGGCACCGCCGTGCAGGTCGTCGGGATCGTCGCCTCGGCCTCGGCCGACGCCGACACCGCCGCGAACGTCTACCTCCCCCTCGACATCGCCCAGTCGCTCGCGGGCGTCGGCGACGTGGTGTCGACCGTGTACGTGCAGGCGGAGTTGTCGGATGCCATCGACGCGGTGCAGAGCCGGATCGCGGCCGCACTCCCCGAGGCCACCGTCAGCTCGGAGTCCCAGCTCGCCTCCACCGTCTCGGGCTCGCTCTCGAGCGCGTCGTCGATGATCTCGAACCTGGGTACGTGGCTCTCTCTGGTCGTGCTGCTGGTCGCGCTGGCGCTGGCCGTGCTCTTCACCATCTCGGGCGTGGCGCGTCGCACCCGCGAGTTCGGCACGCTGAAGGCCATCGGATGGTCGAACGCCCGGATCGTGCGCCAGGTCGCGGGCGAGTCGCTCGCGCAGGGCCTGCTCGGCGGGGTCGTGGGTCTGATCCTCGGGCTCGGCGGCATCCTGCTGGTGAACGTGATCTCGCCGACCCTCTCGGTCGCCGCGAGCACGACGAGCGGGCCGGGCCGCGGCGCGGGAGGCCCGGGCGGCGGGGCCGGCGGCGGATTCGGACAGGCGGCGGCGCAGGCCACCGAGGTCGTGCTGAACGCCCCGATCACCCCCGCGGTCGTGCTCGCCGCGGTCGGCATCGCGGTGCTCGGCGGCGTGCTCGCGGGAGCGTTCGGCGGGTGGCGAGCCGCTCGCCTCAGCCCTGCCGCAGCCCTGCGTTCGGTCGCGTGAGCGGCATCCACCCCCTTCGAAGGAGACAGACCATGAGCCTCACCGTTCCCACCCGCACCGCCACCGCCTACCGCCTCGAGGGCGTCACGCGCACCTACCGTCAGCGCGAGCGCACCGTTCAGGCCCTCGCGGGGGTCGATCTCGAGATCGACGCCGGAGACTTCGTCACGATCCAGGGGCCGACCGGCGGCGGCAAGTCGACCCTGCTGCAGATGCTCGGCGCGCTCGACCGTCCCTCGAGCGGCGCCGTCGTGCTCGGCGAGATCGACATCGCCCGCGCCTCCAACACGCAGCTCTCCCGTCTGCGTGCCGAGGAGATCGGCTTCGTGTTCCAGGGGTTCAACCTCATTCCCACCCTCACCGCGGCCGAGAACGTCGACATGGGCCTCGAACCGCTCGGACTCGACCGGGCAGAACGCCGGCGCCGGGTGACCGAGGCCCTGACGCGGGTGGGTCTCGCCGATCGGGCCGACCACCGCCCCGGCGAGCTCTCGGGCGGGCAGCAGCAGCGCGTCGCGATCGCCCGCGCCACCGCCAAGCAGCCCCGGGTGCTGCTCGCCGACGAACCGACCGGCAACCTCGACGAGGCGATGCGCGACGAGATCCTCGACGTGCTCGAGGCGCTGAACGCGGAGGGGCTGACCCTGATCGTGGTCACCCACGACTCGGCCGTGGCCCGCCGCGCCCGCCGGCGTCTGCGCCTCGACAGGGGTGTCGTGACCGATATCACACGCGCCTGATCAGACCGACCCGGGGCTCCGCCCCCCCTGCGCGGGGCCCCGGGTCTTCCCCGTCCTGCCCCGGTCCGGCCGCTTCGACAGGCTCAGCGACCTCTCCCCCCTGGTCCCTGAGCCTTACCCGAGGTCCCTGAGCCTTACCCGAGGTCCCTGAGCCTGTCGAAGGGACCGGCCCCCACCCGCCCCCCGGTCAAGGGGTTCGCCGCGTTCGACGCCCGCCCCCTACAGTCGAACCACGCCGACCGGAGGGATGCCATGGCCGCCCGCAACACCCGCCTCATGCGCTGCACGCCCGACGACCTGTTCGCCGTGCTCTCCGACGGCTGGCTCTACCCCGTCTGGGTGGTGGGGGCGGCGCGCATGCGCGACGTCGACGAGGAGTGGCCCCAGGAGGGGTCGCAGATCCACCACTCCCTGGGGGTCTGGCCCGTGATGATCCACGACGAGACCGAGATCGTCGAGTGGGATCCGCCGCGCCGGATGCGCCTGCGGCCCGAGGCCGGCATCCTGGGGCGTGGCGTGATCCGCATCGACGCCCGCCCGCACGAGTTCGGCACCGCCGTCACGATCGTCGAGGAGCCGGTGTCGGGAGCGGCCGCGGTCCTCCCCTCGCTGCTGTGGAAGCCGTTGCTCATCGCCCGCAATCACGAGTGCCTGAACCGGTTGGCCTTCCTCGCCGAGGGGCGGCGCGAAGAGCGCGAGGCGCGTGAGCTCGATCACCGCACGACGACGCCCGACCCGGTCGAGGGCACACCGTCGCCGGGCGCGCAGCGCGACGTGCAGCAGGCCGACGTCTGAGCGGTCGTCAGCTCTCGGGACGCGACTGGGCTCCGGTCGACCCCGGCTGCTCGGTCCGGTGCTGCAGCTCGTCGACGTAGAGGTTCTTCTCGTCGGTGGTGCGGTTGCGGTAGGCCGCGCGGCCGACCATGTGCGCGGCGAGAGGCGCGGTCGCGAACTGGATGAGGATGATCGGGATGCCGAAGGCCACCGCTTCCCACGTGCGCTGCGACAGCGCGATGGCGACCACGATCAGCAGCACGCCGAGCACCTGGGGCTTCGTCGCGGCGTGCAGGCGCGAGGGGACGTCGGGCCAGCGCAGCAGGCCGATGGTCGCGGTCAGGCAGAGCAGCGCGCCGACCAGCACGAGGATGAGCGCGACCGTGTCGAGGACGGACTCGATGGTCATCGCGGGTTCTCCTTCCGCGCCACGAAGCGGGCGACGGCGATGGATCCGAACACGCCGATCGCGGCGATGACGAGCATCGCCGGGAGCGACCGGGTGTGGTGGTTGATCACCATGTCGGCACCCAGGATGCAGAGCACCTCGGTCAGCAGCACGTCGGCGGCGACCGCGCGGTCGAGGATGGACGGGCCGATCACCAGGCGGATGAGCGCCAGCACGGCCGCGACCGCGAAGACGATGAGGATGACCACCACGAGTGCGTTCACGTCAGGGTCCTCCCGTCGCGCGGCGTCTCGACGCCGTGACGGGCGTCGGCCTCGGATTCGGCGATCTTCGCGCGCAGCTCCTGCATCTCTTCCTTCGAGCCGACGGCTCGCGTGATGCGGGCCTCCCACCCGAGCACGACACGGCGCTGGTGCTCGAGGTCGTTCTCGTCGCGCACGCCGATCGTGTGCAGGAAGAGCGTGCGGTTCTCGCGATCGACGTCGACGATCAACGACCCGGGGATGAGCGAGGCGGTGACCGCGGTGTGGGCCATGATCACGTCGTCGTCGACGCGCAGCGGCACGGCGATGATCGCCGCCCCGGGCGGACGCCGGAAGTCGAGCACCTGCCAGGCGACGATGAGCGACCCCTTCACGACCGCTCCGATGAAGGTGAGCACGAAGATCAGGCCGTACCAGAGGTTGATCCGGCCCGAGAGCTCGACCGGGGGCAGGCGGTAGACGCGCGTGACGAAGACCGCCATGACGAGCCCGGTGATGAGGGCGAGCCAGGTGAACTGCCCCCACAGCAGCATCCAGAGCGCGACGAGCCACACCAGCAGCGGCAACTGGTGCAGAAAGAGCGACATCTGCGCGCGACGCGTCGGGCTCATCATTCGCCCTCCGCATCCTGCAGCTGAACGAGGGTGACCCCGCTGTAGATCCGCTCACCCGCGCGGAGGCAGGCATCGAGAAGGGGCCCGGCGAACACCGTCAGCGAGATCGTCACGATCACCATGCCCGCCGTCGCCATGGTCATGATCTTCGGGATCGTGCGCCGCTCGGTCGAGATGGCGGCCGCGGGGGCGTTGCCGAGGTACGCGATGCGCTCCGTCGTCTCGGCGGAGTCGTCGTCCTCACGCCAGAACGAGAGGTTCCATGCCCGCATGAGGGCGTAGAGCGTGAGGATCGAGGTGACGATGCCGCCGACGATGAGCACCATCATCACGGGCGTCCCGACTTGGGCTGCGGCGTCGAAGAGGGCGTACTTGCCGATGAACCCCGAGAACGGCGGCAGACCGCCCAGGTTGATCGCCGGAATGAAGTAGAGCACGGCGAGCAACGGCGCCGCGCGCATCAGCCCCTTCACCTTGAGGATCGAGGTGCTGCCCGCGCGGCGCTCGATGAGCCCCACGGCGAGGAAGAGGGTCGTCTGCACGATGATGTGGTGGACGATGTAGTAGATCGTCGCGCCCACCGCGAGCGGGGTGTTGATCGCCAGGCCGAAGATCATGTAGCCGATGTGGCTCACGAGCGTGAACGACAGGATGCGCTTGAGCTCGGCCTGCGCGACGGCACCCAGGATGCCGACGATCATCGTCGCGAGCGCCACCATCATCAGCAGGAAGTTGATGTCGTTGTCGACGAAGAGCTGGGTCTCGGTGCGGATGATCGCGTAAACGCCGACCTTCGTCAGCAAGCCCGCGAAGACCGCCGTGACGGGCGCGGGCGCCGTCGGATACGAGTCCGGCAACCAGAACGACAGCGGGAACACCGCCGCCTTGATCGCGAAGGCGAGCAGCAGCATCAGGTGCAGGATCGTCTGCGTGTCCTGCGGTAGCAGCGCCATGCGCTCGCTGATCTGCACCATGTTGACCGTGCCGAGGGCGCCGTAGACCATGGCGATCGCGGCGAGGAACAGGATCGACGACACCAGCGACACCACGATGTAGACGACGCCGGTGCGGATGCGCGACTCGGTGCCGCCGAGGGTGATCAGCACGTACGAGGCGACCAGCAGGATCTCGAAGCCCACGTAGAGGTTGAACAGGTCGCCGGCGATGAACGCGTTGAAGATGCCCGCGCCCAGGATCAGATACGCCGGGTAGAAGATCGAGACCGGGGTGTCCTCGTCGTTGTCGGCCGCGCCCTGACCGATCGAGAACAGCAGCACCGCGAGCAGCACGATGCTCGTCACCACCACGAGCAGCGCCGCGAGCACGTCGACGTAGAGCACGATGCCGAGCGGGATCTGCCACGCGGCGATCGCGACGGCGATCGGTCCGTTCGTGTCGACCGCGACCAGCAGGATCGCGCCCAGGATGAGCACCGCGGTGAGCGAGGCCACCGAGACCACGATCTGCGTCCTCTTGCGGCGGCCGAAGATGAGGTTGATCGCGGCGCCGATGAGGGGGATGCCGACGAGCAGGGGCACGAGGGCGCTCATGAGCGATCACCGTCCTGGGGGTCGCGGGGGGCGTCGCTCTCGTCGACCTCGACCGTTTCATCGCCCTCTCGGGCGAGCGGCTCGGTCGGACGGCCCGCTCGATCGCGGCGCACGGCGACGCGGTCGACGGGGGCGTCGTCGACGAGCTGGGAGAGGTCGCCCTGGTGCAGCACGCGGATGGGCGAGGCGACGTCGCCGACGAAGTCGGTGGTGACGTCGTCGTCGTCGGACCGCGACTCTTCGTCCATCGCGTCTTCCGGCTCGTTCGCGACGCGCGTGCGCAGCGCGATGTCGTCGGCGTCGTCGACGAGGGTGTCGGCCTGGCCGAGCTGCCACGAGCGGTAGATCAGCGCGAGCAGGAACGCGGAGATGGCGAACGTGATGACGATCGCCGTGAGCATGAGGGCCTGAGGGAGCGCGTCGGACATGTCCGCGGCATCCGTCTCACCGTCGTAGAAGGGAGCGAGGGCCGGGCGGCCCATGACGATCAGCAGCAGCAGGTTGGCGGCGTTGCCCAGCAGCAGGAAGCCGATCAGCACGCGGGTGAGGCTGCGCTCGAGCATGGCGTAGACGCCGCACGCGAAGAGCACGGCCATGACGATGACGAGGACGAGGGAGATGCTCACGGCGTCTTCACCTCCGCGTCCTCGGGGAGCTGCGACTGGCGGTCGACCTCGGCGCCGAGGCTGCGGAGCACGTCGAGCACCAGGCCGATCACGACGAGGTAGACCCCGACGTCGAAGATCGTGCTGGTGACGAACTCCCAGTGACCGATGAGGGGCAGCTCGCCCTCGAAGGTGAAGCTCTGCAGGGGCGCGAACCCGAAGAACATCGGCACCATGGCGCACAGCACCGCGATCGCCATGCCCGCCCCGAGCAGACGGCCGGCGTCGGTCGGTGCGGCGGCGCCCAGCTCCCAGCGGCCGCCCGCGATGTAGCGCATGACGAGGCCGAGACCGGCGACCAGGCCGCCCGCGAATCCACCGCCGGGCAGGTTGTGACCGGCGAACAGGAGGTAAAGCGACATGACCATCACCGAGTGGAAGAGCACCCGGATGATGATCTCGAGAAGGATCGAGCGGTTCTCGGGCTGCACCTTCGCGCCCGACACCAGCCAGGCGCGCGGGGCGTCCGTCTCGCCCACGCGTTGCGCGCGCACGCCGCTGTCGGTCTCGACCAGGGGGCGACGCCGGCCGAGGCCGACGCGCGCGCGAGCGGTGCCCGAGCGGCGCGCGAGGTTGTCGCTGCGGTCGGTGATGAAGACGAGGGATGCCACGCCCGTGGCCGCCAGGACGAGCACCGACAGCTCGCCCATCGTGTCCCAGCCGCGCAGGTCGACCAGCGCGACGTTCACCACGTTGCGACCGTGCCCGATCTCGTAGGCGAGGGGCGGCCACTCGAGCGAGATGGGGGCGTCCTGGCGGGCACCGGTGGCCACGATCGCCACCAGGGCCATCGTGAGACCGACACCCGCGCCGAGCACGGCCCGGGCGAGCGGGGCCACGGAGGCGTTCTGCTCGCCCATGCGCGCCGGCAGTCGTCGCAGCACGAGGGCGAACACCACGAGGGTGACCGTCTCGACCAGGATCTGCGTGAGCGCCAGGTCGGGGGCCCCGCTGGTGGCGAAGAGCACGACGAGACCGAGGCCGGTGACCGAGACGAGAGCGACGCCGGTGTAGCGCTTGCGGGCGCGCACCGCCAGGATTCCTGCCGCGATCATCAGGGGGGCGGCGATCAGCTGCGTCGGGGTGTGCCAGGCGTCGAGCTGCGCACGCCATTCCGCAGAGGCGAAGAGGGCCGTGCCCTCGGCGACGACCAGCACGATGAAGATCGTGCCGACGTAGAAGGGCAGCGAGCCGCGCTGGAAGCGGGCGGTGACCCACTCGGAGGTGAAGTCCACGCCGCGCAGTGTGGCGTTGTAGACGTCGTTCGCGGTGAACGGCAGCACGCGGGGGCGCTTGTGCAGCTGCGTCTTGCGCACCAGCCAGAAGATCCCGGCGCCGAGGGCCAGCGTGCCGAGGGAGATGAACAGCGCCGGCTCGAGACCGTGCCAGAGCGCGAGGTGGTACGGGTATTCGGGAGCCTCGACCCCCGCCGTCGCCTCGGGCAGACCGTCGGCATAGGGCGCGAGCCAGTGGTCGACGATCGGCGCGAGGAAGCCGAGGGCGAGCGAGGCCGCCGCGAGCAGCACGGGAGCCGACAGGAAGCCGATGGGCGGGTCGGGCCAGTCGGTGGTCTCGACATCGCGCTTGGTCCAGTAGGCACCCCAGAGGAAGCGGATGCCGTACGCCGCCGTGAGCGCGGAGCCCAGCACCACGCCGAAGAGCGCGACGAGACCCCACGGAGCACCAGCCTCGGCCTCGTGCAGCAGGGCCGTCAGCGCCGTCTCTTTCGCGACGAACCCGAGGGTGGGGATGACGCCCGCCATCGAGAAGATCGCGATGAACGATGCCGTCGCCATGACCGGCGCCTGCCGACCGAGGCCCGAGAGCTGGCCGATGTCACGGGTGTTGAGCTGGCGGTCGATCACGCCGACGACGAGGAAGAGGCACGATTTGAACAGGGCGTGACTCAGCAGCAGGGCGACCCCGGCCAGGGCGGCGTCGCGAGTGCCGTAGCCGAGCATCACGGTGAGGAAGCCGAGCTGGCTCACCGTGCCGAAGGCGAGGATGCGCTTGAGGTCGCGCTCGCGCAGAGCCTGGAACCCGCCCAGCAGCATCGTGAAGACGCCGAGGGCGATGAGCGTGGGGCGCCAGAACGGCGTCTCGGCGAACCCGGGGGCGAGGCGCGCGATGAGGTAGATGCCCGCCTTCACCATCGCGGCCGCGTGCAGATACGCGCTGACCGGAGTGGGGGCCGCCATGGCACCGGGGAGCCAGAAGTGGAAGGGGAAGATCGCCGACTTGCTCAGCGCGCCGATGAGCAGCAGCAGCACGGCGATGTCGACGACGGTGCCCACCGGCGGGTCGGCGAGGATCGCCGACAGGCTCGAGGTGCCCGCCTGCACGACCATGAGCACGACGCCGATCAGCATGACCAGCCCGCCCAGGGTCGTCACCAGCAGGGCCTGCAGGGCGGCGCGGCGACTCGAAGCACGACCGTGGTAGTACCCGATGAGCAGGTACGACAGCACGCTCGTGACTTCCCACAGCATGACGAGCACCACGATGTCGTCGGTGAGCACGAGCCCGTACATGGCACCGGCGAAGCCCAGCAGCACGGCGGAGAACTGCCCGACGCCCGCGGTCTTGCCCCGGAAGTACCAGCGGCAGTAGAGCATCACCAGGGCACCGACACCCGTCACGACGAGCGTGAGGAGCCATCCGAGCACGTCCATGCGCATCGACAGCGAGACGTTGATCGCCGGGATCCAGCGGTATTCCTCGAACGGAATGTCACCACCGAAAACAGAAGGAGCGGCGACGATGGCGTGGGCGAACGCCAGTGCGGGGAGAGCGGCGGCGACGTAGAAGGCGCGAGCACCGATGCGCGAGACGAGCCACGGCAAGAGCAGCGGGACGGCCGCGAAGGCGCCGAGGAAGATCAGCACGGTCGGGCCTCCTCGGGTTCGACGGGCGGGTGCCCGGGCTCTCGGGGTGTCGGACCTATTCTATGCGGCGCATGAGACTTTCCGCGCCGCCGGCGATCATCTGGTAGGCGGCGGGGCTGTCGTCGTGCCCTCGCGGAACGTGCACGACAGGGCGAGTCCCGAGGGCTCGGCGTCTTCGAGCATCGCTGCGACCGCCTCCCCGGCGGCCCGACCTTTCGCGGTCGCGGGCTGCACGAGGGTCGTGAGCACGTGCGGCGCGAGACCGTCGACCACGACGCCGTCGAAGCCGGTGACGCTGACGTCGTGCGGCACCCGCAACCCGGCCTCCTCGGCCGCCCGGATGACGCCGGCGGCCAGCAGGTCGCTCTGCGCGATGACGGCGGTCGGTCGTCGGGCGAGGTCGGCGAAGATCGTGCGCCCCGCGATCGCCCCCTCGTCGATCGAGCTGGTCGCCGCGGCGAGCGCCGGGGCGTCGGGGAATACCTGCCGCGCTCCCGCCAGGCGGTCGGCGGTGACGTCGACGCGCACCTCGGCGCCGTCGGCGATCCACCCGCGTCGGCGGGCGGTGTCGGTGGGGAGGGTGACGATCACGACGTCGCGGTGGCCGAGGGCGGAGACGTGCAGAGCCGCTTCGCGCTGGGCCTCGGCGTTGTCGAGCAGAACCTGGGGGATCCCCTCGCCCGCATCTCCCTCGACGACCACGACCGGGATGCCGCGGCCTCGGACGATCTCGAGCGAGTCGCGCATGCGCGGGCTGCAGCCGATCAGCACGGCGGCGTCGATGGGCGCGGTGTGCAGCGACGGCTCGCTCACCGTGATCCCGTCGTCGCGCAGCAGCAGGAGGGCCGCTCCGAGGCGCGAGACCCCGTCGGCGAGCCCGTCCATCATGTGCGTGGTGACCGGGTCGAGGAACGCAGTGCCGAGGTGCTGGTCGAAGACCACGCCGACGATCCCGGAGCGCCCGCGGCGCAGCGAGGCCGCTCGCGGGTCGGGGCCGGTGTATCCGAGCGACTCGGCGGCGGCGATCACGCGGGCCCTCGTCGCCTCGGAGGTGGGGGTCTTCCCGCTGAACACGACGGACGCCGTCGATGCGGAGACTCCCGCCTCGCGGGCGACATCGCTGATCGTCGCGCGTCTGGTGCTCACCGCCCGATCGTAACCTGCGCGATCCCGCGGCGCCGAATCGATTCGATAGGGTTCTCCCATGCACTCGACGCTCACCCGGTCCCAGCTCGTCCGCTGGCACATCGCGATCTGCGCCATCTTCCTCGCGAGCGGGTTGAGCATCTCGACCTGGGCTTCGCGGGTGCCGGCCATCCGAGAATCCCTCGGCATCGAGAACTCCGGCGTCGGGCTGCTGCTGCTGGGGATGGGGGTGGCATCCATCATCGGCCTGTCGATCGCTCCGGCCGTCATGGCCCGCATCGGCGCCCGCAGCGGCATGCTCGTGGCCCTGCTCCTCGTCGGCGTCGGCCTGATGATCATCGGCTTCGGCGCCGACTCCCTCCAGCTCTTCGGCGTCGCCCTGGTGGGCCTGGCGTTGTTCGGCTTCGGCAACGGCGCCGTCGACGTGATGATGAACGTCGAGGGCGCAGCTCTCGAGAAGGCCACCGGCCGCACGATCATGCCGCTGCTGCACGCCTTCTTCAGCTTCGGCACCGTCATCGGCGCCGGTCTCGGCTTCGTCGCGGTGAGCCTCGGCATCCCCGTCATCGCGCACAGCGTGGCGATGGGCGTGGTGATCATCGTCGTCGCGTTCGTCGCGGTGGCCAACGTTCCGCGCGCTGAAGTCGCGATGGACGCCCCGGCCGACGAGGAGCGCGCGCACTGGCGCGAGCGCCTCGCGGTGTCGCTGCAGGCCTGGCGCGAGCCGCGCACCTACACGCTCGGCGTGATCATGCTGGGCATGGCCTTCGCCGAGGGCAGCGCGAACGACTGGCTGCCGTCCGCGGTGGTCTACGGCCACGGTGCCCCTGAAGAGGCCGGCCCGGCAGTGCTCGCGGTGTTCTCCGTGGCGATGACGGTCGGCCGCATCGCGGGCGGTCCCGTCGTCGACCGCCTCGGTCGCGTGCTCGTCCTGCGGGTGCTCGCCGGCACCGCCGCCGCGGGACTGCTGCTGTTCATCCTGGCGCCCTACGGACCCCTCGTCTTCATCGGCGCGGCACTGTGGGGCCTCGGCGCCTCGCTCGGCTTCCCGATCGGCATGTCGGCGGCCGCCGACGACCCCGCCAAGGCCGCATCGCGCGTTGCCGCCGCCGCCACGATCGGGTACGTCGCATTCCTGTGCGGCCCTCCGATCCTCGGCTGGATCGGCGACCACATCGGCCTGCTCAACACACTGCTCATCGTCGTCGGCCTGATCGTGGCATCCGGTCTCTTCTCCGGCGCCGCGAAGCCGCTCGTCGTCGCCGAGAAGGCGGAGGCCGAGCCCGCGCGACGCGATTAGGCTCGTCGGGTGCGTCTCGTCATCGCCCGTTGCTCCGTCGACTACACCGGCCGCCTCAACGCGCATCTCCCCCTCGCCACCCGGCTGCTCGTGCACAAGAACGACGGCAGCCTGCTGGTGCACTCCGACGGCGGCTCGTACAAGCCCCTCAACTGGATGAGCCCGCCGTGCAGCCTGACCCTCGAGCAGCCCGACGAGGTCGACGTCGAAGACGGGGTGATCGAGCGCTGGCGCGTCCTGCACGCCAAAACCGGTGACGCCCTGCTCGTGCGCATCCACGAGATCATCCACGACACCGCCCACGAGCTGGGTGTCGATCCCGGGCTCATCAAGGACGGTGTCGAGGCCGACCTGCAGCGGCTCCTGGCCGAGCAGGTGTCGGTCGTGGGCGAGAACCTCACGCTTGTCCGCCGGGAGTACCCGACCGCGATCGGCCCCGTCGACCTGCTGCTGCGCAACGACGACGGCACGGGCACCGTCGCGATCGAGGTCAAGCGCCGCGGCGACATCGACGGCGTCGAGCAGCTCACCCGCTACCTCGAGCTGCTCAACCGCGACCCGCTCCTGGCTCCGGTGACCGGGGTGTTCGCGGCTCAGGAGATCAAGCCGCAAGCGCGCGTGCTCGCCACCGATCGCGGCATCCGGTGCCTCACCCTCGACTACGACGAGATGAAGGGCGTGCAGTCGGGCGCCCCGCGTCTGTTCTGACCGCGCCGCATCGAGCCGGGCGGATGCCGCGCCGGTAGCGTGGACGCATGTCTGCACGCTCTCCCTTCTCCTGCGTCCTGTGGGACGTCGACGGCACGCTCGTCGACGCTTCGGAGGGCATCCTCCGCCGATTGACCACCACGCTCGATCACTTCGGTCGCACGCCTCCGACGCGTGGCGAGCTGTCGAAGTGGATCGGTCCGCCCATGCGGGAGTCGTTCCAGGTCAACACCGGCATGACCCTCGAGCAGGCGGATGAGGCCGTGGTGTTCTACCGCGCGCTCAACAAGAGCGAGGGCTACACAAGCAGCGCCCAGCTGTATCCCGGTGTCGCCGCGCTCGTGCACGACGTGCATGCGGCGGGGGTTCCGCAGTCGACGGCGAGCTCGAAACCCGAGGTGCAGGTGGTCGCCCTGATGGACCACTTCGGCCTCGCCCCCGACCTCGAGGCCATGGTAGGAGCGAGTCTCGACGAGCGCGCGTTGAGCGCCAAGTCCGACATCGTGCGCGAGGCGTTGCGCCGCCTCGAGGCCGCCGGTGCCGACATCTCGCGTCCCGTGCTCATCGGCGATCGGCATCACGACGTCGAGGGCGGGGCGGATGCCGGGGTGCCGGTCATCTTCGTGCGGTGGGGCTTCAGCTGGCCCCACGAGGCCGACGGTGCTCAGGCGGCCGTCGACGACGTCGACCAGCTGCGCGCCCTGCTCCTCGTCGACGACGACGCCGGTGTCTGACATCGACGGGGCGGTGCCCGCGCTCGTCGCGCTGATCCTCGCGGCCGTGGCCGTGGCGATCGTCGTCTTCGTCGTGCGGACGATCCGTCGGTCGGCGAAGACCCGCGCGGCGGCCGATGCGGCGGTCGCCGAGGCCGCCGACGCCTTGCTGCGTCTCGATGACGCCGTCGTCGAACTCGACGCGGCCTTCGAGGCGGCGGATGCCGATGACTCCGGCGATGCGCCCACCGAACTGCGCCGCGCGCGTACGTCGGCGCACCGCGCCCGTGACCGCGGTTTCGTCGACGTCTCGGATCTCGACGATGCGTCCCTGATCCCCGCGACGCGGCGCGATCTCGCCCGTCGCACCCGGACCGGTCTCGAGGGACAGCTCGCCCGCACGTCCGACACGCGCGCGCGGCTCGCGGAGTGGGTCCGCGCACACCGTTCGACCGACCGGTTGGCGGCGGCGGCGCGCGAGCGTCGCGAAGCGGTCGTGGCGGCGGCGGGCGACCCCGAACCGCTGCTCGATGCGCTCCGGCACCGCTTCGATCGCTCCGACTGGGCCGAGGCCGAGGCGTCGGCCGCGGCGGCATCGGCAGCGCTTTCCGAGGCGGACGAGGCCCTCTCCGAAGCGCCCGACGACGAGGCGCTACTACGCGCGGCGCGCGAGATCCGCCGGGCGGCGCGTCACCTGCGGGCGGTCGAAGACGCCCATCGCATCGCCTTCCAGGCTGCCGAGAACGCCGAGGCCGAGCTGGCCGCGGCGCGCGCGGAGCTCGACGACGCCGTGCAGATCGCCACGACCCGCGGCGGGCAGTGCGCGCCCGATGCGCTCGACCGCCTCCGTGCGGCGCGGCAAGACCTCGAGCGCGCGGCCGCCGAGGCTGGTGGCCGGCCGCGCGAGGCGATCGTCGCCGTCGCTCGCGCGCGCGAACTGCGCGATGAGATGATCGGCGACGCGGTCAGCCCGCGTCTGCGGCTCGAGGCGGCGCGTGCCGCCCTGCCGGGCACCCTCGCGTGCGCGCGGGCCGCCCTGGCTCAGGCCGACACCCGCGACGAGGTGCGTCCGATCGCCGATCGTCTGCGGCTCGAACGCGCGCGCCGCGAGCTCGCCGCCTCGCGCGCGGCCACCGATGCGGGTCGGGCTCTGGCCGACGCTCGAGCCGCCTGGCACGCGGTGCCGCCCCCGCAGAACTGATCCCCGACCGCCGCTCACGAGTGCCCTATCGTGAGCGGCATGGGGAAGAACACGACGCCGAGCCGTGCTCTGGGAGCAGCGAAGCGCATCCCGGTGACCCTGGGGTTCGCCGCCGCTGTGCTGGTCATCGGCCTTCTCACCGGGAGCCTCTGGCAGCCGTTCACGGCATCCGATCTCTTCCCCTCCGTCGCCTACGGACTGCCGGCGCTCGGGGCCGGGCGCTGGTGGACTCCGGTCACGGGCACGTTCTTCGTCGGCTCGCCCTGGCTGTTCCTCGCCGGCTTCCCCGCCCTCGCCGGGATCGGCTTCCTCGAGTACCGCCGCGGCAGCCGCGTCGCCGCCGCGACCTTCGCCGTGGGGCAGCTCTTCGCCGTGCTCGCGGCGGCGCTGCTGCTGTGGGGCGGCTCTCTGCTGCCGTGGACGTGGGCGCAGCAGCAGGCGGATGTGCTCTCGGTCGGCCCGTCGGCCGGACTCTTCGCGTGCATCGCCGCCGCCGTCGCCCTGCTGCCCTCGCCCTGGCGCCTGCGCGCGTGGACGGTGCTGCTCGCCTGCCTCGCGGTCGCTCTCTTCTACTACGGCTCGCTCCCCGACCTCGAGCGACTGCTCGCGGTGGGGCTCGTGCTCGGGGTGACGAGGTCGCTGCGCCCGCAGCGGGTGAACGTGCGCGAGCAGCGGCTTCTCGCCTTCGTCGTGCTGTGCGCGCTCGGCGCGATCGAGATCCTCGGCTACCTCGCCCCGATGACCGGCCCCTTCGGCTTCTCGGCC
This sequence comes from Microbacterium algihabitans, assembly GCF_032464975.1. Taxonomy (NCBI): domain Bacteria; kingdom Bacillati; phylum Actinomycetota; class Actinomycetes; order Micrococcales; family Microbacteriaceae; genus Microbacterium; species Microbacterium algihabitans. The sequence goes on from NZ_JAWDIU010000001.1 coordinate 1,166,944, forward strand.
GCGACGTCGGGGTCGTGGATCGACGTGGCCGTCAACACCGTGATCGTGCTCGTCGTGGCCACCGCGCTGCGGCGCGGTCGTCGGTGGGCGTGGATCATCGTGATCGTCTACGTGGCGCTGAACGCCGTGCTGGTGCTGCTGCTGATCATGGTGCTGCCGCTGGCGGGGCTCCCGGGCGTCGAGGCCGACCTCGGCGCTGACGTCACGAGCGTGCTGGCCTCGTCGGCGCTGTGGATCGTGGCGGGGGCGTACTTCGTGCTCGTGCGGGGCGCGTTCCGCGCCCGGCCGAGGGCCCAGCTCGGCGCCTCTCTCGCGCCCACGGCGCAAGAGGTGAAGACCGCGCTGCACGCCGACGGGGGCGGCACCCTGTCGTGGATGACGACGTGGGAGGGCATGTCGTACGCCCGGTTCGGCAGCGGGATCGTCGCCTACCAACGCCGCTCCGGCGTCGCCCTGGCCCTGGCCGACCCGATCGGCCCCGAAGCGGAGCGCGCGCAGACCGTGCGGGCGTTCATCGAGGCCGCCGAGGCCGCGGGACTCGCCCCCTGCTTCTTCAGCGCCGGTGAGGCCACGCACGCCGCCGTCCCCGACGGGTGGCGCAGCATCGTCGTCGCCGACGACACCGTGGTCGACCTCCCCGGGCTGCAGTTCACCGGCAAGGCGTGGTCGGCGGTGCGCACCTCGCTCAACCGTGCGCAGCGCGAGGGCATGACGTTCCGCCTGTCGCGCCTGTCCGACGAGAGCTGGGGCGTCCGGCAGCAGCTGAGCGCGATCTCCGACAGCTGGGTCGGCGAGAAGGGACTGCCCGAGATGGGCTTCACGCTCGGAACCCTGCACGAGGCCGCCGATCCCGAGGTGCGCCTCGCCCTCGCGGTCTCACCGGCGGGCGACGTCGACGGGTTCCTCTCGTGGCTGCCGGTCTACGGCGAGGGCGCGATCAGGGGCTGGACGCTCGATCTCATGCGTCGCCGCGAGGGCGGCTTCGGCCCCGTGATGGAGTACCTGATCGGCGCGTCGGCGCAGCAGTTCTCGAACGAGGGCGCGGCCGTCATGTCGCTGTCCGGGGCCCCGCTCGCGCACGAGTACCCCGCGGATGCCGGCGTCATCGCCGACCTGCAGGAGCGCATGGCTGCGATGCTCGAGCCCGTCTACGGCTTCGCGTCACTGCACCGCTTCAAGCAGAAGTTCCACCCGCGCTACGAGACGATGTACCTGCTCTACCGCGACGAGGCCGATCTCACGCGCATCGGCGCCGCCCTCACGCGCGCTTTCCTGCCGCACGCGACGCTGCGACAGTTCGCGGCCGCCGGCGTCGACCTCGTGCGACAGGAGCACTGACGAATCCCGGATGCCATGGCATCCGGAACCGTGAGATGCCCCGACCGGCGCGAGGCGCACGGTCGGGGCGGATCCGGCCGAGGGCCGGACACCGATCAGAGGGGGCGGATGTTCTCCGCCTGCAGACCCTTGGGGCCCTGCGCGACCTCGAACTCGACGCGCTGGTTCTCTTCGAGCGAGCGGTAACCGCCCGACTGGATCGCGCTGTAGTGCGCGAAGACATCCTGACCCCCGTCATCGGGAGCGATGAAACCGAAGCCCTTCTCCGAGTTGAACCACTTGACCGTGCCCTGCGTGCTCATCGTGTTGCCGTTTTCCGCTTCAGCCGGCGCCGAGCGCGCCGGTCAGTGAGCCCAAAGTAACGGCCGGGCCGCATCGGCGCACAGGTCCGTGACATAAACGTTGCGGGACGTCTCCGGGAGACCCCGGCGGGCCGAAAGAGCCCTGAGCCCATACGACGCCCGGGCTGAGCAGAGCTCGAAGCCCGGGCGTCGACGGATCCCCCCGGATATGTCACGCGAGGCGTGACGGTGATGACAATACCGGCGCCGGAGCCCGTTCGCGACACGAAAACGAAGAATCAGCGAGTTATTGCCGTGTTCTGTGATAACCGAGGGTCGTAAAATTCGCCTGATGGACGATCGTCGGCGTGCTTCCGCCCTCGTCGACGAGGCTTACCGAGCCCTCGGCGAGGCGATCGTCGACGGTCGCCTCCAGCCGGGAGACCGTCTGCGCGACGTCGAACTGGCCGCATTGATGGGGATCTCCCGCACCCCCGTGCGCGAGGCCCTGCAGAAACTCGAGCGCATCGGCATGGTCGAGGTCGCCGCCAACCGGTACACCCGGGTGTCGGAGGTGAGCGAGCGAGCGCGCGGAGACATGCGCGAGTACGCCGCGCACACGATCGCGGCCGTCATGCACATCGCGCTCCCCCGCTGCAGCGACGAAGAGGTGCAGAGCATCGTCTCGCACGTCGACGGGCTGCGCGACGCGGAGGACTCCCCCTCGTACGTCCTGGCCGCGCTCGCCCTGCACACCCACCTCGTAGCCGTTTCGCGCAACGTCGTCTTCCGCAAGCAGCTCGAGCAGACCGATCTGGTGCTCCGCCGCAACCTCGAGGGCTGGTACACCTCGACCGAGACGCGGTCGGTCCTGTTCGAACACCTGCGCGATCAGGTCGCGCGCCGCGACACCAACGGCGCGACGTGGACCTTCCTGTCTCTGCACGGATTCGCCTGAGCACGCAAGACGCCTCGGACCCGCCGGACCCTCGCGATAGCGTGACGCGCATGCCCCACATCGAGTTGCGCGACCTCGCCCCCGACACCACCGACGCGGCTTTCCAGGCCGTCCGCTCGAGCTCGTCGGCGTGGTCGCGCGCGCGGTTCGACGACCGTGCGGCGTTCGACGCCTGGCTGGCCGATGACGCCGTGTCCGCGCACGCCATCGTGCAGGACGACAGTGTGGTGGGCGTCGCCGCCGCCATGGACGTCGACGGCGATCGCGAGGTCCTGCTCGCCGTCCGTCCGGACGCCGACCCCGAGGCGCCGACCGAAGCGCTGCGCATGGTCACGGTGCACGAGGCCGAGCGACCGCTCTACGCGTGCGTCGCGGCCGACGACGAACCGAGCCACGACGTGCTCGCACGGCTCGGGTTCGTCGAGCACGGGCGCGACGGGGCCGACGTGGTGTACGTCCTTCCGCCGACGTTAGAGTGACGCGGTGGGGACGACAGACGACCATCACGACCGGGGGGCGGTCGAGACCGCGGCCGACACCGCGGGGTTCACCAGCATCCTGAGTCGCCCTCGGGCAATGGTCGTCTTCGCCTTCATCGTCTTCGTCGTCACCACGCTGCAGTCGATCTCCGATCCGCTCGCGGGGGCGGTGCAGGACGACGTCGTGTGGGAATTCCCGATCCCCCTCGGCGTCGTGACGGCTCTCGTCGTGCTCGGCTGCGCCGTGCAGAGCGGCTTCCTGCTCCTCGCGACCCGCCTCCCCCTGGTCGCGGTCGTCGGCACCACGGCCTGCTACCTCGTACTCGTCGTCGGGCTCGAGGTTCCGCGCTGGCTCGGAGGGCTTCCCCCCGTCGTCGCTGTGGCGGTGTTCTTCCTCGCCGCGAGCCGGCGTCCGGCGGTCGCCACGGCCTGGAGCGCGGTCACGATCGGCGCGACGGTCGGCGTCCTCTCGCTGTGGTCGCTGTCGACGGGTGCTCCCCTCGGGGTGACCGGCAGCTTCGTACTCAGCACCGGACTCGCCTTCGCCGCCCCCGTGGTCGGCGCCGCCGCGCTCGGCGTCTGGTGGGCTCGACGCATGCGCGGTCTGCATCGCGCCCGCGCCGCGGTCTCCGCCGCCGCGGCCCGCCACGAGACCGAGCTCGAGCACGCGAAGACCCTCGAGCGCGCGCGCATCGCGCAAGAACTGCACGACGTCGCCGGCCAGCACCTCGCGGGGCTGCTGTCGCTGGCCGATGCCGCCGTCGACATCGAGGTCCTCGACGCCGAGCAGGCGTCGGCCCTCATCGCCGAGATGCGCGCCGAGGGGCGCTTCGCCTCGGCCAGCCTCTACGCCGCCCTGCGCGACCTGCGCGCCGAGAACGACGCCCGCGCCGAACCGACCCTCGACCTGCGCTCGCTCGACGAGCTCGTGCAGTACTGGGCGTCGCGCGGCATGGATGTCACGCGCGAGGTCGACGGAGCGGTCGACGACCTGCCCGCGATGGTGTCGACGACCGCGTACCGAGTGGTGCAGGAGGCCCTCACGAACGCCTGCAAGCACGCGGCCGGCGCCGCCGTCACCGTCGAGGTCCGCGTCACCGACTCCTCGATCCGAGTGGTGGTGGCCAATGCCGAGGCCCCGGCTTCCGAGGCGGACGCGACGCCCGACGGACTCGGATGGGGTGTGGCGGGAATGGCCGAACGCGTCGACCTGCTGCACGGCACCTTCGCCGCGGGCCCCGTCGCCTCCGGCGGATGGGCGGTCGTCATGGAGGCCCCGCTGAGCGTGCACGCCACTCAGACCCCGGTGCCGACGCCGTGAGCGACACCGACATCCGCGTCTTGATCGTCGACGACAACCGCACCGTCCGTCGCGGCATCCGTCTGCGGCTCGAGAACGCCGCCGGCATCCGCGTGGCCGGAGAGGCCTCGAACGGGCGCGACGCCGCCGTTCTCGCGCGGGCGGAGCGGGCCGACGTCGTGCTCATGGATCTGCACATGCCGGGGATGAGCGGCATCGAGGCCACGCGCCTCATCACGAGCGAGGCGAACGAGACCTGCCGCGTGGTGCTCCTGACGAGCGAGGTGTCCGACGCCTTCGTCGTCGAGGCGCTGGAGGCGGGCGCGAGCGGCTACCTGCTCAAGGGCCACGACAGCGATCAGCTGCTGCCCGTCATCCGTGGCGCGGCCGCGGGAACGGCAACCATCTCACCCCGGGTGGCGCCGCGCCTCATCCGTGAGCTGCGCGCGGCCAAGCCACAGCCGGCCGAGCCCGAGCAGGTGGCTCTGTTGACGGCCGCCGAACTGCGGGTCGTATCGCTGCTGAGCAGCGGGCTCACCTCGAACGACGAGATCGCCCGGCATCTCACCGTGTCGGTGAACACGGTTCGCAGCCAGACGGCTTCCGCGCTCCGGAAGCTCGATCTCGACGACCGCACGCAGTTGGCGCTCTGGGGGGCACGAAACGGCCTGATCCGGCGCGAGAAGTAGTCCGATCGGACGAAAACGCCCGCTTCGAGTCGGCGGGCCGGCCGTGATCCCGCGCACTCCCCCGATGACCGGGGTCGTGACGCGGACGAGACTGCTGCCACGGCGACTGGCTCGTTTCGCCGTCTCGTCCGTGCGGGGCTGGGATCGGGGGCGGCCCCGCACGGCCGCCGTCCTGCGCGGGACACCCCGCGGACGCGGAAAGGCCCGGGGCACGGTCCACCGCCCCGGGCCTTTCGCGTGTTGGTCAGCGCGCGGTGCGGCGTCCCACGATGAGGCCGTAGATGAGCAGGACGATGATCGACCCACCGATCGCGAGGAGCCACGTCTGGATCGAGAAGAAGTCCTGCAGCGGGGCGTTGAAGAGCAGGCCACCCAGGAACCCGCCGAGCAGAGCGCCTACGACGCCGAGCAGAAGCGTGATGAGCCAGCCGCCGCCCTGCTTACCGGGGAGGATGAGCTTGGCGATAGCGCCGGCGATGAGGCCGAGGAGAAGAAATCCGAAGAATCCCATGATGTGTTCCTTTCGCGAGTGTGAACCGATGCCCGCTCAAGGCGAAGCTCTCGTAGTACTCAGCTTCCTCCCAGATACACCGTAAGCAGGGTGGGTTGCCTCTCGCCACAATCCGTGATTCATGCCTCACGGGTGCGCGGCGCGGCCTGCGACGGGCTTCTTCTTCCGGAGGCGGGACTGGATGCCGACTCCCCCACCCCGCGCCCACGGACCTCCCCACGGCGACTGCGGAATCCCGCCGGATACGATGCCCGTCCGGGCTCCCCACCACCTCAGAGAAGGGACCGATCCCATGACCCGTGCCGACCTGGTGCAGGACGACGGCCGCGTCGACAGACTGTGGACCGGCGCGACCTGGAGCGAGGGACCGCTGTGGATCCCGACCACCCGCCGGCTTCGGTGGAGCGACATCCCGGGTGACCGCATCCTCGAGTGGGACTCCGCGAGTGACACCACGATCGTCCACCGCGAGGGCGTCGAGTTCACCAACGGACGCGTCCTCGACGCCGACGGCGCCGTCGTGCAGTGCTCGCACGGGCGCCGCCGCCTCGAACGCGAGCTCCCCGATGGCTCTCTCGAAGAGATCGTCGCGCAGTGGGAGGGGAAGAGGCTCAACTCCCCCAACGACGTCGCGATCGCCCCCGACGGCTCGTACTGGTTCAGCGACCCCGACTACGGCATCCGTCAGGCGCACGAGGGCCACCTCGGCGAGCGCGAGTACGACGGTCGCTTTGTCTTCCGGTGGTCTGCGGCCGACGGCATCCGCCCCGTCATCACCGACATCGTGCAGCCGAACGGTCTGGCGTTCTCACCCGACGGATCGACCGTGTACGTCACTGACACCGCCATCGGCCTCGACGACGGGCCGGGGCACTGGATCCGCGCCTACGACGTGGTCGACGCCGGAGCGGGGGCCGAGAACGGCCGACATTTCGCCACCATCGATGACGGCATGCCCGACGGCATCGCGGTCGACGAACGGGGCCGGGTCTGGTCGTCTGCGGGCGACGGAGTGCACGTCTTCGATCCGGATGCCACGGAGCTGCTGTTCCTGCCTGTCCCCGAACCCGTCGCCAACCTCTGCTTCGGGGGCGACGACGGCACCGACCTCTTCATCACGGCGACGACGAGCCTGTATCGCGTGCGCACGACGACCCGCGCGGCCATCTGAGGACAGGGCATCCGCCCGACAATCGGCTCGTCACAGGTGCTGACGCACCAGGGCACGGCGCAACCCTTCGGCGCGCACGTCGTCCCATAGGGCCGCGCACGCTCCATCCGGAATGCCCGTCGCGGCGTCGCACAGGTGGGATCGGACGGTCGCGGCGTCGAGAGAGACGGGGCAGACGACCACGGCGAGCGCGATCGAGTGCCCTCGCCGGCGCTCCGCACTCTGCAGCACCGTCTCGGCAGCCGCTTCGAGTCGGGGGCGTGCGTACTCCGCGTCGCGCGCGCACGCCACCGACACCACGACCAGCACCCGGCGGTAGTCCGGACCCGAACTGAGCCGCTCGTCGAGAAGAGCAAGCCGCTCGTGCGCCGCGTGCCGCAGATGGCGCCCGCGATGAGTGGAACGCAGATCGATCCCGTACAGCAGGGTCGACGGCGCCGTCCCGATGCCCGCGTCGATTCCGTCCCACGCGAGACCGCCACGGTCGCCTTCGACGCGCACTCCGGAGGTGAAACGGGTGATGAGGGTCAGTGCGCTCATCCTCCTGTCCTACGCGAGCCCGGGACGGAACGCTCGCGTCCTCACGGAATCCCTACGGTCGACCCCGGTTCGCTGACGGTCTGCTGACGGCGAGACCCTGTGATCCACCGGGCCGGGCAGCCGCGCGTATGGCTCTCGCGAGGATTGACGCGCGCGTGATCCCGGCGACAGACGATGAGCGCATGCGTTTCAACGATCGGGACTTCCCGCTGCGCGTGAACGGACCGTGGGGCTCCTACGAGCGGCGGTTCAGCGGCCACGGACTGGTCGCCGAGCACCTCCGCATCCTTCCTCCGGACGGCGATGATCGCTCGCGCCTCGCGTGGCACCTGTCGGGCATCTGGCCGTACGTCGGCTTCTTCCTCGGCATCGCGGCCGCCGTCGCCGCCCATCACGTCGCATCCGTCGAGGTGAGCACGGCCATCGGTGCGATCGTGTGGCTCGCGCCCTGGGTGTGGATGACCTGGCGCGCCCGCCCCTACGCCCGCCGCGTGCGCGACCAGTGGCGCCTGCACGACGCCTCGACCTGGCTCATCGAGCCGTCGGCTCTGCGTGATTCCGCGCGCAGATTGGATGCCGCCGGCACGGCCTCTTCTGCCACGCTGAAGCTCGTATGGTGCGAGGAGTACGACGCGTCACTTGATGCGAGCGCGTGCGACACGAAAACCTTACATATGAACTCTTTTCGGTAGGTCGCCCCCACCGATCGAACCGCGACGTCGAAGGAGACCGTCATCAGCGCCACGCCGATCCTCCCCGGCTTCCATCCCGACCCCTCGATCTGCCGCGTCGGCGACGACTTCTACCTGATCACCTCGACCTTCGAGTACCTCCCGGGTGTTCCGGTCCACCACAGCCGTGACCTGGCGTCGTGGAGCGTGATCGGGCACGTCTTCGCCGACCGCGACCACCTCTCCTTTCCCTCGTCGGCGGGGAGCGCCGGCATCTTCGCCCCGACGATCCGCCACCACGACGGCCGATTCTGGGTGATCACGACCGACATCAACACCGTCGGCGACGGGCAGCTGCTGACCTCCGCCGCTTCCCCCGAGGGGCCCTGGGGTCCACCGCTTCGCGTGCCCGGCGCCATCGGCATCGACCCCGACCTCTTCTGGGATGCCGACGGCACCTGCTACGTCACCTGGGCCACGGGCCGTGCCGACGCGCCGATCATGCAGGCGTCGGTCGACCTCGAGACCGGCGATCTGCTCTCCGAGCCCGCTCTCCTCTCCACCGGGAGCGGCCTCGCGCACCCCGAGGGACCGCACCTCCTGCGCCGCGGCGACTGGTACTACCTGCTCCTCGCCGAAGGCGGAACGGAGCGGGGGCACGCGGTGACCGTCGCTCGCTCCCTCGCCGCGACCGGACCATTCGTGTTCCATCCGGGCGATCCGATCCTCAGCCACCGCAGCTCGACCGACCCCGTGCAGAACACCGGCCACGCCGACCTCGTCGAGACGGCGGATGGATGGAACATCGTCTACCTCGGAGTGCGACCCGTCGGACCCGGCCCGGGCTTCCACCTCAACGGCCGCGAGACCTTCCTCGCGAAGGTGTCGTGGGAGGACGACTGGCCCGTCGTCGACGAGAACCTCGACATCGCCCCGGTGTCGACCTCGTTCACCGACGACTTCTCCGCCGATCGTCTGGACCTGCGCTGGATCGCCCCCGGACGCCACCCCGGCGACTTCACGAGCGCGTCACCGCGCGGAGTCGTCATCGATCAACCGTCCGACGATCGGTATCGCTCCCTTCTCGCGACGCGAGTGCGCGATCAGCAGTGGGAAGCGCGAGCAGACGTCGAACCCGGCGACGCGCGCCTCGTCCTGCGCATGGACGAGGACCACTGGGTCGCCGTCGAGTGTCGGGACGGCCACGCGGTCGCCCACGCCACCGTCGGACCCTTCACGCAAGACCTCGGCGCGATCCCGCTCCCGGCGACGAGGCCCGCGACGCTCGCGCTGCGCTCCACTCTGCCCACCCCCGGACCACACGGCGGTACGCCCGTCGCCGACGACCTGCAGTTCGGCATCGTCACCGACGACGGGTTCGTCGAGATCGCCCGCATGGACGGTCGATACGTCTCGACGGAGGTCGCCGGCGGCTTCACGGGCCGCGTCGTCGGCGTCGAGCCCACGCCCGGCACCGGTCGCCCGGCGGTGCTGCGGTCGTTCTCGTACGCGGGCATCGCGGGCTGAGCGGCGCATCACCCCGGCTCGATCCTCGGCATCGTCGGTGCCGGCACCAGATCCTGAACGCGGTTACGGGACATCGGCGGTCACCGGGCCTTCCGGTGACGAATGCGCGTGTGCTTCGCTGTCTCCGATGACTGCAGCAGCCCGCGCGAGGTCTCGGGGACCCGCCGCCGTCGCAATGTGCCTCGCTTTGGCTGTTGCGCTGACGGGGTGCTTGCCATCAAACGTCACTCAGGCCGAAGTGGACGCTGATTCCGAACACGCCAAGGCGACTGCTCTCACCAATCTGAACGATGTTCTCAGCGCTGCATCTCTCGCGACACCTGGCCCCATCGAGGTTGCGCCCTCCGGCTGCTCGTCGGTCGATTACTCGTGGAACACCTGGGACACGTGGCGGATGAGCGTCGAGACCCCGGTGGCTCCAGGAACGGAGCAGTCGATCCTGGACGCCATCGACGACGCCTTCACGTCACGCGGCGACTGGGCCGTCTTCGGTGACGATGCGGACGAAGTCCTTCCCGGTGACGGAACCCATCGCTTCCTCACGCCTAGGCGCGGGGATCCCGAAACCAAGGTGACGGTCGGTGTCGACACATTCGCGCATGTTCTAAGTGTCGAATCCACCAGCGGGTGCTTCGTCACCGGCCCCGTTTCAGAAAGATGAGAGGCCCTTCCCGCGTGGCCCCAATCTCGTCCCTGTCGCAGAAATGAGAAAAGACCCCCGGGACCTACCCGGGGGTCTTTTCTCATCTGTGCGCGAGGGGGACTTTCCCTGGTGCCCCTCCACCCGCCGCTACGCGGCGCGCGGAGCCTCTCGGGCGTCAGGGACCCAACCCTCACGGGTCCATAGCCCTCCCACTCACGCACGAAACGAAGAAGGCCCCGGGATGAACCCGGAGCCTTCTTCGTTCTGTGCGCGAGGGGGGACTTGAACCCCCACGCCCTTGCGGGCACTGGCACCTGAAGCCAGCGCGTCTACCTATTCCGCCACTCGCGCGAGATGCGGCACGGATGCCGCGAACTCAACTTCCCGAGAATATCACGGCCCCGACTCCGTCACGAATCGCGGGCCCCGATGACCGCTTCCATGACCTGCCCAGCCGTGCTGACTACGATGTGCCTACTGGTCTGCCTGCCTGAAGGAGTCTCGTGGGGCTACTCGACAGTTTCGAGAAGGGTCTCGAACGTGCCGTCAACGGTGCGTTCGCGAAGACCTTCCGCAGCGGCATCCAGCCGGTGGAGATCGCATCCGCTCTGCGCAGCGAGCTCGACAAGAAGGCTGTGGTCGTCACGCGTGATCGCATCCTCGCGCCCAACACGTTCTCGGTGCGCCTGTCGCCCGCCGATGACGAGAAGATGAGCGCCCTCGGTTCGACCCTCGTGCACGAGCTCGACACCCTGGTGAAGAAGCACGCGCGCACCCAGGGGTACTCGTTCGCCGGCCCGGTCGCCATCACGATCGAGCGCGACTCCAGCCTGTCCACCGGAACGCTGCGGGTCGACTCGCAGACCACCGAGGGCCAGGTCGCGTGGCGCGGCGTCGTCGACATCGACGGCAAGCGGCATCCGCTCACCGGCGCCCGCACGGTGATCGGCCGCGGAAGCGACGCCGACATCACGATCCCCGACGCCGGCACCAGCCGCAAGCACGTCGAAATCCTCTGGGACGGCGAGCGGGCCATGGTCCGCGACCTCGGCTCGACCAACGGCACCACTCTCAACGGCCGCAAGGTGTCGGAGGCGGCCTTGCCCCCCGATTCCACGATCTCGATCGGCCGTACCAATATCGTGTTCCGTGTGGTCGCTCAGGCGCAGCCGCCGCGACGCGCGTCGGCCTCCGACGCCACGCGCATCTTCGACGTCCGGGAACGAGGACCCCTGTCATGAGTCCGTTGACTCTTCTTCTTCTGCAGGGCGGCTTCCTCGTCCTGCTGTGGTTCTTCGTGTTCGGCGTGGTCTATTCGTTGCGCGCCGACCTGTTCGGGGTCAAGGTACGCAAGCTCCCCGAGCCCGTGGCATCCGCCCCCGCAGCCCCCGCTCCCACGGCGGCGCCCGACGCGGTCACCACGCAGGTCAAGCGCCCGGCGGCTCCCGCCCCGGCGCCGGTCGGCGGCCTGGCCACCACCTCGGCGGTGTCGCGCATCGTCATCACGAGCGGCCCCAAGGCCGGCCTCGAGCTGCCGCTGGGCACCGAGCCGCTCACGATCGGTCGCTCGAGCGAGTCGGGCCTGGTCATCCGCGACGACTACACCTCCAGCCACCACGCCCGTCTCGTGCTGTGGGGAGACCAGTGGATGCTGCAAGACCTCGACTCCACGAACGGCACGTCCCACGACGGCGTGCGCGTCGCCTCACCCGTGCAGGTGAAGGTGGGAGCGCCCATCAAGGTCGGCGCGACGACGTTCGAGTTGAGGAAGTAACCCTCCCCCATGGTCTTCCAGGGCTCGAGCGCCGCCATCTCCCACACGGGAAAGGTGCGCTCCAACAACCAGGATTCCGGTTACGCCGGGTCCAATCTCTTCGTGGTCGCCGACGGCATGGGCGGCCACGCGGGCGGTGACGTCGCGTCGAGCATCGCCATCGGTCGACTCACCGAGCTCGACCAGCCGTTCCGCACGCCGTCCGAAGCCGAGCACGCCATCCGCGACGCCCTCGCCGACACCGCGGCGGAGCTGATCGACACCGTCGCCCGCCGTCCCGAGCTCGCGGGCATGGGCACGACCGTCAGCGCTCTCGTCATGGTCGACGACTACGCGGTGATCGGCCACATCGGCGACTCGCGCATCTACCTCTACCGCGACGACACCCTCACCCAGATCACGGCCGACCACACCTTCGTGCAGCGCCTGGTCGACTCCGGTCGCATCACCCCCGAAGAGGCGCGGTACCACCCGCGGCGCTCGGTGCTCATGCGCGTGCTCGGCGACATGGATCCCGACCCCGAGGTCGACAGCTTCATCATGCCGACGCAGGACGGCGACCGCTGGCTGCTGTGCTCCGACGGCCTCTCGGGCGTCGTCGACGACACGCACACCGCCAAGACGCTCGCGCTCGGCATGCCCCCGGCGCGCACCGCCGACGCCCTGCTCAAGCAGGCGCTCGACGGCGGCGCCCCCGACAACGTCACGGTCGTGCTGGTCGACGTGGGCGGACAGCACCCCGTGTTCATCGGCACGCCGACCATCGTCGGCTCGGCCTCGAACCCCAGCGGCGTGGTGGTGCCCGCCGCACGTCCGGGCCGCTCGAACTGGCTGCACCACGCGCGCCAGGTCGCCAACGAGCCCACGCACTTCGAGCCCGCCGCCGAGTTCCTCGAGGAGCTCATCGAAGAAGACCGTCGTCGCGCACGTCGTCGTCGCCTCGGCTGGCTCGCCGCCCTGCTCGTGGTGCTCGCCGCGATCGGCCTGGGCCTGTGGGCGGGATACAACTGGACGCAGACGCGGTACTACGTCGGCGCCGACGACAACTCGGTCGTGATCTACCGCGGCATCCAGCAGTCCATCGGACCGATCTCGCTGTCGACCGTCTACGAAGACACCAACATCGTGCTCGCCGACCTCTCTGAGTTCGACCGCGAGACCGTCGAGGCCACGATCTCGGCCCGATCGCTCTCCGACGCCGAGCTCATCGTCGATCGCCTGCGCCCCGCAGAGGAGGGAAGCGGATGACCGACCAGAAGCTGACCCGGACCCCGGATGCCGTGTCCACCGACACCGCCGTGATGCGGGCCCTGAAGAAGATCCGCACCCCCGCCAAGCAGCGCAACCGCGAGCTCGGCCTGCTGCTGTTCGCCATCGCCGTGTACGGCGGAGCCGTCACCCTCGTGCAACTCGGCGTGAACGGCACCGTCGACCCCGGGTTCCTCACTCTCGCGGCGATCCCCGCGGTGCTCGCCCTGATCACGCACGTGGCGCTGCGCCTGCGCGCCCGCGACGCCGACCCCTTCGTGCTGCCCATCGCGACCGTGCTCACGGGCCTCGGCATCGCGATGATCTATCGCATCGACCTCGCCGACGGCGCCTCCGGCTGGGACGCCACCGGCCACCGCCAGATCGCGTGGGCGGCGATCGCGATGGTGCTGGCGCTGGTGGTGCTCATCTTCGTGAGCAACTACCGCGTGCTGTTCCGCTACACCTACCTGTTCGGCCTCGCCGGCATCCTGCTGCTGCTCCTGCCCTTCGTCCCGGGCCTGGGCACCGATCAGAACGCCGACGTGTGGGTCTCGCTCGGCTTCGTGTCGTTCCAGCCGGGCGAGCTGGCAAAGATCTGCCTCGCGATCTTCTTCGCCGGCTACCTGGTGCGCACGCGCGAGAGCCTCACCTCCACGGGCACGCGCTTCCTCTTCATGACGTGGCCCCGTGCCCGCGAGCTCGGTCCGGTGCTCGTCATCTGGCTCGTCTCGCTGGGCATCATCGTGCTGCAGCGCGACCTCGGCACCGGCCTGCTGATCTTCGGCATGTTCGTCGCGATGCTCTACGTCGCCACCGGCAAGACCAGCTGGGTGCTCATCGGTCTGGTGCTCGTCGCGAGCGGGGCGTTCCTCGCCTCGCAGGTGCTGCCCTACGTCAACGGTCGCTTCGCCAACTGGCTCAACGCCTTCGACCCCGACGTCGTCAACCGCGAGGGCGGCAGCTACCAGCTCGTGCAGGGCATCTTCGGCCTCGCGCACGGCGGTCTCTTCGGCACCGGCCTCGGCCAGGGGCGCCCGTCGATCACTCCGCTCGCGCAGAGCGACTACATCATTCCCAGCCTCGGCGAGGAGCTGGGTCTGGTGGGCCTGTTCGCGATCCTCGCGCTCTACATGGTGTTCGCCAGCCGCGGCATCCGGATCGGCCTCGCCGGTCAGGACGACTTCGGCAAGCTCCTCGCGACCGGCTTCTCGTTCACGATCGCGCTGCAGGTGTTCATCATGGTCGGCGGTGTCACGCGGGTGATCCCGCTCACCGGTCTGACCACGCCCTTCCTGGCGGCCGGTGGCTCGTCGCTCATCGCGAACTGGATCATCGTCGCGTTCCTGCTGCGCATCTCCGACGCGGTGCGCTCCCGTCCCCGGGTGGTGATCGGCTGATGACCCCTTCGTCCATCCCCGCCCACGCCCCGATCCCGGAGGAGGCACCGTGACGAAAGAACTCCGACGCCTCAGCATCGTCATGCTGGCGATGTTCCTCGCGCTGTTCGCCTCGACGAGCATCATCCAGGTGGTGCAGGCCAACGCCCTCACCAACACCTCGGGCAACACCCGTGCGCTCTACGACTCCTACGAAGTGCAGCGCGGGTCGATCGTCGCCAGCGGCGCCGCCATCGCCTCCTCCGTACCGTCGGACGACGTCTACAGCTGGCAGCGGGAGTATCCGGATGCCGCGATGTGGGCCCCCGTGACCGGGTACGTGAACCCGGTGCTCGATGCCCGCACCGGTCTCGAGCAGGCCGAGAACAGCGTGCTGAGCGGGCAGGACTCGAACCAGTTCTTCTCGCGCATCGATCGCGCGATCACCGGCAAGGCGCCCCGCGGCTCCAATGTCGAGGTCTCGGTCGACGCCACCGTGCAGAAGGCCGCGTGGGACGCCATGGGCGATCTGCAGGGAGCCGTCGTCGCGATCGAGCCGTCGACCGGGCGCATCCTCGCGATGGTCTCCAAGCCCAGCTTCGACACGAACACTCTGGCCTCGCATGACACGGATGCCGTGAACGCGGCGTACGACCAGCTCGTGGCCGACCCGTCGAAGCCGCTCGACAACCGCGCGATCGCGGGCGACCTCAACCCTCCGGGATCGACCTTCAAGCTCGTCGTGGCGTCGGCTGCCTTGGCATCCGGAAAGTACACGCCCGACTCGGCGTTCCCCAACGTGGCGGCGTACACGCTCCCCGACTCCACGAACGTGGTCAGCAACGCCGGTGGCGGCGCGTGCGGCGAGGGCGACACGGTCACCATCGCCACGGCCCTGCGGTTGAGCTGCAACATTCCGATGGCCGAACTCGCCGTGGAGCTCGGCGCCGACGCGATCCGCGCCGAGGCCGAGAAGTACGGCTTCAACTCGACCTTCTCGATGCCGCTGGAGTCCACGGCCTCGACGTACCCCTCGAACCCCAACGCCCCGCAGACCGCCCTGAGCGGCTTCGGACAGGGCGACGTGCGCGCCACGCCCCTGCAGATGGCGATGGTGTCGGCGGGCATCGCGAACGACGGCGTCGTGATGAACCCGCGCATGATCGATCGTGTGATCAACACCGACCTGTCGGTGAGCGACCAGGGCTCCGACAGCGAGTTCGGTCGGGCGCTCGAGCCCGACGTCAACGCGCAGATGGTTTCGATGATGACGGCGAACGTCCAGGACGGCGCGGCATCGAATGCAAGAATAGACGGGGTTCAGGTGGCGGGTAAGACCGGCACTGCGGAGAACGACTCCCGTCCCTACACGCTCTGGTTCACCGGTTTCGCACCGGCGGACGACCCTCAGGTCGCCGTCGCCGTGGTGGTCGAAAACGGTGGTGGCCGAGGGCAGAGCGGGAGCGGCAACGAGATCGCCGCCCCGATAGCGAAGAAGGTCATGGAGGCGGTGCTGGGTAAATGAGACCGACGCAGGGTGTGACCTTCGGAGGACGCTACGAGCTCGAATCGCGCATAGCGATCGGCGGTATGGGCGAGGTCTGGGAGGCGACGGATCACGTCATCGGACGAACCGTCGCCATCAAGATCCTCAAAGACGAGTACATGGGCGACCCGGGCTTCCTCGAGCGCTTCCGCGCCGAGGCCCGCCACGCCGCGCTCGTGAATCACGAGGGCATCGCCAGCGTGTTCGACTACGGCGAAGAAGACGGCAGTGCCTTCCTCGTCATGGAGCTGGTGCCCGGTGAGGCGCTGTCGACGATCCTCGAGCGCGAGGGCTCGCTGTCGACCGACAAGACCCTCGACATCGTCGCGCAGACCGCGGCGGCACTGCAGGCCGCGCACGCCGCGGGTCTCGTGCACCGCGACATCAAGCCCGGCAACCTGCTGATCACGCCCGACGGGCGCGTGAAGATCACCGACTTCGGCATCGCCCGCATCGCCGACCAGGTTCCGCTGACCGCGACCGGTCAGGTCATGGGAACGGTGCAGTACCTTTCGCCCGAGCAGGCGTCGGGTCACCCGGCGTCGCCCGCGACCGACACCTACTCGCTGGGCATCGTCGCGTACGAGTCCCTGGCGGGCAAACGCCCCTTCACGGGCGAGTCGCAGGTGGCGATCGCCATGGCGCAGATCAACGAGCAGCCCGCCCCCCTGCCGCCCACCGTGGCGCAGCCGGTGCAGAACCTCGTCATGGCGATGATCGCCAAAAAGCCCGAAGAGCGTCCCGCCTCCTCGGCGGCGGTCTCGCGTGCGGCCACCGCCCTGCGCCGCGGCGACCTCACGGCAGCTGCGGCCGCCGTGCCCGCCGTCGCCGCCGGTGCGGCGATCGCGGACGAGATGACGCAGCTGCTGACGCCCGCCGGACAGACCTCCGCGACCACGCGGCTCATGCCGGCCGCGGGTGCCGCGACGTCGCTTCTGACCGAAGAACACGTCGAAGAGACGCCGGTCCCCGAGAAGAAGAAGCGCAGTCGCTGGACGTGGCCTCTGGTCGCCCTCATCGCACTGCTGGCCCTGATCCTCGGAGTGACGCTGTTCGGCCTGCTGTCGAACCAGAACGAGCCGGATGCCGCGCCCACCGAGTCCGCGCCCACGCAGTCCGCGCCGACTCCGAGCGCGCCGACCCCGTCGTCCTCGCCGACCGCGACCTCGTCGCTCATCAACGTGAACGCTCTCGACCTGCCGGGAAAGACCTGCGACGAGGCGAGCCAGATCCTCAGCGACAACAAGCTGGGCGCGCAGTGCGAGACGGGAAACCCCGCCTCCACTCCCGATCAGGTGGGCATCGTCGACTCGGTGAACCCGACCGGCAGCGTGCCCGAGGGCACGATCATCGTGCTCCGCGTGTTCGGCGAAGAGACGCCCCTCACCGAGCCGGCCGCTCCGACGCTCCCCGGCACCTCCGTGGCCGCGGGCAGCGACGTGCGCGTGTCGTGGGGTCAGTACACCTGCCCCTCCGGTACCGGCAACGTGGTGTCGTACAACCTGACCGCCACCAACGGCACGTTCGACAACAACGGTCAGTCGTCGTCGTCGTTCCCGCCCGACTCGCGCAACGCGCAGCTCAAGGTGAGCAACGCCGTGGGTGACTCGCTCCGCATCACGTACACGGTCAGCTGCTCGGGCACCGACCGCACCGCCGGCCCCTCGGGCGAGGCGTCCGCCACCATCACCGGTGGCAACACGCCGAGCCCGAGCACGACAGGCAACGGCGCGGGAGCGAGCGCCACCCCCGGCAAGAAGAACTGACTCACCCTCGATCCCCCCACGCCAGGAGTTCCTTCGTGACCACTGAGACGCGCGTCCTGTCCGGGCGCTATCGCGTCGACGACCTCATCGGTCGCGGCGGGATGGCGAGCGTGTACCGCGGGTACGACCAGACTCTCGGGCGCACGGTGGCGATCAAGATCCTGCGCTCCGACCTCGCCGGAGACGCGGCGTTCCGCACGCGGTTCCGCCTCGAGGCGCAGGCGGCGTCGCGCATGGCGCACGCCACGATCGTGCGCGTGTTCGATGCGGGCGAAGACGCCGAGACCGGCGTCGACGGGGTCGAGCGCCCCGTGCCCTACATCGTGATGGAGCTCGTCCACGGGCGTTTGCTGAAGGAGATCATCGCCGAAGGCAAGGTGCCCACCGACGAGGCGCTGCGCTACGTCGACGGCATCCTGGAAGCCCTCGAGTACTCGCACCGCGCCGGCGTGGTCCACCGCGACATCAAGCCGGGCAACGTCATGATCACCGACTCCGGTCGCGTGAAAGTCATGGACTTCGGCATCGCCCGCGCCGTGTCGGACTCCTCCTCCACCGTCGCCGAGACCACGGCCATCGTGGGAACCGCCGCCTACTTCTCCCCCGAGCAGGCCAAGGGCGAGTCCGTCGACGCGCGCGCCGACCTGTACTCCACGGGCGTCGTGCTGTACGAGCTGCTCACCGGACGCCCTCCGTTCCGCGGCGAGACCCCCGTGGCCGTCGCCTACCAGCACGTCAGTGAGGCGCCGGTCCCGCCGAGCGAGATCGACGAGTCGATCCCGCGGGCACTCGACGCGATCGTTCTGCGCGCGCTGGCGAAGGATCCCTTCCAGCGCCCGCAGGACGCCGCGAGCTTCCGCGAAGCGCTCGACGAGACCGCCGACGGCAAAGCTCCGAGCAAGCGGCAGATGTCCGCCCTGTCGAACGAGCTGTACGGGCCGAACCCGCGTCAGGCCGCCGAGACCGCGCGCTCGCTCCGCCAGCTCAGCACCGACACGACGATGCGCCGCACGCAGCCCGGACCCCCGGTCGCTTGGATCTGGGCCGGCGTGACGGTGCTCGCCGTTCTGCTCGTCGCCGTGCTGGTGTGGGTCATGCAGATCCAGCCCGCCTCGAACGTGCCCACCAACGCCCTGACCGTTCCCAACGTGGTCGACATGACGTACGACCGCGCCGTCGAGGCACTTCAGGCCGAGCAGCTCACCGCGAGTCGCGTGAACCAGCCCGATGAGAAGATCGCCGCGGGCAACGTCATCAGCTCCACTCCCTCGGCCGGCACAAACGTCACGGCCGGCCAGCAGGTGACCCTTTACGTCTCGACGGGCCCCGACACCGCGACGGTGCCGACTCTCGACGGCATCAACGAGACCGAGGCGCGCACGGCACTCACCAACGCCGGCCTGGTCGTGGGATCCATCCGTCGGCAGAACGACGCCGCCCTCGCCGCCGGCACCGTGATCTCCGCGACGGCCGAGGCGGGCACCGAGGTCGCGAAGGGGACGACGGTCAACCTCGTGGTCGCCAGCGGCAAAGTCGTCATCAACGACTACGCCGGGTACACCCTCGACGGGGCGAAGCGCGAGCTCGAGTCCGACGACAAGCAGCTCACCGTTCTGACCAAGGACGACCCCGGCTGCAAGGCCACCACTCCCGCGACGGTCACGACGCAGTCGCTGGCCCCGGGTGAAGTGCCCGTGCACAGCGAGATCACGCTGATGGTGTGCTCGGGGTCCTGACCCGTCGGGGATGAAGCGCGCTCGCGCGCTCCACGGCGTCGGCCAGACCGGCGTTCTCGAGCCACCGGCCGAGCAGCCGATGGCCGCCCTCGGTCAGCACGCTCTCGGGGTGGAACTGCACGCCCTCCAGCGGCGCGGAGCGGTGGCGGAGCCCCATGACGACGCCCCCGTCGGTGCGCGCCGTGACCTCGAGCTCCGCCGGCAGGCTCGACTCGTCGACGGCGAGGGAGTGATAGCGGGTCGCGACGAACCCGTCGTCGAGACCGGCGAACACCCCGTCGCCGTGGTGGCGGATGACGCTCGTGATGCCGTGCAGCAGTTCGGGAGCCTGAGTCACCCGTGCATCGAAGGCTGTCGCCAGCGCCTGGTGGCCGAGACAGACCCCGAGCAACGGGATGCCGGCGTCCGCGGCCGCGCGGACCACCTCGACCGATCGTCCCGCGTCGACGGGATGACCGGGCCCCGGAGACACGAGCACGGCGTCGTGACGACGCACGGTGTCGACGACGGCGGGATCATGGGCGTCGACCATCGTCGTCTTCGCACCGATGTCGCGGAGATACCCGGCGAGGGTGTGGACGAAGCTGTCGCGGTTGTCGACGACGACGACCCGCAGACCGGTCACTCGACCGTGACCTCCGAGGGGTACACCAGGTCGCTCACCCAGGGGAAGACGTAGAAGAACAGGCCGTAGAGCACGGCCGCCAGAAGCACCAAGAGGATGAGCACGCGGACCCACCAGGGACCGGGCAGAACGCGCCAGAGAGCTCCGTACATCACGCGGCTCCAGAGGTCAGGGACGTGGGAGGGCCCGCTTCGGTGCGCGGGGTGTACGACTCGAAGACGCCGTACGCGATGGCGCGCTCGGAGAACCCGTACCGCGGGCTGCAGGTCGTCATCGTGATGATGCGGTCGGTGGCCTCCACCTGCGGCTGCTGCGGCAGCGGGAGCAGCACGTCGACGCCGTTCGGGCGCACGTACTCGATGTTGCGGAAGCGGTAGGTGTACCAGCCCTGTTCCGTCTCGACGACGACCGCGTCGCCGATGTGCAGCGAGGGGAGGTCGGCGAACGGGGCGCCGTGGCTACCGCGGTGGCCGGCGATGGCGAAGTTGCCGACCTGACCCGGCATGGCCGTATCGGGATAGTGCCCGAGGCCGATCGGGTCGAGCGTGCGCGACGAGCTGACCCCGCCGGCGAGCGGGAACGAGTAGTCGGGCCCGAGCCGCGGGATGCGCACGACGGCGAAGCGCTCGGCATCGCCCGGCTGCGGGAGGGCGGGAGGATCAGCCGTCGGCGGACCGGTGGGCGCCGAGGTTGCCGGCGAGGATGCGGCGGGCGCGGGGGCCGAGGGCTCGAGGGCCCACGAGTCGCTGAGCTCCTGACCTTGGTCCTTGAACTGCGCTCCGATGATCGCGTCGCCGATCCACAGCTGCCAGACCACGAACAGCAGCACGACCACACCCGCCGTCACGAGCAGGTCGCCGATGACTCCGACGACCGAGACGCCGCGCTGAGGAGCGCGGCCGCGCCGTCGCGTACGACGGGTCTGCGGCTCCTGCACGGTCTGCACGAGGCGAGTCTAGTTCCATGAATTCGCGCGTTCCTGACCGTTAGACTGTCCGGCATGGCTCGAACTGGCAAAGGCGAAGACCCGATCGCTGAGCGCAACGACGGTGGATCGGCACCGAACCCCGTGTGGTTCCTGCCCATCATGATCGGCCTCATGCTCATCGGCCTCGTGTGGGTGTTGGTGTTCTACCTCAGCAACTCGCAGTTCCCCATCCCGGGCATCGGTCCGTGGAACCTGGTCATCGGTTTCGGAATCGCCTTCGTCGGCTTCCTCATGACCACGAAGTGGCGCTGACTTACACGCGTGTAATTCATCCCCACCTGTGGATGGTGCTGTGGATAACTATCAGACGTACGCCAGGGCCGGGATCACCAGCAGGGCGAGAAGAACGACGCTGAGCGTCACCAGCAGACCGATCTGCACCCCGCGCTGACGCGGTGCGCGCGTGCGCGAGTAGATGAGGCCGACCAGGGCCCCGGCGATGAGACCACCCAGGTGCGCCTGCCACGAGATGCCCACGGCAGCCAGCGACGCCGCGAAGCTGCCCGAGCCGATCGCGTCGATCCCCGCCACCACGAACGGCCAGGCGAAGTTGATCGCGATGAGGATCGCGATCACGCGGATGTCGGCGCCGATGTGGCGCCCGATCACCAGCAGCGCCCCGAACAGGGCGAAGATCGCACCCGACGCTCCGACCGTCCACACGCCGGGCGCGAGCAGCGCCACGGCGACGGATCCGCCGATCGTGCCGATCAGGTAGAGGGCCAGGAACCGGGCGCGTCCGAGCATCGGCTCGAGGCTGCGGCCGATGAACCACAGCGCGAGCATGTTGAGGGCGATGTGGAAGAAGCCGCTGTGCACGAGAGAGACCGTGAGCAGTCGCCACGGCTGGATGACGCCCAGCTCGGGAATGAGGAAGACGCTGTTGAACGCGAGGAACTGCGTGAGGATCGAGCCCACCCCGGGGATCAACCCGATGATGTAGGTCAATCCCGTGATCGCGATGATCCCGAGCGTCATACGGGGGCGATCGGTCGAGAGCGCCATCGCCGGGCGAGACGCCCATCGACGCTGCGCTTTCTTCTGCGCGGGGGTCTGCTGAGCGCGCTGCTCGGCCATGCACTCCGGGCAGATGACGCCGACGGCGGCGGGTGTCCGACATTCCGAGCACACGGTGCGCATGCACCGCTGGCACAGCACGAAGCTCTGCCGGTCCGGATGCCGGTAACAGAAGTTGTCGCTGTTGCGACGGAACTCGTCGGTCGTGGACACCCGCCGTCGTCCGAGCGTCAGACGGCGACGACGTCGACCGAGTGCAGCACGACGTCTGCCTTCGGCCGGTCCTGCGCGCCGGTGGGAACTGCGGCGATCTCGTCGACGACGGCCTTGGAAGCCTCGTCGGCGACCTCGCCGAAGATGGTGTGCTTGCCCTGCAGCCACGGAGTGGGGTCGGTCGTGATGAAGAACTGCGAGCCGTTGGTGCCCTCGGCCTGACCGGTGATGGCGTTGCGGCGCAGACCGGCGTTGGCCATGGCCAGCTTGTAGGGCTGCGTGAAGTCGAGCTCGGGGTGGATCTCGTCGTTGAAGTTGTATCCCGGGCCGCCGATGCCCTGACCGAGCGGGTCGCCGCCCTGGATCATGAAGTTGGGGATGATGCGGTGGAAGACGACGTCCTTGTAGAGGGGACCTTCGCCCTTCGCCCCGGTCGCCGGGTTCGTCCACTCCTGCGAGCCATCGGAGAGCCCGATGAAGTTGCGGACGGTGCGCGGCGCGTGATCGCCGAACAGGTTGACGACGATGTCGCCGTGGTTGGTGTGCAGGGTCGCGACGGCGGTGTGGTTGGCCATGGGTACATTCTCTCAGAGTTATCTGCAAGGGTCGGCGGTGCCGGCGACCCGTTCTGGCAAGATGAACGAACGTACATCCCATCGACAGGGAGGATGAGCCGTGGGCCTCAGCCGCAAGAGCAAGAAGGAACTGCGCAAGCTCCAGAAGCACGCCGCCAAGGTGTGGGAGTCGCAGCAGGTGCTGCTGGGCGAGAGTGGGAAGGTCGCTCGCGAAGCCGGCCACCAGCTCGGTCGCTTCAGCCGTGAAGACCTCGTCCCCGCCGTGCAGGACGGCTACGGCAAGTACGCCGCTCCGTACGTGGACAAGACCGTCAAGGGCACGAACCGCTTCCTCAGCCAGAAGGTCGTTCCCGCGGCCGGTGCTGTGGTCGGCGGAGCGATGTCGGTGTGGGACGCCGCGGGCGACACCCGTGACCGCATCGCCAAGGGCAAGGGCTTCGAGCTCGACACCCACAAGTACGCCAAGCGTGCCGAGAAGTACGGCAAGCAGGCGTCCAAGCGCCTGTCGAAGAAGCTTCCCTCGCAGCACGACGGCATCGGTGCCGGTGGCGTGATCGCCATCATCCTCGGTCTCGTCGCCGCCGCGGGCGTCGCTTACGCCGCGTGGCAGACGCTGCGCGCCGACGACGAGCTGTGGGTTGCCGACGACCCGCTGCGCGCGCCGGACGCGTGAGCGACCCCACCATCAGAGTCAGAGAGGCCGCGCGCGAGCGCGGCCTCTCTGTCGATGTGCGCGAGCGCCCCGCCGCCTCGAGCCTCGACGAGGCCGCCGACCTCCTCGGCATCCCTTCGGCATCCATCGTCAAGACGCTCGTGGTGAAGCGCTCCGACGACACGTACCTGTTCGCCCTGGTGCCCGGTGACCGGGCGATCTCGTGGGCGAAGCTCCGTGCCGTGGTGGGGGTCAACAAACTCCGCCTGCCCGAACCCGAGCTCGCCCTGGCGGCGACCGGCTACGAGCGCGGCACGATCGTGCCCATCGGCAGCACCACGGCATGGCCCGTCTACGCCGATGAGCGCATCGTCGGCACCCGCATCGCCATGGGTGCCGGCGCGCACGGCTACAGCCTGTTCGTCGACGCCGACGACCTCATCGCCGCCTACGGCGCGACCGTCGCCGACATCACGGTCGACCGCGCCTGACGATCAGGTGGGCAGAAGCCCCGCCATGCGCAGCGCCACGTCGACCAGCTGAACGCGACGGAGCTTGCGGGCCTCCGCGAGGGTGAACCACTCCGCGCGATCGGTCGAGCCGTCGGTCTCGTCCCTCAGGCGACCACCGACGACGTGCGTTCGATAGACGATCCGCAAGGCGTGCAGCGGCCCCTCGGAATCGTGGGCCAACCGTGCCTCGGCCGGGATGACCCGGGAATGAATGCCGAGCAGCTCGTCGATCGCGACGCGGAACCCCGTCTCTTCGCGGACCTCCCGGCGAACGGCCCGGGCGGGATCCTCGCCGGGCTCGAGACCGCCTCCGGGGAGCGTCCACGCGGGCCGTCTACCGTCGATCCAGTGCGCGAGCAGTACACGGCCGTCGGCGTCGGTCACGACGGCGTACGCGGCGACCCGCATGTCCATGACGTGACTCTAGCGAGCGCCGGGGCACGAATGTCGCGGGGCAAAGACGAAAGCCGGCCCGAAGGCCGGCTTTCGTCTCGCGGTTGTGGAGCCTAGGAGATTCGAACTCCTGACATCCTGCTTGCAAAGCAGGCGCTCTACCAGCTGAGCTAAGGCCCCGCGAGGGAAGGGGTGGGGCTACCAGGACTTGAACCTGGGACCTCTTCATTATCAGTGAAGCGCTCTAACCGCCTGAGCTATAGCCCCGTCTCGCTGACGTGATGTCAACCTCGAAGACTTTACCGGATTCGCGAGGTTTTGACGAATCGACGTCAGTTGGAGGTGAAGCCGACGAGCAGGCCGCCGGTCACCTTCACCGCGAGGTTGTAGATGCCTGCCATGACGGCGCCGAGCACCGTCACCACGACCAGGTTGAGGATCGCCACGATCGCGGCGAACGCCATGACCTGGGGCAGACCGATGTACTGCGAGAGCGTCGCCCCACCGTCGGTGAAGCTGGTGAAGAACTCATCGAGCTTCGACAGCAGCGTCGCCGAGACGACCAGGTAGATGAGGAAGTACGAGACCACCGTGACGATGGCCAGGGCGACCGCCACCAGGAACGACAGCTTCACCGCCGACCAGAAGTCGATGTAGACCAGGCGCAGACGCACCTGCTTCGCAGGGGTCTTGTGAGTCGACTTTTTGGCGAGCTTGTCGGCTACCGTGCTCATGCGTCAGTACTTTCCTCGGGGGTGTCGGAAGGGGAGGCGCTGGCCTCGTCCGCGGGTGAAGCGGCGGGCTCAGTGGTCGTCTCCGTCGTCTCGGCGAGGTTCCGCTCGGCGTTGCGCGCGATCGCGATGATCTTGTCATCGCCTCCGGCGCGAGCGAAGACGACACCCATGGTGTCGCGTCCCTTGGCGGGCACCTCGGCCACGCTGGAGCGTACCACCTTGCCGCTGGCAAGAACCACAAGGACCTCGTCGCCCTCGGACACCATCATTCCGCCCGCGAGCACCCCGCGATCGTCGGTCAGACGGGCCACCTTGATGCCCAGACCACCGCGGTTCTGCATGCGGTATTCGGTGACCGCGGTGCGCTTGGCGTAGCCGCCTTCGGTCACCACGAAGACGAATTCGTCGTCCTTGGCGACGGATGCCGAGAGCAGGCTGTCGCCCTCGCGGAAGTCCATCCCCTTCACGCCCGAGGTCGACCGACCCATGGGGCGCAGCGCGTTGTCGGTGGCGGAGAATCGCAGCGACATGCCGAGGCGGCTGATGAGGAGGATGTCGTCGCCCTCGTCGACGAGCATGGCGCTGACGAGCTCGTCGGCGCCGCCCTGCTCGGCGTCGTCGCCCTCGTCGGAGGTCTGACCTCGCAGCTTGATGGCGATGACGCCGCCCTGACGGTTGGTGTCGTACTCCTCGAGGCGGGTCTTCTTGACCAGACCGCCCCGCGTCGCGAGCACGAGGTAGGTCGCGACCTGGTAGTCGCGGATGTCGAGGATCTGCGCGATCTCCTCGTCGGGCTGGAGCGCCAGCAGGTTGGCGACGTGCTGACCCTTGGCGTCGCGCCCGGCCTCGGGCACCTCGTACGCCTTGGAGCGGTACACGCGCCCCTTGTTCGTGAAGAACAGCAGCCAGTGGTGCGTCGTGGTGACGAAGAAGTGCTCGACCACGTCGTCGGCGCGCAGCTGCGCACCCTTCACGCCCTTGCCGCCGCGGTGCTGCGAGCGGTAGTTGTCGCTGCGCGTGCGCTTGATGTAGCCGTCGCGGGTGACGGTGACGACCATCTCCTCTTCGGCGATGAGGTCTTCGATCGAGACGTCGCCGTCGAACCCATGCAGGATCTCGGTGCGACGGTCGTCGCCGAAGCGGTCGACGATCGCCGTGAGCTCGTCGCGGATGATCGTGCGCTGGCGGGCGGGGGTGGCGAGGATGTCGTTGTAGTCCGCGATGCGGGCCTCTAGCTCGGTGGCCTCGTCGACGATCTTCTGGCGCTCGAGGGCAGCGAGACGACGCAGCTGCATGTCGAGGATCGCCTGCGCCTGGATGTCGTCGATATCGAGGAGCTTCTGCAGACCCTCGTTGGCATCCTGAGCCGTCGGCGAGCGACGGATGAGCGCGATGACCTCGTCGAGCGCGTCGAGCGCCTTCAGGTAGCCGCGCAGGATGTGCATGCGCTCTTCGGCCTTGCGAAGGCGGTAGCGCGTGCGCCGGACGATGACCTCGACCTGGTGGTCGATCCACAGGCTGATGAAGCCGTCGAGCGAGAGCGTGCGCGGCACGCCGTCGACGATCGCCAGCATGTTGGCGCCGAAGTTCTCCTGCAGCTGCGTGTGCTTGTAGAGGTTGTTCAGCACGACCTTGGCGACCGCATCGCGCTTGAGCACGACGACCAGGCGCTGACCGGTACGGCCCGAGCTCTCGTCGCGAATGTCGGCGACACCGGTGATCTTGCCCTCGCGGGCGAGGTCGCCGATCTTGACCGCGACGTTGTCGGGGTTGACCTGGTACGGCAGCTCGGTGATCACGAGGCACGTGCGGCCCTGGATCTCCTCGATGTTGACCACCGCGCGCATCGTGATCGAGCCGCGACCGGTGCGGTAGGCGTCCTTGATGCCGCGCGTGCCCAGGATCTGGGCGCGCGTGGGGAAGTCGGGGCCGGGGATGCGCTCCATGAGCGCCTCGAGCAGCTCTTCGCGCGTGGCATCCGGGTTCTCGAGAGCCCACAGGGCACCGCTCGAGACCTCACGCAGGTTGTGCGGCGGGATGTTCGTCGCCATACCGACGGCAATGCCCACCGAACCGTTGACCAGCAGGTTCGGGAAGCGCGCCGGCAGGACCGTGGGCTCCTGCGTCTGGCCGTCGTAGTTGTCCTCGAAGTCGACGGTCTCTTCTTCGATGTCGCGCACCATCTCGAGCGCGAGCGGGGCCATCTTGGTCTCGGTGTAACGCGGGGCGGCGGCGCCCTGGTTTCCGGGAGAGCCGAAGTTGCCCTGACCGAGGGCCAGCGGGTAGCGCAGCGACCAGGGCTGCACCAGACGCACGAGGGCGTCGTAGATCGGGGCGTCACCGTGCGGGTGGTAGTGCCCCATGACCTCGCCCACGACACGGGCGCACTTCGAGAACGACTTGTCGGGGCGGAAGCCGCCGTCGTACATGCCGTAGATCACACGGCGGTGCACCGGCTTGAGGCCGTCGCGCACGTCGGGCAGGGCGCGCCCGACGATGACGCTCATCGCGTAGTCGAGGTAGCTCCGCTGCATCTCGAGCTGCAGGTCGACCTGGTCGATCTTGCCGTGGTTGTGAGCGCCTTCTTCGCGCGCGTCGGCGGGCTCGGGAGTGGTGTCGTCAGCCATGTCTTCTCAGTTTCGTGAATACGTCGGTGCGAGATCTGTCGTGCGGATCAGATGTCGAGGAAGCGGACGTCTTTGGCGTTGCGCTGAATGAAGCTGCGTCGCGACTCGACGTCTTCTCCCATCAGCACCGAGAAGATCTCGTCTGCCGAGGCGGCGTCGTCGATGGTCACCTGCTTCAGCGTGCGGGTCTCGGGGTCCATCGTGGTCTCCCACAGCTCGTGGTCGTTCATCTCGCCGAGACCCTTGTAGCGCTGGATGCCGTTGTCTTTGGGGATGCGGCGTCCGGAGGCCTGACCGTCGACGAGCATCGCGTCGCGCTCGCGGTCGCTGTAGGCGTACTCGTGCGGGTGGTTCGACCACTTCAAGCGGTACAGCGGGGGCTGCGCGAGATACACGAAGCCCGCCTCGATGAGACCGCGCATGTAGCGGAAGAGCAGGGTCAACAGGAGCGTGGTGATGTGCTGGCCGTCGACGTCGGCATCGGCCATCAGCACGATCTTGTGGTACCGCGCCTTGGCCATGTCGAAGTCTTCGCCGATGCCCGTGCCGAAGGCCTGGATCATCGCCTGGACCTCTTTGTTGCCCAGGGCGCGGTCGAGCCGCGCGCGCTCGACGTTGAGGATCTTGCCGCGCAGCGCCAGGATCGCCTGCGTGTGCGGGTCGCGCCCCTGCACGGCCGAGCCGCCGGCCGAGTCACCCTCGACGAGGAAGATCTCGCTGATCGAGGGGTCTTTCGAGGTGCAGTCTTTGAGCTTGTCAGGCATCGCAGCCGACTCGAAGACGCTCTTGCGACGCGCGGTCTCGCGCGCCTTGCGGGCGGCCAGACGAGCGGTCGCGGCGTCGATCGCCTTGCGGATGATGTTCTTCGCCTGCGCGGGATTGCGGTCGAACCAGTCGCCGAGCTTGTCGCCGACGACCTTCTGCACGTAGGCGCGGGCCTCGGTGTTGCCGAGCTTTGTCTTGGTCTGGCCCTCGAACTGGGGCTCCGACAGCTTGACCGAGATGACGGCGGTGAGACCCTCGCGGATGTCGTCGCCGGTCAGGTTGTCGTCTTTCTCTTTAAGCAGGTTGTTCGCCCGCGCGTAGCGGTTGACGAGCGTCGTCAACGCGGCGCGGAAGCCCTCTTCGTGCGTGCCGCCCTCGTGCGTGTTGATGGTGTTGGCGTAGGTGAAGACGTTCTCGGTGTACGCCGTCGTCCACTGCATCGCCAGCTCGAGGGCGATCTTGCGCTCGGTGTCTTCGGACTCGACCTCGATGATCTCGTCGTTGACCACGTCGGCCTTGCGCACGCGGTTGAGGTGTTCGACGTAGTCGACGAGACCGCGCTCGTAGAGGAACGTGTCGTGGCGGGCGTCGGTGACCTCTTCGCCGGGATCGCCTTCGGTGATCACCGACTGCGGACGCTCGTCACGCAGGCTGATGCGCAGCCCCTTGTTGAGGAACGCCATCTGCTGGAAGCGCGTACGCAGCGTGTCGTAGTCGAAGTCGACGGTGTCGAAGATCGTGGCATCCGGCCAGAACGTGATCGTCGTGCCGGTCGCGTCGCTCTCTTCTCCCTGCGCGAGGGGGGCGAGGGGCACGCCGCCGTCGCGGAACGACTGGCGCCATACGTGGCCCTGACGCTTGACCTCGACCTCGAGTCGCGTCGAGAGCGCGTTGACGACTGACGAGCCGACGCCGTGCAGACCGCCCGAGACCGCGTAGCCGCCGCCGCCGAACTTGCCGCCGGCGTGGAGGACGGTGAGTACGACCTCGACGGTCGACTTTCCCTCGGTGCGGTGCATGTCGACCGGGATGCCGCGGCCGTTGTCGACCACGCGCACGGCGCCGTCGCTGAGGATCGTCACCTCGATGGTGTCGCAGTAGCCGGCGAGGGCCTCGTCGACGGAGTTGTCGACGATCTCCTGCACGAGGTGGTGCAGGCCGCGCTCACCGGTGGAACCGATGTACATGCCGGGACGCTTGCGGACCGCCTCGAGACCTTCGAGCACCTGGATGGCGTCTGCCCCGTACTCGTTGGGAACCTTCTTGCTGGTCGCTTCGGGTTCCTCGGAAACGCTGTCGGGGTTTTCGGACGTCATGGGTACGCGCGCTCCAGATCGATTCGTCGGAATCTCCATCCTATCGCGGAAGGGCCCTCGAAATGGCTTGTACGCCCCTACGCGGCGATAAATCGCGCCGAGCCGGGATCGACCATGGCTCAACCGTAGGTATCGCGCGGACCGCGGCCTGGAACGGCTCTGGGCCCCCATTTCCACGAGGGGACGTCGGGCCCTACGAAGCGGATCGCCTCGACACCCGCCTCGGGGTAGCGCCGAATGATCTCCGACAGGATGTGCGCGCGCATGAGCTGGAGCTGTTTCGCCCATGCGGTGGAGTCGGCCTGGACCGTGAGGGTGCCGTTGTCGAGCGCGACCGGGCGGGTGTGCGCGGCAGTGTCGGCACCGGCGACCTCGTCCCAGGTGCGCACGAGGTCTTCGCGCGAGAGCTGCGGCTCCCAGCCGGCGGACTGCGTCAGCGCCGAGAGCACATCGCCGAGGCCGCGGGGGTCGCGCCCGGGAGTGAAAGGAGCGTTCTCCCCGTCGTCGGAACGACGGCGCTTCTTCTTCCTGCGATACGGAGACGGCTCGAGACCACGCAAGCGAAGATAGGTCGCCATCGTCTCGGGGAGCTCCGCCTCGTCAGACATGATCCTGCTCCTGGATCTCGCCGGCCTCGACGCGCACGACGTGCGCACGCAGCGCATCGGGCACGTCTTCTTCGACCGCGGAGGTGACGATGACCTGCTCGTAGCCGCCGGCCAGCTCGGCCAGGCGCGTGCGCCGGCCCGCGTCGAGTTCGGCGAAGACGTCGTCGAGGATCAGCACGGGGTCGCCCAGGCGCGACTCGGCGCGCAGGAGTTCGGCGGAGGCCAGTCGCAGCGACAGCGCGACCGACCACGACTCTCCGTGCGAGGCGTACCCCTTCACCGGCAGACCCCGCACCTGCAGCACGAGGTCGTCGCGGTGGGGACCGACGAGCGTGAGACCGCGCTCGAGCTCGGCGGAGCGACGGGCGGCGAGGGCGGCGCGGAACTGGTCGGCGAGAGGAGCCGATGATCCGCCCGCGTCGACGGCGTCGCCTTCTTCGGGGTCGCCGCCGCCCACCGACAGCGCCCACGACAGACGGGGGTCGTGATCGGCGCCGGCGATCGCCGCGTAGGCGCGGGCCAGAGGGGCGGAGAGATCGGATGCCAGCGCCAGCCGCGCCTCGATCACCTCGGTGCCGAGCGAGACGAGCTTGTCGTCCCACACGTCGAGCGTGCTGAGGGCGTCGCCGCGGATGCCACGGGCCCTGGCCGACTTCAACAGAGCGCTGCGCTGGCGGAGCACGCGGTCGTAGTCGGCGAGCACGGCCGACATGCGAGGAGACCGCTGCACGATCAGCTGATCGGCGAAACGGCGTCGGGCAGACGGGTCGCCGCGCACGATCTGCAGGTCTTCGGGGGCGAAGAGCACGACCTGGGCGTAGCGCGGCAGTTCGGTGGTGCGCACGTTGACCCCGTTGACGCGGGCCTTGTTCGCCCCTTGGCGGTTGAGCTGGAGCTCGAGCAGCACGCTGCGCTCACCGTGGGCGAGTCGGGCGCGCACGATCGCGGCATCCGCCCCGTCACGCACCATCGGGGCGTCGTTCGATACGCGGTGCGAACCCAGCGTGGCGAGATAGGCCACGGCCTCGACGAGGTTCGTCTTTCCTTGACCGTTGCGCCCGATGAAGACGTTCGCGCCGGGCGAGAGCGAGACATCGGCTTCCGCGTAATTGCGGAAGTCCTTCAGTCCGAGCTGCTCCACGATCACCGAGTCAGACTACCCGTCACCTCCGACACCGCCGGGGTCGTGGCGTTCGCGGCTCAGCGCAGCAGCAGGTTCGGCTGCAGCAGGTACTTGAACGAGCCCTCGCCGCCCTTGTCGACCGAGGTCTGCGGGGTGACCAGCACGGGGCTGAGCTTGTTCGCGTTGTCGCTCGAGGTGAACGTGATGCGCGTGAACTCGCTGCGCACCGCTCCGAGCGACTCGAGCAGGTACTGCGGGTTGAGTCCGAGGGTCACCTCGTCGCCGACGAGCGTGGCGTCGACCGACTCGGTCGCACGCGCCTGCTCGGTGCCCGAGGCGTCCATCGACACTCCGTCGGGTCCGAAGGTGAAGCGCAGCGGCGCCGACCGGTCGAGCACGAGGGCGACGCGACGCACGGCCTCTTGGAGCTCAGCGGTGTTGACGACGCTGTAGTGTTCGGTCTGCGCGGGAAACAGGCGACGCACGGGCGGGAAGTTGCCCTTGATCAGCAGCGAGGTCACCGTCTTGTTGCCCGACGAGAACGCGATGATCTCGCGGTCGCCCGAGCCCGAGAACGCGATGGAGATGTCGCCGCCGTGCGCGAAGGTCTTGCCGACCTCCTGCAGGGTGCGGGCCGGCACGAGGGCGGAGGTGGGCTCGTCGGATGCCGTGGCGCCGCCGTCCCAGGGGATCTCGCGCAGCGCGACGCGGTAGCGGTCGGTGGCGACCAGGCTCAGACGCGTGCCGGTGACCTCGAGCTGCACGCCGGTGAGGACCGGGGTGACGTCGTCGCGCGACGCGGCGAACGCGACCTGCGCGATGGCCGTGGCGAACTCGTCGGCCGGCACGAGGCCGGACTCGCCGGAGACCTCGGGGATGGCCGGGTATTCCTGCACGGGCATCGACGCGAGCGTGAACCGCGCGGAACCGCACGTCAGCAAGATGCCGCCGTCGTCGTCGACCGCGATCTGGATCGGGGCGTTCGGCAGACGGCTCGCGATGTCGCTGAGGAGGCGGCCGTGAACGAGGATGGTGCCCGGCTCGTCGACCGTGGCCTCGATCGTCGTGCGTGCGGATGCTTCGTAGTCGAAGGCCGCGAGGGTGAGCCCCTGCTCGCCGGCCTCGATGAGCACACCGGCCAGGATCGGCTGCGGATTGCGCTGAGGCAGGAGCTTGACCACGAACGAGACGGCTTCGCTGAACACATCGCGATTGACGTGGAACTTCACGGACGCTCCCTTGACGGCGGGTATGGCTTACCCATGCTAGTGCCCCACTCGCATCGAGCCATCGAGGCCCGACCGCACCACGAGGTCATCGAATGACCCTTAACGAAGAGATGGAGTCTTCATCTTGTTAACAGCTGTGGAGAGTGTGGATAACTTCCGACACGCTTGTTGACAGCAGGGATCGCGGCGGTTGTTAACTGTGGACTCGCTGCGGACCGCCTGTGTTGTTAACACGATCCCGGATGCCGGCTCCTGACGCCCGTCCACAGCCTCTCGGCGCGTCCTACACATCTCATCCGCAGCAATCGGGAGTTATCCACAGGTTTTCCACACTGTGTAGAACCGTGTCGAAAAGTGCCTCCGAGGGGCGTTCAGCCCCGGAATCACGCGGGAAAACGCGAAAAGGGTCCGCCGCGGATGCGGACGGACCCTTCACGGGAGAGAGGCGCTCAGCGCATACGGCCGAGCTGGCTTGTGATCTCCGAGACCTGGTTGAAGATCGATCGACGCTCCTTCATGAGGTCGCTGATCTTCTTGTAGGCGTACATCACGGTGGTGTGATCGCGGTTGCCGAAGAGCTGGCCGATCTTGGGCAGCGACAGGCTCGTGCGTTCGCGGCACAGGTACATGGCGATCTGTCGAGCCGTCGCCACGGCCTGCGAACGACTCGAGCCGTACAGGTCGTCGACCGACAGTTTGAAGTACTGCGCCGTGGCCGTGATGATGTCGGTCGGCGAGATGACGTTGGCGTCGTCCTGGTCGATGATGTCGCGCAGCACGGTCTGGGCGAGCGACATGTCGAGGGTCGAGCGGTTCAGGCTCGCGAACGCCGAGACGCGGATCAGTGCGCCCTCGAGCTCGCGGATGTTCGACGACACCACGGTGGCGATGTACTCGAGGACGTCGTCGGGGATGAGCAGCCGTTCGCTCTGCGCCTTCTTGCGGAGGATCGCGATGCGCGTCTCGAGGTCGGGCGCCTGCACGTCGGTGATCAGGCCCCACTCGAAGCGGCTCCGCATGCGGTCTTCGAAGCCCGTCAGCTGCTTCGGCGGCAGATCGCTCGTGATGACGACCTGCTTGTCGTGATCGTGCAGCGTGTTGAACGTGTGGAAGAAGGCTTCCTGCGTCTCGGCGCGACCCTGGAGGAACTGGATGTCGTCGATCAGCAGGATGTCGACGTCGCGGTATCGCGCCTGGAACGCCGAGCCGCGGTTGTTCGCGATCGAGTTGATGAAGTCGTTCGTAAACTCTTCGCTCGAGACGTATCGGACCCGAATGCCGGCGTACATACTCGCGGCGTAGTCGCCGATGGCGTGGAGCAGGTGGGTCTTGCCCAGGCCCGAGTCGCCGTAGATGAAGAGCGGGTTGTACGCCTTCGCCGGCGCCTCGGCCACGGCGACGGCTGCCGCATGCGCGAAACGGTTGGACTGACCGATCACGAAGTTGTCGAAGGTGTATTTCGGGTTGAGCCGGGTGTCGTTGCGCGAGGCCGGGACGATCGGCTCGGGCGCCTGATCGATCACGGGGGAATGCCCGGCGGTGGGGGCCGTCGCGGACGCCCGTGTCTCGGCCGGCGCGGGCGACGAGGGGGAACTGTGGTGCGAGTCTCCGATGTCGGGGTTCACCACGACGCGGAAGGTGCTGACCTCGGGATCGGTCCCCTGCACCTGCGCGAGGGCTTCGAGGATCGGCGCGCGCATGCGCTTGTTGAACTGCGCCGCGGTGAGATCGTTCGGGACGTCCAGGTACAGGGTGCCGCCCATCACTCCCTGCGGTACGGCCAGATTGAGGAAGCCGTGGAGCTGCGGGGTGACGCGGTCGTCGGTGAGAAGATGGTCCAGCACGGTCGACCAGACAGGTACATCCGGGAGCTCGTGCAGAGACATGTCCCCTCCGGGATCTTGACGCGACGGGTGATCGACGTGTCGCGTCGAACCTGTGGATAACTTCCGGGGCCACGCTAGTTCGCGGCTCTCGCGGAGCAAAATCCACTGTAGAGGCCGGTCGCGTGTCTTTGCCACGGTTGTGGACAACGCTTGGGGATAATGAGCGGTCGGCTTCCCGGTTTGAGTTAACGCCGCGCGCGACGTAGCCTTAGTCGGTTGACTTATGCCTATACGGCAGTCCCGACCCCGTCCCCGGCAGAAGAGCATCGGGCGACACCACCTCCGGAGTGACCCATGAGCAAGCGCACCTTCCAGCCCAACAACCGCCGCCGCGCCAAGAAGCACGGCTTCCGTGCCCGCATGCGTACGCGTGCCGGCCGCGGCATCCTCGCGGCCCGCCGCGCCAAGGGCCGTACCGAGCTCTCGGCCTGATAGACCCGGTGCTCGCGAAGCCGAACCGACTCACCCGCGGATCGGACTACAAAGCCACAGTCCGACGGGGCTCTCGGTGTGCCGGAGCGCACACCGTGACCTACGTCGGAACGTCGGCTGAGACCGATTCGCCCCGCTTCGGCTTCATCGTGAGCCGACAGGTCGGCTCCGCGGTCACCCGCAACACCATTCGCCGCCGCCTCAAAGCGGTGTGCGCCGAGGCGCTCCCGTCCATCCGCGGGGGCGCCTCGATCGTCATCCGAGCACTTCCGTCGGCCGCGACCGCTGATTATGCGACGCTCCGAGCCGACGTGGTGCGGTGTCTCGAACGAAAAGCATCGGCATGAGCGCTTCGACACTGCCGACCTCGGCGACCGGGGCGGCCCACCTGACCGCTGACGGGGTCGTGGCATCCATCCCCCTCCTCCCCCGTAACGCAGGGCTCGCCCTGCTCCATGCATATCGAGCGACGATCTCGCACGTCTATGGCGATGTGTGCAAGTACTACCCGTCCTGCTCCGCCTATTCGGTGGGCGCCGTGCAGCAGCACGGACTCGTGAAGGGCATCGCGTTCACCGCGGCCCGTCTCGCACGCTGTCATCCCTGGGCTCAGGGTGGCATCGACGACGTCCGTCCTCATCGGGCCTTCCGCCACGAACTCACTCGGCACGGTTTCGTCGTGCCCGCCCGAAAGGACTGATCGTGCAATTCGATCTCATTGGGACCATCCTCTGGCCACTGAAATGGATGGTCGAGCTCGTGCTGGTGGGCTGGCACGCGCTCTTCACCGCGGTCGGGCTCGCTCCCGCCGCCGGCCTCACGTGGGTGCTGTCCATCGTCGGACTCGTGCTCATCGTGCGTGCCGCCCTCATCCCGCTCTTCGTGAAGCAGATCAAGAGCCAGCGCAAGATGATGGAGATCGCTCCTGAGCTGCGCAAGGTGCAGGAGAAGTACAAGGGCAAGCGCGACCAGCTCTCTCGCGAGGCGATGAGCCGCGAGACGATGGCCCTGTACAAGAAGCACGGCACGACGCCCGTCTCGAGCTGCCTCCCGCTGCTCGTGCAGATGCCCATCTTCTTCGCGCTGTTCAGCGTGCTGAACGACGTCTCCAAGCACGCCGCCGTCGGTCAGGGTGGTGTGGGTCTGCTCACGCCCGAGCTGACGACGGAGTTCTACGACGCCCGCCTGTTCGACGTGGCATCCATGCACGTGAACCTCGTCACCGCGTGGGGTCAGTCCGATGGACAGGTCACCGTGGCGATCCTGCTGACGCTCGTCGTGCTCATGATCGCGTCGCAGTTCTTCACGCAGCTGCAGATCATTTCGAAGAACCTGTCGCCCGAGGCCAAGACCGGTCAGGCGTACCAGATGCAGAAGATCATGCTCTACATCCTGCCGCTGGCCTTCATCTTCTCGGGTGTCTTCTTCCCGCTCGGAGTCGTCATCTACTGGTTCGTCAGCAACCTGTGGACGATGGTGCAGCAGTTCGTCGTCATCCGCGAGATGCCCACTCCCGGCTCCGACGCCGCCAAGGCCCGCGAGGAGCGTCTCGCACGCAAGGGCAAGGCGATCGACTCGTCGGGCAAGGTCGTGCCGATCGAGAAGTACGAGGCCGAGCAGCAGCGTCTGTTCGAAGAGGCCGAGAAGGCCCGCGCCACCCAGCCGAAGCGCCAGCAGCCGGTGGGCAAGCAGCGCGCCAAGAAGCAGCAGTCCGCCAAGAATCCCGGCACCGGTGGTGCGTCGGGCTCCTCCTCCCCCGCCTGACCCACGGAGATCACGATGACGACGTCCGATCAGATCGCCCCCGACCAGACCGCCGCCACCGAGGAGCAGCTCGAGCAGGAAGGCGACATCGCCGCCGACTACCTCGAGGGCCTGCTCGACATCGCCGACATCGACGGCGACCTGGCGCTCGACGTGCGCGCCGGCCGTGCCTACGTGTCGGTCGAAGCCGACGACGTGTCGGCGCTCTCGGCGCTCTCGCACCCCGACACCGTGCAGGCGTTGCAGGAGCTGACGCGCCTCGCGGTGCAGAGCTCGACCGGACGCTTCTCGCGCTTGATCCTCGACATCGGCGGCTCCCGCGACGCACGCCAGCGTCAGCTCGAGACGCTCGTCGAGCGGGCGATCACGCGCCTCGAAGAGGGAGCCTCCCAGGCATCGCTGCCGGCGATGTCGAGCTACGAGCGCAAGCTGGTGCACGACATCGCGGCCGACCGGGGGTACTCCTCCGAGTCGTTCGGCGAGGGTGCCGACCGGCACACTGTGCTGCGACGCGGCTGAGCGGGGATGGCGGAGCAACTCGAGACGGAGCCGGATGCCGCGGCGACGCTGTTCGGCGACCGGATCGACCTCGCGCGGCGGTTCGCCGAGAACCTTGCCGTCCATGGTGAGGAGCGTGGCCTCATCGGTCCGCTCGAGGTTCCTCGGCTGTGGACGCG
Source organism: Microbacterium algihabitans (assembly GCF_032464975.1). NCBI lineage: Bacteria > Bacillati > Actinomycetota > Actinomycetes > Micrococcales > Microbacteriaceae > Microbacterium > Microbacterium algihabitans. The sequence goes on from NZ_JAWDIU010000001.1 coordinate 1,204,637, forward strand.
CCACATTCTGAACAGTGCGATCGCGGCTCCGTTCTTCTCGGGTCGCGCGGTCGATGTGGGTTCAGGCGCCGGCTTGCCCGGGCTCGTTCTGGCCATCGCACGACCCGACGTCGAGTGGACGCTCATCGAGCCCATGGAGCGTCGCACGGCGTGGCTGACGGAGCAGGTGTCGGAGTTGGGACTGTCGAACGTTTCTGTCGCCCGCATGCGGGGCGAGGAGTGGGCGGAGGGCCGGGTCTTCGATGTCGCGACGGCGCGCGCCGTGAGCGCTCTGCGGACGCTCCTGCCGTTCACCGCTCCCCTCGTACGCCCGGGCGGTCGGCTCGTCTTCCTGAAGGGCGCCAACGTCGGTGCCGAGGTCGAGGCTGCGGCCAAGCAGGTGCGCAAATTCGGCCTGCAGGACGTGACGGTCGAGATCGTGGGCGAAGGTCTGCTCGACGAGCCCACGCGCGTGTTCCTGGCCACGGTCTCACGCTGACGCGGGGCGACTCACCGTCCTCTCGCCGCGTGAGATGGGCGGAGCGCTCGGATCGAGGCTCTTGAGGAGCAGACCGAACGCCTCGTCTGCGCGGTCCACGTCTGCCGTGGCGTCGATGTCGAGGATCAAACCCCGGATGACGGCGAGCACGAGCGTCGCCGACTCGGCTCGATCGATTGTGGCGAGGCCGGCTTCGAGCGGCGGCAGCCAGTCGGTCGTGGCCTTGGCGCGAAAGCCCGGCCACAGCGAGGTGTCGTGCTGCTCGGTCAGTTGGCCGAACATCCGCAGAAACGGCTGCGCCCGGGGGCCGGTCATGGCCACCCACGCGCGCGCGAGCGTGGAGGCGTACGACTCCCCCGGCACAACGCTGAACAACGCTGCGAAGTACTCGAGGTGGCGTTGACGTGCCCGGCGAAGAACGGCACGCAGGAGCTCGTCGCGGGTGCCGAAGTGGTACAGCAACATCCGCGCCGATGTTCCCGTCGCGTCGACGAATGGCTGCAGACGGTCCGGCAGGCCGTGCTCCAGGGCGTGGTCGGTGCACCTGTCGAGAAGGTGTTCCGAGATGTCGGGTTGCTTCGGTCGTCCCACGTGTCGATAGTTTCATGTAATGGTCAGTACGTCTATTCCAGCGCGCGAGGGTGCACGCGGGTGTGATTCGCGTTGTGTGTATTGCCGAGCGCTGGGATGCGGTGGAGAAGGGCAGCGGCGATCGAACCCCGTTCCCGTGCAGGAGCGCGCGGAGTCACAACGGACGCGACCGCTTGGAGTTGTGTGGCGAACCAGCGCGGTCTGATCGATGCGCTGACGGTGAGCGCCCACACTCTTCGTTCACGGCGTTACCGGCTCGACGACGAACAGGTCGTCGGAAGCTCTTCAGGTGGGCCCGTCATGCGCGGAGGCCGGGAGTCATCTCCACGATTCGTGCTGTGGTGGAGGTGTTCACTTCTTCGCGAATGGGGATCGGCGAGCGTCGCGCGACGGACTCTGCCAGGGGCACGGTGGCAGGTGAGGCAAGGCCACTCGACAGGTGCGAAGATCAGTCGCTTATCGAGTACACGGGGCACGACGTGACACTCGAGGCGTCGGCGGGTGCGTCGAGTCGATTCTCCTCGCAGTTCGCTGCCCTCCAACGACGGGGCGACGCGCGCGGGATCGTGCGGCGTGGGCTCCCCGGCATTCGTCTGCGGCGGGGCCGGAACGCATCCAGGTATGTAGCCAGGTCCTGCGGAGAGGTCTGACCGATCCGCTCACCCGTCGGGGCGGTACCGCCGGGACGCGCCGCGTTCCGGCGCGACAGTCGCTCGATGGGGAGGCCACGTCGAAACAGACCCGCGGCGAGCCGCAAGGAGGACGTGATGAGCGTGAGGCGCTGCCCAAAGGCCCCGTGTCTCGGGCTGCGCCGGAGCAGCTCCGTTTCACGTGAAACCTCGTGTCCCACGAAGCGCGTAAGAGATTCGAGACCTCGCGATCGAGACCACCTACGCCGAGGCAGTCTTGCCCGTGAATCCGACTGATCGACCTGTGCGCGCTGGGGATGCCGACGGAGTGCGTCCGTCCCTGCGCCAGGTTTGCAGAGTCTGTCCGTGATGCGTGCGTGCGATCCGCGCTCATCCGACGTCGGCGCCGCTCCTCCCCCAACGTGGATGGCCTGCGTCGCTATTCAGGCACCTGCCGGGTGCCGCTTCTGATGGCCGGTCGCAGCCCGTGGTCGTGGCCACTCGATGTGCCACTACCGGGGGCCTCCGGCGACGGGGGGGCTTGTCGGGACACCTCAGCGTCGCCTCGCTCGAGGTCGCCGCCCTGGTCGCCCATAGCGAGCGGGGCTGCGAGGTCCTCCCCCGCTCTGCTCAGCAGCATCCCTGCCCGAGCCGGGATGAGCATGGCATGGATGAGGTTCGTGCGTTTCGCAGATGGGTGGGAGCGTCGACGGGTGCTGCGCTGTCAGGAACGCTGCCCAATGCGTCGACCTGGTGAGTCCCTCTGTTTCACGTGAAACACTCGATACCGCGCCCCGCGGCGGTGGCAGCGGCGGGATCGACGCGCAGGTGCTGCTTCGGCGATCACGTGAACGCCATTCCATGGTGACGTGGGACAGCGCGGACCTGAGGTCTGGAGGCCGTTGGTTCGAGGCACGGTGTCGGCCACACCTCGCAGATCGCGTCTTGGGTGAGGTCTCATCGCAGCAGGGTTGGATGGCGCGACCTGACAAGCTCGCCTCGTGGATGGGCTGTTTCGAGCGGGCTGGGAGCCACTCGAACGGTCTCGAGCCGCGGGTCGCAGATCCGGCATGGGCTTAGATCGATACACGCCAAGCCGGGCGCGCGACAGTCCGTTGATCCGTCAGTTGGGGCAGATCCCCCGTCCTGGTCGCCGAGGAGAAACGCGTCCGAACGAGGGGCACTCGAACTGGTCGGACCGCAGACCCGCCTGGATGACAAGGACGTGAAACAGTTCACACGCCCCTTTCGAAGGAGGATGCAGCCCGTGGCCTTCCGCACGGCTTGGCCCAATCCGGTGAGGTCGTTAGAACGCCAGCCGGTCGCGCGGACGATATCCCGCCACGAGGCACACAGTTTGCCGTCGCGTGGGGGGTATCGAAGCCGGCGCATCGATCAGCCTGTTTCACGTGAAACATTCGTCTGCGACAGCCAGCAGTCGTCCACTACCGGAGCGGTCGCGCGCGGCGATGTTGTGAGCGGCATCGCGCTAAAGCCACCCCCACCGCTGCGCCGGAATCCGCGGCCCGCTGAAGCGGGTTCGAAGACCCGTCGCAGGGATTCGTGATCAGTCGACTTCCGCCTCACATGCGCCGTGCCGCGGGAGACATCGGAGACGTGTTTCACGTGAAACGTCAGCGCAGGGAACTGAACAGACGAAGGGAGTCAGCAGCCTGCTGCTGGTACCCGAAACGATTCCCCTCGTCAGCCGTTCCGCGGGGGTGAGGCCCCGCTCACTCGAGGAGCGTCGCCACCAGTTTTGCGCGTCGCGACGGCAGCATGTTGCCATCAATCGACCGCGATCCGAGTGCAGACCGCGTGGGGGCGTTCCACGCGAAACATCCAGGACCGGTGTGTCGCATCACGCCTCAATCAGGAACCTCGACCTCGGTCCGTCCAGTCAGCGGTCCGACAATTGGTGTGGGACTTCGGTGGGGTGCTTGACGAGGCGCGTACTCACTCCGCCTGGCCGTATAGTCCGCTTTGGATGGCTGTGACGCAGGCTCGTATAGCGGCGGAATCAGAATGCGCAGCTCGCCCGGGCCGGGAGTCTCTGGCGGGTGATGGGCATCCGGCACCGGGAAGGGTGGCGCATTGGGTGCGCCAGGCATTCCGCACTCGTGTCGGGTGCGTGACGAGCACGCGTAGGCCCGGTCGACCCGAGAGAAGAAGATCGGACACGCCCGCCTACGAACATCCCGCGCGACAACACGCACGCGCACTGAGTGTGATGTCTTATGGTCTTTCCCCCACGGTCCACGAAGCCGAGCGTCGTGGACATGGTTCTCTCCGAGCGGCACTCCGCATTCGGTGCATTGCGAAGAAGCTCGTCACACGCGCGTACTGACCAGACAAAACTGAGATCGCGGATCGCCGTCAGTGCGTGCGGACGTGGCGTCCGGACGTGTGGGGCACATTGCCTCGTGCGCTGTGCCAGCGCAGGATCGCGACATCCCCGAGTGCGGATGTTTCACGTGAAACACCAGGCGCCCATCGGTGCTCGGATGATCGGTACGCGACGATCCCTGCAAGGTGGAGTCGTTTGCTTCCAATCCCCTTGGTGTGGGCGGGTCAGTCGGGCTCGTCTGACAATTCGAAGGAATTGCACCGAGCAAACTCAAATCAGTCTCTCCCCCACAGTGGCTCTGGCAGCGGCTCACAACTAATCGGTCGACAGGTACAGCCGGTGTCAGCGTAAGGGCAACGGGCCGTAGCCGCGGCAGCATGAACGACGAGCTCCCGGGCTACGCGGTAGCAACGCTAGGGGCATGGCGCCCGAGCCCGACAGATCGCCCAGGCCCGTGGACGCTCTTTGTACCCAATGTCGGTCGTACACGATGGACCACCCGCCGGCCGGAGGTGCGGGCAGCGTCCGCTCTCGATGTGCCCTGTCATCTCCAGGGGTGACGCACTTCGGAGACGACGCGTCGGCAGTGGTCTGCGATAGACCGGCACCCCGAAACGCTGGTACCCACCACCCCTTCCGAACTGACTCGGAGTCAGGTGGGGACACTGAGCTAGCTCTGATGCTTATGACGCAGCGGATCGGACCTACGTTTCACGTGAAACATCGACCACGTTCCCCGATTGAGCGCTCTCGTCGACGCACCACCCCGGCGCTGCAGCCCGTCCGAAGCCCAAGGTCCGGCCGTCAATGCCACCGCAACCACGGCAATGTCGGCGCCCGCGGGTAGACTGACCAAGTTGGCGATGGGAAGGTGTGTTTCACGTGAAACAGTCCGATGAGGCAGCCACGCCGTCATCTTTCGAGGACTCCCCTATCGCCCGCGAGATCGCGAATCTCTCTGCGCGACGTCGGGCACTCGAAGAGGCAACGTCCAAAGTCGAGCTGTCGGGTCGGACCCGTGTGTTCACGGTGTCGAATCAGAAGGGTGGCGTCGGCAAGACGACCACCGCTGTTAACATCGCGGCGGCTCTCGTCTCGGTCGGCGCTCGCGTTCTCGTGATCGACCTCGACCCGCAGGGAAACGCGTCCACTGCCCTCGGGGTCGCCCACAACGCCGAGACGCCGAGCGTCTACGACGTGTTGATCGACGAATTCCCGCTCGCTGACATCGTGCAGGTGAGCCCCGAATCGCCGAACCTGCTGTGCGCCCCCAGCACGATCCACCTCGCCGGGGCCGAGATCGAGCTGGTGTCGCAGGTCGCGCGCGAGCATCGTCTGCGCGGCGCGCTCCGCGACTACCTGGCGATCGAAGACAACCACCTCGACTTCGTCATCATCGACTGCCCGCCGTCGTTGGGTCTTCTGACGATCAACGCCTTCACCGCTGCTGATGAGGTCATGATCCCGATCCAGTGCGAGTACTACGCGCTGGAGGGCTTGAGCCAGCTGCTCGGTAGTGTCCAGATGATCCAGAAGCACCTGAACCCGGGTCTGCACGTGTCGACGATCCTGCTCACGATGTACGACGGACGCACCCGACTCGCGCAGCAGGTGGCAGAAGAGGTGCGATCGCACTTCAGCCACGAGGTTCTCAACACCGTCATCCCCCGTTCTGTACGCGTCTCTGAGGCGCCGAGCTTCGGGCAGACGGTCATCGCGTACGATGGCCAGTCAGCGGGCGCCATTGCCTACCGCGAAGCGGCGGTCGAGATCGTTGCCCGCGACACTGAAGAGAAGGATTCCTGATGGCGAAGAGGACCGGACTGGGCCGCGGTATCGGCGCTCTCATCCCCACGGCGGAACCGTCGGAGTCCCGACCCGTCGACGTGTTCTTCCCCGGAGCGAGCACGACGACGAAGGAATCGTCAGAGGCCTCCCCCGCAGGTGACTCCCCGGCCGAAGATCTCGTCACGGTTCCCGGTGCGCGTCTGGTGCACATCGATCCCAAGACGATCGTCCCCAACCCACGACAGCCGCGCACCCACTTCGATGCCGATGATCTCGCGGAACTGGTGCACTCCGTTCGCGAATTCGGTGTGCTCCAGCCCGTCGTCGTGCGCGACAAGAAGGACGGGACCTACGAGCTCATCATGGGTGAGCGTCGTACGCGAGCGTCGAGGGAGGCGGGTCTCGAGACGATCCCCGCGGTCGTCCGAGACACCGACGACGAGTACCTCCTCCGTGACGCGCTGCTCGAGAACCTCCACCGGTCGCAGCTGAACCCTCTCGAAGAGGCGTCGGCGTACCAGCAGCTGCTCGAAGACTTCGGGATCACCCAGGAGGAGCTCGCGACGCGCATCGGCCGATCGCGCCCTCAGATCAGCAACACGATCCGCTTGCTGAAGCTGCCCGTCCCCGTGCAGCAGCGTGTGGCCGCCGGCGTCCTGAGCGCCGGGCACGCGCGTGCCATCCTCTCGCTCGACGACGCCAAAGAGATGCAGAAGCTCGCCGACAAGATCGTCAACGAAGATCTGTCGGTGCGGGCCGCGGAGGCGGCGGCGAGGATGCCGGGTGTCGCCCCCGTTCGTCAGAAGCCGCAGGCAGGAACGCGTCGCGCCGGCCTCGATCAGGTCGCCGAGCGACTCGGCGACCGGTTCGACACCAAAGTCCGAGTGTCACTGAACGCCAAAAAAGGCCAGATCAGCATCGATTTCGCGAGCATCCAGGATCTGAACCGCATCCTCGGCGTGCTCGGCGAAGAAGGATACACGGGCTGAGGGCCTCATCGCAGCCCGGCGTCACGCGGCGGGTGAACGCACCCCGGCCCGCGATGTCGGTGGGTCGACGTACGCTGGATGAGTGACAGCGAACGATGACAACCTGCGCCGTCGCGCCAGCCTCGAACTTCTGCGCGCGGAAGCGTCGGACGAGCTGGCCGTACTGATCCACGAGCGTCTTCGCGGCGGCGAAGATCCGTGGGATTTCATGGAAGACCTGCCGAGCGTCGACGAACTCGTCGTTCTGACCCTCCGCGCCGAGAACATCGCCGAGAACGGCGGGGTCCGCCCCAATCGCTCGCGCAACTATCGTGTGCTCCGGCAGATCTCCCTCGACTATCCACCCCTCACACGCGCTGTGTGGCGCATTCTGGGCGACGAAGAGCCGCACCGGCGTTGGGACGCCAGCGTGCGCCTCGACGCGTCGTAGAGGCCCACAGCGCCGCGCCGCGCGATGCGCGGGGTTCCCGGCATCCGGAACCTCTCCCGCAGGCGGCTGAAACGACGAATCCCCCGGCACCGAAAGGCACCGGGGGATTCGAGGAAAACAGGTCAGCCGAGGAAGGCTGCGAGGTCCTGCTCGAGGGCGTACTTCGGCTTGGCGCCGATGATGGTCGTCTTGACCTCACCGCCCTGGAAGACCTTCATCGCGGGGATGGAGGTGATCTGGTACTTCATGGCGAGATCGGGGTTCTCGTCGACGTTGAGCTTGAGGACGGTGATCTTGCCCGAGTTCTCGCTCTGGATTTCGTCGAGCACGGGTGCGACCATGCGACACGGTCCGCACCACTCAGCCCAGAAGTCCACGAGAACGGGTCCGTCGGCCTGCAGGACGTCCTGCTCGAAGGTCGCGGAGGTCGTCGCCTTGGCGGTCATGTGATTTCTCCTTAGATGAGATGTCAGTGTGTGAAAACGCAGGTGAACGCGTTTTTGTTCCTCAGACCACGGCGGCGTCGGGGAGGCCCTCGATCGGGCTCTCGGCGACGGCGGGCTCACCGGCCTCACCGCGCGCGGCGAGGAAGTGCTCCACATCGAGAGCCGCGACCGTGCCGCTGCCGGCGGCCGTGATGGCCTGGCGGTAGGTGGGGTCGATCACGTCACCGGCGGCGAAGACACCCTCGACCGACGTGCGCGACGAGCGGCCGTCGACCCAGATCGTGCCCTGGTCGGTCAGCTGCAGCTTGTCGTGCACGAGGTGCGTGCGCGGGTCGTTGCCGATCGCGACGAACAGCCCGTCGAGGGGCAGCTCGCGCGTGGTGTCGTCGACGGTCGAACGCAGGCGCACGCCGTTGACGGCCTCGTCGCCGAGGATCTCGTCGACGGCGCTGTTCCAGATGAACTCGATTTTGGGGTTCGCGAAGGCACGTTCCTGCATGATCTTCGAGGCGCGCAGCGAGTCCTTGCGGTGGATGATGTAGACCTTCGACGCGAACTTCGTGAGGAAGTTGGCCTCTTCCATCGCGGAGTCGCCGCCGCCGACCACGGCGATCGTGCGGTCGCGGAAGAAGAATCCGTCGCAGGTGGCGCACCACGACACACCGCGGCCCGAGAGGCGCTCTTCACCCTCGAGACCGAGCTTGCGGTAGGCGGAGCCGGTCGCGTAGATGACCGAGACGGCCTCTTCGACCTTTCCGCTGCCGAGCGTGATCTTCTTGACGGGGCCGTCGAGCTCGAGCGAGACGACGTCGTCGTAGAGCACCTGGGCACCGAAGCGTTCGGCCTGGGCCTGCATCTTGGCCATGAGGTCAGGGCCCTGGATGCCGTCGGGGAAGCCGGGGAAGTTCTCGACCTCGGTGGTGTTCATGAGGTCGCCGCCGGCCTCGACGGAGCTCGCGACCACGAGGGGCTCGAGGTTGGCTCGGGCCGCGTAGATGGCGGCCGTGTAGCCGGCGGGGCCGGATCCGATGATGATGACGTGACGCACGGTAGCGCGTTCCCTTCGTTGATTCCGCCCGATGAAACCCATGCTAGCCCCGTGGTATTCCGCGTCCTCGGGGGTGGCGCGGAAGGCTCAGCGCTTGGGCAGGAAGCGCCGACCGAGCGCGAGCGCCGGTGCGAGTTCGGGGGTGCGGAAGATCGCCAGGATGCCGATGTACACGGCCAGCACGACCGAGCCTACGAGCGCCGCTCCCAGCGCGCCCGTGTAGATCGAGTCCGACACCCAGCCGGTGGGACCGCCGCACAGCAGCAGCACTCCCCAGCCGGCGCCCGCGGCGGGGATCGCCGCACCGATGAAGCGCAGGAGGGGTGGCATCCATTCGCCGATCCTGATCCCTCCGAGACGACGGTGCAGGATGATCGTCGCGATGACCACCTGGACGAGGCTCGACAGCGCCTGACCGAGCGCGACGGTGGCCGCGAGCTGCGACAGGGGCACGAGGCCCGCCGACACGGCCCCGCCCGCGGCGAGGGCGCTGAGGGCGACCAGGCCCCCCTGCACGAGCGTGAAGAAGAACGGCGTCCGCGTGTCGTTGTAGGCGTAGAACGTGCGCTGGACGACGAACAGCACCGCCAGCGGCAGCAGACAGACCAAGAAGCACAGCAGCACGGGAGCGGCGGCGAGGGCTTCGGCCGAACTGTTGGTGAAGATCCGCGTGGCGGGGACGGACGCGACAGCGAGGGCGGCCGTCGCGACGACGATGAAGAGACCCAGTACCCGGATGCTGCGGACGATGTCGGTCTTGACGTCACCGTCGCGTCCGGCCGCGGCGTGCTCGCTCAGCTGCGTGAAGTACGGCGTCCCGATCGAGAGCACGATGATCGAGTACGGGAGCATGAAGACGAGCCACGCGTTCTGCGACGCGAGGATGGCCGGGCCCGTTCCCGAGGCGCCCGAGAGCACTCGTGTCTGCACGATGCCCGCGAGCTGGCCGACGATGACCATCAGGAAGGTCCAACCGGCGAGACGGCCGATGTGGCGCAGGCCGACGCCGCGCCAGTGGAAGTCGGGACGCAGCTGCAGTCCGGCCCGACGCCAGAACACCAGCAGCACGACGGTCTGCAGCACGATGCCGCCGGTGGCGACCCCGCCGAGCAGGCCGATCATCGTGGGGGTCCACTGGACCACGTCGGGGCTCGGCCCCCCGAACAGCAGGAGGAAGAGGCCAAAGCCGGCGATCGAGACGAGGTTGTTGACGATCGGGGCCCACGTGTAGGGCCCGAAGACCTTCCGCGCGTTCAGGATCTCGCCGAGCAGCGCGTACAGGCCGTAGAAGAAGATCTGCGGGAGGCACCAGTACGCGAACGCCGTGGCGAGGGCGATCTGGTCGGGCTCGACCTTCGACGGGTCGATGTAGACCGTGACGATGAAGGGCGCGGCGACCATCGCGATCGCGGTCGCCGCGAGCAGGATCACCGTTCCGAGGGTGAAGAGCTTTGAAACGAAGGCGCGACCGCCGTCGGCGTGGGCTGCGGCCTTGACGATCTGCGGCACGATCACGGCCGTCAGCACGCCCGTCGAGATGACCGTGTAGATGTTGTTCGGCAGCTGATTGGCGAGTCCGAACGCGTCGCCCGCGGCGCTGCCGACCGAGCCGACGATCGCGACGAGCACGACGATGCGCAGCAGGCCGCTGACGCGGGACACGATCGTGCCCGCTCCGATCAGAACGCTCGCCCGTCCGATACTGCTCACGGGTGGGTCTCCTGCTCGGTGGGGTTCTGCGCGGGGGTGGGTGGGTCGAGGTCGTGGTCGGCGTCTTCGGCCGGACTGCGGCCGTCGGCATCCGGGTCCTTCGCCCCGATCCCATCGACCGGAGCGTCGTCATCGGGGTCGGCCGCACCGGACTGCTCTTCGGGACGGGTTCGCCGGCGTCGCGCGACCGTGCGCACGACGCCGAGGGTCAAGAAGCCGACGATGAGCAGGATGATGACGATCAGCCCGATGCTCTCCCACTCGGCGCGCACCTCGACGTCGACCGCCTGAGGGGCGCCCACGGGTTCTCCGGTGGGGCTGTACAGCTGGAAGTCGACGCTGACCTCGCCGTTGGCGATGCGGGCCTCGACGGGCACCTCGACGCGCGTGTTGGCCGACGCCTGCGCGTCGACGGTGGTGCGCTCCTGCACGCGCAGACGGGCGTCGTTGGTGCGGACCGCGAGCACGACGGTCACCGGCCACGGCAGGTCGTTGCGCACCCACGGTCGAAGCGGGGCGCTGGAGGAGACGAGACGGAAGTCCGACGACAGGATGCCGACCGAGTCGAGCGTCGTGTTGGTCGCGGCGCGGTGGTCGGCCACGGCCTGGCGGGCGGCGTCGCCGGTCCACGAGGAGCTCGTGACCTGCAGCACCTCGGCGCGCTCGCGTCCGGTCAGTAATTCGGGCTGGTCGAGGATCGTCGCGAACCGGTCGATCGTCTGCTCATCACCGACCAGGTCGGCGATGTCGGTGACCCGCGCGGCGTCGACGGTGGGAGCGCCGAGTGAGATCTCGGATGCCGGGAGCGACGACACGTCGCGGAGCGTCGAGGCCGCGAACCCCGGGGCGGAGGTCGCGAGCCCCAGGGTGGCGCGCAGGCTCACGCGCGAGCGGTCGGTGCCGCGGTCCAGCACGGCGAGGACGGGCTGACCGCCCGTGGTCGCCCGCGCGACGAAGAGGTAGCCCTGGGCGGCGGCGAGGGAGGCGCTGCGGCTCGTGGTGTCGTTCTGCCCGGCGGCGGCGGCCATGGCCCGCGACACCTCGGCGTCGTAGACGGGCGTCGACACTCCACCGACGCTCGCGGCCGCCTGGCGGGCGCCGCCGATCACGCTCGACGAGGGCACGAGCACGTGCGAGGGCTGCTCCGCGGTACCCAGAGCTCCGAGCGCGGCGACGGTGTCCGCTCCTGCGGAGCCCGTCACCGGCCAGTACACGCCCGACGTCGCGGTGCCGATGTCGAGCAAGGTCGACAGCGAGGGGTACGAGGGCTGGCCCGGGGTCGAGCTGGGCGAGGGATCGGGCGTCGAGACGGCCGAGACGGCGGGAGCGGGCTGAGTGAAATCGGCGGCCGCCATGTAGCCGAGCAGCGACGTCGGCTCGAGAGGAGCCGACAGGCCGGCCCGCAGCTGCGCCGCCACGTCGGAATCGCCGAACTGCAGGGCGAAGCGGTCGTTCGGCAGCTGCAGCAGACGCTGCAGCCACGACACGGCGGTGGGCGGAGCCGCCGAACCGAGCACGCGGATGGCGGCCGGGATCGCGGGATCGATCGCGAGGGTGGCGGTGGTGCCGTCGACCGCGTCGAGCTGGGCCGAGAGGGCTCCGTCGACGGCGGTCAGCTCGGCGAGCTCGTTGGCGGTGAGCAGGCCGCGCGTCATCGGAGCCGCCGTGATCGGCACGACGAGGGCGATGGGGGTCGCGGGCGCACCGTCGGCGGGGATCACGACGACGCTCGTCGCCGTGAGCGAGCCCGTGGTGACGAGCAGGGGGTACACGCCCGCGGCGAGACCGGCCAGGGCGGGGTCGGTGGCAGCGACCGACAGGGTGGTCGTGGCCTGCGAGCCGGAGGACGCGGCATCCATCGATCCGATCGCCACCTGCTGCACGCCGGCGCCGGAGGTGTCGCCGCCGAGCCAGCGGTCGAGGGAGGCGTCATCGCCGAGGGGCGTGCGACCGAGCGACAGCACGAGCGGGGCGACGGAGGTGTCGGATGAGCCGGCCGTGACGGTGACCACCACGGAGAGCGCTTCACCCGCCCGAAGCACGCCGTTGCCGGCCGGAGCCGCGGCGATCGTCGCCGGGCTGGCGGATGCCGAGGGAGACGGGGTCGGCGTCGCGGCTGCGGCCGCAGAGGCCGGAACGGCCATTCCGACCGCGAGAGCGCCTGCCGCGAGGGTCGCCAGCAGCCGGCGCGTGAGGGAGCGCCGCGGCACGGGTGAGCCCGAGGGCTGGGAGGTCACGGTCATACGATCGTCGGTGGAACGAGGGGGCCTCGTACCGCCTGCGAGTCTAGGCCCGCCTCCCTTCGAGCCCCCCGATAGCCTCGCGCAGACGGTTGAATGGACCGGTGCTCCCCGAACCCGATCCCCAGCTGTGCCAGGCCCTCGCCGACGACCTCCGTGAGGCGGGCTACGCCAGCGCCGCCCTGCGCGACGCGTGGGGCGCTCAGGCCGACGACGCGGTCGCGCGGGGCCTGCGGCGCCCGGCCCAGCGCGCGCTCGGTGAGCGCACCGACGCGCTGGCCGTGCTCGGGCGCCTGTGGGGACTCGGTTTCGCCGTCGACCGAGCGGATGCCGAGACCGCGCTCCCCTCGCTCGGTGTCGACGGCGCCGCGGCTCTGGGTCTCGTCCGCGCCGAGGGCGACGAGGTCGCTCCCGCCGTTCTCGTGCGGCCGCAGGCCTTCGCCGACGACGAGGGAGAGGTCGAGTGGTGGATCGCCAGTGACCTGGATGAGGCCGCGCTCGAGGGTCCCCTGCCCGAAGACCACGTGCTGGGCGTCGGCGGAGCCTCTCAGACCCTCGCCCGCCTGCAGCTGACCCGACGCGGGGGCACCGCCCTCGATCTCGGCACGGGTTGCGGCATCCAAGCCCTCCGCCTCCGGCGGCTCGTCGACCACGTCGTGGCCACCGACATCTCCGAGCGCGCCCTCCGCTTCACCCGCTTGAACGCCCTTCTGAACGGTGTCGACGGCATCGAGACGCGGCGGGGGTCGCTGTTCGAGCCGGTGGCGGGCGAGACGTTCGACCGCGTGGCATCCAATCCCCCGTTCGTCATCACGCCACGGGTCGAGGGTGTTCCCTCGTACGAATACCGCGACGGCGGCATGGAGGGCGATGCCCTGGTGGCGGCGGTCATCACGGGGGTGGGTGAGAACCTCTCGCCCGGTGGGGTCGCGCAGTCGCTCGGCAACTGGGAGTACCGCTGGGGCCAGACGGGCCTCGACCGCATGCGCGGGTGGGTCGGGTCGGAGATGGACGCGTGGGTGATCGAGCGCGAGGTGCTCGATCCGCTCGCCTACGCCGAGCTGTGGGTGCGCGACGGTGGCACGGTTCCCGGAACCCCGGCCTACGCCGCCCTCATCGACGCGTGGCTCGACGACTTCGCACGTCGGGGCGTCACCGGTGTCGGATTCGGCTACGTGTTGCTGCGCCGGCCGCTCGCGGGCGCGCCGACCCTCGCGCGCTACGAGCGCGTCGCGGGCGGGGGCGAGGCGGCCTTCGGTCCGCACCTGGCCGCCTGCCTCGCCGCGCACGACCGCGCGGCTCTCATGGACGACGACGACCTCGCCTCGGCGGTGCTGAAGGTGTCGCCCGACGTCACCGAGGCGCGCCATCACCGTCCGGGCGAGGAGGATCCCTCGGTCATCGAGCTGCGCCAGGGCGGCGGGTTCGCGCGGACGATCGAGGTCGACCCCGCTCTCGCGGCCCTCGTCGGCGCGTGCGACGGAGACCTCGCCGTGGGCGTGCTCGTCGACGCCATCGCGCAGTTGTTGGAAGTGGATGCCGTCGAGCTGCGCGCCGACGTGCTGCCGCGCGTGCGCGAGTTGCTCGTGACCGGCTTCGTGTCGTTCGCCGACGCGTGAGCAGCAGCCCGTGGCCGTGAGGCGCCCCGGTTAGGCTCGAAGGCATGCTGAACATGGTCGAGAGCCTCGCGCGCCTCGAGGAGCTCGCCGCCCACCCCGTGGTCGCGACGCTCGCTCGCGTGTTCGCCGACGCCGGGCGCGATCTGGCGATCGTGGGCGGTCCGGTGCGTGACGCGCTGCTGGGTCGTACGACGCACGATTTCGACTTCACCACCGACGCGCGTCCCGACGAGATCCTCGCTCTGGTCAAGCCCGTGTCGAGCGTGCAGTGGGATGTGGGCCGCGCCTTCGGCACCATCGGCGCGAAGGTGAAGGGCGAGCAGGTCGAGATCACGACCTACCGCGCCGACAGCTACGACGGCGTCACCCGCAAGCCCACCGTGGAGTTCGGCGACACGCTCGAGGCCGACCTCAGCCGCCGCGACTTCACCGTCAACGCGATGGCGCTGCGCGTTCCCGCACGGACGCTGGTCGATCCCACCGGAGGCGTCGAGGACCTGCTGGCCGGTCGCCTGCGCACCCCGATCGACCCCGCCGTGAGCTTCGGCGACGACCCCCTCCGTATGCTCCGCGCGGCACGCTTCGCCTCGCAGCTCGATTTCGCGGTGGATCCGGACACTCTCGACGCCATCGCCGAGCTGCGCGGCTCGCTCGAGATCGTGAGCCCCGAACGCATCCAGGCCGAGCTCGTGCGGCTGCTGCAGACGGATGACCCCGTCCGCGGCATCCGGGTTCTCGTCGAGACCGGTCTGATCGAGGAGTTCCTGCCCGAGGTGCCCGCTCTGCGCCTCGAGGTCGACGAGCACCACCACCACAAGGACGTCTACGAGCACTCGCTCACCGTGCTGCGCCAGGCGATCGCTCTGGAGAAGAAACGGCATCCGGATGCCGCTCCCGACGTGCCCCTGCGCCTGGCCGCCCTGCTGCACGACATCGGCAAGCCCGCGACCCGGCGCCTCGAGGCGGGTGGAGGGGTGACCTTCCACCACCATGACATCAAGGGTGCGCGTCTGGCGCGCAAGCGGCTGCAGGCTCTGCGGTTCGACGCGGCCACGACCACCGTCGTCACGCGACTGGTCGAGCTGCACCTGCGCTTCTTCGGCTACGCCGAGGGGGCATGGACGGATGCCGCGGTCAGACGATACGTGCGCGACGCCGGCGACGAGCTCGAGCGCCTGCACATCCTGACCCGGGCCGACGTGACCACGCGCAACAAGCGCAAGGCCCAGCGCCTGGCATCCGCGTACGACGACATCGAAGCCCGCATCGCCGCGCTGCGCGAGCAGGAGGAGATCGACTCGATCCGCCCCGAGCTCGACGGCAACCGCATCCAGGAGGTCCTCGGGCTCACGCCCGGTCGCGAGGTCGGCGAGGCCTACCGCTTTTTGCTCGAGCTGCGGCTCGACGAGGGCGTGCTCGGTGAGGACGAGGCCGAGAAGCGCCTGCGCGAGTGGTGGGCGGCGCGGGGCTGAGCCCGTTCCTTCACCGGTCGGTGGTTGTCGGCGCGACCGTTATGCGGATCTCGTGGGTGACACGCCGGCGGTGGACGACGGCTGACGGCGTGTCACCGGTCTGATCCGCACGACGGTACATGCCCGATCCGGAATAAGGCGCTGCAGCGGCGCCCGGCACGGCATTCGGGAGCCCCCACTCCCCCGAAGATCCGCCCCGGGCGCCCGTCTCACTGAGGCCGATCGCCATCGTCGTCGGCCTGGCCGAGGGCCTCGAGCACGAGGTGCGTCAGGTCGATGCTGATGATGAGCGGCTGATCGGTCACGGGGTCACCGCCTGCGTGGGCTGCGCTGCGGGGGTCGCTTCTGTACTGGGCGTCGGCCCGGGGGTCGGGGCCGCGGATGCGGAGCGGTCGCCCTGCGGCAGAGGCTGCACGCGGTCGAACGGGAACGCGGGAAGCGTCGCGGTCGCCAGGTCGGTCATGGCATCCCAGGCCCAGTCGTCGGCCGGGACCTCACGCAGCGGGTAGACGTTCCACAGCGGCGCGGCGCCCGGGTAGGAGTCGGCGACGGGAACGGGGCCGCCGCCCCCGGCGAAGTAGGCGTCGTAGGGCTCGGACGATCCCACGCCGCCGATCGTGCGCAGCGGGTTGCCGTCCTGGTCGAAGAGCTGCACTCCCGTGATGGGGTTGCCAGCGGTGTCGTACGCGTAGATGTTGCGGATCCGCTGACCGTCGACGGCCAGTCCGGGCGTCGCGTCCGCCGCCTGCGGAGCGTCCACCCAGCCGACGAAGAGTTGCGTGAGAGCCGTCGAGAGCGAGCCCGCGAACATCGGCACCGCGATCACGGCGATGACGGTCAGCGTGGTGCGCACCACCCGCAGCCACGCGAATGGCGCCCAGCGACCCCTTCCCCACTGCACGCTGACGAGCAGGCAGGCCAGCAGGATCGTCCACGAGACGGGGTTGTAGCTCAGCGTGAGGATCGCGTCCAGGATGCCGCCCGTGCCGGGCCGCGGCATGAAGGCGAGGAAGAACCAGAGGTAGAACACGACGCCGCGCAGCACCCACCACGCGGGCCGGAGCGAAATGAGCAGGTCGAGCAGCCAGGCGCCGACCGCGGAGGCGCGGACCCGGTCGTGCAGCTCCGTCCAGCCGCGGCGCACGTCATTGACGAGGGCGAAACGCTTCTTCGGGGTGTCCGCGGATCCGCGTTCCGGAAGCCCCGCGGCCGCGCGCAGTTCGGCGGCGTAGGTCGCGGCATCCGGAAGCGTGAACTCCTCGCCGGCCTCGCTCGCCTGGTCGGCGAGGTCGGCTTCGAGACCGTCGAGCAGGTCGTCGACCTCGTCGAGAGGGAGGTCGTCGAGATGCGAACGGACGGCGGCGGCGAAGGCGCGGATGTCGTCGTGGACGGTCGTGGTGATCATCGTGCGTCTCCGATCGTGCGCAGCTTCGGGGCGGGAGTGGTGTCGTCGAGCAGGCTCGTCATGGCCGATGCGAAGTGCGTCCAGCTGGTGCGCTGCGCATCGAGCAGCTCACGGCCCTGCGGATTGATCGCGTAGTACTTGCGGTGCGGCCCGCCCTCCGACGGCACGACGTAGCTCGACAGTGCGCCCGCGGAGTACAGGCGGCGGAGCGTGCCGTACACCGATGCGTCGCCGACCTCGCCGAGCCCCGCCTCGCGTAGGCGCCGCACGATGTCGTACCCGTACCCGTCGTCGTGCTGCACGACGGCGAGCACCGCGGCGTCCAGCACCCCCTTCAACAGCTGCGTCGTATCCACGCGGCCCCCTTCGCTTGTCTGCCACGGACAGTACCACGCAGTGCGCAGTAGTGCGTAGTGCGAAACCGCTTCTTCTCGCCGCGCTCACCCGGCGAACACACCGAGGGGGTGGCATCCATGATCCGGATGCCACCCCCTCGAGGTTCGCGTCAGGGCACGACGACGGCGCGGCCGCGCACCTGCCCCTTGTGCAGCTTCGCGTACGCCTCGACGGCACCGTCGAAGCCGTAGCGCTCGACGTGGACGCCGACCGCGCCGCTCCGGGCGAGATCGAGCACCTCGATGAGCTCGCTGCGCGTGCCCCAGTACGGAGCGCGGACCGCCGCGCCCATCGGCGTGGAGAAGAAGCCGGCAGGCATGATGCCACCGCCGATTCCGACGATGTGGATGAAGCTGTCGATTCCGGCGACCGCGCGCGCAAGGTCGATCGTGGGCTGCACGCCGACGAAGTCGAACACCGCCGTGGCGCCGAGTCCGTCCGTGAGCTCGCGGATGCGCTCCGCCGCATGCTCGTTGGAGTTCACCGTGTGGTGCGCGCCGACTTCGCGGGCGAGGGCCAGCTTGTCCTCGCCGAGGTCGACGGCGATGACGGTGGCCTGGGTGATCGCGCGGAGGATCTGCACGCCGACGTGCCCGAGCCCCCCGACGCCGATGACCACGGCGGTCGCACCGGGGTACAGCTTCTCTTTCGCGGAGACGATCGCGTGGTACGGCGTGAGTCCGGCATCGGTCAGCGACACCGTCTCGACCGGATCGAGGTCGCCGAGCGGGGCGAGGTGCCGCGGGTCGTCGACGATGACGTACTCGGCCATGGCGCCCGGGCTGCCCAGACCCGGAGGGGTGATGCCCATCTCGGCCGCGTAGGGGCAGTAGTTTTCGGCGCCCTGCGCGCACGCGTGGCAGCGCCCGCAGCCCCACGGGCCGTAGATCGCGTAGGCCGCGCCGATCTTCACGCCCTCGACGCCCTCGCCGAGTTCGTCGACGATGCCCGCGCCCTCGTGGCCGAGCGTGAGCGGCAGGCCGTAGGTGTACTGGACTTCGGGGAGGTCCATCACGAACCAGTCGGAGTGGCAGAGACCCGCCGCGGTCACCTTCAGACGCACCTGGCCCGGGCCCGCGTGGGGCTCCTCGATCTCGACGACCTCGGGTCCCTTGCCGATCTCGCGGTACTGCACAGCCTTCATGGCGTTCCTTTCTGTCGGTCCTTCCACCGTGCTCTTCTCGCCCACTGGCGGCAACCGGGGTTGACGGCGTATCCGCGGAAGCACCCCGTGGAGGCTGACCCTCCCGCCCGCGTGCCGCCCGACCTACACTGGACCCACCTCCGTCACCGCCGATGGGAGTCGTGTGTCCTCTCCATGGTCGCGACCGGCCGTTTCCCCCGAGACCTCGGGATTGCTCATCGCGCGCGCTCACGAAGAACTCATCGCCGGCAACGAGGACCGCCGGCTGAACGACGTCCGCCCCCTCGTGCAGGAGTCGTGGCGGCGCTCACTCGCCTCGCTCGTCGGTCCCGAGGGACTGCCCCCGCTCGATCTGACGACCGACGAGCTCGAGGCGTACCGGCAGGGGCATCCGCTGGCCGGGGTAATGGACATGATCCGCTCGCTGCTGCTGCCCGGCACGGCCGAGGAATCCGGCGTGGTCGTCGCGGTCGGAGACGCCGCCGGACGCCTGCTGTGGGTCGAGGGCGACCGGCACATCCGCGCGCTGACGGGCGACATGGGCTTCGTCGCCGGAGCCAACTGGTCGGAAGACGCCGTCGGCACCTCGGCCCCCGGAACAGCCCTGACCCTCGATCGCTCGGTGCAGATCCGCGGCGCGGAGCACTTCAACCGCCTCGTGCAGCCGTGGTCGTGCACCGCCGCGCCCGTGCACGATCCCGAGACCCGGCGACTGCTCGGCGTGATCGACGTCACGGGCGGAGTCGAGGCCGTGACCCCTCAAGCGCAATTGTTGGTGGATGCCACGGCCCGGGCGATCGAGAGCGAGATCCTCGTCGCACGACTGCGTGCGCAGCAGGCTCCTCCCCCGCGCCGGTCGGCGCCCGCGCGGGCCCTCCTGCGCATCCTCGGACGGGATCGCGCGCTGCTGGAGGCCGGAGGGTCGACCCTCGAACTGAGCGCGCGGCACGCCGAGATCCTGCTGCTGCTGGCGATGCACCGCGAGGGACTCTCGGCCGAGGCGCTCAGCGAAGCCGTGTACGGGCACCCGGCCGTCGAGACGCTGCGGCCCGAGATGGTGCGTCTGCGCCGCGCGCTGGTGCCGACGGCTCCGCAGCTGGTGCCGCAATCGCGGCCGTACCGCTTGGTTGATGGCCTCGAGACCGACGCGCAGCACGTGCTGTCACTGCTGGACCGCGGGGCGCACAGGGTCGCACTGGCTGCATATCCGGGCCCGGTGCTGCCCGAGTCCGACGCGCCCGGGGTGGTCGAGGTGCGCGAATCGGTGCGCTCGGCGTTGCGCGAGGCCCTCATCGCCGAGGCGGGGGTCGATGTGCTGCTCGCCTACGCCGACACCCTCGACGGGCGGGACGACGGCGAGGTGCTGCGGCTGTGCCTGTCGATGCTCCCGGCTCGATCTCCCAAGCGCGCGGGACTCGTCGCCCGCATCGAGAGGCTCGATCGCGACTGAGGCCCGCACCCGACCCCGCGGGTTCGGAGCCCGATGTCGGAGGCCCTCGTTACTCTGAACATATGGACGAAAAAGCGCTCGACATCTTCTCGGCAGCCCGCGCCCGTCGCGACGTGGGGCGCATCCGCGAGGCACTGGCCGAGGTCAAGGCGGGCGATGTCGCCCGCGTCATCGTCCGTTCACCGCGCTACGGCCTGTACGCGCTCGAGGGCACCGTGCGCATCGGCGTGGGCGGGCAGCCGCTCGTCGGCGACGTCATCCTCGCGACGAGCTCCGAGATCCAGCGCATCGACCTGGGCATCGAGGCGCCTCAGCCCGCGCTCGAGGCCGACGTCGTCGATCCTTCGACCCTCCCCCACGGCACGCCCGTGCGCGTGACCTTCCTCACGCCCACGCACCAGACGTTTGCCCTCACGGGGCCGATCACCGCGGGCAACGACCGCTTCCTGCTCGTCGGCAGCTGGATCGTCGCCGACGACCGCGCGATCGCGCCGCGCGTGCAGAGCATCGAGCGCCTCGACGACGTCGACCTGCACGAGGTCAACGTGCCCCCGCTGCGCTCGGTGCTCGCCGACGCCGACGCCTAGACCGCGTTCACTCGAACGGATGCCGTGGCCCGAGGGTCGCGGCATCCGTCGTTCTGTCCGGGCGTCCCGCCCGCGTGTGCGTCGAAGCCGCTTTCATTCGTCGACGACGCACCTGTTTGGCGTCGATCTCGTGCGGTCTCGTCGAACGAATGCGTCCTGAGCGCACGCACGCTCGCCCGCGCAACCCGATGCAACCTCCTGCGGCGTACCGTCGGCGCATCGCCGCCCGAAGCCGACGCGGCGACTCATGACCGTCGAAGGAGACACGCATGACCATCGTCGAAGAAGGCGTCTCGAGCGTCTACGCCGCTCCCGGAACCCGCGGGGCCGTCGCCGAGTACCGCTCGCGTTACGGGCACTACATCGGCGGCGAATGGGTCGAGCCGCACAGCGGGGAGTACTTCGAGAACATCACCCCCGTCACCGGCAAGCCGTTCTGCGAGGTCGGCCGCGGCGACGCGCACGACATCGACCGCGCCGTCGAGGCCGGGTGGAAGGCGTTCGCGTCGTGGAAGAAGACCACTCCCGCCGAGCGCAGCGTCATCCTGAACAAGATCGCCGACCGCATCGAAGAGAACCTCGAGAAGATCGCCGTCGCCGAGACGTGGGAGAACGGCAAGCCGGTGCGCGAGACGCTCGCCGCCGACATTCCGCTCACGGTCGACCACTTCCGCTACTTCGCGGGCGTGCTGCGGGCGCAGGAGGGTTCGCTCAGCCAGCTCGACGAGAACACGGTGGCGTACCACTTCAACGAGCCGCTCGGTGTGGTGGGTCAGATCATCCCGTGGAACTTCCCCATCCTCATGGCCGCATGGAAGCTCGCCCCGGCCCTCGCCGCGGGCAACTGCGTCGTGATCAAGCCGGCCGAGCAGACGCCGGCATCGCTGCTCTTCCTGTTCGACATCATCGGCGACCTGCTCCCCGCGGGCGTGGTGAACATCGTCAACGGCTTCGGCATCGAGGCGGGTGCGCCGCTCGCTCAGCACAAGCGGATCCGCAAGATCGCCTTCACGGGTGAGACCACGACCGGCCGCCTGATCATGCAGTACGCCTCGCAGAACCTCATCCCCGTGACGCTCGAACTCGGTGGCAAGAGCCCCAACGTCTTCTTCGAAGACGTCGCTCTGCACACCGACGACGCCTACTACGACAAGGCGCTCGAGGGCTTCACGATGTTCGCGCTGAACCAGGGCGAGGTCTGCACGTGCCCCTCGCGCTCGCTGATCCAGCGCTCGATCTACGACCAGTTCCTCGGCGATGGCCTCGAGCGCGTGAAGAAGGTGCGCCAGGGCAACCCGCTCGACCCCGAGACGATGATCGGCGCGCAGGCCTCGAACGACCAGCTCGAGAAGATTCTGTCGTACATCGACATCGGCAAGCAGGGTGGGGCGAAGCTGCTCACGGGCGGTGAGCGCGTCGACCTCGGCGGCGACCTCTCGGGCGGCTACTACGTCGCCCCGACAGTGTTCGAGGGCACGAACGACATGCGCATCTTCCAGGAGGAGATCTTCGGGCCCGTGCTGTCGGTCACGTCGTTCGACGACTTCGACGATGCCATCTCGATCGCGAACGACACGCTCTACGGCCTGGGCGCGGGCGTCTGGGCACGCAGCGGCGACACCGCTTACCGCGCCGGACGCGCGATCGAGGCGGGCCGCGTCTGGACGAACACGTACCACCAGTACCCCGCGCACGCGGCGTTCGGTGGATACAAGCAGTCGGGCATCGGTCGCGAGAACCACCTCAAGATGCTCGACCACTACCAGCAGACGAAGAACCTGCTCGTGTCGTACGCCGACGGGGCGATGGGCTTCTTCTGAGTCGCAGCGGCGCCGGGGCTTTCCCGGCGCCGCATCCCCATGTCCCACTTTTGGTCTCCTGAGGACCCTTCAGGCGACCGAAAGTGGGACATCGTTCGAAAGGAACGGGACATGGCCGAGCTTTCCCGCGTCGACGTGACGGATGCCGCGGCTGCGCTGCTGCGCGAGCTCACTGTCAAGCACGGGCCGCTGATGTTCCACCAGTCCGGCGGATGCTGCGATGGCAGCTCCCCCATGTGTTACCCCGTGGGCATGTTCATCACGGGGCCCAGCGACGTGCACCTTGGCGATATCGAGGTCGGTCTCGACGACCCCATTCAGGTCTACATGTCGGAGTCGCAGTTCGAGTACTGGAAGTTCACGCACCTGACGATCGACGTCGTCCCCGGTCGTGGCGCGGGCTTCTCGGTCGAGGGGCCGACGGGCATGCGCTTCCTCATCCGCTCCCGGATGCTGACCGAGGAAGAGGCGGAGGCGTTCGGGGTGGGTGCCGACCGCTAGAGCCACCCACGCTCCACAGCGACCCGCACGGCATCCGCCCGATTCCGCCCGCCGGTCTTGCCGATCGCGCTCGACAGGTGGTTCTTCACCGTGCCCTCCGAGAGGTGGACGGTCCGCGCGATGTCGGCGATCGTGCCGGCGTCGCGCGCCGCGGCGAGCACGTCGGTCTCCCGCTCGGTCAGCGGCGAGTCGCCCTGCGCCAACGACTCGGCGGCGAGAGCGGGGTCGACCACGCGCAGTCCCTGGGAGACCCGCCGCACCGCGTCGGCGAGCTCGGCCGCGGGGGTGTCCTTGACGACGAAGCCCGAGGCGCCGGCCTGCATCGCCCGCGCCAGGTAACCGGGGCGTCCGAAGGTGGTAACGATGAGGGCACGGCATCCGGGAACTTCCGCACGCAATTTCGCGGCGGCGGCGATCCCGTCGATCCCGGGCATCTCGATGTCGAGCAGCGCGACGGTGGCCTCCGACGTGCGCGCTGCCTCGACCACCTCGTCTCCGCGACCGACCTGGGCGACGACCTCGATGTCGGGCTCGAGTCCGAGCAGGGCGGCGAGGGCCCCGCGCACGAGGGCCTGATCGTCGGCGATGAGCAGTCGGATCACCACGTCACCTTCACTTTGAAGCCGCCCAGGTCGCTGCGACCGATGGTCAACCGCGCTCCCGAGGTCTCGACGCGTTCGCGGAGTCCCGTGAGTCCTGAGCCGGTGGATGCCGTGGACGCCGGGCCGCACCCGTCGTCGGCGACCTCGATCGAGCGGTTGTCGAGTCGCACGCGGCAGGCGCTCGCGCCGGAGTGGCGCACCACGTTGGTGACGGCCTCCCGCACGACCCACCCGGCGAGTTCTCGGCGATCGGCGGGCACCTGGTCGGTGGAGCCGGGGAGGTCGGCGGAGACGCCGGCGCTCTCGAGCGCCGCGCGGGCCGCGGCCAGCTCGCCGCTGATGCTCACGCCGCGATACCCGTGCACGGTCGCGCGCACGTCGGCCAGCGCCCCGCGGGAGAGGCCTTCGATCTGGGCGATCTCGTCGCGGGCGGCCGGGGAGCCGGCATCCATCAGTCGTCCTGCCAGTTCGGCCTTGACGGTGATCACCGTGAGCGAGTGTCCGAGGATGTCGTGCACATCGCGGGCGACGCGGCCGCGCTCTCGTTCGGCGGCGAGTTCGGCGATCTGCTCCTGAGCCGCGCGCAGGCGCTCGAGGGTCGAGATGTTCTCGACGAAGCTGAACATCATGATCGAGATCGAGAGGATGATCGCCGCATTCAGCACACTCGTGAAGGCGTCTGCGCTGTCGAGCTCTCCGACGATCAGCGACAGCGCGCTGAGCGCGGGAATGACCAGCCAGGTCGTTCCCCGACCCATCGCCGACACCGCGAAGGCGACGCCGACGAACGTCCACAGCCACCGGATGTCAGCGCCCAGCCACGGGATCAGCGTCAGGCTGAGCCCGAGAAGCACCACCGAGGGGATGACCCGTCGCGTCCTCGACGCGGTATTCCGGGCGTAGGGGACCGTCGCCAGGAACACCGCCGCGAAGACCACGACCACCCCGGTGCCGATGAGGTGAGCGGAAAGGCTCGGCTCTTCCCAGAGTGCGACGAGCGTCGGGTACGTCCAGATCAGCGACAGCGACGCACCGATCAACCAGCCCCGCTGGAACGGACGGCGGCCCGGAACGCGGGTGCGCTCCGGGCCGGTCGTCGTGCTCACGTGGTTCACCCTAGGCGTGTCAGCCGCGACGCGTGTCGCGACGGAAGAAGTACACGGTGCCGGCGATGAACACCGCGAGCCAGACCACCGCGTTGACGAGGCCGCCGAGGTCGAAACCGTCGCCGGTGAGGGGCGACCGGGCGAGTTCGCCGATGCCGTAGACGGGCGTCAGCTTGCCGATCACCTGCAGGAAGTCGGGCATCGACGACAGGGGGAAGAACAGCCCGCCGAGGAACGACAGCAGCACCACCGCGAGGCTCGTGATCTGCGCCGCGTTCTCGCCCGGCACCATGTAGCCGACCATCAGGCCGAGGGTGGTGAAGACGGCTCCGGCGAGCACCCAGGCTGCGAGACCCGTGACGATCCACTGCACCGGGGCGAGCTGTACGCCGGCTCCGGCGGCGACGGCGTAGGTCGCGATGACCGCGACCAGGCCGAACATCATGCCCGCGAGCATCTTGACCACGACGTTCGAAATCGGGTTGAGGGGCGTGAGCCGCAGCTGCCTCGACCAGCCCTGCGCGCGCTCGACCGCGACCGAGGCCCCGGTCTGGGTCGCCGACATCATGGTTCCGTACATCGCCATCGAGACCATGATGTACGCGGCCACCGACACTCCCCCGGACGCCAGCGGTGTATCGGTCAGCGGAACGTCGAGCGTCTGGAACCCCACGATGAAGAACATCAGCACGGGGAACGCGACGGTGAAGAGAATGCTGCGCGGATTGCGCAGCTTGCGCACCAGTTCGATGCGCAGGTAGGTCAGCGTGAACCCACCCATGGCGGGCAGCGGGCGGTCGAGGGCGATGGCGGTCATCGGAGTGCTCCCGTCGGGACGAGGTCGGATGCCGAGGGCTCGGCAGTGAGCGTCAGGAACACGCTCTCGAGATTCTGGGCGGTGATCTCGAGATCCCGCGCCGGGGTGGAGGTGAGCAGGTGACGCGCGAGGGCGTCGGAATCCCGCGTGTGCACGGTGATGCGCTCGCCGGCGGCCTCGACCGAGTCGACGCCCGGGACAGCCGCGAGGGCCGTGAGGTCGGCATCCGGAAGCGTCACCTGAACGACCCGCCCCGAGACGAGGTTCTTGATCTCGGTGGTGCTGCCGTCGGCCACGATCTGCCCGCCGCGCATCAGCACGATGCGGTCGGCGTACTCGTCGGCTTCGTCGAGGTAGTGCGTCGCGAACATCACGGTGCGTCCGCGCGCGGCATCCGCTCGAATGGCGCTCCAGAACGAGCGACGCGCCTCGACGTCCATGCCGGTGGTCGGCTCGTCGAGGATCAGCAGCGCGGGGTCGCTCACGAGTGCCATCGCGAAGCGCAGACGCTGCTGCTCACCGCCCGAGCACAGACCCACCTTGCGGCGGGCGAGGTTCAGGATGCCGGCACGCTCGAGGGCCTCGTCGACGGGACGCTTCTCGGCGAACAGGCTCGCCGTCAGCTCGACCGTTTCGCGCACGGTCAGGTCTTTGAGCAGCCCGCCCGACTGGAGAACGGCCGAGACGAGGCCGCGAGCGACGGCGCCGCGAGCGCTGTGGCCGAACACCTCGATGCTGCCGGCGTCGGGGTTCGTCAGGCCCAGAATCATGTCGATCGTGGTGGTCTTGCCCGCGCCGTTCGGGCCGAGGAAGGCCACGATCTCGCCCGGTCGGACGGTGAGGTCGACGCCGCGGACGGCGTGGACGGAGCCGAAGCTCTTGACGACGCCCCGCGCGTCGATCGCGGCGGGGGTGGGGGTGGAGGAGGTCATGTGTTCATGCTGGCCGCGGGGCTCCGAGGGCACATCAGCCGGCCGTCACCATTCAGGGGTGACGTTCGTCATGGGTGTCTCGGGTGAACTTGGCCAATCGACGGGTGAATATGTCCTGGACCGGGCTTTTCCCTGTGGATAACTCGCTCGGGGTCGCCGCGATTCTCAGTACCTTCCCCGCATGCGTGCATTCACCGTGATCCCCGACGAGCTCCGCCGCACCGCCCTGATCTTCGACAACGTCATCCGGCCCGCCGAATCTCAGTTCCGGATGCCGTGGACCCGCACCCTCGGTCACGAGGCGCTCTGCGAGGCCGTCGACGACTTCGCAGGAGCCTTGGCCGGCGGCTGGACCGAGGCGGTCGCGAGCGTCGACGACGTGGCATCCGGTCTGCGAGAAGTGGCGGCGATGTACGAACGCGTGGACGATGACGCTGACGTCACGCTCAAGGCGTTGCAGGCGCTGCTGTGACCGCTCTGGGGCACTCGTCACACGTGACCGGGCTCGTTCCGGGATCGGTGGAGGCCGCGTACGAGGTCGCGCATCTCGCCGCCGAGCGAGAACGCGTCGCCTCGGATCTGGTGGACCGACTGCTGCGCATGCGCGAAATCGACGGATGGACCGGGCAGGCGGCCGAGGCGTACGCGAATCGCGTGGCATCGGTTGTGCGACGCTGGACCGAGATCGGCGACGGGCTCTCCGCGGTCATCGGTCCGCTGCAGACGTATGCCCGGGCGTTGAGTTCGGCGCAGGGGCTGGCCGCGCAGGCGATCGAGGCGTGGGCTTTCGCGTCGACGCTGCCTGAGACGCCGGGGACGCCCGCCGGGTTCTCGTCGTTCTCGCGGGGGTGGCCCGTGCTGGTTTCGGATCCCCGCCACCGCGGGCCGGCTCCGACGACCGCCGGCGAGGCGCGAGCGCGGGCCGAGGCGATGGTGGCTGACGCGTGCGCCGACGTGAAAGCGGCGGGCGATGTCGCGACAGCCGCCGTGCGGCGTGCGATCGAGGCCGTGCGCGCCCGCGGGGAGGCATGGGCGAGGGTCGGTGAGGGTCTCGGAGTCGCAGCGCTTCCGCCCGGACGCGTGCTCGCGATGATGCGCACCCTCGACGCCGACACGCTCACCGACCTGCTCGGGGCACGACCCGACCTGCTGGAGCGTCTGGCGCAGAGCAACCCGGCTGATCTCGCACCGTGGTGGCGCGGCCTGAGCTCGGCGCAGCAGGATGCACTGATCGCCTGCGCCCCCGGGATCATCGGCAACCTCGGCGGCGTCGCCTACGCCGCGCGCGACCGCGCGAACCGCATCGTGCTCGCCCAGGCGCTCGAAGAGGCGCGGAACAGCCCGTGGGACCAGTCGGAGCAGGTGGCGGCGTTGGAGGCGCTGGATCGCGCCGCGACCGGGAACACGCTCGCCTCGTTGGTGTTGGACCGGCCGCCGTTGGCGCAGGTTGCGGTGGGGGATCTGGATCGGGCCTCCTCCGTAACCTTCCTCGTCCCAGGCATGAATACGACCGTGGGGAGAGACATGGGAACCTACGTCTCGGCCGCGGCGCGGCTCAGGTGGGAGCAGTTCCTGGCTTCGGGAATCTCGACAGACGAGATAGCAGTTGTCGCGTGGCTGGGATATCACCCGCCCGTAAGCGATCCTCTTTGGCGGGCGCCCGAAGTTCTTGCCGATTCAAGAGCGGAGGTCGGAGCAACAGCACTCGCTTACGACATAGGGTCCGTGCGGGTTGCGCAGGAGTTGAACGGCGGGCGATCAAACCTGTCAGTGGTTGCGCATTCCTACGGGACTGACGTCAGCACACTCGCCCTCAAGCACGCCAACGCGGATCATCTTGTTCTCCTCGGATCGGCCGGTGTCAGCGATGGAATTGATGCCGCGACGGATCTGAAAGTCCCCGACGGGGAAGTGTATGCAACGCAATCGATGAAGGATGGGTGGGCGCCAGTGGGCCAAGGACTTTCGCAAAGGACGGACCCGACTGAGGAGTCGTTCGGCGCTCGCACATTTTGGTCGGAACGCTCCGTCGCTGGCGGCGAGCGTCTCGACGGCGTGCACAGCCATGGGCCGATTGGCGTGGGACCGCAGGCTCCCAGCTATCTTGACTCTGGCTCAATCGCTCTCCGTTATGCCGCTATGGCTTCGATGGGTGCCGGTGAGGACATACCCGAAGGCGGTGACAGCCTCGCCAGACATGCCGCGAGTGGGGGCATCAACACGCGGTACTACATCGATCCGCGACCACTCCGGGATGCCGAATGAGGCTCTGGAAGTCCTTCGCGGGCCTGATGGTGTTGTCGATCGTGGTGGCCGGGTGTGCGCCGAAAGACGAGGGGCAGATGAATCTCATAACTACTGACTCGATACAGAAGCGCGCCGAACAAGTTCTGGGAGCTACTCAGGAAGTCCTCGGAAGTTCCGGTTGGACGGCGCACCCGACGTGGGTCGAATGCGAGGGACAAGACGGAGGCCTTGTTCGACTTCTGTACTTCGTGGAGCGGCTGGAGCCAACCGAAGATGATCTGGGGGCGCTCTCGGAGAAAGTTGCCGCGAAATGGGCGAGCATCGGGCTCTCCGCCCGCGCCGAACTCCTTTCAGACAGGCCCGATACCTATGTAGTGTCTGATCCGCCCTTCCAGCAGGGTTCAAATAAAGACGGCACTCTCACCCAACTTCAGTTCAGTAGTGCGTTCGCGGGTCTCCAAGTGTTGAGTTCCTGCGTGGAGGGCGATCTCGCCGATTTGAATTCACCCGGGCCGACCGTCACGCCACCTTCGTCGCCCTGATCGTGTAGCTCAGCGGCATCACCGACGGCTGCTCGGTCAGCGCGAACTCACCGTTCGGGCGCTCGGTCATGCGGCCGGGCAGAGCCTCCCACGGGACGCTGTCGTGCTCGACGAGCGCGTCGAGACGCAGGCCGCGCTCCAGTAGGGCCGTGACGATCTCGCCGAGGCCGTGGTTCCACTCGTACGTCTTCGTCGACGTCAGCGGAGCCGACACCGCGACGTAGGTGCTGTCGTCATCCCACTCCAGAGGTGCCGTCTGCTCGAAGTACGGGAACGCGAGCGTCAGCCCGGGCAGGTCCTCGTTCATCGCCCACAGCACGGGATGCCCCTCGCGGATGTGAAGCGTCCCGCCGGGCGCGAGCAGCTCGGTGACCACCCCGGCCCATTCCGTGATCGACGGGAGCCAGCACAGCGCGCCGATCCCCGTGTAGACGAGGTCGAACTCGCCGCGCGGGAGCGCCTCCGCGGCGCGCCGAACATCCGATCTGACGAAATCGACCTGCACCCCGGCTTCGTCGGCGAGGCGTCGCGCCTCTGCGACGGCGTTCTCCGAGAAGTCGAGTCCCGTCACCCGCGCGCCCAGCCGGGCGAGCGAAAGGGTGTCGGTGCCGATGTGGCACTGCAGGTGCACCGCCCGCTTGCCCGCAATGTCGCCCAGCAGCGGCAGATCGAACCGCACGACGTCCGACAACGCCGCGGAATCCTCCACATAGCGCTGTACGCCGTACCCCGAACCGTCTCGCGCGGCGTGCAGAGTCGCGCGCTCGTCCCAGTTGGCGCGGTTGGCATCGATGTAGTCCGAGGTCATGGCATCCCTTTCCGGCATCCGAGCCTAGGGGGCGGATGCCGGCGGCCCGGTGTCGTCAGGTGACGCACGGTCGACCCGATGTCGGAGGTCCGGGTTAGCCTGGCGGCATGTCGGGCAAGGTCTATGTCATCCACGAGAACCCTCAATGGATCCCGCCGTTCGCGGCGGCGTTCGAAGCCGAGGGTGTGCCGTTCGAAGAGTGGATGCTGACCGACGGGTCGATCGACCTGGCCGTCGAGCCGCCCGAGGGCATCTTCTGGTCGCGGCTGAGCGCCTCAGCCCACACCCGCGACCACGCCTACAGCAAAGAATTTGGCCGCGCCGTGCTGCGCTGGCTCGCGTCGTGGGGTCGCACGGTGATCAACGGGGCCGACGTGCTCGAACTCGAGGTCAGCAAGGTCGCGCAGCACGCGGCTCTGCGGCACGCGGGCATCGAGGTTCCGCGCACGGTCGCCGTGTTCGGCGTCGACGACCTCGCAGCGAAGGCCGAGGAGTTCGGCGCCCCCTTCATCAGCAAGCACAACCAAGGCGGCAAGGGCCTCGGGGTGCGGCGCTGGGACACCGTCGACGAGTTCGCCGCCTGGGTGAAGAGTCCCGACTTCGAGCCCTCCCCCGATGGCATCACGCTGTTGCAGGAGTTGCTCGTCGCCAAGACGCCCTTCATCACGCGGGCC
Organism: Microbacterium algihabitans; assembly: GCF_032464975.1. Lineage (NCBI taxonomy): Bacteria > Bacillati > Actinomycetota > Actinomycetes > Micrococcales > Microbacteriaceae > Microbacterium > Microbacterium algihabitans. The sequence continues at coordinate 1,235,455 of NZ_JAWDIU010000001.1, forward strand.
GAGTTCGTCGCCGGCGACTTCGTGTACGCCGTGCGGGTCGACACCAGTGCCGGCAGCTTCGAGCTCTGCCCCGCCGAAGCCTGCGCCGTTCCGGGGGCGGACGGGGTCGAGCCCGAACCCCTGTTCCGCCTGCGTGAGGACGTCGATTCGGCGCTCATCGACCGGTACCTCGCGTTCCTCGCGGCCGAGGGGGTCGGCATCGCGGGCATCGAGTTCATCGAGACGCGCGACGGGCGCACCGTCACGTACGACGTCAACACGAACACCAACTACAACCCCGACGTCGAGGCCACCGCACCGCGCTCCGGACCCCGCGAGATCGCCCGCTGGCTCGGCACGCTGCTCCCCCAAGAAGCGGTGGGTCTGCGTGGCTGAGCCCGCTCCCCCGCACTCCGACTGGCAGGGCTTCGGCTTCGCCACGCGCCAGGTCCATGCGGGCGAAATCGAAGACCTCACCCACGGCTCGCGCATCACCCCGGTGCACCTGTCTGCCGCGTACCGATTCGATTCGTTTCAAGAGGCGACCGATCGGTTCGCTGGCGCAGATCTGGGTCACCTGTACTCCCGCAACGCGAACCCCACCAATCAGGTTGCCGAGGCTCGGTTGGCCTCCCTCGAGGGTGGATCGGGAGCGATCGTCGTCGGATCGGGTCAGGCGGCGATCACGATCGCGCTTCTCGGACTCGCCGCCAGCGGTGAGCACATCGTCTCGACCGCCAGCATCTACAGCGGCACGCGGGTGCTGTTCGACCGCACCTTCGCCCGCATGGGCGTCACCGTCGAGTACGTGTGGGATCCGGCGGACGAGGCGGAGTGGGATGCCCTCATCCGCCCCGAGACGAAGGCCATCTTCACCGAGACGCTCCCAAACCCCAAGAACGACGTCGTCGACATCGACGCCGTCGCACGCGTCGCGCGACGGCACGGCATCCCCCTCGTCGTCGACAACACCATCGCGACGCCGTTCCTCATCCGCCCGATCGAGCACGGAGCCGACATCGTCGTGCACTCGGCGACGAAGTTCCTCTCGGGGCACGGCGCGAACCTCGCGGGTGCGGTGGTCGACGGCGGGACGTTCGACTGGATGGCATCCGATCGCTCCTATCCCGCGATCACCGACACCGCGATCGCGGGGCACTCCTCGTTCGTCGAGGCGTTCGGCCCGCGCGCGTTCGAGCTGTCGCTGCGGTTCGGCATCGCGAACGACACCGGCCCCGCCCTGTCGCCGCTCAACGGATTCCTCCTGCTGCAAGGCATGGAGACGCTGTCGGTGCGCATGCGCCAACACCTCGCCACGGCGCGCACGATCGCCGAGTGGCTCGAGCAGCACTCCGAGGTCGAATGCGTCGACTACGCGGGTCTGCCCTCGCATCCGCAGCACGCGCTCGCCGTCCGCGACTACGACGGGCTGTCGGGCTCGGTCTTCTCATTCACCGTGCGCGGAGGTCGCCCCGCCGCGGAGCGTTTCTTCGACGCTCTGCGCCTGTTCAGCCGCATGACCAACATCGGCGACACGCGGTCGATGGCCCTGCACCCCGCGACGACGACCCACCTCGGCTTCACGCAAGACACACGCGACCGCCTCGGCATCGGCGACGGCCTCATCCGGCTGTCGATCGGCCTCGAAGACGCGGAAGACCTCATCGCCGACCTCGATCAGGCCCTCCGCGCCGCGTCCTAGCGCTTCCGTCCCGGCGGTTTCCGGGCGCCCTGGACCCACGCTCCGGCGCCCACGGGACCCGCCGTCGGTGCAGGCCCGGGTTCCTGGCATCCGGAGCCTTCGAACTCACCTCGGTGTCCAAAACAGCCGGACGGTTTTCGCTTCCGTCCGGGTGTTTTGGGCACTCAGCACCGGAGAGCGGCGCCCCGAGCCCCAGCCCGGACGCGCCCTCACTCAACGGGGGGTACGCCCCGCGGCGCGAAGCGCGATCAGGCGTCGCGCTGGGCCTCCAGGCGGCGCACGCGCGGGATTACCTCGGCGGCGAACCGCTGCAACTCGGGCAGGTGCGGCGAGAACTGCAGCAGCAGGGTCGAGACGCCGACGTTCGCGAAGGCGACGATGCGTTCTGCCACCTGATCGGGGGTTCCGACGAGGTTGGGGCGGAGGCCGCGGTTCGACACCGAGTACTCCTTGAGGTCGATCTGGGTGTCGAGCTTCGACTTGCTCACGAAGTCCTGGTACGAACCGTAGGCCGCTCCCCCGCGCACGTCGGTGATGCGGTCGATCTCGGCCTGAGCCTCTTCTTCGGTGTCGCGGACGACGGCGTAGGCGGCCATGCCGAACGCCTTGAACGGCGTCGCCCCGGCTTCGGCGCGGCGCCGGCGCATGTCTGCGACCTTCGTCTCGAGCTCCTCGAGCGTGCCGCCGTGCGTCAGATACGCGTCGGCGAAGCGCGTGATCGCGTTGCGCCCGGCCTCGCTCTCGCCACCGGCGTACAGGCGCGGCAGCACCTGGGGCTTGGGCTCCAGGTAGGTGCCCTCGGTGCGGTAGTACTCCCCCTCGTACGCGAACGGCGTCTCGGACCACAGGCCGCGCAGCACCTCGACCCACTCGATCGTGCGCGCGTACCGGTCGTCGTGGGCGCTGAAGAGGCCGTCGTACTGCTTGGCCTCCTCGGCCCACCACGCCGAGACGACGTTGAGGGTGAAGCGCCCTCCGCTGATCTCGTCGATGGTCGCCGCCTGCTTGGCGGTGTGGAACGGGTTGTGGAACCCCGGCCGCACGGCCGCGAGCAGCTCGAGCTTCGAGGTCACGGCGGCAAGCCCCGCCGTCACCGCCCACGCGTCGAGCGACGGCGCCTCGACGCCCTTGATGTCGTTCAGGTTCAGCTCGGGGATGAGCGTGAGGTCGAAGCCGCCTTCTTCCGCAGCGCGAGCGATCGCGGCGATATGGGCGAACGACACGGGCGTCTGCTCGTCGTCGACGTTGCGCAGCCATCCGCCGAAGATGGGGGTCCAGTAGCCGAAACGCACGCGCTGGGGGGAGGTCATGGCTCCATCCTCACCCGCCGCATGTCGCCCGGCGTCACGCGACGAAACGGTCCGTCACATGTCGTTGACCGATGCTCGACGCGGTGGGAAGTTGGCCGGGTTCCGATCCGCGAGGAGGATTCCATGACCGATTCCACCCCCACCCACGAGCCGCTGAAGTTCGCCTACTGGGTGCCGAACGTCAGCGGTGGGCTCGTGATCAGTTCGATCGAGCAGCGCACCGACTGGGACTACGACTACAACGTGAAGCTCGCCCGCACGGCCGAGCGCGTCGGGTTCGAATACGCCTTGAGCCAGGTGCGGTACGCCTCCAGCTACGGCGCCGCGCAGCAGCACGAGTCCACCTCGATCAGCCTGGCGCTGCTGCTGGCCACCGAGAAGCTGAAGGTCATCGCCGCCATCCACCCCGGCATCTGGCATCCGGCCGTCTTGGCGAAGTTCATCAACACGGCCGATCAGTTCTCGCACGGGCGCGCGGCGGTGAACGTCGTCAGCGGCTGGTTCAAAGACGAGTACACCGACCTCGGTCTCGAGTGGCTCGAGCACGACGAGCGCTACGAGCGTGCGGCGGAGTTCATCCAGGTACTGCGGGGCCTGTGGACGCAGGAGAAGTTCTCGTTCCACGGGAAGTACTACGACATCACCGACTTCACGCTGCGCCCCTTCCCGTACGAGGTGCCGGGGCGGGCCCACCCCGACATCTTCCAGGGCGGCAACTCCACGGCCGCGCGCGTCAACGGCGGCGCGTTCTCGGACTGGTACTTCTCGAACGGCAAGGACTTCGACGGCTTCACCGAGCAGTACGACGACGTGACGCGCATCGCGGCCGAGCACGGTCGGCGCACGCGCTTCGGCCTCAACGGGTTCGTCATCCAGCGCGACAGCCGCGCTGAGGCGGAGGCCCAGTTGCGCGAGATCATCGCCCACGCCGACTCGGGCGCCGTCGAGGGGTTCCGCAAGAGCGTGCAGGAGGCGGGCAACGCGACGGCCGACAAGAAGGGGATGTGGGCCGACTCGTCGCTCGAGGATCTCGTGCAGTACAACGACGGGTTCCGCACGCAGCTCTTCGGCGACGCGCAGCAGATCGCCGAGCGCATCATCGAGTACAAGAAGCGCGGCGTCGACCTGTTCCTGCTCGGCTTCCTGCACTTCCAGGAGGAGCTGGAGCACTTCGGTGAGACGGTGATCCCGATCGTGCGCGAGCTCGAGGCGGATCTCGCGCGCACGGGTGATCCGATCGGGGTGGCGGCCGGCTGAGCATCCCGTCACAGGTTCCCGAGAGAGGCCTCCAGCTCGACGACACGGGCCTAGCCTGGTGTGCGCGGGTGTATTCCACTCCGCGCATACAGCGATATCGGGCCGCGTGGCCCCGAAGGGACTCGGTTCGATGAGCGGCGCACGCCTCGGATTCTTCACACGGGTGCTGGATGCCGGTACCGACGGTGACCGATACGGCAAGGCGCTCGCACAGGTCCGTGCCGCCGACGAGCACGGTTTCGCATCCCTCTGGGTCGCTCAGCATCACTTCGACCGTGACGAGGGAGGCCTGCCGTCGCCGTTCCCGTTCCTGGCCGCGGCGGCCGTGCAGACTGAACGGATCGCGCTGGGAACGGGCATCGTGACCCTTCCGATCGACGACCCCGTGCGCGTGGCGGAGGACGCCGCCTTCGTCGACGCCCTGAGCGGCGGTCGCGTACAGCTCGGCATCGGCACGGGCGGCACGCCCTCGTCGTTCGCGGCCTTCGAGCGGTCCTCCGACGATCGCCGGGCGATCCACGCCGCGCACCTCGACGTCCTGCGTGACGCCTTCGCTGGGCGCGGCATTCGGAACACCGATCTGCGCCTGAACCCCGCGGCGCCGCACCTCGGCGGTCGGCTGTGGCAGGCGACATTCTCCATCGACGGCGGTCGACGAGCCGGATCCGCCGGTGACGGACTGCTCCTCTCGCGCACGCAGCCTCGCGACGACGGTCAAGATCTGCATGAGGTGCAGGTGCCGATCGTCGAGGCGTACCTCGCCGCGCTCCCCCGCGGTGTCGCTCCGCGCATCCTCGCGTCGCGCACCGCGGTGGTCGTCGACGCCGACCGCCTCGATGAGGTGTGGGCGAGGGCGGATGCCGGAATCCGACGTCTCGCGCGTACATTCCTTCAGCGGAATGCGGACGGCGACCTGCGGGAACTCGCGGCTCTGACCAACACTCACCTCGGGACGGTCGATGAGGTGGTCGCGTCGCTCCGAACGGATCGCACCCTCGAGCTCGCGACCGACGTCGCCTTCCAGGTGCACTCGATCGACCCGGCCCACGAGGTGACTCTGCGGTCGATCGACCTCTTGGCGAGCGAGGTCGCCCCTCAGCTCGGCTTGCGTACGGGCGCCGCGGCTGCCGAGGAACTCCGCTCGCTCGGCGCCGAGGTCTGACGCCGCGTCACCACACCCCGTCGAGCATCGCCTTTGACCGCCGCGTTTGCTCGCGCAGCGCGTCGGCAAGGGCGGCGACGGCGGGGATGCGCATCGAGTCGGCGCGCACGATCATCCAGTACGGCAACCGCTCGGTCATCGTCTCGGGCAGGAGGCGCTCGAGATCGTCGTGACGGTCGGCGACGAAGCACGGGAGCATGCCGATACCGGCCCCGGCGCGCGTCGCCTCGACCTGCACGAGGACGTTCGTCGAGGTGACGCCGTCGCGCATGCGCGGCACGACGCGTCGGGGAAGGTCGAGGGCTTCGACCTGCAGCATCGCGTCGACGAAGTAGACGAGCCCGTGCGTCTGCAGCTCATCGAGGTCGCGCGGGTGGCCGTGCCGGTCGAGGTACGAGCGCGAGGCGTACATGCCGAGGGCGTACGACCCGAGCTCGACGGTCGTGCCGCGCGAGGTCTGCGGCTGGCCGACGACCACTTCGAGATCGAGACCGGGGCGGTGCAGGGCTGCGCGCCGTTGGGCCGCGACCACCTCGACGACGAGATCCGGATGCCGCTCGCGCAGGCCCGCGATGGCGGGGGCGGCGATGTAGGCGCTGAACCCGTCGGTGGCCGACATGCGCACGACACCCGATACCGGATCGGGCTCCGCTCCCCCGGCGGCGAGCTGCGACATCGCCGCCTCGATGCGCCCGGCGGTCTCGGCGGCGTGTGCTCCGAGCGTCGTGAGCTCCCACCCGCGGCCCGACTGGGCCACGAGCCTGCCGCCCAGGGCCTCCTCGAGGGCGGCGATGCGCCGAGCGACGGTCGTGTGGTCGACCCCGCGCAGCTGGGCGGCGGCGGTGTACCGGCCTGTGCGGGCCACGGCCAGCAGCATCAGCAAGTCGTCGGCGCGTACGTTCCCGGCATCCATGTGTGCAATTCTGCACAGCGGGAGAGCGGTACTGGGCATTGTCGCGCGCAGCAGACCACCTCAGACTGAGGCGCGGTCGTCACCGTCGACACCGAAGGAGCATCATGCAACCCCCCACCACCGCGCCGCGCAGCAGCGACGCCCCCACCTCGAGCCGCATCCGCCATGTCGTCGCCGCCTCCATGGCCGGCACCGTCGTCGAGTGGTACGAGTTCTTCCTCTACGCCACCGCCGCGAGCCTCGTCTTCGGCACGTTCTTCTTCCCGTCGTCGGGCTCACCGCTCGACGGAATCATCGCCGCCTTCGTCACCTACGCGGTCGGGTTCATCGCGCGCCCGCTCGGCGGCATCGTGTTCGGCCAGATCGGCGACCGCTTCGGTCGCAAGCCCACGCTGCAGGCGACGATCATCATCGTCGGCGTCGCGACCTTCCTGATGGGCTGCCTGCCCGGCTTCGCGAGCGTCGGCTACTGGGCTCCCGCGATGCTCGTCGCCCTGCGCTTCATCCAGGGCTTCGCGGTGGGCGGGGAGTGGGGCGGCGCCGTGCTGCTCGTGGCCGAGCAGAGCCCCGACCGCCGTCGCGCCTTCTGGTCGAGCTGGCCGCAGGCCGCCGTCCCGGTGGGCAACCTGCTGGCCACGCTCGTGCTGCTGATCACCTCGTTCGTGCTGAGCCCCGCCGCGTTCCTCGACTGGGGCTGGCGCATCGCCTTCTGGCTGTCGGCCGTGATCGTGCTGGTCGGCTTCTGGATCCGCCGCCACGTCGAAGAGGCCCCGATCTTCCTCGAGGCCAAGGCGCAGGTCGAGAAGGAGAAGGCCACCTCGTTCGGTGTCGTCGAGGTGCTGCGTCGCTACCCGAAGGGCGTCGTGCAGGCGATGGGCGTGCGCTTCGCCGAGAACATCGTCTACTACATCGTCGTCAGCTTCTCGATCGTCTACCTGAAGATCGTGCACTCGTACGACACCAGCCAGTTGCTGCTCGCTCTGCTGATCGCCCACATCGTGCACTTCGCCGTGATCCCGCCGCTCGGACGCCTGTCCGACCGCATCGGACGCCGCCCGGTGTACCTCGCGGGCGCGATCCTCAGCGCGACGTGGGCGTTCTTCGCCTTCCCGATGTTCGACACGCTCAACCCTGTGATGATCGTGCTCGCGGTGACGATCGGCCTGGTCTTCCACGCCGGCATGTACGCCCCGCAGCCCGCCGTCATGGCCGAGCTGTTCCCGACCCGCATGCGCTACTCGGGCGTCTCGCTCGGCGCGCAGGTGACGGCGATCCTCGCGGGCTCGCTCGCCCCCATCCTGGCCACCCAGTGGTTGCGCGACTTCGGCTCGTGGCTGCCGATCGCGCTCTACATCGTCGTGGCGTGCATCGTCACCTCGATCGCTGTGCTGTCGTTGAAGGAGACGCGCGGCATCTCGCTGCGCGACATCGACGCCGCCGACGCCGCGCGCACGGCGGCAGGCCCCGCGACGACGGGGGCGAAGGGAGTCCGATGAGCACGGATCTGACCGGCCGCCGCGCCCTCGTCACGGGGGGAGCGAGCGGGATCGGCGAGGCCATCGTCCGCGCCTTCGCCGGCGCCGGGGCCCACGTCACCGTCGCCGACGTCAACGGCGAGCAGGCGGCGCGGGTGGCGGCCGAGGTCGGGGGAGAGGCCTGGGCCGTCGACCTCTCCGATACGGCGGCCCTACGCGAGCTGCGCCTCGACGTCGACATCCTCGTCAACAACGCCGGCATCCAGCACGTCAGCCCCATCGAGGAGTTCGATCCCGAGCGCTTCTCGTTCATGCTGCGGCTCATGCTCGAGGCGCCGTTCCTGCTGATCCGCGCGGCTCTGCCGGGCATGTACGAGCGCGGGTTCGGGCGGGTGCTGAACATGTCGAGCGTGCACGGCATCCGCGCCTCGGAGTACAAGTCGGCGTACGTCACGGCCAAGCACGGCCTCGAGGGGCTGTCGAAGACCACGGCCCTCGAGGGCGGCCCACGCGGGGTGACGAGCGTGTGCATCGACCCCGGCTACGTGCGCTCGCCGCTGGTCGAGAAGCAGATCGCCGACCAGGCCCGCACCCACGGCATCGCCGAGGAGCAGGTGCTCGAGACGATCCTGCTGAAGGATGCCGCGATCAAGCGGCTCGTAGAGCCCGCGGAGGTCGCCTCGCTCGCGCTCTGGCTCGCGGGTCCCGACGCCGCGATGGTCACCGGCTCGAGCTACCTCATGGACGGCGGCTGGTCGGCGCACTGACGGGGTCGGGCCTCGCGGGGGCCGCTCTCGTCGTCATCGCCCACGGCAGGACGATTTACGACACACAGCGGGTGAATGCCGGAAGGGATCCGGTGAGATGAGGGTCCCAGCGGGGTCTCCGGCGGGTTTCGGTCTCGTAAATATGCGCGGGAGTGCTTTACGGTGGACACCTCCCCGGTCAAGGATGTCCGAGGGACTACGGCGCTTGTCGCAGTCGACTCTTCACAGCAGAGGTAATTCATGACACTGCACACCAGTGGGCGCGGCCGTTTCGGCCTCGTCATCGGCGCCGCCCTCGGCGCCTCGGCCCTTCTTCTCGCGGGTTGCTCCGGCGGCGGCGACAACGCCTCGTCGGGTGACGGTGGCGGATCGACCGACCCCCTGATCGTCGGCACGACCGACAAGATCACCTCGATCGACCCCGCGGGTTCGTACGACAACGGCTCGTTCGCCGTCATGACGCAGGTCTACCCGTTCCTGATGAGCAGCCAGTACGGCACGTCGGAGGTCACCCCCGACATCGCCGAGTCGGCCGAGTTCACCTCGCCGACCGAGTACACGGTCAAGCTCAAGTCGGGCCTGAAGTTCGCGAACGGCCACGACCTCACGTCGTCCGACGTGAAGTTCTCGTTCGACCGCCAGGTCGCGATCAACGACCCGAACGGCCCCGCGTCGCTGCTGGGCAATCTCGACAGCGTCGCCGCTCCCGACGACACCACCGTCGTCTTCACGCTCAAGAACGGCAACGACCAGGTCTGGCCCCAGATCCTGTCGAGCCCGGCCGCTCCGATCGTCGACGAAGAGGTCTTCTCGGCGGATGCCGTGACCCCCGACGACACGATCGTCGAAGGCAAGGCGTTCGCCGGCCAGTACATGATCGACTCGTACAAGGTCAACGAGCTCATCTCGTACAAGGTCAACGACACCTACCAGGGCTCGCTGCCCAAGGCCGCCAACGGCGGAATCTCGGCGAAGTACTACGCCGACTCCTCGAACCTCAAGCTCGACGTGCAGTCGGGTGCGATCGACGTGGCCTACCGCAGCCTGAGCGCGACCGACGTCGCCGACCTGCAGAAGGACGACGCCGTCAAGGTCATCGACGGCCCCGGCGGCGAGATCCGCTACATCGTCTTCAACTTCGACACCATGCCGTACGGCGCGAAGACCCCCGACGCCGACCCGGCCAAGTCGCTCGCGATCCGTCAGGCCGCGGCCGACCTCGTCGACCGTCAGGCCATCGCCACCGACGTGTACAAAGACACCTACTCGCCCCTGTACTCGTACGTCCCGCAGGGTCTCGCGGGCGCCAACGAGGCGCTCAAGGACATGTACGGCGACGGCAGCGGAATGCCCGACGCGGCCAAGGCCAAGGCGACCCTCGAGGCCGCCGGTCTCTCGACGCCCGTCACGCTGAACCTGCAGTACAACGGCGACCACTACGGCCCCTCGTCGGGTGACGAGTACGCCGCGGTCAAGGCGCAGCTCGAGAAGGACGGCCTGTTCACGGTCAACCTCGCTCAGACCGAGTGGGTGCAGTACACGAAGGACCGCAAGGCCGACGCGTACCCCGCCTACCAGCTCGGCTGGTTCCCCGACTACTCGGATGCCGACAACTACCTCACCCCGTTCTTCTCGAAGGACAACTTCCTGCTGAACCACTACGACAACGCCGACGTGCAGAAGCTGCTCGTCGACCAGGCGACGCAGACCGACAAGACCACGCGCGAGCAGGAGATCGGCGAGATCCAGGACAAGGTGGCCGCCGACCTGTCGACCCTGCCGCTGCTCCAGGGCAAGCAGGTGGCGATCGTGGGCTCGAGCGTGGACGGTGCCGTTCTCGACGGCTCGTTCAAGTTCCGCTACGCGCCGCTGCACAAGTAAGACCGACACGGCGTCTCGTCGCGTTCCGTTCGTCCGACGACCGGGGGTCACGTACCCTCGGTCGTCGGGTGAGAGCGGAGCGACGAGGCGCCGTTTCCCCATCGAGTGAGGTCTCTTTCCGTATGGTCACCGCCGTCGACGCCGCCGACATCGCCAAACCCGTCGCCCCCAAGGGGGGAGGACTCTGGCGCTACATCCTTGTCCGCCTCCTGCTGATCATCCCGACGGTCTTTATCCTCGTCACCGTGGTGTTCGTGCTCATGCGCATCACCGGTGACCCCATCACCGCCGCCCTGGGCGGCCGCCTCCCACCCGATCAGCTCGAGGCGCGCATCGCCGCCGCCGGCTACGACCGCCCGCTGATCGTGCAGTACTTCGAGTACATCGGCGGCATCCTGCGCGGTGACTTCGGCACCACGCTCACCGACAACCGTCCGGTGATCGAGATCCTGCTGCAGTACGGCTCCGCCACCCTCGAGCTCGCGATCTACGCGCTCATCGTGGCGCTGCTCATCGGCATCCCGTTCGGTCTGATCGCCGCCTACAAGCGCGACCGCTGGCAGGACGCGATGCTGCGCATCGGCGCGATCCTCGGCTACGCGACCCCGATCTTCTTCGTCGGCCTTCTTCTGAAGCTCGTCTTCTCGGTGTGGCTGGGCGTTCTGCCGGTCGCGGGCCGGGCGGGCACGCGCACCGAGCTGAAGCTGCAGACGCTCGACAACCCCAGCGGCATCTACCTGATCGACGCCATCCGCCTCGGCGACGGCAACGCGATCAGCGACGTGCTGATCCACGCGATCCTGCCCGGGGTGGCCCTCGGCATCCTGACCGCGGGCATCTTCCTGCGCCTCGTGCGCACCAACGTCATCGGCACGCTCGGCGCGCAGTACGTCACCTCGGCGCGCTCGCGCGGCGTGGGGGAGTACCGCCTCGTCACCAAGCACGCGTACCGTCCCGCGCTCATCCCGATCATCACGGTCATCGGTCTGCAGATCGCCCTGCTGCTGTCGGGTGCGGTGCTGACCGAGACCACCTTCGAGTGGAAGGGCCTCGGCTTCATGCTCAGCGAGTACCTCAAGGCCCGCGACTTCGTGGCCGTGCAGGGCATCGTCGTGATCATCGCCGTGCTGGTGGCCTTCACCAACTTCCTCGTCGACGTCATCGCGGCGATCATCGACCCGCGAGTGAGGTACTGACATGTCGGATGCCACGACCCCCACGACCCCCGATGCCGTGACGGTGCGCAAGGTTCCCCTGCGCGATCGCCTGCCGGTCATCTCGCACCTGCGCCGCAGCGTCGGTCTGCAGCGCACCATGCTGGTGCTCGGTCTTGTGATCACCTCGGTGTTCCTGCTGACGGCGGTGTTCGCTCCGCTGCTCGCGCCCTACGGCTTCGCGCAGCAGGAGGCCGACGGCGTGAAGTTCGGCACCCAGCAGGCGCCGAGCGCGATGAACCTGCTCGGCACGACCGTCGGCGGCTACGACGTGCTCTCGCGCGTGATCTGGGGCGGCCAGACGGCGCTGCTCGTGATCGTGTGCGCGATCGCGTTCTCGATCTTCCTCGGCATCTTCCTCGGCCTGGTCGGCGGCTACTTCGGTGGCTGGCTCGACCGCGTGCTCGTGGTGCTGTGCGACGCGATCTACGCCTTCCCGTCGCTGCTCCTCGCGATCGTGATGTCGATCGCGATCACCCGCGGCCAGTCGACGCTCTGGGGCGGAATCCTCGCCACCGCGATCTCGATCACCGTGGTGTTCGTGCCGCAGTACTTCCGCGTGATCCGCGCCGAGGTGGTGCGGGTGAAGGCCGAGCCGTTCGTCGAGTCGGCCCGCGTGATCGGCGTTCCCACCGGCCGCATCCTGCTGCGTCACGTGCTGCGCAACTCGACGCGCTCGCTGCCGGTGGTCGTCACCCTCAACGCCTCCGAGGCGCTGCTGACCCTGGCCGGCCTCGGCTTCCTCGGCTTCGGCATCGAGGCCACCGCCGCCGCCGAGTGGGGCTACGACCTCAACCGCTCGGTGAGCGATGTCACCAGTGGCATCTGGTGGACGGCGATCCCGCCGGGCGTCGCGATCGTGCTGGCGGTGCTCGGCATCACCCTCGTGGGCGAGAGCCTCAACGACCTGAGCGACCCGCGTCTGCGTACCCGCCGCCGCGCGGGCCGGGCACCCGCGCCCGTCACCGCCATCGATCCGTCGACGGCTCCCGCCGAGGCCTCGGCCACCGCGTCCCCCGCCGGGCCCCCGGCATCCGCCCCCTCCGACGGGAGCCCCTCATGACCGGCACCACCGAAGCCGTCGCCCGCATCGACGACCTGCGCGTCGCCTTCGCCACTGACGGCGAGCCGGTCGCCGCGATCAACGGGATCTCGCTCGAGGCGCACGCCGGCGAGGTGCTCGCGATCGTCGGCGAGTCGGGCTCGGGCAAGACCGTGACCGCCAACACCCTGCTGGGGCTGCTGCCCGAGACCGCCACGCTCTCGGGTGCGGTCATCGTGCGCGGGCGCGACGGCGAGCAGACCGACATCGTGCACGCGACCTCGGCGCAGCTGCGCGAGATGCGCGGGCGCGACGCGGCGATGGTGTTCCAGGAGCCCTCGACCGCCCTCAACCCCGTGTACACCGTGGGGTGGCAGATCGCGGAGGGCCTGCGCGCGCACGAGAAGATGTCGAACGCGGATGCCAAGTCCAAGGCGGTCGACATCCTCCGGCGCGTCGGCATCCCCGACCCCGAGAAGCGCGTCGACGACTACCCGCACCAGTTCTCGGGCGGTCAGAAGCAGCGCGTCGTCATCGCGATGGCGCTCGTGCTGAACGCCGGGCTGATCATCGCCGACGAGCCGACCACGGCGCTCGATGTCACGGTGCAGGCCGAGATCCTCGACCTGCTGCGCACGTGCCGCGACGAGTTCGGCGCGACGATCGTGCTCATCACGCACAACATGGGCGTCGTCGCCGACCTCGCCGATCGCGTGATCGTGATGTACCGCGGCGACATCGTCGAGCAGGCTCCGGTGCGCGAGCTGTTCGCCGCCCCGCGCGAGGAGTACACGCGCGAACTGCTCGCCGCGGTGCCGCACGTGGGTCGCGGCAAGAGCTCGCAGCAGTCGCTCGCGGATGCCGCGCCCACCTCGCCACCGGCGGGGAGCCTCGTCGTGGCCGAGAAGGTCGAGATCGGGTATCCCGGACGCTTCGGCTCGCCGGGCGTCGTCGCGGTGAAGGGCGTGGACTTCTGGATCGGACCCGGCGAAGTGCTCGGCCTGGTGGGGGAGTCGGGCTCGGGCAAGACCACGATCGGTCGCGCGATGGTCGGACTCACCTCGGTCGTCGGCGGATCGCTCAAGGTGCTCGGCACCGAGATGAACGGCGCCAAGCCGCGGCAGCTGGCCAAGACGCGGCCCGACATCGGGTTCGTCTTCCAGGATCCGGCGACGAGCTTCAACCCGCTGCTCACGATCGCGGAGTGCATCGCCGAGCCGCTGATCGTGCACAAGCGCGCCTCGGGTGCCCGGGCCGCGCGCCAGCGCGTGAACGAACTGCTCGACGCGGTGCAGCTGCCGACCGCGTTCGGCGACCGGTACCCGCACGAGCTGTCGGGCGGTCAGCGTCAGCGCGCCTCGCTCGCGCGCGCCCTCGCGCTCGACCCGAAGCTGCTCATCGCCGACGAGCCGACCTCGGCGCTCGACGTGTCGGTGCAGGCGCGCGTGCTGCAGCTGTTCGCGCAGCTGCAGGCGGAGTTCGGCTTCGCGTGCCTGTTCATCAGCCACGACCTCGCCGTCGTCGACGAGGTGGCCGACCGCGTGGTCGTGCTGCAGCAGGGCGTGATCCGCGAGCAGGGGACGACCGTGCAGGTGCTCACCGAGCCGCGCGACGAATACACCAAGCGACTGCTGGTGTCGCTGCCCGTGCCCGATCCCGTCGAGCAGGAGGCGCGCCGCGAGCTGTGGCGCACCACCCGCGGAGTCTGACGGCTGACGACCTCGGGGCCCTCACGCGCGCAGCGTGGGGGCCCCGCGTCGTGTGGGCGCGCGTTGCGCAGGGTCAGTGATTCGCGCATTCTCAGTGCGATGCGGCGGATCCTGGCTGAGGGTGTGCCGATCGCGGAGTGTGCGCGGCGCGGCGAGCGCGCGGCGCGTTGCGCAGGGTCAGTGATTCGCGCATTCTCAGCGCGATGCGGCGAATCGTGGCTGAGGTTGTGCGGATCGCGGAGTGTGCGCGGCACCCGCAGACAGAGCCCCGCCGCGTCAGCGCCCGAACACCGTCGTGAGGATCCACCAGCCGACGACGGCGACGCCCACCACGACCGTCCACACCGGGAACCCGCGCTTGAGTCGCCGACCCTGCGCGGCCACGCCCGCCGGGGGCGGGGTGAGCAACGGCACGCTCGGGGCGGGGGCTCCGGATGCCGCGGTGCCGGCGTTCCTGCTCGCGGCGACCTCTGCGGCGAGACGGTCGTCGCGCCACCGCGCCCACTGCGCGAACTTCTCGTCGATCGCGTCGATCGTCGTGAACAGCCACTGCCAGGTGGCCGGATCGAGCGTCGACAGGTCGCGCTTGGCGTAGAGGAACAGCCAGTCGTCGATGATCTCGACATCCAGCGCTGCGGCGTTGTCGACGAAGCGCGCCATCACGTCGGGAGTGAAGAGGTACAGCGCGTCGCGCTCGTAGCCCTCGGGGCAGTACAGCGCGAAGTGCTGGTCGAAATCGCCCTCGAGGCTGAGCCGCTGGTCGCGCCCGAAGGTGACCGGCAGGTTCGAGCCGAACAGGCCGTTGTTGCCCACGGCATCCAGCACGATGTGGGGGAGCGGCGTCTCGAGCTTGAGCGCGACGTAGCCCCAGCGGTGCGTCTGCCTGCTCTTGCCCGACCCCGTCTCGTACGTGTAGTTCGCGACCTCGATGAAGCGCGGAGACGTGCTCCGCAGCAGGTCGGAGTTCTTGCGATCGCCGCCGAGGCTGAAGATCATGCCCGGCAGCTGCGGCTTCGCGAACCCCGGCTCCCACGTCATGCCGTTGGCCCGCGCGAAGCGGTCGAGGCGGAATCGGCGCACACCCGCGCCGCCGACGCCGCGGATCAGCCCCAGGACGATCACCACGATGACCGCGGCGAACACGAGCAGGGGAGCGGCGGCCACCAGGCTCAGTGAGTTCCTGCCGACGACGGAAGAGATGACGCCCAGGAACACCGGGCCGATGATGAAGAAGAAGACCACGCCGACCACCGCGAAAACGATGATGCCGGCCACGTTGCTGCTGAGCTTGCCCTGCTGCCGCAGCTCTTTCGTGAACGCGCGTACCTGGGCGCGGTCGACGGGCTCGGTCAGCGGCGCGGTGTCGAGCCGGGTCTGTGCGTTCATGTCGTGCCCCCTCGTTCGACCGTAGCGGTGGTGTCCGACATCGTCGGGGCGGCGCCCGGGGTCATCGCGCGACCATCAGCAGCAGCAGCGGAGCCACGGCGAGCACCAGTCCGCCGAGCCCGAACACCCCCAGCACGATCGCCACGACGATCCAGGGGTTCGCGCGCCGCAGCCGTCGACCGGGCACGGCGACCCCCGCGGGCGGGCGGGCGAGCAGGGCGGCCTGCGCGGCGGCGACCGTCGGCGCACCCGCGGCCGACGGGGCTCCACCGGGGCCGGCAGCGGCCGGAACCGACGCGGGGGGCAGGGCCACCGGCATCCGGTCGTCTCTCCATCGACACCACTGGTCGAGCTTGTCGAGCAGCACCGAGATCACCGAGAACACCCAGGCCCAGCGCGCCGGGTCGATCGTCGACAGCTCGTCGCGGGAGTAGAGGAACAGCCAGTCGTCGACGATCTCGGCGTCGAGCACCGACGCACTGTCGATGAAGCGCGCCATGACGTCGGGGGTGAAGAGGTAGAGGGCGTCGCGTTCGTAGCCGCGCGGGCAGTACAACGTGAAGTGCTTGTCGAAGTCGCCCTCGAGGCTCAGGCGCTGGCCACGACCCCACGAGGCGGGCAGGTTCGAGCCGAACATGCCGTTGTTCGCCGTGGCATCGAGCACGATGTGGGGGAGCGGCACGTCGAGTTTGATCGCGATGTAGCTCCAGCGCACGGTCGTCGTGTTCTTGCCGTCGCTCACCGTGTACGCGTGGTTTCCGACCTCGACGAAGCGCGGGCGGCGCCCGCGGACGATGTCGGATGCCGTGCGGGAGCTGCCGATGCCGAAGATCACGCCCGGCAGCGGAGGGTTCTGCACGGCCGGCACGTACTCCATGCCCACGTCGCGCGCGAACCCCGCGAGGCGCCACCGGCGGTCCTCGACGATGCGCTGCCCGCGCAGGCCCACCAGCAGGGCGGCGATCAGTCCGCCGACGCCGATCAGCAGCGGCAGGGCGAAGAGCAGGCCCACCACGAGGGTCCCCTCGCGCAGCCACGTCGACAGCACGATGAGCAGCACCACCAGCGCGATGCCGATCCCGCCGAGGAAGACGAACGCGAACACCCAGCCGACGATCGTCGCGGTGGTGTTGCCGGGCAGACGGCCCTCGTCGCGCAGCCGTTTCGTGAACGCCTTCGCCGCCGCGCGGTCGGGCGCGACCTGCAGTGCTCGCGCGTCGAACGGTCGGATCCCTGCCATGCGCCCCCCCTCGCCGTCGGTGGAACGTCCACGCTACCGATGACCGATTCCCCGCTGCCAGCGGCATCCGTTAGACTACGAAGGTTGTCCGGCGACGCCCATGCGCGTGTGAGCCCGTGATGACGTGCAACACACCCTCCTGCTGCCGGGAAATGCCCGTCAGCCGTTCTAGTCCGAAGGAGGTGGGTTAGTGACGCACCAGTACGAACTCATGGTCATCTTCGATCCCGAGGTCGACGAGCGCCAGGTCGCTCCGAAGCTCGACGGATTCCTCAAGGTCATCACGGCCGATGGAGGAACCATCGACAAGATCGACATCTGGGGCCGCCGTCGTCTCGCCTACGAGATCCGCAAGAAGAACGAGGGCATCTACGCCGTCGTCAACTTCGTCGCGACCAGCGAGGCCACGAACGAGCTCGACCGTCAGCTGAAGCTGAACGAGCAGATCATGCGCACCAAGGTCCTGCGCGCCGAAGAAGCGATCGCCCAGGTCGCCGCCGAGGCCAAGCGCTCCGAGGAGAAGGCCGCCCGCAAGGCCGCCTCTCCCCGCAAGGTCGAGTCCGCCGAGAAGGCTGCGAAGTAACGACGATGGCCGGCGAAACCGTCATCACCGTCGTGGGTAATCTCACGGCCGACCCCGAGCTGCGCTACACGCAGAACGGGCTCCCGGTCGCGAACTTCACCATCGCGTCGACCCCCCGCACGTTCGACCGTCAGGCGAACGAGTGGAAGGACGGCGAGGCGCTCTTCCTGCGCGCCTCGGTGTGGCGCGAATTCGCCGAGCACGTCGCCGGTTCGTTGACGAAGGGCAGCCGTGTCATCGCGACCGGTCGCCTCAAGCAGCGTTCGTACCAGGACCGCGAGGGCAACAACCGCACCTCCATCGAACTCGAAGTCGATGAGATCGGCCCCTCGCTCCGCTACGCGACCGCTCAGGTCACCCGTGCCGCCGGTGGCGGTAACGGTGGCGGCGGCGGTCAGCGCGCGCAGGTGCAGCAGTCGAACGACGAGCCGTGGTCGACCCCCGGTTCGAACAACGGCGGCGGCAACAACGGCGGCGCTGACGCGTGGAGCACTCCTGGTTCCTACGGAGACGACACCCCGTTCTGATCTTCGCCCCGCTCTCGAGCGAGACGACCCCCTGAAATTCCGGATGCCACGTCCCGGTCCGCGTGACCGACTCGGCATCCGAACCACACGAAAGAAGGAAGCATGGCTGGAAAGGCCACTGGCGACCGCCGCAAGCCGCGGAAGGGCGCGAAGAACGCAGCCCCCGCGAAGGCGATCCGCGTCGGCGTCATCGACTACAAGGACGTCCCCACCCTCCGCAAGTTCATCTCGGAGCGCGGCAAGATCCGCGCCCGTCGTATCACCGGTGTCTCCGTGCAGGAGCAGCGCCTGATCGCCCGCGCCATCAAGAACGCGCGCGAGATGGCTCTTCTGCCCTACGCCGGCGCCGGCCGCTAAGGAGCACCCGATGGCAAAGCTGATTCTCACGAATGAGGTCACCGGGCTCGGTAGCGCCGGTGACGTTGTCGAGGTCAAGAACGGGTACGCCCGTAACTACCTCATCCCGCAGGGCTTCGCCGTGTCGTGGAGCCGTGGTGGCGAGAAGCAGGTCGCGTCGATCCGCGCCGCTCGCGAGACCCGTGCGATCCACGACCACGAAGAGGCCGTGTCGCTGAAGAACACGCTCGAGTCGAACACCGTCAAGCTGGCCGTCAAGGCCGGCAACGAGGGTCGCCTCTTCGGTTCGGTCAAGCCCGCCGATGTCGCCGACGCCGTCAAGGCCGCCGGTTTGGGCGAGCTCGACAAGCGCAAGATCCAGATCACCTCCTCGATCAAGTCGGTCGGCGAGCACGAGGCGACCGTTCGCCTGCGTGACGACGTCACCGCCGTGATCACCCTTCAGGTGGTCGCCGCGAAGTAATTCGCAGCACTCTCGAGAACGGCCCCGCTCCTGCTCCGGCAGGGCGGGGCCGTTCCGCGTTCGCGGTGGGAGGTCCCTGAGCTTGTCGAAGGGCCGGGGGTGGCTTCGACAGGCTCAGCCACCGTGCGTGCGCTTGAGTGTCGCGGGGCGCGAGGTCCCTGAGCTTGTCGAAGGGTCCGGGCCCCCGCGGGTCGGCACTGCCCGGTTTGGGGCGGATTTTTGCGTTCGGGGCGTGAATTGTCCGCCCCGAACGACAGACTGCGCCCCAAACCGGCCCCGGGGTGGCTTCGACAGGCTCAGCCACCGTGCGCGGGCTTGACCGTCGCGGGACGCGAGGTCCCTGATCCTGTCGAAGGGCCCGGGCGTGGCTTCGACAGGCTCAGCCACCGTGGGCGGGGCAGCCACCACGCAACCGCCTCCGCGCGTCACACGACACATGGCCGACACACCGCCTGCCTAGGCTGACGCCGTGCAAGAGCGATCCGGGCGTGTGGTGGTGTTCTCGGCATCCGTCGTGCTGCCCATCACCGCCCCGCCGATCCGCGACGGGGCGATCGCGGTGGCTGCGGGGCGCATCCGCCATGTGGGCGACCGCGCCTGGGTGCTGCACGAGCTGCACACCCGCGGACTCGCCTTCGACGAGGTGCACTGGCCGGGCGTGCTCACCCCCGGCCTCGTCAACGCGCACTCGCACCTGCAGTACACCGGCATGGCCGAGGTGGGGCAGGGGCGCTACGCGGGCTTCGAGGAATGGGCGCATGCGTTCCAGCCGGTGTACGAGCGGGGTCTGGATTGGGGGGCGGATGCCGCGGCGGGAGCCCGCGCCATGATCGCCGCCGGCACGACCGCCGTCGCCGACATCGTCACCGACGTCGAGGCCGCGTCGGCGCTGCACGACGCACGACTGCACGGCATCACCTACTGGGAGGTGATGAGCTGGACGAACGAGGCGTGGGCCGAGCGTGGACGCGCGGAGGTCGAGGCGCGCCTGGATGCGCTGCCGGCGCCTCCGGGCACCGGGCTGTCGCCGCACGCGCCCTATTCGCTCGACGTGGAGCCGCTGCTCGAGATCCCCGACATCGTGCGCGAGCGGGGGAGCCGTCTGCACCTTCACCTGGGCGAGGCGGCCTTCGAGCGCGAGCACGGCGAGGCGGTGTCGTGGCAGGAGAAGCGGCCGGTGAGCTTCATGGCGCTGCGCGACGAGGGCATCGGCACCGGTGCGACGGAGTTCGTCGACGAGCTCGGCGTGCTGGGCCCCGACTGCCACATCGCGCACGGCGTCTACATGACCGCGCGCGATCGGGCGACGCTGCGCTCCCGCGGCACGACGGTGGCGCTCTGCCCGCGGTCGAACGCCGTGATCGGGTTGGACGAACCGCCGATCTCCGCCTATCTCGTCGAGGGCAACGCGATCGCGGTGGGGACCGACTCTCTGGCATCCAGCCCCTCTCTCGACCTTCTCGCCGACATCGCCGAACTGCACCGTCTCGCGCGGGCGCAGGGGTACGCCAACCGCGACCTGTCGGCGCTGCTGCTGCGAGCGGCGACCCTCGGGGGAGCGCACGCGATGGGCCTCGACACCGGCCCCGCTCGCACCGGATATCTCGCCGTGGGCGCCGTGGCCGACCTTGCCTTCTTCGACATCCCAGGGCCTGCGGCCTCTCCGGCCGCGATGTCGGAGGTGGATGACACCATCGAGCACCTGGTCGTCGGCGGAGCCGGACGCGCCGCGGCGACCTTCATCGACGGCGAGGTGCGCTGGGCATCCGCCGCTTTCACCGAACAGACCGGAGTGCGCGCATGACCGACGACCGCCCCGCCACCGCTCGCCTGCTCGATCTCGAGGCGCATCCCGAGGGAGGGTGGTTCCGCCGCATGTGGACGGGCGGCTACGCCGTCGACACCCCCGCGGGGGCGCGTCCGGCGGCGACGTGCATCCACTACCTGCTGACGCCCGATGAGCGCAGCGCGTGGCACGTCGTCACGAGCGATGAGGTGTGGCTGTGGCACGGTCCGGGCTCTCTCGAGCTGTCGCTGGGCGGAGACGGCGAGACGCCGGGTGAGGCGCAGACCGTGACCCTGGGGCCCGATCTCGCCGCCGGCAACGTGCTGCAGCACACGGTTCCCGCGGGTGTCTGGCAGGCCGCGCGGCCGGCCGGTGACACCGAAGTCGTCGTCAGCTGCCTGGTGTCACCGGGCTTCAGCTTCGACGACTGGCGTCTCGCCGAGTAGACCGGCCCGGGCACGCCGCGACACCGGATGCCACCCCCAACAGCTGGCATCCGGTGCCCGTCGAACGTGACTCAGACGGTTGCGCGGCGACGACGCAGCACGAGCAGCGCGCCCCCGAGCATCAGAGTCAGCAGACCCGCGACGCCGAGGCCGGCGGCCGACGAGCCGTCGGATCCGGTCATGGCGAGCGACGAACCGGCCTTCGCGGTGCCCGTGGCGGCGAGTGGAGCCGAGGCCGAGGTGGCGACGGAGCCGATCACCGTGGGAGTGCCGGAGATGCCGGGGTTTCCGGGGGTTCCGGGGGTGCCGGAGGTGCCGGGCGTTCCGGGCTGACCGGGGAGGCCGGGCAGGCCGGGCAGGCCGGGGGTTCCGGGGGTGCCGGGCGTTCCGGGCGTTCCGGGCGTTCCGGGCGTTCCGGGCGTTCCCGGGGTGCCGGGGGTGCCGGGGGTGCCGGGCGTTCCCGGGGTGCCGGGGGTGCCGGGCGTTCCGGGGGTGCCGGGCGTTCCGGGGGTGCCGGGGGTGCCGGGGGTTCCCGGGGTGCCAGGCGTTCCGGGGGTTCCCGGGGTGCCGGTGTTCGAGCCGTCGGTGTCGCTGTCTCCGATGACCGAGACGGCGTTGCCGCCGATCGTGACGGGCAGGTTGATCGGGATGATCACCTGGTTGCCGCCGCCGATGCTGCCGGTGCCGTCGGTGATCACGTCGCCGATGCCGCCGGTGGAGCCGCCGGTGGTGGTGGCGTCTTCGGTGTGACTGTCGCCGATGCCCGAGACGGCGTTTCCGCCGACGGTGATGGGCAGGTTGATCGGGGCGATGACCTGGTTGCCGCCGCCGATCGAGTCGGTGCCGTCGGTGACGACGTCGCCCGTGCCGGAGCCCGAGCCGGTGGAGCCGCCGGTGGTGGTGGCGTCTTCGGTGTGGCTGTCGCCGATGCCCGAGACGGCGTTGCCGCCGACGGTGATGGGCAGGTTGATCGGGGCGATGACCTGGTTGCCTCCGCCGATCGAGTCGGTGCCGTCAGTGATGATGTCGCCGGTGCCCGAGCCGGTGGAGCCGCCGGTGGTGGTGGCGTCTCCGCTGTGGCTGTCGCCGATGCCCGAGACGGCGTTGCCGCCGACGGTGATGGGCAGGTTGATCGGGGCGATGACCTGGTTGCCGCCGCCGATCGAGTCGGTGCCGTCGGTGGTGATGTCGCCCGTGTTGGAGCCCGAGACGGTGGAGCCGCCGGTGGTGGTGGCGTCTTCGGTGTGGCTGTCACCGATGCCCGAGACGGCGTTTCCGCCGACGGTGACGGGCAGCTCGATGGGAACGAGCACCTGGTTGCCGCCGAGCACGCTGTCGGTGCCGTCGGTGGTCACCTCTCCAGCGCCCGCACCCGAGCCCGAGTCGCCGGTGGTGGTGGCGTCTTCGCTGTGACTGTCGCCCACGACCGACACGGCGTTTCCGCTGACGGTCACGGGAATTTCGACCGGCAGGATGGCCTGGTTGCCGCCGCCGACGCTATCGCCGCCGTCGGTGGTGGTGTCGGCCACGGGAGCCGGCGCAGGGGCCGGTTCTGCGGGAGCCGAGGTCTCGGCATCCGAGGTGTTGCTGTCTCCGACGACCGACACGGCGTTGCCGCCGACCGTCACGGGAACGTCGATCGACACCAGGCCCTGGTTGCCGCCGAGCAGGCTGTCACTGCCGTCGGTGGTCGCCTCGGGGGCGGGGGCCGATGCCGGTGCAGAGGTGTCGGCGTTCTCGCTGTGGCTGTCGCCGATCACCGAGACGGCGTTGCCGCCGACCGTGACCGGTGCGTCCACCGAGATGACAGCCTGGTCGCCCGAGAGCAGTCCGTCTGCTCCCGAGGTTTCCGCGGCATTCGCGATGCCGCATCCGGCGACGGCCAGGCCGCCTCCGACGAGCGCGCCCATGAGGACGCGCGAGTAGATCTTGCGCATGAGAGTTTCTCCTGTAGATGAGTGAGGGTGCGCGTGTGCGCGGGGTCGTCAGCCGTGTCGAGCACGGCGAGACCGGCCTCAGTCAGGAGAGACGTCGGTGTCGTAGACGGGGACGGAAGGCAGATCGTCGTCGACGTCGCCTCCGCTCGCGAGAAGAACGATCGAGGGCTGCGTCGCGGCGTCACCGGCGGTCGCGGGGGTGGTTCCCCCCGCTCCGGAGCCGGGGGAGGCCGTCGACGCCGAACCGGCGCTGGCGCCCGGCAGCATCAGCGGGCTGGGCTGCGCGGGGGCGCTGTCATCGGACGAGGGAAGGGCGACGGATGCCGTGACCCCCGGAGCCGCGACCCCGTCGAACGCGAGGGCCACGTCGGCGGTCTGAGCCTCGATCGCCCGGATGCCAGGAGCCGGGGCGGCAGAGACGTGCTCAGCGGCCACGGGGAGCGTGACAGGCGCCTCGGCAGGCTGCGGAGCCGTGTCGGTGGGCTCGACGACGGCTTCTCCACCGGGCTCGACGCCGGCTCCGGGGGTCGAGGGGAGTGCGGGGACGGTCGGAACCACCGGGTCGATCGAGGGCAGTTCGCCGATGACCTCGGGCACGGTCTCATCGACCACGCCACCCACTGTGTCGGTGATGTCCTCGACCACGGGAGCGACGACTCCTCCGACGACGGGGAGCGGCTCGACCACCTCGACGATCGGGTCGGTGACGGTGTCGACGACCTCGTTCACGGCGGAGCCGGCGTCGTTCACGGTCGCGGTGACGGTCTCGGTCACGTCGGCCACGGCATCCGGAACCGCCGACACCACGTGCTGCACGGGCTCCGCGAGGGGCGCGGGGACCGCCTCGGCGATCGGGGCGGGAGCCACCGTGGTCGCGACGTGGTCGACTACCGTGCCGGCGGTGTCGGTGACGTCGTTGACGGTCGATCCGACGGAGCCGAGCAGGCCCGAGCCGTCGTCTGCCGAGGCGGATGAGGCCGAGACGAAGAGCGAGACGAGCGCGAGCGCGAGGGCCGCGAGCACGCCGAAGAGGGCGATGCGCAGTGTGCGCGGCACCCCACTCTTCAACGTGTCATCCACGATTCGCCCCCCATAGGTGAATCCAAGGTGATTCCTGGGGCGCGACGATACGCCCCGATTCACCCGAGCGAAAGAGGCCTGGTGAATTCCCGGTAGTCGATCGGTGATCGGCGTGCGTCCGGCGACACGCCGGATGGAAAAAAAGATTTGACAGCGGCCCCCTCCGATCGGTAGGCGATCGGCGAGTTATCCCCCGGGTTGTACACATGTGGACGCCCTAGCAGACAACCTTCAACTTCCACTTCACACGGGTTTTTCCCAGCGGACCTGTGGAAAGAAAAAGACCTGTTCAAAGGTCACATCGGGCGCAAGATTGACATCCATCCACCGAGTTCTCCACAGCACTTGTGCACAGACATGGCGGCGTTTCCCGCAAATTGTCCACAGAGTTATCCACAGGCCTGTTTGCGTGGGGAGAATCACGTATCTAGCGTGGGTGCAGCCCCTCGGACAGCGCCTCACCACCCGTGCACGCTCCGATGTCGGAACTTCGTGTTTTCGTGCTCCCGAGGCCGTTCCACCTCTCTCCGCCGAAGCCGTTCGCGCGCGCGAGGAGGGCGGCGGGGCAGCCCGAGAGCAGAAGGAGAGTCCGTGTCGATCGCCGACATCGCCGAAGAACGTCTCGGTAAAGCACCTCGTCCCGAGCGCACGCCGCCGCACGACATCCTGGCTGAGCAGAGCGCGCTGGGCGGCATGCTGCTGTCGAAGGATGCGGTGGCCGATGTCATCGAGACGCTGCGCGGTCCGGACTTCTACGTGCCGAAGCACGAGCTGATCTTCGAGGCGATCCTCACGCTCTACTCGCACGGTGAGCCGACCGACGTCGTCGCCGTGACCGACGAGCTCATCAAGACCGGCGAGCTGCAGCGCGCCGGGGGAGCGGACTACCTGCACACGCTCACCTCGATCGTGCCGACCGCCGCCAACGCCGGATACTACGCGTCGATCGTCGCCGAGCGCGCGCTGCTGCGCCGCCTGGTCGAGGCCGGCACGCGCATCGTGCAGATGGGCTACGCCGGCGAGGGCGACCCGGCCGAGCTCGTCAACAGCGCGCAGGCCGAGATCTACAACGTGTCGGGCGACGACAGCGCCGAGGACTACATCCCCCTGACGATGGCGGTGGATGCCGCGGTCGAAGAGATCGAGGCCGCTCGCGGTCGCGACGGGTCGATGACGGGCATTCCCACCGGCTTCGCCGGCCTCGACCAGCTGACCAATGGTCTGCATCCCGGCCAGATGATCGTGCTCGCCGCCCGCCCCGCCATGGGTAAGTCGACGCTCGCTCTCGACTTCGCCCGCGCCGCCGCGATCAAGTCGAACGCCCCCTGCATCTTCTTCTCGCTCGAGATGGGTCGGAGCGAGATCGCGATGCGTCTGCTCAGCGCCGAGGGTCAGATCCCGCTGCAGAGCATGCGCAAGGGAACCCTCGACTCGCGCGACTGGACCACCGTCGCCGCCACCCGCGGTCGTATCAACGACGCGCCCCTCTACATCGACGACAGCCCCAACATGACGCTGGTCGAGATCCGTGCGAAGTGTCGCCGTCTGAAGCAGCGCGAGGGTCTGAAGATGGTCGTCATCGACTACCTGCAGCTGCTCACCAGCGGTAAGCGCGTCGAGTCGCGTCAGCAGGAGGTCAGTGAGTTCTCGCGTGCGCTGAAGCTGATGGCGAAGGAGCTGCAGGTTCCGGTCATCGCGCTATCGCAGCTGAACCGTGGTGCCGAGCAGCGCGCCGACAAGAAGCCCGCATTGAGCGACCTGCGTGAGTCGGGCTCGATCGAGCAGGACGCCGACATGGTGGTGCTGCTGCACCGCGAGGCGGCGTATGAGAAGGACTCACCGCGTGCGGGCGAGGCCGACCTGATCGTCGCGAAGCACCGTAACGGTCCGACCGACACGATCACGGTGGCGTTCCAGGGTCACTACTCGCGGTTCGCGGATATGGCGCCGGGGATGTGACCTCCGCGGTCTAGAACCGTCGAGCGCCGCCTTCTCGTTATCGTCGTGCGGTCGAATTCGACCGAGCGCGCAGCGCGAGCCCGACGACCGCGGACACCACCACGCAGAACCCCGCGTTCACCACCACGGCGGTGCTCACACCGAGGCTCAGGCCGGCGGCGCTCGCCGACATCGCGGGGGTGCCGACGGTGATGCCGATCTGCTGACTCATCGTCGCGAGTCCGGTCGCCAGGCCCTGCTCCTCGTCGCAGATACCAGTGGTCGCGGTGACCATGAAGCCGACGATGGCGACGAGGTTCGCGACGCCACCGACGAAGGTGCCGACGAGGACGACGACGAGCCATCCGGACATCAGGTCGAGGAAGGCGAGCGGGATCGTCGCCGCGGCCTGCACGGCAAGGCCCACCACGATCGCGCGCGTCGCGCCGATGCGCGCGATCATGCGGGGTGCGACGAGGCCGCCGATCACCGTGCCGACGCCCAGCACCGCGAAGACGAGGCCAGCCTGGAGAGGGCTGAAGGCCCGGACGTTCTGCAGGTACAGGGTGAGCAGGAACACGATTGAGGTCTCGGTTGCGAAGGCGATGACCCCGGCGATGTTGCCCCACGCGATCGCTCGACGCCGCAGGACGCCGAGAGGGACGAGGGGGTCGCGCACGACCCGCTCCGTCACCACGAATGCGATCACCATCACCGCGGCGAATATCAGGGATCCCCAGCTCCGCGCGTCGCCCCACGAGTGCTCGCTCGCCTGCGTCAGTCCGAAGACCGCTGCCGCGAGCGCGAGGGTGACGGTGAGGGCGCCGACGGTATCGAGTCTCGGCCTCTCGGTTGACCGGGTCTCACGGAGGACTGCGGGGGCGATCATCAGGACGACCACGGCCACGACGACGTTGACGAAGAAGGCCCATCGCCAGCTGACGAGGTCGGTGAGGAGGCCGCCGAGCACGGCGCCGGTCGTGAACCCCGCGGCCATGAGCGCGCCATTGATCCCGAGGGCGCGGTCACGGAGTCGTCCCTCGGGGAACGACGTCGTCAGCAGTGACAGCGCGGCCGGGGTGACGGCGGCCGTCGCGATGCCCTGCGCGATGCGTGCCGCGATGAGCACCCACGGTTCGTTCGCGAGCCCGCCCACGAGCGAGGCGACACCGAGCAGGGCGGTGCCGGCGAGGAACTGGCGGCGGCGGCCGAACAGGTCGGCGCAACGCCCGAAGAAGAGCGTGAAGCCGGCCGCGCACACCGCGAAAGAAGTCGCGATCCACTGCAGGTCGGCGAGACCGAAGCCGACCTCCCGGCCGATGCGGGGGAGCGCCACGTTCAGGATCGAGAAGTCCACCGCGAGAGTGAAGCTCGCGGTGAGCAGGACGAAGAGCGCCAGGCGCTGACGGATGCCGAGAGCGTCGGGCCTCTCGGTATCGGTTGCCGTGGCCGGGGAGTCGGTGTTCATGGCATCCACCCTGCGAACGAGGGCGCGGCGCAGCCAGGACCCCCTCGGTGGTACCCCTCGCAGGGGCAGGCACGCGGCGGGTGGAGTGGGTCAGACTGGAGCGGTGCAATCACCGCGCGGGCAGGGTCGGGTGTCGAGCGAGCTGGGGGACTTCCTCCGCAGCCGTCGCGATGCCGTGACGCCCGCGGCGGCGGGTGTGACCTCGTGGGGCCCGCGGCGGGTGCCGGGTCTGCGACGTGAGGAGCTGGCGCAGGTCGCCGGGATCTCGGTCAACTACTACACGAGGCTCGAACAGGGGCAGTCGGCCAACGCCAGCGATGCGATCATCGAGGCGCTCGCGCGCGCTCTCGACCTCGACGACGACGAGCGGGTGCACTTGTACGAGCTCGCCCGCCCGGTTCCGGCGCGCCGCACCCGCACGGCCCGCGCGGAGGTGGCAGTGCCTGGCGCGTTGGCTCTGCTGGCGTCGATGCCCACCGTGCCGGCGCTGCTTCTCGGGCGGCGCAACGACGTGCTGGCCTGGAATCGTCTCGGTCACGCGCTGGTGGCGGGCCATCTGGCGTTCACGGACCCGCAGGATCCGGCGACGCGTCCGAACCAGATGCGCCTGCTGTTTCTCGACCGGCACATGCGCGAGCTGCACCGAGACTGGGCCGAGGAGGCTGCGTCGGCCGTCGCGTCGCTGCGGTACGTGGCCGGTCAGTATCCCGACGATCGAGCGCTCGCCGAGCTCGTGGGCGAGCTGTCGATGAACAGCCGGGACTTCGCGCGTTTGTGGGCGAAGCACGATGTGCGTCTGTGCTCGAGCGGAACGAAGCGGCTGCACCACCCGCAGGTGGGCGACCTCGACCTGCATTACGAGGTGCTGCACTTGCCTGACAGCAACGGCCAGCGCCTGCTCACTCACACCGCCGAGGCGGGGAGCGCTGCGGCGGACGCGTTGGCGCTTCTGGGGTGATGACCCCCCGTGCCCGACTTCTCGAAGCCGGTTACGGAACCCAGAACCCCAGCGTGCAGAGCAGCCGGGTCTCGTCGTCGGCATCGGCCGGTGGCTCGATGGCCGGCGGGAATACCCCGAACTGCCGCCATTCGTCGGCGTGCGGGGTGACGTGCTCGTTCATGCCGGCGATCAGCTCGGGAGAGAGGTGGAACTGGATGCCGAAGTGCTTCGCGATCGAATACGCCTGCGATGCGCGGTACATCGCGAGGTGCGCGAAGCCCTCGTCGGCCGGGTAGTCGCCGTAGGTGAAGCGGAAGGTGTCGGCGACCTCGCCCGCCCCCACCGCGGCCGTGGCCTTGTCGTTGAGGGCGTCGTACGAGGCGATCGGGTCGTCGCCCAGCAGGTCGGCATCGGCGAACGGATCACCGTCGGCGGCCGCGCGCCCGGCGATCACGTCGGGCACCCACGCCTCGTCGTAGGCATGGCGACCCAGGATGCCGAGCAGCGTGGGCGACTCGAGCTGGCTCCATTCCTTTGGAACCGGGGCGGGGAAGTCGGCCGGGTCGAGCTGGTCGATGACCTCGCGAAGGGCGGCGTCGGCGTGGAGGAAGAGTTCGTCCGGTTTCATGGCGCAGACGGTACTCCGGGGTGCCGACACGGGCCAGACCCCTTCTTCGTCAACGACATCTCGAACATGACGCTGGTCGAGATCCGCGCGAAGTGCCGTCGCCTGAAGCAGCGCGAGGGTCTGAAGATGGTCGTCATCGACTATGTGTAGCTGGTCACGGACACGATTATGGCCGCGTTCCGCGGGCAACATTCGCGGTTGGCGGATATGGCGCCGGGGATGTGACCGTAGGTCGCTGGCGCGGCGGATCGCGACGCGTCTTCTGACCTAGGCTCCGAATGAGCACGCTCAAGTCAGAACGGGCGTCGGGGGGAATGTCATGACTATCGATACACGTCCGATCATCGGCGAGTCCGTCGACGACCTGGCAGAAGGCCTCCGCCCGTTCATCGAGCGGGTGTTCGCGGAGCGTCTCCCCGATGGACCGTCGTGGGTGCAGGTCATCGCTCACAAAGACGAGCTCGCAGGCAGACCCACCTCGCACCATCATGCGAATGATGTCGGGCTGATGTTGCGGGCGATGACCGAGAAATTGGGCAACCTCGGCTACCCCTTTGATGGGCGTATCTCGCGACAGGCGACGAACTGGGCGAGTGAGATGCGCGAGGTGCGCAACAAACACGCACACCAGGTCGAATTCGGCCTCGCCGAGACGTATCGAGCGCTCGATTCGGCTGAGCTGCTCCTTCGCGAAGTCGGCGCGGTTGACGAGGCGCAACGGATCGCGGCGCGCAAGCCGGTGGTGCTGTCGGCCCTGGGCGGTGGGGCGACAGGTCGTTCGCTTCCTTCGCCGCCGAGTGCGCCGCTTCCCGCGCCACCGGTCGTGCGGCTCCCCGCGCCACCGGCTGTTGCGACCCCTCTGCCGACCCCGCCGACGGCCACCGCCGCACGATCCACCGAGTCGGACGAGGCGGCATCGCCGCTCACCCGCAGGCAACTCCGCGAGCAGCCGGAGACGGGCACGTCTGAGACCCCACCTGCTCCGACGCCGAGCGCGCGTCTTTCTCTCGACGCGGTCACCGAGCTCAGCTACGCCATGGCGCACGCGCGCATCGTGCCCGTGCAGGAGGTTCGGGTCTCGTACGCCGGGCCCGAGCTTCGTGGAGCGTCTCTCGAGATCGAGGCCGCCACGGCCAATGGTTCCCTGGGGTCACCCAAAGTCGTGATTCTCGACCTTGCGCCCGGTCTGAAGACACTCGCTGGGCTCGACCTGCTGTCCCTCGATCCCGCTCCGATGCTCCAGGTCGATACGGAGCAGCCGGGCTTCATCACTGTCACTCTGCGCGGACCGGACGGCGCGGTGATCGCCGATCATCGGCATCCGGTCACCGTGCTGGCTGCGAACCAGTGGATCGCGAGGGAGCTGCATCTCGGCCTCGAGCTCCTCGCATCCTTCGCTCAGCCGCAGGCGACCGCATTGACGCCCGTCCTGCAGCGTGCCTCGGATCTGCTGGGGCAGTCGACCGGCCGCACACAGCTCGACGGTTACCAGAGCGACAATCCGGCGAGGGTGGATGCCATGGTCGCGGCCATCTGGGACGCCACGCGCGAACTCGACATCCGCTATGCAGAACCGCCGGCGAGTTGGGGCCTGCGCGGTCAGAAGGTCCGCACGCCGCAGGAGGTGCTCGAGGGACGGCTCGGAACGTGTCTCGACACGACGCTGACGATCGCCGCGTTGCTCGAGCAGGTTGGGATGAACTCGACGCTGTGGGCGGTAGACGGCCACATCTTCCTGGGTTACTGGCGTGAGGATGGCAGCCTCGGTCTGCCCGCGACCACCGATATCGAAGAAGCGGTCAACCTCGCCAAGCTCGGCCGGATTTCGTTGCTGGAGACGACGCAGGTGACCGGTGGCACGGCATCCGCCACGTTCGACCGCGCCCGTGCCACGCCCCAGGCGTATCTCGAAGCGCGCCGCGACGAAATCCTCGGCATCACCGACGTGCGCGCAGCCCGCGAGAACGGGATTCTTCCGCTCCCCAGCCGCACGGTGGGTCCTGATGGCGAGGTGACCGTCGTCGAGTATCGACCGCTGGACCGTGTGCTGGCACCGTTCATCGCTGACCAGCACGATGCGCAGGGCCGCCCAGTGGCTCCGCCGCGGGTGGCGCAGTGGAAGAACGCTCTGCTCGACCTGAGTCTGCGCAACCGCCTCATCAACTTCACGAGTAGCGCCGGATACCAACTCGCGGTGCCAGGCGCGGCACTCGGTCGGCTCGAGGACATGATCAACGGAGGAGCAAGCGTCACGATTCTCGCGTCCGACGACGTTCCCGAGATCGCGCGGGAGCGTGGCATCCGCTTCGGTCGCGACCGCGACGAGGCCGAACGAGAGGCGCTCCTGGCCGACAAGAGGCAGGCGCACCTCACCGACGTCACGCAAGCGGCGTATACGACGAGGCTGCGCGCTCTGGCCGCGAAAGCCAAGACCGTCACCGAAGAGACCGGCGCGAACAACCTGTATCTCGCGTTCGGCACCCTGCGATGGGAGTTCAACGACCGGCAGCTGCAGTCGCCGCTCGTTCTCGTGCCGGTGACCCTGGAGAGTGTGTCGCGTGGGCAGTCCTTCCGTCTCGTCCTCGATGAGGCGGGTGCGTCCACGCCGAACTACTGCCTCCTCGAGAAGTTGAAGGTGAGCTTCGGCATCGAGGTGCCCGGGCTTGCGAATCCGGCGACGGATGCCGCGGGGATTGACCTCGGCGCGGCGTTCGATGCGGTGCGCCAGGCGATGGTGGACGCCAAGCGACCGTTCATCGTCGAGGACACCGTTCACCTCGGCATTCTGCAGTTCGCGAAGTTCCGGCTGTGGAAGGATCTCGACGACAACTGGGAAGAGCTCGCGACAAACTCGCTCGTCACCCACCTGATCAGTTCGCCGAATGAGGCGTACATCGATGCGGTCCCGGCGCCGGTCGACGTCGATCTCGATGCGCTCTCGGCGCAGGTTCCCGTCTCCGCGGACTCTTCGCAGCTCGAGGCCGTCGTCGAAGCCGTTGAAGGCCGCACGTTCGTGCTCGAAGGCCCCCCGGGCACCGGCAAATCGCAGACCATCACGAACCTGCTGGCTCGGTCGTTGGCATCCGGCAAGCGCGTGCTCTTCGTGGCGGAGAAGCGTGCGGCGCTGGAGGTCGTGAGAGACCGATTGGATGCCGTCGGACTCGGCGCCTTCTCGCTCGACCTGCACGACAAGGGTGCGAGGCCGAATGCCGTGCGCGAGCAGCTCAGGGTAGCGCTCGACGCCACCGCCCGGCCTGACCGGGCGGCGTTGTCCGCGCAGCGGGAGGCGGCGGAGTCCAGCCGTGGCGCGCTGTCGCGCTACGCGCAGCGGGTGCACGAACCGAACGCGGCGGGTCTGTCCCTGTACTCGGCTCGATCGCAGATGTTGGCATCCGCCGCGGACATCCCGCCCTTGGATGTGCCGCATTCCCTGGTTGCGTCAGGCGATCACATCGACGATCTGCGCGCAACGCTGAGGGAGCTGCCCGCCGTCAGCGATCTAGCCCGCCCGGCGGCTCTGCATCCGTGGGGGTTCGTCGACGATCCGTCCATCGACGCGGCCTCTCTGCACAGTGCGGCCCGCACCTTCGACGACGCGCTCGCGGCCGTCGGTCCGAGCGAACTGCTGTCTCGCGTGCGCGCCCCGCAGCAGCTGGAAGCGTGGGCGGGTGTCGCTCGCGCACCGCGCCATGCTCTCAACGCCCTCGACCGGGTGCAGCCCGCAGTGATTGACGACGTCGCTCGGCGTCTGTCAAACGCGGCCGCGCAGCCCCCCTCGTGGCTCTCGCAGGTCGATGCGCGGGTACTCTCACGCAGCGTTCGCGACATCCACGCCGCCGCACTGGCCGCCGACGCGTCCTCGTTCTTCGGTCGCAGGAAGCGTCGGCGTGCGGTACTCGCCCAGTTCGCTACGGACCTGCGCGTCGAGCAGACCGCGGTCGATGTGCGGTCTCTCTCGACTCTGACCGGTGCCATGGCCGAGACGGCCGCACAGGTCGACGAACTGCGTAGCGAGC
Organism: Microbacterium algihabitans; assembly: GCF_032464975.1. Lineage (NCBI taxonomy): Bacteria > Bacillati > Actinomycetota > Actinomycetes > Micrococcales > Microbacteriaceae > Microbacterium > Microbacterium algihabitans. The sequence continues at coordinate 1,268,661 of NZ_JAWDIU010000001.1, forward strand.
TGCAGCGTCTGCCCGTCGTGCTTGCGGCCCCCGACGTCAATCCCCACATGCCGGGCTCGGCGGACCAGGTCGTGGCCGCCCTCCGGTGGGCGGGTTGGCTTTCGATGACGCTCGCATCCGATGCCTCGACCGCCGGAGATCTCCGCTCGGACCTGCGCCGCATGTACGAGACGACGGCCCCGGACGCGGGGGCGGCCGAGCGGTACGCGGCGCTCGCCGCGGCGTGGCGCGCGGTCGTCGCTGCTGCGGGAGGTGGCGCGTCGCCTGACCAGCTCGCCATCTGGGCTGGGGATGACGGAATCGCGTCGACCTGGGAACGCACGCGGACGGCGCGCAACCTGGCGACGACCGATCCGGTCACGCTCGGCCGCTGGATCGACCTGCTCCGGCACGTGGAACCCCTGCGGCGCCACGGGATGCACGAGGCGCGGGAGGCGATTCTGGCCGGGCGCATCCGTGCCGACGACGCCGCGCTCGCCTTCGACAAGGGCGTCGCGGCGGCGTCCCTCGGTGAACGTGAAGACGCCACCGCCCTCAGCGACTTCGATCCCGCGGCGCACAACCGGACGATCGAACGGTTCGCCGCGAGCTCGGCGGCCATCCGCGGCGAGCTTCCGCGGGCTCTGCCGGCTGACATCCTCTCCCAGCGGCGGTTCGACCCGAAGTTCGACGGCGGCGACATGGGTGCGCTCAAACGTCAGCTCTCGCGGCAGCGCGGTGGGGACAGCGTGCGGACGCTCATGGACAAGTACGGCGAGCTGATCACCCAGATCACGCCGTGCATGCTCATGAGCCCGGAATCCGTCGCTCGGTTCTTCCCCGCTCGAGCCGGGATGTTCGACATCGTGGTGTTCGACGAGGCTTCGCAGATTCGCGTCGCGGATGCCGTGGGGGCGATGGGACGAGCGCGCTCTGTCGTGGTCGTCGGAGACTCCAAGCAGATGCCTCCGTCGACCTTCGCCGAGGTGACGGCCGACGTCGATGAGGCTGAGGCGGATGCGGGCGTCGTCGCCGATGAGGAGTCCATCCTCACGGAGTGCACCCAAGCGCGCGTTCCGAGCAAGTGGCTCTCGTGGCATTACCGCAGCCAAGACGAAGCGCTCATCGCCTTCAGCAACCACCAGTACTACGAGAGCCGTCTGTCGTCGTTTCCGGCGCCGCTGCGCGACTCCACGGCGTCTGCACCCGGCGCGCTCGCCGCAACGAAGCCCGACTACGGTCTTTCTCTCGTGCGCGTCGACGGTCGGTTCGAGCGTTCGGGTGGGCGTGGAGTTCTTCGAACGAACCTCATCGAAGCGCAGGCGATCGTCGACGAGGTGGGCCGTCGGTTCGCGGCCGCCGGCGACGCGGCGCCGTCGATCGGCATCATCACGTTCAACGTTCAGCAGCGTGACCTCATCGACAACATGCTGCGTGACGCGTCCGATGAACGCATCGGTCGCGCGCTCGACGAGCGCGATGGATTGTTCGTGAAGAACCTCGAAAGCGTGCAGGGCGACGAGCGCGACACCATCCTGTTCTCCGTCGCCTTCAGCAAGAACGACCGCGGAATGCTGCCGCTGAACTTCGGGCCGCTCTCGCGTGCAGGGGGAGAGCGGCGGCTGAACGTCGCGGTCACCCGTGCGCGACGACAGGTCGTGCTGTACGCGAGCTTCGATCCCGCTGAGCTTCGTGCCGAGCAGACCTCGGCTCGTGGACTCAAGGACCTGAAGTCCTACCTCGAGCTCGCCGCCCGCGGAGTCGCGCCGACCGATGACTCCACGTCCCGCGTGCCCGTGATCGATCGGCACCGAGATGAGATCGCCGCGGTCCTGACCGAGCGTGGACTCGTCGTGAAGACGGACGTCGGGCTCTCGGACTTCCGTATCGATCTCACGCTCGCATCCGCGTCCGACCCCGCCCAGCCGCTCATCGCCGTCCTGCTCGACGGTGAGGGCTGGCGCGCGCGCCGCACGGTGGCCGACCGCGATGGCCTGCCCGTTGATGTCCTCGGCAGGTTGATGCGGTGGCCGGGGGTCGAAAGGGTGTGGCTGCCGGAATGGCTGGATGATCCGGATGCCACGGCCGACCGACTCGTCGCGGCTGTGGAGGCCGCCAAGGCCGGGAAGCGGTCTGCTTCAGACGCGCCGGTGGAGCGGGTCGAGAATCTCGACGCGCTTCCGGCGGAGGAGCCGCTTGAGCCTCAGCGCGGGGCAGTGCCGGCAGGACAGGACGACGAGGATGCCGTCAGTGTGACGCATCCGCACGTCCGCCCCTTCGTGCCCTGGACGATCCCCCTGTCTGGGGGAGTCTCTGTGCTCGACGCTCTTCCGAGCCCATCTGCTTCCGGGCGGGTTCGCTCCGCCATCGTGGATGCCATCGCCGCCGAGGGGCCGATCTCGCGGGCACGCTTGGCGCGAGTGGTGGCGGAAGCCTTCGGACTGTCACGTGTGTCGGGCGCACGGGCCGCAGCGATCCTTCGGCTGATCCCGGATGCTTCTACTCGCCGAGGCGATGAGCAGTTCGTCTGGCCGGCGGACGTGGATGTGTCGACGTGGCGAGACGTTCGCACGAGTAGCCCGGGGGAGAGCCGACCGCTCGAGTCCGTCGCTCTGGAGGAGATCGCGAACGCGATGGCCGTTGTCGCTGAGCTCGGCGGTGGGGTGCGCGAGGACGAGATCAAACGAGAAGCTTTGCGGCTGTTCGGTGGAAAGCGGATGACGACGCAGATCTCCGAGCGACTTGCCGAGGCTCTGACGGTGGCGGTGGCCACGCGACGGGTCGAGCTTGCGCCGTCGGGAGCCTATGTCGCCCGTTTCTGAGCGGCGATGATCGCGTTCAGCCGACGGCTAGAGTGACGTCGATCACCGTGAGGAGCGCATTATGGGGCGAGGATTCGCAGTCGTCGATCTGGAAACGACAGGTCTGTTTCCGCAGAAACACGATCGCATCGTCGAGGTAGCGATCGTGCACGTGTCGCCCACCGGTGTCGTCGAGGGAGTCTGGGAGACACTCGTCAATCCGATGCGGGACATGGGTGCGCAGCGTATCCACGGCATCAGCGCCGCTGCGGCCGCGCGAGCTCCGGAATTCGGTGCGCTCGCGCCGTCCATCGCCTCGCTCTTGCGCGGGCGGGTACCTGTTGCGCACAACGCCAGTTTCGATGCACGGTTCTTGGCTCACTCGATGGAGCAGGCCGGTCTGGCGTGTCCCGATTTCGCGTACTGGATGTGCACGATGCAGCTCGCGGGCACATTCCTGCCGGGCAATCGGAGTCTCGCCGACTGCAGTGCTGCCATCGGATATGCGATGGAGAACGCTCATCGCGCCTCCGCCGATGCGCTCGCTGCGGCGGCGCTTCTTCGCGCCTACATCGGCGCGGGTCAGGATCCCGCCTGGTGGGATGGGTGGCTCGCCACCCCGGGTGAGTGGCCGGACGAGCCGTTCGACACGGCGGCCTGGTTGGCGCGCACGGACTCCGATACGGCGCCGCGGTCGGTTCTCGAGCGGTTGCACGTGGACGTCGCGACTGACGCCGCCGTCGACGACGGCTCCTTGAATCTGGATTACCTCGCTCTGCTCGATCGCGTCCTCCTCGATCGATACATGTCCGCCACGGAGACCGATGACCTCATCCGTTTCGCCGCTGAGCTGAACCTGTCGAGCACCGCGGTTCGGCGCATCCATCGCGCCTACTTCGACGGCTTGGTTTCGGCGGCCTGGGCGGACGACCAGCTCACCGCTGACGAGTGGGCTGACATCCAGAAGATCGGTACTTTGCTCGAGATCGACGCGGAGACCATCGCCGGCGCCGCTTCGAAACCGGATGCCGCGGTCCCGACCCTCAGCACCGGCTTTCGCCTGTCGCCCGGTGACACCGTCGTCATCACCGGCGAAACGCGCCGAGATCGAGCGGCGTGGTTCGACATCCTCACCGAGCGCGGTCTGATTCCAAAGGACAGCATGGTGAAGAAGGCCAAAGTGCTCGTGGCCGCCGACCCCGATTCGATGTCGGGGAAGGCGCGGCAGGCGCGGGCGTGGGGGATTCCGATCGTTACGGAGGAGGGGCTGGAGAGGTTGTTGGGGTTGGGGGCTGGCGAGTAGCGGCGGCGTCTAGGGACCTCAGCGTGCAGGGGGCGATGCCCGGGGGTGGGGCCCGTGTCAGCGCCGTTATGCACCTCTCGCCATGATTTAGGGCAGTATGTCCCACGTCGCAGAAATTCGTCGACGAGTTGCCGTCCGCGAGCGACGCCATGGGGGTGGGGCAGAGAATGGCCGAGAAGGCAATTGCGGATAACGCGGCCGAGCGTCTGACGGAATCGACTTGGGGGGTGGGATACCGGACGGTTTTCCGAGTAAGACCGCATGTCGATGCGATCGAAGTCGCCGAGCGCCACGTGCGCGGGTGGCTCGGCGAGAAGCTTGGTGGTGTCGGTCGACTCGACGACTGGGACGGCGCCACCAGCCGTGACTTCGATGATCGATACTCAATCCTCGTCACAGGTATCCACGACGCGGATGAGAGCGTTGGACGCAGGCTTTACCGGTTGGTCGACGCTAACCTCACCGGGACATTCATTATCTCCATCTACGCCGCACGAGAGACTGGCGCAAAGCGGGGGCTTCTCGTCGTTGAAGGCGCACTGGACGGGGTCACCGACGACGCTGCTTTGGACGTAGTTGGTACCCCACGCATTGTGCGTGACCTCCTCGATGAGCTCGAGCCACTGGATGGATCGACTCTCCTGACTAGCCGGCCGCAGTTCGTCAGATCTGAGGACGTTCGTTCCGTCCTGGACGCAATCACGGACAAAACTCGCATCGGGTCCGTAATTGTCGCTTCTTCGCCGGGCACGGAGGTAGATGTTGCGTGGTCCGAGATCATCGAGAAACTGACGCGCAATAGCCTCGGAGTCGCTGCGACATTTGTGATCGCTGCGGACGCTGTCCCTGTTCTCAACCAACACTTGCCGGCGTCGCACGAAGCGCCGGCCGGCCGCGTACGAACCTTTGGCCCGGACGTCCAGCTCGACGATCCGCTCGACGGTCGGGCGCACCGCTTCCTCGGCCCATCCACACTCGCCCGGGCGATTAGGGGTCGAACCGTCATCGGCAAGCTACCCGCAGTGCATGCCCGCGGGCCGCGACTGCGTCTTCTGGAACGCGCGCTCCCGGCAGATGCCCGTCGAACCATCGAGTTGCTCGATCGAGCCGGCCGACGGCAGAGAATCGCTGAACAGGTTGCGATCGAGTCCGCAGGCGAACAGCGGATACTCCCCGACTCGAGCGCCGCTGGCGCGCCGTCCGAGAGCGGTCCCTCGGAGGCAACCACAGGTACGCGGACACCCGTCTTGGCGATCCTCAAGCGCGTGCTGGCCCGGTGGCTTGGGCGCGCGGAAGTCACCGAACTCGAAGTTGAGGAACTCGACACCTTCATCGCTGCGAATATCGCGGATGCTCGCGTAGCCCAGGACTACATCTCTGAAGTTGAAGCCGAGAACGATCGTTTGCTGACTGAGTTGACTGATCTGCGAGCGCAGCTTGACGAACTCGGATTTGAAATTGCACTTTCGGCAGACGAGGTTCGAGTATTCAATCGTGAGAACCAGCTGCTCAAGGCGCGATTGCGTGAACTTCACGAGTTTACGCCCCCTATCGATGCTGAAGCCGAGCTTTGGGCTCCGCCGGCTGACGTCGAGGAATTGATCGCGCGCATAACTCCGGGTGAGGATGCTCACACGGCATTGCAGTACGTGGAGTTCACTGGCGACCCTGCCGCTGTCGCTGAGGTCAGGAAGCGGGACCATTACGGCAAGTACGCGAATGACTTGTGGGACTACGTGCGCGTTCTCGCTGAATACGCGGCTCTCCGTGAGGGTGGCGTATTCGATGGAAGCGTGTATATGTACCTCGAACAGGACGACGTCGACGGATTCAAGTGTTCTCCGCAGCGGCATGCGGCACGTGAAAGCGAATCGGTTCTACAGAACAACAAATGGCGAAGCGAGCGTGAACTGCCCGTGCCGGCCAGTGTGGACCCGACGGGGCGAATTCTGATGCAGGCGCACTTCAAGCCCACTCATCGAGACCAATTTGCTCCGCGCATGTACTACTTGGACGATGTAAAGTCCACCGGGAAGATCTACATCGGCTACATCGGTCGTCATCTCTCAAATACAAGAACGTCCTGAGCTTGGGCTCTGCGAGCCGATGGCATATGCGCCTGTTTGAGATAAACCACACGGTCTCGTCGCCCGCAGGAGGCCGACCTAGCGCCGCTTATGGAGCGTCCGCTGCGAGCTGCTGCTCGTTCTCGACGGCGTTCATGTCGAGCACGTCCACCGAAGCGACGGGCTTCTGACCGTCCCCGTTCAGGTTCCGACGACGCATGTGGGTTGTCCTTCGTGCGGGGTGGCTGCTGTCGTTGCATGTTGCGTAATGTGCCCGGCGTGATGCGAGCGCGAATCGTGTGGCGGCAAATTGTCCCGCGGTGCGGCGACGAGGGTTCCGCGAAGACGACGTGCGGCTCGATGCCGGCGAGTCCAGGTGCGACCGGGGTCGCCGCCCAAGACCGCATCAGTACCCCGTCGGACCCGAGCTACTGTTGCTCATCGACTCGGTTAGCGTAAGAGGGTTGTACGCGAGTCGGGAGAGTCTGTGGTTACAGGTCCACTGAAGGGTCAGGTCGACAAGGTCTGGGATGCGTTTTGGTCGGGCGGCATCGCCAATCCGGTCGAGGTGATTGAGCAGATCACGTACCTACTCTTCATCAAGCGGCTCGACGAGTTGCACACCAAGGCCGAGCAGAAGGCTGCGCGCTTCGGCGACCCGATTGAAAGCCCGATCTTTCCGGACGGTTACGACAGCGACCTGCCGGGGCGCAGGCCGTTCCGCGACCTCCGGTGGAGCGTGTTCACGAACTACTCGCCCGTCGAAATGTTCGATGTTGTCTCCGAGCACGTCTTCCCGTGGCTGCGCCGGCTCGGTGCTCAGGGCTCGAGCTATGCGCGCAACATGCGCGACGCGCGATTCACAATCCCCACGCCGGCGCTGCTGACGAAGGTCGTCGACCTGCTCGCCGAGATTCCCATGGAAGACCGCGACACCAAGGGCGACATCTACGAGTACATGCTGCTCAAGCTCTCGACGAGCGGCACGAACGGGCAGTTCCGCACTGCCCGGCACATCATTCAGCTCATGGTCGACCTGCAGCAGCCGCGCCCGGACGACCTCATTATCGATCCCGCGGTGGGTACGGCCGGGTTCCTCATTACCGCCGAGGAGTACTTGCGCGCGCACCACCCCGAGATTTGGACGGATGCCGCCACCCGCGCCCACTTCAACGGTCCGATGTTCACCGGCTACGACTCGGACGCCTCGATGGCGCGCATCGCGAGCATGAACATGCTGTTGCACGGCGTCGAGAACCCGACGATCGAACGCGCCGATTCTCTATCGGAGGGCCACCCGGGGCTCGACCAATACACGCTCGTGCTCGCCAATCCCCCGTTCGCTGGGTCGCTTGACGACGAAACGGTCGCGAAGGACCTGCAGAAGGTCGTGAAGACACGCAAGACCGAACTCCTCTTCCTCGTTCTCATGATCCGGATGCTGCGCAACGGCGGTCGCGCGGCCGTGATCGTGCCCGAGGGTGTGCTCTTTGGCTCCTCGAACGCGCACAAGGCCGTGCGCAGGATGCTCGTCGACGAGCACAAGCTGGATGCCGTCATCAAGCTGCCGTCGGGAACCTTCAAGCCCTACACGGGGGTGTCCACCGCGATCTTGCTGTTCACGAAGACCTCGTCCGGGGGGACCGACCGCGTCTGGTTCTACGACGTGCGCGCCGACGGCATGACGCTCGACGATAAGCGGACGCCGATCGAGGCAAACGACCTGCCCGACGTACTCGCCCGTTGGCAGGCACGGGATGCCGAGACCGCCCGCACCCGGACCGATCAGAGCTTCGTCGTGCCAAAGCAGGAGATCGTCGACAACGGCTACGACCTCTCGCTCAATCGGTACAAGGAGATCGAGATCGAGGAGGTCGAGCACCGCTCCCCCCTTGAGATCCTGGAGGAGATCGATTTGCTCGAGGTCGACATCCAGGAGGGCCTGAAGCGCCTGAGGGAGATGCTCGCGTGACCTGGCAGACCGTTCCGCTAGGGGAGGTCGCTGATCTGCGGGCGGGAGCGGCATTCCCTCTCGCTTTCCAAGGCCGCACGGCAGGTCAGTATCCGTTCGCCAAGGTAGGCGATATCGGAGAAGCTTCACGCTCGAACGGCGGGAATTTATCGACCGCGCGAAATTATGTCGATGAAGCCGACCTCGTCGCCCTGCGCACGCGTCCGATCCCGGCGCTTAGTACCCTGTTCGCGAAGATCGGGGAGTCGCTCCGGCTTAACGCTCGTGCCTTCAACGGCGTGCCCGTGCTCATCGACAACAATGTGATGGCGGCTGTCCCGGGGAGTGACGTAGACCCGAGGTTCCTGTTCAGATTTCTCCAGCAGATCGACTTGGGCCAGATTGCCAGCACCACCTCCGTCCCGTCATTGCGGAAGACGGACCTAGCTCGCTGGCCGGTCCGGCTCCCACCCCTCCCCGAGCAGCGCCGGATCGCCGCGATTCTCGACGAGGCCGACGCCCTCCAATCGACGGCTATAAAGCTCACCACGGCAAGCGCGTCACTCGCTGAGTCTGCGTTTCGCGAACTCGAGTTGACGCTCGTTGACGAGCATGTGGTGCCGCTTTCGGAGATCGCCACGGTTGGCTCGGGTATAACAAAAGGCCGTAGGCCGCGGCCGACGGGGCTTGTCGAGGTGCCGTACATGACCGTCGCCAACGTGCAGGACAAGCGTCTTGACCTGTCGAACGTGAAGACGATCGACGCCAGCGAAGCAGAGATCCAGCGGTATCGGCTTGTCACGAATGACCTGCTTCTTACCGAAGGCGGTGATCCAGACAAGCTTGGCCGCGGTGTTGTGTGGAGGTCGGAGCTTCCCGTCAGCATTCATCAGAATCACGTGTTCCGAGTCCGAGCGATCGACACTTCCGTCGACATGACGTGGCTGAGCTGGGAGATCGGCAGTGACTACGGGAAGCGGTACTTCCTGCGTGCGGCCAAGCAGACGACGGGGATCGCGACGATCAACTCGAGTCAGCTGCGAGACTTCCCGGTGAGGATACCGTCGAAACCCGCTATCGCGACCTTCACGCAGCGACTCGATGAGGCCGAAGCTCTCAGAATGACATCTGCACGTCGGGTCGACGCATTCGCGACCCTCTTCGCGTCCCTCCAACACCGGGCTTTCCGAGGACAACTATGACCGACACCACGGCCCGCGAGCCGATCTCAACGATGCCGCGGTGGTACGAGTTCTTTCGCCCACTTCTGGAGGTACTCGCCGATGGTCAGACATGGCAGAAACGTGACATGGAGCGGGCCGTCATCGCCCGTGCAGGTCTTTCGGAGGATGAGATCGCAGAGACGCTCAGCTCTGGTCAGCCTCGAGCGCTGAACCGAATCGGGTGGGCAACGTCTGCGCTTCGCCGAGCGAAGGCGATCGAGTCGCCGTCGCGAGCGCATTTCCGCATCACCGAAACCGGACGCGGACTGCTCCGTGAGCACGAGGGGGCGATCCCAGAGCCCGTTGTCTACGCGATTCCGGCTTACAGCGAGTACACCCCCGCGCGCGGACGGAAGACGATCACCGTCGATCCATCCCCCGCGACAGTTGAGGACGCCGACCCAGATGAGCTCATCAGCTCGGGAATCCAACTCATCGAGAGCGACACAAAGTCGACGCTTCTGCAGCGGCTGAGAGAGAGCGACCCGTATGACTTCGAGCGCGTCGTCCGTTCGCTGCTGGTGAAGATGGGCTATGGCCGCGATGGAACGATGTCTCCCTTGCGGGGCTCGGGCGACGGGGGTCTTGACGGAGTGATCGACCGCGACGAGCTCGGGCTGAGCAAGATCTACGTGCAGGCGAAGCGCTACGCCGAGGCGACAATCGGTCGCCCGAAGGTCCAAGAATTCGTGGGAGCTCTTGCCACACGGGGTGCGAACGTCGGAGTGTTCTTCACGACGAGCCGGTTCACCGCTGAAGCAGTTGATGCCGCGGAGCGCGTGCCGCAGGAGATTGCCCTCGTCGACGGCGAACGGCTTACCGCGCTCATGCTCAGGCACAAGGTGGGCGTGCAAGTAGCCCAAACGATCGAAATCCTCAAAGTCGACGAGGACTTCTTCGCCGACGAGTAGCCGGCGATCGGATTCTGTGCTCGACGACCATGACGAGCACGCCGACGCGGACCAGCTTCGGGATTGAGCTTCGATCTGGAGGCAAAGTCGGCACCGTTCGCTAGCATGGCGAAAGGTGGGGGCCGTGCCTGCCGCAGGGAGCCGCGCGTTGGGGAACTTCGACTTCGTCCGGGATCGCTGGCCGAAAGTCTGGGAGGCCGCATCCCGCGCTGAGTCGTACCTGCGTAGCGACCCGCGCGCGTCCGCGACCTACGCCCGGCGCGCTGGCGAGATGTTCACCGAATGGATCTACGCCGCCGAGGCCCTGCCGCGCCCGTACGATGACTCCTTCGCGAATCTGACGGCCCAGGCCGCCTTCAAGGCGTTGGTCGGCCAGAACGTGACTGGCAGCCTTCGCATCGTGCGGACGATCGGGAACGACGCGGTCCACAAAGAAGAGGCGATGCCGCTCGGCCGCGCCCGCGGGTCCCTCGAGCAGCTGCACACGATCTGCCGGTGGCTCGATCACGGCTACGGCGATCCGAACGCCGTCGGAGCTCCACCCTTCGACTTGGCCCGGGTTCCGCCGGCTCCGGCCGCCGTGATCCAGCGCACCCGCGCCGAGCTCGAACGCGCGCAGGAGTACTTTGACCAGGCGCGCCGGGCGCTCGCGAACGAGCGCGAGCGCAGCGCCGCATTGCAGGAGGAACTCGCGCGACTACAGGCCGGGGTTGCCGCGACGAAGGCCGCGAACGACGTCGTGAATGCCGCGCATGGTATCCCTGATCCGACCGTCGCGACGGAGGCCGAGACGCGCCGCGACCTCATCGATCTGCAGCTCGCCGAAGCGGGGTGGCTGCTCACCAACACCCGCGATCGAGAGTGGCCCGTCACCGGGATCCCCACCGCGTCGGGTGAAGGTCGAGTCGACTACGTGCTGTGGGGCGACGACGGCAAGCCACTCGGCGTCGTCGAGGCCAAGCGCACCACGAAGAGCGCGAAAGAGGGCCGGCTGCAGGCCGAGGTGTACGCGGACGCCCTCGAGCGCGACTTCGGTCAGCGGCCCCTGATCTACTACACGAACGGCTTCGAGACGTGGCTGTGGGACGACCGCCGGTACCCGCCCCGCTCGGTCGCCGGGTACATGACGAAAGACCAGCTCGTGCTGGCGATCCAGCGCCGGACGTCGCTTAAGCCGCTCGCGACGGCATCCGTCGATCACACGATCGTCGAGAGGCCGTATCAGCTACGTGCGATCCGCGCGGTGACCGAGGCGTTCGAGCACCAGCGCCGCCGCGCGCTGCTTGTGATGGCTACGGGCACCGGCAAGACCCGCACCGTCATCGCCCTCGTCGATGTGCTGCAGCGTGCGAACTGGATCAAGCGCGTGCTGTTTCTCGCCGACCGCACAGCGCTGGTGACCCAGGCCGTCGCCGCGTTCAAGACCCATCTGCCCGATAGCGCCCCTGTCAACCTCGTGACCGACCGCGACAGCGACGGGCGGGTCTTCGTCTCGACCTATCAGACCGTGATGGGCCTGATCGACTCCGGTGAAGACGCGCTCCGCCGCTTCGGACCGGGCTACTTCGACCTCATCGTCGTTGACGAGGCGCACCGGTCGATCTACAACAGGTACGGCGAGATCTTCTCGTATTTCGACGCGCTCGTCGTCGGCCTCACCGCAACACCGCGCGCCGACGTCGATCACAACACCTACCGGATGTTCGACCTCGACGATGGTGTGCCGACCGACGTTTTCGAGCTCGACGACGCGATCGCGGGCGGGTATCTCGTTCCTCCCGTGGCGCGACCGATCGATCTCGGGTTCATGACCCGCGGCATCCGCTACGCGGACCTGAGCCCCGGAGAACGCGAGCGGTGGGATGAGCTCGAGTGGCAGGACGGCGAGATCCCCGATGCGATCGACGCCGCCGCGATGAACCGCTGGCTGTTCAACGAAGACACCGTCGATAAGGTGCTCGACGTGCTCGTTACGGAGGGGCGCCGCGTCGGCGGCGGCGACGTGCTCGGCAAGACAATCATCTTCGCGAAGAACCAGCGGCATGCCGAGTTCATCGAGTCGCGGTGGGATGTGAATTTTCCCGAGACGCGTGGCGAGTTCGCCCGCGTGATCACGTACGCATCCGGCCCCTACGCGCAGACGCTCATCGACGCGTTTTCCACTCCCGCGAAGTCGCCGCACATCGCAATCTCGGTCGACATGCTCGATACCGGCATCGACGTGCCCGACGTCGTGCATCTGGTGTTCTTCAAGCCCGTCAACTCGCACACCAAGTTTTGGCAGATGGTCGGACGCGGCACACGTCTCCGCCCGGACCTGTACGGACCCGGCGACGACAAGCGCGACTTCGTGATCTTCGACGTGTGCGGCAACATCGACTACTTCAACGAGCAGCTCACTGAGGCAGCGGCACCTCGTTCGGTGTCGCTGGCGGAGCGCTCGTTTGTACTGCGCACGCGCCTGCTCGCTGCGCTGCACGGCACCGACGACCCGGATGCCGCAGGTCTGCGTGATGTGCTCGCGGCGCGTCTGCATTCCGCGGTCGCGGGCATGAACCATGACAACTTCCTCGTGCGCCGGCGGCTGCGCGCCGTCGAGCGCTTCAGCAGTTCGCATGCGTGGGACAGCTTCAGGGACGCCGATGTGGATGCCGCTGCGGAGCTCGCTGGCTTGCCCTCAGCTGCCGAACAGGACACCGACGAAGCCGCCAAACGATTCGACGCGCTCGTCCTCACCGCGCAGGTGAGCCTTGCGAATCGCGAGCCGGTGCCGGTCGGCGTCGCCGCCCGCATCGTCGACATCGCGCGTGCGCTGGGCGATCAGCGCGGTATCCCGGCGGTGGCCGCGCAGGCAGCGCTGCTGAATGCCGTCGCTGATGCGTCGTGGTGGGAACACGTCGACGCCGTCATGCTCGAGCGCGTGCGCGTGAACCTCCGAGACCTCGTGCGCCTCATCGGCCGCGAGAGCATGGCGATCGTGTACTCCGACTTCGAGGACACCCTCGCCCCTGTCCGCGACGTCGTCCTCACACGCGTGGTGCCGGGTCTCAACCGTCGTGCGTTCCGTGAGAAGCTCTTCGGCTTTCTCACCGGCCGGTCGGATGTTGCCCTACATAAGCTGCGCACCGGACGCCCCCTCACCGCGGTTGACCTCGAGCAGCTGGAGGAAGCGCTGACATCAGCGGGTGGCCTCGACGCAGGCTTGTTGAATGAGGAAGCGAAGGGGGCTGGCGGCCTCGGCCGACTAGTGCGGTCAATCGTCGGTATGGATCGCTCGGCCGTCGAGCAACAGCTCGCCGACTTCGTCTCCACACCCGGTTTCACCCATCGCCAGCATGCGTTCGTCGACCTGGTCGTGCAGCAGCTCACGATCGCTGGGTATCTGGATCCGCGGCGGTTGTATGAGGATCCCTTCGATGGCATAGCCCCTGAGGGGCCCGATGCATTGTTCAGCGACGCGCAAATATCCGATCTGATCGCGCGACTGCGGCAGATCGACGAATCGGCGAAGCCAAGCGAGTCGGCGAGCGCGTGAGTTCTCAACGGGGATTTAGAACTACCGTACGCGCATGTACCCGGTGGGCCACGCCCCTCGTAGAAGCTTTGCTTCAGCCACCTACATCGCAGAGAAGTGTTTGGGTAGTCACGATTGTCTAGCGTCCTGCAGAGCCATGCGCTGCGGTTTGGAACGGTAAGCGCGAGGCGTTGATTTCCGCGCGCTCGGCATGCGGCTGCACAACGTCGCGATTGTCGTGGCGCGGACGGATGCGCGGCCCGGGGTTTGCCTTCACTGAGGGGTGGGCATCCGTGCGCTCACCGATAGGCGTGCGATCCTCCTCGCCGCGATGGACCAACGAACCAATGACCGCATGGCGACGTTTCCTACCCTTCCCCGCAGGGGCTACTCGACACTGTCGAGTGGCGGACCGGTGAGTCTTCGACGCGGGCAACGCACTTTGGCAGAATGCCAACGTAAGTTCGCGGACTGTCGGAGAACGTGAAATCCAATGAGTCGACCTAGATGTATCGACCGCGACCAGTTGCAAAGTTGGGCAGACACGCGCCCTTCGCAATGTGAGTTCCCTCGTCGTGTGCGACGCCCTAGTCTGGAGACAACCTCGGGCCTGGTCGAACTTGGTATGCCCGTGGGCGACCGGCGATTGGGACGCTGCCTACCGATCTTTCGCCTGGCGCGATGCTTGCGCCGAACTGCACATCAGCCCGAAGCGCACCCGCCCCTACGGTCCTCAGGCGAACGGGAAGATCGAACATTTCCGCCGCACCCTCGCTGACGGCTGAGCCTGCGCCCGGCACTACAACTCCGGATCAGCCCGCCGCAACGCGCTACCGACCTGGATGCACTCCTACAATCACCACAGGCCCCACACCGCGATCGGCGGACACCCACCCATTAGCCGACTGACCAACCTGCCCGGACAGCCTTGTAGCACCCAGGCAGGTTGTTCAGTCGGCTGATGGTCGGGTGGTTCAGCGGACCGCCTGAGGCAGCGCGGGTACGGTGGCAGCTCCACTCTGCCCGGACATTCCCGTCACGTCGGGGTAATCAGATCAAGCAACCGTCGTGGGAGATACAGCCAGCGGTCGCGCCCCTCGCCGTGCCAGGATGTGCTCAGCGATACTCGCGCGACAGCCGCGGGTCGTCGAATCCGTGTGGGGGGAATGGGTGCGGGAAGCTTGGAGACTTCTTCGTTCGGAGAACGAGCAACTGATCGACGACGTCGCGGATGGCCGGCGCCTCTTTTGGTTGGGGTCAGGTATCTCCCGCGATCAAGTGCCCGATCTCGTACAGCTGCTCAGGCGAGTGCTCTTGTTTCTGCGTCAGCGAGCTGGGTCGGGTGAAGGTGACGCGGCGCAGCATCGGGCCGCTCTTCTGGAGATTCTCGGAGACAACATACCCGCCGAGCGGGCGCGGTACGACGAGGACCCGTTGGGCTGGGAACCGGGCGACCTCGAGTCCTTGCGCGACAAATACAGCCGTGTGCTCGGCGTCGGGGTTGAGGGGAGACCAACGGACTACCTCCTGATCGATGGCGCCGGTCTGCCGGAGCTCTACGGCGATCCCGATCTGGAGCCCGGTCCCACACATGTACTACTCGCAATGCTGATCTCTGAAGGCTGCGCCACTCAGTTCGCCTCCGGAAACTGGGACGGGCTGGTTGAGAAGGCGTTGTCAGATATCTCTTCGTCAGAGAGTCTGATTGACGTCTACGTCGACGTCGACGATCCGCGAGACGCTCACGGCCACGCCGAGATTGCGAAGTTTCACGGATGTGCCGTACTCGCACTTGCGCAACCGGATCGATACCGCGGGAAGATCATCGCCACGAATGCGCAGATCAGCAAGCTGCACGGCGATCCGGAGTTCGCGCATATGAAGGATCACCTCCGTGATCTGACGACACGCAAGCGTTCCCTGATACTGGGACTTTCGGTGCAAGATAGCGACCTGCTCGCCATATTTCGGGGTGCCGCGAGTAGGAGTCCGTGGCGGTGGGACCCAACTCACCCCGCATATCTCTTCGCGGAGCCTGCTATCGCAGCAAGTCAGCGAGACGTGCTCGAGGTGGCGTATGGCGAGGAATTTGGGCGCGAACGAACCAACGTCATTCGTCGCTCCGCGCTCGGTGCGTACGCTGGCCCCGTCGTCGCGGCGGTCCTGCTGGAAGTACTGGCTGCGAAGATGATCGCGGCGATGGAGCGGCACCACCCCCTGAATGGCGCGGTCCTCGCGTCCCTCCGCCCGGGAATTCGCCGGCTCATCGTGCGGATCGTGGCCCGCTATGGGCGGGACGAGAGCGCACTGGCAGAGTTTTTGCGGGGTGGCTACTCAGACCTGATTCGGACGTATCTCGGCCCACTCACGTCTGGGGACGCCAAGTATCTCCCGTTCGCTCGTGCCACCAGGAATCAGCTTTCAACTGATCCTGGAGTTGTGGCGATGGGCCTCGATCTACTAGCGATCGCGCTCGGCCTATTGGGGCTTGGTGAGCGGGCGGGACGCTGGCGCCTATCACTATCGAACGAGTCGAAAGGTAGCCGGATCAGCATCAGTGGCCGCTCCGGCGGAACGACGACCACCGTGATCGTCGTTCGAAGTGCCGCGGAGGCCATAGCCGCGATGGAGAGCAACGACTGGGTCGAAGGGGACGGTGAGATGGTTCTACTGCAGATGCAGAAGGGTCCGTCAGCCCTTCCGCGATCGCCCGGCGGCAGGATCGGGCGAGGACGCATCACTCGTTCGCGTCATGATCTTTCTTGGAGCGCACTTTCTGACTCAGTTAGCGATGTCGATGAACTCATGGCCCGGTTCGAGGCGGGAGCGAAGCTGTGACGAGAACAACGTCCAGGGACGCGCTCCGGGCGGAAGTCGCTTCGCTCCTTCGAGGGAACGGCTATACGGAAGTCGTCGCACCGATTACCGTCGGCGACATCACCTTGGAGGTGAACGGCCTCTGGGAGGGGCCGCCTGAAAGTCTCGATATATCCCTGATTGCCGACCGACCCGATACGCGGGAAGCTACGCTGCGACTGTTCTGGCTAGTGCAGCGGTTGGTGCGAGCTCTGGATGCGGCCAGTTCTCGCCGTACCGTAACGGTCGTCCTTGTCGGCAACCGGGCGTCTCACACAGGCATGGGCGAATTCATGGAGCTGGCGCGGGTGCTAGTAGTTGACGGATCCCTCCCGACGCCCCGAATGCTGGGGCCACTTCTGCCGCTGCAACTGCCGGCGACGGCCGTGGCACAGCTCGACGGCAGCGCCCAGGTGGCGGCTGCTGTCGGCCGCAAGCGGCATTCGGCAGAACTGCTGAGGCTTGTGCATGCGGCCAACGCAGGCGCGTCGGTCGTCAGCGACCGCTACAAAGCATGGATTGACGAATCTTTCGCAAGCTATCGGGAGACGCATGACTGAGTTGCGCCTGCAGGAACTTGTCGTTGAGAACTTCCGAAGTATCGCGGGCCGATGCGTCATTCCCCTCGACGGGTCTATCACCCTCATCCACGGTGCGAACGGCGCCGGCAAGACCAGCTTGCTCAGTGCGATCGAATTGGGGGCCACGGGAAGCGTCGGATTCTTGGACGAGCAGACTGGAGACGCGCGATCGCTGCTTCGAAACCATGATTTTCCGCTCGGGCACGTCCGTCTAGCACTGGAGGACCGGGACGATGGCACCCGGGTGGGCTCATTCGAGCTGAATGGTGACACAGTATCCGGACGCGCGGCGTTGACTAAACCCGAGCAAACGTACTTTCTCGAGCGCAGCTTCCTGCCACAGACAGCGCTCGGACGATTACTGGAGTCCTACACCGAAACGGGTAAGCAGGTTGATACGGCGCTTGTGCGATTCGTCAAGTCCCTCGTGGGGCTCGACGAGCTCGATGCACTTATTGACGGGCTACACGCCTCCGGCGATCTGCGACGAAGCCGCAAGGCGGTGCCATCTTGGGCTCGGGCCAAAGACCGTGTCGACGCGTTGCAGACACGGCGTCGTGAGCTCCAGATCCAACACGAGAAGGCGCTCACCATGCTCGCAGAAGCCGCTGCTCGGCTGCGAGATCTGCTAGGTGAGACTTCGACCGACTATGCGATCGATGAGTTACTGCGCACGGCGATTGATCGTGGTCGCGGAGTCGAAACCAGTCGTGCCGAACTGTCTGAGTTGGAGCAGTTTCAGGCCAAGGTAGACGCGGTCGGCAATCTTGTCCGCAGTTCCCTCTTCAACGAATCAGCGGAGACGGCCCAAGATCTTGCGCGCGACTTAGAGGCTCGGACCGCTCTCGAAGCGTGGGAAGCGGGATCTGGTGCCGCCCTACTGGCGGAACTCAACGCGATCCGCCACGAGTTCCTCGCTCTCCCAGCGGCGGAAGCCGCTCAGCTCGCCGATGTATACGAGCAAACCGTGACGCATGCGATTGCAGCTGCAAACGACCGTGCCGAGGCAATAGCTTCAAACGACGCCAAGTATGAGCAGATTAGCCTGCTAGATCGGCGCATCGCGGATATCGATCACGCCATCGCAAGCGGCGAAAAACGCGTGCAGTTGACGGGGGTCTCAGATGACATCCGCACGCTAATCGAGATACTCAACTTGGCGATCCCGGTCCTGGAGTCAGAGCGGTGCCCGCTCTGCGATCAGCACTTCCAAGGCCCTGGATCTCTTTCGGAGCATCTCAATTCGAAGCTCGGTCGGCTCAGCGCCGGCGCCCGTGAGGTCGTACACCTCGAGCGCGAGCTGGCGAGCCTGCGCGCCGAGAGGCTCACAGCGGTGCGACAAGTGGTGCTGCTGAAGAGCGTGCCCGCACAAGACGTAATCGGCCCACTTGATGAAGCGATCCGACGGCTCAACGCCATGGCAGATTCGGTCAACGAAGGTTCACGTCTTCTTCAAATCGTCCAATCGGCTCAAGCGAGAGCCGCCGAGATCCTCGCCTGGCAAGCCGAGCGGGCGGTCATCGCGGACCGCATCGCCGACGTCAGGAGTGCGCTCGGGCTCTCCTTCCCGGACTCCTCGTTCGAAGATTCCATCGCTGTGCTCAAGGAAGAAATCGGCGAGCGTATCCAGCGACTTCGCTTTGCGGATATCCAGCGACGTCGCGAGCGCGAAGCGCGCGAAGCGATTGAGGACGCGCAGCGAGACGCGGAGCGATCAGAGAAGGAAGTGCGAGACGCCGACGCGGCAATATCCCGGCTTCAAGCGCAAATGTCGACCGCGGACTCTCGCATGATGAGTGCCCGAGACGTGCTACAACATGCTGAAATGACGCGCTCGCAGCTCATCAACGAAGTGTTCGATCAGTCGCTCAACGCCTTGTGGGCACAGCTCTTCACGCGTTTCGCGCCCTCGGAGCGGTTCACGCCGCGATTCGTTAAGCAGACCGCCGCGAGTCGCTCGGTTGACGTGAGACTCGAAACGGAACTACCCGACGGAAGGATTTCGGGCAGCCCCGGCGCGATGCTTAGCTACGGCAACACGAACTCAGCAGCATTGGCCTTGTTCATGGCGCTGCACCTGTCTGCGCCGCCCGAGCTCCCCTGGATCATCTTTGATGATCCTGTGCAGTCAATGGATGACATCCACGTCGCCAACTTCGCCACTATTGTCCGCCAGCTCGCATTCGTTCATGGGCGTCAGGTCGTGATAGCCGTGCATCAGCCGGAACTGTTTGACTACCTGGCTCTAGAACTTGCTCCAAGCGCTCGCGCGCATTCGCTTGTCCGCGTGACACTTGACCGCGGTTCGGGATTGACTGTCGCCGACGTCGAGCGAGTGAGCTATGCGAAGGAGCCCTCACTCCATCGCGCGATCTCGTAGGTGGGGTTGCGCGCGGGCCAGACTGCGCAGCCCATCGATCTCGGTCTATGGTGTCGCGACAGCAATCAGCCATCCCCCACTCAAGCTCCTCGCCTACCCCATTCATATCAGCCAGAGCAGCGCGACCCGCTACATGAGTCGAGCCCGCGACCCGGTCCTGACGCAAGAAGTGCGCATTCGGGAGCTCAGGCGGGTGCCGGCGGTGGGCCCCTGCAACCCGGGTAGGCCGTAGGGCCTTACGGCGTCCCGCCAGGCGCCGACGCTCCCCGGAGGCGTCGTCGATGCGACGCTGAGCAGCGCGCCGGCGCTGCCGTTCGGAGCCCACTGCGGGTCGGCGGCGTCGAATCTCCCCTGAGAGCGTGATGCTCGCTATCTGCGCCGTCTTGCGTGATGTCCTGAGAAATGTGCTCATTTGGTCGTGGCTGCCTCAAGCGCCGATCTGGCTGCTCGCAGAGCGCCTCAAGGGAGGCTAAGAACCTTGATCTCTCAACGAGCTTTCCCCGCATCATGCCCGCAACCATTCGTCGCGACGCGGTTCAGGAGGTTGCACCATGTTGCCTAACCCCGCAACCCCAAGATTCCGCGGTTCCGCCGGTGTAGGTCGGATTGATCGTTATGCGTAGTCGTGTTTGAGTCCCTCCAGGCTCTCGGCGAATCGAACGATCGAGATGCACCGCTTGCAACACCCGCACGTTCTTCGCGCGCGAGGTATCCCTCGCGTCGTGAAGCTGGCGTGCACTGAGCATCGACCACGCTCAGGTAAGGTGCGGCCCGGATTCGCGCGATCGCAACCCGGGCCGGCCTCATATGGTGCCCGCGCCACTATCCCGCGGCGACGGACACACTCCACGTCACCTCAAACCGATCCGTCAACATCCCGAACCCCGCACTCCACGCCGAAGCCGCCAGCGGCTCGACGACCGTGGCATCCACCGCCAGAGCGTCCCAGTGACCCTGCAACTCCTCGAACGTCGGCGAGCTGATCGACACGAACACCGCTTGCTCGGTGACCGTCGTGCCGTTCTCGCGGCGCGTCGCGCCGCCGCCCGCGAGGCCGCCCTCGGTGAGCCCCGGAATGTCGTAACCCATCACGCGGAAGCCGTCCTCGGAGGCGACCAGGCCGAAGACGACCTTGTCTGATCCGGGGATCTCGGCCGGCATCCCGAAGTCGGCGTACGTGTTGATCACGAGGTGGTCGCCGAAGACGGACTGGTAGAACGTGAGCGCCTCGCGGGCGTCGCCTCGGAAGTTCAGGTGGGTGGTGGTCTGCACGGACATGTCTGCTCCTCGGTTTCTCGGCCCAAATCGGCTCGTGGAACGACAGTCGTACCCATATAGGTCTGTTTCTGTCCTAGACGTGACCTACCGTGGGTGACATGGCCACGACGTCGCGATTGCTCACTCTGCTGTCGCTGCTGCAGGCCCGGCGCGACTGGCCGGGATCGGTGCTGGCGTCGCGGCTCAGGATCAGCGATCGCACGGTGCGGCGCGACATCGATCGGCTCCGCGAGATGGGTTACCGCATCGAGTCGACGAGGGGCCCCGATGGCGGATACCGGCTCGAAGCCGGCAACGACATGCCGCCCCTCCTCTTCGACGACGATCAGGCGCTCGCGGTCGCGATCGCTCTGCGGGCGGCGCCGGCGCTCGGTACCGGGATCGGCGAGGCCGCGGTCCGGGCTCTTGCGACCATGCGCCAGGTGCTTCCGTCGCGGCTTCGGCATCGGCTCGACGCGGTCGAGGTCACGACGGTCGGGCGTCCGGGCGAGGCGCCGGTGGCGGCCGTGCCGCTCGACGTTCTGCTGACGCTGGCGCAGGCGGTGCGCGACCGGTTGACGCTGCGGTTCGATTACCTGCCGAGGGGCGAGGGTGACCCCCAGTCGAGACGCGTCGAGCCGCATCACCTCGTCACCTCGTACGGCCGGTGGTACCTGCTCGGGTGGGATCTCGACCGCGACGACTGGCGACTCTTCGCCGCCGAGCGGGTCCGCCCGCGCGTGCCGCACGGCGCCCCCTTCGTGCCGCGGGTCGTGCCCGGTGGCGAGGTCGACGCCTTCGTCTCGGGGCGTTTCAAGGGATCGGATGCCAACGAGTGGCCATGCCGTGGAACCGTCGTCCTCCACGCGCCCGCGCATCGCGTCCGGCCCTTCGCTGGTGATGGAACGGTCACGGCGGTCGATGAGGGCCGCTGCACCCTCGAAGCCGGATCGTGGTCGTGGGGTGCTCTGGCGGCATCCTTCGGTCGGTTCGAGGTGGCGATGGAGGTCGTCGGACCGCCCGAACTGGCGGAGGCTTTTGCGGTGCAGGCGGAGCGATTCGCCGCGGCAGGCTCTTCCGCGAAGAAGTCAGGGCGAGGAAGCTAGCGGCATGACCCAACCCCTCCGCTACGCCATCAACGTCACCCTCGACGGCTGCTGCTCGCACGAGGAGGGCCTCCCACCCGACGAAGAGTCGATGGCGTTCTGGACCGACGAGCTGCGCCGCTCCGACACGCTCCTCTATGGGCGCGTGACGTATGAGCTGATGCAGGGCGCGTGGCGCAGGCCCGCGTCGGGGGAGTGGCCGGACTGGATGGATGCCAGTGAGGTGGCCTTCTCGGAGGTCATGGATCCGATGCGGAAGCTGGTGGCATCCGCGACTCTCGACGAAGTCGATTGGAACGCTGAGCTTCTCGACGGCGACGTGGTCGACGCGGTGCGGCGGTTGAAGGAGCGGCCGGGGCGGGGCATCTCGGTGGGCGGCGTGCGGCTGCCGGCGGCGCTCGCCGCGGCGGGGCTCATCGATGAGTACACGTTCGTGGTGCATCCCCTGGTGGCGGGGCGCGGGCCGCGGTTGCTCGACGGCGTCGACCTCACGCTCGAACTCATCGAGCGGCGCGAGTTCGGCTCGGGGGCTACGGTGCAGCGGTACCGACACCCGATAGCGTGACTGCAGAACCCGCACGGAGCGGGGCCGGGGGGCATTGCCGTGAATAATGACATTCTCTGGATCATCGGTGTCGTCGTCGCCGTCGGGGCGGTGCTGCTGGTCCTGCTGATCGGGTTCTTCATCTTCCGTGCCTGGTATCAGGTGCCGCAGGCGGACGAGGCAATCGTCATCGTCGGCAAGAAGCAGCGCGGAGAAGACGGTCTGACGTCGAATATGACGGTCATCACCGGTGGTGGTGCTTTTGTGAACAAGCTGACGCAGCGTTCGGATCGCATTTCGCTGCGTTCGCGGCAGATCAAGATGGAGCCGGTCGCGCAGACGAAGAACGGCGTGACCATCCACCTGGCCGGCGTCGCACTCGTGAAGATCGGATCGCTGCCGGATCAGGTTCGTGCCGCCGCGGAGCGCTTCGCCTCGCAAGACCAGGCGATCGACGTCTTCACTACCGAGCAGCTCGAAGGCGCCCTGCGCGGTGTTGTCGCAAAGCTGAACGTCGAAGAGGTCATGCAAGACCGCCAGAAGCTCGGCGACGAGATCGCGGAGGGCATCAAGGGCGACCTGCTTGCGCAGGGGCTTGTTCTCGACTCCTTCGCCATTCAGGGCGTAACCGACCGCAACGGCTATATCGAGGCGCTTGGTGCGCAGGAGGTCGAGCGCGTAAAGCGTGAGGCAGAGGTCGCTCGCATCGAAGCGGCCCGCGAGGTTAAAGCGCGGCAGCTGTCGACGGAGGAAGCAAACCTCATCGAGCAGACGGCGTTCGACAAGAACACGGCGGCATCGAAGTCGGAGGTCGGTCGCGCCAACGCGGAGGCAGAGCAGGCCGAGAACCTCGCTCGCGCCGAGCGTGAACAGGCCGTGCTCGTGCAGCGCGCCGAGAACCGCCAGGCCGAGCTCGACGCCGACGTCAAGCGCGTCGCCGACGCGGAGAAATATCGCAGGCAGACGGAGGCGGACGCTGAGGCGTACGGACGCCAGAAGAAGGCCGAGACCGACCGTCAGGTGGCGCAGCAGGAATCGGATGCTGAGGCCTATGCGGTGCAGCGACAGGCCGAGGCTCGGCAGGCGTCAGCTGCGGCGGAGGCCGCCGCGGTGCGCGCGCGTGCTGAGGCGGAGGCCGAGGCTCTGCGCGCGAAGTCCAGCGCCGAAGCTGAAGCTCTGCGCGCTCAAGCAAACGCTGAGGCAGAGGCGATCCGGGCGAAGGGTGAGGCGAGTGCCGCAGCCATTCAGGCCGAGGCGGAGGCCCTTCGCGAGAACCAGGAGGCCATCCTGGGGCGCGAGCTCATCGGGCAGCTGCCCGCGCTGATGGCGGAGTTCGCGAAGGGGTATCAGAACGTTGGCAACGTCACACTCGTCGGCGGTGACACCGCGGGCACGCACATTGCTCGCGAGCAGGCTGCGAGTCTGGCCGCGACGTTCGATAGCGTGAAGTCGGCGACGGGTGTCGACCTGGGTGCAATTCTGCAGGGGCAGGCGTTCGGGCGGGGTGTGGCGTCGACGCGGTCGTTTCGGGAAGCGGAGTCCCCAACAGACGTCAGCGACTGACGCGGCTAGACGCACCAAGTAAAGACGGATCGCTTCAGTGGCGTTTTTCCGGTGTCGAAGGCCGTGGGAATTGATTCCTGCCGGGACGCCGACGATGACGCGGAGTCGCGCTTCGTTACGACCCGCGGCTCCCGCGCTCATCGCAACAGCGGGAGAAATCCCTCATGCGCGGTATGCATCCGGGGTGGTCGAGGCACCGCCGCCCGGGGTTAGAACGAATCGATTTTCGAGGATCGCTCTCCACCCGTGGGGATCTGCGGGACTTCCTGTGATTCCGGGGTCATCCCGGTCTTGGTGGGTTCGAGACACGAGCGAGGCGAGCGCGATCAGGCGCCAATTGGCTCGAACAATGGCCAGCACTGCATCTACGAGTGCTTCCTCGTCTACGGCCGTGCTGTGGAGGGGCGTATGGAATTCAAGAGACTCGCGTGACCACTGACCTAGGTCCGTTTCGTGGAGAAGGTCGTGAACATACCTGTTTCGTTCTTCGTAGGCGGCATAGACCTGGTCGAGGGCCTCTTTGGCCGCCATCGCAAAGTCCTCGTCAGCGGGGCGCAAGTTCGCCTTGATTTGTTTCAGCAGCATCGCAAACTGCCGTGCTCCGTCTTCCAGTTCTGCAGGATCGTCGCGGCCCTGAAGCCAACCGTGCACGTCCCGAGCTGTGCGCTCCATCGCCACTGTGAGCCTTGCCATAAGGCCAATCCGGAACGTGGCCCGCTGATCGGCAGAAAGATCTTGAAGATCGGGAAGATAGGTGGACGCGAGCGTCCCGGGTGGGGCCACGTGCTTCATCTCCTACCCCCTCGCGTAGCTCACGTTCGGGCAATTCTCTCAGGTCGACGAAGTGCCCGGAACTCGCTTGTCCGCGGGCAGATATCAGTGCACCGCTCGCGCTAACACGGGCGAGTGTCGCTGACGGACCGGCGAGCGCGAACTTCGCCCGCTCGCGGGCGGCATCCTGAGGCGGCTTAAGGCGCGCCAAGCAACGCATTGGTCAGCGCACTCGGCCCGCCGAAGGAGATCCACTTCTTGCGGATCACGTCGCAAGAGGCCGTGATCGACGCTCTCACCTCTGCGTCTCGGCCGATGTCCGAAACCACCCGACGCAGTTCAGGGGAACGGTACAGCAGTACCGCCACGCCACCACCCACGACCGCTGCGCCGGTAATGACCTTCACTGGCGAGAGTCGGCGACGAGCGACTTGAGGTTCATCTGGGCCGGTGGATGCTGAGCGAGACGGCATGCAGGGGTCGTCTACGGCGCTCGGTTCGGGGTTCGCCGTAGTTTGCTCGTCCGCACCTACGGGTGGGGGATTGTCGACGGACTGACCATCTTCGAAATCGCACACTGCGGGCCTCCTATACTCTGTACAAGACGTTTAATCTAGTATAGATACGTGTATCACAAGCGGCGCTTTGGAGGAACCAGTGGTCGAAGTTTCGTTGGGCGAGTTGATAGCTCGAGGGCGCGCTGAACAGGGGTTGTCGCGGCAAGAGGTCGCCGACGCCACCAACTACAGTGCGGTCATGATTGCGAAGATCGAGTCAGGCGAACGCCTGCCTGATGAGAGCCGTCTCCCGACCATTGCGCACGTGCTGGGGCTCGACCTCGCAGATCTGACGCATGCGGCCAGTCGATTAGATCGGCGCAAGTCAAGTGGTCCCAAGATCGTCGATGCCATGAAGCTCGCGAAGCGAAACGACGAGCGCGCACGCGACCTTCGGAGCCGCGCGCAACAAGTAAGGATTGATGTGGACATCACAGCAAAGAAGCTGCGCGAGCTCGTGAATGCTTTTGACGCGAACGTGCTGCTACCTCTTTCGTCCGCGCTTTCGCAAATTGACGCGATTCCTTTGGATGCGATCGTTCACGATAATGTCGAGGACCACGAGTCAAATCCGGACTTCGCAGCGTCGCTTCGTACTGCTCAGCGTAAGACGGGAGCGAGCGTGCATGCGCTATTGAGCGCCCGAGTCCTTCAGGGGGACGGTGCTGCCGCGCAGATGTCCGGAATAGCTGCCGCGTCAACCGGCTTCGTGATCATGGGGTTGTCGGAAGTGCCGCCGACATGGTCGACCTTGGCCGAGATCGTCACGCTCGCCGCTCCGGCGATCGGTGCCACTGCGGGTAAGAACTTCGCCGCTGCGATAGCGGTGCTTCCAGTCACCTTCGCGGTCAACGCACTCGTGAGCGGTGGTCGAGTGCTTAGTAAGCAGGAGGAGGCGCAGCGAAGACTCGACTCAGCCCAACAGGAGCTCGAGCAGGCTGAGTTGGCCGTGAGCAAGTTTATCGCGCGCGCATCACGAATTACTGAGATCCTGACGGTGGCTCTGTTCGCTGCCAAGACTCACTTGAAGAGGATCGAGAGCGCAATTCCCGTACGCGGTCGCGTCGCATTTGAAGCCCTCGATCCCGCTGCCCGGGATTCGATGGGGCGCATGGCTGAGCTCACCTTTGCCAGTCTGGCGGTGCTTACGTTGCCGATTGGTTTGCACGTGGTCGCGGGAGAGGATTCGCCCGCCCTCGCCGACGAATCCTCCGACGATCCGACGAGAGGACAGATCGAGCCCGCATTCGAGCTTGGTTCGAAGCTGGAGAATGACTTCATCGACTATGTCATTGAGGAGGTCTTCGCCCAAGTGGCTCGATGACGCGCGGATGGGCCGAACGTCGTTGCGCGCCCCGCCGGCGCTTAGTGCAAAATTGCTGCTCGCAATGCGAGCAATGCCCGAGGGCAGTATAGAAGCGCCTCACGTTCGTGTTGGCTCTGAAGCGGTCTGAGATTCTCGCTGATGCAAGGATCGAATCTGGCGTCAACAGTGCTCGTGCAGTCGCTGGGCTTCCTCGGCCTCGAGGACTGCCCTCTACGCTCCGGTGGGTTCGTTCTGGGCCGCGACCTCCGCCCGCTGCTGACTCGGAGGTCTTGCGGACCTGTCGTAATCCCGATCATCCCCATTGTTGCGTGGGAAGCGATGGTTCGATGGTCGGCCTTCTGTGACCGGAGAAGATTGTCGCCATGACCCAACCCCTCCGCTACGCGATCAACACCACCCTCGACGGCTGCTGCCACCACGAGGCCGGCCTCCCGCCGGACGCCGAGTCCATGGCGTTCTGGACCGACGAGCTCCGCCGCTCCGACACCCTGCTCTACGGTCGCATCACCTACGAGCTGATGGAGGGCGCGTGGCGCCGGCCGGAGTCGGGGGATTGGCCCGACTGGATGGACGACAGCGAGGTCGCGTTCTCGGAGGTGATGGATCCGATGCGGAAGGTCGTGGCATCCGGAACCCTCGACGCCGTCGACTGGAACGCCGAACTCATCCGGGGCGACGTCGTCGACGCCGTCCGACGACTCAAGGAACAGCCGGGGCGAGGCATCGCGCTCGGCGGAGTCAAGCTCCCCGCGACGCTCGCGGCGCACGGGCTCATCGACGAGTTCACGTTCGTCGTACATCCGGTCGTTGCAGGGCACGGACCACGCCTGCTCGACGGCATCCGGGATCAGATCCACCTCGAGCTCGTCGAGCAGCGCGCGTTCCGTTCGGGTGCGGTCGTGCAGCGTTACCGTCCCCTCGCATAAGAAAGGGCCCCGCGCGAACTGCTCGCGCGAGGCCCTGGCATCCGGAGGTCAGTCCTGGAGGAACGGGTAGTCGGTGTATCCGGTCTCGCCGCCGCCGTAGACGGAGGCCTGATCGACCTCGTTCTCGTCGGCGTTCTTCTGCCAGCGGGTGACGAGGTCGGGGTTCGCGATCGCGGGGCGACCGACGGCGACCAGGTCGGCGATGTTCTCATCGACGGCGGTGACGGCCTCGTCACGCGTGGTCATGCGCGAGAACCCGGAGTTGACGATGAACGTGCCGCCGAAGGTGCGGCGGAGGTCCTGGATCAGGTCGCTCGCGGGGTCGGCGTGCAGCACGCTCAGGTACGCAAGGCCCAGGGGAGCCAGGCCCGACACGAGCGCCTCGTAGGTCGCGCGGGTCTCGGCTTCGTCCTTCTCCCACACGTCCTGGATGTTGTGGGCGGGCGAGATGCGGATGCCGACGCGATCGGCCCCCACCTCGGCGACGACGGCGCGGGCGACCTCGATGACGAAGCGGGCGCGGGTCTCGGGCGATCCGCCGTATCCGTCAGTGCGCTGGTTCGAGGCGGGGGAGAGGAATTCGTGGAGGAGGTATCCGTTGGCGGAGTGCAGCTCGACGCCGTCAAGGCCGGCATCCACCGCACGACGGGCAGCCTTCACGAACTCGTCGCGGACGGTGGCGAGCTCTTCGGTCTCGAGCGCGTGCGGCACGGGGTAGGCGACCTTCGTGCCGACGCCCAGGCGCGTGTCGCCCTCGATCGCGATGGCGGAGGGAGCGACGATGCGGTCGGTTCCGGTGATGTCGGTGTGGGTGACGCGTCCACCGTTCATCAGCTGCATGAAGACGACGCCGCCCTCGGCGTGCACGGCGTCGGCCACCTTCGCCCAGCCCGCAGCCTGCTCCTCGGTCACGATGCCCGGCTGACCCGGGTACGCCCGCGACTCAGCGCTGGGGAACACACCCTCGGTCACGAGCAGACCGATGCCGGCGCGCTGCGCGTAGTACTTCGCCACGATGGGTCCGGGAACGCCATCGGCGCCGGAGCGCAGGCGGGTCATCGGGGCGAGCGACACACGGTTGCGCACGCCGACACTGCCGACGGTGGTGGGGCTGAAAAGGCTCACGAAGGGGGTCCTCTCGTTCGTTTATAGGCCGAGAGTTCGCAACGGTCGTGGGTGCGGGTCTATTCCGGGATCCGCCGGTTCACGGGAAGACCAGAAGATCGCCCGGGTCGATCTGCGTCTCGCCGGGGATGACCGGCTCGCCGTTCTTCGTCAGCCGTGCGGGGTCGACTGCGAAGCGCTCGCCGATGGCGCCGAGCGAGTCGCCGGACCACACCATGTACGCCGACACGCGGGTGGTGTCGGCGCCGGAGACCACCGCGAAGCCCTGGGCTCCGGAGCGACGGCCGAGGTCGACGCCGTCGGCCGGCCTCGGCATCACGACGAACCGGGTCGGATCGTCGGGGTTGTAGTCGTGTTTCGCGGGGTCGTAGTACTCCACGCCGTCCGGCAAAACGTCGCCGGGCTCGCCGATCAGTGCGCGGAAGTCGTTGGGACACCCCTCGGTGCCCTGGCAGCGGAAGCCCTCGGGGTAGATGATCCACGGGCGGGACTCCTGTGCCCAGGCGGGGAGCTCGGTGACCGGCGGGGTCGCCGTGGGGGTCGGCGCTGCGGAGGGCGGGGCTGCCGCCTGATCGATGAGGGGCGGCGCATCGGATCGGGGGAAGCTCCAGATCGCGAGCGCGCAGATGCCCGCAACAGCGACCGCCGAGACGGCGAGGGTGATCTTCGCGGCGCGCTTCATGCGATCAGGCTCGCACAGCGGCATCCGGGATCAGAAACAGCGCGGGCAGGACGGCGCGAGCGGTCGTGGGGTGTGCGCGAACGGTCTCTAGAGGGCGGGCAGCATCACGTCGGACAGATAGTCGCGCAGGCGTGGGACATCGCGCGTGAGGGTGCGCCACACGCGACGCGGGTCGAGGTCGTCGTCCCGCCGGCCGACGAAGGTGCGCATGTCGATGATCTGCCGCCACGGCTGCCCGTCGAAGCGTTCGCGCACGGAGGCGGGGATCTTCGCGACGGCCTCACCGATGCGGATCAAACCCATCTCGGCGGCCCACTGCGTCTGGATGTCGTCGAGGAAGTGCTGCTCGCCCCGGGCGACGATCTGCGCGATCACCTCGCACACTGCGATGACTCGCGTGGCGGCGTCGCGCGCTTTTCGATCGTCTGCTGTCACAGCGGGATCGCCTCGCGCAGGACTCTCTCGCCGAACTCTCCTCGCAGCGTGTCGGATGCCACGACGTCGACCTCGACGTGCAGAAGGTCGGTGAGGGCGAGACGCAGGCCGATCTCGTCGAGAAGACCGGCTTCGGGCGTGAAATCGACGAGCACATCGACGTCGGACGACGTGGTCGCCTCGCCCCGAGCGATGGAGCCGAAGACGCGCGGAGACGCGGCGTGGAACTCGTCGACGAGGCGGTGGATCTCGTCGCGGTGCCGGAAGAGCCGCTCGTTGAGGGTGCCGGCGAGGGCCTTGTGGATGCGCTCGACGACCTCGGGACTGGGCTGTCGGCGGCCGTTCTCGTAGGCGGAGATGTTCGGCTGCGGCACCCGCGAAGCGCGGGCGAGCTCGGCCTGGCTCATACCCGCCGACTGGCGCCCCGCCCGGATGTCCACGGGCACAGTCTACCGGGGGGTTATCGCGGGCGATATATCTTCGCGGTTCGACGCCCCTCGGGCCCGCGCACCACCATACGCTGGTGGCCCAACCACCCACCGGAGGACCGCGATGACCGAGAACCCGCTCGCCCACCGCCTCGACTACGCGCTCGCCGAGCTCGACGACGATGCCCTGTCGGCGTCGCCCCTCGCGCTGCTGCAGCAGTGGTTGACGGATGCCGCGGACCTGCCGGAACCGAACGCGATGGTCGTGTCGACCGTCGACGGCGAAGGGCGTCCCACCTCGCGCACCGTGCTGCTGCGCGGGGTCGACGACGACGGCGCGCTGTGGTTCTTCACCAACCGGGACTCGCGGAAGGGGCAGGCGCTGGCGGGGAATCCGGCGGTGTCGATCGTGTTCCCCTGGTACGCGCTGCAGCGTCAGGTGATCGTGCTCGGCACCGCGACGCCGCTGCCGCCCGAGCGCGACGACGCGTACTTCGCCTCGCGGCCGCGCGGATCGCAGCTGTCGGCGTGGGCGAGCCACCAGTCGCAGCCGGTGGCATCCCGTGCCGCTCTCGAGGAGCAGATGGCAGAGGTGTCGGCGCGCTTCGGCGACGACGCGGTCGTGCCGCGACCGCCGCACTGGGGCGGGTATCGGGTCGAGCCGCGCGAGATCGAGTTCTGGCAGGGGCGGCCGTCGCGGCTGCACGACCGGATCGTGTTCACGCGGGATGGGGACGGGTGGGCGGGGATGCGGCGGCAGCCGTGACTCACGCCCCTAAGAAGATGGACGCACGAGCCCGAGCACTGGAAGGCAGAAGCCGATGACCGAGACGAACCTCGCACCGCACCGCATCGACGCGCAGACGACCGTCTGCATCTCCGTGTCGGCCCGCCCCACCAGCATCGGCACGCGCTTCCACAACTACCTCTACGCCGAGCTCGGGCTGAACTTCGTCTACAAGGCGTTCCGCACGACCGACATCGCCGGCACCATCGCGGGGGTGCGGGCACTCGGCATCCGGGGATGCTCCGTCTCGATGCCCCACAAAGAGACCGTCATTCCGCTCGTCGACACCCTCGAGCCGTCGGCCGCGGCGATCGGCAGCGTCAACACGATCGTGAACGACGACGGGGTGCTGACCGCGTCGAACACCGACTACCTCGCAATCGACGAGCTCATCGCCGACCACAACGTCGACCTCACCCGGCCCGTGATCCTGCACGGCTCGGGCGGCATGGCGAAGGCCATCGCCGCGGTGCTGCACGCTCGCGGTGCCGACCAGGTCACGGTTCTCTCGCGCAACGCCGACACCGGGGCCGCTCTCGCCCGTCAGTACGGGTTCGCCGCGGCATCCGACCTGCCGGCTCCCGCAGAGGCGACGCTCATCAACGCGACGCCCCTCGGCATGAACGGGCCGCACGCCGACGCCCTCGCCTTCCCGCTCGAGCACATCCGCGCGGCTCCTGTGGTGATGGATGTCGTTGCCTTCCCGACCGAGACCCCGCTGCTGGCGGCGGCTCGCGAAGCCGGGGCCGAGGTGATCGGTGGCGACGCCGTCATCGCGCTGCAGGCGGCGCGACAGTTCGTCGCGTACACGGGGGTCGTGCCGACGGCCGAGCAGGTCGCGCGGGCGGCGACGTACTCGCGGGAGACCGTGGCGGCGGGGTGAAGCGCGGGTCCTCGTGGGCCGCAACAGCCGCGAGGACACCCGACTGATGTGAGCGCGGCCGAGGGATCATTCGACGCGCAGGACGATTTCACGGCCGCTCGTGCCAGGTTGGGAACATGACGATGACCGTGCTCCCTTGGTTCCACCCGAATCCGAGGGAGTCGCAGATCCAGCTCGACGTCGTGCCCAGCGGCGTCCTGCACGCACTCGCGCGCGGCGAGGCGCACTCCATTTCGGCCCAATTCGTGTCCCCCTATCTCATGGGTCCCGATTGCATGAGCCTTTGGCGCTTTCGGAGCGCGCAGACAATCGGCAATCCGCTCGACATCCCGTGGGTGACGCGCCTCATCCGCGACCCCGAGATCACGATGCCCGTTGGTGTGGCGGGATTCCACGGTGCGCCCGACACGGCTGGCACGGTCGAGATCGGCTACCGTGTAGACCCCGCCTGGCGGCGACGCGGCTACGCCAAACGCTCCATAGAGATTCTTCTGGCGGCAGCGCGAAGCCACCCAGACGTAGAGACCGTCCGCGCTAGCGTCCGGCCCGACAACACCCCATCGATCGCGCTTGTGACCATGTACGGATTCACCCCCGTCGGGGAGCAATGGGATGAAGAGGACGGGCGCGAGACGATCTACGAGTTGCCCGTCTCGGCTGAATCTGCGTGAGCCCAACACGAACGCGCTTCGGAGTCTTCGAAGGGCCTCGGGTCCCGGCAGCCCCGGCCCGGCGGAGCACCTGCCCGCGGACTGGGAGCGGCAGCTCCCCGCCGCGCGGGGGAGGGGACTGATCCGCCGAGCGAGCGGAGGGACTTCGGGCAGCGGACGACCGCAATCCCGGCAACCGTCCTCCCTTCCCCGAACCTCCTCCCACGGCATCCGCTCCCCGCACAAGGGGCACCCCCGAAAGTCCCTCGCGCCGCCCCGCGCCGTAGATTCGACCCATCCGCAATCGCGGGTCGCGACGCGAGTCATCGGGGGTAGGGCCAGACCATGGCGAAGAAGAAGGCCGACACACCCGACCTCGACGACAAGGCGTTCATCGAGGCGAGCTCCGCGGCCAAGTCGCGGTACGGGCGGTTCAACCTCGCGATCGTCGGAGCGTCGGGCGTGGGCAAGTCGTCGCTGGTCAACGCCGTGTTCGGGCGCGACTGGGCGAAGGTCGGGCGCGGCCTGCCGGTCACCCGCGGCGTGCACTTCTACAGCGACGACTCGCTCGGCATCTGGGACGTCGAGGGGTTCGAGATCGGCTCGCCGGTCCCGCCCGACCAGCAGCTGCGCAATCACCTCGACGCCATCGCCGCTCACCCCGGCGACCACCAGATCTCGGTCGTCTGGTACTGCGTGCGGGCCGCCGACGACAGGCTGACCCCGGCCGACATCGCGATGATCCGCGAGCTCGATGCGCGGGGCCTTCCGGTCATTCTGGTGCTGACGAAGGTCGACTGGATCAAGAACCCGATCACCGGTCATCAGGGCGTCGCGAAGGACCTCGAGGCGTTCGTCGACTGGCTCAACGACCCGGTCGATCCGAACACCGGCGAGCGGCTGCGCATCCCCTACCGGCAGGTCATCCTCACCTCCACCCGCGACAAGAACGGGAAGGGAAAGGGGCACGGCCTCGGTGACCTTGTCGCGGAGACGCTCGAACTCGCGCCCGAACGCGACAAGGACGCCTTTCGCATCGCACAGCGCCTCAACCTCCCGTGGAAGAGGGAGATGGCGCGGCCGATCATCGCCGCGGCGTCCGCAGCGGCCGCGGGAGCGGCGACGGTTCCGCTTCCCGTCTCTGATGCGATCACTCTGGCGCCGATTCAGCTCACGATGATGGGCCGCATCGCCGCGATCTACGACCTCGAGATCAAGACGATGCTGTCGGCCGGAGCGCTCGCGCAGTTCGGCGTGCAGGTGGCGGGCCGTGCGCTGGCGACGAGCTTCCTCAAGCTCATCCCCGGCGCGGGAATCGTCGTGAACGCCGCGGTCGCCGGTGCCCTGACGGCGGCGACGGGCGAGAGCTGGCTCAAGATCTGCGAACTGCTGCACACCGGCAAGATCGACGTGCGCAAGCTTGACCAGGAGTGGGCCAAGTACGCCCCCAACTTCATGGACGTCGCCAAGAAGCTGCTCGAGCGGCGCGTCACGAAGCGCTGAGCCACACCCGCTGCGGCGTCCAGTCGGCGGTCCACGCGACGAGGTCGGCGCGCATGCCGGGCTCGAGAAGTCCGCGGGTCACCTCGCCCAACGCCGCGGCCGGAACCGCCGTCGCCGCGCCCACGGCATCCGAGGCGCTGAGTCCCAGGTCGACGATGGCCGTGCGGACCGCGCGATCGAGGGTGAGGGTGGAGCCGGCGATCGTGACGCCGTCGTCGAGCAGCGCGCGGCCCTCGGCCACCCGGACGTCGAGGTCTCCCAGGCGGTAGTCGCCGTCGACGTGGGCGGCGGCGGCCATGGCATCCGTGATCAACGCCACCCGCTGCGGCGCCGCGGTCAGCAGCATGCGGGCGACGGCGGGATGCACGTGCACCCCGTCGAGGATCAGCTCGAGCGTGACGCGCTCGTCGGCAAGCGCCGCGGGCACGGGCCCGGGCAGGCGGTGTCCGATCGCGGGCATGGCGTTGAGGGCGTGCGTGAGCAGGGTCGCCCCGCGGGCGATCGCGTCGCGCGTGAGGGCGTAGTCGGCCTCGGTGTGCCCGAGGGCGACGCGGATGCCGCGCTCCGCGAAGAGCGGGATCGCGTCGAGCGCCCCGGGCAGTTCGGGTGCGAGCGTGACCTGGCGGATCAGGCCGGGCTCGGCGGAGAGCACGAGGTCGACGAAGCGCTCGCCGGGCAGCGCGAGGGCCGCGGGATCGTGCGCTCCGCGCCGCGCGGGCGAGAGGCAGGGGCCCTCGAGGTGGGCGCCGAGGATACCGGGATCGGACCGGCGCGCGACCTCGACCCCGTCGAGCTGACGGCGCAGGACGTCGAGGGGGGAGGACACGAGGCTCACGAGCGTGGCCGTGGTGCCGTGGCCACGGTGAGCGGCGACGCCGGCCGCGATGGCATCCGCCCCGTCGTCGAAGGCGTGCCCGCCGCCGCCGTGCACGTGCAGGTCGATCAGGCCGGGGGTGAGCGTCGTCCCGTCGAGGTCGATGTGTTCGTCGGCGTGCGGGGCCGGCCCCGAGCCCACCGCGGCGATCAGCCCGTCGCGCACCTGCACCCACGCACCCGGCAGGTCGCGCCGGGCGTCGACCACCCGGGCACCGGTGAGCAGCAGGTCGGCGGTCATGCCGTCGCGATCTCGCGGTGATCCCAGGCGAAGCGGTAGTAGTCGCGGTGTTCGAGCCGGGCGGCTGCGGCCTCGTCGACGATGACCACGGCCCGGCGGTGCAGCTGGATGGCGGATGCCGGGCACGACGAGGTCAGCGGACCCTCGACCGCCGCGGCGACGGCGGGGGCCTTCGTCTCGCCGAAGGCGAGCAGCACGAGCACCCGCGCGTCGAGGATCGTGCCGATCCCCTGCGTGAGGCAGTGCGTGGGAACGTCGCCGATGCCCGGGAAGAACCGCGCGTTGTCGGCCCGGGTCGCGGGTGTGAGCGCCTTGAGACGCGTGCGCGAGGCGAGCGAGGAGCCCGGCTCGTTGAAGCCGATGTGCCCGGTGCGGCCGATGCCGAGGATCTGCAGGTCGATCCCGCCGGCGTCGGCGATCGCGGCCTCGTAGCGCTCGCCGGCTTCGGCCAGCGGACCTTCGTCATCGCCGGGCACGCGCACGCGCTGAGGGTCGAGGCCGAGGGGCGCGACGATGTCGCGATCGACCACGGCGCGATAGATCTCGGGGTGTCCGGCGGGCAGGCCCACGTACTCGTCGAGGGCGAAGCCGCGCACCGCCGACAGATCGAGCGAGCGCTCGGCCAGCGCCGACCAGACCGGCAGCGGGGTCGAGCCGGTCGCGAGGCCCAGCGTCGGCTCGTCGCGCTTCGCCAGCGCGGCGACGATGAGGTCGGCGGCGATTCGGCCGGCCTCGGCTTGCGTCTTCACGATCGCGATCTCGGTCACGCGCGTGCCTCCTCTGCGGTCGGGGCGGTTCCGGATGCCGCGGGCTCAGCCAGGATGACAGGCGCGACCCACGAACGGGTGACCTCGGCGCGCTGCGCGGCATCGAACGCGAGCATGGCGGCCCCGATGCGACCGGCGTGGGTGCCGAGGGCGGCGGTCTCGAGACGCGGGACCGGACGCCACACGAGGGCGGCCGCGAGGCGCTCGCGCAGGGGCTCGACGAACGCGGCCCCGGCCTGCGCGACGCCCCCACCGAGCACGATCACCTCGGGATCGACGAGCAGCGTGAGGGTCGCCAAGCCCGTCGCGAGGGCGTCCAGGCCCTCGGCCCACACGCGCGCGGCGATCGGGTCGGTGTCGATGCGGGCGATGATGGCCGCGGCATCCGGAGTCTCGACGAGCATCTCG
This sequence comes from Microbacterium algihabitans, assembly GCF_032464975.1. Classification (NCBI taxonomy): domain Bacteria; kingdom Bacillati; phylum Actinomycetota; class Actinomycetes; order Micrococcales; family Microbacteriaceae; genus Microbacterium; species Microbacterium algihabitans. The sequence continues at coordinate 1,305,059 of NZ_JAWDIU010000001.1, forward strand.
TCGCCGACCTCGGCGCTCGCCGCGGCGTAGCGCCGGGCGAGGCCGGCTCCCGAGAAGTAGACCTCGAGGCATCCGCGCTGGCCGCACGTGCAGAGCTCGCCGCCGGGGACGACCGGGATGTGGCCCAGTTCGCCCGCCCCCGCGATGGCTCCCTCGAGGGCGCGGCCGTCGGAGGTGATCGCGGTAGCGACCCCCGTGCCGATCGCGGCGAACACGACGTCGCGCGAGCCGGCGGCGGCGCCGAACGCCGACTCGGCCGCTCCCGCCGCGCGCACGTCGTGGTCGACGGCGACGGGGATGCCGACCGCGTCGGACAGGATCTGCGCGAGGGGAACGTCTTTCCAGCCGAGGCTCGAGGCGTAGTGCACCGTGCCGGTGGCGCTGTCGATCAGGCCGGGGCTCACGACGCCCGCCCCCACGACCGCGCGGCCCTCGGCCGAAGCAGCGGCGACGAGATCGCGCAGCAGGTCGGCGATGCGCGAGACGGTCTCGGCGCCCGAGCCGGTCGCGACGGACGAGCTGTGCAGCACCCGCCCGTCGGCGTCGACCAGCGCGCCCTTGGCCGAGGTGCCGCCGATGTCGACGGCGATCGCGGCGGGGAGCGTCGCGCGCGAGCGGTCGGCCACGGCGCGGACGGTGTCGCGGATCAGCGACTCGTCGGTCTCGAGGAATCCGCGGTCGGTCGCGACCTGCGCGCGCAGGTGCACCTCGCGGGCGCCCGTGCTGTCGAGCAGCGCCGCGACGTTGTGGGCCCGGACCGAGCCGCCGGCGAGCACCGTCGGCATCCGCGACCCCTCCGACCGGGCGCGCAGGGCCGTCAGCACGTCGGCGCCCTCGCGCGCGGTCGCCGCCCCACCCGAGGTCAGCACGCGCACGACGCCGTGGTGGGCGAGCGTCTCGTACGCCTCGAACAGGTCGGCGGTGTCGTCGAAGGCCTTGTGGAAGGTGATCGGCACGTCGCCGGCGGCCGCGCGGATCGCATCGAGCGCCTGCTCGTCGATGCGACGGTCGGCGGTGAGGGCGCCGAACACGATGCCCACCGGCACGCTGCTCTCGCGGGCGAGAGCCGCGATGGCGGCGGCATCGGCAGCCATCACGCGCAGCTCGTCGGCCGAGTAGACGAAGTCGCCGCCGCGCGAGCGCACCATGATCTGCACGCCCACGCGCTGCACCGAGGCGAGCACCGCCTGGATCATTCCCAGGCTGGGCGTCGTTCCGCCCTCGAGCAGATCGGCGCAGAGTTCGACGCGATCGGCCCCCGCCCGCTCGGCGGCGAGGACTCCGGCGAGGTCGTCGACGCAGATCTCGACGAGGGCGCGGGCCCCGGCCGGGGTGTTCTCGATGACGGATGCCGACTCGGCGGCCATGATCACGGTGCGGCGCTCGCGGCGGGGGCGTCGAGCCACGCGCGCACGTCGCCGCCCACCTGGATCGAGCCGACCGGGACACCGCCGCCGAGGATCGGCAGGTCGACCAGGTCGCCCGCGTTCGAGATGTCGGCGCCGAGCGCCTCGAGCACCGTGAGGGCGACGAGGGTGGTGGCACGCGGGTTTCCGTCGAGGATCTTCATCGACACGGCCGCCCCGTCGGCGGTCGCCATGCCGATGACGCCCTCGGCGCCGCCCTTCGACAGCAGACCCGGAACCCGCAGCATCGCGTCGGTGTTGGCGTGATGATCGCCACCGACGAAGCGGGGGTGGGCGCGCATGGCATCCGCCACCTTCCGCTCCGGCGTGCCGGGCTCGGCCGTGACCAGGGCGCGGAAGATGCGGGCGATCCCGAGCGGCGAGACGCTGAACAGGGGAGCGCCGCAGCCGTCGACCGCGTCGTGCGCGACCGGCTCGCCCGACAGGCGCTCGAGCGTCGCGCGCACCAGCTGCTGCAGGGGGTGGGCGGGGTCGAGGTAGGTCGCGGTGTCCCACCCGTTGACCGCGCAGGCCAGCAGCATCGCGGCGTGCTTGCCCGAGCAGTTCATGCGCACGCGGGAGCGCTGCTCGCCGTCGCGGATCAGACGCTCGCGCGTCGGCTCGTCTTCGGGCCAGTCGACCGGGCAGCCGAGCGCTGCGTCGTCGAGACCCGCGCGCGTGAGCATCTCGCGCACCACCTCGACGTGCACGTCTTCGCCGGTGTGGCTGCCCGCGGCGATCGCGAGCTCGGCGCCGTCGATGTCGGCCCCGGCGATCAGGCACGCGAGCGCCTGAACCGGCTTGACCGTGGAGCGGGGCAGGATCTGCTCGCCGCTGCCGGTCTGCCAGGCGACGGAGCCGTCGGCGGCCAGGGCCGCGATCGAGCCGAGGTGACGGCTCTCGACGACACCCGAGCGGATGACGACGGCCAGGTCGGCCAACGGAGCGGGAACGGGGGGAAGGGAAGTCACGGGGAGTTCTTTCGGTGCCGGGGTGGAAACGGGCGGATCAGCGGTCGACGGGAGCGTTCGGCGTGGTGAGCCCCGCGGGGGCGACCTTGGCGGGAGCCGCGAGACTGCGGCGACCGGGGCGCTTCTGCAGGCGGGCCGCGAGACCCGACAGGCTGCCGTTGAGGGCCAGGAAGATCGCGGTGACGACCACGAACGTCTGGATGAGCAGGCCGTTGAAGGTCGACAGCACCTGGCCGCGGTAGAGCAGCTCGGTGAAGGCGACGATGTAGCCGAGCGAAGTGTCCTTCAACAGGCTCACCAGCTGCACGACCAGCGAGGGGGCGACGAAACGCAGCGCCTGCGGCAGCACGACCTTGCGGTCGACCTGCCAGCGGGTCATGCCGAGGCTGAGACCGGCCTCGGCCTGGCCGCGGGGGAGGGCGAGCACCCCGGCGCGGATGATCTCGGCGAACGCGGCCGAGTTGGCCAGGGTCAGCGGGATGACGAGCTTCCACAGCACCGGGAAGTTGAGCCCGAGCTGAGGCAGGCCGAAGAGCATGAGGTAGATCAGCAGCAGCACGGGGACCGTGCGGGCGATCTCGATATAGGCGGTGCAGAACCAGCTGACCCAGCCGACGCGACTGAGGCGGCCGAGCGCGAGCAGCAGACCCAGCACGAAGCCGAGCACCGCCGTCAGGGCCGCGGCCTGCAGCGTGCCGAGCAGGCCGACGCCGAGGTACTCCCAGATCGCGATGTCGAGGAAGGGCGCCCAGCGGTCGCCGTCGAGCTGGCCCTTCGAGGCGAACTGCATCAGCGCGAGCACGATCAGGCCCACGATGACGACGGCGCTGACGATCGACCAGAGCAGGATGCGGCGCCGGGCGCGGGGCCCGGGCTCGTCGTAGAGCGAGAGGGTGGCGGTCATCGGCGGATCCTCAACTTCTTCTCGAGACGGCCGGCGGAGAGCCCGATCGCGAGGGCGAGCACCATGTAGATCAGACCCGCCGCGGTGAAGATCAGGATGGGTTGGGCCTGCACGAGATTGAGCTTGTTCGCGGCGCTCGTCAGCTCGACCACGCCGACGGCCGCGGCGAGGGCGGTGTTCATGGTGAGGGCGATCATGACGTTGCCGATCGGCTGGATCGCCGCGCGGAGCGACTGGGGGATCACCAGCACGCGCAGGGTCTGACCGAGCGAGAAGCCCAGCGCCCGGCTGGCCTCGATCTCGCCCCGGCTCACGGTGTTCACGCCGCTGCGCACGGCCTCGGCGACGTACGCCGCTTCGTACAGCGTGAGCACGATGATCGCCGTCGGCGTCAGGGGCAGCAAGAACCCGGCATCCGGCAACGCGAACACGGCGAGCACGAGCAGCACCAGCAGCGGGACGTTGACGAAGAACTGCACGTAGGCGAACGCCGCCCAGCGCAGCACCGGCACGGGGCTGATGCGCGCCGCGGTGACGAGCGTGCCGAGCACGATCGACCCGACACCCGCCGACACGGCGAGCAGGATCGTCGTTCCGAGCGCTTGCGCGATCGGCCCGGCGCTGGAGGCGAAGAAGTCCATGGGGTCCTCGGGTCAGCGGATGAACGAGAAGGAGACCGGCGCCCGCCATGTGCGGGACGAGCGCCGGTCGGTCAACGGCTCAGGAGCCGGGGACGCTGCCGATCGCGGGGGGAGTCGGAGCGTTCGACTCGACGGCCTCGCCGAGCGTGGCCTCCCAGATCTTGGCCCACGAGCCGTCGTCCTGGATCTTGGTCAGCCAGTCGTTGATGAACGACTTGAACTGCGCGTCGTCCTTCTTCAGGCCGATGCCGTAGGCCTCGGTGGTGAAGGGCTGGCCGACGACCTTGATGCTCTTGTCGTCGATCGCGTGGCTGGCCAGCAGCGTGAAGTCCTGCACGTACGCGTCGCCGCGGCCCTGGGTGAGGGCCTGCAGGGCCTGCGGGTCGGTGGCGAAGCTCACGATGTTCGCGGTCGGCTGCTTCTCGGGCACGGCCGTGACCGCGGGGGTGTTCGCGCCGACGATGACGGTCTTGCCGCCGAGGTCGTCGATGCCGTTGATGTCGGTGTTGTCGCTGCGCACGGCGACGGCCAGACCCGACTCGAGGTAGGGGCCGGCGAAGTCGACCTGCTCGGCGCGCTGCTCGGTGATCGTGTAGGTGTTGAACACGACGTCGACGGTGCCGTTGGCGAGGAGGGCCTCGCGGGTCTCGGAGGCCGGCGGCACGATCTCGACGCTGGGCTTTCCGAGGATGTAGATCGCGAGCATCTTGGCCAGGTCGGCGTCGAAGCCCTCGACGTCGTCGGGGTTGGTCGGGTCCTGCTGCGAGAGCAGCGGAGCGTCGAGAGCCTCGGCGACGATGAGCTTTCCGCGCTCCTTGATCTTCGCCATGGTCGAGTCGGGGATGAGGGCGGCGGCGTCGGCGACGGGCGCGTTGGCGTAGACCTCGTCGAGGCTGCTGGCGTTGGCCGAGGCGCTCGGGTCGGAACCGGGGACGGCTGCGGTGCCGGACGAGCACGCGGCAAGGGATGCGACCGTGGCCGCGGACGCCAAGAGGACGAGGCCTCGGCGAAGGATCGAGCGAGAGGAGATCACGGGTACTGCCTTTCGTTTGCTGGTGCGTGCGGAACGAGCCGCGTCGGGGGTGGGGAGGATGTCAGTGGGCGAGGATCTTCGACAGGAACGCCCGAGCGCGATCGCTCTCGGCGTGGGTGAAGAAGCGCTCGGGGGTGGTGTCTTCGACGATGCGGCCCTCGTCCATGAAGATGACGCGGTCGGCGGCGCGGCGGGCGAAGCCCATCTCGTGCGTGACGACGACCATCGTCATGCCCTCTTCGGCGAGCGAGGTGATCACGTCGAGCACCTCGCTGACCATCTCGGGGTCGAGGGCCGAGGTCGGCTCATCGAACAGCATGAGCTTGGGCTTCATCGCCAGCGCGCGGGCGATCGCGGCGCGCTGCTGCTGACCGCCGCTGAGCTCGCCGGGGAACCGGTCGGCCTTGTCGGCGATGCCGACGCGCTCGAGCAGGGCGAGACCCTCGTCGCGGGCCTTCTTCTGCGACACCTTCGACACGATGCGCGGGGCGAGTGCGACGTTGTCGAGCACGGTGCGGTGCGCGAAGAGGTTGAACGACTGGAACACCATTCCCACCTCGGCGCGGAGGTTCGCGAGGGCCCGACCCTCGCTCGGCAGCGGGACGCCGTCGATGGTGATGGTGCCCGAGGTGATGGTCTCGAGGCGGTTGAGGCAGCGGCACAGCGTGGACTTGCCCGAGCCCGAGGGGCCGACGATGACGACGACCTCGCCGCGGGCGATGTCGAGGTCGATGTCTTTGAGCACGTGGTGGTCGCCGAAGTGCTTCTGCACCTCGCGGACCGCGACGAGGGGTGCGGAGACGGGGGCTGCGGGGGACGCGGGCGTCGACACGGGCGTGGATCCTTCCCGCGGACTCGCCGCGATGTCGGTACAGCCGACGCGGGGAGGTGATTTCCGCGTCGTTGGTGAAATCAAACTAACGAGGCCATGTTACAGAGATAATTCGACACAGATACTCCAACTTTGGACTAAGGTGGGGGTGTGCAGCCTCATCCCGTCGCCCTGCCGTCGTTCAGCCCGCAGACCCTCGCGGTGCTGACCCCCCTGCGCACGGGAGCGGCCCGCTCGCGCGCCGAGCTCGCCGCGCACACCGGCCTCTCGCCCTCGACCGTGACCGCGCGCATCGACCCGCTCATCGCCGCGGGCGTCGTCGTCGAAGACGGCTCCGACGACTCGAGGGGCGGCCGTCGCCCCCGCCGCCTGGCCGTTCGCGGCGGACTCGGCACGGTCGGCAGCATCGACCTCGGCGTCGAGCGCAGCACGATCGGCCTCGTCGACTACGCCGGCACCGCCCTCGCGCACCGCCACCTCGTCCTGGATCTGGCGGAGGGTCCGGATGCCGTGCTCCGCCGCGTCGCCGACGAACTCGCCGCGCTGGTGCAGGCGAAGGGCACGCCCCCGCTGACGGGCGCCGCGATCGCCCTGCCCGGCCCGGTGTCGGCCGAGACCGGCCGACTCGTCGCCCCCTCGCGCATGCCCGGGTGGCACGACGCCGACGTCGCGGCGCTTCTCGCCGCCACCCTCGGTGTTCCCGCGATCGCCGGCAACGACGCCAACTGCATGGCCGTCGGCGAGCTCGTCGGGGGAGACCCCGACGCCCGCAACCAGGTCTTCATCAAGGCGGGCACGGGCATCGGTTCGGGCGTGATCGCCGACGGACAGCTCTACACCGGCCGCAGCGGCGCCGCCGGCGACATCAGCCACGTCACCGTGCCGGGGGCCGCCCCCGTGCCGTGCTCGTGCGGTCGCGTCGGCTGCCTCGACGCCGTCGCCAGCGGCTCGGCCCTCACCCGCGCCGCGCAGGACGCGGGGCGCGACGTGTCGGACGTCGAGACCGTGATCGACCTCGCCCGCACCGGCGACGCGCTCGCCACGGGCCTGCTGCGCGAGGCCGGGAGCATGACCGGCGGCGTGCTCGCCACGATCGTCAACTTCTTCACCCCCGACCGGCTCGTGGTCGGCGGCTCGCTCAGTGCGTCCGACGTGTTCATCGCCGCGATCAAGTCGAAGCTGTGGGCCGACTGCCTGCCGATGGCCACCGAGAACCTCGAGGTCGCCGTTCCACGCCACCCGCGGGTCGGCGGCATCCTCGGCGCCTCGCGCCTGTTTCTCGACGCCGCGTTCGGCGCGGAGTCGGCGCGTACGGCGCTGCGGCTCGCGTCGCACTGACCGACGGGGCCGTTCCCCGGTCCCTGAGCCTGCCCCAGGTCCCTGAGCCTGCCCCCGGTCCCTGAGCCTGCTCCAGGTCCCTGAGCCTGCTCCAGGTCCCTGAGCCTGCCCCAGGTCCCTGAGCCTGCCCCAGGTCCCTGAGCCTGCCCCAGGTCCCTGAGCCTGTCGAAGGGACCGGGACCCTCGCAGGGTCCGGTGGCTTCGACGAGCTCAGCCGCCCCCGCACGCGCGCGATCGCCGCGCCGGCGGCATCCGCCCCCTCAGCCTCGACGGGTTGCCGCGGCCTGACCGATCAAGAACACCGCAAGGGCGGCAGCGGCGATCGAGAAGGCGAGAGCCGCCGCGCTCATCAGCTCGGTGTCACCGGTCGCCGACGTGGTCGACGCCCCCACGATCAGCGTGACCACGATTCCGACGGCCGCGACGACGAGGGCCCCGAGCCGCCCCGCTCGCGCGCCCCGGGCCGCGATGAGCCCCAGGATCGCGAGGACGACGAGCGTCGCGCCCGCGACGAGGAACACCGCCGTCGAGGCCCCGAGCACCAGGAAACCGATACCCAGGAGCGCCACGATTGGCATGACGATGTACGCGAACACGCGCGCCCGGCCGGAGCGGTCGACGGGCGCGGCCCCGGCTGCCGACACGCTCAGCCCGTGACGATCTCGGGCCACGTCTGCACTCCCGAGAACGACTTCTGCATGGTGTCGCGCGCGCTCGCCGTCTGGGCGTACAGGTTCACGGTGGCCGCCCCGATGGCGACGAGTCCCGTCACGATCGCACCGATCGCGGTGGGGGGAACGGCCGGCAGACCCAGGATCGAGATGGCCTCGCCGGTGGCGAGAGCGACACCGGCGATGGCGGCGATGATCGCGAAGCCCACGGCTCCCCAGAAGATCGCGATGGCGTTGCGCATCGTCACCAACGCCGCGGCGATGTTGCTCGCGTAGTCGGTGTCGATCGACTTCATGGCGTCGCGCTGCGACGGCATCGACTGTCGATACTGGTCGGCACCCGAGCCCGCCCAGGTGTCGTCGACCCGCAGGTCGCTGTCGTCGATCTCGCGCGTCTGGTTCATCATCACGCCGCCCACTTCGCGCCAGCCACCCGCGGCCCCGTCGAGCATGAACGGGTTGCCGACGTACGAGAGCTTGTCGGTGAACCAGTTCCAGAACTCCTGCATCTTCTCCAGGAATTGGTTCCACAGCGTCTGCACGCGGTCCACCACCCACGAGAACACCTCGGGTACGTGCGAGAGCACGCGGTTCACCGCGTCGGTGAGGCGCTGCACTCCGTCTTCCATGCGACGGAGCAGGTCGTTGATCTGCTGGCTGATGTCGGCAGCGGCATCCATCGTTCTCCCCTTACTTCTCTTCCCAGATGCCCGCGAGATCGCTCTGGGTCTGGGTCTCGTTCGTCTCGAAGTCGTTCTTGATGGCGCGCAGCGCGTTCGCCGTACCGGTGGCCTGCGTCTCGGCATCCGCCAGCAGCGTCAGCACCTTCGCGTGCGCTTCGAGGTACACGTCACCCGCGTCGAGGCCCGCGAACGAGAACGCGCCGCGGTAGATGTCGATGCCGGCCACCTTGGTGTGAGCGCCGTTGATGCTCGTGGCGATGGAGTCCCACCGGGTCGCATCCGACCCGAGCGCCTCGTAGGCGACGTTGATCTGGTCATTCAAGACGGTCACGCTCCTCGCGGATCGGTGATGAAGGGGTCGTCGTGGCCCGCCAGGTAACGGCCGAGCGCCGACGGGTCGTCGAGCATGCGTCCGATGCCCGCCAGCGGCGTGCCCTGGAAGGGGTTGGTCGGCAGCAGTGAGGTGGCCTGCGCGGAGGCGGCGGAGATGGCCTCGTTGACCTCGCGCGAGATCTCGCTCGGCCCGGCGTACTCGAGCCACCGCTCGTCGAGCGTGAGGTCCACCAGCGTGCGCCCGCGCATGGTCGCGCGCACGTGCTCGGGGACGCTGGTGCCGGAGTGCGGGGCCGAGCTGCGCGCGGCGATGGTCTGCACGGTCTCGTCGATTCCGCCGACCATCGTGTCGAGCATCGCCGTCAAGCGGTTGAGCATCGCTGTGCCGTCGAGGTCGTCGCCCGCGCGCTCGAGCTCGATCTGCGCCTGGCCGACCGGGGTGTCCCCCAGCGGCGGGGTGGGGCGGTTGCGCGGAGTGGCCTGCTCGGCGGCGTCGGCGAACTGCTCGAGCCGGCGGGTCGCGAGAGTGGTCAGCACCTGCATGATCGCGGGGCCGAGCGCGTTCGGCTCGTAGGAGCGTCGCCAGCCGTCGGTCACGGTGATCGTCGGCGTGTCGGCGACGACCTCGACCTCGATGCTCCCCGAATCATCGCCGGCCGACTGCGCGGTCGCCGCGGCGGCTCCGGCTTCGAAGCGTTGGGCGTCGGCGTCGATGCCGTCGCGGAGTTCGTACAGGCGTTCCGTGTCGTCCGTCATTGCGCTTCTTCCGGGGGAAAAGAGTGGGGCGAGTACCGCGCCCCCGACCTTAAAGGCCCGACCGGAGGCGGATCAACCCCTGGCAGGCGGCCCCGATCGTCCCCGCTCGTGAAACGCTGGATGCGAAGGGGGCCCACAATGACCGACTCCACGCCTGCCGACCGCCTGCGCGCCGCCCTCGCACTGTCCGACCCGTCGGCCCGGCTGCAGACCGCGCTCGCCGCCGGCACCCGGCCCGACGACAGCTACATCGCCGTGCTCGTCGCCCGCTGCGCCGTGGAGTCGGACTTCTTCGTGCGCGACATGCTCACGTGGGCGCTCACCCGCCATGACCCTGCGCGGGTCGTGGAGGCTCTGCTCCCCGAGGTGACCTCCGAGACCCCGCAGGCGCGGAGCCAGTCGCTGCATACGCTGTCGAAGATCGGCGACCCCGCGGCCTATGCGGCCATCACCCCCGCCGTGCTGCGCGATCGGCACCCCGAGGTGGCGCGGGCGGCCTGGCGCACGGCATCCGGACTCGTTCCCGACGACGCGCACGAGGCCCTCGCCGACGAGCTCTCGACCCAGTTCGGCCGCGGCGACCACGACACCCAGCGCAGCCTGAGCCGCGCGTTCGCGGCGATCGGTTTCCGGGCCGAGCCGGTCGTCGAGCGCGCCGCGGCGTCGCCGTACGACGTGGTCAGTGCACACGCCCGGGCGACCAAGATCGTGATGGATGATCCGGATGCCGACTTCGCCGAGGCTGCCGTCGAGGCCCGGCGTCTCGTGGCGCAGCGCGCGCTGCCGGTCGCGGAGTAGGCGCCAGGCGGGACGCCAGCCGGCCCCGGTCAACGCCCCCACCAGCGGCATCGGTGCCCCGTCGACGAATTGTTGCCGCGGCCAACTTACCTCTTGCGCTCTCGACGCGCCGTGGCTTACCGTGATCGTCGAAGCGCTTCCCGGATGCGCTTCGACAACGACGAAGGAGTCGCCATGGCCAAGATCGATGAGGTCGCCCGCGTCGCGGGCGTATCGATCAGCACCGTCTCGTACGCCCTGAGCGGCAAGCGTCCGGTGTCGGCGGCGACGCGTCAGCGCATCGAGCTCGCGGTGCGCGAACTGGGCTACAGCCCCAACGCCGGCGCCCGCATGCTCGCGGGCAGCCAGACGAACATCTTCGCCCTGTCGGAGCCGCTGCGCGCCGACAGCCACGCGCCCAGCCACATGGCGTTCATGCACGCGATGACCGTGGCCGCGCGCCGCCGCGAGTACGACATGCTGCTGCTCACCGACGAAGACGCCTCGGCCGGCATGAAGCGCGTCGCCGCGAGCGGCCTGGTCGACGCGGTGCTGGTGCTCGACGTGGCCCCCGACGACCCGCGTGTGGCCATCGCCCGCGCGAGCGCGACGCCGACGGTGTTCGTCGGCATCCCCGACGACCACGGCGACCTCGTGTGCGTCGACCTCGACTTCGAGAGCGCGGCGACCCAGGCGGTCGACCGTCTGGTCGACGCCGGCCACGAGCGCATCGGCCTGATCGGCGGCTCGCGGCGGGCGTACGAGAAGTCGAACTTCCCGCCCCGCGTGCGCGATACCGTCGTGACACGGGCGGCCGAGCGGGGAGCGACGGCCACCGCCGTGGCATCCGGCGAGATCGTGACGGACCGCGCCCTCGTCCGGCAGGCGGTGCGCCGGTTCGTCGACGACGGGGTCACCGGCATCGTGCTGCACGCCCCCGAAGAGGTGGCGCAGGTCGTGCTCGTCGAGCTCGAGGCCCTCGGCCGGCGCATGCCCGACGACGTCTCGATCGTGTCGGTCGGCAGCAGCTTCGACACCGACTCCCTTCCCACGCCCATCGACTCGATCCCGCTCGTGCCGCAGAGCTCGTGCGAGCGCGCCGTCGACCTGGCGATCGAGCTGGTCGCCGGTCGCCCCGTGGCATCCGGCCTGCACCTCATCTCTCCGACCTATCTGGACCGCGGCTCCGTGGCCGTTCGTCCGCTTCCGTAACCCACACCCACAACCGCATATCGCTCTTTCGCCGCCCATAATCGAAGCGCTTCGACCCTGTTTCGACCGCGCTCCGACCCGGGCGCGACACCGCCACCGCTAGCGGACACCGATGACCCAGCGGACACAGTGAAAGGAGTGCCGACGATGGCACGCACCCCCTCCCGCCGACGCGCGACCCGAGCCCTCGCGGCCGTCGGCTCGATCGCCGTCGCCGCCCTCACCCTCGCCGCGTGCAGCGGCGGCGGAGGAGGCGACGCCGGCTCCACCGACGGAGAAGGCAAGACCCTCACCCTCTGGCACTACGAGGGAGACGACAGCGCCATGGCGAAGGCCTGGAACGCCGCCGTGCCGATCTTCGAAGAGAAGACCGGGGCGACGGTGAAGATCGAGGAGAAGTCCTTCGAGCAGATCCAGAAGACCGCCAGCCAGGTGCTCGACACCGACGCCGCCCCCGACCTCATGGAGTTCAACAAGGGCAACGCGACGGCCGGCTTCCTCGCCAGCACCGGCCTGATCGCCGACATCAGCGACGCCGTCACGCAGTACGGGTGGGACGCGAAGCTCGCCCCCTCGCTCCAGACCACGGCGAAGTACTCCTCCGACGGCGTCATGGGCGGCGACACCTGGTACGGCGTGCCGAACTACGGCGAGTTCGTCGGCGTCTACTACAACCTCGACGCCTTCAAGGCCGCGGGCTTGGAGGTGCCGACCACCTACGACGAGTTCGTGAAGGTGCTCGACGCGTTCGTCGCGAAGGGCGTCACCCCGCTCGCCGAGGCCGGCGCCGAGTACCCGCTCGGCCAGCTCTGGTACCAGCTCGCGCTGAGCAAGGCCGACCGCTCGTGGGTCGACGACTACCAGCTGTACAAGAACCCCGTCGACTGGAACGGCTCCGAGGTCGACTACGCCTCGAAGACGCTCTCCGACTACGTGTCCAAGGGCTACATCGCCAAGGACGTCTCGTCGGTCAAGGCCGAAGACGCGGGTGTGTCATTCATCAACGGCACCTCGCCCATCTTCGTTTCGGGCTCGTGGTGGTACGGCCGCTTCGCCGAGGAAGCCGGTTTCGACTGGTCGCTCGCGGCGTTCCCCGGATCGAAGCTGTCGCCCGGCTCGTCGGGCAACCTGTGGGTCGTGCCCGAGCGCTCGAAGAACAAAGACCTCGCGTACGAGTTCATCGACGTCACGATGAGCCCCGAGATCCAGGCCATCATCGGCAACTCCGGCGGAGTGCCGGTCGCGGCCGACACCGCCGACATCACGGATGCCAAGAGCAAGCAGCTCATCGACACCTTCAACGGCGTGCTCGCCGACGACGGGCTGTCGTTCTACCCCGACTGGCCCGCGCCCGGCTTCTACGACGTGCTCGTGCAGGAGCTGCAGGGACTCGTGACCGGCAGCCAGGATGCCGCGACCACCGACGCCAACCTCGGCAAGAAGTACGACGAGGGCACGGCGGACTTCCGCTGACCCCGCGACGGGGCGGCCCCGGGGCCGCCCCGTCCATCCGATCTGGAGATCGCACATGGCTCTTCTGACCCGTCCGGAGCGGGTGGCCCTTCCACCTGACCAGCCGGCCATCCCGCAGCGCCGCGGGGGCACCGGCGGCTACTGGCTCTACCTGCTGCCCGGCTTCGTGCTGCTGCTGGTCATCGTGATCGTGCCGCTGGTGTGGAACGTGCTGCTCACCTTCACCAAGTGGCGCGGTGTCGGCGCCCCCGAGTTCATCGGCCTCGACAACTGGACCAAGCTGCTCGCCGACGAGGACTTCTGGACCTCGTTCGTCAACTCGGTGTGGATGGTCGTGGCCATGGTGGTCGTGCCCACCGTGGTCGGCCTGGCCGTGGCCGCCCTGCTGTTCGACGTCGTCGGCCGCAAGTTCGGCGGCAAGGTCGGCAGCTTCCTGCGCGCCACCTACTACCTGCCGCAGATCCTGCCGATCGCGGTGGCCGGCATCGTGATCGGCTGGATCGTCCGCCCGGGAGAGACGGGGGCGCTCAACCAGATCCTCGCCGGTCTCGGACTGCCCTCGTACGACTGGCTCGGCCAGATGCCCTCGGCGCTCATCGTGCTGATGGTCGTGCTGGTGTGGGTGCAGATCGGCTACCCGGTCGTGGTGTTCATGGCCGCCCTGCAGCGCGTCGACCCCGAGCTGTACGAGGCCGCCGAGCTCGACGGCGCCAACTGGTTCCAGCGCTTCACCGCGATCACGGTCAGCATCATCCGCCCCGAGATCTTCGTGGTCACCCTCACGTGCACGATCGCCGCCCTGAAGGTCTTCGGCCCGGTCTACGTCATCACGCAGGGCGGCCCCGCCGGTTCCACGATCGTGCCGGCCTATTACGCCTATCTGGAGTTCTTCACCAAGCGCAACGTCGGCTACGGCGCGACCATCGCGACGGTGCTGACGATCCTCGTCGTCATCGTCTCGATCGTCTTCGTGCGCGTGCAGAACTCGCTCGAACGCAAGGAAAGGGCCGGACTGTGACCGCGGCATCCACCCTCACCACCACCGCCGTCATCACCACCGGCGGTCGCCCGCCCCGCCGGCGCGGAGCCCGCGGGGGCATGACCCGTCGTCGCGGCGTCGACTGGCTGCTGCTCGCGCTCGTCGTGGTCGGCGCGCTGCTCGTGCTCGCGCCGTTCTACCTCGTGCTCGTCAACTCGTTCAAGTCGCCGGTCGACTACGCCACCTCGGGTCCGCTGGCCCTGCCGAGCGCTCTCGACTTCGGCGGCATCGTCGACTTCTGGAACCGCGTCGACTTCCCCCGCAAGGTGCTCAACTCGGTGCTCATCTCGGGCGTCGTGGCGGTGCTGGCCGTGGGCATCTCGATGCTCAACGCCTTCGCGATCGGCATCGGCCGCGTCCGCGGGCGCACGGGCATCGTGCTGCTGTTCCTCATGGCCAACCTGCTGCCGCAGGAGGCCCTGCTGTACCCGCTGTACTACATGTTCAAATCGATCGGCCTCTACGACAACCTGCTGTCGGTGATCATCGTGTTCACGGTGATCCAGGCCGCGTTCGGCACCTACCTGCTGTCGTCGGTGTACGGCACGTTCCCCCGCGAGATCCTCGAGGCCGCGGCGATCGACGGCGCGAGCCGCTGGCAGATCCTGTGGCGCGTGGTCTTCCCAATCAGCCGACCGACCCTGTCGGTGCTGGTGATCTTCTTCTTCATCTGGACGTGGAACGAGTTCCTCATCCCGCTGACCTTCCTCGCCTCGAACGACAACCAGACGGTTCCCGTGGCGATCAGCGTGCTGCAGGGCGACCGGCTCATGGACGTCACCACGATCAGCGCGTCGGCCCTCCTGGGCATCATCCCCACGCTCATCTTCTTCCTCATCTTCCAGCGCACGCTGACACGCGGCATCACGGCAGGAGCAGTCAAGTAATGAAGTTCACCGATGGTTTCTGGCTCATGCGGCCGGGCGTCTCCGTCGACTACGCGGCCGAGGCCTACGACATCGAGCGGACCGACACCCCCGACGGCCCGGGCCTCACCGTGCTCGCGCCGACGCGGGTGATCGCCAAGCGCGGAGACGTGCTCAACCGCGCGGTGCTCACGGTGACGCTGTCGTCTCCGCTCGAGGGGGTCGTGCGGGTGCGCGTCGCCCATCACGACGGAGCCGGCAGCCCCCGCGGATTCGCCCTGCCGGGGGCGGTGGCGGATGCCGGCGTCCTCGCGATCGACGACTCCGGGGCCACGCTCACCACCGGTGGCCTGGTCGCCCGCGTCAGCACCGGAGCACCGTGGGACCTGTCGTTCGAGGTCGACGGCCAGCGCGTCACGGGAAGCGGCATCCGTTCGCTCGGACGCGTGAGCCTCGCCGAGGGAGCCGACGTCGAGACCGGCGTGATCGGCAACGCCGGCGCCGACACGGGCGTGCCCGCGGCCCGTCACTACCTGCACGAGCAGCTCGAACTCGGCGTGGGCGAGACCGTCTACGGCCTGGGCGAGCGCTTCGGTCCGGTGGTGAAGAACGGGCAGACCGTCGACATCTGGAACGCCGACGGCGGTACCTCGAGCGAGCAGGCCTACAAGAGCGTGCCGTTCTACGTCTCATCCGGCGGCTACGGCGTGCTCGTGAACGACCCCGGCCACGTATCGTTCGAGGTCGCATCCGAGAACGTCGAGCGCGTGCAGTTCTCGGTCTCGGGCGAGGTGCTGGAGTACTTCGTCATCGCCGGCCCCACCCCGAAAGACGTCGTCTCGCGTTACACCGCGCTCACCGGCCGCCCGCCGGTGGTGCCCGCGTGGTCGTTCGGCACGTGGCTGACCACCTCGTTCACCACCGACTACGACGAGCAGACCGTCACGTCGTTCATCGAGGGAATGGCCGAGCGCGACCTGCCGCTGTCGGTGTTCCACTTCGACTGCTTCTGGATGCGCGAGTTCACCTGGTGCGACTTCACGTGGGACGAGCGGGTGTTCCCCGATCCGGATGCCATGCTCCAGCGCCTGCACGAGCGCGACCTGCACGTGTCGGTGTGGATCAACCCCTACATCGCCCAGCGCTCGCCGCTGTTCGACGAGGGCGTCGCGGGCGGCTACTTCGTGCGCCGGCCCGACGGGTCGCCGTGGCAGTGGGACCTGTGGGTGCCGGGCATGGCGCTCGTCGACTTCACCAACCCCGAGGCCGTGCGCTGGTACCAGTCGTACCTGCGCCGCCTGATCGCTCAGGGCGTCGACTGCTTCAAGACCGACTTCGGCGAGCGCATCCCCACCAACGTCGTCTGGCACGACGGCACCGACCCCGAGCGCATGCACAACCTCTACGCGCAGCTGTACAACCAGGCCGTGCACGAGGTGCTCGTCGCCGAGCGCGGCGTGGGTGAGGCCGTGCTATTCGCCCGCTCGGCGACCGCGGGCGGGCAGACCATGCCCGTGCACTGGGGCGGTGACAACTCCTCGACCTTCGCGTCGATGGCCGAGACGCTGCGCGGAGGGCTCTCGCTCGCGTGGAGCGGGTTCGCGTTCTGGAGCCACGACATCGGCGGCTTCGAGGGCACGCCCGACGCGGCGGTGTTCAAGCGGTGGATCGCCTACGGCATGCTGTCGTCGCACAGCCGCTTCCACGGCTCCGACTCGTACCGCGTGCCGTGGGCGTTCGACGACGAGGCGGTCGAGGTCACGCGGCAGTTCTCGCGGCTGAAGCTGCGGCTCATGCCGTACCTCTATGCCGCCGCGCGCGAAGCCACGGTCAGCGGGACGCCGCTGATGCGTCCGATGCTGATGGAGTTCCCCGACGATCCCGGCACCGCGCACCTCGACCGCCAGTACATGCTCGGGCCCGACCTACTCGTGGCGCCGGTGTTCTCCGCATCCGGAGACGTCTCGTTCTACCTGCCGGCGGGGGAGTGGACCCACCTGCTGACCGGTGAGCGGGTGGTCGGCGGCGGGTGGCGCACCGAGCGGCACGGATTCGACTCGCTGCCGCTGTACGTGCGGCCCGGAGCGGTGATCCCCTGGGGTGCGCGGGAGGACCGCCCCGACTACGACTACCTCGACGGGCTGACGCTGCGGGTGTTCCCCGGCGGCTCCGGGCAGGCCGAGGTCACGGTGACCGCCCCCGACGGGCGCGCCGAGACGTTCCACGTGGATCGCGCGGAGGTCACCGAGTAGAGCGGATGCGGCGGTGGCGGGGAGCGATCCCCGTCAGCGCCGCTCCGGGGTGGTCGAACGCGTCGTCAGTGCGGGGCGCTGGTCCTGACCGATCCACAGGTACATGACGGCGACGACGGCGAAGATCGGCGCCAGCACGAACGCGAAGACCCGCGCGCGGCGGGCGAGCTTCACGGCCGGAATCGGGGAGGTCGAACGCGTGGCCATGTCCTTTTCCCCCCCGGTGCCGCGCGGATCGGCGCGGAATCGTCAGGCTACCGATGGAGCCCGATCCCCGTCCACGAGAAGGGAAGTCGACGACGTCAAGCCCCGGACCTTTCAGGCATTTCTTGACACTCGACGAGTAACTTCTCCCGGGTCGGCGTGGACTCGTGCGCCCCGCACGGGTCGTCGATCGTCGGCGCGAGAGACGACACGGAGGCGACGACCATCAGCACCATGACGGCTCCCGTGTCGACCGCTCGGGTCGCGGCATCCGCCCCCTTCGCCCACGTGCGGAACCTCCCGTCGCTGACGGGGCTCCGCTGGGCGACGGCGATGCTCATCTTCGGGCACCACCTCATGGCGGTCGAGTACTTCGGCGGACCCGCGGGAACGGTGTGGGCCTTCGTGTTCGAGGCCGGCAAGACCGGGGTGACGCTCTTCTTCATCCTCTCGGGCTTCGTGCTGGCGTGGGGGTTCAAGCCGCAGCAGAGCGCCGGATCGTTCTGGTGGCACCGCTTCGCCCGCATCTACCCCCTGCACGTCGTCGGCGTCGTGCTCGCGCTGATCGCCGCGGCGACCCTCGTGCCCGAGATCCGCACCGACGGCGCCGCCCCGCTCGCGTCCAACCTGCTGCTGGTCAACGGCTGGGTGCCCGACTGGTGGCAGGCCGGCAACCCCGCGAGCTGGTCGCTGGTGTGCGAGGCGTTCTTCTACCTCAGCTTCCCGTTCCTCATCCGCCCCCTCGTGCGCCTGACGAACCGCGCCAAGGCCGTCACGGTCGGCGTGGCCCTCGCGCTCGTCGCCCTGGCGCCGCAGATCGCGGCCCTGTCGCCGGTACCGATGTCGTCGGCATCCACCCCCCTGCTCCGCCTGCCCGAGTTCGTGCTCGGCGTCACCCTCGCGCTGCTCGTGAAGAGCGGGGCCTGGATGCCGCTGCGGCTGCGCTACACCGTGCCGCTGGCCGTCGTCGGCTACGCCCTGTCGGAGGCCCCCGCCGTGCCCGGCACCGACGTTCACCCGGGGCTCGCCGCGACCGTCGGCTTCTACGCCCTGCTGGTCGCCTCGCTCGCCGTCGCGGACGCCCGGGGACGCTCGACCTTCCTCGCCCGCCCGCTGTGGCAGGAGCTCGGCCGCGTGTCGTTCGCCTTCTACCTCGTGCACCTGCTGGTGATCGCGTCGGTGTCGTCGGCGTGGCCCGACGGGCACCCCGAACTGCCCTGGCGCCAGGCCGTGACGCTCGCGCTCGCCGCGTTCGGCATCGCGCTGGGGCTCGCGTTCGCGATGCACAAGTGGGTCGAGATCCCCGCGCAGCGCTGGCTGCTGCGGTACGACCCGGCGCGGCGGGCGAACGCCCCCTCGGTTGGAGCGGCGGAGGCCGTTCGTTAGGCTCGCGGCATGTACGGCGCCCACGCACTCGTCCTTCTGCTCTGGTGGGGCCTCGGCCTCGTCGTGATCGGCGCTGCCCTGTACGTCGTGGTGCGCCTCGCGGTGCTGCACGCGCTGAAGGCGCACACGCGCTGGGTCGAGGGCGGGCAGCGCTGACGCCACGGCGGCGGCGGTCACGAGAACAGGACGCGCGACGAGAACAGGCCGATCCGCGACGGATCGCCCTGTTCTCGTGACTTCTCCTGTTCTGGTGACGGGCGGGCGGCCGGGCGACCTGGTCGCACCCGGGTCCATGGCCCGTTCAGCAAGGCCTCGGTACACTTCCCTGTGCCCGAAACACCGCTGAACCCCGACCGCGACACGTCGCCCGCGACGTCGCAGTCGACCGCGATCGACCCCGACGAGCTCGAGATCGCCCTGCGCGTCATCGACGCCGCCTCGTCGCTCGACCCCGAAGACCCCGCCTACATCGCGCTGCGCCGCCAGACCGGCAAGCTCTACAAAGACGTGAAGCGCCAGTCACGCAAAGAGAAGCGCCAGCGCATCGCGGATGCCGACCGTGCCGTCGTCGCCGCCACCGCGACCGGCGCCGCCGACCGCATCGACGACGAGACCCGCGGCATCCCGCTGCAGGCCCGCACAGAGATGCCGTTCGCGGGCGAGCTGATCAAGGCCCGCGCCTGCTACATCTGCAAGCAGGACTACACGCTCGTCGACGCGTTCTACCACCAGCTCTGCCCCGACTGCGCGGCGATGAGCCACGAGAAGCGCGACGCGCGTACCGACCTCACCGGTAAGCGCGCTCTGCTCACCGGCGGCCGCGCCAAGATCGGCATGTACATCGCGCTGCGGCTGCTGCGCGACGGCGCCCACACCACGATCACCACGCGCTTCCCGCGCGACGCGGTGCGCCGCTTCTCGTCGCTGCCCGACAGCGCCGACTGGCTGCACCGCCTCAAGGTCGTCGGCATCGACCTGCGCGACCCCGCCCAGGTGATCGGACTCGCCGAGTCGGTGGAGGCCGACGGTCCCCTCGACATCCTCATCAACAACGCGGCGCAGACCGTGCGCCGCTCGCCCGGCGCCTACAAGCCGCTCGTCGACGCCGAGCTCGCGCCGCTGCCCGACGGCCCCCTGCCCGAGCTGCTCACCTTCGGCCACACCAACGATGCGCACCCGTTGGCGCTGGCGCAGTCGGTGTCGGCGCACCCGATCCTCGCCTCGGCCGCGCGCACCGCCGACGAACTGACCGCCGAGGCCATGGCCGCGGGATCCTCCTCGCTCGAGCGCCTGCTCACCGGAACCGCGATCGACGCGGGCGGCCTCATCCCCGATGAAGACCGCATCAACAGCTGGACGCAGCACGTCGACCAGGTCGAGCCCCTCGAGATGCTCGAGGTGCAGTTGGCCAACATGACCGCGCCGTTCCTGCTCGTCAGCCGCCTGCGGCCGGCGATGGCGGCATCCGCGGCGAAGCGGAAGTACATCGTCAACGTCTCGGCGATGGAGGGCGTGTTCGGCCGCGGATACAAGGGCCCCGGCCACCCCCACACCAACATGGCCAAGGCCGCGCTGAACATGCTGACGCGCACGAGCGCCCGCGAGATGTTCGAGACCGACGGCATCCTGATGACCGCCGTCGACACCGGCTGGATCACCGACGAGCGCCCGCACTTCACCAAGGTGCGCCTGGCCGAGGAGGGCTTCCACGCTCCGCTCGACCTCGTCGACGGTGCGGCCCGCGTGTACGACCCGATCGTGCGCGGCGAGGCCGGCGAAGATTTGTTCGGCATCTTCCTGAAGGACTACAGCAAGAGCTCCTGGTGAGCGCGAGGCTCAGGCCCCGAAGCTCCGTGTGAGCGCGAGGTCCCTGAGCTCGTCGAAGGGTCCGGGAGCCGCGATGGGCTCAACTGCTCCCGGCTCCGCCACGCATCACGCCGGCAGGAAGAACTCGCGGGCGAGCGGGGCGATCTCTATCCCGGATGCCGTGGCGGCGGTGACCCAGCGGAGCTCGGCGATCTCGGCATCCGGAACCGGCTCCTGATCGCCGATGTCCACCCGGAACACGTCGGCGACCACCTCGAAGCCCGGCTCGTTCGCGGCGCTGGCGGAGAACTCTCCGAGCGCCTCGAGGGCGTCGGGGCTCACCCGCAGTCCCACCTCTTCGGCGAGTTCGCGCGCGAGGGTCTCGGCCGGCGTTTCGCCCGCTTCGGGCTTGCCTCCGGGCTGCATGAACGCCGTGGTGCCGGCCTTGCGCACGACCAGAAGACGGCCGTCGGCGTCGGTGATCACCGCGGCCGAGACTCTGATGCGGCGAGGGGCGGTGGCATCCGGATTCACCCCCGCACGCTAGCAGGACCGGGGCGAGGCATCTCGACGTCGAGCGTCCACACAATCGCCACAGGTGCCGAGGAATAGACTGGGCGGCATCGACACCGTCTCTTCGGGGCCCTCCGTGACCACTCCTTCTTCCGCTCGCGCGTTCGACGCGCGACACGTGCAATTGGCGCGCGCCCTTTTCGCGGCGCTCGCGGCGGCGATGATCACGTTCTCGGGAGACCACTCCGCGCCGCTCGGCCTGAGCGTCTTCTCGGGCTTCGCGCTCGCGACCGGCCTGGTCTTCGGGCTTTCGGCCTGGCTCGTCTCGCCGGCCGGGCAACGCGTCACCCCCGTGCTCCTCGCTGTCGTGTCGGTGCTCGCGGGCCTCGTGGCCAGCGTCACCACGTGGCGGTCGACGGGCCTGTTCTTCGGTGTCGTGGTCGCCTGGGCGCTGCTGTCCGGGCTGATCGAACTGATCGGTGCGATCCGCGACCGCAAGGCGGGCCGCACCGCGGGCGTGCGCGACGGCGTGCTCATCGGCATCGTGACCCTCGTGCTGGGGGCGGCGCTTCTGCTGCCGTTCCAGCAGTACGCACTCGACTACAGCATCGCCGGCGCGGGGTCGTTCACCCTGACCGGCATCACCATCGCCGTAGGACTCTTCGGCGGGTACGCGGCGGTCGTCGCCGTGTTCCTCGCGATCGCCGGCTTCTCGCCGCGTCGCCCCGAACCCGTTCCGGCCGCATCCCCCGAGGAGGCAGCGTCGTGACCGACAAGCCCGCCGACAAGCCCACCACCCGTCGCGACCTGATGAAGCCCGTTCAGCTTCTCGGCCTCGCCTTCATCGCGGCGCTGTTCGCGGGTTTCGTCACGCTGATGTCGATGGGCTTCTTCCAGACGCGTCCCGCCGACGAGATCCAGCGCGCCCTCGTCGTCGGCCTCGTCGCCGCCGGCGCGACGTTCATCATCACGCTCGTCTCGCTCGCGCTGCTGCTGCTCGCCGTCGACCCCTCGAAGGTGACCGCGACGGTCGATCGTCCGCTGCTGCTTCCGAAGGACGCTCCGGATGCCGCGGCACCCGGCGCCTCCACCACGCCCGAGGCCCCGGCGAAGCCCACCGCGACGACCGACGGCACCCCCGAGGCGCCGAAGGCCTGACCCCGACCGCCGCTACGCGCGGCGCGGGTCGATCATCGTCATGCCCGCGGGCGACGCCGAGTCCATCGTGGGCAGCAGGTCGGCCGCTTCGCCGAGTCCGACGACGCGTTCGATGAGCTCCTGCGGGCGCAGGGCGCCGCTCTCGATGAGCGACAGCATCTCGGGATAGTCCGCGGCGGCCATGCCATGGCTGCCGAGCAGGTCGAGCTCCCAGGCGATGACGCGGGCCATCGGCATCCGGGTCATTCCGTCGTCGGTGGGCAGCAGGCCGATCTGCACGTGACGGCCGCGGCGGCGCAGGCTCAGCACGGCGTCGCGCGCGGTCTGGGCGCTGCCGACCGCGTCGACCGAAACGTGGCTCCCGCCGCCCGTGATCTCGTGCACGGCGGCGGGGATGTCGGCGCCGTCTGCCACCAGCACGTGCTCGGCGCCCAGGCGCGTGGCGGCCTCGAGGGCCGCGGATGTGCGGTCGACCGCGATGACGCGCGCGCCGAGTGCGACGCCGATCATCACGGCGCAGAGGCCGACGCCGCCGGCACCGACCACCGTGATCCATTCGCCGGCCTGAACGCGTGCGCGGCCGGTGAGGGCGCGGTACGCCGTGGCGAAGCGGCAGCCGAGAGCCGCGGCGGCCTCGAACGAGACGTCGTCCGGGATGCGCACCACGTTGGTGTCGGCCGCGCGCAGCACGACGCGCTCGGCGAAGCTGCCCCACTGCGTGAAGCCGGGCTGCTGCTGGTCGGGGCACACCTGCGCGTTGCCGCTCAGACACCACTCGCACGCCCCGCAGCCCATCACGAACGGCACGGTCACGCGGTCGCCGACGCTCCAGCGCTGGACGCCCGGACCGACCTCGACGATCAGCCCGGCCAGCTCGTGTCCCGGAACGTGGGGGAGCGAGACGTCGTCGTGCCCGACCCAGGCGTGCCAGTCGCTCTTGCACAGACCCGTCGCGTACACCTCGACCACGACGCCGCCGTCGGGCGCCGTGGGGGCCTCGACCTCCCGCACCTCGAGGGGTTCGGCCAGGGCGTCCATGATCATCGCGCGCACGGCATCCATTCTGCCGCGTCGTGCCCGTGGCATCCGCGGGCACCGACCCCCGTTGAGTGTCCACGACACGCCGCGGCGGGCGCGAGCGTGCGGCGTGTCTTGGACACTCGACAGGCTCTCGCGCCCATACCCGTTGAGCGTCCGAAACACCCGGACGCCCGGCGAAATCGTCCGGGTGTTTCGGACACTCAGTGGGAGGGAGGGCGCCGGGTCGCCGTCACCGGTTGAGCGTCCACGACACGCCGCGTCGGGGCCCGAGCGTGCGGCGTGTCTTGGACACTCAACAGGGCATGGCGCCCGGCAGGGAGGGGGCCGCTTACAGCGCGTCGACCACCTGCGACGCAAGGCCCGCGTAGGCGGCGGGGGTCAGCGCGAGCAGGCGCTCCTTCGCGGCGTCGCCGATGTCGAGGCCGCGCACGAACTCCGCGAGCTCGGGGCCGCCCACGCGGCGTCCGCGCGTGAGGTCCTTCAGCAGGGCGTAGGGGTCGGTGATCTGCGAGCGACCCGCGGCGATCTCGGCGCGCACGACGGTCTGGATCGCCTCGGCGAGCACTTCCCAGTTCACGTCGAGGTCGGCCAGCAGCACGTCTTCGGCGAGCGAGATCTCGGTCAGGCCCCGCTGCAGGTTGTCGAGCGCGAGCAGCGAGTGTCCGAAGGCGACGCCGATGTTGCGCTGGGTCGTCGAGTCGGTGAGGTCGCGCTGCATGCGGCTGGTGACGAGGGTGGATGCCAGGGTGCCGAACAACCCGCCGGCGATCTCGAGGTTCGCCTCGGCGTTCTCGAAGCGGATCGGGTTGATCTTGTGCGGCATCGTCGACGAACCGGTGGCTCCCGCGACGGGGATCTGGGTGAAGTAGCCGAGCGAGATGTAGGTCCAGATGTCGGTGGCGAGGTTGTGCAGGATGCCGCCCGCGTGACGCGCGCGGTCGTAGAGCTCGACCTGCCAGTCGTGCGACTCGATCTGCGTGGTGACCGGGTTGAAGCCCAGGCCCAGCGACTCGATGAACTCGCGCGTCAGCTCGGGCCAGTCGACATCGGGCTCGGCCGCGACGTGCGCCGACCAGGTGCCGGTGGCACCCGAGAACTTGGCGAGGTACTCCCCGGCGTCGAGCTGGCGGATGACGCGCTCGAGGCGCCACGCGAACACGCCGATCTCTTTGCCCATGGTCGTGGGCGTGGCGGGCTGCCCGTGCGTGCGCGAGAGCATCGCGGCGTCGCGGTGCTGCTTCGCGAGCTCGGCGAGGGCGGCGGTGACCGATCGAAGCTTCGGCAGCCACACGCGCTCGACCGCGCGCTGCACGGTGAGGGCGTAGGCGGTGGAGTTGATGTCTTCGCTCGTGCACGCGAAGTGGGTCAGCTCGGCGAGGGCGGTGAGGCCCAGCGTGTCGAGGCGGTCGCGCACGAGGTACTCGACGGCCTTGACGTCGTGGCGGGTGACGGCCTCTTTCTCTTTCAGCCACGCGATCTCGTCGGCGCCGAACTCCTCGTAGAGGGCACGCAGGCGCGCGCGGTCGGCATCGGAGACGGGCGAGGTGCCGAACAGCGAGCGGTCGGTCAGGGCGAGCAGCCACTCGACCTCGACCTCGACGCGGGCGCGGTTGAGTCCGGCCTCCGACAGGTAGTCGCCGAGTTCTGCGACGGTGGCGAAGTACCGGCCGTCGAGCGGGCTGAGGGGCTGCGGGGGCAGAGAGGACACGGGTCTCCCGGTGGTCGCGCGAGCGGTCAGCTCGCGGAACGGATGGCGGGCTCGAGCTGCCGGAACAGGGCCCTGCTGGCGCGTTCGATCATACCGAGCACCTCGTCGAACATCGGCGGCCCGGCGTAGTAGGGATCGGGCACGTCGAGTGTTTCGGCGTCGGGCAGGAACGACTGCAGCAGAGCGATCTTGTCGGCGTCGTCGTCGTCGCGCGCCCACCCGCGCAGCACGCGCTCGTGACTGCGGTCGAGAGCGACGACGAGGTCGTTGCGCTCGAAGTCGGAGTACTGGAACTGGCGCGCGCGGTGCGCGGATCCGTCATATCCGAGGCGGTCGAGGGCGGCGAGCGTGCGATGGTCGGCGCGCTCGCCCACGTGCCAGTCGCCGGTGCCCGCGGAGCTGGAGACCACGTGGGAGCCGAGGCCCGTGGCATTCGCGATCCGACGGAAGACGACCTCTGCCATGGGGGAGCGGCAGATGTTGCCGCTGCAGACGAACACGACGCGGAAGGGCGCGTCGGGATTCGCAGTCATCGCTCCATCATGGCGGGGATGCGGCGCGACCGCACGCGTCGATTGGGGCGGAGGAGGCTGAGCCCGTCGAAGCCTCCGGCCACGAGCGGGTTCCGGTCCCTTCGACAGGCTCAGGAACCTGGCTGACGCGGAACCGACCGCATCAGCGGCGGTCGCGCTCTTCGCTCCGCGGCCGCAACAGGCCGCCGAGCAGCGCGTTGATGATGCCGATCAGAAGCGCCGCCACGACCGTGAGCCAGAACTCGCCGGTGCGCAGCCCCCAGTCCCAGTTCTCGGTGATGATCGCCGTCAGCCACAGCAGGAAGCCGTTGATGACGAGCGAGATCAGCCCGAGCGTGAGGATGTAGAGCGGGAACGCGACGATCTTCACCACGGTGCCGACGATGGTGTTGACGAGGGCGAAGATGAGCCCGACCAGCAGCAGGGTGAGCAGCACCTGCAGCCATTCGCCCGGGGCGAACGGGATGAGGCGCACCTGCAGGGCGGGCAGCAGCGTGACGATCCAGATGGCGAAGGCGTTGACGGCGACGCGGACGACGAAGCGCATGGCCCCATCGTGGCACGCACCCCTGACATCGGCGGCCCCCTCGCGGTTAGGCTCGCGGGTGTGAGTGAAGAGTCGGTTCTGCCCCGCATCCGTCCCGAGATCGCCGCGCTGCCCGCGTACCGGCAGGGCCGCCAGGCGAGCCCCGACGCGTTCAAGCTGTCGAGCAACGAGAACCCCTTCGAGCCGCTCCCCGGCGTGCTCGACGCGGTGCGGGCCACGGGGGCCTTCAACCGGTATCCGGATGCCACGGCCTCGCGCCTGCGCGAGCGTCTCGCCGCGCGGTACGGCGTCTCGCCCGACGAGGTGCACGTCGCCGCCGGCAGCGTCTCGATCCTCGCCCAGCTGCTGCTGGCCACCTCGGGCCCCGGCGACGAGGTCGTCTACGCCTGGCGCTCGTTCGAGGCCTACCCCTCGCTCGTCGCGGTCTCGGGCGCGACGAGCGTGCAGGTGCCGCTGACCGCCGACGCACGCCACGATCTGCCCGCGATGGCCGCCGCGATCACCGACCGCACGCGCCTGGTGATCGTGTGCAGCCCCAACAACCCCACGGGCCCGTCCGTCGGCTACGACGAGTTCGCCGCGTTCGTCGACGAGGTGCCGCGCGACGTGCTGATCGTGCTCGACGAGGCGTACGCCGAGTTCGTCACCGACGCGGCCTCGGTCGAGGGCGGCCGCGTGCGCGCGGTGCTCGCCCGGCCCAACATCGTGGTGCTCCGCACGTTCTCGAAGGCCTACGGGCTGGCGGGCCTGCGCGTCGGCTACGCGATCGGTCACACGCGCGTGCTCGACGCGGCCCGCAGCACTGCCATTCCGCTGTCGGTCACCGCGGCGGGCGAAGCGGCGGCGCTCGCGAGCCTCGACGCCGAGAGCGAGCTGCTGCACCGCGTCTCGGTCATCGCCGAGCGTCGCGACCGTCTCGTCGACCGCCTGCGCGAGACCGGGTGGGACGTGCCCGACGCGCAGGGCAACTTCGTCTGGCTCGCCGCGGGTGAGCGCACGCTCGAGGTCGCCGCGGCGTTCGAAGAGGCGGGCCTGATCGTGCGTCCGTTCGCGGGAGACGGCATCCGCATCTCCATCGGCGAAGAGGAGTCGCTCGACCGCGTGGTCGAGGTCGCCGCCGCGACAGCTCCGCGCTGACCTCGCGGCCGAGGTCCCTGAGCGTGTCGAAGGGTCCGGGACCCGCGGTGGCCCGGTGGCTTCGACGGGCTCAGCCACCTCTGCCGTGAGCCCGTCGCAGGCCCCGGTGGCTTCGACGGGCTCAGCCACCTTGCAGCCCAGGTCCCTGAGCGTGTCGAAGGGTCCGGGACCCGCGGTGGCCCGGTGGCTTCGACGGGCTCAGCCACCTTCGCCGTGAGCCCGTCGCAGGCCCCGGTGGCTTCGACGGGCTCAGCCGCCTCGTGCGGCGAAGCCACCTCGCGCGGCCGAGCGGGGCACCTGTTTGTCCGACCTCCACGCCGAATCACGGCATCCGTTGTGCACCTCATGCGGTCTCGCGCATAGGTCGCGCGTTAGCGTGGGTTCATGACCCCGCTCGACGACCCCGCTCTCGTGCGCGTTCTGGCAGCCGACGGCACGCTGGCGCCCACGCCCGCCGCCGAGCGCTACCTGCCGCTCATCGACGCCCTGACCGACGCCGAACTCGAGACCTTCTACCGCGACATGGTCTCGATCCGCGCGTTCGACGTGCAGGCCACCAACCTGCAGCGCCAGGGGCAGCTCGCCCTGTGGCCGCCGTCCTTCGGGCAAGAGGCAGCGCAGGTCGGCTCCGCTCGTGCGGCCCGCGCGCAGGACCACGTCTTCCCCTCGTACCGCGAGCACGTCGTCACCCGCATCCGCGGCGTCGACCCGCTCGACATCATCCGCCTCATGCGCGGACTCACCCACGGCGGGTGGGACCCGACAGACCCCAAGAACGGCAACACGCACATCTACACGCTCGTGCTCGGTGCGCAGACGCTGCACGCCACGGGCCTGGCCATGGGCCTGGTGTTCGACGGCAAGAGCGGCAGCGGAGACCCCGAGCGCGACGAGGCCGTGATCGTCTATTACGGCGACGGCGCCTCGAGCCAGGGCGACGTGCACGAGGCCATGGTCTTCGCCGCGAGCTTCCAGACCCCTGAGGTGTTCTTCCTGCAGAACAACCAGTGGGCCATCTCGGTGCCGGTCGCGACGCAGTCGCGCTCGCCGCTGTACAAGCGCGGTGAGGGCTACGGCATCCCGAGCCTGCAGGTCGACGGCAACGACGTGCTCGCGAGCTACGCCGTGTCGAAGCTCGCCCTCGACGAGGCGCGCGCCGGTGGCGGTCCCCGCTCGATCGAGGCGATGACCTACCGCATGGGCGCGCACACCACGAGCGACGACCCCACCAAGTACCGCACCTCTGACGAAGAGAAGGCGTGGGCGCAGCGCGACCCGATCGCCCGCATGCGCGCCTACCTCGAAGGACGCGGCGCCCCGCAGCAGTTCTTCGACGACGCGGATGCCGAGGGCGCGGCCCTCGCCGACGACGTGCGCGTGCGCACGAACGAGCTCGGCGGCATCCCGCGCGTGCACATGTTCGAGAGCGTCTACTCCGAGGCTCACGCTCTGATCGCCGAGGAGCAGCGCTGGCTCGACGACTACGAAGCCTCGATGGAAGGGGGCGCGCAGTGACCGACAATCTGCCGATCAGCCGCGCGCTGAACGCCGGACTCCGTCGCGCACTCGAGACCGACGACCGCGTGCTGCTCATGGGTGAGGACATCGGCCCGCTCGGCGGCGTCTTCCGCGTGACCGAGGGCCTGCAGAAGGACTTCGGTCCGCGCCGGGTCATCGACTCCCCGCTCGCGGAATCGGGGATCGTCGGCACGGCGATCGGTCTCGCGATGGGCGGCTTCAAGCCGGTGCTCGAGATCCAGTTCGACGGTTTCGTCTTCCCCGCCTTCGACCAGATCACCTCGCAGCTCGCGAAGATCACGAACCGCCACGAGGGCGCGGTGCGCATGCCCGTCGTCATCCGCATCCCCTACGGCGGACACATCGGCGCGGTCGAGCATCACCAGGAGAGCCCCGAGGCGTACTTCACGCACACGGCCGGGCTCCGGGTGGTCAGCCCCTCGAACGCGAACGACGCCTACTGGATGATCCAGCAGGCGATCGAATCGCCCGACCCGATCGTCTTCCTCGAGCCCAAGGCCAAGTACTGGCAGAAGGGCGAGGTCGACCTCGAGGCCCCCGCGCTGCCGCTGCACGCGAGCCGCATCGTCCGCCGCGGCACCGACGTCACGCTCGTCGGCCACGGGGCGATGGTGACAACGCTGCTGCAGGCCGCCGCTCTCGCCGAGAGCGAGGGGACAAGCTGCGAGGTCATCGACTTGCGTTCGCTCTCGCCCGTCGACTACGGCCCGCTGCTCGACTCGGTGCGCCGCACCGGTCGCATGGTCCACGCGCAGGAGGCGCCGGGCTTCACCTCGCTCGGCTCTGAGATCGCCGCGACCGTCATGGAGAAGGCCTTCTTCGCGCTCGAGGCGCCCGTGCTGCGGGTGTCGGGATTCGACGTGCCCTTCCCTCCCGCGAAGCTCGAGGGCACCTACCTGCCCGACGCCGACCGCATCCTCGAGGCCGTCGACCGGTCTCTGGCCTACTGACCCGCTCTTCCTCTCCCCGCCATGAACCGCGAGACTGCAACTCGCTGACGAATCCGCGACAGGCTGTCACCGTTTCGTCAGCGAAATGACGTCTCGCGAGCAAAGGACACCACCGTGACCGAGCAGACCTTCGTTCTCCCCGACGTCGGAGAAGGCCTCACCGAGGCCGAGATCGTGCAGTGGCGCGTCGCGCCGGGTGACACGGTCGCCGTCAACGACGTGATCGTCGAGATCGAGACGGCCAAGTCGCTCGTCGAGCTGCCGTCGCCCTACTCGGGCACGGTCGGCGAGCTGCTGGCATCCGAGGGTTCCACCGTCGAGGTCGGCGCCCCCATCATCACGATCGGTTCGGCGGATGCCGGCACCCCGGCCCCCGCAGAGCCGGTGAGCGTCCCCGAGCCCAGCGACCCCGGCGGCGCCGTGCTCGTCGGCTACGGAACGGGCGGCGCGGTGTCGTCGCGGCGTCGGACCCTTCGACAGGCTCAGGGACCGTCCGCGGAGCGCCCCGTGAAGGCATCCGTCGGCGTGGTCGCCAAGCCCCCGATCCGCAAGCTCGCGCGCGACCTCGGCGTCGACCTCTCCGCCGTGACGCCCAGCGGACCCGCCGGCGAGGTGACCCGCGACGACGTCGTGAAGCACGCCGAGCAGGCCAGCGTCTTCCGCAACATCGAGACCCCCGCGTGGGGTGCCGTGCGCGAGGAGACGATTCCGGTCTCGGCTCCTGCGGCGCCCGCCGCCGCGGCATCCGCCCCCGTCTCCGACGCCCGCGAGGAGTCGATCCCCGTCCGCGGCGTGCGCAAGGCGACCGCCAACGCGATGACCTCGAGCGCGTACTCGGCGCCGCACGTGTCGGTGTGGGTCGACGTCGACGCGTCGCGCACGATGGAGCTCGTCAAGCGGCTCAAGGCCTCGCCCGACTTCGCCGACGTGAAGATCTCGCCGCTGCTGATCATGGCGCGCGCCGTGATCTGGGCCCTGCGCCGCACCCCGATGATCAACGCCGCGTGGGTCGACACCGAAGACGGCGCGCAGATCTCGGTGCGCCACTACGTCAACCTCGGCATCGCCGCGGCGACGCCCCGCGGCCTGCTCGTGCCGAACATCAAGGACGCGCAGTCGGTGAACACGCGCGAATTGGCCAAGGCGCTCGAGCACCTCACCCTCACCGCGCGCGAGGGCAAGACCAGCCCCGCCGACCAGACCGGCGGCACGTTCACCATCACGAACATCGGCGTGTTCGGAGTGGATGCCGGCACCCCGATCATCAACCCGGGTGAGGCCGGGATCATCGCGCTCGGCGCGATCCGCCAGAAGCCGTGGGTCGTCGACGGCGAGGTGCGCCCCCGCTGGGTGACCACGGTCTCGGGCTCGTTCGATCACCGGGTGGTCGACGGCGACGGCATCTCGCGGTTCATCGCGGACGTGGCATCCGTGCTCGAGGAGCCGGCGCTGCTGCTCGACTGACGACGGAAACGTGAAGAGGGGGAGGCGCCGACGCGGCACCTCCCCCTCTTCACGTTTCGATCAGACGCGCTCGAGCTGACGCGTGCAGGCGCGGGGGCACACGCCGAAGGTGACCTGCCGCACGGGTGTCGTGCGGCAGGTCACCTTCGCGGATCGCCCTCATCGGCGGAGTCGCCGCCGATGAGACCTCACTGGAGCACGGAGAACTCCCCGACCGACCACCACGAGGTGCTGCTGGTGCCGGTCTGCTTGAACAGCACGTACCGCGCCGCGACGGCCGGGAATGTCGCGCGCACGACGGGGCCGTAGCCGCTGCCCTGGGCGACGCGGGTCCAGGCGCCGCCCGTCGAAACCCAGACCTCATAGCCGCGCGGGTAGTCGGCGGCCGCCTCGAGGGGCCCTCCCGCCGTGACCTGTACGCCGCGGATGGTCGAGGTCGCCCCCATGTCGACCTGGTACTGCTCCGTGCCGTTCGGGGCGGCGGCGTTCGTCCACCTCGTGGAAAGGAGGCCGTCGATCCCGTTCGATGCGGCACCCGCTCCGGCGGGTACGGTCGTCGCCGTCCAGCCCGTCCGCGGCATCGCCGTCAGCGCGGGCGCATTCGGGCGCGGGCCCAGCACGTCCACCTCGGCGATCGACCAGTAGTTCGACGGGGCGCTCAGGGTCTGAATCGCGCGTACGTAGCGGGCTTCGGCGGTCGGCCACAGGACGGTGGCATCCTGCCCCAGCCCTTCCACGTCGGCGACGACGCGCCAGTTCGTCCCGTCGAGGCTCGTCTCGATCCTCGTCGCGCGACCGTAATCGCCGGTGAAGCCCGCACTGTTCAGGCGGAGTCCGTTGATCCACGCGTTGCGATGCATGTCGATCGTGAACGACTGTCCGTCGGCCTGTGCCACTCCCGAGCTCCATCGGGTGGTGGCGTTGCCGTCGAGGACGTTCGAGGCCGGGTTGCCGGACTGCGTCGCGCTGGCGCTCGCGCTCCACCCGGAGCGGTC
Source organism: Microbacterium algihabitans (assembly GCF_032464975.1). Taxonomy (NCBI): domain Bacteria; kingdom Bacillati; phylum Actinomycetota; class Actinomycetes; order Micrococcales; family Microbacteriaceae; genus Microbacterium; species Microbacterium algihabitans. Next base: position 1,337,227 of record NZ_JAWDIU010000001.1, read on the forward strand.
GAGTCGGTAGGCGTCGAGGTTCCACAGCCGCAACTCGCGGATCGACCAGGGGTTCGCGCTCCACGAGGCGGTCAGCGAGATCCGCACGTAGCGGGCGGTCTGAGCGCCGAGCGAGATGAATCCCTCGCGGGATTGTCCGTTGCCCTTCGCGACCGGCGCGCTCCACGTCGACCCGTCGGACGAGGTCTGGACGGAGTACACCCTCGGGTAATCGCCGCTGTCGGCACCGGCATCCACCTCGAGGGCGTTGAAGCTGCGCGCGGAACCGAGATCGACCGTGAAGGTCTGACCGGCGGTCTGCGAGCCGCTCGAGCGCCAGCCCGTGCTCGAAGACCCGTCGAGCACGTTCGACGGCGAACCCGATCCGGTCGAGGATGCCGCCGCGGTCGCACCTGCGAGCGGAACGAGGCCGACGCGGCTGTTGTAGACGCCGATCTCACCGATCGACCACGGTCGCGCGGCCGCCGCCGTGAGGGAGACGCGCACGTAGCGCGCCGTCTGCGACGAGAAGGCGATGTTCGTCATCGACGGCGTTCCCGTACCGCTCGCCACGGTGCCGGACCACGTCGTTCCGTCGGTCGAGGTCTGCACCGCGTACGCCGCGGGGTAGTCGCCGGACTTCTCGATCTGGTTCAGCGAGAGCTGGTCGAAGGTTCGCGACGCGCCCAGATCGAGGGTGAACGACTGTCCCGCCGCCTGGTTGGTGCCCGACGACCAGCGCGTCGTCGTCTGACCATCGACGGCCTGCGAGGCGGAGTACGACCCGTCGGTCTGGGTGGCGGAGGCGCTCCATCCGGCGCGACCGATGCTGTCGCCCGTGGTCGGGGTGATCACGTAGGTGGCGATCGTGTCTCCCGGAATCGTGTCGGTGAATCCGCCGTCCGGGGTCGCGATGCGCACGGCCTGAGCCGGAGTGTTCTCCTGCATCGTGATGTAGCGGGTGTCGGGACGGTTCACGACGACCACCACGAGTGTTCCGTCGGGGTTGCGGAACGCCACGTTGTAGAGGTTGCCGATCCGCCCGGGCGAATCGACGCGCTGGGCGCCCTGGTGGAGGTACCGCGAGAACGAGCCGAAGATGTAGTAGTACATGTTCAGGTCGTAGGAGGTCGGGTCGCCGGCCTTCGGCGTGATCATCGGGGGCGTGTCCGCGTCGGGGTCCGACATGTTGACGGCGATGTCGGACCACCATGACGGCGCGGCGTTGTACAGGGTCCCGTTGACGGTGGTGAAGGCGAACATCGTTCCCCACGCGTTGTACGAGCTGAGTCCCGCGCGGAAGTATTCGATGAGCTTGTTGGCGCCCTGCGTGATCTCGGTGAGGTGCACGGTCTTGTCGGGGTTCTGCGCCTGCACGGCCTGTGGAGTCCACATGGGCCAGCCGTCGTAGTTGTGGAAACCGAACCCATCGACCGCGGCGCGAGCGGCCGAGTTGGTGGTGATGCCGTCGACGACGCCGAACGCCACGTGCTGGTTGTCGTCGAGGCCCCAGATGCGGGTGGTCAGGCCCGCGGCGTCGAAGGCGGCTCGCAGGGTGACGGCGAACTCCGCCTCCTGCGCAGGGGTGAAGCAGTTGGTCGGGTAGGTGCGTGCGATGTCGGGCTCGTTCTGCAGCGAGACGACCGAGATCGGAATGCCCTGCGCCGCGTAGGCCTGGATGTACTTCACGTAGTACTGCGCGAGCACCGGGTAGTAGTCCACCGAGGAGCCGGTTGCCGCTCCGTGCTTCACGGTGTGAGAGTTCGCCGGCAACTCCGTGCAGTTCTTGTTGTCGGGCGCGAGCAGACTGTTGCTCGTTTTCATCCACGCCGGCGGCGACCACATCGACGCGAAGAAGCGCGCTTCGGGATTGATGCGCAGGATGTCGCGCATGACCGTGATCTTGCCGTCGTCGATGTCGTGCTGGATCGAGAAGTTGGCGAGGGTGGGGTCGGCGACGCCGCCGTTGTCGTCGTACGTCCAGAAGCCCGTGGTCTTGGCCGTTCGGCAGAAGTCGGCGCAGCCGATGGTCGTGCGCATCAGCGAGAAGTTGTCGCCGTTCGCTTCGCTGAAGATCGCCTGGAGTGCCGCCTCTCTGTTCGCGGGGCTGAGGCGCATGAGGTGATAGACGGTGGTGTCTTCGAGCGTCCCGCCGAAGCCCTCGTACGTCTGATAGCGGACGGAGGGGTCGACGATCACGGTGGGTGTGGAGTCGTTCGCCAGAGGCAGGAGCGTGCGGTCCGGCTGGGCGTCGAGACGGTACGAGCCCTCGTTCTCGTTGTACGCCGTGTAGGTGACCGACACCTTGCCGCCGGCGCCGGTGACGGCGTCGGCCGGGGTGACAGGGGTGGTGGCGCAGAGTGCACCGACGATGACCGCAGTCGCGGTGAGGGCGGCAGCTGCGCGCCGAAGATGACCCATGGAGAACGCTCCTTTGCGTCGACGGGGGATGTGATTCAGGAAGCTAACAGAAATGATGGCTCGTGTCACCAATTTGCAGTATGAAGGGCTCGTGACCACCGTGAACACTCTCTCTCCTGAACGACCCCTCGACCCCGCGCTGGCGGCCTGGCCGTGGTTGACCACCCCGCGAGCCGCCGACGAGCTGACGTGGCTCTACGCCCCCGGGGACTACCCGGCGTCCGTGATCGGGCGACTCGTCCGCGAGGGGAGGGCGGCGAGCCGGTTCGTCGAGTTCGTCGAGAACTACGCCACGCCACGCCCCGTGATCCATCTGCGGTGCACATCCGCGGGCCCGCAGCGCGTGTTCGCCCCCTCAGGTGGGGTTTCCGCGCGGCCCGGCACCCGCATCGTCGATCTCGGGTCAGGATGGGTGGAGGTTTCCGCGGCCGGCGCCGTGACCGTGGGCATCGAGGTCGCCCCTCAGGGCGGCGGCGCGGCGACGGTCGGCGTCGACGCTCGGCACGGGGCGTCGTGGGAGGTGTCCGTCGACGGGAATCGATGGGTGGCGCCCGACGGCCGGCCCGGCGGTCTCACCCCCGCCGACATGGCTGGTGAGCCGACCGTGCCCGTCGAGGCGGCGCACGTGGCGGAGGATCTGTGGCGCTTTCCCTCGATGGTGCTCGGCGTCGTCGAGATCGAGGCCGCATCCCGGCCGACTCTCGTCCTGGGCGAGTCGCTGGAGGAGCTCGACAGCCCGGCACCTCAGGAGCTGCGCTTCGAGCTCGAGGCGACGGGAGAGGGCCGCTGGCAGACGGTCCACGAGGTGAGTGGGCGCCACGTGCGCGTCTCCGGATCGGAGGCGCGTGCCGTGCGCATTCGGGCGCGGTCCCGGCCGCACCCCGGCGCCGGAAGCTTCGCGTGTTCCGACCCCGCACTCACCGACATCTGGCACGCCAGCGCGCTCACCCTGCACCTGTGCATGCAGGGCCTCGTCGTCGACGGATTGAAGAGAGACCGGATGCCGTGGTCCGGCGACCAGGCGCTGAACACGACGTCCAACGCCTTCGCGTTCGGTGACGGCGCCATCGTTCGCGACGGGCTCGTCGCGCTCGGTCGACCGACGCACGGATACGTCAACGGGATCAGCGATTACTCGCTCTGGTGGCTCGTCAACGCGTGGCAGTACGTCCTGTATTTCGGCGACGACGGCTTTGCGAGCGAGTATGCGGATCACATCGACGGGTTCGTCGCGCGACTCGCGGCCGCCGCCGATGGCGATGGGCTCTTTGCTCCGCCCCCGCAGGCGGACGGCTTCGTCGGATCCGGCGAGGGGTCCGTCTTCATCGACTGGGGCTTCGCCGTTCCCGATTCCGGTCCGAGCGGGGCCCTGCAGATCTTGTGGTTCTGGGCGCTGGCATCCGCGGTGTCGCTGCTGGAGTCGGCGCATCACCCCTCCGCGCCATCGTGGCGAGGCCTGAAGGACAACCTGGAGCGCACTCTTCGTGAGCGCGCGTGGGATGCCGCCGCTCAGCGCTGGCGCACCGTCGTCGGCGAAGCGGATGGCCTCGCGACCGCGCATCCGAACCTCTTCGCCGTGCTCTCGGGCCTCGACGAGCATCCGACGGATGCCGTGCGCGCGGCGGTCCTCGACGGCGAGGTGGGCACCCCTTTCATGCGCGCGTTCGCGCTTCTGGCACTGGCACGCAGCGGTCTCGCTCGGGAGGCCGTCGTGGAGGTGGGGGAGCGATGGTCGCGGATGCTCGACCGAGGGCCCGGCACCATGTGGGAGGAATTCGACGGACCCGAGCCGTGGGCCATGTACGGTCGGCCGTTCGCGAAGAGCCTGTGCCACGCGTGGGCATCGGGGCCTGCCGCGTTGCTTCCGGAGATCCTGGTCGGCCTGCGTCCGAGCGCGCCCGGATGGAGATCCGTCACGATCGATCCCGATCTCGCCGGTCTCGACTGGGCCGCTGCGCGGGTGCCGACACCTCTCGGAGAGCTCGAGGTCTTCGCCGATCGATCCGAAGTGAGCGGCTCCATCCCCGCGGGAATGACCGCCCGCATCCTCGGTCGCGAGATCGTCGGCCCCGACCGCTTCCGCGTGCCGCGGACAGTCTGATGTCGTTCTTGTCGCCGTCCTCTCGAGTCGCTATGGTGGCTCGTGTCACCGACAGCAGCGACGCTGTCTTCATCGACCTGAAATGAGCACAATGCCCGACGCATCGACTCTCTCCCTCCGCACGTCCTTCCGCCCGGGCGAGACGTGGACGGACACGAACGGTAATCGCATCCAGGCCCACGGCGGCTCGATCATCCACGTGGACGGCGTCTACTACTGGTACGGCGAGAACAAAGAGCACTCCACGCCCGGTAGCGGAATCTGGCACTGGGGCGTGCGCTGCTATTCGTCGACCGATCTCTACAACTGGGAGGACCGGGGGCTGATCATCCCTCCGGACGAGAACGATCCGACGTCCCCGCTCCACCCCGAGCAGTTCCTCGACCGACCGCACATCATGTACAACAGCCGCACGGGCAAGTTCGTGTGCTGGATCAAGGTCATGACCAAGCACCAGTCGGAGCAGCGCTCCACCGTGCTCGAGGCCGACTCGATCCTCGGGCCGTACACCATCGTCAACAGCTGGTTGCGGCCCCTCGGAATGCACGCGGGCGACTTCGATCTGGTGCAGGACCCCGAAGACGGCAAGGGCTACTACTACTTCGGGCGCGTGCACTTCGAGATGATCTGCGCCGATCTGACCGACGACTACACCGACGTCACGGGGTACTACTCCACCCATTTCCCGCGTCGCCAGCCGCCGTTCGTCCGTGAAGCGCCGTCGTATTTCCGGCGCGACGGCCGTCACTACCTCATCACCTCCGGCACGACGGGGTACTACCCCAACCCGTCCGAGGTCGCCGTCGCAGACACCTACCACGGGCCGTTCCGCGTGCTCGGCGACCCGCACCCCACCGACGAGAGCCGCACGTCGTTCCACACGCAGATCTCGTCGATCTTCAAGGTCCCGGGCAAGAAAGACCTCTACATCACGCTCGGCGATCGGTGGGTGCCGCACTACACCGATGACAGCTCGCGGGCCCTCGCGGCGTTCGAAGCGCATTTCGCCCCCGAGAACGAGGGTCACGTGACCCCCATCGAGGAGTTCGCCACGATCGACACCTCGCAGGCGGACTACGTGTGGCTGCCCATCCGCTTCGAGGGAGAGATGGCGTACATCGACTGGCGCGAGGAGTGGAGCCTCGACGAATTCGAGTGATCCACGGCAGGATGGCACCGTGGAAACAGACGGGCGACGCGTCACATCGAGCGATGTGGCGCGCGCCGCTGGTTTGTCCCGCACCACCGTCAGTTACGTGCTGAACGGAGACTTCCGCCGGATCCCCGAACATACGCGCCAGCGCGTGCTCGCCGCCGCCGACTCCCTCGGGTACAAGCCCTCGGCGGCGGCGCGTCTGCTCCGCGGCGCGCGCAGTCGTCTCGTGCTGATGGTGTCGCCCGGCCTGGAGTCGGCCCGCGACACCATCGGCGGCGACATCGTCACACGCCTCGGGCAGCTTCTGGCCGAGGCGGATCTCCATCTCGTCTGGCAGCTCGGCCTGCCGAGCGTCGGACGTGCCGCGACGGATCTCGCCCCCGCGGTGGTCCTCGTCGCGCCCACCGAAGAGGAGGCGGCGTTCGCAGACCTGCGTCGCCGGTTCGCCGTTCCGGTACTCCCCGCCTTCCCCGGGCTGGGGGGCTTTCTCGCCGCATCCGCGCGCGCCCAGGTCGATCACCTGGCCGGCCTGGGTCACCAGCGGCTGGCCTTCGTGCGCCCCGCTGCGCCGGCGTTCGATCTGACAGCCGAGTTCCGCCAGCAGGCGGTCGAGCGACGCGCGAGCGAACTCGGTCTTCCGGCCCCCGTCATCCTGCGCGTCGACGACTCCCGCGAGAGCGCGGTCGCCGTCCTTCGCTCGCTCAGGACTCGGACGGATCCCGTGACGTCTCCCGTGACGGCTGTGTGCGCCTACAACGACCAGGTGGCCTTCGCGTTGCTGGCTGCCGCCGACGACCTCGGCCTCGCCGTGCCCGCGGAGATGTCCGTCATCGGAGTCGATGGCGATCCGCTCGGGGAGTGGACGACGCCCACCCTCACCAGCGTCAGGTCGGACACGGCTGCGTTCGTGTCCGACCTGACCTCTCAGGTGGTGGCTCTGGCTCGCGGCGAGACGACCACGGTCGAAGCCCGGCTGCCGGAGCAGGCCCGCGTCGTCGAGCGGAGCTCCACGGTCGGGCCCGCTCGGTAGCAGGCTGTCACCCCCGCGTCATCCCTTCACCGCACGGGCCGAGCCCGCTCGGTAGAGGGCGACGTCACCCCCGCGTCATCCCTTCACCGCACCGTCGGCCAGTCCGCTCATCACGCGCTGATTGAGCAGCAGATAGATGGCCAGCGTGGGCACGATCGAGATGCAGATCGACGCGAAGGTCGGCCCCCATTCGGTCTGCCCGAAGGTGCCGACGAAGTTCAACAGCCCGGCTTGGATCGTGCGGGAGTCGTTGTCGGTGGTGAAGGTGAGGGCGAAGAGCAGGTCGTTCCAGAAGAAGAAGAACTGCACGACGGCGATCGTGAGGATCGCGTTGCGCAGCATCGGCAGGGAGATGCTGAAGAACACCCGGTAGATGCTCGCCCCGTCGATGATGGCCGACTCGATGATCTCCCGGGGGAGTGACCGGTAGTAGCCGGCCATCATGAAGACCGTCAGCGGCAACCCGGTGGCAGCGTAGGTGAGCACGAGGGCGAGCGGACTGTTGAGCAGGCCCACCTTCACGTAGATCGCGAACAGCGGCAGGAGGATCATCTGGAGGGGGACCATGAGTCCGGCGAGGAACAGCAGCAGCACCCCGCCTCGCCCGCGCCACTTGAGCACCTCGAGCGCGAAGCCCGCCGCCAGTCCGGTGACGATGAGGATGACGATGGCGGGGAAGGTCGCGAGCGCGCTGTTGAGGATGTACCGCGCCATGTTGCCGCGCGTCCACGCCTCGACGTAGTTCTGCAGGAACAGGCCGTCGGGCAGAGCCCACATCGGCTTCGACGAGAACTCGACAGGCGCCTTCAGCGACGAGAGGAACAGCCAGATCAGCGGCACCACCTCGATCAGGATGAGAAGGACGATGCCGATCACGCCGAGGACGCGGCCGACGGTGACAGGTCGGCGGACACCCGGGCCGGCGGCTGTGAGCGCGGTCATGCCGTCACGTCCCGTCGGGCTCCGCGGAAGATCGCCACCGTGACGATCAGACACATGATGGTGAGCAGCATGGCGATGGTGCTTCCTTCTCCGTACTTGCCGAAGGCGAACGAGGTCTTGAACATGAGGAGCGTCAGTGGCGTCGTGGCGCCGTTGGGGCCGCCGCCGGTCAGGGCGAAGACCGAGTCGAAGACCTTGATGGTCCCGTTGATGCTGAAGATCACGGTCGACAGCAGGACCGGAAGGATCGACGGAAGCACGATGTAGCGGACGAGTGACCAGCGTTTGGCCCCATCGAGGCGGGCCGCCTCGATGACGTCGTCGGGAATGGCCACGAGGCCCGCGTACAGGAGGACGGCGTAGAAACCCATGGAACGCCAGACGTCCATCGCGACGATGATGAGGAACGCCGTGTCGGGCTGGCCCAGCCAGTCGACCGCGCCGAAGCCGAAGGCCTCGGCGAACGAGTTCACCGGCCCGCGCTGCGGCACGATCTCGAACAGCTTGACGAAGAGCTGCGCGACGGCCGCGGTCGGGAGCACGATCGGGAAGAACACCAGTGTTCGGACGAGGGCCGAGGCCCGGCGGAGTACGAACACGTAGAGCAACGACAGGCCGAACCCCGCCCCGACCTGGAGGACGGTCGCGAGCGCGGCGTAGCGCAGGCTGAATCCCGTCGCCTGCCAGAAGGCCGGGTCTTGCAGGATCGTTGCGTAGTTGTCGAAGCCGACCCACTCGAATCCCGAGATCGGGTTGCCGTCGACCAACGTGTACCCGGTCGACCAGACGATGGGGACGACCATCACGAGCGTGTACAGCGCGAGCGCGGGGGCGATGAAGATGAGGATCGCGCGGCGATCACTGAGCACTCTGTTCATGTCGATCTCCTGAGGAGTCGGCGAGGGCCCGGGGCGAATCCGCCCCGGGCCCTCGGTGCGTGCGATGCGGTTACTGAGCCGCCTGGACCTGCTGCATGAAGGCCTCGGGGGTGAGGCTTCCGGAGATCAGCGCCGTGGCACCCGACTGCGAGGCCGAGGTTCCTTCCGGCGACTGGAGCGCTTCGAACCACGGGATGAACTGGTCGAGGCCTGCGATGCGATCAGCCGTCTCGGCGACCAGCGGCGACGATGCCTTCGCGTCGGTGGCGAACCCGCTGATGATGCCCTTGTCCTTCAGCGCGACGGTTCCGTAGTTCTCGACGAGGTACTTCAGGAAGTCCTTGACCTGCGGGGTCAGGGTCTTGGCGTTGACGGCCATCGGCAGTCCGACGTTCGCGGGGGTCTGTCCCACGTCGCCCTTTCCTCCCGAGACCGCGGGGATGGGGAACCAGCCGATGTTGTCCGCTCCGATCTTGTTCTTCTCAGCGTCGTCGAAGCTGGAGGTGGCCCAGGAGCCCTGGTAGTAGATACCGGCCTTCCCCTGGAGGAACAGGTCTTCCGCCGTCTGGATGTCGAGGGCCCCCGGCGCCTCGCCGAAGTACCCCTTGGACGCCCACTGCGAGATGACGTCGGCGCCCTTGACGTAGGCGGGGTCGGTGAACTTCGCGCTTCCGTCCGCGACCGCGGAGAGGGCGTCGGGCCCGACGGAGCGCTCGATGTATCCGGCGACGAGGCGCGTCACCGGCCAGCCGGCCGCCCCGGCGGTGGCGAACGGCTGCACGCCTGCGGCGTTGAGCTTCTCGGCGGCGGCCGTCAGGTCATCCCAGGTCTGGGGGGCTTCGATGCCCTCCTCGGCGAAGAGCGCCTTGTTGTACCAGAAGCCTTCGACGGCGACCTCGAGGGGGAGGCCGACGAGGTGGCCTCCGTACAGGCCCTTGATGATGCTCACCGAGAAGGGGCTCAGGTCGTCGTAGACGCCCAGCTCTTTGAGCACCGGCTCCAGGTCTGCGATGTACCCGTTGTTGTAGAGATCTTCGATCTGGGACGGCGTGCCGACCTGGAAGAACGTGGGCAGCTTGTCCTGCGAGGCCAACAGCTGGATGCGCTGATCCATGCTCGCGTCGAGTTGCTCCATCTCGAGCGTGGCTCCCTGACCGTAGTCATCGACGAGCTTCTGCATCGTGTAGTTGCTGCCCTGATCCGGACCCGACCCGGTCAGGAACGAGATCTGCGCTGGACCATCGCTCTCCGCCTGGCCCGCGGTGCCGCTGCAGCCTGTTGCGATGAGCGCGAGCGTCGCAACGACTGCTGCGGCGGCGACCTTCTTACGCATGTGTCCTCCTGGTTGCGCCGGAACACCACTGTTCCGGTCGAGGTGAGGCTACGAGCATCTTGTGGCTCGTGTCAACAACCATGTCGATCCTCTTCCGATTCGTCCCCCGGCGGGGTGCGATCGGAGTACGGTGGGGCGGTGATGTCGAGCGCACCGGGCGAGAGCGGCGAGCGTCGCCGTGTGACCGACCGCGATGTCGCCGTCGAGGCGGGTGTGTCGCGGGCCACCGTCTATTACGTGCTGAACGAAGACGCGAACCACCGCATCCCCGACCCCACGCGACAGCGCGTGCTCGACGCCGTCGACAAGCTCCGTTACGTGCCCTTCGGTCCGGCGCGCATGCTGCGACGCGGCCAGAGTTCCGTCGTGCTCCTGCTGACCCACGGGCTCGAGCACGCGACCGACCGGGTGGCGACGGATCTCGTCACGGCCCTGGGGGCGGCCCTCGAGAGCCGCGGCCTGCACTTGGTGTGGCAGATCGACGGCGAGGTGGGACGGGATCCGTCGATCGATCTGGCGCCGGTCGTGGTTCTCTCGTCGGCCGCACCGGGCGAGCCGGATTTTGCGCGTGCGACGGCCGATTATCCGGTTCCGGTCCTGCCCGCGTTCCCCGATCTCGACCGCTTCACCGCGGCGGCAGCCGCGGCCCAGGCGGAATTGGCCGTCGGGGCCGGGCGCACGCGTCTCGCTTATGCGGCGCTCGACGAACCGGCTCTGGAGCGAAGCGTCGCTCTCCGACGAGAGAAGGTGAGCGGCGTGGCCGCCGCCGGCCGTCTTCCCGCGGTGCAGACCCTTCTGCTCGGGTCCACGCGTGACGAGGCGCGGGCGAGCCTGGGGGCCTTCCTCGACCAGCACCCGGACGTCGACGTCATCTGCGCCTTCAACGACGAGGTCGCCTTCCGCATCCTCGCCGCCGCTCGCGACCTGGGAATCGAGGTGCCCTCCCGAGTCGGCGTGATCGGCGTCGACGACCTCCCGTTCGGCGCGTTCACCACCCCCGCATTGACGACCGTGGAACCCGACCTCAGCTCGTTCGTCGACGCCTTCGCCGACCACATCCGTCGCGTCTGCGACGGTGAGGAGGGGGAAGGTCCGCAGCTTCCGACGTCGTTCAGAGCGGTACGTCGAGGCTCGCTCTGAGGCCGCGAGGTCGTTCGCGGAGCGGGGTGGGACCGCTCCGAAGTGACGGTCGCACGTACGGTGCCGCCGTCGTCTCTCGAGCGCGGGCGAGAGTGGGGCGAGCGCGTCGGTCATCGTCGCCCACCCGCATCGGTCGGGATGATGGTCCCCCGTCGAGCGTCTATCCGCAGCGCCTCCGACAGCACGAGAGTCATCTCATCGCTGCGCGGGAACTCGATGTCGAGCCACACGTAGGTCGACTGGTTCACGAGTCCACCCCACGCGCCCGCCCAGCGGTCGCCGAGGTAGAGGTAGTCGGTGCCCGATGACCCCTGCACCGGGAGGACGAAGGCGGCCTGCGACCCGAAGGCCGTGTCGTTGCCGACGTCGCGAAGATCGCTCCACGGACCGTCGGGGCTCGTGGCGGTGGCGTACTTCGCCTGATTGGGCGTCCAGCCGGTGGCGCCGCTGGTGAGGAGGAAGTAGGTCCCGTCTCTCACGAACATCGCGGGCGCCTCGCGGAAAGCGCCGGGCCACAGTCGAGCGACGACGGAATCGACTCCCGTGTACGTGGCATCCATCCGGTAGATCTGCAGGTCGGCGTTGGCCGCTGTGGCGGAGACGAGGTAGCCCGTTCCGTCGGCGTCGGTGAAGACGGAGAGATCACGGCTCTCGAAATCGAGTGGGCGGAAGCTCCGCTGGTAGGTGAAGGGCTCGTCGATGCGCGGCGACGTCGCGACGGCCACGCGGGCCTGCGAATAGTCCGTGCCGTTCTCCCAGTGCATCCAGAGGACGAACGTGTCGGTCGCGGCGTTGTACATGAGCTTCGGGCGCTCGATCGTCGCGACAGCGAGTTCGGGGTCGGAGTGCTGGGTGAGGATGTCGGAGACGAAGGTCCAGTGCACGAGGTCATCGGAGCGGTACAGCGACACTGCCCGGAACTTGTCGTCGACCCCGCGATTCTCCCCGGCCCAGTAGTAGACCCCGTTGTGCAGCAGGACTCCGCCGCCGTGGGCGTGGATCGTCGAGCCGTAGATGTCGGTGAACGCCGTCCCGTTGGGCGGGGTGACGGCCGGCGCATTCACCGTGGTGGCGGAGGGCGAAGCGGAGTGCGTCCCCGCCGGGGCGGCGTCGGAGGTGCACGCGCTCAGGGGGATGAGCGTGGCGACCGCGATCGCGCACAGCGATGATCTGAGCGTTCGATGCATGATGTCCTCTCGTTGCCCGAACCGTGCACCGGGTGGCCCGCCCGCGGTGATGCTGCGGACGGGCCACCCGGATCGGGTCACGTGGTGAGCGTGCCGACGGCGCTGACGTTGCCGGCTTTGTCGGTCGCGCGGTATTCGAGCTTCAGCGCACCCGAGCGGATGCCGTCCTGCTCTTTGGGGTTCAGCTGGATGGAGGCGTTGGCGTTCTTCCATCCCGACGTCGACGCGGGCGCGCCGGCCGAGACGATGCGGTACTCCACACGGGCGACTCCGGATGCCGCGTCCTCCGCCGCGACGGTCACCTGGCGGCCGTTGAGTCGCGCGCTCACCGTCGGAGCGGCGCGGTCGAGGTTGACCGTCTGCGTGATCGTCTTCGACAGGTTGCCCGCGGCATCCCGAGCACGAGCCTCGATGCGATGGGCGCCGTCGGTGTCGATGAGCAGCGGTGCGGTCACCTTCTGGAAGGGGCCTCCGTCGACGCTGGCTTCGACCACCGGTGCGGTGTCGACGTCGTCCGACGCGGCGAAGGTGAGGGTCGTCGGGGTCGTCCCCCAGCTGTTCTTGCCACCCGCCTGCTTCGGGTCCACCGTGACGGACACGGAGGGCGCCTTCTTGTCCTCGCGGACGGTGAGCGTGCCTTCGGCGCGGATGTCGTCGGACGAGCTGCCGACGTACGTCGAGATGTTCCCGGAGGGGAGCACCCAACGGTCGCCGTCGACATCCCAGTACTGCAGCGAGCGCAGGCTCACCGGTACGTCGACGTTCTTCGACTCGCCCGGCGCGAGGGTCACGCGCGCGAACCCGGCGAGGGTCCGCTTGGCCGTGTGGACCTGCGTCGGCAGGCTGCCGACGTACAGCTGCACGACCTCGGTGCCGGCGACGGATCCGGTGTTCTTGACGCGAACCGTGGCGGTGGTGGCGACGGCGGCCACGCCCGCGGGCTTGACGTCTTTCAGCTTGAGCTTCGAGTACTCGAAGCTCGTGTACGACAACCCGTGGCCGAAGCCGAACTGCGGGTCGAGGCCCTTGGCGAAGAAGCCGCGGTAGCCGACGTCGATGCCGTTGCTGTACTCGACGGACGGGTTCAGCTGGTCGACGATGTCGAACGGGTTGCTGATGCCCGACGCCAGCGCCTGCTCGTCGGTGGTCGGGAAGGTCACCGGCAGTTTGCCTGACGGGTTCACATCACCGAAGAGGATCGATGCGATCGAGTCACCCTGCGTCTGTCCGCCGTACCAGGCCTCGACCACGCCGGGAACGGAGTCGATCCACGGCATCGTGACGGCGCCGCTGGTGGCCAGCACCACGATCGTGCGCTTGTTGGCCGCGGCGACCTGGCGGATGAGCTCGTCCTGGTTCTGCGGCAGCGTGAGGTTGCCGCGGTCGCCGGCCTCGCCGGTGTAGTCGCGCACGACCACGATGGCGACGTCCGACGACTTGGCGAGGTCCGCCGCTTCGCGCATCGCCGGGGCGACCGCACCCTGCGGCGGTACCCACCCGAGCCGGAGCATGGCGCCCGGCTGGTCGTTGAGCGAACCGTCGAACTGGTTGACCGCGTCGGTCGTGTACGTCACGCGCACATCGACCGGCTTGCCGAGCACGAGGGGCACGTCGACCGTCTGCGTCGAGACCTCTGCGCCCGGGTTGGTGAGCACGAGCTGGCCGTCGATGAAGAGCTTCGCCGTTCCGAGGTTGGTCAGCGCGAGCTTGTACGTGCCCGTGGCCGGAGGGGTGAGAGTCGTGGTCCAGTCGGCCGTGATGGGCATCAGCGCCGTCGGGAAGCCGACGCCAGGCACCTGGGAGGTGTTGTTGCCGGTGTCCGCGGACAGACCGGTGCGCAGGTTGATCTGCTTCTCGGTGCGGCTGAGGAGCACGCCGCCGGCGGGGGCATCGATGCCGGAGCGATAGGTCGCGGTGACCGCGGACAGAACGGACGACGGCACGGGGGCGGGTCCGGGGAGCGTGTCGGCCAGGCCCACCTCATCGGTTCCTGCCGCGTACCTCACCGCGACCTTGGAGCCCGCGCGGGCGGTGATGCCTTCGAGCATGGTCGTCAGGCCGGTCGGGGTGGTGACCGAGGCCGAGCCACCGCCGTCGATGTACTCGTCGGCGCCGGCACCGATGACGGCGATCGATGAGAGCTTGGACGAGTTCAACGGCAGAGCGGAGTCGTTCTTCAGCAGAACGGTGCCCTCCTGGCCGGCGACCGTGGCGACCTTGTCGCCCTGGCTGAGCGTCGCCGACGAGATCGGACCGGCGGCGGGGGGAGGATTGTCGTAGATGCCGTACTGGAACATCGTCCAGAGCACGCGCCGAGCGGCATCCGTCACACGAGCCTCGGGAACGCGCCCGTCGATCACGGCTTGCTTGAGGTTTCCGCGCGAGAAATCCAGGGTCTCGCCGGAGGTGTCCATTCCGGCGTTGTAGTCGAGGACGCTGTGCGCGGCGTTGAAGTCGGTCTGCACGAAGCCCTGGAACCCCAGCTGATTCTTGAGGACGGTGTTCAGGAGCGTGTTGTTGCCGCACGCGTACTCGCCGTTGATCTTGTTGAACGAGCACATCACCGATGCGGCGTTCGAGTCGCGGATCACCGACTCCCACGGGCGGGTGTGGATCTCCTGCAGGGTGCGCTCGTCGATGACCGCGTTGACGTGCGCGCGACGGCTTTCCTCGTTGTAGACGTTGTAGTGCTTGACCTCGGCGGGAATGCCCTGGGACTGGATGCCGGCGGTCGCTGCCGCGCCGATGGTGCCGGTCAGGAGCGGGTCTTCGCCGAAGCCCTCCCAGTTGCGCCCGCCCCACGGGGTGCGAGCGAGGTCGACGGTCGGAGTGGCGGCCGAGTTGAATCCCGCCTCGCGGGTCTCTCGACCGGTGACCGCTCCGTACTGCTGCGCGAGCGGAGTGTCGAAAGTCGAGGCCAGGGCGAGCCCCACCGGAAGGGCGGTGCTGCCGCCGGGGTTGGAGAGGCCGTTCGAGGCGTCCTTGCCCTTGATGGCCGGAATGCCGTACTTCGGGATGCCATTACCACCGGTCTGCACGAGCAGCTCGATCTTCTCGTCGAGAGTCAGCACCGCCACGAGCGCTTGAGCTCGCTCCTGGGCGGACAGGGAGGTGTCCGTCCACGGTGTCGTGCTCTGGGCCGCATGAGCGGGCGCGGCGAGCAGAGCCGAGGCTCCGATGGTCACGGCGGTCGCCAGTGCGACCAACCGCTTCTTTCTTCTGACGGCAAACATGGCGGGTGACTCCAGGATCGGGTGGGGGTGAAAAACTCGACCAACTGTAACTCAATCACCGACCACGTGTTAAACGCGTGGCGTACACATGGTTTGTGTTCCGCGACCTGCTGGTAGCGTGGAGGCAAAGAGGGGGTCCGGATGCCGTTGACGGACGATGTGAGGGTGCGTCGCAGAGTGGGTCTGCAGGCCGCAGCCACCGAGCAGCGGCGACGCGCGATCCTGGACGCGGCCGTCCAGGCGTTCTCGGAGGTCGGGTACAACGGAACCTCGCTGCGCGATGTCGCCGCCCGGGCGGGTCTGTCGCACACGGGCCTGTTGCACCACTTCCCCGACAAGCCGGGACTGCTCGAGGCGGCACTCGACCGCCTCTTCGACTCGACGGCGCTCGAATTCGATTTCGCGTCGAATGACGGGGTGATCGTCATGCGCGCTCTGATCGCGGCGGCGGAGCGCGACGTTCGCGAGCCGACGTCACTGCGATTCCTCGCCGTGGTCACCGCCGAGTCGCTCGTCCCCTCGCACCCGGCGCACGGGTTCATGCGTCTCATGCAGCAACGCGTGCGTGAGACGCTGACCGCCGCCTTCACCGACCTGCAGGAGCGAGGGCTCTACCGCGCGGATCCGCTGACGCCGTCGATCGCCGCGGTTCACGCCGCGTCGCTGCGCAACGGCGCCATTGCCGAGTGGCTGCGCACCCCCGACGAGATCGATCTGGTCGAGATCATCAGGGGGCAGCTGCGCATGTTCACCACCGTCGAGCTCTGAGGCCGGCAGCGGGGGCGTGCGGTGACGTTCCCGCGCGACCGCTCAGCCGTGTCGTCGGACCGCGGGGCCGATCGGTGTGGAGCCGGGAGAGCCGGGGCGCGGGGGTGGTTGCGCTCGACAGGCGTTGCCCGTAGTGTCTGAAGCGCTTCAACCAACGACGGACAGGCGCGACGTGCAGGTATCTCCTCCCCGATTCGAACATCTCGATTCCGCCCTCGGCGTCGGGACGCCCGCGCCCCGGCTCTCGTGGCGAACCGACGCCCCCGCGGGGTGGGTCCAGACCGGGTGGGAGCTGAAGGTCGAGCGCGGGACCGAGACGACGGTCGCGACGGGCCGCGGCGACGCACAGGTGCTCGTCGACTGGCCCTTCGAGCCCCTCTCCTCCCGCGAGCGGGCGTCGGTGAGTGTCCGCGTCGGCGGTGCGGACGGCACGTGGTCGCCGTGGAGCGACCCGGCCGAGGTCGAGGCCGGTCTGCTCGCACCCGAAGACTGGGCGGCGCACCCCGTGGGCGCGGGATGGCCCGAGGAGCCGGGCACCGAGCGTCGACCGGCGCAGGTGCGCCGGGCGTTCGATCTGCCTCAGGCTCCCGTGCGGGCACGTCTCTACGTCACCGCTCACGGTCTCTACGAAGTGGAGATCAACGGGCGGCGCGTGGGCGATCACGAGCTCTCCCCCGGGTGGACGTCGTACGACGAGCGTCTCGTGTACTGGACCTTCGACGTGACCGACCTCGTGCGCGAGGGTGGCAACGTCATCGGGTCGTGGCTCGCCGACGGCTGGTACCGCGGGCGACTGGGCTTCGGCGGGGGCTACCGTGACCTGTACGGCACAGACCAGTCCCTGATCGCGCAGCTCGAGGTGCACTTCGCCGACGGCACCTCGGCGATCATCGCCACAGACGAGAGCTGGGATGCGCGGCTCAGCCCCATCCACGCCTCCGGTCTGTACGACGGCGAAACGCACTACCTGCGAGACGAACAGGCTGGATGGTCGACCCCCGGGGGGTCCGAGGACGGATGGTCGCCGGTGGCGGTCCACCGTCGAGACCCGGCCACGCTCGTCGCGGCGGCGCACCCGCCCGTCCGCTGCGTCGAAGAGGTGGCCCCCCGCGCGGTGACACGCCTCAGCGAATCGGTTCACCTCATCGACTTCGGACAGAACCTCGTCGGTCGCCTGCGCCTGCGTGTGCGCGGAGCCGCAGGCAGTGCCATCGAACTCCGTCACGCGGAGGTCTTGGAACACGGAGCACTCGGCATCCGCCCCCTCCGCCTGGCGGCCGCGCACGACACGGTGATCCTGGATGGCACCGAGACGGTGTGGGAACCCCGCTTCACCGTGCACGGATTCCGCTACGCGACAGTGTCGGGACTGACGGACCTCGACGAGCGCGAGGTCGTGGCGCGGGTGATCCACAGCGACATGCGCCGCACCGGGCACCTCGAGACGTCGAACGTCGACGTGAACCGGCTGCACGAGAACGTCGTCTGGGGCATGAAGGGCAACTTCGTCAGCATCCCGACCGACTGTCCGCAGCGCGACGAGCGGCTCGGCTGGACCGGCGACGTGCAGGTCTTCGCCCCGACCGCGTCGTTCCTCTTCGATTCGGCGGGGTTCCTCTCGAATTGGCTCACCGATGTCGCCGTCGAGCAGCACCCGGATGGGACCGTGCCGTGGTTCGTGCCGGAGATCCCCGGCGGGCCCATGTGGACGCCGGCGAAGACGGGTGCCGTCTGGGGTGACGTCGCCGTTCTGACGCCGTGGACCCTCTACGAACGCTTCGCGGATCGCGGTGTGCTCGAGCGGCAGTACGACAGTGCGCGCCGTTGGGTCGAGCGCATGATCGACCAGGCCGGTGAGAGTCGGCTGTGGCACGACGCGCAGCAGCTCGGTGACTGGCTCGATCCGGCCGCGCCGCCGGACGACCCCGCGGACGCCCGGACCGACCGTTACCTCGTCGCGTCGGCGTACTTCGCATGGTCGACTCGACGTCTGGCGGAGACGGCGCAGGTCGTGGGCCGCGTCGACGACGCGACGCGCTACGCCCGCATCGCCGCCGAGGCGCGAGCCGCGTTCCGGGGCGAGTACGTCCAGCCGGACGGTCGGCTGACCTCCGACGCGCAGACCGCCTACGCGCTCGCCATCCGCTTCGACCTGCTCGAGCCGGGCGAGCGCACATCGGCCGGAGAGCGGCTCGCCCACCTCGTGCGCGAGGCCGGCAACACCATCGCGACCGGCTTCGTCGGCACCCCTCTCATCTCGGACGCCTTGACCGACACGGGCCACCTCGACGTCGCCTACGCGTTGCTGCTGGAGACGGAGTGCCCCTCGTGGCTCTACACGGTCCGGATGGGGGGAACGACCATCTGGGAGCGGTGGGACTCGATGCTGCCCGACGGCTCGATCAATCCCGGCGAGATGACGAGCTTCAACCACTTCGCCCTGGGATCGGTCGCGGACTGGATGCATCGGGTCATCGGTGGATTGACCGCCACCGCGCCCGGGTACCGCCGCATCGAATGGGCCCCGCGGCCCGGCGGAGCCCTCACTCACGCCTCGGTCGCCTTCGACTCGCCGTACGGGCGTATCGAGGGCACATGGCGTCACACGGACGAGGGGGTCGAATACCGCCTCGCCGTGCCGACCGGAGTCGACGGCGTCGTCACCCTGCCGGATGGTTCGTCTCGACCGATCCAGTCGGGCGGCTCGTTCGTTGAGGTCGTCCCGCTGTCGGTCTGAGACGGCGGGAGCGGTCACCGTCTCACAGACGGACGGTGACCGTGCGCGGCCCTTCGTAGGCCGTCCCCGCGATGAGAGCCGTCGTGCCGGCGGGCACGTCGACCGTCGTCTCATCGCGGTCGGCGAGGACGACGATGTCGCCGTGGGGAGTGGGTACCACGCACCCGGCCCACTCGAGCTCGCCCAGTCGAGGGGAGACGTGGAATTCGCTCCACCCGTCGGTTTGCGGCGCGATGCCCAGCACCAACTCGGGCAGCACGGCGAGCGGGCCCGCAGACCACGCGTGACACAGGCTCTTGCCGAACGGCCGCCGGTACATTTCATAGGGTGACGCGCCCGTCTCGCCGAACTCCTCCCAGAAGGTCGTCGCCCCCGCGTCGAGCATGCGCCCCCAGAGCCGGCGGATCTCCGACACGGCGTGGTCGCCGTCGCCGAGCGCTCCGAGGCTGAGAAGGGCGAACGCCCGCATGAACGGCGTTCCCGTGGCTGCCGAAGCGATGGCATCGACCATCGTCGTGGCCGGTGCGTGCTGCGGGGAGTCGACGGGAGCAGTGAGACCGGCGAGGGTCGCGAGGAAGTTCGGGTAGGCGGTCGGGGCGCCGTCGGAGTCGAGGTACTCGCGCCAGTGCCCCCCACTCGCACTCCATGCTCGGTCGCGAAGAGTGTCGGCGAGTTCGTCCGCTTTCCGTCGCCAGTGATCGGCGCCGGCGTGAGCGGCCTTCGTCAGGACGGCCGCCCCGCTTCGCAGTGCCCAATACCAGAGCATCTGAATGGCGGTCGCGTCGCGGTCGCGATGCAGTTGCACGCCCCAATCCAGGAAGAGCCCGCCGGGGCCCGACTGCTCGAACGCGTCGGGAAGATCGGCCGGCCGGAAGACGCCGCCGTCCGTGGCGTGACGCGCGAGGTCGTCGAGGAAGGAATGGATGCCGTCGGCCTCGCGAACGAGATACTCGAGGTCGTCGAAATAGCGCTGATACAGGCCCTGGGAGATCACCCACCACAGGGAGTAGTCGGCGATCCCGTTGATGTATCCGTGACGGGGGCGTCCGAGAGCGGTCAGCGTGTCGCGGATGATGTCGGCGTCGGCGAAGGCGAAGGCGTTCGTGAGGATGCCGAGTGCGTGGTCTCCGATCCACGGCATCCGGTCTCGCTTGATGCCGTCCACGAGGAACGTCTGCAGGCACAACCGGAGCGTGTACGCGCTCGAGGACCAGATGCGTGTCAGCTCGGGATCGCTCGTCACGAAGGCGCCCCGTCGCGACGCGGGCCGGACGGAGGCGCGCACCGAGACGGAGTCGACCGTGGCTCCCGCGACCCGGACGTAGCGGAGGCCGAGCTTGTGACGGCTTTCGAAGGCGCCCTCCCCGTCCGCGACGAGGCTCGTGTCGCTCTCGCCGAAAGCCGGGTCGGCGAGGGCTTCGTCGAGAGACTCTCCGACCGAGAGAACGGGGCTGCCCTCGACGCCGCGGAGCTGGACGACACCGAGGACGGGAGCGGGGGCGACGAACACCCCGCCACCCGCATCCGACAGGTGGATCGTCTGCTCCGGCTCGCCGTCCAGATGCGGCGGCGTGGCACCCCCCGCCCGTGCCCTCGCAGGCGACGACTGCTCGTCTCCCAGGGCTGCGTGCCACTCGATCGATGCGAGCGTGGTCGCGTCGGCGAAGATCGCGGCGGGTGTACCCGCGGGGGCGGAGACCCGGATGCCGATCACCGAACCGACCGCGAGCTCGCGGACGGTGGTCGTCGCTCCTGCCTCGATGGTCGCGCCATCGACGACGACGGAGACCTCGCCGGTCGATCCGAGCTCGAGAGTGTCGACGTGCGCGCGGACGACCCCGTGGAAGCGGCCCGCCCCCCGCGGGGCGGCGAAATTCAGGGCGTAGTCGACGTGCCTGTTCACGGCGTGGCCCTCACTCACGACGCGCGCCAGGGCGCCCGCTTCGTATTCGCCGGGGGCGTAGATCCACGCGACGGCTCCCGCGCGCGGTTCGCCGACGGAGAACGGGTCGGGGCCCGCGGCGAGGGATGCGGCGATCAGGGCATCGCCGAGCGAGGGCGACAGCCGATCGAGGGCGGGAGTCGAGCTGGTCAATGGGGTTCCCTTCGGTCACGGCAGCTTCGCCGCGCCGCGCCCGGGCCCGGGCACGCGTATTTGCAATCTGAACCGCTTCAGATGCGCGCTCGACTTTACGGAGTGTCGC
Organism: Microbacterium algihabitans; assembly: GCF_032464975.1. Lineage (NCBI taxonomy): Bacteria > Bacillati > Actinomycetota > Actinomycetes > Micrococcales > Microbacteriaceae > Microbacterium > Microbacterium algihabitans. Next base: position 1,358,336 of record NZ_JAWDIU010000001.1, read on the forward strand.
TCGGAGCGTCAAGCATGCCGCCGGCGGCGCGACTGTGCCTGCGCCGTCGCCACCTGGGTTCGATCGCCGCGGCGTTGCGTCGTTATCCATCCGTGACGTTCCTCGTCGTTGACACCCGTCCCGGATGTGTCTACGGTGTGTGACGAAGTGAACCGCTTCAACCCGGCTTCTCGCGGTCATCGACGACGAACGGGCATTTACAAGGAGGTAAATCGTGAACAACACCACGCGCAGCCGATGGGCCTTGGTCGGCATCGCCGCCGTCGCGGCTGTCACGCTCGCCGGATGCAGCACGCCGGGAAGCAGTGGCTCGGGCGACGGCAAGGAGCTGTCCATCTACATCGACAGCGACCCTTCGTCGGTCGCCCTGTGGGACGGTCTCGTCGCGGCCTACAAGCAGGCGGAACCGGATGTCACGATCAACGTCGAGACGCACCCCTCGGGCAGCGAGGGCGACAACCTGATCAAGACGCGCCTGTCGACGGGCGACATGAACGACATGTTCTGGTACAACTCCGGGTCGCTGCTCAAGGCGCTGACCCCGGATCAGACCCTCACCTCGCTCAGCGACCAGCCGTGGGCATCGTCTCTGAACGCCAACTTCGTCGAGGCGGCGTCGACCGACAACGGCCTCTACGGCGTTCCGGTCGGAGCCTCCTTCGCGGGCGCCATGGTCTACAACAAGGACGTCTACGCCAAGCTCGGACTGACGGTTCCCAAGACGTGGGACGAGTTCATGGCGAACAACGCGGTCATCAAGGCCGCCGGTATCACTCCGGTCGTCCAGACCTACGGTGACACCTGGACCTCGCAGCTCTTCGTGCTGGGCGACTTCTACAACGTGTCGACCGCCGACCCCCAGTGGGCCGACCAGTACACCGCCGGTGAGGCCAAGTTCGCCGACGAGCCCGCCGTGGAGGGCTTCCAGCACCTGCAGGACGTCCACGACGCCGGCTACCTCAACCAGGACTTCGCCTCGGCGACCTACGACGACGGCGTCCGCATGCTCGCCGAGGGCACCGCCGCCCAGTACCCGATGCTGACCAGCAACGTCGCGCAGGCGGTCGGTGCGAACTTCCCCGACGCCGACGCCTCGATCGGTGTGTTCCCGATCCCGGGCACCAGCGCAGATGCGAATGGTCTGACGGTCTGGATGCCCAACGGCGTGTACGTGCCCAAGACGACCGAGGGTGCGCAGCTCGACAGCACGAAGAAGTTCCTCTCGTGGCTCGCCACCCCCGAGGCCTGCCAGGTTCAGGCCTCGTCGATCACGCTCGGCGGACCGTTCGTGGTCGATGGCTGCGACCTCCCCGCGAACGCGGCTTCGCTCGTGAAGGACATGCAGCCCTACTTCGACGACGGCGACACCGCCCTCGCCCTGGAGTTCCTCTCGCCCATCAAGGGACCGTCCCTCGAGCAGATCACCGTCGAGGTCGGCTCCGGCATCCGTCCGGCGCAGGATGGCGCCGCGCTGTACGACGAGGACGTCAAGAAGCAGGCCCAGCAGCTCGGGCTCGACTGGAAATAACTCGACATCGCAGCGGGGCCGGTGCGATCGGTACCGGCCCCGCTGACATGAGGAGCAACATGGCCATCGCGCACAAGACCCCACCCGCCGCCCGCGAGGGCCGGAGGGGAAGATCCCGCCCCCGCCGGGGCACCGACAAGTCCTACCCCCTGTGGTTCCATCTGCCCGCGGGTGTGTTCTTCCTGGTCCTCTTCCTCGTGCCGACGGGCGCGTCGCTGTACTTCTCCCTCACGCGATGGACGCTGTTCGATGTCGAGTTCATCGGCTTCGACAACTTCGTCCAGTTCTTCCGCGAGCCCGCGCTCGTTCGCGGCTTCGTCAACACCTTCATCTACGCCTTCGTGACCTCGGGCCTGAAGGTCGTCCTCGGCCTGCTGCTCGCCGTGCTGCTGACCTCGCAGATCATCGCCCGCGGCTTCCTCCGCTCCGTCGTCTTCTTCCCCGTGCTCGTCAGCACCATCGGTATCGGCGTCACCTTCAAGGTCCTGATGGACCCCTTCGACGGACTCATCAACGGGGTGCTCGGGGTGTTCGGCATCGCCGGACCCGGCTGGCTCACCGACCCGAACCTCGCCCTGATCTCCGTCGCCCTCGTCGACGTGTGGAAGGGCGTGGGGCTCGCGACCCTCATCTACATCGCCGGCATCGTGGCCATTCCCCAGGAGTACTTCGAGGCGGCGAAGGTCGATGGGGCCTCGGCGTGGCAGAACTTCTGGAATGTCATCCTGCCGCTGGCCCGCCCGGCCACCGTCACGGTCGTGATCCTGTCGCTCATCGGCGGTCTGCGCTCGTTCGACCTGATCTGGGCCATGACGCGGGGCGGCCCGGGCTTCACCAGCGACGTCATCGCCTCGGTCATCTACAAGCAATATCAAGCCGGCTTCTTCGGGCTCTCCACCGCCGGGAACGTCGTGCTGTTCATCGTGGTCGCGGCGATCGTCTTCCCGCTGTCGTGGTGGCTCAACCGAAAGGACAACCAGGCGTGAGCACCCGAACCCGCCGGACGAAGGGCGTCTGGCTCGGCACGATCTCGATCGTCCTGGCCGCCATCGTCTTCCTCGTCCCCTTCGCCTTCATCTTCGTGACCGCGGGCAAGACGCAGCAGGAGGCGTCGCGGCTCGAGTTCACCTGGCCGACGCAGATCGCGTTCGTCGAGAACTTCCTCACGGTCATCCAGACGAACAACGGCGTGCTGTGGCGCGCCTTCATCAACAGCACCATCCTGACCGTCGCGGCCGTGGCGATCATGGTCGTGCTCGCCGCGATGGTGGGCTACGTGCTGCAGCGGCGGGCGTCGCGCTGGAACGGGCTCATCAACGGGCTCGTCCTGGCCGGACTCATCATCCCGCCGGCCGTCGTTCCCACGATCTGGGTGCTGCAGGGAACCGGCCTGTACCGGACCCTGGGCGGACTGATCGCCGTTCACGTGGCGTTCGGCCTGTCGTTCTGCATCCTGCTCTTCCGCGCCTTCGTCGCGACCATTCCCCGTGAGCTCGACGAGGCGGCTCTTCTCGACGGCGCCGGCCCCGTGCGGTTGTTCTTCCGTGTGATCTTCCCGTTGCTGCGTTCGGTGATCGTCACCGTGATCGTCGTGCAGGCCGTCACGGTGTTCAACGACTTCACCTACGCTCTGTACTTCCTGCCGGGCGATGCGAACGCCACCGTGCAGCTGACGCTGTACAACTACCAGTCGCAGGGTCTGAACCAATGGAATCTGCTATTCATGGACGTACTCCTCATCACGATCCCGCCGCTCGTGATGTTCATCTTCTTCAACCGGCAGATCGTGGCGGGCATGACCTCGGGAGCCATCAAGGGATGACCTCAGCCGCGCTGATCCGCACGCACGAGCGTGGGCGTCACCATGCCGCGTGAGGTCGGCGCACCGGCGAAGCTGCGCGATGTCGCCCACCACGCCGGGGTGTCGATGGGGACCGTCTCGCACGTGCTCAACCACCCCGACAAGGTGAGTGAGCGCACGCGAGAACGCGTGCTGGCCTCCATCAGCGAGCTCGGTTTCGTCCGTGACGCGAACGCCAGCTCTCTGGCCGCGGGGCGCTCGCGCAGCATCGGTCTCGTCGTGATCGACCTCGCCAACTCGATGTTCGTCGACGTGGCTCTCGGAGCGCAGAACGTGGCCCGCAACGCGCGGCGCAACCTGCTGCTGGCCGGCAGTCAAGACGATTTCACGCTGCAAGGCGAGAACGTCGACTTCTTCGACGAGGCGCGGGTGGCCGGACTCCTTCTCGCGCCGCTGCAGGATTCAGCGGCGCAGATTCGCAAGGTGCGCTCGCGAGGCTGCCCTGTCGTGCTGATCAACTACGACGCCGACTCCGCGGACGTCTGCAGCGTCATCGTGGACAACGAGCAGGCCGGTTACCTCGCCGCGAACCACCTGATGGAGCAAGGGTGCCGTCGCATCATGTTCGTCAGCGGCGATGACGACTCGTTGCAGCCGGTGCAGCACCGCCGAGCGGGCGTTCGCCGCGCCCTGCGCGAGCGCGGTACCGACGTGCGCTTCGAGGAGGTCCGCATGCCCGACCTCACGGAGCGCAGCGGTGCCGAGGTCGGTCGACGGGTCGCCGCGCGCGGCCCGGGCACCCGCCCTGACGGAGTCATCGGTGTGACGGACACGCTCGCGGCCGGGTTCATCGAGGGGATGGTCGGCAGCGGTATCGACGTTCCGAACGACATCGCCGTGATGGGATGCGACCACAACACGGCGGCCGCATCGACACCCGTCACGCTCACGACGATCGCGATGCGCGGGCAACGCCTGGGCGAGGAGGCGATGACGCTCCTGCTCGACGAGATCTCCGGCGGAGGCGAGCATCACCTCCATCAGCGCATCGTCGTCGAGCCCGAGCTCATCGCGCGCGGGTCGACCTCACGGGCTCTCTCTCCCTCGGCGTGACGCCCGACCCGGCTGCGCCTCAGGGCAGCGACGGCCGCTTCTCGACCGGCGTCGACCGCGCGGGGATGAGCAGGGCCAGCACGAGCGCGACCGCCGCCGCGCCGATGCCCATCAGGAACGACACCTGGAACGCCTGCGCGGTCGGCACGCGCGTCTCGCCCGACCCGGTCGAGAGGGTCGCCAGCACGACGCCGACGATCGCCGCGGCCGTGCTCGTACCGAGGGAGCGCGCCAGGGCGTTGAGGCCGTTCGAGGCGCCGGTCTCGCTCGGCGGAACGGCGCGCATGATGAGCATGGGCATGGCGGCGTAGCCGAACCCGATACCGAAACCGATGAGGATGTTCGCCACGACGAAGTGCCAGACCTCGGTCGAGAAGATCAGGCTGAAGCCGTAGGCGAGGATCAGCGAGATCGAGCCCGCGATGAGCAGCACGCGGGGTCCGATCGTGCGGGCCAGGGTGCCCGAGATCGGCGAGAGCACCATCATCACCAGGCCCGAGGGCATGACCACGAGGCTCGCTGCCAGCAGCGACAGGCCGAGGCCGACGCCGGTGGCGACGGGCAGCTCGAGCATCTGCGGATACGCGACGTTCGAGGTGAAGAGGGCGAAACCCATGGCGACGGATGCCAGGTTGGTGAGCAGCACGGGGCGGCGGGCTGCGACGCGAAGGTCGAGCAGCGGATTCTCGACGCGCAGCTCGTACCAGCCCCACACGAGCAGGACGAGGATGCCGCCGATGGCGAGGCCGAGCGTCAACGGCGAGGTCCAGCCCCACGAGTTGCCGCGCGAGACGGCGAGGAGCACGCCGATCAGGCCGATCGCGAGTCCTGTGGCGCCGAGGTAGTCGAAGCGTCCGGCGGTGCGCAGCACGCTGACGGGGACGATCCAGAGGATCAGCACGAACACGATCGCGCCGAGGGCGCCCGCGATCCAGAACAGCCAGTGCCAGTCGGTGTTCTCGGCCACGAGTGCGCTGATCGGCAGGCCCAGAGCGCCACCGACACCGAGTGTCGCGCTCATCAGGGCGATCGCGCTGTCGACGCGGTTCTCGTGCAGCACGTCGCGCATGATCGAGATGCCCAGTGGGACGACTCCGACCACGGCGCCCTGCAGCGCGCGGCCGATGATCATGCCGATGATCCCCGTCGACAGTGCCGCCACGACCGAGCCGAGCATCATCACGATCAGCAGCACCAGCACGATGCGGCGCTTGCCGTACATGTCGCCGAGGCGGCCCGCGATGGGGGTGATGACGGCGGCGGCGAGCAGCGTCGAGGTCACGACCCAGGCGGTGTCATCACGCGAGGCGTTCAGCAGCTGCGGCAGCTGCGACTGGATGGGCACCACGAGGGTGAACATGAACGACGAACACAGGCCCGCGAGGGCCAGGACGGCGACGACCAGACCCTGAGGGCTGTTCCGGGACAGTTTCTTACGCGCGTTCTCATCCCGTGACATCGCTGTCCAGGCTACGCCTTCGCTGTGAGTCCCCGGTCGTCAGAGCAGGCCGCGGCCCGCCGCGGCGTATCCGTCGAGTTCATCGCGGGGAACCATGCTCCCCCCGGTGAGCCAGGCGACGTGGGTGGCGTTGTGCAGCTGCGCATCGGACAGGTGCGGCCGCGTCGCCTCAGGCGTAGCCGAGAGCCGCAGCGCCCCGTCGAGCCCCGCCGCGGCCGACGGTTCGACGGCGAGATCCTCCGTGTCGCGCAACTGAGCGACGCCGCGCAGCATGTCGGCATCCGTCAGTGTGTACAGCCCCGTGACCAGTCGAGCCATCCTCCGGCCGACGAAGCCGGAAGGACGCCCCACCGCGAGGCCGTCCGCCGCGGTGACGTTGTCGATCCCGAGTTCGCGCACGCTGATCTCGTCATGTCGGCCGGTCGCCATGCCCAAGAGCATGGCCGGCGAGTGGGTCGGTTCGGCGAAGACGGCGTGCACGTCATCGCCGTAGACGGTCTTGAGTCCGAAGGCGATCCGCCCGGCGCGCCGCCGACCCCGCACGGGAGGTACACCACCAGCGGCTCGGTCGCTCCCGGGCGGACGTCCATGGCGCGCAGCTGCGCGGCGAGGCGCCTGCCGGCGACGGCGTAGCCCAGGAACAGGCGCCGGGAGTTCTCGTCGTCGACGAAGTAGGTCGTGGGGTTCCCCTCCGCCTGACGGCGGCCCGCCGCCACCGCGCGGGAGTAATCGCCGTCGTGTTCGACGACCTCGACGCCGTGTCCGCGCAGGCGGTCCTTCTTCCACTGCCGTGCGTCGGACGACATGTGCACCGTCACGCGGAATCCGAGGGCGGCACTCATGATGCCGATGGACAGGCCGAGATTCCCCGTGGAACCGACGACCACGGTGTGCGTGCTCAGGAGGGTGCGCACCTCGGGGGAGCCCATGCGCCGGTAGTCGTCGTCGAGCGAGAGAAGACCCGCGGCCCGCGCGAGGTCCTCGGCGTGCGCGAGCACTTCGTAGATGCCGCCCCGCGCCTTCACCGACCCGCTGATCGGCAGGTGGGAATCGCGCTTCAGCAAGAGCCGACCGGGAAACGGGCGACCGGCCCGCTCGCCCAGAGCGCGCGCGAGTCGGGGCGCTTCCGTGAGCGGCGACTCGATGACGCCTGCCGACGCCGCGGTGTCGGCGAAGGTCTCCGCCAGGTACGGGCTGAACCGGTGCAACCGGTCCGCGGCCTCGTCGATGTCGCCGACGCCCAGCCCCACGTCGGCGAGCGCCTCGCGTGCCGGCGCCGTCCGCGGATTCATCCACGTGACCGGCTCGAGGCTCGCGAGACGCGAGATCATGGCATCCGGATCATCGAGGAGGGGAGCTGCGGCGCGCGTCATGGGTTCGTCCTTCTGTGGGGTTCGACCTTCCGTCGAACCGCATTCACGCTACGTCGGCACGAAGCACCGAAGAAGGGGCGGATCGCACCCAGGCTGTGAAGCGCTGCTTCACGATGACGGGGCCAGAAACGCCGTCCCCCGGTCGCCGACGAGGGCCTGAACGACGTCGATCAGATGCGACGCCCGACTGGACCGGCGCCGAGCGAGAAGGATGGTGCGGGTCTGAGGGGGCTCGAACCGTCTGACCCGGTGCGGGCTCACCCGATCGCGCGTGTGCATCTCGCTGAGCACGGCGACACCGACGCCGGCCTCGACGAGAGACAGGGTCACCGCGACGTTCCGACAGCGCGCGACGATGTTCGGCTCGAACCCCGCGTCGCGGCAGAGGCCGACCGCGAAGTCGTCGAACACCTCGTGGCTGCCGTCCAGGATCCAGCGCGCGTCCGCGAGCATGCCGGCATCGACCGGTCCGGGCGGGACGACGCTGTCGACGGGGGTGCACAGCACGATCTGATCGACCCCGACGACGACCGTGTCGATCTCCGTCAGGTCGTACGGGTGCATGTCGTCGATCACGGCGAGATCGATGGAGCCGTCGCGCAACCCGCGGAGCCCCTCGAAGGGCTCGAGATCGCGGATGCCGACGCGAAGGGCGGGGTAGTCCCGCTGCATGTCCCGCACGGCATACGGCAGCACGGTGCTCGCGAAGCTCGGTGGTGCGCTCAGCCGGACCTCGCCCTCGACCGTCCCCGCCAGCCTCTTCATCGTCGTCTGCGCATCTTCGGCGAGGGCCGCCATCTGCTCGGCGAAGCGCACGAGGACGGCTCCGGCTTCGGTCAGGGTCGCGCGTCGACCGCGCCGGTCGAGCAGAGCGATGCCGGCTTCGTCCTCGAGGATCCGCAACTGCTGGCTCACCGCCGACGTCGACAGGAAGAGCGTGTCCGCCGCGGCGGCCATCGTCCCACCGGTGGCGAAAGCGCGGAGAATTTCGAGGCGCCGGGGATCGATCATGAGGTCCATTGTGCGTCGCCGCCCCGGGGCCCCGGCTTCCCGCGCGCGGGGCGAGTCCCGCTCCCGGAGCGGTCCTCCGCACGGGAGCGCGACCGGCGATCATCCCCGATGCACCGGCATCCGCCCAATCGATTACCCCGCGTGACAGCCCGTTACCGGCCGTAACACCTCGAGTTCGCATCCCGGATGCCGTGTGCTGACGTGGACGCATGACTTCACGACGCACCGCACGCCTGGCCACGATCCTCAGTGCTTCCGCCGCCGCCCTCATGCTGACCCTGACCGGTTGCGCCGGGGGAGCGGCATCCGGAGACGACTCCTCGCGCATCGTGCTCGGAGCCGATGACGGCAACGAGGCGCACTGGACGGTGCTGAAGCAGAAGCTCGCCGACGAGGGCATCGACCTCGAGGTGCGCACCATCAACGACGGCGTGCAGCTCAACCAGGGCGTGCAAGACGGCGAGCTCGACGTGAACCTGTTCCAGCACCTCATCTACCTGTCGCAGTTCAACGTCGAGAACAACGGCACGCTCGTGCCGGTCGGCGCGACCGCGGTGTACCCCCTCGCGCTGTACTCGGAGCAGTACACCGATGTGAAGGACCTGCCCGAGGGTGCGACCGTCGCGATCCCCAACAACGCCACCAACCTCGCGCGCGGCCTGCTCAACCTGCAGACCGCGGGGCTGCTCACCCTCAAGGACGGCGGCAACGCCCTCTCGACCCCGGCCGACATCGAGTCGACGAAGGTGAAGCTGCTGCCCGTCGACACCAACCAGACGGTGACCGCCCTCAAAGACGGCAGTGCGCAGGCCGCGATCGTCAACAACACGCAGGCCCAGAAGGGCGGGCTCGGCGACGAGCTCATCATCTTCAAGGAAGACCTCGACAACCCGCAGCTCGCGCCGTACATCAACGCCTTCGTCACGCGCGGCGACAAGAAGGACGACCCCCGCTGGGCGAAGCTCGTCGAGGCGTATCACTCGCCCGAGGTCGAGGCCGCGGTCACCGAGCTCAACCAGGGCAACCTGCAGTTCAAGACCGAGTGGACCGGCGCGCAGCTGACCGAGGAGCTCACCAGCCTCGAGGATGCCGTCAAGGCGCAGAACGGATGACCGCGGTCATCGAGCTGCGGGGGGTCACCAAAAGCTTCCGCACCGATCGCCGCACCTCCACCACCGCCGTCGACGACGTGTCGCTGACGGTGGAGGAGGGGTCGATCGTCGGGATCATCGGGTACTCCGGGGCGGGCAAATCGACGCTCGTGCGGCTGCTCAACGGGCTCGAGCAGCCGACGTCGGGCACCGTCGAGGTGCTTGGCGTGGATGTGGGGGATGCCAGCGAGTCGACGCTGCGCGACCTGCGGCGCCGCGTGGGCATGATCTTCCAGCAGTTCAACCTCTTCACCTCGCGCACGGTCGCGGCCAACGTCGCGTACCCGCTGAAGGTGGCGGGGTGGAAGAAGGTCGACCGCGACAAGCGCGTGGCCGAGCTGCTCGACTTCGTGGGGATCGGCGACAAGGCGAAGCAGTACCCGCGGCGCCTGTCGGGCGGGCAGAAGCAGCGCGTGGGCATCGCGCGGGCGATCGCGACCGACCCGCGCATCCTGCTCGCCGACGAGGCGACCAGTGCCCTCGACCCGCAGACCACGGCCGAGGTGCTCGACCTGCTGCGCGAGATCAACCGGCGCCTGGGCATCACGATCGTCGTCATCACGCACCAGATCTCGATCGTGCACGAACTGTGCGATCAGGTCGTCGTGATGGACGGCGGCCGCGTCGTCGACAGCGGCGACACCTACCGCGTGTTCGCGCACCCGCGCGCCGAGCTCACGAAGCGATTCGTGGCGGCCGTCACCCAGGGCGTCCCTTCGGGCGAGGCGCTGACGGCGCTCGCCGCGGGCGGCGGCGACCTGGTGAGCGTCGAGATCAACGAGTTCTCCAGCGAAGACGTTTCCGCCGTGTTCCACCGCCACGGCGTGCGCCACTCGGTCGTCTACGGCGGGGTGACCGACGTGCTGGGCCGGCAGCTCGGCACTCTCACCTACCGCGTGCACACCGACGACCTCCCGGCCGTCGTGTCGGAGCTGCGTGCGCACACCGACGTCACCGTGCCTGTTCGGGAGGTGACCGCGTGAACAAGTGGGACACCCTCACCCCGGTGCTGGTGCAGTCGATCGGCGAGACCGTCTACATGGTCGCCGTCTCGCTGGCCATCTCCGGCGTCGCGGGCCTCGCGATCGGGGCGCTGCTGTACGCCACGCGGCCAGGCAACCTCTTCGCCAACCGCGCCGTGTTCTTCGTCGCGAACCTGGTGATCAACCTCATCCGGCCGATCCCGTTCATCATCTTCCTCACCGCGGTCGCCCCGGTCACCCGTGCCGTGACGGGATCGACCCTGGGGACGGATGCCGCGATCGTGCCCATCACGATCATGGCCACGGTCGTGATCGCCCGCGTCGTCGAACAGAACCTCGTGGCCGTCGACCCGGGAACCGTCGAAGCGGCACGGGCCGTGGGCGCGCGCCGCATCGGCGTGCTGTTCGGCGTCGTCATCCCCGAGGCGCTCGCCCCGCTGATCCTCGGCTACACGTTCATGTTCATCGCTGTCGTCGACATGTCGGCGATGGCCGGATACATCGGCGGCGGCGGGCTCGGCAACTTCGCGATCATCTACGGCTACCAGCAGTTCAACCAGCAGGCGACGTGGGTGACGGTCGCGATCATCGTCGTCATCGTGCAGGTCGGCCAGCTGATCGGCAACGCTCTGGCGCACCGCATCCTGCGCCGCTGACGGCGGCGCGAGCGGGGGTGGCACGGGCGGGCCGCGCGCCCCCGCAGCCCGCCTACCCTCGGAGGATGAGCCTCCCCCGCACCTTCGCCCGCTGGCTGCTCGGTGCCGCACTCGTCTTCACCGGCACCGCGCACCTGACGTTCGCCCGCGACGACTTCGTCGCTCAGGTGCCGTCGTGGCTTCCGCTTCCAGTCGACGTCACGGTCGTGGCATCCGGCGTCGTCGAGATCGCGCTGGAACTCGCCCTCCTCTTCCTCGGCCGCTGGCGCGTCGCCGTCGGCTGGATCGTCGCGGCCTTCTTCGTCGCGATCTTCCCCGGCAACATCGAGCAGTTCGTGCGGGGCACCGACGCCTTCGGCCTCGACACCGACCTCGCGCGCGGCATCCGCCTGCTCTTCCAGCCCCTGCTGGTCGTCTGGGCGCTCTGGTCGACCGGAGCGTGGAAGGCATGGCGCACGCGACGTCGAGCCCGCTGAGTCGCGTCCCACCTCCCGCGCGCGCCCGGTATCGATTTCGTCTCGACATTTCCCGCCCACGCATGCTGCATTCGTAATCCGTCCAGGTGCATTCGGCGCGTGCCGAGCGACCTGCATTCCCCTGAATAGACTCGCGAGGTTGTCTTTATGGGGGAGGGGAAATCCGTGCGATTCCGAAACGCAATGATTCACGCGAACGCGGCGGTGGCCGCATGACCGACGCGACCCCGGGCTGGTACCCCGACACCGAGACCCCCGGTCGCCTGCGCTGGTGGGACGGTCGCCAGTGGACGAACGATTTCACGCCGCTGCCGCCCGCTCCCACCGTGACCACCACGCCCCCGCCGGCGACCCGACGCGAAGCGCGCGGCTGGATCTCGCGCGTCCCCACGTGGGGCTGGATCGTCGCCGGTGTCGTGCTGATCGTGGCCCTCTGGCTGCTCGCCCCCTTCGTCGCGATGGTCGCCCTCGTCGTGCTCATCACCGGCATCGTCGCGCTCGCGCGCAACACCCCGACCTGGCTGCGCTTCCGTTCGCGCTCGAGCGCCGCGATCTGGACCGTCGCCGCCGTCGTCGCGTTCGCCGTCGCGGGCGGCATCACCACGGCCACCTCGCCCAAGGCCGCGACCCCGGTCGCCCAGGCGGAGCCCGTCGCCGCGGCATCGCAGGAGCCGTCGCCGTCGGCCACGCCCACGGCATCCGCCACCCCGTTCGCCGACGACCAGGCCGCACTCGCCGCGTTCGCGGGGCAGGCGGGAACCGTCGCCGACGCCTCGGCCACCACCGACAAGGCCGCGCTCGCGGTGCTCGATACGCTCGCCGTGAAGGGCCGCGCGCCCAAGACCGGCTACGACCGCGACCAGTTCGGCCAGCGGTGGCTCGACGTCGACCGCAACGGATGCGACACCCGCAACGACATCCTCGGCCGCGACCTGACCGACGCCGTGCGCTCCGGCGCCTGCCGCGTGACCGGCGGCACCCTCGCCGACCCGTACACGGGCACGAGCATCGCGTTCGTGCGGGGTCAGGGAACCTCCGAGCTCGTGCAGATCGATCACGTCGTGGCGCTGTCGGACGCCTGGCAGAAGGGGGCGCAGCAGCTCACCGCCGACCAGCGCGCGAGCTTCGCGAACGACCCGCTCAACCTGCTCGCGGTCGACGGATCCGCCAACGCGCAGAAGGGCGACGGCGATGCCGCGACCTGGCTCCCGGCCCAGAAGTCGTACCGCTGCACGTACGTCGCGGCGCAGATCGCGGTGAAGGCGACCTACGGCCTGTGGGTGACCGAGGCCGAGCGCGACGCCATGAAGCGCGTGCTCGAGAGCTGCCCCGACCAGGTCGTGCCCACCTCGGCCTTCGCAGCGCCCGCACCCGTTGCGGCGCCCGAGCCCGCCCCGGTCGTCGAGCCGGTCGCCGTCGAGCCCGCGCCGGCCCCCGCTCCTGCGCAGCCCGCTCCCGCCGAGCCCGCACCCGCTCCGGCGCCGGTCGAGCAGGCGCCGGCTCCGGCTCCGGTCGAGAACGTGTACTACGAGAACTGCACGGCCGTGCGCGCGGCAGGCGCCGACCCGATCTACGAGGGTCAGCCCGGCTACAGCCGCAAGCTCGACCGCGACGGCGACGGAGTCGCCTGCGAGTGACGCACCCGCCGCTCGCCCGTTGAGCGTCCAGAACACGCCGCTCCCTCCGCAGGGACGCGGCGTGTTCTGGACACTCGACAAGAGGGCGGGCGGATGCCGACACCTCGGCCCCGCGCGCAGAGACGGGCCGCGCGAGCCCGGCCCTCAGCCCGCGCGCGTCAGCCCGAGGATGCAGCCCTCGACCGCGGCGACGCGCACCCGCTGGGTGTCGGCGTGCAGCACGCTCTGGCTCACCGCCCCGACGTGGGCGGCGACGACCGCGCGTGTGAAGAGCGCGGGGTCGATCACGGGGTGCAGGCCGATCCGCGCGAGGCACTCGACCAGCAGCGGCTGCAGCGTGTCGTGGAAGTGGTCGGTGTGCGCGGTGAGCAGCATCCGGACTTCCTCGTCGTGACGTGCCCGCGTGATCAGCACCGAGCGGATCGCGTACCACTTCTCCTCGGGCGGGAGCCCCTCGACGACGCCGCGCACGATGTCGTCGAGGGTCGGCTCGTCGCTGCTGCGGGCGTCGCCGAGCATGTCGCTGAGCAGCTCGAAGACCAGCTCGGCCTGTTGCTCGTAGACCGCGAAGAACACCTCGTCGACCGAGCGGAAGTTCGAGTAGAACGCCCCGCGGGTGTATCCCGCGCGCCGCGTGATGGCCTCGACGCTCACCGACGTGCTGCCGGTCTCGTCGAAGATCGCCTCGGCGGCCGCGATCAGCGCCGTGCGGGTGCTGCTGCGGCGTCGCACGGGCTTCGGCGCCTCAGCGGGGGTGGTCGTCACGGGCTCCACGTTACGCAGCAGCGGCGCGGTTCACCTCGTTGAGGTAGTCGAAGACCGGGCGGACGGGGGCGAGCGTCAGGTCGGTGACGATGTGCGAGGCGCTGACGATCTCGCGCACGGGGAGGTCGGCCATCGGTGCGAGCGCGTGCTCGAACAGCTGCAGGCGGGCGGGTCCGGTCCACGCCTCCTTCACGACGATGTCGGTGATCTCGGTGCGTACGAGGTGGGCCGCGCGCATGCCCTGCGTGAAGACGTCGGGCACGAGCTTGACCATGAAGGTCGGCACGGTGATCTGCGCCTTCGCCTCGTCGAGGTCGAGCGGCTCCCACTTGTAGCCCATGGTGGCCGTAGCCACGCGCTCGCTGCCGCGATCGAGGGTGCCGACGAGGGCGCCCTGGTCGACGCGCAGGTCGGGGGTGCCGGTCACCTTCGGGTAGGCGCTGAGCTCACGCCCCGACACGGTGGCGGCGAAGTTGTCGAGGTACATCGCGTGCAGGTACTCGCCGCGCTCTCCGTCGAGGGTGACGGGGATCGCCTGACCCGACTCGACGTACGGGCCGTAGCCGTCGACCTCGCCCATCTTCATGACCTCGAAGCGCACGAGCGGCTCGTCGATCTCGAGGGGCTCCGGAACCACGGCGCGCAACGCGTCGGCATCCGTTCGATAGACGACGTTGAAGTACTCGCGGTCGATGAAGCGCGTGACCCGCAGCGGGTAGACGGGGGCGGTCAGCGGCGTGGTGCCGCGGCGGAGCATCTCGAGGGGGTTCATCGGTCATCACCTGTTCAGTACGAAGTGTATTGAGTACAGTGTGTATCGAGAGGTTCGCATCCGCAAGGCGACCCTCTGCTCCACGAGAGGAAACGACATGAGCGTCCAGCTGCCCCAGAACATCGACACCCGACCCGTCACCGTGATCGGGGGTGGCACGCTCGGTCGTCGCATCGCGCTGATGTTCGCCAGCGGAGGGGCCGACGTGCGCATCTTCGATCTCGCGGATGCCGTGCGCTCCGCCGCCGTCGCCTACGTCGAAGAGACGCTGCCCTCGGTGGTGGCCGCCCGCAAGGGGGCCGTCGCCGGCACCGTGCAGGGCGCCGATGAGTTGGCATCCGCCGTCTCCGACGCCTGGCTCGTCGTCGAGGCCGTGCCCGAGCGCATCGAGCTGAAGACGTCGGTGTTCGGCGACCTCGACCGCCTCGCGCCGGCGGATGCCATCCTCGCCAGCAACTCGTCGTCGTTCGCGTCACGCCTGATGATCGACCGGGTCTCGACGCCCGAACGCGTGCTCAACATGCACTTCTACATGCCGCCGCAGCAGAACGCGGTCGACCTCATGAGCGACGGCCAGACCGCGCCGGAGGTCATCGCCTTCCTGCAGGAGCAGCTCCCGCACTTCGGGGTCTTCCCGTTCGTCGCCCGCCAGGAGTCGACCGGCTTCATCTTCAACCGCATCTGGGCCGCCATCAAGCGCGAGGCTCTCGCGGTCGTCGCCGACGGCGTCTCGACCCCCGAAGACGTCGACGCCATGTGGCGCATCAACTCCGGCGCCCCCGCGGGCCCGTTCCAGATGATGGATCAGGTCGGCCTCGACGTCGTGCTCGACATCGAGCAGCACTACGCCGACGAGAACCCGCACCTGCCCGAGGGCCCGCGCGAGCTGCTGAAGAGCTACGTGGATGCCGGGAACCTGGGCGTGAAGTCGGGTCGCGGTTTCTACGACTACAGCGAGGAGCGGTCGGGGGCTGCCGTCGCGGCCTGAGGCGAGACCTCGCCGTCTCCCTCGATCGAGTCGTCTTCGCGGATGGGTGTGGGATACACGCGGAACCCCCGGGAGATCACCGCGAGGTAGATCACGCCGACCGCGAGCCAGCCGAGACCGAGGAGCTTCGCGGGGGTGTCGATTCCCGCCCATAGCACGACGTTGATCACGATGCCGATCGCGGGCAGCACGAGGAAGCGCACGAGATCCCACCCGGCACGTCGACGGCCGCGGATGAAGTAGTGGCTGATGACGGCGACATTCACCATGATGAATCCGGTGATGGCGCCGAAACTCGTGAGCGAGGCGGCGCCGAACAGGTCGTCGGCGTAGAAGATCGCGGTCAGCGCGATCGCCGACGTGATGAGGATGTTGGTCACCGGCGTGCCGAAGCGGCGCGAGAGGCGTCCGAACACCGGCTGGGGCAGGATGCGGTCGCGACCCATCGTGTAGAGCAGGCGCGACACCGCCGCGATCGCGGCCATGGCGGCGAGGATCGTGGCCGACTGATCGGTGACGAAGAACACCAGGCCCAGGGCGTCGCCACCGAGGCGCTGCAGCAGCTCGAAGATCCCCGTGTCGGGATCGACGAGATCGACGTAGGCCGTGGGCCAGGCGAGCTGCAGGAAGTAGGAGATGACCGCGAACGCGGCCCCGGCGCCGAGGCACACGATCAGCACGGCGCGCGGCACGTTGGTGCGCGGCTGCTCGGCCTCTTCAGCGAGGGTCGACACCGCATCGAAGCCCAGGAACGACACCGCCAGGATGGATGCCGCCCACAGCACGCCGCCGCTGTCGAATCGTGCGACGTCGAGCAGGGCTTGAGGGACGAAGAGACCGCTCGCTCCGTCGCGACCGACCACGAAGGCCACGATCAGCCCGACGAGGAAAAGGCAGAACACGATCTGCAGGCTCACGACGATGACGTTCAGTCGTCCGGAGACGCGCGCGCCGACGATGTTGATCGTCGCACCGAACGCCGCAGCTGCGACCACCCACACCCACACGGGGACGTCGGGGACGTACTCGTTCATGTACACCGCGAACAGCAGGTAACAGATCATCGGCAGCAACAGGTAGTCGAGGAGCAGCACCCAGCCGGTACCGAAGCCGAGCCAGCGATTCACCGAGCGCTGCACGTAGGTGTACGCCGAGCCGGCGATGGGATACGCCTTCACCATCTGCGCATACGAGAACGCGGTGAAGAACATCGCGGTCATCGTGACGAGGTAGGCCAGGGCCATCATTCCGCCGGTCGCCGTCGTGGCGATGCCGTAGTAGTTGAACACCACCGTGGGAGCGAGGTACGCCAGGCCGAAGGCGACGAGGTGGCGGAGCTTGAGGTTCCGGCGGAAGGAGCCGCCCGTTGCGGTCGCTTCCCCTGCTGTCGTGTGCATCGTCGGCCCGTCCCCGCCTCGTCGTAGAGGGCGGAATAGATTTACAATGCTGTAAATCTAAAGGTCGCGCATGATGGTGTCAAGGAATTCAGTGAGGAGCGCATCGTGGGACGCATCGACATCGGCGATCAACGTCGGCCTCAGATCATCGCCGCCGCCAAACGCGTGATCTCGATGTACGGCATCGACGGAGCGACGCAGGAGCGCATCGCCGAGGCCGCGGGCATGACGCGTCCCCACATCCGGCATTACCTCGGCAACCGCGACGAGTTGCTCGACGCGGTGTGGACGGCGACCGTGGGCGATTACGTGCGCTCGGTCGAAGAGGCCACCGCGGTGACGGGTGCGCGCGAAGACGTGGCGAGGTCGTTCGACCGTTTGCTGGCCCTGTCGTTCGTGTATGAGGAGGACGATGCGGTGATCCTCGCCTATCTGCACAAGGCGCGCGAAGACGAACGGGTCCGCGCGCGCACGCACGCGACCTACGCCTACGTCGAGCAGTGCATCGCGCGGCTCCTGCGTTCCGCCTCGCCCGACGCCCCCGACGCGCAGATCGCCGCTCGGGCTCACGCGCTCATGGCGATGTCGATGGGGGCCATCATGCTGGATCTCCTCGATCCCGCCCGACCGCGAGCCGACCGGCTCATTCCGACCGCGGCCGCGCTCCTCCCCGCGCCACAGGTGACGAACGCGCGGTGACGCGCGTCACAGCGCGCCCGCGACGACCTTCCCCTGGAACATCACGGCGACGGGGCGCACGAGCGAGAGGCGCGCGGGGTCGACGGTGAAGGGGTCGTCGCTGAGGACCACCAGCGACGCGTCCTTGCCCACCTCGAGGCTTCCGATCCGCTCTTCGCCGCGCAACTGGACCGCCGCGTCCCGCGTGTGTCCGCGAATGAGGCGGGCGATGGACAGCCGAGCGTGCGCGCTGGGCCGAACGCTGTCGGGGTACCGCTGCGGATCGAGGGGGACGTCGGGGTCGGCACGTGTCGCGGCGACCTGCATGCCGAAGAAGGGGTTCGCGCGATGGAGCTCGCTCATCGACACCACATCGCTCGAGAAGGCCAGGGTCGCGCCGCTCTCGGCGATCGCGGTGAAGTCGTACATGCGGTCCCACCGGTCGCCCAGGTAGCCGCGTCCCTCCTCGCCGAAGTATCCGCCCGACCAGTGCGTGGTCCAGTTGACGATCACACCGAGATGCGCCGGTCTCGCCATGTCGGCGGGGTCGATGAGCTCGCAGTGGGCGAACGTGACCCGAATGCGCCACGGCGATCCGGCGGCTGCGCCGAGGGCCCGTGCGCGCTCGACGGCGTCGCAGGCCACGCGGAACGCGCGATCGCCCACCATGTGGATGTGCAGGTCGATGCGCGCGGCGTTCAGAGTCAGCAGGCACTGCGTGAGCTCCGCGGCATCCATCTGTATCTCGCCGATGTCCGCGTGCGCCGGGTCGTTGTCGAACGGGGCGAGGACGGCGCTGTTGCCGCTCTCGTTCGTCCCGTCGAGGAACAGCTTCAGAGTGCGGATGCGGATGCGCTCGCCGCCGTATGTGCGGTCCAGGCGGCGCGCGGTGGCGATGGCCTCGTCGAGGTCGCCACGGGTGCGGAAGCGCGGCGCCCCCTCGTAGGTCACGGGGAGGCGCCCCTGACGATCGAGCTCCGCGACCGCGCTCAGGGCGCCCTCGTCCTCCACGAGGGCCTCGAAGAGGGAGGTCACGCCGTTCGCGCTCAGGTGATCGAGGACGGCGGCCATCGATTCGGCCGTGACGGAGGGCGGGCGCCAGTCGATCGCGTCGTACATGCGGTCGATGAAGTGCTCGTACGCCATTTCGAGGATGTACCCGGTGGGTTCGCCGGCGTCGTCCCGCACGAACATCTCCAGCCCGGGGACGGGGTCGGGTGTGTCGCGGGTGACGCCGAGGAGCTCGATCATGCGGGAGTTGACCCAGTGCGCGTGGTCGCTGAAGTCCTGGAGGAGCACGGGGCGGTCGGAGATCGCCGCATCGAGCATCTGCTTCGTCGGCCCGCTTTCGCCGAAAAGCGTGCTCGGGTAGTACTCGAAGTAGAGGAACGGTGCCTCGTCGGGTGAGTGCCGCTCGCCGTACTCCCTGACGAAGGTCAGGATCTCGTCCAGGTCGTCGGTGTCGGGGAGGGAGATGTGCCACGCGCTGCGCGCGACCATCGTGGGATGGGTGTGAGCGTCGATCAATCCCGGCAGCACGGTGCGGCCGCCGAGATCGATGAGGCGCGAGCCGGGTGCAGGGGAATGGTCTTCGGCCCGACCCACGAAGGCGACCCGCCCGTCGAGGACGGCCACCGCGTCGGCCACGGTGTCGTCGGCATCCGACGTGATGATGCGACCGTTGGTCAGGAATGCGTCCACGCGTCCTCCATCAACTTTGATTTACATCAGCGTAAATCAAAGAAGGCGCGACGTCGAGAGGCGTCGATCAGGAATCGAAACCGACTCCGAACAGCCCCGCCAGCTTCAGCAGGAAGCCGTCCTTCCCTCCACGGCGGTCCGAGCGGGCGACCGCCCGCCGCATCATCTGGATGAGCGGGTACGCGATGGGTTCGGGCGGGATCGGCACGGGAAGGCGTCGCGACATCTTGAGGCGTGTGCGCGCGGTATCGACCCCCTCGAGCAGATCGAGCATGGTCTCCGCTCCGAACCGCGTGGCGCCGAGTCCGAGCCCCGTGTAGCCGGCGCTGTAGGCCACGCGGCCACCCTTGGCCGCACCGTGGAACGCCACGAGCTGCGTCGACATGTCGATCGCGCCTCCCCAGGCGTGCGAGAACCGCACGCCCGAGAGTTGCGGGAAGGCGAGGGCGAAGTGGTCGGCGAGACGCTCGAAGCTCTCGCTCCGCTGGTCGTGGCTGGGCCGCACCATGCGTCCGCGATGGTAGATCGCGTCGTACCCGCCCCACAGGATCCGGTTGTCGGCGGTCTTGCGGTAGTAGTGGAATTCCCGCGACGAGTCGGCGATGCCGTGGCGACCTGTCCAGCCGATGTCGGACAACTGGGCGTCGGTGAGGGGCTCGGTCATCAGCACGTAGTCGTACACCGGCACGGTGAACAGGCGCAGCGCGGGCAACAGCGAGGGGAAGACGTTCGTCGCGAGCGCCACCCGATCGGCGCGGATCACGCCTCCCGCGGTCGTGACCTCGATTCGTCCCGTGCGCGGTGCGCGAAGACCGGTGGCGCGTGTCTTCTCGAAGATCTCCACGCCCAGCCGCTCCGCCACCTCGGCGAGACCGAAGGCGAGCTTCGCCGGGTGCACGTAGGCGTGCTCGCGCTCGGTGAACAGGCCGGCGCGATACAGCGGTGACGTGCCGTAGGCGCGCAACGCGTCGCCCTCGAGGAAGAGCGGGTCGCCGTCGGGGTCCGCCGCAGCCCGCAGGTCGTCGACCTGGTGCGGCTCGGTGGCGACGGTCAGCATGCCCGTCTCCTCCCACTCCGCGTCGATGCCGTAGCGGGCGATCGTCTCGCGCATCGCGGTGAAGTTCTCACTCGCGAGACGGTCGAGCGTGGCGAGTTCGTCGGCGAAGTGCAGGGCGCCGTTCTCCTCGCCGTGGGTCAGGCTCGCTTCGACGAAGCCGCCGTTGCGTCCGCTGGCCGCCCACCCCACCCGCACGGCGTCGATGAGGACGACGCGGCGCTGCGGGTCGCGCTCCTTCGCGATGACCGCCGTCCAGAGCCCGCAGAATCCACCGCCGACCACCAGTAGATCGGTGTCGATGTCGTGCGTGAGCGTCGGCCGCTCGGGAGGCGCGGTCGCGTCGTCGAGCCAGAAGGGGGTCGACGACGCCCCGCTCAGAGCAGCCCTGATGGCCGCCTCGTCGGTGCGGATGTCGTGGCCGTAGGCGGTCGGGGTGCTCATGGGGTCCTGTCGTCGGAGTCAGGCGATGGGTGGGGATGAGGGGGAGAGATAGACCTTGCGCAGACGGCGGGGGACCTCCCACAGCGTCGTCGTGCCGGCCGTGAGTCGGCAGACGCTGCCGGGGGACAGTGCGTAGCTCTCGGAGGGTCGGCCGTCGACCAGAACCGTCAGCTCGGCGTCGCCCTCGACGACCACGAACACCTCGTCGACTTCGATGTCTGTCATCGCCCCGGCCGTCATCTCCCAGACGCCGACCTCCGCGCCGGCGATCGTCGTGAGAACCGCGGAGCCGGCGCGCGGTTCGCCCCGGACCATCTGCGAGGCGTCGACCTGATCGAGAGTGACGGCCGTGTCGAGCGACTGCGTTACCGCGACGGGGCGGTCCTCACGCACCGCGCGCGGCCTCGGCCTGCAGCACCTCGACCAGCACGTCGAGGCCGCGGTGGGCGTCGGCATCGCCGATCACGGCGGGCGGCACGACGTGCACGCGGTTGTCGGCGGTGAAGCCGAGCACGCCCTTCTCGAGCATCGCGGCCTTGATCGCCCCGATGCGCGCGGCGGGCAGCGGCTCGCGCGTGGCCTGGTCGGCGACGAGCTCGACGGCCCAGAACACGCCGCGGCCGCGCACTTCGCCCACCAGCGGTGAGTCTTCGGCGAGCTGATGCAGGCGCGGGCCGATGACCTCCTCGCCGATGCGGCGGGCGTTCTCGATCACGCCCTCGTCGGCCATCGCCTGCTGGGCGGCGACGATGGAGGCCGCAGCCAGCGGGTGACCCGAGTACGTCAAGCCACCGGGGAACACGCGGTCGTCGAACGTCGAGGCCACGGCATCCGAGATCGCCACTCCCCCCACGGGGACGTACCCCGAGTTCACGCCCTTCGCGAAGGTGATCAGGTCGGGCCGCACGTCGAACGCGTCGAACGCGAACCACTCACCCGTGCGGGCGAAGCCGGCCATGACCTCGTCGAGGATGAGCAGGATGCCGTAGCGGTCGGCGATCGCGCGGACGCCCTCGAGGTATCCGGGCGGCGGCACGAGCACACCGGCGGTGCCGGGGATCGTCTCGAACAGGAACGCCGCGATCGTGTCGGGACCCTCTGCCTGCACGGTGCGCTCGAGGTGGCGCAGAGCGCGCTCGCACTCCTGCTCGGGGGTCTCGGCCCAGAACTCCGACCGGTAGAGGTAGGGGCCGAACACGTGCACGTGGCCGCGCGAGTACTCGTTCGGCATGCGGCGCCAGTCGCCGGTCGCCACGATCGCCGACCCGGTGTTGCCGTGGTACGAGCGGTAGTGCGACACGACCTTGTCGCGGCCCGTGGTCAGGCGGGCCATGCGGATGGCGTTCTCGTTGGCATCCGCCCCGCCATTGGTGAAGAAGACCTTCGAGAACCCCTCGGGGGCCCGCTCGAGGATCAGTTCGGCCGCGTGCGCGCGCGTCTCGTTGGCATGCGCGGGGGCGACGGTGGTCAGCTGCGCCGCCTGCTCCTGGATCGCGGCGACGACCCGCGGATGCTGGTGGCCGATGTTGACGTTGACGAGCTGGCTCGAGAAGTCGAGGTACCGGCGGCCGTCGGCGTCCCACACCTCGACGCCCGAGCCGCCCGCGAGGGGGAGCGGGGCGAGGGTGCGCTGGGCCGACCACGAGTGGAAGACGCTCGTGCGGTCGCGCTCGCTGATCTCGGCGTTGCGGGTCGTGGTGAGAGGAGTCGACATGCCACCAGTGTGGGCGCGCCGCGCCGCGCCGGGGAGCGACGATCTGTCGGTAATCTCGACGGACGATCGACAGTTTGGCCCGCCATGCCCGCGACCCTCCGCACCCTTCTCGACGACCAGTCATTCCCCCTGCGCGTGCTGACGCGGCCCGACGACGAGGCACTCGACCGCCCCCTGTCGTGGGTGCACAGCTCCGACCTGCTCGACCCCACGCCGTACCTCGAGGCGGGCAACCTGCTGCTGACCAACGGGGCGCAGTTCTCTGCGGATCCGGATGCCGATGAGGCACTGGCCTACTGCCGCCGCTTGCGCGCGCTCGGGGTCGCGGGCCTGGGCTTCGCGACCGACATCATCCACGACCGCGTGCCCGAGGCCGTGGTGCGCGCGGGGGAGGCCGCCGACCTGCCGATCGTCGAGATCGCGGATCGCGCGCCGTTCATCCGGATCATCCGCTTCGTCGCCGACATCATCGCCGCAGAAGGCGCCGCGCGCCTGTCGTGGCTGCTCGACGCTCAGCGCGCGGTGGCGCGTGCCGCGGTGCGCGACGACGGCCTGCGCGAGATCCTCGCGACCCTCTCGCGCCTGCTCGACGCATGGGTCGAGCTGTACGACGCCGTCGGGGGCCGCCTGTCGTCGCCGGGCCTGCGTGCGGCGCCGGCCGAGGTCGAGGCGGAGGTCGGCCGCGACGTGCGGCGCCTGCTCGAGCGACGCACCGCGGCGAGCCTCGTCGTGCCGTCGGCCGGTCACGCGCTCGTGCAGACGATCGGGCAGAGCGGACGGCTGCGCGGCGTGCTCGCGGTGGGCGGGCCCGAGCCTCTCGACCCCGCGGGCCGGGATCTCGTCGCCTCCGTCGTGGCGCTCGCCAGCATCGCGCTGGAGCAGCAGCGCGGACTGCAGTCGGCCCTGCGCGGCGTGCGCGCGGGCGTCATCGACCTGCTGGTCGACGGACACGGCGACACGGCGCGGCGGGTGGCCGAGTCGGCGTTCGGTGGTCTGCCCGTGGAGCCGTACCTCGTCGGGGTCGTGCGCGGGGCCGGGGCGCTGCCCGGACTGCTCGACGAACTCGACCTCGTCTCTAGCGATCCGACGCGCATGTTCTCGGCCGAGCGTGGCGACGATGTCATCGTGCTCGCGGGCGACAGAGCGGCATCCGCCCTCGCCGCCCTCGCCGAGCGGCGGGGACTGTGCGTCGGCACCGCCCGTCACGAGGCGGGCGACGACCTCGCCGAGGATCTGCGGCGGGCGTCGCACGCTGCGCGCGATGCCGAGACCGGCGCGGTGCGCGCGTATGACGAGCTCGCGGGACGCGGGCTGGTGGGGGCGCTGCGCGACCGCGGCGGCGAGGTGCTCGCGCGCTCCCTCCTCCGCCCGCTCGAGGCCCTCCCGGCGGTCGAGCGGGAGCGGCTGCTCGCCTCGGCGCGGGTCTGGCTCGACGCGAACGGCGCCTGGGATCCCGCGGCGCGGAGTCTCGGCATCCATCGCCACACCCTGAGGGCGCGCATGGCGCAGCTGGAGCAGGTGCTCGAGATCGACCTGTCGAGCTTCGCCGCGCGGGCCGAGCTGTGGGCGGCGCTGGAGCTTGGCGGCTGACGAGTCCGTCGCGCGATCCGCTCGCTGCGGCGCCGTCCTGCGGATGGTGGGCCCGACGCGCCGGTGTCGGGTGGTCGTGGGGCGGTGTGTCGGGGTTCGGGTCCGCACCACGGCGGGCGACGACACGGGCAACCGGGGCGACGGCGGGAGAACGACGGATGCCGCGACCACGAGGCTGCGGAGAGCCCGGGGCCGCGGCATCCGGTGCCGACGACTCAGCTGTTCTGGGGGAAGCCGAGGTTGATGCCGCCGTGGGTGGCGGGGTCGAGCCAGCGGCTCGTGACGGCCTTCTCGCGGGTGAAGAAGTCGAAGCCGTGCACGCCGTAGGCCTTGGCGTCGCCGAACAGGCTCTTCTTCCACCCGCCGAACGAGTGGTAGGCGACGGGCACGGGGATCGGCACGTTGATGCCGATCATGCCGACCTGCACCTCGTGCTGGAAGCGGCGGGCGGCTCCGCCGTCGTTGGTGAAGATCGCCGTTCCGTTGCCGAACTCGCCGCTGTTGATGAGGGCGAGGCCCTCTTCGTAGGTCTTCACGCGCACGACCGAGAGCACGGGGCCGAAGATCTCCTCGGTGTAGGCGCGCGAGCTGGTCGGCACCTCGTCGAGCAGGGTGGGTCCGAAGAAGAAGCCCTCCTCGTGCCCGTCGACCGAGAAGCCGCGGCCGTCGACGACGATCCTCGCGCCGTCGGCCTCGGCGATGTCGACGTACGACGACACCTTGTCGCGGTGCGCGCCCGAGATGAGCGGGCCCATGTCGGGCTCGTCGGCATCCGCGCCGTTTCCGATGCGGAGCTTCGCGATGCGCTCGGTGACCTTGGCGATCAGCTCGTCGGCGACGGGGTCGACGGCCAGCACGACCGAGACGGCCATGCAGCGCTCGCCCGCGGCGCCGAAGCCGGCGTTGACGGCGGAGTCGGCCACGAGGTCGAGGTCGGCGTCGGGGAGCACCAGCATGTGGTTCTTCGCGCCGCCCAGGGCCTGCACGCGCTTGCCGTTCTTCGACGCGGTCTCGTAGATGTACTGCGCGATGGGGGTCGAGCCGACGAACGAGATCGACTGCACCTCGGGCGCCTCGAGCAGACCGTCGACGGCGACCTTGTCGCCCTGCAGCACCGTGAAGGCGCCGGCGGGAAGACCGGCCTCCTTCCACAGGCGCGCGAGCCAGAGCGAGGCGGAGGGGTCCTTCTCGCTCGGCTTGAGCACGACGGCGTTGCCGGCGGCCAGGGCGATGGGGAAGAACCACATCGGCACCATGGCGGGGAAGTTGAAGGGGCTGATGATGCCGACGACGCCGAGCGGTTGCTTGAGCGAGTACACGTCGACGCCGTTGGAGGCGTTCTCGCTGTAGGCGCCCTTGATGAGGTGCGGGAAGCCGGTCGCGAGCTCGACGACCTCCTGCCCGCGGGCGATCTCGCCCATCGCGTCGGAGAGCACCTTGCCGTGCTCGGCGGTGAGGATCGCGGCCAGTTCGCCCTTGCGCGCGTTGAGCAGCTCGCGGAACGCGAACAGCACGCTCTGGCGCTTGGCGACGGAGTAGCCGCTCCACTCGGCGAAGCCGCGGGAGGCCGAGGCGATCGCGGCCTGGATGTCGGCCTCGTCGGCCAGGGCGACGTGCGCCTGCACCGCGCCGGTGGCGGGGTTGTACACGGGGGCGGTGCGTCCGCCCGTCGGGGCGCTCTCGGCGCCGTCGATCCAGTGCGCAATGACGGGGAGGTCGTGGTCGGTCATGCCCCCAGTAAAGGGCCGTCGCCCGCGCGGCGCCGCTGCCAATCCGTCGCGCGGCCCCCAGGGTGAGGGACAGAACGGCAGCGATGAGCCTGGGAGCAGTCGATGAACGCGCTGCTGAGTTTGAGAACGATTATCAGCAGCGTTAGTCTGAACGCATGACCCGTCGCATCCTCGCCCCCGTCGTCCTCGGTGCCGTCTCCGTCCTCGCGCTCGCCGGATGCGCGGGCACGTCGACCTCGACAGGCGCGACCGGGAACGCCGACGGCAAGGTGACGGTCGTGGCATCCACCGACGTCTACGGCTCGATCGCCGAGGCTGTCGGCGGCGACTTCGTCGACGTGCAGTCGATCATCACCTCGCCTTCGCAGGACCCGCACGAGTACGAGGCGAGCGCGCAAGACCAGCTCACCCTCAAGAACGCCGGCCTCGTCATCGAGAACGGCGCCGGCTACGACGCCTTCATGGAGTCGCTCATCGAGGCCAGCGGCACCACCGCCCCCGTGATCACCGCCGTGGAGTTCAACCACGACTACCCCGGTGCGGAGTCGCACGACGACGCGGCCACGCCCGCGGCCGGCGAGAGTACCGACGACCACGACCACGCCGAGGGCGACGGACACGACCACATCGAGGGCTTCAACGAGCACGTCTGGTACGACCCGCACACGGTCGAAGACCTCGCCGGCGACATCGCCGAGCACCTGGGCGAGCTGGCCCCCGACCACGTCGCCGACTTCAACGCCAATGCCGCCGCGTTCACGCAGCAGGTCGCGGGACTCGAGGACTCGCTCGCGAAGATCGAGGCGACGGATGCCGGTGCGAAGGTGTTCGTGACCGAGCCGGTGCCCGTGTACCTGACCACCGCCGCGGGGCTCGACAACGCGACGCCGAACGAGTTCAGCGAGGCCGTCGAGGAGGGCCAGGACGTGCCGCCCGCGACGCTTCTGGAGTCGCTGAAGCTGATCGACTCGGGCGACATCCGCGTCATGATCGTCAACCCGCAGACCGGTGGCGCCGAGGTGACGCAGGTCGAAGACGAGGCCAAGGCGAAGAACATCCCGGTGATCGAATTCACCGAAACGCTCCCCGAGGGACAGACTTACATCTCGTGGATGCAGAGCAACATCACGGCGCTGACCGACGCGCTGGCGGCGTGAGCGCGGCGGTACCGCTGCGCATCCGCGGCGCCGCGCTCGAACGCGGCGGTCGCGAACTGTGGTCGGGGCTCGATCTCGAGGTGCAGCCCGGCGAGCTGGTCGCCGTGCTCGGGCCCAGCGGCTCGGGCAAGACGACGCTGCTGCGCGCGATCCTCGGACTCGAGCGGGTCAGCGCCGGCTCCGTCGAGGCCCTCGGCGCCCCGGTGCGCCGGGCGGGCAACCGCCGCATCGGCTACATCCCCCAGCAGCGTCCGCTGCCGCGCGAGACCCCGCTGCGCGGGCGCGACATCATCGGCCTCGGCGTCGACGGGCACCGACTCGGTCTGCCGCTGTCGCGCAAGAAAGACCGCGCCCGCATCGACGAGCTGCTCGAGGCGGTCGGGGCGACGGCGTTCGGCGACCGACCGGTGGGGCTGCTCTCGGGCGGCGAGCAGCAGCGCCTGCGCGTGGGCCAGGCCCTCGCCGACGACCCCGCTCTGCTGCTGTGCGACGAGCCGCTGACGAGCCTCGACCTCGCCAACCAGCAGGCCGTCGTGCGCCTGATCGACCGCCATCGCCGCGAGCGCAACGCCGCCGTGCTGCTGGTCACCCACGACATCAACCCCGTGCTGTCGCGCGTCGACCGCATCCTCTACATCGCGAACGGCCGCTTCACCCTCGGCACCCCCGACGAGGTGCTCACGACCGAGACGCTCTCGGCCCTGTACGGCGCCCCCGTCTTCGTCGTGCGCGCGGGCGACCAGCTGATCGTCGTCGGTGCTCCGGATGCCGAGGACCACCACCACCATCACCACGGCGAGGACGACGAATGAACTGGTCCGACGTCGGCGACGCGCTGTTCGGCGGGGTGAGTCAGTACGGCGCGATCCTCGACCTGGTGCAGAACTCCGTGTACGCCGGAGCGGTGCTCGGGCTCGTCGGCGGTCTGATTGGCGTCTTCGTGATGCAGCGCGACATGGCCTTCGCCGTCCACGGCATCAGCGAGCTGTCGTTCGCGGGTGCCGCGGTCGCCCTTCTCATCGGCGCCGACGTCGTGTCGGGCTCGATCGTGGGCTCGCTCATCGCCGCCGCCCTCATCGGGGTGCTCGGCGCCCGTGCGCGCGACCGCAACTCGATCATCGGCGTGCTCATGCCGTTCGGCCTGGGCGTCGGCATCCTGTGCCTGTCGCTCTACAACGGGCGCAGCGCCACGCGTTTCAGCCTGCTGACCGGGCAGATCGTGTCGGTGCAGAGCGGGCAGCTGGGCTGGCTCGTCGTGATCGGCGTCGTGGTGCTCGTCGCCCTGCTGCTCATCTGGCGCCCGCTGCGCTTCGACTCCCTCGACCCGCAGTCGGCGGCCGCGCGCGGAGTGCCCACCACGGCGGTCTCGCTGGCGTTCATGCTGCTGCTCGGCCTGATCGTCGCCGTGGCCGTGCACATCATCGGCGCGCTGCTGGTGATGGCGCTGCTGGTCACCCCGGCCGCGGCCGCGATGCGCGTGGCATCCGGACCCCTCTCGGTCCCCGTGCTGGCCGCGCTCTTCGGTTTCGTCTCGGCGGTGGGCGGCGTGCTCCTCGCGGTGGCCGGAACGCTGCCCGTGAGCCCGTACATCACGACCATCTCGTTCGCGATCTACCTGGTGTGCCGCCTCATCGGCGCCCGGCGCGATCGCACCACGCGGGCTCTGTGAATCCTGCAGAGGCGGGCCGGGCACGGCGCGGTAACCCCCAGCGCATTCACCGAACCCGTCGATAGACTCCCGGCCATGGTCCAGCGCAACACGTGGCAGCGCGAGCGCGTGCGCGAAGCCCTCTCCGGAGCGGGAGGCTTCGTCAGCGCGCAGTCGCTGCACGCCACCCTGCGCGACGAGAACACCGGCATCGGCCTCGCGACCGTGTATCGCACGCTCGCCGGTCTCGCCGCCCGCGGCGACGCCGACTCGCTGCAGAGCCCCGAGGGCGAGAACCTCTTCCGCGCGTGCGAGAGCCGCGGTCACCACCACCACCTCATCTGCCGCTCGTGCGGCAAGGCCGTCGAGATCGCCGCGACCGACGTCGAGGAGTGGGCCCAGCGCACCGCCGCCCAGAACGGGTTCATCGAAGCCGAGCACGTGGTCGACATCTTCGGCCTATGCACCGACTGTGCCCTCGCACGGGCTCGCGAGCGTGGCGACGAGTAGTCGCACCACGGCCCCCGCGCCGCAGCGGTCGGGGTCCTCCCGCACCCTCGTCGCGCTCGGCCTGGGTGTGCTCGTGGTCACCGCGCTGTTCCTCGTCGACGCCTTCGCGCCGACCTTCTTCGCCCAGCCGCTGCCCACGCGCGCGCAGGACGGACTCACGCTCGCCCTGAGCGTGCTGATCGAATCGCTGCCGTTCGTGGTGCTCGGTGTCGTGCTGTCGATCCTCGTGCAGGTGTGGGTGCCGCCGGGGGCGATCGAGCGGTGGATGCCGCGCGCGCCGTGGGCGCGCCGGGCCGTGCTGTCGCTGCTGGGCATGTTCATCCCGGTCTGCGAGTGCGGCAACGTCCCCTTCGCGCGCGGGCTCATGATGCGCGGGTTCGGGGTGAGCGACACCCTGACGTTCCTGGTCGCAGCGCCCATCGTGAACCCGATCGTCATCATCTCCACGCACGCGGCGTTCGGCTTCAGCGACGGCATCCTCGTGGCGCGCCTGATCGGCGGCTTCCTGGTCGCGAACCTGCTCGGGTGGCTGTACAGCCGGCATCCCGATCCCGACAAGCTGCTCACCGAACGCTTCCTCGAGACGTGCGAGATCGTCGTGCAGGAGCGCGGCGACCGGGGTCGGCGCACCCTCGCCCAGCTGGTGGTCGAGCTGCGCTCGGTCATGCCGGCGCTCATCATCGGATCGCTCCTGGCCGGCGCGGTGCAGGTGCTCGTGCCGCGCAGCGCCCTGCTGGCGATCGGCTCCGACCCGGCCCTGTCGATCGCGGCGATGATGGTGCTCGCGATCGTGGTGTCGCTGTGCTCCAACGTCGATGCGTTTTTCGCCCTGTCGTTCGCGTCGACCTTCACGCCCGGCTCGATCGTCGCCTTCCTCGTGGTCGGCCCGATCATCGACCTCAAGATGATGGCGCTGCTGCGCACGACCTTCACCACCCGCGTGCTCGCGGGCATGACGGTCGTCGTGGTGTTGTTCGCCTTCGCGCTCGGAACGGTGGTGAACCTGATTGTCTAAGGCATCCGCACTCGCCACGCGCTGGCTCGGGGTGGGGCTCACCGCGTGCCTGTCGATCACGACGATCACGCTGTGGCTCACCGGCCGCATGTCGCTGTACATCAACCCCGACTCGGCCTGGTTCGCGGTCGGCATGTCGGTGGTGGCGCTGATCGGCGCGATCGCGTCGTTCGCCCTGCCGCTCGGCGCCGAAGCCGATCACGGCCATGACCACGAGCACGGCCACGCGCCGGCCTCGGCATCGGCCCGGCGCGAGGCGTTCGCGCACGCCGATCACGAGCACGCGGACGCCATGGACGACCACGACCGCGTGGCGCACGAGCATCTGGCGGCGAGGCCGCGACTGACCCCCGGCGGCATCGCCGCCTTCACCGGGGGAGTGCTGGCCTCGGGCGCCGTGATCGCGGTGCTGCTGACGCCGGCGGCCTCGCTGTCGACCGAGCTCGCCGTCTCGCGCGACGTGGGGGCCCCGCCGCTGTTCGCCGGGTCCGACGTCATCACGCTCGCCGCCTCGGGCGACACCTCGACCTTCGGCATCGGCGACTGGTCGGCGGTGTTCGCGCACGCCACCAACCCCGAGACCTTCGACGGCAAACCCGTCACCCTCACGGGCTTCATCACGCCGGCCGCCGACGGCTCGACCTTCGACCTGACCCGCCTCGTGATCACGCACTGCGTGATCGATGCGCAGACCGCCCGCCTGCCCATCGCCGCCACCGTCGACGCCCCCTCGACGGGGCAGTGGGTGACGGTCACGGGTACGGTGCGCTCCAGCGGCGACGGCAAGCTCGAGGTGCACGCCGATCAGGTGGCCTCGATCGACGAGCCGGCGGACCCGTATGAGTACTGACAGCCGCCGCGCCGCGGGTGCCGGTTCGTCGCGGCGTGCCCGTTCGCGCAAGCGCCGCGGCCGCGGCTTCGCGATGGCCTTCGCCGTGGTGCTCGTCGGCCTCGTCGTGATCGGCGGTCTCGGCGGTGTCGTGGCGGTCGCCCAGGGCCCGCGCGTGACCGACGTGCAGGTCGACCCCGCGGCCGCGGTGGCGGCATCGGGGTCGCGCGTGATCCTCACCACGACGCAGTCGCTCGAGACGGTCGACCCCTCGCAGGTCGTGGTCGAGCCCGCCGCTCCCTTCACCGTCGACACCGCCGGCCGCAGCGTGGGCGTGCGCTTCACCCTGCCGCTGCGCGACGACACCGACTACCGCATCACCGTCAACGGCGTGAAGGGCCTCGGCGCGGGACCCTCGTCGACCCTCACCGAGAGCTTCCGCACGCCGCCGCTGCAGGCCTTCCTCATGCAGCGCGGCACGCCCGAGGGCGACACGATCTTCCGCACCGATCTGAAGGGCGAGGCCGGGCTCCCCGTCTTCGTGCACCCGCACATCGAGGACTTCCGCGCCACCGCCAATCACCTGGTCATCTCGGTGCGCGACGGCGAGACCGCCCGCGTCATCGTGACCGACCTCGACGGCAAGAACCAGCGCGACATCGCCCTGCCGGGACCGGGATTCGTCTCGAACCTGCAGTCGGCCGACCGCGGAGAGCGGATCGGATTCACGTTCTCGGATGCCGACCTCAGTGCCGCCGGAGGACGCGAGAGCCGTCTGTTCACGGCGTCGGCCGCCGACGACGCTCCGCCCACCGAGGTGGGGCTGAACGGCGGCGACGTGCGCATCGCCGACTACCGCTTCGTGCCCGACACCGACAGCATGCTCGTGCTCACCTTCGACTCGCGTCTGCTGCTCACCGACGCCCAGGGCGGCAATGCGGCTCCGCTCGGCAGCGCCGTGTCGATCGACGGCATCGCCCGCGGGTCGTCGGTGGCGGTGGTGGAACGTCTCGAGGGCATCCGCGAGATCAACCTCACCGACGGGTCCGAGCAGGGGCTCGTCGAGCCCG
This sequence comes from Microbacterium algihabitans, assembly GCF_032464975.1. Classification (NCBI taxonomy): domain Bacteria; kingdom Bacillati; phylum Actinomycetota; class Actinomycetes; order Micrococcales; family Microbacteriaceae; genus Microbacterium; species Microbacterium algihabitans. The sequence continues at coordinate 1,390,586 of NZ_JAWDIU010000001.1, forward strand.
TCGATCCGCCGGGGCTCGCGGGTCGCGCGACGCCGGTGCCGGGGACCGACGCGGGCACCATCCGCTCGTTCGCCGACATCAGCTCCGACGGGGTCTCGCGCTCGACGATCGTGGCCCACGTGGCCACCGACGGCACCGTCGACCCGCTGGTCGAGGTGCCCGGCGCCGACACCGTGCTGCAGACGTGCGTCTCGCCCAGCGGTCGCTACGCGGCCGTGCTCGTGGCACCGCGCGCGGTCGACAACCCCTACGACCGGTATCAGCTGCCGCTTCCCGAGCGCCTGCTCACGCACCTCGTCGAAATCGACACGGGGCAGGAGGTCGTCGCCCTGCAGGGCTTCGACCTGTCGTGGTGCCAGGTGCCGCCGCAGTGACCCCGGCCGCGACCCGACCCGCGTCGCGCGACGAGCTGTCGGCCCTGCCCGTCGAGGTCGCCCCGCTGCTGCTCGGCGCGCTGCTCGAGACGGTGGTCGCGGGCGAGCGGGTGGTCGTGCGTCTGACCGAGGTCGAGGCCTACCACGGTGTCGGCACCGGCGACCGGCCCGACCCGGGCTCGCACGCCCGCATGGGCCCGACGGCGCGCAACGCCACGATGTGGGGCGAGCCCGGTCACCTCTACGTGTACCTGAGCCACGGCATCCACTCGTGCGTCAATGTCGTGTGCGGACCCGAGGGGGTCGCCGGCGGTGTGCTCCTGCGCGGCGCCGAGGTGATCGAGGGCGAGGCGGTGGCCGAGCGTCGACGGCTCGAGCGCCGCGGCGCCGTGCGCAGCGCGCGCGACCTCGCCCGCGGACCCGGTCGGCTCGGCGACGCCGTGGGCCTGCGGCATCCGGTGCACGACGGGATCGACGCGGTGACCGGTGCGGAGCACGCGGGAGCGCGAGCGCTCCTGCTGCTGCCGGCCGAGCCGGTCGCTCGCGTGGCGACGGGCCCGCGGGTCGGTGTGGCGGGCATCGCGGGGACGGCGGCGTTCCCGTGGCGCTTCTGGATCGAGGGGGATGCCACGGTCTCGGCGTTCCGCTGGGGCCGGGGCGCAGCGGAGGCGGGTGGGGGGTGAGGGGGCTGAGGGTGTCGAAGCCCCCGGTCCCTTCGACAGGCTCAGGGACCTCGCGTTCGGTCAGGGACCTCGCGTTCGCTCAGGGACCTCGCGTTCGCTCAGGGACCTCGGCGGGTGGGGTGAGGTGGCTGAGCTTGTCGGAGCCCCCGGTCCCTTCGACAGGCTCAGGGCGGACACGCCGCCCGTGCTAGACTGACCCCTTGTCTGCGCGCACTCCAGCACGCAGTTCGCATCCCTCTTCCCGATCCCGGCCTTCCGCCGTGCTTGGACGGGGTGCAGACAAGGGATCTTGGGTGGCACCGTCCGGTGTCACGGTACAGAAGGAGACATCACCATGGCAGCAGTGTGCCAGGTGACTGGAGCGGTTCCCGGCTTCGGTCACAACATCTCGCACTCGCACCGCCGGACGAAGCGCCGCTTCGACCCGAACGTGCAGAAGAAGACCTACTTCGTTCCGTCGCTGGGTCGCAACATCAAGCTCAACGTTTCGGCGAAGGGCATCAAGGTCATCGACGCTCGCGGCATCGAGTCCGTCGTCCGTGACCTGCAGGCGAAGGGCGTGAAGCTGTAATGGCGAAGAAGGCTCAGGACGTTCGTCCGATCATCAAGCTGCGTTCGACCGCGGGCACGGGGTACACCTACGTGACGCGCAAGAACCGCCGCAACAACCCCGACCGCATCGTGCTCAAGAAGTACGACCCCGTGGTCCGCAAGCACGTCGACTTCCGAGAGGAGCGCTAAGCACATGGCTAAGAAGAGCAAGATCGCGCGCAACGAGCAGCGCAAGGTCGTCGTCGAGCGCTACGCCGCGAAGCGCGCCGAGCTGAAGAAGACCCTGGTCGACCCCAACGCGACCGACGAGGCCCGCGAGGCCGCCCGCGTGGGTCTGCAGAAGCTCCCCCGCAACGCGTCGCCCGCGCGCGTGCGCAGCCGCGACGTCATCGACGGCCGCCCCCGTGGCGTCCTCACGAAGTTCGGCGTCTCGCGCGTCCGCTTCCGTGACATGGCCCACCGTGGCGAGCTGCCCGGTGTGACCAAGTCGTCCTGGTAAGCACCAGACACCTGTCCGAAGGGCGGGGGTTCTCGAAAGGGGCCTCCGCCCTTCGGCGTTCTCAGGCGCGGACGCCCGAGAGCTGCTCGATCGCCTCGGTGCGTCCGCTCACGCCGAGCTTGAGGTAGATCGAGCGCACCTGGCTCTTCACGGTGTTCACCGACACCCCTCTGGCGTGCGCGATCTCGGCGAGGCTCAGCGAGGAGTGCAACTGCGAGACCAGGTCGCGCTCGGTGGGGGTCAGGCGCAGAGGCGGATCGAGGGGGCGGTCGGTGCCGTCGTCGCCGGGGGCCGCCACGAGTGCGATGGTGCGCGTGAGCTCCGGCAGCATCGCGGCGAGGTCGGGCCGCGCCCCCGCCACGGCCTCGACCAACTCCATCGTCTCGTCGCGCGGGAGCATCGAGAACGTCGTCGCCCAGGTGCCCGTCTGCGCCATGATCAGCAGCGCCGCCTCGACGCTCTGGCGCGCGCGACGGTCGTCGCCGAGACGGTTCCACGCGAGGGCCCGACCCAGCAGCACGGGCATGAGGGTGCGCAGGCAGTGATCGGTCTCGGATGCCACGCAGGCGTCGGTCTCGCGCAGCAGATCGCGCTCGCGACCCAGTTGCAGCAGGGCCGCGGAGCGCTGCATCGAGAAGCAGACGCCGTGGCCCTGCGGGTTGCGGTACGGCTCGAGGATGGCGAGGGCCTGCAGGGGGTCGCCCTGGGCGACGTAGATGTCCGACAGGATGCTGACGACGAACGACCGCACCATGCGGTGGCTCTCGTGGCTGCCGCTCGAGTGCAGCAGCTGCCGCGCTCCGGCGCGTGCGCCGCCGAAGTCGCGACGAAGCAGCTGCACCATGATCTCGGCCGCCCGTGCGGTGTAGACCGCGTACGGGTTGTCGGCGAAGGCCTCGTCGAGCACCCGCGGGATGCGCGCGAGCCGCTCGATGTCGAGGCTCGCGGCCGAGGTGAGGATCTCGGCCAGCAGCAGAATGTACGCCTGCTCCTGACGCGGCCAGCCGTGCTCGGCGAAGAGCCGATCGGCGGCCTGTCGAGACGACTCCGCCGCCTCGAACTCGCCGTTGATGGCGTGCCCGAGCGACATCACCGTCAGCGCCCGGTAGCGCAGCGCCGGAGCGTCGGCGAACAGCAGCGCCTCGGCGCCGAAGCGCGTCGCGACCTGGGGCCAGCCGAGCGCCGCGCAGTATTCGCCGACGCTGGTGTACAGCAGGGCGCGGGCTCCCGATGACAGGGCGGCGGGGCGCAGCAGGCGCACGTCGTCGAAGTACCGGCGCACCACCGTGGTCCCCTCGGCGAGGGCGTCGCGGCGCGCGTGGGCCGACAGGAGGGCGGCGACGGTCAGGGCGCGCTCGTCGGTCCAGACCGGCGGGGGCTCGGGGAAGTCCGCCTCGGCGAGCAGGGCGAGGTGCCGCGACAGGGGGACGCCGTGGCCCGGCGCCAGGCGCTGGGCGGTCGACATTGCCGCGGCGCGGAACGCCGCGCGCGCGTCGACGGAAGACGGGGTTCCGGGCATGACGACTCCAAAGGATCAGCCCCCGCGGGGTCGGGTCGCTACGCGGTCGTCTCCTCGCGGATGAGATGCCCGAAATCATATGTCGCATGCTCTCGGTCGGCTTCGGCCCCATCCCCCGCGGCGCGCTCCGACCTCGACAGGACACCCGTTGGATCGCCCGCGGGCGCCTGGGCTTTCACCTCTCGCGAGTGGCGGGATGGGGAAAGGCCGTCGCGCACGGGCCTCTCGCGCCCCGTCAGCCCCTCCCTCACCGCGACACGCCGTTGAGAATGGCGTGAAATCCGTCAAGTTCCGCGTAATTCCGCGGTTCGGTTGATACTGTCGAGGCGGTCTCCCGACCAACGGGGAGGTTTTCCTCCCCGTCCGCGTAACGAGAGGCGACCCGCGTGGTCGTCTGGAGGACAAACCACATGGCCGACAAGTCCATCACCAAGACCGAGCTCGTCGCGAGCATCGCCAGCGCGACCGGGCAGAGCCAGTCCGCCGTGTCGGGCGTGCTCGACTCCCTCTTCTCCACCGTCTCCGAGGCGGTCGCCAAGGGCAGCAAGGTCTCGATCCCCGGTTGGATCGCCTTCGAGCAGGTCGCGACCTCGGCGCGCACCGGCCGCAACCCGCAGACGGGTGAGGAGATCTCCATCCCCGCCGGCAAGCGCGTCAAGGTGACCGCTGGCTCCAAGCTCAAGGCCGCCGTCAAGTAATTCGACCGCGAGTCGTCGAGGGGGGATGCCACACGGCATCCCCCCTTCGTCGTCCCCGGGCGACGTAGGCTGGACAGGTGAATCCCCGGCTTCTCCGTGTCGCGGGACCCGTCATCCTGATCGCGGTCTCGCTCATCGCCGTCGTCGCGGGACTCGCCTACGGCGGTGGAGCCGCCGCACCCCAACTCGCCGACCCGGGTCCGGTGGTGCGCTGGGGGCTCCCCATCGCCACCGTCGTGGTCAATCTGTCGGCCGCGACCCTCGTCGGCTCGCTCGTGCTGGCGCTCTTCGCCCTGCCTGCGGGGGAGCGACCGTTCGAGATCGCCCTCGACACGGCATCCATCGGAGCCGCCGTCTTCACCGTCGCCGCGGCCGCAACGGGCTACATGACGTTCCTCAACGTCCTCAACGCCAAGCCCACCCTCGACGCCGTCTTCGGGCAGCAGCTCGGTCGCTTCCTGGTCGAGAGTCCGCTCGGGCAGGCGTGGCTGCTCACCACGATCGCCGGCGCGGTGCTGACCGTGCTGACCTTCGCCGTGCGGTCGTGGGTTCCGACCCTGCTGGTCGCGATCCTCTCTCTCGCCGCGCTGGTGCCGATGGGCACGCAGGGCCACGCGGGCGACGAGGCCAGCCACGACGCCGCCGTCATCTCGCTCGTGCTGCACCTGATGGCCGCGGCCGTCTGGCTCGGTGGCCTGGTGCTGCTCGTGATCGTTCGCCCCGCGATGTCGCGCACGCAGCTGCAGACGACGATGCTGCGCTACTCCTCGCTCGCGCTGGTCGCCTTCGTCGTGGTCGCCGTGTCGGGCACCGTGCGCGCCTCGATCGGGCTGCTGGGGCTGCAGAATCTCTGGTCGGCGTACGGCGTGCTCGTGCTGGTGAAGGTCTTCGCCCTCGTCGCGATGGGCGTGCTGGGCGCCTGGTACCGCCGCCGCCTGATCTCGCGCATGGCGGATGAGAACGGCTCGCGCCGCTTCTGGGGCGTCGTCTCGCTCGAGTTGGTGTTCATGGGCGTCGCCAGCGGTGTGGCCGCCGCTCTCGCCCGCACGCCCCCGCCGGTCGAGGCGCCGCTGGTCGGGCAGACGCCCGCCGAGGTGCTCACCGGCGCCCCGCTGCCGCCCGAGCTGACCCTCGAGCGCTGGTTCACGGCGTGGAACGTCGATCTGCTGTGGACATTCGTCGTGGCGTTCGCGCTGTTCTTCTACCTCGCCGGCGTCTGGCGTCTGCTGCGCCGCGGCGACCGCTGGCCCATCCACCGCACGGTGCTGTGGTGCCTGGGCATGCTCTCGGTGTTCTGGGTGACCTCGGGTCCGATCAACGTGTACCAGGACTACCTGTTCAGCATGCACATGATCGGGCACATGCTGCTGTCGATGGCGATCCCGCTCATGCTCGTGGCGGGTGCCCCGGTGTCGCTCGCGGCGCGGGCGATCCGCAAGCGCGACGACGGATCCCGCGGCGGTCGCGAGTGGATCCTCTGGGCCGTGCACAACCCGGTCGCCAAGGTGCTGACCAACCCCTACGTCGCCGCAGGCCTGTTCATCGGCTCGCTGTGGGGCTTCTACTACACCGACCTCTTCCGCTGGTCGCTGTACGACCACGTCGGCCACATCTGGATGGTCGCGCACTTCCTCATCACGGGATACCTGTTCGTGCTGAGCCTGATCGGCATCGACCCGGTGCCGTACCGCCTGCCGTACCCGATGCGCCTGCTCGTGCTCATCGCGATCATGGCGATGCACGCCTTCTTCGGCATCGCGATCATGATGAACTCCGGCCTCATGGTCGCGGAGTGGTTCGGCGCGATGGGCCGCACATGGGGCGCCACACCGCTGGAGGATCAATACGTCGGCGGTGGAGTCGCGTGGTCGGTCGGCGAGATCCCCACGCTCGTCCTCGCGATCACCGTCGCGATCCAGTGGAGCCGCAGCGACGAGCGCCACCAGAAGCGCCGTGACCGCCACGTCGACCGCGTGGGCGACGTCGAGCTCGACCAGTACAACGAAGAGCTCGCGCGGCTGGCCGCCCGCGACGCCCGCGTCGCCGCCCGCGGCGGCAGCTGAGCGGGGTCAGTCCGACCCGGTTCCGCCTCCGACGAGGATCGACGCCGACCCGTCGGGCAGCACGCTGATCTGCCCGTCGACGCGGAAGGCGATGTCTTCGCTGACCGTGCGCACCGAGCCGTCGAAGATCGAGCGCACGTCGACGTCGATGTGCGCCACTGCCTTGGCCGAGGGGATGCGCCAGCCCGCGCCGTCGGGCACGACCGTCACGACGGGCTGCTGCACGATCGACCAGGTGGGTGCGTCGTCGATGCGGTTGCGCACCGTGTAGCCGAACGGGCAGCCGGTGGGCTGCAGCACCTGCTGCTGCGTGCAGGCCGAGAGGAAGTCCTCGACCCGCTGCTGCACCACGTCGATGAACTGTTCGGTGGGCTGCGCCTGCACCGACACCGGGATGCCGGCCAGCGGCGCGTCGGCGAGCACGGCGACACCCGGGGTCGACGAGATCGCGGTGTCGACGGCGACCGAGTACAGCCCCGGCGAGAAGACGAGCAGGGGGAGGGATGCCGAGGGGTCGGCGTCGGCACCGTCGATCGACACCTGCCGCTTGTCGACCTCGAAGCCGTTCACCGAGAAGCGCATCGACCCCTGCACCGACAGGTTCATGACCGACAGGGGGCTGCGGGCGAAGCGCCACCGCGGCAGGAGGCTCGATCCGGTGTCGTGGGCGACGGTGAAGGTGGTCGTACCGGTGTAGCCGCCGGCGGAGTACGACACCGTCACGAGCGTGTCGTCTCCGTCGACTTCTTCGCCGGTGATCTCGGCATCCGTCAACGTCGTCAGCACGTCGGGGCGCAGCAGCGCCTCGGATGACGTGGCCGGAAGCCCCGCCGCCTCGAGCTCGGCGGAATCGACCACGACGCCCGGTACGGCCAGCGCCTCGGGGGTGCGGTGCTCCTGCAGCAGTTCGAGGTAGTGCAGCACGAACGCCCGGGGGCTGTAGAAGTCGCGGTACAGGGATGCTGCTCCCGCCCCGAGGGCGGCGACCAGCAGCACGCCGATGAGGACCATCGCGGGGATCTCGAGCCGATGGCGCACGCGCGCACCCCGAACGCCCTCGGGCGTCGCGGGGCCCCCGCCTGCGTTGTCCACGGTCCCAGTGTAGAAAGCCCTCCTGCGAAGGTGCCCCGCGCGTCAGTCCATGACGAGGGACTGCACCACCGCGACCGCGGCGAGCTGCCCGCCCGCGATGGCCGCGGCGAGCGAGAACAGGGGACCGGGCAGGTGATCGGGGTGCGCGATGTCGCCCACGGCGTACACGCCCTCGACGCTGGTGCGTCCGAACGGATCGGTACGGGCCGCCCCCGACTCTTGTCGCTCGACCCCCAGGGCATCGAGCAGGTCGCTGCGCGAGCGCCATACGGGGGCCACGAAGGCGCCGGCGACCTCGAGGGCACGGTCGGTCAGGTGCAGCACGAGACCGTCGTCGGAGCCCTCGACCTCGCGCACCTCGGCGGGATCGATGACGTGCACCGCGGATGCCACGGGCTCGAGCATGCGCGCCAGCATGCCCGCGTGGGCCGTCGCGTTGATCACCGCGACCGGGCGCCCGGCGAACTCGTGGCCGTGGCAGAAGGGGCAGTTGGCGACGGTATCTCCCCAGTGCTCCGCGAGACCGGGGATCGGCGGGAGCTCGTCGGTCACCCCCGTGGCGAGGATCACCGCGTGCGTACGGAGACGCTCGTCGCCGACGGTGACCGTGAGGGAGCCCTCGTCGCGCGCGACGGCGGCGGCCGCGGCATCCCGGATCTCGACCGTGTCGTACGCGGCGATCTCGGCGCGGGCGATGCGCCGGAGCTCGGCAGGGTCGCGTCCGTCGTTGGTGAGGAGGTTGTGCGCGTGGCGCACGGTGGAGTTGCGGTACGTGCCCGCGTCGAGCAGCAGGGTGCGCCGGTGCATGCGGCCGAGGGTGAGAGCCGCCTGCAGCCCGGCGGGGCCGCCGCCGATGATGATCGCGTCGTACATGAGGAGTCCTTCCGCTTGCGTTCGCCTCCATCGTGTGACTTCATGTCGACATGAAGTCAAGCGCGGCGGTCGAGTCCATCGGAGAGACGGCGGCGAGGTTCGGCCTCGAGACGCACGTGCTGCGGCACTGGGAGGACGAAGGGCTGCTCCGTCCCGTCCGCGACGCGGCCGGCCGGCGGCGCTACGGCGACGACGACAGCGTGCGCGTGGCGGTGATCTTGCGCAACAAGGCGGCGGGCATGTCGCTCGAGCAGATCCGCGTGCTGCTCGACGAGGGGGCGCACGACCGGCACCGCGTGCTCGAGGAGCACGTGGCCGAGCTCGACCGCCGCGCCGCCGACATCGCACAGGCCCGCGCGATGACCGAACACGCGCTGCGCTGCCGCGCGCACGACATCACCGCGTGCCCGCGCTTCCGCAGCCACGTCGCCGACGTGCTGTCGGGCGAGGCCCGGTGGTTGTTGGCCACGACCGAGCCGATGGGCGGGCCCATCCCCAGCCCGCCGACCGAGGCGACGCGCGCGAACTAGCATGAACCGGTGACCACGCCGCCCCTCTCCGCCGAGCAGCAGGCGCTGTTCCGGCTGATCGAGGACACGCGCGAGCACGTCTTCGTCACGGGCCGCGCGGGCACGGGCAAGTCGACGCTGCTGCAGCACCTGGCGTGGAACACCAAGAAGCAGATCGCCGTGTGCGCGCCCACCGGCGTCGCCGCCCTCAACGTCGAGGGCCAGACGATCCACTCGCTGTTCCGCCTGCCGATCGGGCTCATCGCCAACGGCGACATCGACCAGAACGACGCGACCCGCAAGCTCCTCAACGCCATCGACACCCTCGTGATCGACGAGATCTCGATGGTCAACGCCGACCTCATGGACGCTATCGACCGCTCGCTGCGGCAGGCGCGAGGGCGCCGTGCCGAGCCGTTCGGCGGCACGCAGATCGTCATGTTCGGCGACCCGTACCAGCTCGCCCCGGTCCCGCCGCGGGGCGACGAGATGCGCTACATCCAGGACCACTACCGCTCGTTCTGGTTCTTCGACGCCAAGGTGTGGTCGGGGGAGTCGGCCAGCGACGGCCTCATCGACATCGGCCGGCACGGCGCAGACCTGCACGTCAACGAGCTCGTCGAGATCCACCGGCAGTCCGACCCGGGGTTCAAGCAGCTGCTCAACGCCGTGCGGTACGGGCGGGTGACGGCCGAGATGGCCGGCATCCTGAACACCGCCGGAGCCCGCACCCCTCCGCATCCGGCCGACGGCGAGCACCCGATCATCACGCTCGCGACCCGCAACGACCGGGTCAACACCATCAACCGCAAGCACCTCGACGAGCTCATCGGCCGCACGCAGACCGCCAACGCCGAGATCTCGGGCGACTTCGGCCGGGGCGAGGCCAACTACCCGGCCGAGATGGAGCTGACGCTCAAGGTCGGCGCGCAGGTGATGTTCCTGCGCAACGACGCGGCGCAGTTCGGCGAGGCGCCGCGCTGGGTGAACGGCACGATCGGCACGGTCACGCGCATCGCGGGCGACAGCGTGCGGGTCGAGGTCGACGGCATCGAGCACGACGTCGAACCGGCCGTGTGGGAGAGGTACCGGTACGCCTACGACCCCGGAACGAAGAACCTCTCGCGTGAGATCGTCGCCGAGTTCACCCAGTTCCCGCTGCGCCTGGCCTGGGCCGTGACCATCCACAAGTCGCAGGGCAAGACCTACGACCGCGCCGTCGTCGATCTCGGTGCGGGGGCCTTCGCGCCCGGGCAGACCTACGTCGCGCTCAGCCGGCTGACCTCGCTCGAGGGGCTCTACCTCACGCGCCCGCTGCGCCCGAGCGACATCCGCGTCGACGAAGACGTGCGCCGCTTCATGAAGCAGGCGTGGCTGGCGCGGCAGGACGCCGCGAAGGCGTGAGCCTCAGGCGACGCGCGAGCGCTTCGCGCGCGTGAGGTCGGCGAACAGCTCGGTCGTGAAGCGGTACGCGACCAGCACCTCGGCGATCACGCGCTCCTTCTCGTCGTCGTCCCAGGGTGCCGCGTCGAGCTGCTCCCGGTAGACGCTCTTGAAGGCCTTGGGATCGGCGATGTCGCCGAAGAGCAGGAAGCCGATGCCGTTGGTCTCGAACCCGAACCGCCGCTGCATGAGACGCCCGATCGACGGCCCGCCCGAGAGGTCGCCGACGAAGCGCGTGTAGTGGTGCGCGACGAAGCCGCCCGGCCAGGTCGCCGCGACGCGACGGATGCGCGAGACGTAGGCCTGCGTGGTCGGCAAGGGGGCGATGCGGTCGCGCCAGTCGGGGCCGAGGAGGAAGGCCAGGTCGGCCTCGAGCGCGGGCAGTCGCGAGTGGGTCCCGGTGAGGAACACGGATGCCACAGGGTCGGTCCGCAGGTGAATCGCGGCCTCTTCGAGCGCGGCGTAGATGAACCAGTGCTGCGCGATCAGCGCGATGTAGTCGTCGCGCGTTCCCGACCCGGTGAGCAGCTCGGTCACGAATCCGTCGCACTCGCGGGTGGAGTGCGCGCCGCTGGAGCGCTCGCGCAGGGCGGCGGAGAACGGGGCGACGGCGTTCATGCGGCCATCATACGCACAGGGTTAGGTTCGCCTAACCCTGATTTCGCCGGGAGTCGCCCCGGCCACGGCCCGTTCGTGATGCAGACGTGACGGCCCAGGAGCGCAAGGGCCCGATTCGCCCAGGTGCCGTGTGTTTGAATCGAGGGAGTACGCGCTTCGTCGTGCGCGGAAGTCCTGGGGGTACACATGCGGGGATGGCGTCGTCCTGCGGCCATCGCGATCGTGGGCGCGAGCGCGCTCGCCGCCCTGCTCAGCGGCTGCACCGCGCAGGGATCCGTGTCGATCGACGTTCCCGCCCAGGTCGAGGCCGCGCTGCCCGACGCGACGGTCTCCGAACTGCAAGACGCGGTGAACGCCGCGATGACCGCGACCGGCTCCACCGGCGCGATCGTCGGCGTGTGGGCGCCGTGGAGCGGCACCTGGGTCGCCGGTCTGGGCACGCAGGGGCCGGGCGGTGCCGCGGTGACCTCCGACATGGAGTTCCGCGCCACCGACGTCACACGCGCGATGACCTGCGACGTGCTCTACCGCCTCGCCGCCGACGGCACGCTGAACATGAGCGACCCGGTCACCACGTGGGTGAGCGGCGTTCCGGGCTACGAAGACATCACCCTGCGTCAGCTGTGCGACAGCACGTCGGGCCTGAACGCCTACACGCCGGTGCTGCAGGGCCTGCTCGCGAACAACCCCGATCGCGTGTGGAACCCCCGCGAGCTGATGGCCTACGGCATCGCCGGGCCGCGCCTGAACGAGCCCGGCGCCACGTTCGCCGACGTCGACACCAACTACGTCCTCGCCGGCCTCGCCGTCGAGCGCGCGACGGGTCAGTCGCTGACGGAGGCCATCGCCGAGCGCGTCACCGGACCGCTGGGGCTGAGCGCCACCGGTCTGCCCGCGCCCGCACCTGCCGCACCGGGGACGAACGCGCTCGAGGGCTACTGGTCGCAGCGCAACGCCGAGGGCGCATTCACCTGCACCGACCCGGCCGATTACACGGTGCTGTCGTCGAGCTTCGGCGGAGCCAACTCGGGCGCGGTGACCGACATCACCGATCTCGGGCGCTACGCCCAGGCGCTCGCCGCAGGGTCGCTCCTGCCGGCCGGTGACGACCGCTTCGCCACCCCCTACGCCGTCACCCCCGACAGCCCCACCTGGTTCACCGCCGCCGGCGGCGCCTACCAGGCCGGCTCGCTGATCGGACAGTACGGCGCGACCCCGGGCTACATCGTCGGAGCCTTCGCCGACCCGAAGACCGGAATGTCGGTCGCGGTCGTGCTGAACAACTCCGGCGGTGGCAAGAACTTCGGTGCCTGGCTCGCGTGGGAGCTCGCGGCGATCGCCTCGAAGGCCCCGGCGGCCCAGGGGCAGACCGCCCCCGAGGCGGGCCTGCCGTGGACCGCGCAGCAGATGCGCGACAACATCGCCGGCAACGCCATCTGCGCCCCTCCCGCCGGATGACCTCGACATGACCGCACGCGGCGGCCAGGGGTCGGCCGCGGCGCTGGTGTTCGCGGGCCTCGCCTGCCAAGAGGTCGGCGCCTCCTTCGCCGTCATGCTGTTCCCCGACACGGGGCCGCTCGGCATCGTCATGCTGCGCCTGGTGTTCTCGGCGCTCCTGCTGCTGCTCATCGCCCGGCCGCGGTGGCGCGGGCACACGGGATTCGCCTGGCGCTCGGTCGTCGGCTTCGGCGTCGTGCTCGCCGCCATGAACGGTCTCTTCTACCTCGCGCTCGAACGCCTGCCGCTCGGAGTCACCGTCACGATCGAAGTGCTCGGTCCGCTGACCCTGTCGATCCTCACGGCCACCGGCGCCGCGCGCTGGCTGTGGGCGGGGCTCGCGCTGGCGGGCGTGGTCGCCCTCGGCGCCGGAGGGTGGGACCGGCTCGACGCGCTCGGAGTGGTGTTCGCCCTCGGGGCCGCCGTCAGCTGGGCGCTGTACATCCTCGCCTCGGCCCGCGTGGGCCGGCAGTTCCCCCGCCTCGACGGCCTGGCCATCGCGATGACGGTCGGTGCGCTGATCGCGCTCCCGTTCGGCATCGTCCAGGCCGGCGCATCCCTGCTGCGCGTCGACATCCTCGCCCTCGGCGCGGCCGTCGCGCTGCTGTCGTCGACCATCCCCTACGCCCTCGAGCTCATCGCGCTGCGCCGGCTCGCGGCATCCGCCTTCGCGATCCTCATGAGCCTCGGCCCCGCCACGGCCTCGGTCGCCGGCTTCCTGCTGCTCGGCCAGCACCTGTCGTGGCTCGAGATCGTCGGGATCGCCCTCGTCATCGTCGCCAGCATCGGCGCGGTGCTCGCCGCCGCGCGCCGCAGCGCCGGGGCACGGCATCCGGGACCCGATGCCGATGAGCCGCTGAGCGAGCCCGTCGGCTGAGCGGATGCCACGCCCCGGGCGACCCGCGCAAGGGGGCGTTCGCGTCGAGGCCGGCTGGCGAGGATGACGCCATGAGCGACGACGACGACCAGACGAAGAAGGACTTCGACGAGGCGGTCAACATGACCGCGAGCGAGCTGAAGAGATGGCTCGACACCGACGAATCGAAATCCGTCGGGCAGAAGAAGAACGGCGGGGAGTCGACCGGGCACGAGAGCGGGCGGCACATCGTGCGCATCCTCGAGAAGAAGAAGGCCGACCTCACCGACGACGACTACGCGCACATGCGCAAGGTCGTCGGCTACGTCAAACGGCACAGCGCGCAGAAGCCCGACGGCGACATCACCGACACCGACTGGCGGTACTCGCTCATGAACTGGGGCAGCGACCCGAAGAAGTGAGCGCGGCGCAGGCCGTAGGGAGATCGTGAGGACCGGCGCCACGGGGGCCGTGCGCATAGGCATCCGGGGTACAACGGACTCATGCCCATCATCGACAGCGCCGTCTACGTCGACGGTCACCGCATCGAGAACCCGGCGAGCCTCGACCAGACCTTCGAATACATGGAGGCGCACGGGGGCATGGCCTGGATCGGGCTGCTGCGTCCCTCGCCCGAAGAGCTCGAGCGCGTCGCGGCCGAATTCTCGCTGCACCCGCTCGCCGTCGAGGACGCGCTCGCCGGGCACCAGCGCGCCAAGCTCGAGCGCTACGGCGGCAACCTCTTCGCGGTGCTGCGGCCCGCGCGCTACCTCGACGAGACCGAGACGATCGACTTCGGCGAGCTGCACGTATTCATCGGCTCCGACTACGTCGTGACGGTGCGTCACGCCGAGGTCCCCGACCTCTCGCAGGTGCGCAAGCGGCTCGAGCACAACCCCGACCTGCTCAAACGCGGTCCCGAAGCGGTGCTGTACGCGATCCTCGACGAGGTCGTCGACCAGTACGACCCCGTGGCGCGCGGTCTGCAGAATGACGTCGACGAGATCGAAGACGGCCTGTTCAGCTCGGGCGGCGCCGACCTCACGCAGCGCATCTACCAGCTCGCCCGCGAGGTCATCCACTTCCAGCGGGCCACCGAGCCGCTGCGCGACATGCTCGAGGCGCTCCTGCGCGGCTCCGACAAGTACGGCGTCGACATCGAGCTGCAGCGCTCGCTGCGCGACGTGCTCGACCACGTGCTGCGTCAGTGCGAGAAGCTCACGGCGTTGCGCGCGATCCTCGACAACGCGCTCACCGTCAACGCCACGCTCGTCACGCAGCGCCAGACCGACACCGCCCTCGAGCAGAACGAACAGGTCAAGAAGATCTCGGGGTGGGCGGCGATCCTGTTCGGTCCGTCGCTGGTGGGCGGGATCTACGGCATGAACTTCAAGAACATGCCCGAGCTCGACTGGACCTTCGGCTACCCGATGGCGCTCGCCCTGATGGCGGCGACCTCGTTCGGGCTCTGGCTCACGTTCAAGCGCAAGCACTGGCTCTGATCGCCCGACCCGCGCTTGTCGGATAGCCCGTTGCGCGAATCGAGTGGTTCGATGGGTGGCATGAACGACACCCCCTCGCGCCCCGGCGACCCCGTCGAGCCGACGACCACCTCGACCGTGCAGCTCGAGGACAGCGGCTACCACAAGCGCCTGACGTCGCGACAGGTGCAGATGATCGCCATCGGCGGTGCCATCGGAACGGGCCTGTTCCTCGGCGCCGGCGGCCGCCTCGCGCAGGCCGGCCCCGCGATCGTCCTCTCGTACGCGGTCTGCGGACTGTTCGCGTTCTTCATCCTCCGCGCGCTCGGCGAGCTGGTGCTGCACCGCCCGACGTCGGGCTCGTTCGTCTCGTACGCGCGCGAGTTCTTCGGCGAGAAGGCAGCGTTCGTGTCGGGCTGGTTCTACTGGATCAACTGGGCGACCACGACGATGGTCGACATCACCGCCGCGGCGCTCTACATGAACTTCTTCGGCAAGTACGTGCCCTGGATCGGGGCCGTTCCGCAGTGGGTGTGGGCCCTCGCCGCCCTCGTCACCGTGCTGGCCGTCAACCTCGTGTCGGTCAAGGTGTTCGGCGAGCTGGAGTTCTGGTTCGCGCTCATCAAGGTCGCCGCCCTCGTGGCGTTCCTGCTCGTGGGCATCTACTTCGTCGTATTCGGCACCCCCACGGGCGCCCCCACCGGGTTCTCGCTGATCGCCGACAACGGCGGGTTCTTCCCCAACGGCATCCTGCCCGCGATCATCCTCATGCAGGGCGTGGTGTTCGCGTACGCCTCGATCGAGCTGGTCGGCACCGCCGCCGGCGAGACCGAGAACCCCGAGAAGGTCATGCCCCGCGCGATCAACTCGGTGATCTTCCGCGTCGCGATCTTCTACGTCGGCTCGGTGCTGCTGCTGGCCCTGCTGCTGCCGTACACCGCGTACACGAAGGACGAGAGCCCGTTCGTGACGTTCTTCGGCTCGATCGGGGTGCCGGGCGTCGACGTGATCATGAACCTCGTCGTGCTGACGGCCGCGCTGTCGTCGCTGAACGCGGGGCTGTACTCCACCGGCCGCATCCTGCGCTCGATGGCGGTCGCGGGCTCGGCCCCCAAGTTCGCCGCGCGCATGAACAAGGCGGGCGTGCCCTACGGGGGCATCGCGATCACGGCGTTCGTCGCCCTGTTCGGCGTGGTGATCAACTTCGTGGCACCGAGCGACGCGTTCGAGACGGTGCTGAACGTCGCCGCCGTCGGCATCCTGGTCACCTGGGCGACCATCATGCTCTGCCAGATGAAGTTCAAGCGCCTCACCGACCGCGGCGAGCTGGTGCGCCCGGCCTTCCGGCTGTTCTGGGCGCCGTACACGGGATACGCGACCCTGCTGTTCCTCGCGGTCGTGCTCGTGCTGGTGTTCGTCGACTCCCCGCCGACCCTGCTGGTCACGGTGCTCGCGAGCATCGCCATCACGATCGGCTGGTTCGCCTGCCGCAAGCGCATCGCGGCGCTCGCCGCCGAGCGCGAAGGCTTCACGGGCACGGTGCCGGTGGTGCCGAGCCCCTTCCCGACGGCGCGCGACACGAAGGACTGAGCCCGCGGGTTCTCGGTGCGGCGCTCGGGCTTCGGCTCGGGCGCCGCACTCACGTGGGTGAGGCGTGTGTTGAGTGTCCAGAACGCGCCGCCGGGGCTCGAGCTCTGCGGCGTTTCTTGGACCCTCAACAGGGGGTGGTGGGGCGCCCGGGGCGGTGCGCGGGTCAGTCGGTGAAGGGCCAGCCGCAGTAGGCCTCGGCGAGGAAGGCGCGGCCGTGCTCCGACTCCACGACGGTGCGCAGTTCGCCGACCTGGCGTCGGCGGTCGAAGTCGGTGGCATCCGGAGCCACGTGCAGCAGGCTCGTCATCCACCACGAGAAGTGCTGGGCCTTCCAGATGCGCCGCAGGGCCTTCTCGGGGTAGGTGTCGAGGCCCCGCTCATCGCCCTCGAGCAGCAGGCGTCGCAGGGCGTCGGCGAGCAGGCGCACGTCGGCGATGGCGAGATTCATACCCTTCGCGCCGGTGGGCGGTACGGTGTGCGCGGCGTCTCCGACGAGGGCGACGCGGCCGCGGCGCAGCTCGTGCGCGACGAAGCTACGGAAGCGCAGCACGTCGCGCTGGAAGATCGGCCCCTGCTTCAGCGTCGTTCCGGGCACGCGCTTCTGCAGTTCGTCCCACAGCTGCTCCTCGCTGAAGGCCGCCGTGTCGGTGTCGGGGGCGCACTGGAAGTACATGCGCTGCACGGTGTCGGAGCGCTGGCTGACCAGCGCGAAGCCGTCGGGCGAGTTGCTGTAGATGAGCTCGGCGGCGCTCGGCGGCGCTTCGCACAGGATGCCGAACCACGCGAACGGGTACTCGCGGAAGAACCCGCCCTGGCTCGATCCCGACACGGTGGCCCGGGCGATGCTCCGCGACCCGTCGGAGCCCACGACGAACTCCGCCTCGATCTCGAACGGCTGCCCGTCGGCGTCGCGGGCGATCACGCGCGGGCTCGAGGTCTCGGCATCCGCGATGCCCTCGGCGGTGACGCCGAAACGGAGGTCTTGACCGGCCGCGAGGCGCGCGGCGACCAGGTCTTTCAGCACCTCGTGCTGCGGGTACAGCCACACGGCACGGCCGACGGATGCCGCGAAGTCGATGCGGTGGCCCTCTCCCTCGAAGCGCAGCTCGATGCCGTCGTGACGGTGGCCCACGGTGCGGGCGCGCGAGTGCGCACCGAGGGTGTCGAGCAGTTCGACGGTGCCCTGCTCGAGGATGCCGGCGCGGATGGTGCTCTCGATCTCGTCGCGGGAGCGCTGGTCGATCACGACCGAGGCGATGCCGGCCTCGTCGAGAAGGTGCGAGAGCAGGAGCCCCGCGGGGCCGGCGCCGATGATGGCGACCCGGGTGCGGACGGTGGTTGTCATGGCGTCTCCTTCGACGGTGGCTGTGTCGATCGTGCGCGCTGCAGGGGTCGGCTCGCTCCATCACTCCCATTCATCGGGACGTCGCGAGTCCACCTCCCTGGGCGCTCAACGGGGAGGTGGAGCGCGCGCGCGGAGGCGGTGGGTCAGCGGCGGTAGCCCAGAGCGCGCTCGGTGTCGCGGGCCGCGCGGTGCAGCTCGACGAGGGCGAACTGGGTCTCGGCGTCGCGCGGGAGCACGGCCGAGAGGGCGGCGATGACCGACCCGGTCTCATCGCGCACGGGCACCGCGACGCCCGTCGAGACCTCGTCGACGTAACCGGGGGCGACGACCCGGCCGAGGGTGCGGATCTCGGCGAGGGTGCGGCGAAGCGCCGCGGGGTCGACGATCGTGTCGGCCGTGACCCGCGCGAGAGGGCCGGCGAGCACGCGCTCCTGCAGGTCGTGCGGGGCGAAGGCGAGCAGGACGAGTCCCGACGACGACGCGTGCAGGGGAAGGCGCCCGGCGACGCGGGTGATGTTCGCGCCGGAGTCGGGAGCGCTCAGTCGTTCGAGGAACAGCGCCTCATCCTGCTCGAGGATCGCGAGCTGAGTGTGCTCGCGCACGCGCTGCTGCACGCGTTCCATATAGGGCAGGGCCGCCTGGCGCAGGCGCAGCGCGTGCGACGAGCGGGTCGCCAGCTCCCACAGTCGCATGCCCACGCGCACGCGACGTTCGTCGTCGCGCTCGAGCAGACCGGCATCCACCAGCTCGTTCACGATCCGGTGCGCCGACGAGCTCGGCAGGCCCGCCCGACGACCGATGTCGGCCGTGGTCTGCGCGGTGCGCGTGGGGGTGAAGGTCTCGAGGATGCGCACGAGTCGATCGGTCACCGAATCGCCGGAGGGGGAGTTCGCCACGCCTCCACCCTGGCACGACTCCCATTCAGCGGGAACGCCTGGCCACGATGCGGGGCGGTGACGGAGCATGGAGGGGTCGAAGGAGACCCCATGACGAACGCCCCCGCCGCGGCCCCCGAATCGCTGCTGGCCGCTCCCGACCAGGCGACGCAAGACGAGATCGTCCGCGAGATCCAGGCCCGCCATGCCCAGCTCGACGCTCTCGACGCCACGGGCGAGCGCGTCGCCGCGACCGCGCACGACTTTCCGGCCTACCGGTCGAGCGTGCTGCGGCATCCGACCAAGAATCCGAAGCTCGTCGACCCCGAGACCATCGAGCTGTTCTCGCCCGCGTTCGGCCAGCGCGACGTCGCGGCCATCGAGTCGGACCTCACCCTGCAGCACGCGGGGCAGCCGCTGGGCGAGCGCATGACGGTGCAGGGGCGGCTGCTCGATTCGTGGGGGCGCCCGGTGGCGAACCAGCTCATCGAGATCTGGCAGGCGAACTCGGCCGGTCGTTACATCCACCAGCGGGACCAGCACCCCGCGCCCCTCGACCCGAACTTCACGGGCGCCGGCCGCGCGGTCACGAACGACAACGGTGAGTACCGCTTCACGACCATCAAGCCCGGCCCCTACCCCTGGAAGAACCACCGCAACGCGTGGCGTCCGGCGCACATCCACTTCTCGGTGTTCGGGTCGTCGTTCACGCAGCGGCTGGTGACGCAGATGTACTTCCCGGGCGACCCGCTGTTCGCGCTCGACCCGATCTACAACTCCATCCACCGCCAGAAGGACCGCGACGCCCTCGTGGGCGTCTACGACCACGACCTCACCTCGCCCGAGTGGGCGACGGGGTACCGCTTCGACATCGTGGTCGACGGACCGGACGCGACCTACTTCGAGGCAGAGGACGAGTGACATGACGACGACACCGACGCACGACGTGGTCCCTGAGCCTGTCGATGGGGTTCCTGAGCCTGTCGAAGGACGAGCAGGAGGGCGACGAGTGATCCCCGCCAAGACGCACCGCGCCACCCCCGGCCAGACGGTCGGGCCGTTCTTCGCCTACGGCCTGGAGTTCCCGAAGCAGCACGAGGTCGTCTTCCCGCACTCGCCCGGCGCGATCGTGCTCTCGGGCACGGTGTACGACGGGGCGGGAGCGCCGATCCCCGACGCCCTCGTGGAGATCTTCGGGGCGGATGCCGACGGCTCCGTGCCCCGCGCGCGCGGCGCGTTCCGCCGCGACGACCACACCTTCACCGGGTTCGGTCGAGCGTTCACCGACGACGAGGGGCGCTACTCGTTCTGGACGCGCGAGCCGGGCGGCATCCGGGGTCGTGCGGGGTTCTTCGCGGCCATCGTGTTCGCGCGCGGGCTCCCCGACAAGCTGCACACGCGCATCTACTCGCCCGCCGACGACGACGCTCTCGCCGCCGATCCGTTGCTGTCCGCGCTGACGTCGCAGGAGCGCGCTAGCCTCGTCGCGACCCGGACGCCCGACGGGTACCTGTCGCACGACATCCGGTTGCAGGGCGAGAACGAGACGGTGTTCCTTGCCTTCTGAGCCTCTCCCGCGCATCGACCTCGGGCTGCTCTCGCCCGTGAGCGTCGGTCACGACGCCCTGCTGTCCGACGAGTTCGTGCTGACCACGATGATCCGTGTCGAGTGCGCGCTGGTCGCGGCCTACGTCGCGGTGGGGGCCGCCCCGCGTGAGGCGCGCGCGGAGATCGATCACGTCTTCGGGATCGACGAGAAGTACGCCTCGCCAGTGCGGGCCCTGGACGTCGACGCGCTCGTGCGCGACGCGGTCGCCGGGGGAAACCCCGTGATCCCCCTCGTGGGTGCTCTCAAGGCCCAGGTGCCGGCCGAGCACCGCGGGTGGATCCACCGCGGGGCGACGAGCCAAGACGTGCTCGACACCGCGCTCATGGTGGTCGCCCGCCGTGCGGTCGAGCAGACGCGCCGCTCGGTCGCCAACGCCGCCGTTTGGGCCCGACAGCTCGCCACCGCGCACGCCGACGAGGTCGCCGCAGCGCGCACCCTCACGCAGCACGCGGTGCCCACCACGGTCGGGGCGCGCGCCGCGACCTGGGCGCGCGGACTCGAGCGGGCCGTCGTGCGGCTGGACGCCCTCGTCTTCCCCGCGCAGCTCGCGGGGGCGGGCGGAACGCTCGCGTCGTTCGTCGAGATCACCGGATCGACGGATGCCGCCGACGCCCTGCCCGCGGCCTTCGCCCGGGCGCTCGAGCTCGACGCCCCCGACGCACCTTGGCACGTGACGCGCTGGCCCGTGACCGAGATCGGCGACGCCCTCGTGCAGGCCATCGATGCGCTCGGCAAGACGGCCGCCGACGTCGCGACCCTCAGCCGCACCGAGATCGGCGAGGTGTCGGAGGGCGTGGGCGGCGGATCGTCGGCCATGCCCCAGAAGCAGAACCCCGCCGAGGCGGTGCTCATCCGCTCGGCCGCCCTGCGCGCCCCCCAGCTGGGCGCGACCCTGCACCTGGCCTCGGCCCTCGCGGTCGATGAGCGCCCCGACGGCGCCTGGCACGCCGAATGGCCGACGCTGCGCGAGCTCCTGCGCCTGGCGGTCGGCGCCGCGGCGCACGGGTCGTCGTTGCTCGCTCACCTGCGCGTCGACGCCAGGGCCGCGACGGCCAACGCTGGTCTGACCGGCGGGCGCATCGTCAGCGAGCGCCTGCGCAGCGTGCTGGTGCCGCTCATCGGCGCCGAGCGTTTCGCGGCCCTGCTCGACGGCGACGACGACCTCGCCCCGCGTCTGCGGGCACTGCCCGAGGCGGCCGGTCTCGACGTCGACGCGCTGCTCGACCCGGCCGCGTACGTCGGCCTCGCCCCCCGCCTCGCCCGCGGCACCGGCCACGCCGGCGGAGGCACCGCGCACGACGAAGGAGCCGACGCATGAGCCTCATCGCCCTGACCGAGCCCGTCGGACCGGTCGACGCACCCCTCGTCGTGCTCGGGCCGTCGCTCGGCACCTCGACCATCCTGTGGGACGACGTCGTGCCCCTGCTCGCCGACGACTACCGCGTCGCCGCGTGGGACCTCCCCGGCCACGGGGCCGGACCGATCGCGCGCGAGGCGTTCACGGTCGCGGATCTCGCGGATGCCGTGGCCGCCACGATCCCCGATGACACGTTCCTCTACGCCGGGGTCTCCCTCGGCGGGGCGACGGGCCTCGAGCTCGCCCGGCGTCGCGGCACCCGGCTGCGGGGCGCCGCCATCGTGGCATCCGGAGCCGTGCTCGGAGATGCCGCATCGTGGACCGAGCGAGCCGCCCAGGCGCGCTCGCAGAGCACCTCGAGCCTCATCGTCGGCTCGGCCCAGCGCTGGTTCGCGCCCGAGTCGATGGCCCGCCGCCCCGAGCTGAGCGGCCGCCTGCTGCACGCGCTGCAGGACGCCGACGACGACAGCTACGCCCGGTGCTGCGAGGCGCTCGCCGCATACGACGTGCGCTCCACGCTGGGCGAGATCGCGGTTCCCGTGCTCGCCGCGTGGGGAGCGTTCGACCAGGTCGCCCCCGAATCCAAGGCCGTCGAGATCGCCGAGGGCGTGCAGCGCGGGAGCGTCGCGCGCATCGACGACGCCGGCCACCTTCCCCCGGCCGAACAGCCCGAGGCCGTCGCGGCTCTGCTGCGGTCGTTCTTCGCCTCCGTCTCGACGACCTCGCCTTCCCGAAAGGACGCCTGATGCCCACCGATCAGGAACGCCACGACCAGGGCATGACCGTGCGCCGCGCCGTGCTGAGCGACGCGCACGTCGATCGCTCGATCGCCGCGACCACCGACCTCACCGCCGACTGGCAGGACTTCATCACGCGCGTCGCATGGGGAGACGTGTGGTCACGGCCCGGCCTCGACCGCCGCTCGCGCTCGATCGCGGTGCTCAGCTCGCTCATCGCACACGGCCACCATGAGGAGCTCGCGATGCACCTGCGCGCGGCGCTGCGCAACGGCCTGAGCGTCGAGGAGATCCGCGAGGTCATCCTGCAGTCGGCGATCTACTCCGGCGTGCCGGCGGCCAACTCGGCCTTCCGCATCGCGTCGGAGGTCTTCGCGACGCCCGAACCGGCTCCGTCGGAGACGAACGAGGGGGCCGCGCCGTGATCGACAAGACCGTTCCCGACGTCGCGGCCGCCGTCGCCGGCATCGCCGACGGGGCCACCGTGATGATCGGCGGCTTCGGCCGCGCCGGGCAGCCCGTCGAGTTGATCGACGCGCTGATCGCGCACGGGGCCGGCGACCTCACCGTCGTCAACAACAACGCCGGCAACGGCGACACCGGACTCGCGGCCCTGCTCGCCGCCGGTCAGGTGCGCAAGATGATCTGCTCGTTCCCGCGCCAGAGCGACTCGTGGGTGTTCGACGGCCTGTACCGCGACGGCAAGGTCGAACTCGAGCTCGTGCCGCAGGGCAACCTCGCCGAGCGCATCCGCGCCGCGGGCGCCGGCATCGGCGGGTTCTTCACCCCCACCGGCTTCGGGACGCAGCTCGCCGCGGGCAAGGAGACGCGGCGTATCGACGGCCGCGACTACGTGCTCGAATACCCCATCCACGCCGACGTCGCGCTCGTGAGCGCCCGCGCCGCCGACCGCTGGGGCAACCTCGTCTACCGCGAGACCGCCCGCAACTTCGGGCCCATCATGGCCGCCGCCGCCACGACCACCGTCGTGCAGGTCGACGAGATCGTGCCACTCGGCTCCCTCGACCCCGAGGCCGTCGTGACCCCCGGCCTGTACGTCGATCGCGTCGTCGCGGTCGGCGAGCGGGCGTGGCTGCGCGACGGCGCCTTCGTCGGCGGCGTCGACATCGAGGGCCGGGCCCTGGCCCCTGAGGAGGAAGCATGACCACCCGCATCTCGCGGCGCGATCTCGCCGCCCGCGTGGCATCCGACATCCCCGAGGGCGCGGTCGTCAACCTCGGCATCGGAGCGCCGACCCTCGTCGCCGACTACCTGCCCGCGGGGCTCGAGATCGTTCTGCACACCGAGAACGGCATGCTCGGCATGGGCCCCGCTCCCGAGCGCGGCCGGGTCGACCCCGACCTCATCAACGCGGGCAAGCAGCCCGTCACCGCGCTCGCGGGGGCCGCCTACTTCCACCACGCCGACTCGTTCGCCATGATGCGCGGCGGGCACCTCGACGTGTGCGTGCTCGGCGCGTTCCAGGTGTCGGCCGGCGGCGACCTCGCCAACTGGTCGACCGGCGAGCCCGGCGCGATCCCGGCCGTCGGCGGGGCGATGGACCTCGCGATCGGCGCGAAAGACGTCTACGTCATGACCGACCTGCTCACCAAGGGCGGCGAGCCCAAGCTCGTCGCCGCCTGCACCTACCCGCTGACCGGGGTGGGCTGCGTCTCGCGGGTCTACACCGACCACGGCGTCTTCGACGTCACGCCCGACGGCTTCCGCGTGCGCGAACTGTTCGGCGACAACACCCACGCCGAGATCGAGCGCCTCCTCGGTCTGACCCTTCTCGACCCGGAGAGCTGACCATGCCCGCTTCGTTCGTGTACGACGCCGTCCGCACCCCCTTCGCCCGCCACGCCAAGGCCTTCGCCGACGTGCGCCCCGATGACCTGGCCGCCACGGTCATGGCATCCGTCGTCGAACGCACCGGGATCGATCCCGGGCTCATCGAAGACGTGATCTTCGGTGACGCGAACCAGGCCGGAGAAGACAACCGCAACGTCGCGCGCTTCGGGGCGCTGCTCGCGGGCTTCCCCTCGTCGGTGCCCGGCACGACCATCAACCGCCTGTGCGGATCGTCGCTGGATGCCGTGATCCAGGGCTCGCGCGCGATCGAGGCGGGCGATGCCGAGGTGATCCTCGCGGGCGGCGTCGAGTCGATGACGCGGGCCCCGTTCGTGGTCGAGAAGAGCCCGCGGCCCTTCCCCGCCGCCAACCAGACGATGTGGAACACCTCGATCGGCTGGCGCATGACGAACCCGCGCCTGCGGAAGGACTGGACGATCTCCAACGGCGAGAGCGCCGAGAAGCTCGCCGAGATCTACGACATCTCCCGCGAGGAGCAGGACGAATTCGCCGCCCGCAGCCACCGCCTCGCCGCGGCCGCGTGGTCCGCGGGCCGCTTCGACGACGAGATCGTGCAGGTCGAGGGCCACGCGCTCGCGCGCGACGAAGGCATCCGCGACGACTCCACCGCCGAGGTGCTGGCGGGCCTGCGCTCGGCCTTCCGGCAGGGCGGGTCGGTCACCGCGGGCAACTCCTCGCCCATCAACGACGGCGCGTCGGCGGTGCTGCTGGGCGCGGAGGGGGCACTGGATGCCGAACCCTTGGCCCGCATCGCCGGCCGGGCCGCGTTCGGCAACGACCCCGACGTGTTCGGCGTCGCTCCCGTCGAGGCGGCGAACCGCGCTCTCGCCCGCGCCGGCAAGACGTGGGCCGACGTGTCGTTCGTCGAGCTCAACGAGGCGTTCGCGTCGCAGACCCTGGCGTGCGCGAAGCTGTGGACCGAGCTCAACCCCGCCCGTCTCAACGAGAACGGGGGAGCGATCGCGATCGGTCACCCCCTCGGCGCCTCGGGCGGCCGCATCATCGCGCGCGCGGCCCACGAGCTGAAGCGCCGCGGCGGGGGCGTCGCGGTCGCGGCGATCTGCATCGGTGTGGGGCAGGGGCTCGCGGTGGTGCTCGAGCGCTGACGGCGGGGCGCCGCCCGGCTCAGGCGGGGCGGCTCACGCGGGGCCGGCAGGCGCGACGATGAGCGACACCGTCTGCGCGAGGCGGTCGAGCATCTCCTGCCAGTCGTAGGCGCTCTGCGGAATCGCGGTCGCGGTCACGCCCAGGCCGAGATAGCGCACGCTGAGGCTGTAGAACACTTCGAAGGCCCAGTGCGCGCTCTGGCCCGACAGTGCGACACCGTGCTCGGCGGCGGCGGCGAGCAGGGCGCGGATGAACACGTCCTGCCCCGCGTTTCCGGAGCGCAGCCCGCGCTCGCGGATGACCTCGTCTTCGACGCCGAGCAGGAAGAACGGCGACAACAGCTCACGGTGGCCCCGCAGGAGCTCGGCGTAGGCGGTGACGATCTGCGCGGTGGCGCGGGCGAAGCTCGACGCACCGACCCCCGCGGCACCGACCCGTCGGGCGGTCTCGACGTCGAGGTGATCGAACTCCTGGCTCTGCACGAGGCGCAGCAGCTCGGCCTTGCCCGCGACACGGCCGTAGATCGACCCGATCGAGACCTCGGCGCGCGCGCTCACCTCGGCGAGCGAGAACTGTCCCGTCCCGCGTTCCTGCAGCAGCTCGAGTGCTGCGGCGCGCACCTTCGCGTAGGAGTCGCGGCTGCGTTGCTGTTTGGGCTCCGACAGGCTGTTGCGGCTCGGTCGCGTCGTCACGGCACTCCCTCGTCTCCGTCGCCCCGACGTCAGGCCGTCACCTCGATGAGCAGAGCTGATTGCGGCGGGAGGGCGAACTCCAGCTGAAGGGTACCCGCGGCCGACACGGCGACCTCGGTCGGCCCGTCGACGGAGCCCGTCAGCGAGGTGGCCGTGACGCTCGCCGTACGCCCGGTCCACGGCAGACGGGTCAGCTCGAGGCGGACTGCGTCCACTCCCGACGAGGCCAGCTCCGCGCGCTGCGGAGGCAGCGTGAGGCCGAGCTCGATTCGCTGTTCGCCGATGGGGATGCGGAAGGTGAAACGGTCTTCCTCGCGAGGCGCGAGGGCGCTGTCGGGCGCGACGTAGTTCGCCACGAGCACGCGCACGTGTTCGCCCTCTCGGCCGGCGATGCCGGCGAAGCCCGATTCGTCCGCGCCCTCGACGCCGAGGCGGCGACCCCGCATCGCACGCCCCGCCAGCGCGAGAGCACGGGAGCGCTCGTCGGGGCGCCCGTCGACGTCTCCCACGCCGCCCGGGTCGACGAAGCCGTAATGCGGGTCGCGGCCGCTGTCGGCGCGGAAGAAGAACGCGTGGTCGATCACCGTGTCCTGCAGGGCGATCGCGGTCGCGGCCTGGAACGCGCCCTTCTCCGCCGCGGGTGCGGAGCTGCTGGGCACGGCGAGGTAATTCCAGTAGCAGAGCGTCAGCTCGGTCTCGGCGAAGCCGTGGTCGTCGAGGAGCGCGCGCAGCTCGCGCGACACGTGACGGTAGTCGAGCGGATCGCGGCTGCCGTCGGTGAACCAGAGGAACGAGAAGAAGTCGAGGGGGAGTCCGTTCTCGCGCACGTAGGCGAGGAACCCCTCCCGATAGGGCGCGTCGGCCTCGAGGGGGAAGGCGACGGCGGGCCCCCCGACCGTCAGCGTCGGGTCCACGCGCTGCACGGCCTCGCAGAACGCGCGGTACATGGCGTAGAACTCATCGGGTCGGCCGGCGAAGTGCAGCGGCCCGAAGTCGGGCTGATCGCCGAACTCGTAGATGCGGACGGGCCTGGCGGGGCCGTCCGCCCACCCCTGCGAGTAGTGGCGCACGATGTGCTCGACGACGCGGCCGTAGAGCTCGACGTCTTCCGCCGGAAGCTTGTTGCGGGGGATCGAGCTCGCCACGGTGAACATCACCTCGGCACCGATCGTGTGCACGGACTCGACCCACCGGTCGGTCGCGGCGAAGTTGTAGCTCGCGGGATCGTCGACGTCGGCGCTCCAGTCGGGGAAGAGGCTCGTGGGGTCGTTCCGGGTGTCGAGTCGCGAGACCCAGTCGAACGAGCGCACCACGGTCACCCCCGCCTCACGCCAGAGTGGCGTCATGTCGGGGAAGTCGGGGTGGCCGACGGCGGGGCCGGGCACGCCGCCGACTCCGTTCAGCGATCGGAAGCTGCTCTCGTCAGCGGCATCCACCACCAGGGTCCGCGTGCGGGATGCCGGGGGCGCGGCGGGGGCGTCGGGGTGCGACATGTCGACTCCTCAGAGGTCAGTAGGGCATCCGCAGAAGGCGGTTCGCGTATTCGTTGGCGATCGGCTCGTCGTGTCGCAGGTGGTCGATGCGCGCGCGGTAGGTCTCGTCGGTGACGGAATCGAATTCCTCGAGCATCGATTCGATCGAGCGGTCGTGCACCGCGCGCACGCGCGGCAGGCGCCGCTTCATGAAGTCGAGCTGGGCGTCGAGCACCGCGTCGTTCCGAGCGAGTTCCTGCGCGAGGACGACTCCGTCCTCGATGCTCATCGCGGCCCCCGACCCGAGGTACGGGGTCATGGTGTGCGCGGCGTCGCCCATGATCATCACGCGGCCGCGAAACCAGGGATACGGCACCCACACCGTCGAGTAAGGCGTGTACGCGACGTTCTCGGCGTGGCGGACGTCGTCGAGCGCGTCGGCCAGGAACGCCGAGCCGCGGGTCAGGGCTGTGGCGCGATCGTGCATGATCTCCGCCATCCTGCTCGCGTCGTAGCGGGGGCGCCCCTCTTCGGCGACGGTGAGCACCATGTACATCGTGTCTTCCGACAGCGGGGTGAGCATGATCTTGCCGCCGTACCCCTGGCAGATGATCGGCTGCATGATCCGGCGTCGGTTGGGCAGGCCCACGCGCCACGCCACTCCACCCACCGGCCGCGGTGCGTACTTCTCGCCGAAGTAGTCGCGGCGGATCTGCGAGTGCAGGCCGTCGAAGCCGAGCACGAGGTCGTAATCGGCGCTGTCGCCCCCGCTGAAGGTGACCGTCGCCGTGTCGTCGTGCTGCTGAATGTCCGCGACGGTCGTGCTCATGCGGAAGGTGCAGCCGTTGTCGAGGGCGTGGCGCGCGGCGAGTTCGAGGAAGGCGATCCGCGACATCGTCACGCACCCCGGAAGCCCCTCGTCCTGCGTGCCGTAGCTCATCGTGCTGAGAAGGTTGCCCTCGGCGTCGTAGTTGTCGATCCCCGGCGCGGTGTGCCCGATCTCGAGCACCTTCTCGAGCAGGCCGATCTCGCGCACGGCGCGCAGACCGTTGATGCGGAGTCCGAATCCGACGCCGGCGACGCTGATCTCGGGCTTGTCGTCGATCACGTCGACCTTCGCGCCGATGCGGGCGAGAGCCGAGGCGGCGCTCAATCCGCCGATGCCGGCGCCGACGATGAGGATCCTCAGCGGGCGTGTCATGGGGTGCTCCTCTTCGAGCGGTCGGGAATCAGAACGGTGATTCGGATTTCGACGGTAAGCGCCCCGCCGGACCCCCGACAAGCGATCGGGCCTGCGCCTCGCTAATGCGGGGCATCAGAACCCCTTATGTCTGATACCTGCAAAAGGCGGATACCGTCGTACCGACCCCAAAGAGAAGGAGCGACGATGCTTCTCGAGAGAGACCTCATCCAGTCCGTCGGATTCCGCAACGTCCGCGAGGGCGGCGAGATCACCGGATTCCAGTTCCGGGTGCGGATGCCGTCGTATCGCGGAATGTCCGCCTCGCTGATCGACGGCATCGGGGTGCGCATCCCGGGCCTCGTCGACGTCGCGCCCGACGTTCCGCTGTGGACCCTGCAGGGCCGGCAGTACTCCCTCGCCGAGCTCTGGGACGGCGACGGCGTGCGGTGGCCTCTCGAAGACGCCGCGCTCATCACGGTTCCCCTGGCCGGCGGTCTGCCCGATGGCGTGCATGAGCTCTCCATCGAGCTGCGCCTGCGCATGTCGTACATCCCGCAGGAGCACCAACCGAGCACCTACCGCGTCACCAAGAGCGTGACGCTCGCCCCCGAGGCATCCGGAGCCCCCTTCCGCTACGGCGTCTCGCTGTACAGCTACATGACCGACTTCGGCACCGTCATGGACCTCGAGACCGCCATGGCCTCGATCGCCGACCTCGGCGCCACCGGCCTCGAGATCCTCGGCGAGGCCCACGTGCCGAATTACCCGAACCCGTCGCAGGAGTGGGTCGACGCCTGGTTCGCCCTGCTCGCGCAGTACGGCCTCGAGCCCACCAACTACGGCTCGTGGATCGACACGCGTCTGCACTCGAGCGGACCGAACGGCCGTGACATGACGGTCGACGAGGGCGCCGCCGCGCTGCAGCGCGACCTGCGTCTCGCCAAGCGTCTCGGCTTCCGGTTCGTCCGGCCCAAGATCGGCGTCGTTTCGAGCGACCTGATCCCGCACCCGATCTGGACCGAGGTCGTCGAGGCGTCGCTGCCGCTCGCCGAACAGCTCGACGTCGTCATCTGCCCCGAGATCCACTCGCCGACCCCCATCAAGCACGAGGTCGTCGACGACTACATCGCCCTCATCCGCCGCACCGGCACGAAGCACTTCGGCCTGCTGCTCGACACCGGGATCTTCCAGGACCGCCCGATCCCGCTGAAGCCCGGCGAGCTGCCCGGACAGCGCCCGGCCTTCCTCGACGGCATCCACGTGGACCCCGCCGACGTGTTCGACGTGATCGAGAACGTCGTGTTCATCCAGGCGAAGTTCCACGACATCGACGAGAACCTCGACGACCAGCAGATCCCCTGGGAGCCGGTGCTGAAGGCCCTGAAGGACGCGGGCTACACCGGCTACCTCTCCAGCGAATACGAGGGCGAGCGCGAACCGTGGCGCTCCATCGAACAGGTCAGGCGTCAGCACTCGCTGATGCGCCAGATCGCCGACCGCATCTGAAGGAACACGACATGCCCAATGGACTCATCCACGACGACAGCCTGCGCGCGCACCCCGACGGGCTCGCGTTGCGCCTGACCATCCCCTGGTACCGCAGCCTCTGGCTGTCGTCGGTGACGACGTTCGCCCTCACCGTCGACGGAGAAGAGGTGGATGCCGCCGACCTCCGCGTCGCCTTCGGCGACACCTCGTACGGCCTCGACGAGCTGCCCGAGCAGAGCGAACGGCTGTGGTTCCTGCAGGAGCACCCGCTGCTCGTGGCCCGCCGTGCCGAGCCCGTCGCGCTCGGCGAGTCGCACGACGTCGTGCTGCACGGCGAGCTGCGCCTGCCGTACATGCAGATCGCGCCCGGTCAGGACGGCGGCCCCGGCCTGTACGTGCCCAACGTGGTGCACGACGTGAAGACCCTCACCGTCGTCGACGCGGATGCCGCGATCCCGGCGCTCGTGTCGGACGTCACGGCCCCGCTCCCGGCGGCCGAGGCCGACCCGTTCCAGCTGGGCCTGACGCTGTACTCGGCCAGCGCCGAGTTCCGCGCCGGGTACTTCGACTTCGATGGTCTGCTCGACCGGGTGGCCGAGCTCGGCATCGGACCGGGGATCGAGATCGTCGCCTCGCAGATGGTGCCGACCTACCCGGTCGTCGGCGACGACTTCGTGCGCACGTGGCGTGCGGCGTTCGACCGGCACGGGTTCGTCGAGAGCTCGTTCGGCGCCAACCTCGACATGGGCCGGCGCCGCGACCGCGACATGACGCCCGATGAGGAGTTCGCCTTCTCGAAGCTGATGTTCGAGGGGGCGAAGAAGCTCGGCTTCCCGCTCGTGCGCATCCAGAGCGCCAAGCCCGATCTGCTGCGTCGGCTGCTGCCGATCGCCGAGCAGCTCGAGCTGAAGCTCGCGTACGAGATCCATGCGCCGATGGGACCGAACTCCGACGCGATCCTGCGCGTGCGCGAGACCTACGCCGAGCTCGACTCGCCGCTGCTGGGCTTCGTCGCCGATTTCTCGTCGACCATGCACGCGATGTCGCCGACCCTGCTGCGCGCCGTCCGCCGCGCGGGCCTCGACGACGACGCGGTCGAGACCCTGCAGCGGATCTGGGCGACGGATGCCACGATGCAGGAGCGTCAGCAGGAGTTCCTCGGCTATCTGCGCGGCCGCGATTTCGACCCGGGTCGTCTGGGCTCGTTCGCGCACCTGGCCTTCAACATGCACGGGCACGTCGACCCGCGCGAGTGGGCCGACATCATGCCGCAGATCCTGCACGTGCACGCGAAGTTCTACGACATCGACGAGTCGGGTCAGGAACCCGCGATCGACTATCCCGAACTCGTGCGCGTGTTCGTCGAGGGCGGGTACCGCGGCTTCTGGTCGAGCGAATGGGAGGGCCACGCCTTCGCCGAGCTCGGCGAGGTCGACCCGCTGCTGCTCGTGCGCCGTCAGCACGACCTCATCCGGTCGGCGATGCGGGCGGTGACGGCGGGGGTCTGAGGGGCGGCGTGGTCCGATCGGCGATGACGGCGCCGGATCGGACCACGCGGTCGCGTCGTCAGAGACGTCCGTACGACGGTTCCCCTCCGGCCCTGTGGATAACTCTGGGGAGAACTGTGGGGAACCCCCCGTTTCTGTGGAGGCGGGCTGGGGATAACCCTGTGGACGCGAGGATCTTCGAAACTACACGCGTGTGATTCGACGCTCGGGCATCTCCACCGTCGATGCGCCGGATCATCGATGTCGGCTTCCCGAGGCCTGTCGCCGGGAGTCCAATGGAGTCGTCCTCGCGCCGTTGCGAGGCAGCCCCGAGGAGGCCTGACGATGACGTCTGCATCGACCACCACCCATCGAACCCATCGCGCGGGAACCCTGCAGGGAGCCCTGCTTCTCGCGGGGAGCTGCATGCCGGTCCTGGGCTCCGTGCTCATCACCCCCGTCCTGCCGCAGCTCTCGCAGCATTTCGCCTCCACCCCGGGCTCAGAGGTTCTGGTGCCCATGATCGTGGCGCTGCCCGCGCTGTTCATCGCGCTCATGGCGCCCTTCGCCGGGCAGATCGTCGACCGCGTCGGGCGCAAGGCGCTGCTGATCGTGGCCATGGTCGCCTACGCCCTCGTCGGAACGGCGCCGGCCTGGATGGACGGGCTGGCCGAGATCCTCGCCACCCGCGTGCTGGTCGGCATCTGCGAGGCCGCGATCATGACCGTGTGCACGGCGCTCATCGTGGACTACTTCCACGACCAGCGACGCAACCGCTACCTCGCCGCGCAGACGGTCGCCACCACTCTCGCGGCGACCGTCTTCATCGCCGTCGGCGGCGCGCTCGGTGGCGGCGGATGGCACACGCCGTTCTGGGTCTACGCGATCAGCCTCGTCATCGCCGTCCCGATGATCTTCGTGCTGTGGGAGCCGCGGTCGGCAGCCGGAGCGCGCGCCGTCGAGTCGTCCGTCCGCGTCCCGATCCCGTGGCGCCGCATCGGAGGACGGTTGCTGGTCAGCGTGTTCGCCGGGTTCACGTTCTACGTCATCGTGATCGAGGTCAGCTACCTGGTGGTCGGGTCGGGAGTCGCCCCGACCGACACCGCGGTGATCGGCGCGGTCGCGGCCGGAGCGTCTCTGGCCACCGCCGTCGGCGGCATCCTGTTCGCTCGACTCGCCCGCCGCTTCGATCTGCGCTTGATTCCCGTCGCCTTCGCGCTGCAGGCAGCGGGCATGATCGTCATCTGGGTCGTGCCGACGCTCGCCGGGCTCGTCGTGGGTGCGGTCGTGGCGTCGTTCGGCTCGGGCCTCCTGCTGCCGTCGATGCTGCGGTGGGTCGTCGCCACCACCAGCTTCGCCGAGCGTGGCCGCGTCACGGGCCTGTGGACCGCCGCGTTCTTCTTCGGGCAGTTCCTGACCCCCGTGCTCATCGGCGCCTTGGCCGCAGCCGTCGGCGCCCTGCCCATGGCGGTCGGGATCGTGGGCGTCGCGGCCGCGGTCGCGGCGACCGTCACCGCTCTCGCGCTGCGCGGGGTGCGGGCCGACGCGACGGACGAGGCGCTCGTTCCGCAGGGCACCGCTCGCGAAGCGGCTCGCTGATCTCGCGAGCGCTCAGGCCGGGGCCTGGCCGGCGGCGATCCGCCGACCGGCCTCGGCGAACAGTCCGCGCATCCACTCGTGCTCGGGGTCGCGGGTGTGCGAGGGATGCCACCACAGCGCGCTGACCAGGGGGGTCGCGGCGAAGGGCAGAGGCACGACCCGGATGCCGCCGATGCGGAGCAGGTGCGGGGCCAGGGCCGACTGGACCAGTCCGACCCGCCTCGTGCCGCTCACGAAGTGGCCCACCGAGAGGAAGCTCTCGAGCACCACCTCGATGTGCGGCTCCACGCCGAGCTGTTGAATCTGACGCGCGGCCGAGGTGAACGCCGAACGCGACTGGAACGTGAGCACCCACGGCAGGTCGGCGAGGTTCTGCATGGTCAGCTCCTCGCCGACTTCGTCGTTGTCGTCGGCGACCACCGCGAGCCAGTCGTCCTGCCACAGGTCGAGGTAGGGCATGTCGGAGACGGGACCGTGCGGGATGACCATGCCGTCGGCGGAACGCAGTCGGGTCGCCGCGTCTTCGACGATCCCGGGGTTGTGCAGCATGTAGCGGAAGCGCACGCGCGGCGCGCGCTCTGCGGCGAGCTGCGAGACGAGCGTGCCGATGGTCACGAAGCCGTAGTCGGAACCGTAGATCGAGAACTCGCGGGTCGATTCGGCGGGCGACCATGACGCCTGACTCTCGAACACCCGTCGGGCGGCCTCGAGGGCGGTCGTGGTGTGCTCGGTCAGGCGTACGGCGAAGGGGGTCAGCTCGTAGGTGTTGCCGCGGCGCGCCAGAATCTGATCGTCGAAGTGCGTGCGCAGGCGGGAGAGCGACGCGCTCAGGGCGGGCTGGCTGAGATGGAGGCGCTCGGCCGCGCGCGTCACGCTGCGCTCGGTCAGCAGCGCGTCGAGGGCGACGAGCAGGTTGAGGTCGAGGCGCGAGAGCGTCGCATGATCGGTCACCACGTCGTGATCCTTCGCTCGGGAAAGCTGTCGTGCGATCGTATCAACGTCGTCTATGTAGCGGCTAGGGCTTATATCCGCGGGCGATGCACGAGCGTCCGTCGCGCCTTATGTGCCGTATCGCGAAGACTTATGTGCGTTTTCGGCGCAACGCGCAGATACTGAGTCACACAGCACAGGCGCTCCCACCGAAGGGCTCGCCGACAACGTCGTCAGAAAGGCTGGCCATGACTCAGCATCGCCGCGTCACGCGGATCGCAGGTCTTCTCGCACTTCCCGTCACCGCCGCTCTCGTCCTCGCCGGTTGCTCCGGCTCGGGGTCGGGGGATGCCGCCCAGGAAGACACCAACTCCTTCTCGCTCACCTACGCCACCTCGAACAACATCGAGAGCCCCTTCGAGGTGCTCGCGAAGGAGTACGAGAAGGCCAACCCCGATGTGAAGATCACGCTCAACCCGCAGCCCAACGACACCTACGGCGACACGCTGCGCACCCAGCTCCAGGCGGGCAACGCCTCGGACGTCATCGAGACCGAGGCCGGAAGCGGCCAGACCCGCAGCGTCATCCCGCTCGCCAAGGCCAACTTCCTCGAGCCTCTCGACGACACCGCCAAAAACATGATCCCCGCCGGCAGCGAGGGGCTCGTCACCGTCGACGGCAAGGTGTACGGCCAGCCGCTCGGCATCTCCTACGCCGGCATCGTCTACAACCAGACGGCGGCCGAGGCGGCGGGCATCACCTCGTTCGCGAAGGACGAGAAGACCCTGCTCCAGCAGTGCCAGACCGCCTCGTCGGCCGGCAAGACGCTCTTCGTGCTGGCCGGCTCCACCGTGCCGAACGCCGGCATCACGGCCTCCATCGTCGCGGCGACCCGCGTGTACGCCGAGACCCCCGACTGGAACCAGCAGCGCCTGGACGGCAAGGTCACCTTCGCCGACAGCCAAGGGTGGAAGGACACCCTCGACACGGTCAAGAAGCTCTACGACTCCGGCTGCTTCCAGGCAGGCGCCGAGGGTGCCGGCTTCGACGCCATCACCAACGGCATGAGCTCGGGCTCCACGGTGAGCTTCTTCGGGCCGCTCGGCTCGGCTTCGGAGCTGCAGAAGGCCGCACCCGACCAGAAGTTCGTCGCCGAGGCGTTCCCGCCCGCCACGAGCAGCGACAAGGCGTTCGGCGTGGCGAGCCCCACCTACTCGCTCGGCATCAACGCCGCGTCGTCCAACAAGGTGGCCGCGAAGAAGTTCCTCGACTGGATCGCCGAGCCCGACCAGGCCGGTCTGTTCGCCGAGGCCTCGGGCGGTCTGCCCATCAGCGGCCTCTCGACGCTCGACCTGTCGACGACCATCTACGCCGACGTCGCCGACCAGCTGAACAAGGGCGACTTCACGCCCCTCGCCAACTCGAACTGGCCGAACGCCTCGGTGTACGACTCGCTCGCCACCGGCGTCCAGGGCCTGCTGACCGGCCAGAGCGACGTGGACACGGTCCTGAAGTCGCTGGACACCGCCTGGGACCAGTGAGTTCCCGCTCCGGCCGGGGTGCGACACCCGGCCGGAGCCTCCGTCTCTCCCACAACGACGTCGTAGAGGATGACATGACCGCCACACTGAACTCCGAGACCGAAGCGGTCATCGTTCCCCGTCGCGCGGGGCACCGCCGCCGTCCCCCGAAGCCGCGTCGGCCCGGGCTGCTCAAGTTCGGTTACTGGTGGTGGGCCCTGCCGGGCATCATCATGGTGCTGGGCATCCACTACGTCGCGACCACCGTGGGCGGCTTCTTCGCTTTCACCAACTGGACCGGCATCGGCTCCTTCGACATCGTCGGTTTCGACAACTTCCGCAAGATCTTCGCCGATCCGACAAAGATCGCGGCCCTCGGCAACACGCTCTTCCTGGCGTTCGGATCCGTCATCCTCTCCAACGTGGCGGGCCTGGCGATCGCCGTCGGACTGAACCGGGTTCTGAAGACCCGTTACATCCTGCGCACCCTCTTCTTCATGCCCGTGGTGCTGAGCCCCCTGGCGACCTCGTACATCTGGAAGTTCGTCTTCCAGTTCGACGGTCCGCTGAACATCCTGTTGCGCGCAGCGGGACTGGGTGACCTGGCCCGTCCGTGGCTGGCCGATCCGACCTGGGCGATCTGGACCGTGCTGATCGTCGTCGTCTGGCAGAACATCGGCTTCGCGATGGTCATCTACATGGCGGGCCTCGCGGCCGTGCCGGTCGAGGTCGAAGAAGCCGCCGCGATCGACGGCGCCAACATCTGGCAGCGCTTCCTCCACGTCACCGTTCCCGCCATCCGCCCGGCGATCGCCATCGCGACCACGCTCGGTCTGGTGAACGGCCTGCGCATCTTCGACCAGATCATGGCGCTCACCGGCGGTGGTCCCGCCAACGCCACGGCCACGCTGGCCACCGAGGTCTACAAGCAGGCGTTCTCGCTCGGCAACTTCGGCTACGGCGCCGCGCTCGCCCTTCTTCTGACCGTCATCATCCTGGTCTTCGCCGTCGTGCAGCAGCGCGTCGGCCAGGGCCGGAACGCGGAGAACTGACCCATGTTCCGTTACACCAAGCTCTCGGCCCTGCGCGAAGTCGGCTTCTGGCTCATCGCGCTCGTCTACCTCGCGCCGTTCTACGTGCTCATCACGATCTCGCTGAAGGGCGACCAGGAGGTGTTCTCGTCGTCGCCGCTGGCGCCGCCGACGGCCCCTTCGCTCGACAACTTCGCGAAGGTGCTCACGGCGACGGGAAACTCCAACGTCGTGCTCGGCCTGGTGAACAGCGCCATCATCACGGCGGGAAGCATCGTGCTGATGGTCCTGCTCGGCTCGCTCACCGGGTACGTCATCGCTCGATCGACCCGCCGCTGGAGCCGCGGGGTGTACTACCTCTTCCTCATCGCCATCGTGCTCCCCACCCAGCTGGGCACCGTACCGCTGTACATCGGCTGGCGTGCCCTGGGGCTGACGGGGACGACGTGGGGCATGATCCTGCTCTACTCCGGCATGCTCATGCCGCTGGCGATCTTCCTCTACGCGGGCTTCTTCCGCGGGCTCGGCACCGAGTACGAAGAGGCCGCGGCCATCGACGGCGCGACCCGTTCGCAGATCTTCTTCCGCATCGTGCTCCCGCTGATGTCGCCCGCGACCGGAACCGTCGCGATCCTCGCCGGCCTCATCGTCTGGAACGACTTCTTCACCTCGTTGATCTTCCTCGGCGGCTCGAAGTCGCAGACGCTTCCGGTCGCGATGTACTACTACATCGGTTCGCTGGTGTCGCAGTGGAACCAGATCTTCGCGATCGTCATCATCTCGATGATCCCCATCCTCGCGTTCTACCTGTTCGCGCAGAAGCGCTTCATCCAGGGCTTCGCCGGCGGACTGAAGGGCTGACGATGACCGACAACCGCGCCGCGTTCACGGAGTTCTGCGACCTCTTCTATACGCGCAAGAGAGTGGCCGACGCGTTCGCCCTCCTCGTCTCCGACGACTACGTCCAGCACAACCCGAACGTCCCCGACGGTCCGCAGCCGGCGATCGACATGCTGACGCCGAAGTTCGACGGCTCACCCGACGCGCGCTTCGAGATCCAGCGGATCCTCGTCGACGGAGACCTCGCGATGGTCCATGTGCGGGCTTCCCGACCCGGGGCAGCGGATGCCGCTGTCGCCGACATCTATCGATTCGAGAACGGCCGGATCGTCGAGCACTGGGACGTGCTGCAAGCCGTCCCGGAGCATGCCGCTCACGACCATCCCATGTTCTGAGGCTGCGACAGCTCAGCGATCGAAAGAGTGCACCCATGTACCAACTCGCCCCCAACATCGAACTGCTCTTCACCGAGGCCGGCGACTACCACGACCGCGTGCGCGCGGCGGCGGCGGCGGGCTTCGACGCCGTGGAGATGTGGGGACCGACCGGCGTCGATGCGCCGTCGACCCCGAAAGACCTGCCCGCGCTTAAGGCGGCGCTGCAGGAGACCGGCGTGCAGCTGACCGCGCAGCTGGCCGAGCCGCGCACGCAGTTCATGATCCCGCCGTGGGACCACTCCGAGTTCTTCCGCAAGCTCGACGAGGGCGTCGAGATCGCCCGCGACCTGGGGTGCCCCCGCATCGTCGTGGGGAGCGGCACCGGCTTCGGCGGGTGGAAGCGGCAGGTGCAGCTCGACAAGCTCGTCGAGATCTATCGGAAGGCCATCGCGCAGATCGACGGCTCGGGCATCGGCCTGGTGCTCGAGCCCGTGAACGTGCGCGTCGATCACCCCGGTTCGCTGCTCGACCGCACCGCCGAGGCCGTCTACGTCGCCCGCGGCGTCGCCTCGCCGCACTTCGGCGTGCTGTACGACATCTACCACTCGGCCGTCGAGGGCGAGGACATGGAGGCCGAGCTCGCCAACGCCGGCGACCTCATCCACTACGTGCAGCTCGCCGACGCCCCCGGTCGCGGAGAGCCCGGCACGGGAGCCCTCGACTGGGACGACCGCTTCCGCCTGCTGCGCGACAGCGGCTACGACGGCCCCGTCGGGCTGGAGTACTACCCCACCACCGCGTCGGAGGCGTCGGTCTCGCGCGTCGTCGAGATCGCGCGAGCGGCATGAGCGCCCGTCGATACCCCGCGTCGGTCGACGTCGTGATCGTGGGCAGTGGGCCGACCGGCTCCGCCTACGCGCGCATCCTCTCGGAGCGCGCCCCCGACGCGACGATCGCCATGTTCGAGGTCGGCCCGACGGTGTCGAACCCGCCGGGGGCGCACGTGAAGAACATCGCCGACCCCGCCGAGCGCGCTCGCGCGCAGGTGGCATCGGAGGGGCCCGGCGAGCGCGGTGAGAAGGTCGCGAATCCCGGTGCGGCCCGGGCGGGCGTGCGCGGGGCGCGCCCCGGCACTTTCCTGCTCGACGACGGCTTCGCGTTCGACGGCGAGGACGGGCTGCCCGTGGTGGCGATGTCGAGCAACGTCGGCGGCATGGCCGCTCACTGGACCGGTGCGTGCCCCCGCCCCAACGACAGTGAGCGGATCACCTTCGTCCCCGACCTCGACGAACTTCTCGACGAGGCAGACCGCCTGCTGGGCGTGACAACCGACGCCTTCGACGCGGCGCCCTTCGGGGCGATCGTGCGCGAACGCCTCTCGACCGCGGTCGACGAGGGTCGCGTCGATGCGACCAAGGTGCAGCGGATGCCGTTGGCCGCCCACCGACGTGACGACGGTCGGCTCGTGTGGTCGGGGTCGGACGTCGTGCTGGGCGAGGTGACGCGCGAGAATCCGCGCTTCTCGCTCTTCGACGAGTCGCTCGCCGTTCGCGTGATCGTCGAGGGCGGCCGCGCGTCGGGCGTCGTCGTGCGCGACCTGCGCTCGGGGGAGGACCACACCGTTTCAGCCCGCTTCGTCGTGGTCGCGGCGGATGCGCTGCGGACTCCGCAACTGCTGTGGGCCTCGGGCGTGCGGCCCGAAGCGCTCGGGCGGTACCTGAACGATCAGGCGCAGATCGTCTTCGCTGCGCGGCTGCGCGACATGCCGCCTCTCGATGCCGATGACCCGACCGCCGGTCTCGCGGAGTACAGCGGGGTGAGCTGGGTGCCGTTCACCGACGACATGCCGTTCCACGGGCAGATCATGCAGCTCGACGCCTCGCCGATCCCCGTCGCCGAGGACGACCCGGTGCTCCCGGGGTCGATCGTCGGGCTCGGCCTGTTCTGCGCGAAGGACGTGCAGGCGGACGATCGGGTCGCCTTCGACGACGCACACCGCGACGCGTACGGCTTGCCCGCCCCTCGCATCCACTATCGGCTCACCGCCCGCGATCACGAGGTGATGGAGCGCGCTCGCCACGAGATCGTGCGGTTGGCCGAGGCGGTCGGCGACCCGGTCGGCGACCGTCCCTTCACCCTCCCGCTCGGCTCGTCGCTGCACTACCAGGGGTCGACCCGCATGGGCGTCGCCGACGACGGCACGAGCGTGTGCGACGTCGACAGCGAGGTGTGGGGTGTGCCCGGCCTGTTCGTCGCCGGCAACGGAGTGATCCCCACGGCCACGGCCTGCAACCCGACGCTCACGTCGGTCGGCCTCGCCGTGCGCGGTGCGCGCAAGATCGCGGCGCTGCTCTCCCGCGAGCGGGTCGCGACGGGCTCGGCATCCGTCTAATGTTCTTGCTTATGCAGGAAACAGACATTAGAGTGTCGAAATCAAGACAAAGAGGTCTGCGACCCCGGTCGCACCGACGAGGAGGTCATCGTGATCCCGGATCGCATCATCGAACAGGGCACGCTCAGCGCCCACGACGGGCGGGTCTCGGTGGAGGTGCGACTGCCCTGGTACCGCGCCCTGCCGGCCTCGTGCATCTCGGGAGCGAAGCTCGCCGTCGACGGTGTCGAGGCGCCCGTCGACTCGCTGCGCTGGCAGATGAACGGCGAGGAGTTCACCTTCGCCGACATGAAGACGAACACCGAGCAGTGGTGGTTCCCCACCGACTCGGCCGTGCTGTCGGGAGAGATCGGGGCGGATGCCGGGGAGCACGAGGTGCGCGTCGACCTCGAGCTCTACATCCCGTACATCATCATCGCCGACGACCAGGTGCTGCACATCGAAGAGCACGACACCAAGACCATGACCGTCCGCCAGGTCGAGGAGGCCCGCGCATGACCCTTCGACAGGCTCAGGGACCGGGAAAAGGAACGCCCATCCAGGGCGTCACGCTCTACAGCTTCACCCGCGCCTTCCACGGTCGCGAGTACGACCTCGACCAGCTCATCCGCAAGACCGCGGCCGAGGGATTCGGGCCGGGACTCGAGATCATCGGATTCTCGAGCTTCCGCGGGTTCCCCGAGATCGACGACCACTTCGCCGGGCGCTTCTCCGACCTCGTCGACGAGGTCGGGCTCGTGCGCACCTCGCTCGCGGTCAACGCCGACATCGGCCTGCGCCCCGACAAGCTCATGAACCAGGACGAGCTCCTCGCCTACATGCGCAAGCAGATCGCGGCGGCGGCGAAGCTCGGCTTCCCCATCGCGCGCGTGCAGATCTCTATCACGCCCGACTCGATGGAGGCGCTCGCCCCCATCGCCGAGGAGTACGGGGTCACCCTCGCCCTCGAGGTGCACGCCGACCAGTACGCCTCGCACCCGCGCATCCTCGCCCTTCGCGACCGCTACGAGAAGGTCGGCTCGCCCTTCCTCGGCTTCACGATGGACTGGGGCGCCACCGTCACCGGCTTCGCGCCCTCGCTGATCGAGGCCTACCGCCGGCGCGGCGCCTCGGAGGAGCTGCTGGCTGCGGTCGTGCAGCTGTGGGACGACTTCTACGAGCAGGGCCCGCCCGCCGACCAGTCCGACCACGGCCAGCGGTTCGGCCGGTTCATCGGCCTCGCGCACC
Source organism: Microbacterium algihabitans (assembly GCF_032464975.1). NCBI lineage: Bacteria > Bacillati > Actinomycetota > Actinomycetes > Micrococcales > Microbacteriaceae > Microbacterium > Microbacterium algihabitans. The sequence continues at coordinate 1,432,073 of NZ_JAWDIU010000001.1, forward strand.
AGCACGGCCGCCCCGACCTGGGCATCGACTTCGGCATCAACGGCACGGGTTTGTTCGGCCCGGCGCGCGTGGACGACTGGCTCGAGATCATGCCGTGGGTGAAGCACGTGCACGGCAAGTTCTTCGGCATCGACGAGAACGGGAACGAGCCCTCGGTGCCCGTCGCCGACCTCATCACCCTGCTCGTCGACAACGGCTACAGCGGGGCCGTCTCGAGCGAGTACGAGGGCTGGCACTGGAACCACTGGCAGAGCCCCTTCGAGATCATCCGCGGCGAGCAGGTCATCCAGCGGGCGGCGGCCGAGAAGGCCGGCTCCCGCATGATCACGGATGCCGCCGAGGCGCGCCGCGCCCTCGACGCCCACCTCGCGCACGCCGTGCGGGCCTGACCCTTCGACAGGCTCAGGGACCACCCTTCGACAGGCTCAGGGACCACCCTTCGACAGGCTCAGGGACCACCCTCGACAGGCTGAGCTTGTCGAAGCCTGAGGGACCCCGGCCGAGGTGGCTGAGCCCGTCGAAGCCACCGGGACCCGCTCCGACTCACGACCCAAGGACCGAAATGACGCACGACACCAACGGCATCGCCGGCACCGGCATCACGCTCGGCACCACCCTCTACTCGATGACGAGCGAGTTCGCGGCGGGCCTCTACACCCCCGAGACCCTCATCAGAGAGGTCCACGACCAGGGCATCGGCCCGGGCGTGGAGTTCAACTTCGCGCAGCTGCTGCGCTCGTACCCCGACGTCGACGCGGACTTCGTGAAGCTCTGGTTCGACTCGCTCGAGAAGTACGGCCTCGAGGCGAGCGCCGTGGGCACCAACCTCGACATGGGTCGTCGCAAGTACCGCGACATGACCCCCGACGAAGAGCACGACTTCTTCGCGCGGCAGTTGAAGTCGGCGCACACGCTGGGCTTCAAGAGAGTCGTGATCCGCTCGGCCGGCAAGGAGTTGCTCCGCCGCCTGCTGCCGCTCGCGGAGAAGTACGACCAGAAGCTCGGCTACGAGATCCACGCCCCCTCGGGGCCCAACGACCCCAAGGTCCTCGAGATCCGCGAGGTCTACGAGGAGCTCGGCAGCGATCGACTCGGCTTCACCGCCGACTTCTCCTCCACCATGCACTCCCTCTCGCCCACGCTGCTGCGCACGCTCGGCCAGATGGGCATGGACGAGAAGCACTTCCCCGTCATGGAGGAGATCTGGCACGAGCCGACCCCGATGCACGTGCGCAACCAGAAGTTCGAGGACTACCTCTCGGGCGAGGGCGTCGACCCGTTGCGCTTCGGGCCGTTCACGCGCCTCGCCTTCAACATGCACGGCCTCGTCGCTCCCGAGGAGTGGCTCGACATCATGCCGCAGATCTTCCACGTGCACGCGAAGTTCTACGACATCGGCGCCGACGGCGAAGAGCCGGCCATGGACATCCCGCGCATCGTGAAGCAGTTCGTGGTCGGCGGGTATCAGGGCTACCTCTCGAGCGAGTGGGAGGGTCATGCCTTCAGCGACCTCGGTGAGAGCGACCCCATCGACCTCGTGAAGAAGCAGCACGCGCTCATGCGCCGTGCCATCGAAGACACCGTCGCCGCCCGCGACTCCGCCGCGCAGCCAGCCTGACCCGTCCACCTCACGAAGGAGTGAGCATGTCGAACACCGCCACCACGGCATCCGTCGAAGATCTCATCGCCGAGGTCGCCCGCCTGCGCGAACAGGTCGAGGCGGCGCACGCCCTCGCCCAGCGCGCCGAAGACCGCGGACAGGTCGAGAACCTCTTCAACCGCTACATGTACCTGCACAACGCCTTCGAAGACGAGCAGATCATCCCGCTGTGGGTGAAGAAGGGGACCGAGGGCATCCGCGCGCGTTACACCAACGCCGGCCAGTACACGACCTGGCAGAGCGTGACCGAGTACCACCGCGGACGCCCGCACCCCGAGGGCAAGCTGATCCTCCACGCTACGAACACCCCGGTGATCGAGGTCGCCGCCGACGGCAAGACCGCCAAGGGCGTCTGGATGATGGCCGGGACCGAGTCGGGTCTGACCGACCCGAAGGTCGCCGAGGCCTTCCCCGACATGTACTCGCCCGACGAGGTGCTCGGCAAGAAGGTCTGGGCGCACTGGGTCTGGTGCAAGTACGCCATCGACTTCCTCAAGCAGGACGGCGAGTGGAAGTTCTGGAAGTTCCGCTGCTACGAGCTGGCGCGCGCGCCGTTCGAAGAGAACTGGGTCGCCTTCGGCCTGAAGAACCAGGGGGCCTTCGACCTCGACCTCATGTACTTCGGCGACGACGGCAAGCCCGTCTTCATGCCGCCGGCCGACGAGCCGGTGCCGTCGGAGAACCACCCCTACAGCCCCGAGACCACGCAGAAGCTCGAGCCCGTGCCGCCGGTCGCGCACGACCGCTTCACCGACACCTTCGCCTAGGAGCCCCCATGGCCACTCACAACTCCCTCTTCGCCGAGAAGGACGTGCGTCGCACCGACGACGGTCTCGCGGTCTCGGTGCAGCTGCCCTGGTACCGCAGCCTCTGGTTGTCGGCCGTCGACGACGTCGCCGTCACCGTGAACGGTGTGGCCGTCGCGAAGGACGACCTGCGCTTCGCGCTCGAGGGGCGCAAGTACCGCATCGAGGAGCTGCCCGAGCAGTCCGAGACCCTGTGGTTCGTCGCCGACCGCCCCGACGTGCTGATCCACCTCGACACCCCGCCCGCCGCGGGTGAGAAGGTCACCGTCGAGGTCGTGCTGACGATGCGTCTGCTCTACATGCAGATCATGCCGGGTGCCGACGGTGGCCCCGGTCGCTACGTCACCAACCGGGTTCCGGTCGAGCGCGAGCTGGTGCTGGCATGACCCTCGCCGCGCGCCCGCTACGCGTGGGGATGATCGGCTACGGCTTCATGGGGGCGGCCCACTCCGTGGGCTGGCGCCAGGCGCCGCGCATGTTCGACCTGCCCCGTGCGGTGGAGATGACCGTGGTGGTGGGACGGAATCCGGATGCCGTGGCCTCCGCGGCCGCCAAGTGGGGGTGGGCGGAGTCGGCCACCGACTGGCGCGAGGTCATCGCGCGCGACGACATCGACATCGTCGACATCGTGACCCCGGGCGACTCGCACGCCGAGATCGCGATCGCGGCGCTCGAGGCGGGCAAGCACGTGCTGTGCGAGAAGCCGTTGGCCAACACCGTGGCCGAGGCCGAGGCGATGGCCGAAGCGGCTGAACGGGCGCGGGCTCGTGGCATCCGGTCAATGGTGGGGTTCACGTACCGTCGCGTTCCGGCGGTCACGCTGCTGCGCGACATGATCGCCGAAGGCGCGGTCGGCACGGTGCAGCAGGTGCGGGCGGCCTACCGGCAGGACTGGCTCGTCGACCCCGAGATGCCGCTGGCGTGGCGTCTGCAGAAGGAGCACGCGGGCTCGGGAGCCCTCGGCGACATCGGCGCGCACATCATCGACATGACGCAGTTCGTCACGGGACTGGGGGTCGAGAGGGTCTCGGGCACGATCGACACGATCGTCACGGAGCGTCCGCTGCCGAGCGACGGCTCGATGGGCCTGGCCAAGGGCGCGGGCGCAGCCGAGAAGGGCGCGGTCACGGTCGACGACGTCGCGATCTTCACCGGTCGCCTCCAAGGCGGCGCCCTGGTGTCGTTCGAGGCCACGCGCTTCGCCACCGGCCGCAAGAACGCGCTCACCATCGAGGTGTCGGGAGACCGGGGCGCTCTCGCCTTCGATCTCGAAGACCTGAACAGCCTGCGCTTCTACGACCGCACGGCGCCCGACGGCCGGCAGGGGTTCACGCAGATCCTCGTGACCGAGCCCCAGCATCCGTTCGTCTCGGCATGGTGGCCCGCGGGGCACATGCTCGGCTACGAGCACGGCTTCACCCACCAGGTCGTCGACCTCGTCGACGCGATCGACGCCGGCACCGACCCGCACCCCTCGTTCGACGAGGGGCTGCGCGTGCAGCGCGTGCTCGACGCGGTCGAACGCAGTAGTGAGAACGATTCGGCCTGGACCGGCGTCGCCGCCGGCGTCCCGGTCGCCTGACGCGAAGGAGCACCATGGCTCGCCCGATCACCCTGTTCACCGGCCAGTGGGCCGACCTGCCCTTCGAAGAAGTCGCCCGCCTCGCCGGGGAGTGGGGCTACGACGGTCTCGAGATCGCCTGCTGGGGCGACCACATCGACGTCTCGCGCTGGGACGACGCGGAATACGTGCGGTCGCGCCTCGACATCCTCGAGCGCAACGGCCTGAAGGTCTGGACGATCTCCAACCACCTCGTCGGCCAGGCGGTCTGCGACGATCCGATCGACGAGCGGCACCACGACATCGTGCCGCCGCGGGTGTGGGGCGACGGCGATGCCGAGGGTGTGCGACAGCGCGCGGCCGAAGACCTCAAGAACACGGCGCGCTTCGCCGCGAAGCTCGGGGTGAAGACCGTGACGGGGTTCACCGGCTCGAGCATCTGGAAGTACGTCGCGATGTTCCCGCCGGCATCGGACGCCATGATCGAGCGAGGCTACGCGGACTTCGCCGCCCGCTGGCATCCGATCCTCGACGTCTTCGAAGAGGTCGGCGTGCGCTTCGCGCTCGAGGTGCATCCCTCCGAGATCGCGTACGACTACTGGACCGCGAAGAAGACGCTCGAGGCCATCGGCCATCGCGAGAGCTTCGGGTTCAACTTCGACCCCTCGCACTTCGTGTGGCAGCAGCTCGACTCGGTCGCGTTCGTGCTCGACTTCGCCGAGCACATCTTCCACGTGCACTGCAAGGAGTCCACGACCAATCTCGACGGGCGCAACGGCGTGCTCGGCTCGCACCTGTCGTGGGACAACCCGCGGCGCGGGTGGACGTTCGTCTCGACGGGCCACGGCGACGTTCCGTGGGAGCCGCTGTTCCGCGCGCTCAACGCGGTCGGCTACGACGGGCCCACGAGCGTGGAATGGGAGGACGCCGGCATGGACCGCCTCGTCGGCGGGCCCGAGGCGCTCGCCTTCGTCCGCAAGCTCGGCGAGATCACCCCGCCCCACCAGCTGTTCGACGCCGCGTTCTCGCAGAAGGGCTGAATGATGACCGAGGTTCTGAACGTCCTCATCCTCTCGGGTCACATGACCATCGAGCACGACAACGCTCACCGCAGCTTCCGTCTGCACAACCAGTGGATCACGACGCTGCTCGAAGACACTGGGCGCTTCAAGGTCCGTGTCGTCGAAGACCCGCGTGGTCTGCCGGCGAGCGTCATCGACAAGTACGACGTGCTCATCGTGATCTTCGAGGGCCGCGACGGCTACCACGACATGGCCACCGGGTTCGGGGCCGAGACCGACGCCGCGATCCTGCGCTTCGTGCACGACGAGGGCAAGGGCATCGTCTGGTTCCACGGTTCCGCAGCTCAAGAGGACCGCTGGGGTTACCCCGAGGAGTACAACGTCATGCGCGGCGCCAAGCTCAGCGCGTGGGAGACGGGCCTGCGCCCCCGGCCGTGGGGCGAGGCGCAGCTGCACACGACCGAGCCACGGCATCCGATCACCGAGGGCATCAACGCGACCTGGACCGTCACGGGAGACGACATTCTGGTCGGCGTGCAGATGTACGACGGCGCCCAGGTGCTGTTGACGACCTTCGATGACCTCGAGGCGTACGAGAAGGCGCCGGTGTGGCCGATGTCGCACTACCCGGTCGACATCCCTCCCGAGGGCATCGCGGCCCTCCCCGGCATCAACACCGAGCAGCCGCTCGCATGGATCAACGAGTACGGCGCGGGCCGGTCGTTCACCATCACCATCGGTCACGACATCGACACGTTCCGGCGCATCGAGTTCATCCGCATGTTCCCGCGCGGGGTGGAGTGGGCGGCGACCGGCGAGGTCACGCTGACCGGCCCGGATCGCCGCGGCGACCGCCGCATCAACCCCTGGCCGTACTACAACGGCGAGGGGTGACGCGGGCCGCGTCGCGCCGCCGAGTGCCGACGCGTCACGAGAACAGGGGATCTCCCCGGAACAGGCCGTTCCGGCGCGAATCGCCCTGTTCTCGTGCCATCCCCTGTTCTGGTGACCGACGCCGCCGCGCGCTGGGGTGAAGGAGACACGAGCATGATCCGCATCGGCATCCTGGGCGCCGGCGGCATCGCCGAGCGCGCGATGGTCGAGCCCGCGCGCGAGGTCGAGGGGGTGGAGGTCGTCGCGATCGGCGCCCGTGACCCCGAGCGGGCAAGAGCGTTCGCCGAGCGGCTCGCTCTGCCCGCGTGGGGAGACTACGAGGCGGTCCTGTCCGACCCGCGGATCGACCTCGTCTACCTCGCGCTGCCCCCGATCGTGCATCGCGAGTGGGCCACGAAAGCGCTCGCGGCGGGCAAGAACGTGCTGTGCGAGAAGCCGCTGTCGGCCAACGGCGACAGTGCGGCCGCGATCGCCGATGCGGCGGATGCCGCGGGACTCCGCGCCTTCGTCGGATTCCACTTCCGCCTGCACGGCTTCATCCGCGAGCTCGTCGACACGATCCGCTCGGGCGAGCTCGGCGAGGTGAAGCTGGTCGAGATCGACTTCAGCATCCCCCACTTCGTGGTGAAGCCCGGCAACATCCGCCTCGACGGCGACCTCGCGGGCGGTGCCGTCATGGACGTCGGCTGCTACGCGGTCGACCTGCTGCGCGCGGGGTTCGGCGAGCCCGAGGTGGTCACGGCGATCGCGCAGACGTACGACGCCGACCCGCGCATCGACCTGCAGACCGATGCCGAACTGCGGCTGCCCGGCGGCATCACCGCGCTCGTGCGCGCGTCGTTCCTCGGCGACGACAAGGGTGCGATGTGGGTGCGGGTCGACGGCTCGCGCGCTTCGCTCTGGGCGACGAGCGTGATCGTGCCGCAGTGGGGCGCGACGCTCACGGTGACCTCCGCCGACGGCCACGAGCTGCGTTCCGTCGCCGCCGACCCGGCCGAGAACAGCTACGCGCGCCAACTCGAGCACCTGCGCGACGTGCTCGCCGACGGGTCGGAAAGCGTGCTCGACGCCCGCTGCGGTGTCGGCACGATGCGGGTGGTCGACGCGATCTACCGCGCCGCGGGTCTGCAGCCACGCTGACGCCCGTCGCCTCACGTCACGAGAACAGGGGGATGCGTCGAGAACAGGCCGTTTCGGCACGGATCCCCCTGTTCTCGTGGCATCTCCTGTTCTGGTGACCGGCCCAGCGGAAGGGGCGGCGGCCGCACGGCCACCGCCCCCGGGACCGTGGCTTCAGGCCGGAACCCGCGCCCCGTCGAGGATCGGACGCAGCACCTTCTGCACGTACCAGCCGGCGACCATCGTGCTCTCGGCCGGGTGCGGGCTCTGGTCGGATTCGACGACGATCCAGCCGCGGTAGCCGTGCTCGGCCAGAGCGCCGACGAAGCCCTCGAAGTCGACCAGCGCGCGCTCGTCGCTCGGCTCGTAGAACCAGCGCAGGATCTTGCGCGCGCCGCCCTCGGTGCGGATGAACTGCTCCGCGTGCGGGGTGCAGGCCTCGGCGTCGTCGACGGTCTCGCGCGCGTCCTTCAGCTGCACGTGCACCACGCGGTCGGCGTGACGACGGTAGAGGGCGACCGGGTCGATGCCGGCGATCGCGAGTTCGGCCGTGTCGATCGCGAGGCCGACCGTGTCGGCATCCGTCGCCTCGAGCAGCCGCGAGATGCCGTCGTCGAGGCGCAGCGCCGAGAGGAAGTCGACGTGAAGGCCCAGGCTGACGCCGTCGGCCGCGATGGCCGCGCCGACGGTGTTCCACAGGGTCGCGAGCACCTCGATCTGTTCCGCCGACAGGGCTCCGGTCTGCCACGCCGACGGCGCGGCGCGCACGACCAGCACGCTTCCGTTGAGGCGGCGGATCGCGTCGGAGAACCAGCGGGCGGTGCGCACGATCTGATCGGCCGAGGCGGGATCCAACGGGTCGGGCCCACGCCCCATCTCGACCTCGAAGCCGACCGAGGGGTCGTAGACGTAGCTGCTGACCGCCTCGATCGCGCACGAGGTGAGGAACTCCCCGAACCCCTCGACCGATCCGTACAGGTCGGTGAGCTGCTGGGGTGTTCCCAGCGGCTCCCACGGTCCGAAGCTCACGGCGGTCAGCTCGATGCCCGAGAAGCCGCTGATGGATGCCGTCTTGAACGCCCGCTCGTGCTCGCGTTTCCGCACGAAGGAGTCGATGTTCGTATCCCACTGGTTGATGGCGTAGGCCCAGCGCACGTCGCTCATCGCGCGACCTCCTCGGTGTAGATACCGTCCAGGACGTTCTTGGCGTACCACCGCGCGATCGCGGTGCTCTCGGCGTAGTCGCCGCCGAGCTTGTCGGCCTTGTCGTGCTCGACGCTGATCCAGCCGGTGTAGCCGTGGTCGCGCACCGAACGCATCATCGCCTCGAAGTCGACCAGGCCCTCGTCGGTGCCCATCTCGTAGAACCACTTCTCGGTGGTCTTCGCCGACACCTCGGCATCCGGGAACATCCGGTAGTCGTCGTTGACGTCTGTGTGGCGGGTGTCTTTGAAGTGGAAGCCCGTGACGCGCTCGTGGTGCTTCTCGTACACGTCGACGGGGTCGACGTCGGCGATGCAGTGCTGCGCCGTGTCGACGAAGAACTTCACGTACTGCGGGTCGGCGTAGGAGTAGAACCGGTCGATCTGATCGCGCGTGCGGATGCCGGCGTAGAACTCGTGGTGGCAGGTGAGGTTGACCCCGTACTGCTGGGTGATCTCGCCCACCTGGCCCCACACGTCGGCGGCGTGCTTGAGCCCGTCGTCGGAGACGCCCGCCTCGTCGAAGAAGCGCGAGCCGGGCATGACGATGATGTTGTCGAGCTGGATGCCCGACCACATGTCCATCGTCCGCCGGAAGTCGTCGAGGATCGTGGCGTGGGTGGCCGGCACCTCGGGCGCGTAGCGATCGGGGGAGTAGTAGACCCCGTGGAAGGTGTTGACGATGCGCTCGAGACCCTGCTCCTGCACGAACTCCTGGTAGTTGGCGACCGAGCCGTACTGCTCGAAGATCTGCCAGATGCGGAAGTCGAAGGTGTCGATCGCGTCGAAGCCGACGGCGGCGACCTGCTGCAGGAAGCGCTTCATCGCAAGCTTGGACTGCCACTGGTCGTAGGGGCCTGCGGGTCCCTGCGCTCGCCAGTGGTCCATGTAGCTCCACTTGATGGGTCGGTCGGTCATTGCGTGCTCGCTCTCGAAAGGGAGGCGGATGGGTGACGGTCGGAGAGGGCGCCGGCGGCCATCGACAGATGACGCGAGGTCATCTCCCACGGGTCGTCGTCGAGCCACTCCTGGCCGCCCCACTCGCTGCAGAGCGTGCCGGTGAAGCCCGTCGCGGAGAGGGCTGCGCCCACGTCGCGAAGGGGGTCGGAGATCCGATGGTCGGCGTCGTCGAGGTCCCAGAACTTCAGGTGCACCGCACCGAGAAGAGGGAGGACGGATGCCAGATCGGAAGCCCGCGCGCGTCCGAAGCGCACGAGCAGGTTCATGTAGAGGGTGTGCACGGCGCCGGGCACCTGCCCCGAGCGCAGCAGAGCGACGACCGCGTCGTGGGTGGCGGGATCGCGCCAGTCGTCGCGCATGCGCCGGAGCAGATCGGCCGGGATGCCGCCGCGCTCGAGCCGGTCGAGATAGGTCACCGGGAGGGCGGGCATGAGCATGCTGATGTCGAGCAGCAGCCGCACGTGCGGGGTGTCGAGCTGGGCGATCCGGTCGTAGGCCGCGGGCTTCGTGGCGGGGGTCTCGTGGCCCTGCGCCTCTTCGAACAGCACGAGGTCGAGCTCTTCGAGCAGGGGCACGAGCCCGTCGAGCAGCGCTCCCGCCTGGCCGATCGGCAGGCGCACCCCCGTCGCGCCGACGGCGGCCGCCGCGCGGAGCTGTGGTTCGAGGAAGGCTCGGCGCTCGGCATCCGACCGTCGTCTGCCCCCGATGAATTCGTCGATGCTGACACCCACGATGCTGACGCGCCCGCCCGCGGCGGCGAGCCGGTCGCGGAAGGCGTGGGCGTCGTCGTGCGGAGGGTCGGGGAATCCGCGCCACATCTGGCCGAGCTCGATCTCGATGGCCGCGGCGACGTCGCGCTCGACCAGGGTGGCGGCGAGGTCGGGGGCCGTGCGCTCGGCGCGGATCACCTCGGGGGTGAGGTTGAAGGCGCTGGCGGTGAGCTGCCAGCCGTCGGGGAGGGTCATTCCACCCCTCCCGCGTCGCGCGCCACGCTCGGCGAGGTCGCGCCCGCCTCCAGTACGCGGGAGAAGGTGAACGGCAGGCGCAGGGGAGCGTCAGGGCCGCCGGGCAGGTACGGGATCTCGAGCGAGAACGACACCGCGACCTCGTGGGGGCCGGGGGAGGCGGCATCCGGAATCTCCAGCACCACGCGGTCCTGGATGTACCACCACGCGTCTTCGGCGCACAGGTCGGACGGGGCCACGCGGCGGTCGCCGAGGGCGATGACGGGCGTTCGACGGATGCCGTCGATCTCGACGGTCGGCTCGATGAGGCTCGCGAGGGGGAGGGAACGGATCCACGGCAGCGAGACGCGCACCTGGGTGCGCCCGGCGGCGGTCCGCAGCGCGTCGTCGCGCAGGGCGGAAAGGGTCATGGCGGGCACGTCCTCGTGTCGCGGCACGCGGGATGCGCGCTTCAGGTCATAACCTACCGACTAATGTCGAAAAGAGGAAGAAGTAGGTCCTACGCCCCGCGGACCGCAGCGACGGTCGGACGTCCGTCGGCGAACCATCGCGGCAGGCTCACCTCGAACAACTGCTCGCGCGCGAGATCGACACCGCCGCGGATCGGTTCGCTGCGGTCGTTCTCGCTCGTGCGGATCACGAGGTCGCGCGTGGCGAGGGGCAGCGAGAGCTCGTAGACGCGGTGGCGCACCTCGGCGAGGAACAGTTCGCCCGCCGACGCGACGGCTCCGCCGACGACGATCACGCTCGGGTTGAACATGTTCACGAGGGCGGCGACGGCCTCGCCGATGTGCCGCGCCGACGCCTGTACGAGCGAGATGGCGAGCGGATCCCCGCGCTCGGCCGATCGCGAGACCACCTCGGGGGTGAGTTCGTCTCCGGATGCCGCGCTGTCGGCGAGCAGCCCCGTGGCGCCGTCGGCGATGGCGGCGTGGGCGTCGCGCACGAGGGCCCATCCGCCCGCGACGGCCTCGAGGCACCCGGTCTTGCCGCAGCGGCATACGTGCTCGGAGCCCGGAACGCGGACGTGACCCATGTCGCCGGCCGCGCCGTTCGCCCCGCGGTGGAGGCGCCCGTGCGAGACGAGGCCCGCGCCGATGCCGGTGCCGACCTTGCAGTAGATGAGGTCGGTGTTCTCGTCGCGACGCCGCGCGCGCTCGCCGGCTGCGAGCAGGTTGACGTCGTTGTCGACCCAGACCGGGGCGCCGTAGCGCTGCTCGAACACGGTGCGCACGTCGAAGCCGTTCCAGCCCGGCATGATCGGCGGCGCGACGGGCCGCCCGCTGTCGAAGTCGACGGGGCCGGGCAGGCCCACGACGATCGCCCAGACGGCCGTGCCGTCGTCTTCGGCGAGCAGCTCGTCGACCATCGTCGTCGCCGTGGCGAGGGTCTGCTCGGGCCCGGTGGCGATGTCCCACGCGCGGTGGGCCTCGTGCAGGATCGTGCCGTCGAGGTCGGTGACGCCGACGTGGATGTGCAGGCCGCCGAGGGCGCACACGACGATGCGTCCGCGTTCGGTGCGGAAGCGGAGGGTGCGGGGCGCGCGGCCGCCCGACGAGGGGGCGTACTCGGCGTCTTCGAGGAAGCCCATCTCGACGGCGCGATCGACGCGCTGTGCGACGACGCCTCGACCGAGGCCGGTCACGCGTCCGATCTCGGGGCGGGTCACGGCCTCGCCCGATCGCACCATGTTGACGATGCGCAGCAGGCTCGTGACCTCGTCGGTCTGCGCGCCGAAGCGGAGGGTGGACACGTTGGCCATGCGTTGATCTTCACACAGGAGAGAGCGTGTGCTGCCGGAATCGCGAGATCTATGGTTCATTAGTCCCTGACTTCGGTGTAATTCGTGCTGAAGTGGCGAGGAGGCCGCAATGACGTGGGGCGTGGGCATCATCGGCTCTGGGCCGGGAGTGGCGGCGCTGCACGCCCCCACCCTCGCCCGCACCGACGGGGACTTCCGGCTCGTGCACGTCAGCGACGCCGGCAGCGGGCGGGCCGCGGTCATCGCGGAGCGCTTCGGAGCGCGGGCTTCGTCGGGCGTCGACGCGCTGTTCGCCGACCCCGACGTCGACGTCGTCGCGGTGTGCAGCCCGCCGTCGCTGCACGCGCAGCACGTGCGGGCGAGCCTCGCCGCCGGCCGGCGCGCGATCTTCTGCGAGAAGCCGCTCGCCGACACCGCCGACGAGGCCGACCGTCTCGTCGCCGAGTGCGCCGCGGTCGGCGCGCTGCTGGTCGTCGGCACGAACCATCTGTTCGACCCCGCGTGGACGCGGGCGACGCACCACCTGAGCGCGCTCGACGGACGGATCTCGGCGGTGACGGTGACCCTGTGCCTCTCGCCGAACGATCGCTATCACGCGCTGACGATGGGCGAGCCGCTTCCGGCGGGGGCGCCCGTGCGCCGCCCACCCCTCGACCTCGACGATCCCGAGCAGAGCGCGGCGATCGTGCGTCAGCTCGTGGCCGGGCTCGGGGTGCACGATCTGCCGCTCGTGCGCGATCTCGTGCCGGCTGTGCCCGACCTGGTGTGGGCCCGGCCGGTGGCGCCCGTGGGGTTCGATCTGGCGCTGCGTGCGAACGGCGCTCTCGTGCGCTTCACGACCGTGATGCTCCCCGAGGGGGCTGACTCGCTGTGGCGGGTGAGCGTGATCACCGCGGGTGCCCGGGTCGAGGTCGAGTTCCCTCCACCGTTCGTCCACGTCGGCGGGGCGCGCACGACGGTGCGCGATGCGCAGGGCGTGCAGACGGTGTACCCGATCGATCGTCGCGATGGGTACGAGGTCGAGTGGGGCGCGCTCGCGGCCCTGCTGCGCGGAGAGGCGGCGATGGAGTACGACGAACTGCGCGCCGACGCGGCCTTCGTGCTGGCGATCGCCGACGGCGCGGCCGCGGCCGTTCGGGCGGGGGCCGGACGATGACCGCGATCGAGGTGTGGACGGATGCCGCCGCGTACCGTGCGGCCGTGGCCGAGCTCGCGCCGCGGCTCCGGCCCGGCCGTGGCGTCGATGCCATTCGCGTGGTCGAGGGGCGTGGCGCGTGGTGGGACCGCCTCGTCGACGCGGCGGCGTTCGTGGTCGATGAGCCCGCCCCCGCCCCCGCTGCTGCTCACGAGCGCCTCGCGCTGATCGCCGCGCCGGTGGTCGTCATGCGCCGGCGCCTGCGCCCCGACGTCGTCGCCGACGCCATCGACCCGGCCTCGTCACCGCGACACGTCGTCGTCGACGCCTGGGGTGGGCGGACGGATGCCGCGACTCTTCTCCGCGACGCGTTCGGGTGGGCACGGGCCCTCGCCGGCGGTCCATTGGGCATCGTCGACCGCGCCGACACGACGACGGCCACGACCATCGCCCTACGCGGGACCGGCGGCATCGGCGTCAGCGTGACCCGAGCGATCGGCGGCGGGGTGGGCGGAGCGCTGGTCGCCACGGCGCTGGGGCCGCGCCGCGTCGAGGTGCGCGTGGACTCCGCGTCGCCGTTGGCCGAGGTCGCGTTCGATGACGACCAGGGGCGCCGCATCCAGCCCGTTCGGCGGGAGTCGCCGGAGCGTCTCGCGCTGCGGCGGATTCTGGAGGCGGTCGAGTCGGGCGCGGCGCTGAGCGACCTCGATGAGCTGGCGGCGGATGACACGGTCATCCCGCCGTGTTCCGGATGAGCCGCCATCGCCGGAGCATGTCCCTCTTTTGGTCGGATGGAACCTCCGCAGGCGACCACATATGGGACATGCACCGCGATAAGTGGGACGAGGGTCGCCTGGCTTCGGGGCGCCCGCGGCATCCTCGCGCGGCTCGGCGGCGGCGGATAAGTCAGACCGATGCCCGGCATTCACAGAATCGGATTCCCTGATATCCACTTCGGTCCGATAGTGGAAGAAGAGTCGGAACGACCCGATTCACTCGAAAGGATCGAAGATGATCAAGCTTCTCTCTCATCTGTCGTTCGTCGCGATCACGACTCCCGATGTCGAGGCGTCGGTGGACTTCTACGTCAACCAGGTGGGTCTGACCGAGGTCGCGCGCGAAGACGGCCGTGTCTACCTGCGGTGCTGGGGCGACTACTACGCCTACTCCGTCGTCGTCGCCCAAGGGGACGAGCCCTCGCTCGAAACCATGGCCTGGCGCACCTCGTCGGCTGAGGCGCTCGAAGAGGCCGCGAAGCGCGTGCAGGCGGCCGGTATCGAGGGTGAATGGTTCGAGGGTCGGGGCATCGGCCGCGCCTTCCGCTTCACCGGACCCCAGGGCCACAACATGACCCTGCACTGGGACGTCGAGCGTCACCGCGCCGAGCCCCACACCGCCTCGATCTACCCCGATCGTCCTGAGAAGCGCAGCCCCGTCGCCGGTGCCCCGCGCCAGCTCGACCACGTCACGGTCGCCGCCAAAGACGTCGACGCGTTCGTGCAGTGGTACGTCGACACGCTCGGCTTCCGCTTCATGGCCCGCACGGTGCTCGACGAGGCGCCCATCTCGGTGTTCTCGGTGCTCACCACCAACGAGAAGTCGCACGACCTCGGCGTCGTGCTCGACGGCTCGAGCCGCGCCGGACGCATCAACCACTACGCGTTCTGGGTCGACACCCGCGAAGAGCTGCTCATCGCCGCCGATACCCTCATGGAGAACGGCGTGCCGATCGAATACGGCCCCAACATCCACGGCATCGGCGAGCAGACGTTCCTCTACTACCGCGAGCCCTCGAGCCTGCGCATCGAGCTGAACACCGGCGGGTACCGCAACTACGTGCCCGACTGGGAGGCCAACACCTGGAAGCCCTCGCTCGGCTCGAACAACATGTACCGCAACGGCGCCATGCCCATGTCGATGACCGAATCGTTCCCGCCCGCCGACGGCCCCAGCGCCACCGAAGAGGGCGTGCCCGACGAGATCAAGGACGCCCTGCTCAACCCCTACGCCGTCCAGGGTCGGGGCTGAGCGACCATCCCGGTCGGGGAAAGTGAGCACCACCATGACGACCGCACCCTTCGCGCTCGCGCGCTTTCGACAGGCGGATGCCGTGCGCATCGGCCTCGTCGCCGGAGACCGCATCCGCGCGCTCACCGATGACGAATTGGGTGGGGGTCTGAACGCGTTCCTCGCCGACCCCGACTGGGATCGCCTCGAAGCCCTGGCCTCGGCACAGGACGAGGCCTCGGGGGAGTGGCATCCGCTCTCCGAGGTCATCCTCACGGCGCCCGTCGAACCGCGGCAGGTGCTGCAGACCGGCGCCAACTACCGCGAGCACGTCATCCAGCTCGTCGCGGCAGGCCTGACGCAGAACACCGACCGCACGCCCGAAGAAGCGCACGCCTTCGCCGCCGAGATGATGGACGAGCGCGCCCGCAGCGGCGAGCCGTACTTCTTCATCGGCCTCACCGCGTGCGTGGTCGGCGACGACGTGCCGCTCGTGCTGCCCGCGTACAGCGAGGTGCACGACTGGGAGCTCGAGCTCGCCGTCGTCATCGGCCGCGAAGCCTTCCGCGTCTCGCGCGAGGACGCGCTCGCCCACGTCGCCGGGTACACGATCGTCAACGACATCACCACGCGCGACCTCGTGTTCCGGAAAGACATGAAAGAGATCGGCACCGACTGGTACCGGGCGAAGAACGCCCCCGGCTTCCTGCCGACCGGTCCTCTGCTGGTGCCCGCGCGGTTCGTCGACCCGGCCGACACCCCGGTGCGCCTCGAGCTGAACGGGCAGGTGATGCAGGATGCCAACACCTCCGACCTTCTCTTCGACGTGCCGGCGCTCATCTCGGCGGCGTCGCAGACCCACCCGCTGCTGCCCGGCGACCTGCTGCTGACCGGCAGCCCCGCCGGCAACGGGCAGCACTGGAAGCGGTTCCTGCGCGACGGCGACGTCATGACCGGGACTATCGGCGCGCTCGGCACGCAGGTCGTGCGCTGCGTGGGGGAGCAGTCGTGACCCATCGACAGGCTCAGGGACCCCATCGACAGGCTCAGGGACCCCTTCGACAGGCTCAGGGACCCCTTCGACAGGCTCAGGGACCCCTGCCCTCGGAAGACCCCGCCGACCTCGATCGGCAGGACCCCGAGGCCGAGATCGCGCTGCGCGCCGAGGCGTTTCGCAACTGGGGGCGCTGGGGTGACGAGGACGTGCTCGGCACGCTGAACTTCATCGACGACGGCATCCGCCGCTCCGCCGCCGCGCTCGTACGCGAGGGACGCTCGATCTCGCTGTCGCAGCCGTTCGACACCGACGGCCCGCAGAAGGGCTGGCGCCGGCGCACCAACCCCGTGCACACGATGACCGACACCGGGACCGACGCCGAGCGCGGCAACCAGGGCTTCCCCCACGGCATCGGCGGCGCCGACGACGTGATCGCGATGCCCCTGCAGTGCTCGACGCAGTGGGACGGCCTCGGCCACATCTTCGACCACGGCTACGCGTGGAACGGCCGGCGAGCGGGCGACGTCGTCACCAGTGATGGCGACCTCGTCACCGGCATCGAGCACGCGGCATCCGTCATCGTCTCGCGCGGCGTGCTGCTCGACGTCGGCCGACACCTCTCGCCCGAGACCGGCGAGCTGGCCGACGGCCACGCCGTCACCGTCGCCGACCTCGAGGCCTGCGCCGCCGCGCAGGGCGTCGAGGTGCGCCGCGGCGACATCGTGCTCGTGCGCACCGGCGCCTACACGCGCGCTCGTCGCGACGGCTGGGGCGATTACGCCGGGGGCCCCGCGCCCGGGCTCTCGCTCACCACCGCGGGGTGGTTGCACCGCACCGAGATCGCCGCGATCGCGACCGACACCTGGGGGTTCGAGGTGCGCCCGAACGAGTTCGACGTGCCCGCCTTCCAGCCGCTTCACCAGGTCGTCATCCCGAACATGGGCCTGACGATCGGCGAGATGTGGGACCTCGACGAGCTGGCCGAGGCGTGCGCCGCGGCCGGTCGCTGGGAGTTCCTGCTCTCCGCCCCGCCGCTGCCGATCACCGGAGCGGTCGGTTCGCCGGTGAACCCCGTCGCTCTGCTGTAATTCCTTCACCGTTCACAGAACAGAGAGGTTCTGACATGACCGCCGTTCAGAAAGTCGCGATCGCCGGAGCCGGCGTCGCGGGCCTGGCCACCGCCATCTTCCTCGCGAAGGAGGGCGTCGAGGTCGACCTCTACGACGCCCAGCCCGCGCTCTCGACGCGCGGCTCGGGCATCACCCTGCAGGGCAACGCCCTGCGTGTCTTCGACGAGCTCGGCGTGTGGGACGAGGTGGCCGCCGCCGGCAAGGCGTTCGAAGGGCTCAACCTTCGCGCCCCCGGCCCGGGCGCTCCGGTCGTCGCGGCCCTGCCCGACCTCAAGACCGGCGGTCCCGACTACCCCTCGACGATGGGCATGTCGCGCCCCGACCTCGCCCGCATCCTGCTCGCGGCGGCCGAGGGTCACGGTGCCCGCGTGCACTTCGGCACGCGCGTGACTGGCGTCTCCGAAACCGCGGACGGCGTCGCGGTCGAGGTCGACGGGCAGCCCGCCGGCACCTTCGACCTGCTCGTCGGCGCCGACGGCCTGCACTCGGCGGTGCGCGAGATGATCGGCATCCACGTCGACCCCGAGCAGACCGGCATGGGCATCTGGCGCACCTTCGTGTCGCTGCCACCCGACGTCGACCGCAGCGAGCTGTACTACGGCGGGCCGATGTACATCGCCGGCTACACGCCCACCGGCGACGACACGATGTACGCCTTCCTCGTCGAGAAGGCCCAGGACCGCTCGCAGGTGGCGCCGGACGAAGCCCGACGCATCATGGTCGAGCAGTCGCGCGCTTACGACGGCCCGTGGAACCACATCCGCGCCGACATCGAGGCCGGCGCCGACGCGAACTACACGTGGTTCACCCGCCACCTCGTCGACGCCCCGTGGAACCGCGGTCGCGCCGTGGTCATCGGCGATGCCGCGCACAGCTGCCCCCCGACGATCGCGCAGGGTGCGGCCCAGGGTCTCGAGGACGCCGCGGTGCTGAGCGAACTGCTCGTGCAGCGCGACGCTGTCGACCAGGACCTGTGGGACGCCTTCCACGAGCGCCGCGTGGCGCGGGCGAAGGCAATCGTCGACGCCTCGGTGCAGCTCGGGCAGTGGCAGCTCGACGGCGTCCGCGACGCCGACATGGGCGGCCTCATGTTCGGCGTCGCGCAGCTCACGGCGGCCCGCGCATGAGCGCGACCGAGGGCCACGAGGTCACCGACGTCCACGCCCACCTGCTCATGCCGGGGCTCCACGCCGAGGTCGAGCGTCGCGTGCCCGACGAGGTGCAGGCCGCGGCCGACCTCGAGCTGCGTCGCAACGGACTCGCCAGCCTGCAGGCCTCGGGCCGCATGATCGGCGAGCGCTTCCCGCGGCTGACGTCGGTCGAGGCGCGCCTGGCCGCGATGGACGAACAGGGCGTCGACCGGCAGTGGGTGAGCCCCTCGCCGAACCACTTCTACCCATGGGCGAACGAGGGACTGGCCACGTGGGCCACGGGTGAGGCCAACCGCCTCGTCGCCGAGCACGTCGCCCTCGCCCCCGACCGTCTGGTCGGCCTCGGCACCGTGCCGCTGCAGCACCCGCACCTCGTGGTCGACGCGCTCGATGACGCGGTGCTCGGGCGCGGGCTCGCCGGGGTCGAGATCTCGTCGTTCGCGGGTGACGTCGAGCTCAGCGACGAGCGCCTCGAGCCCTTCTGGGCGCGGGCGGCGGAGTTGCGCGCGGTGGTGTTCCTGCACCCCTTCGGCTGCTCGCTCGACGAGCGCCTCGACCGGTTCTACCTCTCCAACACGGTCGGCCAGCCCACCGAGAACGCCGTCGCGCTGTCGCACCTCATCTTCGCGGGCGTGCTCGATCGGCATCCGGGACTCCGCCTGATCGCGGCGCACGGCGGCGGATACCTCCCCACCGCGATCGGCCGATCCGACCGGGCATGGGCGGTGCGACCCGAGGCGCGCGGGTGCGCGCACAAGCCGTCGAGCTACCTGTCGAAGCTGTGGTTCGACACCGTCGTGCACGACGAGCGGGCGCTGCGCTGGCTCGTCGAGGCGGCGGGCGCCGACCGGGTGCTGCTCGGCAGCGACTTCCCGTTCGACATGGGCCTCGACGACCCCGTGGCCTTCGTGCGCGGCGCGGGACTGGCCGACGCCGAGGTGACCGGCATCCTGGGCGCGAACGCCGCGGAGCTCCTGCGCACCCGGGTGCACGCGTGAGGATCGCGCGCTGGGCCGACGGCGCCGACGTGGGCGAGGGGTTCGTCGAGGCGGATGCCGTGGTGCCCTTCCCCGACGGGCTGCGGGTGGCCGAGGTACTGGCGCAGGGCTTATCGGCGCTGCCGGAGCTGTTCGCCCGCCGCGACGGCTCGCGAGCGCGGCCGCTGGCCGAGGTGCAGCTGCTCGCGCCTCTCGTGCCCGCCTCGATCCGCGACTTCGTGGCCTTCGAAGAGCACGTCGAGGGCGTCAGCGCCTCGGTCGACGGCAAGAGCGAGGTCGTGCCCGAGTGGTACGAGGCGCCGACCTTCTACTTCACCAATCCGCACACCGTGCGGGCGACGGGCGAGGTCGTGGCGATCCCCGAGACCCAGCGCCTCGACGTCGAGCTCGAGCTTGCCGCCGTCATCGGCGGGGTGGCGGGTTCGGACGGCGAGAACCTGGATGCCGCGACCGCGGCGACGCACATCTTCGGCTACACCGTGATGAACGACTGGTCGGCCCGTGACCTGCAGTCGCGCGAGATGAAGGTGCGACTGGGGCCCGCCAAGGGCAAGGACTTCGCCATGACGCTCGGCCCGTGGATCGTCACGGCCGACGAGCTCGAGCCCTTCCTCGACGACGACGGCTTCCTCGCGGTGCGGGCCGAGCTGTTCGTCAACGGCGAGCTGATCGGCCACGACCTCGTGTCGAACATGGGGTGGCCGTTCCCCGAGCTCGTCGCCTACGCGGCGCGCAACTCGGTCGTCGTGCCCGGCGACGTGCTCGGCTCGGGCACGGTCGGAGGCGGCGGGTGCCTCGGCGAGCTGTGGGGCCGGCGCGGCGGGCTCGACCCGCGGCCGCTCGAGCCCGGTGACGAGGTGCGACTGGTGATCGAGGGCGTCGGCGAGATCGTCAACGTCGTGGGCGAGCGCGTGCCCGCGCCGCCGATCCCGCGCGCGCGGCAGCGGTCGAGGGCGCGCTCGCGATGAGCACGCCCGGTGTCACCGGGAACCTCTTCGTCGTGACCGGCGCCGCCGGCGGCCAAGGGGCTGCCGAGGCGCTGGCGATCGCGCGGCAGGGCGGTCGGGTGATCGCGGTCGACCTCGCCGACGACGCCCCCGAGCTCGGCGCCGAGGACGCCGTGACCTATCGCCGACTCGACGTGTCGTCGGAGGCCGACTGGGCCGCGCTCGCCGCCGACCTCGCGGGCGAGCGCGTGCGCGGGCTCGTCAACAACGCCGGCATCACGCACCGCGCCCGCATCGGTGCGATCGAGCGCTCCGACTGGGACCGCGTCTTCGCGGTCAACGTCACGGCTGCGATGCTCGGCATCCAGGCTCTTCTGCCCCTGATGGACTCCGGCTCCTCGATCGTCAACATCGGCTCGGTGGCGGGACTGACGGGGCACTACACGGCGGCGTACACGGCGAGCAAGTGGGCGCTGCGGGGACTCACTCACGCGAGCGTCACGGAGCTCGGGCCGCGCGGCATCCGGGTCAATCTCGTGCACCCCGGCTTCATCGACACGGCGATGACCGCGAGTGCTCCGCCGGCGTTCCGGGCGGCGAACGAGGGGATCATCCCCCTGGGCCGCGCTGGCGAGGTCGGCGAGGTGGCGGGCATCGTCGCCTTCTTGCTGTCGGATGCCGCGGCCTTCCTCACCGGCGCCGAGATCGGCGTAGACGGGGGGCAGGCGTTGTCGGGGGCGGCGACCGTCCTCTCTCGCGCCGTCCTCTAATGTTGAATTTCGACATAAGTCGGCTATGATGAAGGCGACGTCGGGGCCCATCGGGTCCGTTCGCCCGGTGAGGGAGCCGGAGCGGCACACCCTGTCGCGTCGATCGCTCGGTCGTACGAGCGCCCCACGCATGACTCTCTCTCCCGCGCGGCTGCGGATCCTCGTCGCCGCCCTCCTCTCCGTCTCGTTCCTTGGCGCGCTCGACCACACCGTGGTCTCGACCTCGCTCGCCACGATCGCCGGCGACCTCGGTGCGCTCGAGCACATGAGCTGGATCATGGTCGGCTACACGCTCGCCGCGACCGCCATGCTGCCCGTACTGGGCAAGCTCGGCGACGTCGTCGGACCCCGGCGCGTGTTCCTGCTGTCGCTCGTGACCTTCCTCGCGGCCTCGCTGGTGTGCGGATTCGCCCCCGATCTCGGGTGGCTCATCGCGGCGCGCGTGCTGCAGGGTCTCGGCTCGGCGGGCCTGCAGCTGATGTCGCAGACGATCATCGCGCGCGTCACCAGCCCGCGCCAGCGTCCGCGCTACATGGCGATCATCGGGGCAGCGTTCCCGATCGCGATCGTGGTCGGTCCCGTCGTCGGTGGGCTCATCACCGACTTCTGGGGCTGGTCGTGGGTGTTCTGGATCAACCTCCCGGTCGGAGTCGTGGCGCTCGCCCTCGCGATGGTCGCCGTGCCGCGCCTGCCCGGCGGAGCCCATCCGCGCTTCGACGTGCCCGGGGCGATCGTCTTCACGGCCACGCTGCTCGCCCTCGTGCTCGCGGTGACCTGGGCGGGCGATGACGCGCTGCGTCCCGCGGCGATCGTCTGCGCGGTCGCGGTGGTCGTCGGCATCCCCGTCCTCGTCGTGATCGAGAGGCGAGCGGCCGAGCCGATCCTTCCGCCGCGCATCCTGCGCCACCGCACGATCCTCGTGTGCCTGGGGCTCTCGCTCGTCGTCGGCGCGGGGCTCTTCGCGATCGTGGCGTACGTCCCCACCTACATCCAGATGGCGTACCGCGCCACGGCCACGGTGTCGGGGCTCGTCCCCATCGCGACCGTGCTCGGCATGCTCGTCAGCAGCCTGCTCACCGGGTGGCTCGTGAGCCGCTCGGGTCGCTACCGCGCCTACCCCGTGATCGGAACGGCGCTCGGCGCTGCGGGGCTCGCCGCGATGGCCGTGCTGCCGGTCGGAGCGCCGCTGTGGGTGCCGATGATCGTCATGGCGCTCGTCGGCATCGGCACGGGGTCGTTCACAAACCTCATCTTCGCGGTCGTGCAGAGCGCGGCCGCGCGGTCCGACCTCGGGGCCGTCACCGCCACCACCAACCTCGTGCGTCAGGTCGGGTCGACCGTGGGCACCGCCGTCGTCGGCGGGATCGTCGGATTCGGCGTCGCCGCCGCGCTCCCCGTGGGTCTCGACGCGGCGACCCTCACCCCGGCCCTCGTGCGTGCCGCCGACCCCGCCGTGCAAGACGAGATCGCCGTGGTCTACCACGACGTCTTCGCGCCCGTCTTCCTCGGCCTCGCCGCGGTCTACGCGTGCGGCGTCGTCATCGCCCTGCTGCTGCCCCCGGGGCGTCTGTCGGATGACACGCCCCAGCCCGCGGCATCCGCCCCCGCCCGTCAACCCGCCTGAGCGGCCTTCGAAGGAGAGACCATGACCGCCACCCCCACCATTGCCGTCGTCGGCAGCGGGCCCATCGGTTCGACCTATGCCCGGCTCCTGCTCGAGGCGCTGCCGGACGCCCGCGTGATCATGTTCGAGGCGGGACCGCAGGTGACCGAGCGCCCCGGCGAGAGCGTGCGCAACATCACCGACCCCGACGAGAAGGCGCGCGCCCGCGAGAAGTCGCAGGGCCCGCAAGCCGGTTCCTTCCGGGAGTCGCTCGGTATCCCCGCAGGGGCGATCGTCGAGGGGATGTTCACCGCCCGGCAGGGCACGCACCTGCTCGACTTCGGCGGGCCGGGGTCGGCGCACGCGCAGGCGTTCCCCGCCGCGGCCGCCGCGACCAACGTCGGCGGACAGGGCGCGCACTGGACCTGCGCGATCCCGCGCCCGGCCTTCAGCGAGAAGCTGCCCTTCATCGCCGACGACGAGTGGGAAGACCTCGTCTCGACCGCCGAAGACCTGCTGCACAAGCAGAGCGCCGCGTTCTCGGACTCGCCGGTCGGAGCGGCCATCCGCACGCTCCTCGACCGCGAGTTCGGTGCCGAGCTGCCCGAGGGCTACGGCGTAAGCACCCTGCCGGTCGCCGGCGACCCGCAGCCCGACGGCACCATGCGCTGGGCCGGGGCCGACACGGTGCTCGGACCCCTCATCGAGCCCGGCACCGACACCGCGGCCCGCTTCGAGCTGCGCGATCTCACGCTCGTGCGCCGCATCGAGCACGACGGCACGACCGTCCGCGGGCTCGTCGTCGAAGACCTCCGCACCCGCGAGCAGTCGTTCGTCGAGGCGGATGCCGTGGTGGTGGCCGCCGACGCGTTCCGCTCCCCGCAGTTGCTGTGGGCGTCCGGCATCCGTCCCGCGCCCCTCGGGCGCTACCTGACCGAGCACCACGTGGTCATCAGCACGGTGGCCCTCGACGCCGAGCGCATGAGTGCGCTGGTCTCCGACGAGGAACTCGAGGCGGAGCTCGCGCGCCGGGCCACCAATCCCGCCGACCCGGTGGCCGCGGTCAACCGCATTCCGTTCTCGGAGCCCGACCACCCCTACTCGGCGCAGATCATGTACGCCGAGACCCCGCCGTTCCCCCTCCCCGCCGACCACCCCGCGGCCGCCAACCGCTGGGGGTACGTCAACATGGGCTTCGGCACGCGCAAGTTCCCTCGCGTCGAAGACGGTGCCACGTTCAGCGACGATGAGCTCGACTACCGCGGCATGCCGAACTTCACGATCGATTACGCCCTCACCGAGCGCGAGAACGCCGAGATCGCCGAGGCGACCGAGCGCCTGCGCCGCGCCGGGCAGGCGCTGGGCACGTTCATCGCCGAGCCGCGCCTGCTGCCGAACGGCTCGAGCCTGCACTTCATGGGCACGATGCGCGCAGGCACCGATCCCGCGACGTCCGTCGCCGATCCGTACTCGCGCGTCTGGGGCTTCGAGAACCTCGTCGTGGGCGGCAACGGGCTCATCCCGACGGCGAACACGATGAACCCCACGCTCACGAGCATCGCGATCGCGGTGCGCGGCGCACGGCACCTGGCCGACCAGCTGCGCGCCGCGCAGCGGGAGGGCGAGAGCGTCGGCTGACGCGCCCGGACACGGCGCACGCGCCGACACCGCGGCATCCGCCTCGATAATGGAGGGGTGGAGCCCTGGGAGATGCGCGAGTGGTTCGCCGACTTCCTCGACGCCTACAACCGTCACGACATCGAGGCCGTGCGCGGCTTCGTCCACCCGTCGGTCCGCCGCGCGCACCTGCCGGCCGGGGCCGAGGCCTGGATCGCCGACTACGCCGAGCTGCTGCACGCCTTTCCCGACTGGCGGGCCAAGCGCATCCAACTGCTCGTCGAAGACGACCGGTTGGCCGTGCACCTGCGCGCCGGGGGCACGCACACGGGGACGTTCGCGCATCTGCCGGCCACGCGTCGGCGGGTGAACATCGCCTCGTTCGCGATGTACCGCGTCGAGCGGGGTGTGATCGTCGAAGCGACCGGCACCGACGACGCCGCCCAGGTGCGGGCCGCGATCTCCTGAGCGATCCGCACATCTCGGTTGGGGTCGGGTGAGCGATCTGTCAAGGGCCGCTCGGTGTCGGTGGCTCCGGGTACGGTCGCTCGTGCCCGGTCTCCTCGCGCGGGCGAAAGGAGAGGTGAGCATGGTGTCTCCCGATCGCCCCGGCGCCGGCGTCGTATGGGCCCGCGTCGAAGAGGGGTTCCACGTGGGCAGCCGCAAGGGAGTCTTCCTCGGCTACATCGACCGGCAACCCGGCGGCTCCTTCGACGCCTTCGACGGGCGCTCGCGCCTCGTCGGCCGCTTCGAGGCGCTCACGGCGGCCATGGCCGCCGTCACCAACGGTCAGCCCCCGCAGGACGCCGAGATCACCCTCGAGCAGGTGCGCGTGCCCGCTCCCCGACGCGTCGAGGACGGCAACCGATCGTGAGCACCCCCCTCGTCTCGATCTCGTACGTCAGCGCGGCGGCCGAGTCCTTCGACGACGCCCGCCTGGCCGAGCTCCTCGATCAGAGCCGACGTTCGAACCACGAGCACGACCTGACCGGCATGCTGCTCTACCGGCGCGGGCGGTTCTTCCAAGTGCTCGAGGGTCCGCAAGACGCCGTCGACGAGCTCATGACGAAGATCCGCCGCGACCCGCGCCACACCGACGTCCGCATGCTGCTCTCGGAAGAGATCGACGAGCGCCGGTTCTCGGAGTGGACGATGGGGTACGAGCCGATCGGCGTCCCTTCGACTCCAGCGCCCGAGGGCTTCCGTGACACGTTCGACGACCTCGAGTCCGACGACGATGACGACGCGATCCGTGCGGTGCGCGAACTGACCGTGTGGTTCCGCGCGCGGACGGCCGCCGAGGTCTGAGCTTCCCCTCCCGCGCGTTATCGTCGCGGGATGAGCCTCGACAGCATCCGCAGCGGAGGGCGGCCGCGCGCCGTGGCCCGGATCGTGGTCGGCGTGCTCGTCGTCGCCGTGGTGGCCTACTCGTACGCGCTGCGCATCGCCGCCGACGACGGCAACCCCTTCGACTTCTTCGGCTACTTCACCAATCAGACGAGCACGCTGACGGCTCTCGTGCTGATCGTCGTGGGCGGTCTCGGGCTCGCTCGCCGCTCGGTTCCGCGGGTCGTGACGCTGGCGTGGGCGATCGGCGCGGCGTGCCTCGTGGTCGTTGCGGTCGTCTACAACGGGCTCGTGCCGGGCACGGGCTCGGCGCCCCCGTGGGTGAGCGTGACGCTGCACGTCGTGTTCCCCGCGCTCGTCGTGGTCGACGTCGCGACGGCTCCCGATCGGCCCAGGCTCGCGTGGCATCAGCTGTGGTGGGTTCTGCCCTACCCGCTCGTGTGGATCACCGTCGTCCTCGTGCGAGGGGCCACCGACGGGTGGGTTCCCTACGGCTTCCTCCTGCCCGAGCGCGGCCTCGCGTCGCTCGCCCTGCACGTGGTCGGCATCCTGACGCTCCTGCTCCTCGCTGCGGCGGGCGTCTGGGCGCTCGGCCGACGCGGATCGTCGCGACCGCTGTCGTCATAGCGGCGGGTCGAGGGCGCGGAGCGCGGCATCCATCTGCTCCGCCATATGGGCGTAGCCGGTGTCGTTCGGATGCAGACCGTCGCCGGCCATCCAGCTGTCGGCATCGTCGGCGTAGTGGCCGTCGAGCCACCGGCTGGCCCCGTCGATGTGATCGGCCCCGATGCGCGCGGCGGCGTCTTCGACCCACCCCGAGATGACGTCGAGCGAGGCCGGCCGGTCGGCGGTGTACCAGAACGGCTCGACGACGACGATGCGTGCCGCGGGCAGACCGTTGCGCAGCCGCTGCAGGTCGCTGTCGATGGTGGCGTGGATCTCGTCGGCGCACTCGTCGTAGCTGAAGTTGTCGTTCAGGCCCATCGTGACGAAGACGATGTCGGGGTGATCGGCGATCACGAGCGCGGGGACGTCGTCGAGACCGTTGCGCAGGCGCGCGCGGAGGTTGACGAAGCCGAGGCCGTTCTCGCTGTGGTTGATCTCCTGCCAGCCCCGGTCGACCGAGATGATCGTCGACCACCGTTCGTTCGACGAACTGGCGCCGGTGCCGCGGGTGTACGAGTCGCCGTAGAACGACACGACCGGTGCGTCGGTGGGCGTCGTGCTCGCCGGCACCTCGGCGGAGGGTGAGGCGGGGGCGCACGCGACCAGACCGAGCATGACGGATGCCGTCAGGGCGGCGATCCGCAGGAGTCTGGTGCGCATGTGCCCATTCTCGTCGGCGCCGACGGCCGCGGGGCCTTCTCAGCTCGGCTGCGGACCGCCCCCGCCCTCGAGCGCGGCTACGTGCTTCGCGATGCGCGCGGCCCGCGTCTTCTCGGTCGCGGCCGTGACGACCGGGTGCAGCACGGAGTAGCGCTCGGCCTTCGTGAGCGCGGCGAACGCGCGGGCCGCCGCGGGGGAGGCGTCGAGGGCGTCTTGCAGTTCGCGTGGCACCTCGATGTCGGCGGAGCCGGCGTACGCGCGTTCCCATCGCCCGTCGGCCTGCGCGCGGGCGATCTCGTCGGCGCCGCGGGGCCGCATGCGTCCTTCATCGGCCAGGCGGGCGACGATGTCGACATTGCGCTTCGACCACATCGACCGCGCGCGGCGGGGAGTGAAGTGCTGGCGGAAGGTCGCGGCATCGCGAGACTGCTTGCGTCCGTCGATCCAGCCGCTGCACAGGGCTTCGTCGAGCGCCTGCGCGTAGGTCAGGGTGGTGGGCTCGACGGTGCCTTTCTTGGCGAGCACGAGCCACACGCCGTCGCTCGTGGCCTCGTGCGCATCGAGCCACGCGCGCCACGCGGCGGCGTCGTCGACGGTGAGCTCGGGTGCCTCGGCCATGATCGCTCCTTCGTGCGCCTCTTCGTCGGACACTAGCGGCCGCCCCCGACATCGCCGTATCGGAGTGCGGTCGCGGGGGCAACCGGCCCCCCGGCCGCGCCCCGAGCGGCGAGCATGTGACGATGCGATGTGTGACCTATGCCGGCGAGACCGTGACCACGACCGACGACGTGGCGGAGGCGCTCGTGCAGCTGACCGCATCGATCGCCGCCGAGGGGCAGGCCGAGGCCGTGAGCATCCCGATCGTCACCGCGCGCGGACGTCACGAAGAAGCCGAGCTCGTGATCGGCGTCGGCAACGACGTGCTCAGCGCTCCGGCCTCCTGGGAGGGCGAAGAGCCCGACTTCTCCTGGGCCGCGCACGAGCTGCGCCAGCACAAGCGTTTCCCCCAGGCGCCCGCGATCGCCGTCGAGCCGCTGGATGAGACCACCAACCCCGACGCCTTCTGGGACCCCGACCTCGAAGGTTTCACCCGCGCCTGACCACGCACTCGTCGAGGAGCTCGTCAAGCCCACCTCGGGCGCCGGGCATCGACGTAGCGTGAGCCACCCACGTCGTACGCGACCGGTTCATCGCCCCGACGTGTGAGCCCCGGACAGTCCGGGTGACATCGCCGTTTCGCGGTGTCACCCGGACGCTCGTGGGAGATCGGAAGGGATGCCCCGTATGGACGTGTTCGCGATCGGAGACACCGTCGAGATCTCCGGCCCCGTGATGGCCGGGAACATCGGCACCGTCGTCTACCTCGATGAGAAGCGCGGCAAGTACCTCGTGCGCTTCGGCGGGGTGACGCAGAACTACTTCTCGCCCGCCGACCTACGGCTCTTCTCGTCCTGACGCTCGCGTCGGCGAGGATGGAGCCATGCAGCACTCCCTCGTGACCGGCGCCTCGCGCGGAATCGGTCGGGCCATCGCCGTCGCCCTCAGCCGGCGCGGTGACCGCGTCGCCGTCCACTACGGAAGCGACCGCGACGCGGCCGCAGAGACCCTGGCGCAGCTCCACGGCGAGGGGCACCTCCTGGTGGAGGGCGATCTGTCCGACCCTGCCGTGGCCGCGCGGGTCGTCGACGAGGCGCTGTCGGGGCTCGGGCGTATCGACGTGCTCGTCAACAATGCCGCGATCGCGCCGAACGCCGAGACGTCGCATCCGATCGCCACGACCGGCTTCGATGCCTGGCACCGCGTGTGGGAGCGCATGGTGGCCGTCGACCTGCTGGCCCCGGCGAACGTCGCCTACCTCGTCGCGCGCTCGATGATCGACCGCGGCATCGAAGGCGCGATCGTCAACGTCGGCTCGCGCGGAGCGTTCCGCGGAGAGCCCGAGTTCCCCGCGTATGGCGCCGCGAAGGCGGGACTGCACGCGATGGGTCAGTCTCTCGCGGTCGCCCTCGCTCCGCACGGCATCTCGGTCACCTCCGTCGCGCCGGGCTTCGTCGGCACCGACCGGCAGCAGACGAAGCTTTCGGGGGAGGGCGGCGACGGCATCCGGAACCAAAGCCCCTTCGGCCGCGTCGCGGAGCCCGAAGAGGTGGCGGATGCCGTGGTCTACCTCAGTTCGCCCGGCTCGCAGTGGGCGTCGGGAGCGGTCCTCGACTTCAACGGGGCCTCGCACCTGCGCACGTGAGGGGCTACTGCGACATCTCCCGGTCGAGTCGGTCGAGGAGGGACTCGAGAGCGACCTCGAACTCCTCGTCGGCGCGATCCTCGCTGAGCAGAGGGCGCAGGCGCATGACCTGCGGCAGGTCGTCGACCTCGCGCTCGCCGTCGCCCTGCGGAAGGTCGGCATCGCCCTCGTCGAGGGGCTCCTCGATCGGCCCCGTCTCGGCGCCGCGCACGGCCGCCTCGAGCAGCAGCTGGCCCAGCAGGAAGCTGCTGAACGCCCGGTAGGCGTCGACGGCCTGCTGGTCGCTGAAGCCGAAGTCGATCAGCGACGCGAGGAAGATCTCGACCACCTCGACGCTGCGCAGCGGCGGTCGCAGCCAGGGCGCGGCGGGGTGGCGGGTCGCGATGAGCGGGAAGGCCCGCGGGTGCTCGACCGCGACGCGGCGCACCTCGTGCGCGGTCACCTGCATGAATCGCTGCCAGCTATCGCCCCGGGCGTCGCGCAAGGCCGCAGTGAGCCCCGTCATGAGCACGTCGACCACGCCTTCGAGCAGGTCTTCGCGCCCGTTCACATAGCGGTAGAGCGACATGGCTTCAACGTCCAAGGCTTTGGCGAGGTTGCGCATCGACAGCCCGGCCAGGCCGTCGTCGTCGATCCGCTCCAGCGCGCACGCAATGATGGCTTCGCGGCTCAGCCGGGGCGTGGCCGAGTCGGTGACATCTCGTGTGTGGCGGATCATGTGGCTTCCCGATGGTGTGGGTATCCATGGTGACGCGTGGAGGGGGCAGGCTCGGGTCTGCTTGCGCGATGCCGCATCCGTGGGCTACACCCGAGCCTACCGCCGTGTTCAGAGTGGTCATCCGGCTCACGCGGCCTGGACGACCCGTCGCCCGAGCGCGCGCACGATGAGCCCCGCCACCGCTGCGCCGACGATCGGCGCGACGACGAACACCCACAGCTGCGACACGGGCAGCGCGCCGCCATACACGGCCGTCGCGATCGAGCGCGCCGGGTTCACCGAGGTGTTCGAGATCGGGATGCTGATGAGGTGGATCAGCGTGAGCGTCAGGCCGATGCCGATGGGGGCGAAGGTGACGTACTCCTTCTTCGCGGTGATCGAGAGGATGACGGCGACGAACACACCCGTCAGCACGGCCTCGACGACGAAGACGGAGGCCAGGCCGTAGCCGCCCGGGCTGCCCTCGCCGAAGCCGTTCGACGCGAAGCCCGACGACTGCGCCGCGGCGAACGCGCCGTCCTTGCCCGAGAGCACGAGCGCGAGCACGCTCGTGGCGACGACGCCGCCGAGCAGCTGCGAGAGCAGGTAGCCGGGCACGTGACGGGCGTCGGTGCGGCCGGCGATGAGCAGACCCAGCGTCACCGCCGGGTTGAAGTGTCCGCCGGAGATGTGGCCGACCGCGGCGATCCCCGCGACGAGCGTCAGGCCGAACGCCAGAGCGACGCCGAGGAATCCGACGCCCGCCTGATTGTCGTCGGCGCTCGGGAAGGTGGCGGCGAACAGCGCCGTGCCGACTCCACCCAGCACGAGCAGGAAGGTTCCGAAGAACTCGGCGGCGTAGCGGGCCAGTGACGACCACTGCGGGGCGTGCTGGGCGCGTTGCTCGACCGTCGAATCCTCGACGGCGACCGGTTCATTTCGTTTTTCGTTCTTCTTCTTGCCCATGACGGGGCGCTCCTTCCGTCGCCGGCGGTGCACCGGTATCGCGTTGTGGACGTGGCCGGCCGGGGATTCGTCACGCGCCGATTTCTTCTCCGCGCGCCACCGCCACACGACCACGATGACCGCCCGCGGCGCGATGGTCGCGGTCTTGACCGTCGCGCCAGCACTGGGATATACACCGTAAGCCTATTCAGCTCGATGCACACCCGCGAGCGACGTGCAACCCCCGCGTGACGTATCGGGCACCCGGTACGTCTGGTCTGTGTAAGCGAAATCGTCGCCTCGGATCCCCCGGGTCGTCACGCTCGAAAGGAACCGCCATGGCTGAGAACAGCCCTACCCCCACCGACACCCCCGCTGCGCGCAACGTCCCCCGCGCCGCCTCGCGCGTGAACCGTCCGCTCGGCGGTCGCGGCCCCGAAGAGCGCACCGAGGGCACGACCTCGATCGCCGACGGCGTCGTCGCGAAGGTCGCCGGCATCGCGGCTCGCGAGGTCGCCGGCGTGTATGCCCTCGGCGGCGGCGGAGCCCGCGCGTTCGGCGCCATCCGCGACGCCATCAACGCCACCGATCTGACGCAGGGGGTCAAGGTCGAGGTGGGCGAAACCCAGGCCGCCGTCGACGTCACGATCGTCGTGGAGTACGGCGCGCAGATCCAGGAGGTCGCCGACCAGGTGCGCGCCCGCGTGGCCGGATCGGTCGAGCGCATCGTCGGACTCGACGTGGTCGAGGTCGACGTGGCCGTCGACGACGTGCACGTGCCGGGCGACGAGGACGACGACGACGAGTCGCGCGTCCACTGACCCCTCGGGGGCGGAGTCGTCCGGCCGCCAGGCCACGGCATCCGCCCCCTCCCTCTTCTCGGGTTCGCCCCGCGCGCCCGTCACCGACCTCGCCGATCGAAAGGACTCGACATGATCGACCCGTCTTTCCCGTCGCTTCTGATCCCGGATGCCGCGACCGCACGCCCCGCGCGCTGGACGCGCAGCGAAGGAGGCCTGTCGTGAAGACGTCGAGCCGTGTCTTCGTTTGTCGCCCGCGCGGCGTCTACATCGCCACCGGTGTGGGCCTGGTCGTCGTCGTGCTGATCGCGCTCGGGCTCTTCCTGCCGCTGACGGGACTCCTCGCCGCCACCACCGCCAGCACGGCGGGACTCGTGCCCTTCCCCGTGTTGAGCGTCACGGGCGTGACGCTGCTGGGTGTCCTGCTCGTGGCGGGTGCGCTGCTGCTCGCCCTCACCCGCCGCCGGCCCGCCGCCGCCTGGGTGTGGAGCGTGCTGGCCGTACTGATCACCCTCGCGGTGACGGTGTTCCCCCTCGTGGCCGTGGCGATCGGCTCGGCCGACCGTGCCGCCGACGTCGGTCCGATCATCGGCGACCTATGGAGCCGACTGTCGGGCCTGCTCCCCTCGTAAGCGGGACAGGTCTGCGCGAATCGGTCGCGACCGGTTGCGGTTCGTCGCGGCACCGGGTTGCCTGGGGCGATGGCAGTCGCGTTGTGGATTACCGCCCTGTTCATCGGAGCGACCCTCTGGTTGGCGTCGGTGCTGGTCGTGACGACCGCCGCTCCCGACGAGCGGTTCCCGTGGGAGCGCAACCCGTCGCACCGGCGTGCGGCCAGCATTTCGCTGCGCGTCGCGGGTGTGTTCTTCATCGTGCTCCCCGTGTCGTGGGGCATCACGCCGATCGCGGGCTACTGGGGAGCGTTGCCGTGCCTGGCGGCCTTCGCCCCGGGGGTACTCGCAATTGTGCTGCACAACACCTCGGTGACCCGCCGGGCGGCGCGGGTGGATTGACGCCCACCTCGTCGGCTGATCGACTGGACGACGCGCCGCATCGGCGCGGAGAGGCGTGACCCATGAACCCCGTGCTCGTCATCATCGACATCCAGCGCGACTACTTCCCCGGTGGTCGGCATCCTCTCGTCGGTCCGGATGCCGCCGCGGATGCGGCCTCCGCGGTGCTCGTGCACCAGCGCGGCCAGGGCGACCCGGTCATTCACGTGCGCCACGAGAGCCCCCAGGGTGGCGGCTTCCTCGAGGTCGGCACGCCCGGCGCCGAGATCGACGACCGCGTCGCCCCGATCGGCGATGAAACCGTGATCGTCAAGCACGCCCCGAACTCCTTCGTCGGCACCGACCTGCATGACCGGCTGCAGGAGCTGGGCGAGCGGCCCCTGCTCGTGGTCGGCATGATGACGAGCATGTGCGTGGATGCCACGGTCCGCGCCGCCATCGACCTCGGCTACGACGTGTCGGTGGTGGCCGACGCGTGCGCCGCACCCGACCTGTCGTTCGGCGGAACCGACGTCGACGGAGCGACGGTGCACGCGGCGTTCGTCGCCGCGCTGGCGGGCGCCGGGGCGACGATCGCGACGAGCGCGGAGGTCGTCGCCGCGGCGTGAGTCGCTCAGCGTCGAGAAGCCTCCGCAGCCAGCGAGCGCTGGAGTGGTCCGTAGTGGGCCACGACCGCGCGGCGGTAGGCCTCGACGTCGCCCGCGAGTGCGGCGTCGAGCATCTCCCCGTGCGCGACGGCCGTCTGCCGGATGTCGTCGGGCATCGGGATCTCGAGCAGCGGGATGACCGCGGTGTGCACGTCCCAGAAGGCCCCCACCAGCTGCTCGGCCAGGCGGTTGCCGGTGGCGGCGAAGAGCTTGGTGTGGAACGCGCGGTCCGCCTCGAGGAAGCTCTCGCCACGCTCGGCGCGCTGCACCATCTCGGCGACCAGGGCCCGTAGGGCGTCGGCATCCGCCTCGCCCGCATGGGTCCGCTCGACGACCAGCTCGGCGAGAGCGAGATCCAGGGCGACGCGCACCTCGACGACCTCGCGTAGGGCCTCCATCGAGCCGTCGGGCGAGAGAACGCCGCGGAAGACCAGTGCTTCGACCATGGGGTCGAGTGACATGCCTCCGACGAACGTGCCGTGGCCGTAACGCACCTCGACGATGTCGAGCGTCGCAAGGGTGCGCATCGCCTCGCGGACGGACGACCGGGAGACGCCGAGGGTCTCGCACAGCTCCGCTTCCGTCGGGAGCAGGTCGCCGGGCTTGAGGTCGCGGGTGAGGATCAACTGCTTGATCTGATCCGCTGTCGTTGACCTGCGCATGCGCGACGCGTTTCGGTCGGCCATGACCATTCGGTGCTCCATCCCCCTGAAAGGCACCGCCCGAGGGCGGCTTCGATTCGGCTTTGTGTTTCGCCGACATTCGTGAGTATAGTGCGTCAGACGTCAGATGTCCTCACGACGCCCGAACCATCCACACAGGAGTGACCATGTTCCGAAACCCCCTGCGCCGACGCACGCGCCGGGCGACCGCGCTGCTCGCCGGCGCGGTCGTGGCCAGCGTCGCGCTCGCCGGGTGCGGCGCGGGCGGCACCCCCGCCGCCGACACTGCGACCGATGCCCCGATCGACCCGAACGCCACCATCGAGGCCGGCATCTCGTACTCGCTCAACGGCAGCTTCGACCCGATGGTCGCTTCGGGCGCCGTCACGGTCGCCGCCAACTGGCACATCTTCGAGGGTCTGGTCGACCTCGATCCCGTCACCAAGCAACCCTATGCCGCGCTCGCCGCCGACCTGCCGGTGCAGAAGGACGACACGACCTACGACATCGACCTGCGCGAGGGTGCGACGTTCCAGAACGGCGAGCCCGTCACCGCCGACGACGTCGTCTTCAGCTACCAGCGGGTGCTCGACCCGGCGAACGGATCGCTGTTCACGTCCTACGTCGACTTCATCCACTCGGTGACCGCGGTCGACGCCGACACGGTCGAGATCACCACCAAGTACCCGTTCTCGCTGCTCAACGAGCGGCTCGGCATCGTCAAGATCGTCCCGAAGGCGCTGGTTGAGAGCGAGGGGGCCGAGGCGTTCGGCAAGACCCCCGTCGGCTCGGGCCCGTACTCGCTGGTCTCGGCTGTTCCCGAAGACAAGATCGTCTTCGCGAAGTACGACGGCTACAACGGCCCGCGTCCTGCGAAGGCCGCCGGGATGAACTGGAACCTGCTCTCCGACTCCGCCGCGCGGGTGACGGCGATGTCGTCCGGCACGATCCAGGCCATGGAGGACGTGCCCTACATCGACGCCGACGGGCTGGCATCCACTGCTGATGTGGAGAGCGTCCAGTCGTTCGGCCTGCTGTTCATGATGTTCAACACCCAGGCGGCACCGTTCGACGACGTGCGCGTGCGTCAGGCGTTCCACTACGCCCTCGACATGGACAAGATCATCTCGACCGGCATGCTCGGCAACGCCACCGCGGCGACCTCGTTCCTGCCCGAGGGGTACGCGAACTACCACGAGGCCTCCACCGTCTACTCCTACGACCCCGACAAGGCGAAGGAGCTGCTCGCCGAAGCCGGCGCTCAGAACCTCTCGATCACCCTGCTGTCGACCGACACCGGCTGGGTCAAAGAGGTCGCGCCCCTGATCAAGGAGTCTCTGGATGCCGTGGGCGTGAACGTCACGCTCGACATCGGTCAGTCCTCCGCGCAGTACGCGAAGGTCGACGCGGGCGAGTACACCGCCATGATCGCGCCCGGCGACCCCTCGGTCTTCGGCAACGACCCCGACCTGCTCATGAACTGGTGGTACGGCGCCAACGTGTGGACGCAGAAGCGCACGCACTTCGCCGACCAGCCCGAGTACGCCGAGCTCCAGGGCCTTCTCGACCAGGCCGTGCAGCAGACCGGCGACGAGCAGCAGCAGACGTGGAACAAGGCGTTCGACCTGCTCGCCGACCAGGCCGTGCTCTACCCGCTGCTCCACCGCAAGCTGCCCACGGCCTGGAACGGTCAGCAGCTCGTCGGCTTCCAGCCGGTCCCCACGACCGGCCTGTCGTTCCTCGACGTGGGCGTCGCCGCCCAGTGATCCCGGTGGGGGGCGCGCCCTGCGCGCCCCCCACCCCTCCCCGTTCAGGAAGGAGCGGTCCGTGTCGCACACGCTCCGCCTCATCGGCCGCCGGCTGCTGCAACTGCCGCTGATGATCCTCGGCATCACGTTCCTCGTCTTCTTCGTGATGTCCTTCTCCCCGGTCGACCCGGCGCGCAATGCGCTGGGCGAGACCGCCTCCCCGGATGCCCTCGAGGCGTACCGCGACGCCAACGGTCTGAACGATCCGCTGTTCGTGCGCTACGTCGCTTTCCTGCTCGGGCTCCTGCGCGGAGACCTCGGCACGTACTCGGCGCGATCGCTGCCGGTGGGCGACGAGGTGGCCCGTGCGTTCCCCGTGACGTTGTCACTCACCTTCTTCGGCCTCGCCATCGCCGTCGTGCTGGCGTTCGTGCTCGGCGTGCTCGCGGCGGTCTACCGCGACCGGTGGCCCGACCAGCTCATCCGCGTGATCAGCGTCTCGGCCCTGTCCACGCCGTCGTTCTGGCTGGCCATCCTCATGATCCAGCTGTTCACCCTGCAGTTGCGTCTGCTGCCGGCATCCGGTCCCCTTCCGAACTTCCTCGACGATCCCGGGGGGTGGGTCGCCCGCATGACCCTGCCCGCCGTCGCTCTGGCGATCCCCGTCATCGGACAGCTCTCGCGCGTCGTGCGCACCTCGATGGTCGAGGAGCTCGACCGCGACTACGTCCGCACCGCGCTCGGCGCCGGAATTCCGCGCGTCATCGTCGTCGCGCGCAACGTGCTGCGCAACGCGCTGATCACCCCCGTGACCGTGCTGGGTCTGCGCATCGGCTACCTGCTCGGCGGGGCCGTGGTGATCGAGGTCATCTTCGCCATCCCCGGCATGGGCACCCTCATCCTCAACGGCGTGACCAACAACGAGCCGAACCTCGTCCAGGGCGTGACCCTAGCCGTCGCCCTCGCCTTCGTCGTGATCAACATCGTCGTCGACCTGCTCTACGTCCTCATCAATCCCCGAATCCGGGCGGTGTAACCCCATGCGTCGCACATTGACCGAGCGCTTGTCGCTCCCCGGGCTGCGGTTCGGCCGCCTCCCGATCGGCACCACCATCTGCCTCGCCGTCATCACGGTCATCGCGCTGGTGGCCGTCTTCGCGCCCCTCGTGGCGCCCTACGACCCGCTCGCGTCGGGGCCGGCGGTGCAGCCGCCCGGGCCGGAGCACTTCTTCGGCACCGACCGCCAGGGCCGCGACATCTTCTCGCGCCTGGTCTACGGTGCGCGCTACTCGCTCTCGATCGGACTGGGCGCGACCATCGCGGCTCTCGTCGCCGCGGCGGTGCTCGGCACGATCGCCGCGACCGCTCCCCGCCTCATCGCCGAGACGCTGATGCGCGTCATGGACGTCATCATGTCGTTCCCCGGCATCGCGCTCGCCGCCGTGTTCGTGGCCGTGTTCGGTCGCTCGCTCCCCGTGCTGATCCTGACGATCGCCTTCTTGTACGTGCCGCAGCTGACGCGCATCGTGCGCGCCAACATCCTCGACCAGTACGGCGAGGACTACGTCTCGGCCGTCCGGGTGATCGGATCCTCGACGCCCCGCATCATCGTCAAGCACGTCGCCCGCAACACCCTCGCGCCCGTGCTCGTGTTCGCGACCGTCCTGGTGGCCGATGCGATCGTCTTCGAGGCGTCGCTGTCGTTCCTGCAGGCGGGCGTGCCCGACCCCGAGCCCTCGTGGGGCAACGTGATCGCCGCCGGCCGCAATCTGCTGATGGCGGGCGCGTGGTGGGCGACGTTCTTCCCCGGCATCCTGATCATGCTGACGGTGCTGTGCCTCAACATCGTGTCCGAGGGACTGACGGATGCCATGGTCTCGCCGAAAGCACGCAAGATCACCGCCGACGCCGCCTCCACCGACGAGGCGACGACCGACCTCGAGAAGGCGGAGGCCCCCGGCCCCGATGACGTCGAGGCGGAGCCCGTCGATCCGCTCGAGGAAAGGGCCACGGCCGCTACCTCCCTCGCGGCGACGGCCGCACTCGACCGCCGGCTCGACGACCTGCGCGAGCGAGAGCTCGAGCGCGGCGAGCGGATGCCCTTCCGCTCCGACACTGCGCCCCTGCTGGAGGTGCGCAATCTGTCGATCGGGTTCCCCCGTCACGGTGACGTCGACGTGGTCGACGACGTGTCGTTCACGGTCCGGCCGGGCGAGACGATGGCCCTGGTGGGCGAGTCGGGCTGCGGCAAGTCGATCACGTCGCTCGCGATCATGGGACTGCTCGACCCGCGGGCGCGGATCTCGGGTCAGATCCTCTTCGACGGCAAGGACCTGCTGACGATGTCGCCCTCCGAGCGCAATGCTCTGCGCGGCCACGACATCGCGATGATCTACCAGGACGCGCTCAGCTCGCTGAACCCCGCGATGCTCATCCGCTCGCAGATGAAGCAACTCACTTCGCGCGGCGGCACCCGCAGCGCGGAGGACCTGCTGCGGCTGGTCGGTCTCGACCCCGCGCGCACGCTCGCGTCGTACCCGCACGAACTCTCGGGCGGTCAGCGCCAGCGCGTGCTCATCGCCATGGCGCTCACCCGCAACCCGCGTCTGGTGATCGCCGACGAGCCCACCACGGCCCTCGACGTCACGGTGCAGGCGCAGGTGGTCGAGCTCCTCAACAACCTCCGCGAGGAACTCGGCTTCGCGATGGTGTTCGTCTCGCACGATCTCGCGCTCGTGGCCGAGCTCGCTCACCGCATCACCGTCATGTACGCGGGCCAGGTGGTCGAGCAGGCACCCACGCACGATCTGCTCGTGCAGCCGCTGCACGAGTACACGCGTGGGCTGCTCGGGGCCGTCCTGTCGATCGAGGCGGGGTCGGACCGACTGCACCAGGTTCCGGGGACCGTGCCCTCACCGCGCGACTTCCCGAAGGGCGATCGCTTCGCCCCGCGGTCGTCGAACCCCGACCGCGGTCGCGGTGTCGCTCCCGTCCGGCGCCGCGTCGACGGCACCGACCACTACTACGCCGCGCATCCCGACGATGCGCCCGTCGCCCCCGTAGGAGGTGTGAGATGACCGATCCCGTCATCGAGCTGAGAGACGTGCACGTGCGCTTCGCGACCCGGCAGTCGGGACTGTTCCGCAAGAGCTACATCGACGCCCTCGCCGGGGTCTCCCTCGCCGTCCGTCGCGGGTCGACCCTCGGCATCGTCGGGGAGTCGGGGTCGGGCAAGTCCACCGCGGCGAAGGTGCTGATCGGCCTCGAGAAGCCCACCTCGGGTGAGGTGGTGTTCGCCGGTCGACCGGTGCGCGACTTCTCCACCCGGGTGCGGCGCGAGCTGGGCGGCATCCTGTCGGTGGTCTTCCAAGACCCCGCCACGGCGCTGAACGCGCGCATGACCGTGCGCGATGCGCTTCTCGACCCGATGCAGGTGCACCGGATCGGCAGCCCGCGCGAGCGCCAGAAGCGCGTCAGGGAGTTGATCGGGCTGGTCGGGCTGCCCACCTCGGCCCTCGACGCCCTGCCCGGTCAGCTCTCCGGCGGGCAGCGGCAGCGCGTCGCGATCGCCCGTGCGCTCGCCCTCGACCCGCAGGTCATCGTGGCCGACGAGCCGACCTCGGCCCTCGACGTCTCGGTGCGCGCGCAGATCCTCAACCTGCTGACCGACCTCAAGCGCGACTTGGGCCTGGGAATGGTCTTCATCTCGCACGACATCCAGACCGTGCGCTATCTCTCCGACGAGATCGCCGTCATGCACAAGGGCCGCGTCGTCGAGTTCGGCGCCGCCGCCGATGTCTTCGACGCCCCTGCCGACCCCTACACCCGCTCGCTCCTGGGCGCCGCGCCCTCGCTGCTCGCCTGACCACAGAAACACGGATCCCCTCATGAACCACCTGCCCTCGACCGCCCGCTTCTCGGGCGTCGTCCCGCCCGTCGCCACGCCTCTCCGCGCCGACCGTTCCATCGATCACGCCTCGCTCGAGCGGCTCGTCGATCACCTCATCACCTCCGGTGTGCGGGGGCTCTTCGCCCTCGGGTCCACCGGTGAGACCGCGTACTTCACCGATGCGCAGCGCGTCGAGATCGTCCGCACGATCGTCAGTGCCACGGGGGGTCGTGTGCCGATCATCGCCGGGGCGATCGAGCTGACCGCCCCGCGCATCGCCGAGACCGCCCGCCGACTCACCGCCGAGGGCGTGGACGCGATCGTCACGACCGCGCCGCTGTACACGCTCAACTCCCCGGCCGAGGTCGCCCGCCATTTCCGCGCGGTCGCCGGCAGGATCGACGCGCCCCTCTGGGCCTACGACGTGCCGGTCCGCGTGCACACCAAGCTGCCGCTCGCGCTGCTGCTCGAGTTGGCAGCCGACGGTGTCGTGCACGGCGTCAAGGACTCGTCGGGCGACGACGTGGGCTTCCGCCGCCTGGTCGCCGCCAACGCCGAGGCCGGGCGCCCCCTCCAGCTGCTCACCGGGCACGAGGTCGTCGTCGACGCGATGGCCCTCGCCGGGGCCGACGGCGTCGTCCCGGGTCTCGCCAACGTCGAGGCCGAGGGCTACGTGCGCCTCTGGGATGCCGCCGAACGCGGCGACTGGGAGACGGCGCGCGCTGAGCAGGAGCGACTGAACCGCATCTTCGACATCGTGTTCCAGCCCCGCGGACTCTCGGGCGACGCCACCGGCGTCGGAGCCTTCAAAGCGGCGATGGCCGCGCGCGGTCTCATCGCCGAGGCCGCCATGGCGGACACGGTCGAGAGTCTCGGCGCCGACGACGTGGCATCCGTCCGCGACGTCCTGTCGCGATCCGGGCTCCTCCCCGTCTCGGTGGCGTGATGGCGGATGCCGTGGCCGCCGTCGACATCGGCGGTACGAAGACGACCGTCGCCCTCGTCGATGCATCGGAGACCATCGTCGACCGGGCGACGGCGTCGACGCCCGGCCGCATCGGCGGGGCCGCGATCGTCGATCTCGTCGCCGCGCTGACGACTTCGCTCGTCGAACGCCACGGTGCCGCGTTGCGCGGGGTGGGGGTCGCGACCGCCGGTGTCGTCGACACGTCGACGGGCACGATCGTCTCGGCCACCGACACCCTCCGGGGGTGGGTCGGGATGCCGCTGGGTGCCGCCGTGCGGGCCGCTCTGGGGGAGCACCTCGAGGGTTCCG
Source organism: Microbacterium algihabitans (assembly GCF_032464975.1). Taxonomy (NCBI): domain Bacteria; kingdom Bacillati; phylum Actinomycetota; class Actinomycetes; order Micrococcales; family Microbacteriaceae; genus Microbacterium; species Microbacterium algihabitans. The sequence continues at coordinate 1,472,971 of NZ_JAWDIU010000001.1, forward strand.
CGCCGATCACGGTGCAGAACGACGTCGATGCGCATGCGCTCGGCGAGTACCTCTGCGGTGCTGGCCGCGGCGCGTCGAGCCTGCTGACGGTCGCCGTCGGTACGGGCGTGGGGGGAGGCCTGATCGTCGAGGGACGCCCCTGGCGCGGGGCGCATCACGTCGCGGGTGAGATCGCCCACATGCCCGTCCCGGGAGCCGAACACCTCCGCTGCCCCTGCGGGCGCATGGGGCACCTCGAGGCCATCGGGGGAGGACTCGGCCTGCTCCGGCACTACCGCTGGCTCGGGGGAGACCCCGCCGTCGTCGACACCCGAGCCGTCGCCGCTCGGGCGGCCGATGACCTCACCGCCGGGCGGGCCATCGCCGATGCCGCCGGGGCGGTCGGCCGGGCCCTCGCCGGGGCGGCCACCCTTCTCGACCCCGAGGTCATCGTGGTCACCGGGGGCGTCGCCGACATCGGCCCGGTGTGGTGGCACCCGATGGAGGCCGCCTTCCGCGCGACGGTCATCGACGCCCTCGCGGGTGTTCCCGTGCACCCGGGCGGACTCGGCGCGGACGCGCCTCTCCGCGGGGCCGCCGCCTCGGCCTGGGCCGACGTGGCGGTGGCGGCATGAGCACCGAACTGCTCGACGCCGTGCGGGGCGGTCTGATCGTGTCCTGCCAGGCCTACCCCGGAGAACCGATGCGCGACCCCCGCACGATGGCGCAGATCGCGCGCGCGGCGGTCGTCGGCGGTGCGGTCGGTGTACGCCTGCAGGGGCTCGACGACATCCGCGCCGCGAGCGATGTCGGCGTGCCCGTCGTGGGGCTGTGGAAGGACGGCGACGACGACGTGTTCATCACGCCGACCCTCGCCCACGCGCTCGCCGTCGCCGAGGCCGGGGCGCACATCATCGCGATCGACGGCACGCGCCGCGCGCGGCCCGATGGACTCGCCCTCGCCGAGACCATCACTGCGCTGAAGGCCGCGCACGAGGTGCTCGTGATGGCGGACTGCGGTTCGCTCGACGACGCCATCGCCGCCGAGGCTGCGGGAGCCGACATCCTCGGCACGACCCTCGCGGGCTACTCGGGCGACCGGCCGAAGACCACCGGCCCCGACCTCGACCTGATCGCCGAGGTGGTCGGTGCGTGCACGCGACCCGTCGTCGCGGAGGGGCGCATCCACACCCCCGATGACGCCCGGCGCGCGCGCGCCGCGGGGGCCTTCGCGGTCTGCGTCGGCACCGCGATCACCCACCCGTCCACGTTGACGTCGTGGTTCGTCGCGGCGATCGAGAAGGAGAACTGATGGAAGTCGTCATCGCGCGTGAAGATGAGATCGGCGAGCTCATCGCCGACGAGATCGCCGGTCTGCTGGCCGACCGACCCGACGCCGTCCTCGGGGTGGCCACCGGTTCCAGCCCCCTGCGGGTGTACGAGGCGCTCGCGCGGCGGGTGGACGCGGGTGAGACTTCGCTCGCCCGCGCGCGGGCGTTCACCCTCGACGAGTACGTCGGACTGCCTCCCGGACACCCGGCCCGCTACGACGCGGTCATCCGCGAGGAGTTCGTCGCCCGCGTCGACATCGACCCCGCCGCGGTGCGCGGACCCGACGGCGACGCCGACGACCTCGACGACGCCTGCCACCGGTACGAAGAGGCCATCCGCGACGCCGGGGGTGTCGACCTGCAGATCCTCGGCATCGGCACCGACGGCCACATCGCGTTCAACGAGCCGGGGTCGTCCCTCGCCTCGCGCACCCGGGTGAAGACGCTGACCGCGCAGACACGTCTCGACAACGCGCGATTCTTCGCCGGTGACCTCGACGCCGTGCCCCGCCACTGCCTGACGCAGGGGCTCGGCACGATCCTCGAGGCGCGCCGCGTCGTGCTCGTGGCCACCGGCGAGGCGAAGGCGCAGGCGGTGGCGCAGCTCGTCGAGGGCGCGGTCTCGGCGCGGTGGCCGGGGACCGTGCTCCAGCATCATCCCGATGTCACGGTCTTCGCCGACGAGGCGGCGGCATCGCGGCTCGAGCTCGCCGACTACTACCGCGACACCCGCGCTCACCGGTCGCTGGTCCAATGACCCCCGTCCTGGTCAGCGCGTATGCGGCCTCGCCCGCCTTCCGCACCTGGGACCCGCGTCTCGAGGGCGAGCTGCTGGCCGGCTTGTGCGCGCTGCCCGATGTCGCCGGCCTCGAGGTGCCGTGGCTCGGCGGCATCCATCCGCACGACGACGAGTGGTTCCTGCGGGAGCTGCCCGTGATCGAGCTGGCCGTCACTCCGCTGCCGTGGGTCATGGGTCGGTGTCAGAAGGCACCCGGATACGGGTTGGCGTCGAACGACGAGGGCGGGCGCCGCGCGGCCCTCGACGATCTGCGCGCGCTGCGCGACGACGTGCACCGCCTAGCGGAGCACAGCAACGCGCGGGTCTCGACGGTGCTGCTGCACTCGGCACCGCGCGGCTCCGGCTCCGCTGATCGACTCGGTTCGTCGTTGGAGGAACTCGCGTCGTGGGACTTCGCGGGCGCAGACCTGCGGATCGAACACTGCGACGCGGTGATCGCGGCGCACCCGTTCGAGAAGGGGTTCTTGCCGCTGGATGCCGAGATGGAGGCCATCCGCGCGTCGGGAGCCGCGCTCGGATTGTGGATGAACTGGGGCCGCTCCGTGATCGAGACGCGCGACGCCGCCGAGGCGACCGCTCAGATCGCCCGGGCGCACGCCTCGGGGACGCTTCGAGGACTCGCCCTGTCAGGAGCGGCTGCCGTCGCAGGGCCTTACGGCGAGGCCTGGAGTGACGCGCACCTTCCGTTCGCCGAGACCGATCCGGGCTCGGGCTCCCTGCTCGATCGCGAGACCGCCGCCCGGGCGCTCGAGGCGGCGGGAGACGTCGACAGATGGGGTCTCAAGGTGAGTCGTCGCCCCGGCGACGTCTCGGCCGCCGACGTCCTGACCACCGTGCGCGACAACCTCGACGTGCTGCGCAGCGCCGCGGCATCCGTCACCGCCCTTGCGCGGGCCGGAGCGTGACCTTGCTCATCCACGGCGCCCGCCTGATCACGGGCGCCGGCGACGGCGTTGTCCGCGAGTCCCCGCGCGGCTGGGTGCACATCGTCGACGGCGTCGTCCGTGAGGTGGGGGAGGGCGACGCCCCTCGCGCCGCCCCCGTCGACGCCGACGTGGTGGATGCGGAGGCCCTCGTCGGTCGCGGGTCGCTCCTGACCGCGGGTCTCGTCGACATCCACAACCACGGTGGGGGCGGTGCCGCCTTCGATAATCCGGATGCCGCCGCCGCGGTCGATCGCATCATGGGGGTGCACGCTCGTCACGGGGTGACGCGGCTGGTGGCCTCGCTCGTGAGCGCTGCGCCGTCCGCGCTGGAGCGGACGATGCGCGCCCTGCGGGTCGCAGCCGACGATCGTCCGGGGCTCCTCGGCATCCATCTCGAAGGCCCCTGCCTCGACGTCGATCATCGCGGTGCGCACGCCCCCTGGGCGCTGCGGGATCCCTCGTCCGTCGACGTCGAGCGTCTGACATCCGCCGGCCACCTCGTGCAGGTGACCATCGCCCCCGAGCTGCCGAGAGCGCTCGAGCTCATCCGCGAGCTGGCGAGGGCGGGGGTACGTGTCGCGGTGGGGCACACGGGTGCCGATGCGGCCGTGACGCGCGAGGCGATCGCGGCGGGAGCGACCCTGCTCACGCACGCGTTCAACGCGATGCCGCCGCTGCACCACCGGGCGCCCGGGCCGGTGGGCGTCGCCCTCGCCGACGAGGCCGTGACCCTCGAACTCATCGCCGACGGCACGCACGTCGATCCGTCGCTGTTCGCTCCCCTCTTTCGCGCGGCTCCCGGCCGCATCGCCCTCGTGAGTGACGCCATGGCGGCCGCCGGATCGCCCGACGGGGAATATCGGCTCGGCGACCTCGCGGTGACCGTCTCTGCGGGGATCGCGCGTCTGCGCGACACCGACACCATCGCCGGTTCCACCCTGACGCTCGACCGCGCGGTGCGCACGGTCGTCGCCGCCGGGGTCCCTCTCGCCGCGGCGGTGGCCGCGGCGACATGCGTTCCGGCCCGGGCCGTCGGGCGAACCGATCTCGGACGGCTGCAGCCCGGATGTCGCGGAGATGTCGTGCTCTGGAACGCGGAGCTCGAGCCGACGGCGGTCTGGCGCGACGGCATCCGCATCGCCTGACCCCTCCTCCGCGAACGAATCGCCCCCGACGTGGCCGGGGGCGATTCGCATACGGGCGTCAGCGCACGGCGACCTGACCGCCGGTCACCGAGATCGACCGGGTGGTCGCCCCCGACGCCGATAGCGACCAGACGGTGTCGGCCACGAAGTATCCGCGGTCGAGGTCGGCCTGCGTCACCGTGTGCCGCGGGGTGGAGCAGGTGTAGGCGCCGTTGGCGGCGAGATTCGTCCACCGGCAGTTGCCCGTACCGGGCGGGAGGAACGGCGAGAAGTCACCGCTCGTCGGCGTGACGGTGATGGTGGTCGACGAGGTGTTCTGCACGCGGAAGGTGTACGGCACCTGCTCGCCCACCCGGTAGGGGGTGGTCGTCAAGTTCCGCGAACCGTCGGCCCGCGCGCCGGTGATGGTCGCCGACAGCGCGCCCGCCGGAGCGGTGACGCTCACCGTCGCCTGGCTCGTGCGACCGTCGTTCGCGGTGAACACGGCGGCGACGTTCTGCGTTCCGGATGCCGCCGATGCGGCGGTGAGTGTCACGCTGACCGTTCGAGATGCGCCCGCGGCGAGAGCGGAGACGGCTGTGCTGCCGGCCGTCCATCCCGACGGCGGTGCGAGCGTGACCGTGCCCGTGAGCGCAGCGGCCTCCTGGTTCGTCACCGTCACCGGAACCTGCACGGTCTGTCCCGGCTGGATCGTCTGCGCGGGCGCCGAGAGCGGGGCGCACGCGTAGTTCAGCCAGGCCTCGTCGAACGTCGAGAGCTGCATGTCGTTCGTGTAGCTCTTCTCCCACAGCACGCCGATGCGTCCATCGTCGAGCGTTGTCGCGCTCGAGTAGGCGAAGAACCCCGTCGTGATGCTTCGCAGGCCCGGCCAGGTCTGTCCGTCGTCGCACGAGACCCTCACCGCGCCGTTCACGCGGTCGCCGTTCGCGCCGTTGTTCGCGTTCGTGAAGACGAGCTTGCGCGCATCGGCGGATCCGGACGGGGCGTCGGGGTGCAGTCGGATGATCGAGGCGTTGTTGGTCGGGTCGGGCAGCTCGGCGTCGGAGGTGACCGCACCGTACGTGGCGCCACCATCGGTCGAGATGGCGGTCTTGCGCAGTCGCCCATTGGCGCTGTCGCGGGAGTTGAGCATTACGCGCCCGTCCGCGAGCTCGACGACCTTGTTCTCGTCCATCCCGGTGCCGACGTTCGCGCCCTTGGTCCAGGTCGCCCCGTGGTCGTCGGAGTACACCGAGTACGCCTGGATCGCGGTCGATCCGTTCGCCTGCAGCACGATGCCCGCGAACTGCTGGATGAGACGGCCCGCGTGCGGACCGTAGCGCAGCTGGATGCCTTCGCCCGAGGTGGCGAAGGTTCCCTTCACGTCGCCCGCGACGGGGGCCGAGGCGCCGCCGACCGCGGGCTTGGTCACGCTCGTGATGAGTCGCGGTGCGCTCCAGGTGAGTCCGCCGTCGTCGGAGTGGGCGACGGCGGAGCTGAGGATGTTGCGGTCGCTGTCGAGGTTGCCGTAACCGCTGCTCTGGAAACTGACGTCCTTCGAGTACACGAAGAACGCGAAGACCCGGCCGGTCGACCTGTCGGTCACGTAGCTGGGGTCGGAGTACCCGAACTTCGGTCCTGACGCGTCGGCCGCCTTTCCCGCCGCAACCACGGTCTGCGGACCCCAGGTCGCCCCGTTGTCGGTGGAGCGGCGCTGCACGATCGAGTTCGGATTCGGCGCATCCGCCGCGCTGCCGGGGCGCGCATCCCAGGCAGCGAGCACGACCCCGTCGCCGAGGTGGGTGAGAGCGGGGATGCGGTAGAAGAAGTTCGCCGACGTGCGATCGGCGGCGAGGTTCTGGGCGGCGTACGAACCCGGCGCCGACGTGGGGTCGGTGGAGTTCCCGGATGCCGCCTGGGCCGGCGTCACGAACGCTGCGGCCAGGAGAGCGCCGATCGTGACGCCGACGCAGACTGCTCTGCGCATACGGGGGTGGGGGACAAAGGCGGGCTTCATCGTCGGAGCCTTTCGTTGGTGGACTGACATCAGAGGTCAGATGTCCAACGATAGGGGGCAATCATGCGGATGCCAAGGGGTGGGGCAGCGCGGAGCCTCCGGCGGCAGGGGCCCACCCGCTGCGGCTTCGGTTCCTACGGCACCCACGCAGAAGGTCCGTTCCATCGCCGAGGCGATGAACCGGACCTTTGAGGGGCTGACGGGAATCGTCCCTACCGCCTCTCCACGGCCCGACTGCGTCGGCCCGCGGAGCCTCCGGCGGCAGGGGCCCACCCAAGGGTTCGCTTCACGGCAACATGAAAGCCCTCCCAAGCGGCCTGCGGCCGCCCGTGAGGGCTTTGAGGGGCTGACGGGAATCGAACCCGCGCTATCTGCTTGGGAAGCAGAAGTTCTGCCATTGAACTACAGCCCCGTGCGCCTTGCGGCAGCCCGGCCAGCATAACAGCGTCGTCGCCGCATCCCGCGGCATCCGTCCCCGAATCCGCATCCGCCGGCGAAACCGCACTTGTTCGTCGAGCACGCGTTCCCTTGCGTGCAACGGCGTGCGTTCTCGGCGAACGGATACGTCCTCGCGCGCCACGCGCGAGACGAACGCGGGTCGGACCGACGCGGCGCGGCGGCGCGAGCGGGGTGAAACCCGACCGCGCGACGACCCGCCCCGCCCGTAGGCTGTGGGCGTGCTGCTCTCCGATCGCGACATCCGGACCGAACTCGACGCGAAGCGCCTCGGTCTCGAGCCCTTCGACCCGGCCATGGTCCAGCCCTCGAGCGTCGACGTGCGGCTCGACCGGTACTTCCGGTTGTTCGACAACCACAAGTACCCCTTCATCGACCCGGCCGAGGATCAGCCCGAGCTCACCCGTCTGATCGAAGTCGACCCGGACGAGCCGTTCATCCTTCACCCGGGAGAGTTCGCGCTCGGGTCGACGTTCGAGCGCGTGACGTTGCCCGACGACATCGCCGCGCGCCTCGAGGGCAAGTCGTCGCTCGGCCGGCTGGGCCTGCTGACCCACTCGACCGCGGGCTTCATCGACCCCGGCTTCTCGGGACACGTCACGCTCGAGTTGTCGAACGTCGCGACCCTGCCGATCAAGCTGTGGCCCGGAATGAAGATCGGCCAGGTCTGCTACTTCCGCCTCACCTCACCGGCCGAGAGCCCCTACGGCTCGGGTCCGTACGGCAACCGCTACCAGGGCCAGCGCGGTCCGACCGCGTCGCGCTCGGCGCTCAACTTCCACCGCACCGACGTCGGATCGACCAACGCCGGGTCTGCGGGGCGCTGACCGCCGGCATCCGCTCCCGGATACGCCGAGGCGGGTGAGACCCGGCCTCTCACGCCGTGACTCACCCGCCTCAGCGATTGCTCGCGGATCACTCCGCGACCGAGCCGCGCTCCGTGTCGGAGGGGGTGCCGGATGCCGTGGACTCGCGCCCGCGGCTGAACCCGGCGTCGAAGCCGCGCTCGTAGGCGCGCTGAGCCGCCCGGTGTCCGCGGCGGTGACCGCGCTCGCCGTCGCCGTGTCCGCGACCGTGGCCGAAGCTCGGGCCCAACCCGTGACCGCGTTCGCCGTCGCCGTGTCCGCGACCGTGGCCGAAGCCCGGGCCGAACCCGTGACCGCGTTCGCCGCGCCCGCGCCCGTGGCCGTGACCGAAGTCGGGGCCGAAGCCGTGGCCGTGGCGGGGGCCGCGCTCGCCGCGGGCGTGCTCGGCGTCGCCGTCGTGCGCGCGGGGTCCGCCGTGTCCGCGACGGCCCTCGCCGTCAGCATCGCGGTCGAAACCGCGCGCGTCGGGGTCGAAGCCGCGGCGCATGCCCGGACCGAAGGGTCCGAAGCCGCCGCGCGGACCGAATCCGGGACCGAGCGCTGGACCGAAGCCGCCGCGCGGACCGAACCCGGGGCCGAAGCCGCGGGGCCCGCGGTCGTCACCCGACTCCGCGTCGAGGCCCAGTGCACCTTCGAGGGTGTCGAGGGCTGCGATGAGACGCTCGAGGTCGTCGGCCGGGACGTCGGCGAGCAGTGCCGAACGGTCGGCGTCCAGCCGGTCGAGGACCGCGCGGCCCTCGTCGGTGAGCGCCCAGCCGTCGTCGGTGGAGATGATCCATCCGCGATCGGCGAGGGCGGAGACGCGCTTGCCTCCGCGGGCGAGGCGCTCGGCGACCCAGGGGGCGTCGATGCGGCCGTCGATGGCCCGCAGGAGGAAGACGGTCTTGGGGTGCAGGTCGCTGTCGCGCAGCTGCGCGAACAAGCGGTGATGCAGCGCGTGACCGACCGTCGTGAGGCGATGGGCGAGGCTGCGGGGATCCAGAGGTGTGGAGGTGTTCATCAGGGTGTCCTTTCGTGGGCGGGAGTTCCGCCGATGCATGTCATGTGACAACGGATGTACTGTGACATGTATTCCCGATACTTGTCAAGCGACATGTAAAATCGCGGCATGGCATCCGACCCCGCCGACGAGATCGCGGCCGCCCTCTCCCGACTGCGCGGCCGCCGACCACGTCCGCCGTTCCCGCCCGAGGCGCCGCACCACCACGGAGCGGGCCACGGCGCACGGCACGGAGGACGCGGCGGACCCTGGGGTCACGGCGGTCCGCCGTGGGCAGACGCCGCCGCGGGCCGCTTCGCCGGACCCGCGCGGCTCCGCATGCTCGACGCCCTCATCGCGGCATCCGGATCGCTCTCGGTCAGCGAGATCGCCGAGGCGGTCGGCGTCGATCAGCCGCGCGCGTCACGCCTCGTGCAGCAGGCCGTGCAGATGGGTCTCGTCGAACGCGAGCCCGACCCCGAAGACGCCCGCCGCACCCGCGTGCGCCTCACCTCGCAGGGAGAGGGCCTCGTCTCCGGATTCCGCGGGCGCCGCCGTGACGCGGTGCGGTCCGCCCTGGAGTCGTTCACCGACGCCGAGCGCACCGAATTCGCCCGCCTGCTGGCGAAATTCGCCGACGCCTGGCCGCGCGACTGATCGCCGGAGCTCCGGCCGGGTTCCCGGCATCCGGATGCCGCGCACCGGGCGTCTCGGCCCGCGTGCACAACTCCTGAAATTCGGTGCGCGCCGGGGTCTGCATCCGCGTGATTCCGGGGCCGCGCCCCGTGTGGCCGACGGATCTGCCGGAGTTGTGTACGCCGAGGGGGCGGATGGACCCGCGGCCGGCGGTTCCGGATGCCGCCGGCTCAGACGATGACGGCGGGCTTCGCCTTCACCGGGAGCAGCAGCAGCAATCCCGCACCCAGGATCAGCACGATGCCCAGGATGCCGAGTCGCGTGTCGCCCGTGATGCCGACGAAGAGGGCGAACAAGCCGGGGGCGAGGAACGACACCGCACGACCGGTCGTGGCGTAGAGGCCGAAGATCTCGCCCTCACGCCCCTCGGGGGCGACACGGGCCAGGAACGAGCGACTCGCCGACTGCACCGGGCCGACGAAGGCGCACAGGCCGAGGCCGGTGATCCAGAACGCGGTCTGCGACGTTCCGATGAACAGCACGGCCCCGCCGAGCACGATGAGTCCGATCAGCGAGACGACGATGACCCGCTTCGGGCCGAATCTGTCGTCGAAACGTCCGGCGATGAAGGTGCTCACGCCGGCGACCACGTTCGCGGCCACAGCGAAGTACAGCACCAGGGTGGAGCTGAAACCGAACACCTGCGCGGCGATGATCGCGCCGAAGGTGAAGACCCCGGCGAGGCCGTCGCGGAAGACCGCGCTGGCCACGAGGAAGAGCAGGACCTGACGGCTGTCGCGCCAGAGCGCGCGCAGTGTTCCCCACAGCACCACGTAGGAGCGGAAGAAACCCACGCGCACCTGGCGACGGCGGGCGGGGATCTCCGGAACGCGCAGCAGCACCGGGATCGCGAACGCGCCGAACCAGACGGCGGATGCCAGCACGGCGAGGCGGATGTTCCACCCGCCCTCCTTTGTCACGGCTAGGAGCCCGCCGGCATCCGGATCTCCGAAGCTCTGGATGAACAGCACGAGCAACAGCAGCAAGAGCACGATGCCGCCGACGTAACCCATGCCCCAGCCGAAGCCCGAGACCCGGCCGATGTTCTCGCGAGTGGAGACCTGCGTGAGCATCGCGTAGTAGTTGACGCTTGCGAACTCGAAGAAGACGTTGCCGACCGCGATGAGCGCAGCCCCCAGCACAAGGAACGACGGCGTCCCCTCGACGAACACCATCGCCGCCATCGCGAGCACGACCAGGCCGGTGTTGATGCCGAGCCAGAGCTTGCGGCGTCCGGTGCCGTCGGATCTCTGGCCGAGCACCGGGGCCACCAGGGCCACCACGATTCCGGCGATCATCAGCGCCACGCCCACCAGGGTCGCGTTGTCGGCGAGAGCGCGCACGAGGGCCGGGTTCTTGTCGTCGCCGTTCGCCGCCGCCACGATCGCCGGGTCGACGAACAGCTGACTGGCGAGATAGGTGCTGAAGACGAACGTCGTGACCACGGCGTTGAAAGCCGCCGAACCCCAGTCCCAGAGGGCCCAGGCGATCACCGGTCGCCGAGGGGTGGTGGGGGCTTCGGTGGTGCCGGAGGAGGACATGTCGGTCACGCTGGGGTCCTTCGGTGAACGCCCGGTTCGGCGGGCGAGGCAGCCGCGCCATCGTCGGCGCACGCCCTCAGGCTAGACCTCGGACCGCGCGCGAGCGCGGAGGAGACTACCGTGGAGTCATGGCATCCGAAACCCCCGTCGACTCCGCTGAGGCCGAGACCACTCCCGAAAAGCTCACCTTCGCCGACCTGGGACTGGATGCCGCTGTGCTCAAGGCCCTGAAGGACGTGGGCTACGAGACCCCGTCCGCGATCCAGGCCGCCACGATCCCCGTGCTGCTGCAGGGCCGCGACGTCGTCGGCCTCGCCCAGACCGGTACCGGCAAGACCGCGGCGTTCGCGCTGCCGGTGCTGTCGCAGATGGAGACCGGCCACAAGAACCCGCAGGCCCTTGTGCTCGCGCCGACCCGCGAGCTCGCGCTGCAGGTGTGCGAGGCGTTCGAGAAGTACGCCGCGCACATCAAGGGCGTCTCGGTGCTGCCCGTCTACGGCGGCCAGGGCTACGGCCAGCAGCTGTCGGCCCTGCGCCGCGGCGTCGACATCGTCGTCGGTACCCCCGGTCGCATCATGGACCACCTCGACAAGGGCACCCTCGACCTGAGCGAGCTGAAGTACCTCGTGCTCGACGAGGCCGACGAGATGCTCAAGATGGGCTTCGCCGAAGACGTCGAGACGATCCTCGCCGACACCCCCGCCACGAAGCAGGTCGCGCTGTTCTCGGCCACGATGCCGGCGCAGATCCGCCGCATCTCGGCGCAGTACCTGAACAACCCCGAAGAGATCACGGTCAAGACCAAGACCGCGACTTCGACGAACATCACCCAGCGCTACCTGATCGTGTCGTACCAGCAGAAGATCGACGCCCTCACGCGCATCCTCGAGGTCGAGAACTTCGAGGGCATGATCGTCTTCACCCGCACCAAGAACGAGACCGAGACCGTCGCCGAGAAGCTGCGCGCCCGCGGCTACACCGCCGCCGCGATCAACGGCGATGTCGCCCAGGTGCAGCGCGAGCGCACGGTCAACCAGCTCAAGAGCGGCAAGCTCGACATCCTCGTCGCCACCGACGTGGCCGCGCGCGGTCTCGACGTCGACCGCATCAGTCACGTCGTCAACTACGACCTGCCGATCGACACCGAGTCGTACGTGCACCGCATCGGCCGCACGGGCCGCGCCGGCCGCACCGGTGACGCGATCAGCTTCGTCACCCCGCGCGAGCGCCGCATGCTCACCGCGATCGAGAAGGCGACGCGCCAGCCGCTGACCGAGATGTCGCTGCCGAGCGTCGACGACGTCAACGCCACGCGCCTGACGCGCTTCGACGACGCCATCACCACGGCCCTCGAAGACACCGCCGCGATCGCGACGTTCCGCGACGTCGTCGCGCACTACGTGGCGCACCACGACGTGCCCGAGGCCGACGTGGCCGCAGCTCTCGCCGTGGTCGCGCAGGGTGACACTCCGCTGCTGCTCGAGGCCGAGGCCTTCCGCCAGCAGCGCTTCGACACCGAGCGTCCCGCCCGCGACGGCGGTTCGCGCGACGGCGGATCCCGCGACGCCGGCCCGCGCCGCGACACCTCCGGTCGCTTCGCGACGTACCGCATCGCGGTGGGTCGTCGTCAGCGCGTCGAGCCCCGTCAGATCGTCGGCGCCCTCGCCAACGAGGGCGGCCTGCGTCGCAACGACTTCGGTGCGATCCAGATCCGTCAGGACTTCTCGCTCGTCGAACTGCCCGTCGACCTGTCGAACGACACGATCGACCGCCTCGCCGACACTCGCATCTCGGGCCAGCTCATCGACCTGCGCCTCGACGCCGGCGGTCGCTCGGCCAAGCGCAGCGACCGGCCGCAGCGCCGCGATCGCGACCGCGACTGAGTCACGTTCGCGGTCGAGACCGCGACTGAGTCACGTTCGCGGTCGAAACCGCGACTGAGTCACAGCATCCGTTCGACGCCCCCGTACCCCGTTGAGGGTGCGGGGGCGTCGTGCGTGATGGGGGTTCGTGGCGCGGGTGGCGGGTGCGGCGGTCCGCGGCGCGCTGGCTGGGGCGTGAGAAGTGGCCCCGGGCGGGGAACGCGGTCCCGGGGCCGTGGGGGTCGCCCCGGGGTGCTCGAGCCGGCCGTCGGGGTTTGTGGGGCGTGGTTTGTGGCCCCGGGGTGGGGACCGTGGCCCCGGGGCCACGGAGGGCGCCGCGCCCTCGTTTCGGGGCGGATCTTGTCGTTCGGGGCGTGAAAATGCCGCCCCGAACGGCGGAATCCGCCCCAAAGCGAGGTGCCGGGACACGTCGCAACCGCGGCGTCTCGCGCGAGCGCGACACATGGCATCCGGATGCCGAGACGACGTCGACCCGCCCTGCGGTGCGCAATTCCTGCGCGCCGGCATCCGGAAGTTGAGCCAATTCATATCAAGTCACCTTGACCTCGCGGAGGGGGTCGGATAACCTTGAGTCATCGCGGCTCAACCCGCGCAGAGACTTTCACCAGAACCCTGAGCGCGGCAACGGCCGTGCTCACAAGCAAGGAGACACATATGCCCCGTGCAGTGGGAATCGACCTCGGTACGACCAACTCCGTCGTGAGCGTGCTCGAGGGTGGCGAGCCCAAGGTCATCGCCAACGCCGAGGGTTTCCGTACGACCCCCTCGGTCGTCGCGTACACGAAGGACGGCGAGGTGCTCGTCGGCGAGACCGCCAAGCGCCAGGCCGTCACCAACGTCGACCGCACCATCTCCAGCGTGAAGCGCCACATGGGCACCACCTGGAGCTTCGACGTCGACGGCAAGAAGTGGACGCCGCAGGAGATCTCGGCCCGCATCCTGCAGAAGCTCAAGCGCGACGCCGAGGAGTACCTCGGCGACAGCGTGACCGACGCGGTCATCACCGTCCCCGCGTACTTCAACGACGCCGAGCGTCAGGCCACCAAGGAGGCCGGTGAGATCGCGGGCCTCAACGTGCTGCGCATCATCAACGAGCCCACCGCCGCGGCCCTCGCGTACGGCCTCGACAAGGGCAAGGAAGACGAGCTCATCCTCGTCTTCGACCTCGGTGGCGGAACGTTCGACGTCTCGCTGCTCGAGGTGGGCAAGGACGACGACTTCTCCACGATCCAGGTGCGCGCCACCTCGGGTGACAACCGCCTCGGTGGAGACGACTGGGACCAGCGCGTCGTCGACTACCTCATCAAGCAGTTCAAGGACACGACCGGTGTCGACGTCTCGGGCGACAAGATCGCCCTGCAGCGTCTGAAGGAAGCGGCCGAGCAGGCCAAGAAGGAGCTGTCGAGCTCGACCTCGACCAGCATCAACCTGCCCTACCTGTCGCTCACCGACACGGGCCCCGTCTCGCTCAGCGAGACCCTCACCCGCGCCAAGTTCGAGGACCTCACCAAGGACCTCCTCGACCGCACCCGCAAGCCGTTCTCCGACGTCATCCGCGAGGCCGGCGTCAAGGTCGACGACATCGCCCACGTGGTGCTCGTCGGTGGCTCGACCCGCATGCCCGCGGTCGCCGAGCTGGTCAAGAAGGAGACCGGTAAGGACGCCAACAAGGGCGTGAACCCCGACGAGGTCGTGGCGGTAGGCGCAGCCCTGCAGGCCGGTGTCCTCAAGGGCGAGCGCAAGGACGTCCTGCTCATCGACGTCACCCCCCTGAGCCTCGGCATCGAGACCAAGGGCGGCATCATGACCAAGCTCATCGAGCGCAACACGGCCATCCCGACCAAGCGCAGCGAGACCTTCACCACCGCCGACGACAACCAGCCGTCGGTCGCGATCCAGGTCTTCCAGGGTGAGCGTGAGTTCACCCGCGACAACAAGCCGCTCGGCACCTTCGAGCTCACCGGCATCGCGCCGGCTCCCCGCGGCATCCCGCAGGTGGAGGTCACCTTCGACATCGACGCGAACGGCATCGTGCACGTCTCGGCGAAGGACAAGGGCACCGGCAAGGAGCAGTCGATGACCATCACGGGCGGCTCGTCGCTGCCCAAGGAGGACATCGAGCGCATGGTGCGCGAGGCCGAGGAGAACGCGGCCGACGACAAGAAGCGCCGCGAGTCCGCCGAGACCCGCAACCAGGCCGAGACCCTGTCGTACTCGATCGAGAAGCTCATCAAGGAGAACGACGACAAGCTCCCCGCCGAGGTCAAGACCGAGGTGCAGGGCGACGTCGACGCGCTCAAGACGGCTCTCGCCGGTGACGACGACGACGCGGTCAAGACCGCGTTCGACAAGCTGAACGCCAGCCAGGGCAAGCTCGGCGAGGCCATCTACGCCTCTTCGCAGGCCGCGGGTGACGCTTCGACAGGCTCAGCGGGCGACCCGAATGTGGGCCAGCCCGGCAACGGTGAGACGCCGAACCCCGAGGAAGACGTCATCGACGCCGAGGTCGTCGACGACGAGAACCCCGACGAGAAGAAGTAAGCGGAGACCATGGCACACAAGGACGACGAACAGCCCACGGGCTCGGGCGCCGGTCCTGACGAGACGGGGCCGGAGGAGAACACCTCCGGCCCCGCGCCGTCGGGCGACCAGCCTGAGTCTTCGGAATCGGATGCCGATGGCTTGACCATCGACGACATCCTCGGCGCCGAGCAGACGCCCGAGGCGGCCGCAGAAGGAGCCTCCGACAAGGAGGCCTCGCTGCTGATCGACCTCAAGCGTCTGCAGGCCGAGTACGCCAACTACCGTCGGCGCACCGAGGAGCAGCGCGAGCGCGAGATCGAGCGCGCCAAGGGCGAGGCCGTGAAGGGCCTGCTGCCCGTCATGGACGACCTCGACCGCGCCGCCAAGCACGGTGACCTCGTCGAGGGCAGCCCCCTCTCCGCGATCGGCGACAAGGTGCGCGCCGTGGCCGAGCGCCTCGGTGTGGTGTCGTACGGCGCCGTGGGCGACGTGTTCGACCCGCAGCAGCACGAGGCGATCTTCCAGGCCCCCACCCCCGGCGTGACCGAGACCACGATCCTCGAGGTCGTCGAGGTCGGCTACCGCCTCGGTTCGGTCGAACTGCGACCGGCCAAGGTCGTCGTCGCCGTGCCGGCCGACCCTTCGACAGGCTCAGGGACCTAAGGGGAGCTATGGCGAGTCAGGACTGGTTCGACAAGGACTTCTACAAAGTCCTCGGTGTCGACAAGAGCGTCAGCGCTGCCGATCTGAAGAAGACGTATCGCAAGCTCGCGCGCCAGTACCACCCCGACTCGAACCCGGGAGACGCGAAGGCCGAAGCGAAGTTCAAGGAGATCAGCGAGGCCTACTCGGTGCTCAACGACCCCGAGCAGCGCGAGGAGTACGACCAGATCCGGGCCATGGGCTCGGGGGCGCGCTTCTCGGCTCCCGGGGCCGGGGCGGGTGGCGGTTTCGACGACGTCTTCAGTCGGTTCGGACAGGGCCGGCAGGCGCCGTCGGGCGGCTTCGACGACTTCTTCACGATGTTCGATCAGCAGGGCGGGGGCTTCGGTTCCGGCCGGTTCGGTCAGACGACCGGCGGATTCCGCGGCTTCGGCGGGCCTCAGAAGGGCTCCGACGTCACCGCGCGCACGACGATCGACTTCGTCACGGCGGCCAAGGGCGAGACCATCACCCTCGCGGGTGAAGACAACGTGCCCTTCAAGGTGAAGATCCCCGCCGGTGTGTCCGACGGGCAGAAGATCCGGTTGCGGGGCCGCGGGCGCAAGTCGCCCGACGGCGGCGAAAGTGGCGACATCGTCGTGACCGTGGCCGTGCGTCCCCACCCGGTCTTCACGCGCGACGGACTCAACCTGCGCATCACCGTGCCCGTCACCTTCACCGAGGCGGCACTGGGCGCGACGATCGAAGTGCCGACGCTCGGGGGAGACCCCGTGCGCCTGCGCGTCGCCCCCGGCACCCCGTCAGGACGCGTGCTCCGCGTCAAGGGTCGCGGAATCTCGACCACGAAGGGCACCGGCGACCTGCTCGCCGAGGTCCAGGTCGCGGTGCCCGCTCATCTCGACGACGCGGCGCGCGAAGCCCTCGAGCGTTTCCATGAGCTCGAACCGAAAGAGAACCCCCGCGCCGACCTGATGTCGAAGGCACGATAAACACACGCGAGTCGCCGAGGTTCTCGGCATCCGATACGACAGGATGCCGAGAACCCGGCACCGCACCCGGCACGACGGAAGAGGTGAAGACGTGTCCGAAAGAGAGATCGACGAAGACGCCCCGATCTTCGCCATCGCCGCAGCCGCCGAGCTGTCGAACATGCACCCGCAGACGCTGCGGCAATACGACAGGCTCGGCCTCGTCGTACCCGCACGCACGCAGGGCGGTTCGCGGCGTTACTCGAGCCGTCACGTGCAGCAGCTGCGCGAGGTCGCGCGCCTGTCGGGTGAGGGCATGAGCCTTCCCGCCATCGCACGTCTGCTGGCGCTCGAGGAGCGGGTTCACGAGCTCGCGCGCCGCGTGAACGACCTCGAGCGTCAGCTCACGATCGAGCGCCAGTCGCGTCCCGGCGCCCGCGTCTTCGCGGCCGGCGCCACCGGTTCGGTCGTCACGCTGCGCCATGGGGCGCGCGTGCGCCGTGCCACCGACATCGTGCTGTGGCGTCCGCGCGACATGCACGACGACTGACCCGACCCGGCGGAGGTCCCTGAACGGGTCGAGGTCCCTGAGCGCGTAGAGGTCCCTGAGCGCGTAGAGGTCCCTGAGCGCGTAGAGGTCCCTGAGCGCGTCGAGGTCCCTGAGCGCGTAGAGGTCCCTGAGCGTGTCGAAGGGACCCGGATGCCGCGGGCGCACGGCGCTTCGACGGGCTCAGCCACGTCTCTCGCGTCAGGCCGGATCGATCCGCAGCACGGTCGGCGCCTCGCCTAGCTGAAGATCGTCGACCACACGGATCGTGCGTGCCACGGCATCCACCGCGTCGATGACCGTGCCGAAGCGCTGGCGGTCCGAGCACACGGCGGTGACGGTCACGAAGTGCGAGCCGGTGTCCCACGTGTACGTGGCGAACGGCGGCGTCTTCGGATCGCTCGGCAGGGGCATCGCGAGCTTCTCGCCGACGCCGAGGTGCGGATTGCGGAACGACTCGGTGTCGTCGTACTCCATCGGCATCATCGCCCGCGCCGTGCGCAGCTGCGGTGTGGCCTCCTGCAGCTGCGCCATGACGACGAGCAGTTCGGGGTCGCTCTTCCACACCCACACGAGCACGCGCCCGCCCGCGCGGCGCATGAGCAGCGGCGCCGCCTGGCTCAGGATCCACGCGAAAGCCCCGCCGCCGGGGCGGGGCGCAGCGCCGGCGGCCTGATTGGCCTGGCTGAGCAGCATTCCGATCGCCGCCTTACGGTGGCGGCGGCCGCGGAATCCGAGGGAACCGGTCACGGGCACCCAGAGGTCGGCGGGAGCGTCGGCCTGCAGTCGAGACATGCGCTCAGCCTACGATCCGGGGCCTGGGAGACGGATGCCGATCGACCGCGTTCGCGACGGGAGAACGCTCCCACGGCCGGAGGGGTCGCCGATGTCGGAGGTCGGTGCCAGGCTGTAGTCCGCGGTCATCGCGACCGCGTCGATCTCTCGGAGGGCCTCGTGCTCGGCAAACTCCTCATCCGTTACCTCTCGCGCTATCGCTGGCTGCTGGTCGCCATCCTCGTCTTCCAGGCCGCGTCCGCGGTCGCGACGCTGTACCTGCCGCGTCTGAACGCCGACATCATCAACCTCGGCGTCGCCCAGGGCGACACCGGCTTCATCTGGTCGCGCGGCGGGCTCATGCTCGTCATCTCGCTCGGGCAGATCGTGGCATCCGTGATCGCCACGTATTTCGCCGCGCGGGCGGCGATGGCCGCCGGCCGCGACATCCGCCTCGACGTCTTCGAGCGCGTCAGCGGCTTCTCCGAGCGCGAGCTGTCGCAGTTCGGCGCGGGGTCGCTGATCACCCGCAACACCAACGACGTGCAGCAGGTGCAGATGCTCGCGATGATGGGCGCCACCATGCTCGTCAGCGCCCCGCTGCTGGCCATCGGCGGCATCATCATGGCGCTGCAGCAAGACGTCGGACTCAGCTGGCTCATCGCGGTGGCCGTGCCCGTGCTGGTCATCGCCGCCGGCCTCATCATCGCGCGCATGGTCCCGTTGTTCCGCAGCTACCAGACCAAGCTCGACGGCGTGAACCGCGTCATGCGCGAGCAACTCACCGGCGTGCGCGTCGTGCGCGCCTTCGTGCGCGAGCGCATCGAAGAAGAGCGCTTCCGCGAGGCCAACACCGACATCCTCGTCGTCGGTCGCAAGGTCGGCTCGCTCTTCGTGCTGCTGTTCCCCCTCGCGATGCTCGTGCTCAACGTCACCGTGGTGGGCGTCATCTGGTTCGGCGGCATCCAGGTCGACGCCGGCGGGGTCGAGATCGGCACCCTGTTCGCCTTCATCCAGTACGTCGCGCAGATCCTCGGCGGCGTGCTGATGGCCAGCTTCATGACGGTGATGATTCCTCGCGCCGCGGTCTCGGCCGAACGCATCGGCGAGGTGCTCGACAGCCGCTCGACTCTCAAGCGTCCGGCGAACCCCGTCGAGCGCCTGCCCGAACCGGGTGCGGTCGAGTTCGACGACGTCGCCTTCGCCTATCCGGGCGCCGAGTCGCCGGTCGTCTCGGGTATCAGCTTCACGGCGCGCCCCGGCGAGACCGTCGCGATCGTCGGCTCGACCGGCGCCGGCAAGACGACCCTCGTCTCGCTCATCCCGCGGCTGTTCGACGTGACCTCCGGCGCCGTGCGCGTCGGCGGAGTCGACGTTCGCGAGGCCGACCTCGACGTGCTGTGGAAGAGCATCGGTCTCGTACCGCAGCGTCCGTTCCTGTTCAGCGGCACGGTGGCATCCAACCTGCGTTTCGGTCGCGAAGAGGCCACCGACGACGAGCTGTGGCACGCCCTCGAGATCGCGCAGGGTCGCGACTTCGTCGAAGCGATGGACGGAAAGCTCGAGGGGCGCATCGCCCAGGGCGGAACGAACGTCTCGGGCGGCCAGCGCCAGCGCCTCGCCATCGCGCGGGCGATCGTCCACCGGCCGGCCGTGCTGGTCTTCGACGACTCGTTCTCGGCGCTCGACCTGAGCACCGACGCTCGATTGCGACAAGCCCTGTGGCGCGAGCTCCCCGAGGTGACGAAGATCGTCGTCGCGCAGCGCGTGTCGACCATCACGGGCGCCGACCGCATCATGGTGCTCGAAGACGGCCGCATGGCCGGCCTCGGCACGCACGACGAGCTGCTGGCCACCAGCGCCACCTACCGCGAGATCGTCGAGTCGCAGCTGGGGGTCGAGGCATGAGCACCGCAGACGCCCTCACCGAAGAAGAACGCGCCGAACTCGAGCTCGCCGAGCAGGCGCGCCTGAACTCCGGCAGCTGGGACAGCGTCGCGCCCGGCAAGGCCTCGAACTTCGGGCCGAGCTTCCGGCGCCTCATCGGCCTCCTCCGGCCGTACGCCGCCGCTTTCGTGTTCGTGTCGATCCTCGGCGCGATCGGCGTCGTGCTCGCCGTGCTCGCTCCTCGCGTGCTCGGAGACGCGACCAACATCATCTTCGAAGGCGTGGTCTCCAGGGGACTCGCGCAGCAGTTCCCCGCCGGCACCTCGCAGGCCGAGGTCGTCGACGCCCTGCGGGCCGCGGGGCAGAACGACATCGCCAACATCGTCGGTGCGATGGGCAACTTCTCCGTCGGCGCCGGCGTCGACTTCGACGCCCTGCGCGTCGTGATCGTGACGGTGCTCGCGATCTACGTCGGCTCGTCGCTGCTGTCGTGGATCCAGGGCTACGTCATCAACGTCATCATGGTCCGCACCATGTGGCGCCTGCGCGAAGACGTCGAGGCCAAGATCAACCGTCTGCCCCTGTCGTACTTCGACCGCGTGCAGCGCGGAGAACTGATCTCCCGGGTCACCAACGACATCGACAACATCACGCAGACGATGCAGCAGTCGCTCTCCAGCGCGCTCACGTCGGTGCTCACCGTCGTCGGTGTGCTCATCATGATGTTCACGATCTCGTGGCAGCTCGCTCTCGTCGCCCTCGTCTCGCTGCCGCTCATGGCGGTGATCTTCGGCGTCATCGGACCGAAGTCGCAGAAGGCCTTCGGCGAGCAGTGGAAGAAGGTCGGCCGCCTCAACGCCCGCGTCGAGGAGTCGTTCTCGGGCCACGCGTTGGTCAAGGTCTACGGCCGCGAGAAGGACGCGCGCGAGAAGTTCGAAGCCGAGAACGAGGAGCTCTACCAGGCCAGCTTCAAGGCGCAGTTCCTCTCCGGCATGATCATGCCCGGCATGATGTTCGTCGGAAACCTCACGTACGTCGGCATCGCCGTGCTCGGTGGTCTCATGGTGGCCGGCGGCCAGATCCGCCTCGGCGACGTGCAGGCCTTCATCCAGTACTCGCAGCAGTTCACGCAGCCGCTGTCGCAGCTGGGTGGCATGGCCGCGGTGGTCCAATCGGGCACCGCCTCCGCCGAGCGGGTCTTCGCACTCCTCGACGCCGAAGAGCAGGAACCGGATGCCGATGACGCCCCGACCCACACCGAGGGTCGCGGGGTCATCGAGTTCCAGAACGTGCGGTTCTCGTACTCGCCCGACCGCCCGCTGATCACCGACCTGTCGTTCCGCGTCGAGCCCGGCCAGACGGTCGCGATCGTGGGACCCACCGGTGCCGGAAAGACGACGCTGGTGAACCTGATCATGCGGTTCTACGAGCTCGACGGCGGGCGCATCCTGCTCGACGGGCAGGACATCGCCGAACTGCGCCGCGACGACGTGCGCTCGCGCACCGGCATGGTGCTGCAAGACCCGTGGCTGTTCGCGGGGTCCATCCGCGACAACATCCGCTACGGGCGCGAGAGCGCGACCGACGACGAGATCGTCGAGGCCGCAGTCGCCACGCGCGTCGACCAGTTCGTGCACTCGCTGCCCGAGGGCTACGACACCGTGCTCGACGAAGACGCCGCCAACGTCTCGGCGGGCGAGAAGCAGTTGATCACGATCGCGCGGGCGTTCGTCGCCCGGCCCTCGGTGCTGATCCTCGACGAGGCCACCTCGTCGGTCGACACCCGCACCGAGCTGCTGCTGCAGCAGGCGATGGCGGCGCTGCGCGAGGGACGCACCTCGTTCGTGATCGCGCACCGCCTGTCGACGATCCGCGACGCCGACCTCATCCTCGTGATGGAGCACGGCGACATCGTCGAGAAGGGCACGCACGACGAGCTCATCGCGGTCGAGGGCGCGTACTACCGCCTGTACCGCTCGCAGTTCGAGCAGGCGGCATCCGACCTCGATGCGGTCGAGGTCGAGGCGCAGCGCGCCGCCGACCCGCAGCACGCCCCGGCGAACGACGATGCCGTGGTGGTGTCGGCGATGGCGGTCGCGGCATCCGAGGTTCCGGCGGCCGCGGGTGTCGACGGCCCGCCGCGCCCGGCACAGGGCTCCCCCGCGCCCGACCGGCGCCTCGACGGCGAGGGCTGACCGCCCCGCCGCACAGCACGACCACGCCCGCTCGGCCCCGCGCCGGGCGGGCGTCGTCGTGCTCGGGCGCGCGGTGCCGCGGGGGTCGCCCTGTTGCCCTCGGTCTCGGTTTGGGGCGGGATCTGCACGTTGGGGCGGGAATCGTCCGCCCCGAACGGCGGAATCCGCCCCAAACCGGGGTTGGACTCACCCCGCCGCACTGCGGCCACGCAGGTCTCCGTCGCGCCCCACCGCGCTGCGGCGTTGCCGCGGTCTCGGTTTGGGGCGGGATCTGCACGTTGGGGCGGGAATCGTCCGCCCCGAACGGCGGAATCCGCCCCGAACCGGGGCTGGGTCCCGACTCCGGCCTCGCCCGCCGACCCGCGCCGCCCCCTTCACCGACCCGCTGCTCCGACCTCCGCCCCCGCCGACCTACCCTGTGGACGGTCCCCGGGAGTGCGAAAGCCGCTCCGGTAGGGTGGACCGCGCAACACCCGTACCGTGCGACCCGTCCGCCGCATAGATAGGCCTCACCCCTCGTGACCACTCCTGCGACGCCCGCCGACACCCCCGCGCCCGCCGCCGATCGTCCTCTGCGCATCCTCATCGGTGCCGACACCTTCTCGCCGCACGTCAACGGCGCAGCGCGTTTCGCCGAGCGCCTCGCCGCCGGCCTCGTGGCCCGCGGTCACGACGTGCACGTCTCCGCGCCGAGCGTCGGGCACGGCAACGCCGGCACCGCGACCGAGGTGATCGAGGGCGAGAAGATGGTGATGCACCGTCTCCCGGCCTATCGCTTCCTTCCGCACGACTGGCTGACCTTCGTGCTGCCGTGGCGCGGCAAGCACTACGCCCGCGTCGTGCTCGACGAGGTCAAGCCCGACGTCGTGCACATCCAGTCGCACATCATCATCGGCCGTGGTCTCGCCCGCGAGGCGCGCAAGCGCGGCATCCCCGTCGTCGCGACGAACCACGTGATGGCCGAGAACATCCTCGACTTCACCACTCTCCCCGACTTCCTCGACCGCATCTTCGTCAAGCTCGCGTGGGCCGACGCCGAGCGCACCTTCACGATGACACGCGCCGTGACGACTCCGACGCGCAAGGCCGCCGACTTCCTCGAGTCGACGATCGACATCTCGGGTGTGATCCCCATCTCGTGCGGCATCGATCGCTCGAACTATTCGCCCGACCTGACGCCGCGCGATGCGAACCGCATCCTCTTCGTCGGCCGCTTGACGACCGAGAAGCACATTGACGTCGTGCTGAAGGCCCTCTCGCAGCTCGACCCCGCGCTCGACGCGAGCTTCGACATCGTCGGCGGCGGCGACCAGCGCGCCAAGCTCGAGGCGCTCGCCCAGCAGCTCGGCGTGGCATCGCGGGTCACGTTCCACGGCCACGCGTCCGAAGAAGACCTGCGCGCGCTGTACTCGCGTGCCAGCGTCTTCGCCATCGCCTCGATCGCAGAACTGCAGTCGATCGCGACCATGGAGGCCATGGCATCCGGTCTGCCGATCGTCGCGGCCAATGCCGTGGCGCTTCCGCACCTCGTGCACGACGGGGAGAACGGCTACCTGTTCGAGCCGGGCGACGCCGACGAGCTCGCCGCACGTCTGACCGATGTGCTCACGGCCGTCCCGGACGAGCGCACGCGCATGCAGCAGGCGTCGCTCGACGCGGTCGCCGTGCACGACATCACCCGCACGCTCGACACCTTCGAGGCGCTGTACCGCGGTCGACCCCTGCCGGAGTAAGCCCGTGCACGTCGTCATGTTCGCCGACCAGCACCTGGAGTCGCTCGGCGGCGCGCAGGTGTCGATGCGCCTGCAGAAGCGTTTCCTCGAGCGCGCCGGGCACGTCGTCACCGTCGTCGCCCCGCGTCTTCCGCGCCCCGGTGCGCACGATCCCGCGTACCTCGACCTCCCCTCGATCGCGATCACTCCCGATCGCGAGTACGCGCTCACCTGGCCGGGTGTCCGCACCGATCGGTTCCTGGATGCCGAGATGGGCGCGCGACTGCCGGTCGACGTCGTCCACGTGCAGGCCGACTTCTGGGGAGCCTTCATCGGGCACCGGTACGCGGCGCGGCACGCGCTGCCGGTGGTGCACACGATGCACAACCGCGTCGACGTGGGGATCGAGGCGACGGCTCCGTTCCCCGGCCTCGTGCTGCGCGCACTGAACGCCTGGGCGCGACGGGCCCTGCCGCGGGCGGCGTCGGGGCGCACAGCGCAGAATCGGACCTCTTCGGCCCGCTCGCGGACGGACGGGTGGGCGTTCCTCCACCAGCTCGCGCGCCTGTCGCGAGCGGTGACCGCTCCCTCCGGCCACTTCGCCCGCCGTCTCGAGCGCCACGGCGTCGCCTCGCGCGTCGACGTGATCTGGAACGGCATCGACGACGACGTGCTCGACGCCGCCCTCGCCGCCGGGCCCGCCGTGCGCGCGGAGGGGCGTCCGCGCTTCATCTGGCTCGGGCGCATGAGCCCCGAGAAGCGACTGCTCCCCTTCCTCGAGGCGGTCGTGGCGTCGGGCATCGACGCCGAGGTCGAGGTCGTCGGCGGGGGTGCCGAACTCGGCAAGGCGACGCGTCTCATCGAGCGCGCCGCGCCGCGGGCGACCGTGACCTTCGCCGGGCGCCTGTCGTACCCCGAGACCCTCGCCCGCCTGGCCGCCGCCGATGCGGTGGTGCAGACCTCGATCGGCTTCGAGACGCAGGGGATGACCGTCTTCGAGGCGGCCTCGCTCGGAACCCCGGCGGTCGTCAGCGACCCCGACATCGCCGCCGAGCTGGGGTCGGGAACGTGGACGGTGGCGGATGCCACGACCGCGGCCCTCGCCGAGGCGCTGGCCCGCGCGGCGTCCGACATCACCGCCGGCACCCCCGTCGTGCCGGATCCGTCGATCGCCGAGCGCTTCCGCCAGTCGTCCCGCACGGGTGCGATGGTCGCGGTGTACGAGCGGGCGGTCGCGGCCGGCCGCTGACCCGCGCCGACGCACGCGGCGCCCGGGCGTCGGACCGACGGCGGATGCCGTCGGGCCTCAGTCGGCGCGCACGACGCGCAGCGGGGCCGTGGTCGGCGATGCCACGGCGCGCTTCACCGCGGGCTCCGAGGCGACCGGGTCCGCGGCGCGGGCGGGGCGTTCCGCGCGGGAGGCGCGTGAGGGGTCGGTGGGGATGCGGCCGTAGCCGTCGGTTCGCACGACCCACACGGTCGCGACGATGCCGATGAGGGACAGGATGCCGAGAGCGATGAGATATGCCATGGCAGAAAAGCTACGTCTAGAGGAATTGCGCCCGCGAGTGGCATGATGGACGCAGTTCGTAAGATTCCTGCCACACCGGAGGTGCGCATGCGCTCGGTCGCCGTCGTCGTCCAGCCGGGGTTCGCCCCGTTCGAATTCGGTCTTGCCTGCGAGGCGTTCGGCCTCGACCGCAGCGATGACGGCATCCCGAACTTCGACTTCCGCATCGTCGCACCCGACCCCGGCGTCGTGCCCTCGAACATCGGCTTCTCGATCAACGTCGAGCACGGTCTCGAGGCGGCGGCGGGTGTCGACATCCTCGTCCTCGCGCCGATCCCGCGGTCGCAATGGGAGGCCGTCGACGAACGGGTGATCGAGGTGGTGCGCGCCGCCCATGCCCGTGGCTCATGGCTGTTGAGCGTGTGCAGCGGATCGTTCGTGATCGCGGCATCCGGAGTGCTCGATGGCAAACGGGCCACCACGCACTGGCGCTACGCCGACACGATGGCGCGCATGTATCCCGAGATCGAGGTCGATCCCGACGTGCTCTACGTGCAGTCCGGCAACATCATCACGAGCGCCGGCACCGCCGCGGGCCTCGACGCGTGCCTGCACCTGCTGCGGCAGGAGCTCGGTTCCGAGCTCGCCAACCGCATCGCCCGCCGCATGGTCGTCGCCCCCCAGCGCGACGGGGGACAGGCGCAGTTCATCGCGTCGCCCATCCCGATCGACACGTCTCTCTCGCTCGCCCCGGTGACCGAGTGGATGCTGCAGAACCTCGATGCCGAGCTCTCGGTCGACCGGCTCGCCGCTCGCGCCCACATGTCACCGCGGACCTTCGCGCGCCGGTTCAAGGCCGACCTCGGCGCGACCCCGGCGGCCTGGCTCGCTCGCCAGCGCCTGCTGCACGCGCAGCGTCTGCTCGAAGAAACCGACCTCGGTCTCGACCGCATCGCGGCGGAGTGCGGCTTCGGTTCGGCGGCGGTGCTGCGGCAGAACTTCGCCCGGACGATGGGCCTGACCCCGACCGCCTATCGGGCGCGCTTCTCGTGCAGTGAAGAACGCGCGGTGTCGCCGGAAGCCGTCCCGGCCTGAGTCGCGCCGCGCGCGCAGCGGGGCGGAGGGATGTCGCGCGTGACCGGCGGGCCACCGCCCTTCTGCATGGGGTGGAAAGGCGGTGGCCCGCCGGCGTCAGTTGTATCCGAGGATCACGCTCGACTCGCTCTCCCCCTCGAAGGAGGTGGCGGCGGCGATAGTGCGACTGTCGGATTCATCCACCCCTCGAGCGTGCACCGCGAGCGGAGCGCGTTCAGCGATCCTGACGGAACGCACACAGCCGCGGCGTCGCGCGCGACAGCTGTTCCGTCGTATCCGGCGTCATCCCGGCATCCATTGCCCTCCGCCCGCCGCACTGCTAAACTTGAGTCAACGCAACTCAAGTTTGCGAACAGACTTCCAGGAGACCACATGAACGCCACGCAACAGCCGGGGCAGGAGGACGCGCGTAGCGCCCTCGAGCAATTCGGCATCAACCTCACCGACCGGGCTCGCCAGGGCAAGCTCGACCCCGTGATCGGGCGCGACGGCGAGATCCGCCGCGTCAGCCAGGTGCTCACCCGGCGCACCAAGAACAACCCCGTGCTCATCGGCGAACCCGGCGTCGGCAAGACCGCCGTCGTCGAGGGCCTCGCCCAGCGCATCGTCGCGGGCGACGTCGCCGAGAGCCTCAAGAACAAAGAACTCGTCTCGCTCGACATCTCGGCGCTCGTCGCGGGCGCGATGTACCGCGGCCAGTTCGAAGAGCGCCTCAAGAGCGTCCTCAAAGAGATCACCGAGTCCGACGGACGCATCATCACGTTCATCGACGAGCTGCACGTGCTCATGGGCGCGGGCGGCGGCGAGGGCTCGGTCGCGGCCTCGAACATGCTCAAGCCCATGCTCGCCCGCGGCGAGCTGCGGCTCATCGGCGCCACGACGCTCGACGAGTACCGCGAGTTCATCGAGAAGGACGCCGCGCTCGAGCGCCGCTTCCAGCAGGTGTACGTCGGCGAGCCCACGGTCGAAGACACGGTCGCGATCCTGCGCGGCCTCAAGGAGCGCTACGAGGCGCACCACAAGGTCGCGATCGCGGATGCCGCGCTGGTTGCTGCCGCCTCGCTCTCCAACCGGTACATCCCCTCGCGTCAGCTGCCCGACAAGGCGATCGACCTGATCGACGAAGCGGCCTCGCGCCTGCGCATGGAGATCGACTCGGCGCCCCTCGAGATCGACGAACTGCGTCGCCACGTCGACCGCCTCAAGCTCGAAGAGCTCGCGCTGAAGAAGGAGAAGGACGCCGCCTCGAAGGAGCGCCTCGCCACCCTGCGCGAGACCCTCGGCGCCGAACAGGCCAAGCTCGACGAGCTGCAGGCCCGGTGGGAGCGCGAGCGCGCCTCGCTCAACCGCGTGGGCGACCTGAAGACCCGCCTCGACGCCGCCCGCGTCGATGCCGAGCGCGCGCAGCGCGAGGGCAACCTCGAGCGCGCGTCGCGACTCCTCTACGCCGAGATCCCCGCTCTCGAGCGCGAGTTGATGACCGCCGAGCGCGAAGATGCTTCGACAGGCTCAGCAACCGGTGGGAGTCGAATGGTCAATGAACAGGTGACCGACGAAGACATCGCGGCCGTCATCGCGGCGTGGACGGGCATTCCGGTCGGACGCCTGCTGCAGGGCGAGACCGAGAAGCTGCTCAACCTCGAGCGCGAGCTCGGCAAGCGCCTGATCGGCCAGCGCGATGCGGTGAAGGCGGTGTCGGATGCCGTGCGGCGCTCCCGCGCGGGCATCAGCGACCCGCACCGACCGGTCGGTTCGTTCCTGTTCCTCGGTCCGACCGGTGTCGGCAAGACCGAGCTGGCGAAGTCGCTCGCCGACTTCCTCTTCGACGACGAGCACGCCATGGTGCGCATCGACATGTCGGAGTACGGCGAGAAGCACTCCGTCTCGCGCCTGGTCGGTGCCCCTCCGGGCTACATCGGCTATGAGCAGGGCGGTCAGTTGACCGAGGCCGTGCGTCGTCGGCCGTACTCGGTCGTGTTGCTCGACGAGGTCGAGAAGGCGCACCCCGAGGTGTTCGACGTGCTGCTGCAGGTCATGGACGACGGTCGCCTGACCGACGGTCAGGGCCGCACGGTCGATTTCACCAACGTCATCCTGGTGCTCACCTCGAACCTCGGCTCGCCGATCCTCATCGATCCGACCCTGTCGATGGACACGAAGCGCGACCAGGTGCAGGCGCTCGTGCGACAGGCATTCAAGCCCGAGTTCGTGAACCGTCTCGACGACATCGTGATCTTCCAGGCGCTGAGCCAGGACGACCTCGCACAGATCGTCGAGCTCGCCGTCGACGCGCTGCACAAGCGGCTCCGCGAGCGCCGACTGAGTCTCGCGGTCACCCCCGACGCCCGGTCGTGGCTGGCCGAGCGCGGATACGACCCGGTGTACGGCGCCCGTCCGCTGCGGCGTCTGATCCAGACCGAGATCCAGAACCGCCTGGCGATGGCGATCCTCGCCGGAACCGTGCGCGATGGAGACGTCGTGCGGGTCGACGTGGCCAGCGATGGCGATTCGCTCATGCTCGTGAGCACCGGCCCCGCCGAGGATGAGCCGAACGACGACGACGTGATCAAGGCCGAGATCGTCGAGTAAGACGGAAGAGGGGGGATGCCGTGGCGGCATCCCCCCTCTTCGTTCGTGCGAGCCTGTGACGTGCGGAGTCCGCAGCGCGAGGCGTGCCGGATGCCGGGACTCAGGCGTCGACGAGCAGCGACTCCGCGACGGTGCGGCGCTCGCGGGGAGCGAGCTCGCGCTGACGCAGGCCCTCTTCGGCGGCGTCGATGTCGCCCAGCGCGCCGACAGCGATCACGGTCACGGGGGTGAAGCGGGGGTCGATGTCGAAGGCCGCGCGCAGGTCGTCGGCGACGAATCCGCCCATCTGGTGGGTGGCGAGGCCCTCGGCGTGCGCCTGCACGGTGAAGTGCGCGGCGGCCTGGCCGGCGTCGTAGAGAGCCCAGGGGCGAGCGTCTCCCTCGGCGGTCTCGTTCTCGGCGAGCACGACCAGCAGCGCACCGGCGGCGGGCGCCCACGCCTGGTTGAAGCCCATCAGGGCCGAGACGACCTTGGCGTGGGCCTCGCCGCCGCGGCGTGCGAGGATCATGCGCCAGGGCTGGTGGTTCATGCCCGTGGGGGTCCAGCGGGCCGCCTCGAGGGCGGAACGCAGTGCTTCTTCGTCGATCGGGGTCTCGGCGTCGAAGACGCGAGTGCTCCAGCGCTCGGCGAGCACGTCGAGGATCGGGGCGTCGGTGGGGGCGGTGCGGTCGAGAACGAGTGACATGGGTACTCCTGAGGAACGGGGACGATGCCGGGACTCCATTGACCCGCACAGTGAACGCCCACGGGCCGCCGAGTGTTCCCGTGTGAAGTTATGCGTCGCCGATTAGTCCGCGCACGCGCGGCAGGGAGCGCCCGGATGGGGCTCACGGCATCCGCGTCACTCGTTCCACGACGTGGGACCTGCGGTGCCCGCAGGGTACTCGTCGAGCGGCACCTCGTTCGCGCGCCACGCGTCGATGACCGGCTGCACGATGCGCCAGCACTGCTCGGCCGCGTCGCCGCGGACCGCGAGCATCGCATCGCCGTCGAGGATGCCGGAGAGCACCTCGCCGTAGGCCTTGAGTGCGCCCTCGCCGAGGTCGGCCGCCAACGTCACGCGCTCCAGCTCGAGCGGGTCGTCGGCACCGTTGACGTTCAGGCCGAGGCTCATCGTGTCGGGCCCGAGAGAGAAGACCAACTCCGACGGCTCGCTCTCGCCGACGAAGCCTCCGGGCAGGTGCCGCACCGGCTTGAACGTCACGGTGATGGCGCGGTGGCCCGAGCTGAGCGCCTTGCCCGAACGCAGCGTGATCGGAACGCCCTGCCACCGGGCGTTGCGCACCTCGACCGTCATCTCGGCGAGCGTCTCGGTGCCGCGCGCCGCGTCGACCCCCGGTTCGTCGACGTAGGAGGGGAAGTGGCGATCGCCGACGTCGCCGGCGGTGTAGCGGGCGCGACGGGAGTTGTGCACGGGGTCGTCGTCTCGCACGTGGGTGGCGCGCAGCACCGCCGAGGTGGCGTCGCGCAGATCGAGTTGATTGAGGGATGCCGGGGGCTCCATCGTCACGAAGGCCATGACCTGCAGCAGGTGGCTCTGGATCATGTCGACGAGCGCGCCCGCGCCGTCGTAGTAGCCCGCGCGACCCTCGAGACCGAGGGGTTCGGGATAGTCGATCTCGACGGAGCCGATGTCGTCGGCCGACCACACGCTCTCGAGGAGGCGGTTCGCGAAGCGGGCCCCGAGGAGGTTGAGCACGGTCGAGCGGCCGAGGAAGTGGTCGATGCGGAAGACCTGGTCTTCGGGGACGAGCTTCGCCAGCTGCTGGTTGAGCCGGTGCGCGCTGGCCTCGTCGGTGCCGAAGGGCTTCTCGAGCGCGAGCACCGTGCCCTCGAAGATCTTCACGTCGCTGAGCGCCAGGCAGGCCTTCTCGGCGATCGCCGGGGGAACGGCGAAGTAGAGGGCGGGGCGGCCCTCGGTGTCGTCGAGGAGCTTCTGCAGGTCGGCGGCCTGGGTGATGTCGGCCTGCGAATAGGTGGTCTGCGAGACCTGGTCGAAGGCCGCCGCGGCATCCGTCGTCTGGAACGACTTCTTCACCGCCTCGCGCCAGTGCTCGTCGGTCCAGTCGTCCATGCCGGCGCCGTGCAGGCGCACCGACCGGCCGGGTTCGCGCGTGAGCAGCTGGCCCAGGGCCGGCAGCAGCAGGCGAGAAGTGAGGTCGCCCGAGGCGCCCAGGATGATCAGGGTGGTGTCCGCGGCCATGCGGCCACCGTAGCGCTGTCGTCCGACACCGCCCGGGTGCTTGCAGCAGGTGCATGGATGCCACTAGCGCGACGCTCGGCCACGATGTCGGTCGTTGCTGTCACAATCCGAGGGTGACGACTCCGATCGAGGATTACGCGCTCCTCAGCAACTGCCGATCCGCCGCCCTCGTCTCGTCGCAGGGCAGTATCGACTGGTTGTGCCTGCCGCGGTACGACAGCGGGTCGATGTTCGGCGCGTTGCTCGGCGACGAGTCGCACGGCGCCTGGTCGCTGCGGCCGGCCGACCCCGACGCCCGGTCGACGCGCCGCTACGACGGCGACACCTTTGTGCTCGTCACGCGGTGGGAGACGTCGACGGGCATCGCCGACGTCTACGACGCCATGCCCGTCGACGAGGGCGTCGAGGCCGTCGTCCGCCGGGTCGTGGGGGTGGCGGGCGCGGTCGACTTCGTCAGCGAGGTGCGCCTGCGCTTCGACTACGCCCGCGCGGTCCCGTGGGTGCAGCAGGTCGGCCAGGGCGGCGAGCACGCGATCCTCGCGGTCGCCGGTCCCGACGCCGTGATCATCCGCGGCCCGCGCCTGATCGCGACCGACACCGCCCACCGCGGCCGCTGGACGACGGCGGCGGGCGAGAGCGTCGACTCGGTGCTCATGTGGGGGCCGTCGTGGCAGAAGGCCCCGGCGCCCTTCAACGTCGAGGCCGCCCTCGAGCGCACGCGCGAGTGGTGGGCGGCGTGGGCCGATCGCGTGCAGGCGGCCGGCACCCATCCCGAGCTCGTCACGCGTTCGCTCATGGTGCTGCGCGCGCTCACGCACTCCGAGACGGGCGGCATCGTGGCGGCGGCCACCACCTCGCTGCCCGAGGCCTTCGGCGGCTCCCGCAACTGGGACTACCGCTACGTGTGGCTGCGCGACGCCGCCCTCACCCTCAGCGCCTACATCGAGCACGGCTACCTCGACGCCGCGCACCGCTGGCGCGACTGGTTGCTGCGGGCGATCGCCGGCGACCCGGCCGACGTGCAGATCATGTACGGCATCGCCGGAGAACGCGACCTGCCCGAGCGCGAGATCTCGAGCCTGCCCGGGTACGACGGGGCCGCCCCGGTTCGTATCGGCAACGGCGCGGTCGACCAGTATCAGGCGGACGTCATCGGCGAGGTGATGGTCGCCCTCGATGCGGCGCGCACCGCGGGGGTCGCCGAGACGAAGTTCTCGTGGGCGCTGCAGCGCGCTCTCCTCGCGCAGCTGGTGCAATGGGTCGACCGACCCGACCTCGGCATCTGGGAGATGCGGGGCGATCCGCACTTCTTCACGCACTCCCGCGCCATGATCTGGGCGGCCTTCGACCGCGGCATCCGGGCCGTCGAAGAGGGGGGCCTCGACGGCGAATTCGACACGTGGCGGCAGATGCGCGACCGCGTGCGTGCCGAGATCGACGCACGCGGCGTGCACCAGGGTGGCTGGTTCACCCAGCACTTCGACACCGACGAGGTCGACGCTTCGCTGCTCGTGCTGCCGCAGGTGGGCTTCTGCGCCTACGACGACCCGCGCATGCTCGCGACGGTGGCCCGCATGGAAGAGACGCTCATGCCCCACGGGTGGCTGCTGCGGTACCGCACCACCGGCGTCGACGGGCTGGCCGGTGACGAGCATCCGTTCCTCGCCTGCTCGTTCTGGCTGGTGGGTCAGTACGCGCACAGTGGCCGCCGCGACGACGCCGAAGCCCTCATGCACCGTCTGACCTCGGTGGCCAACGACCTGGGCCTGCTGTCCGAGGAGTACGACCCCGTGACCGGTCGACAGGCGGGCAACACCCCGCAGGCACTCTCGCACCTCGCCCTCGTGGGCGCCGCCGATGCGCTCGACAAGACCGCCCCGGGCGGGGCGTCCGGGTCGTAGAGTCGCGGCATGGACGACGACGGCGAGCTCGGAAGACTCCGGGAGCGCGTCTACGGCGCAGACGGGGGCAGTGCGACCCCCGAGATGATCGCGCGTCTCGTCGAACTCGAAGATGATGCGCGCCGGATGCCGTCGGGGGGCCCCGCCGCGGCCGACGACGTCCCGCCGCACCCGTCCACCCCGGTCACGAAGCCGGATGCCGCGGCACCGGACGCCCGGCCGAGCCCGCCCCGCGACGAGACGGGTAACCCATCCGTCGAGACCGTGGGCGCCCCGCTCGCCGGCCCCGCAGACCGCCCGCCCCGCCGCATCCTGCGCTGGACGCTCACCGCGGTCGGCGCGGCGGCTCTGGTCGGCGTGGGCATCGCGATCGGGTCGAGCATGGCCATGCCCGCGGCGACCGCTGATCCGGCCGTCTCCGACCTGCCCGAGATGGCGTTCCCGCAGACGACGGAAGACGTCATCTCGGCCGACATCATGCGCGACAGCGGCATCGACGCCGCGAGCACGCGCTACATCGCGACGATCGACGACTTCCGCATCTATCTCGCCCGGCCCGACGACGGCGACGGCCGCTGCATCGTCGCCTTCACCTCGAGTGACAACCGCCCGTGGTCGGCGGGGTGCGCCAGCGGAGCGCAGACCGGCGCCGCGGTCTTCGGCATCGATCAGAGCCTCACGGTCGCGATCGGTCAGCCCAGCGGCGACCAGGTGGCGGGCGAGCCCCTCCGCCTGTCCGACAGCGTCACGGCCTACGTGGCGCCGTAGCCCCGCGTCGCGATGCCCGTGACGCGCTGAACGAAGGAGAACGACGATGTTCCACCCCGATGGTGCGTACTCGGGTCTCGCGGTCGACGACCTCGAGGCCGCACACCGCTTCTACGCCGACACGCTCGGCATCCGCGTCGAGGTGCTCGAGGGCTCGGGCTTCCTGATGCTGCACCTCGCCTCCGGCGGGCGCGTGCTCGTCTACGGCAAGCCCCACCACGAGCCGGCGTCGTTCACGGTGCTGAACTTCCCCGTCGCCGATGTCGAGGCGGCCGTCGACGATCTCCGCTCACGCGGCGTCGACACGAAGATCTACGACGACGAGAACTTCCCGACCGACTCCCGCGGCATCATGCGCGAGGGCGGACCGCTCATCGCGTGGTTCCGCGATCCGGCCGGGAACGTGCTCGCCGTGCTGGAGGAATGACCCGCGCACAGAGAAAGCGGACGGATGCCGAAGACTCCGGCATCCGCCCGCTCGAAAGACCGCGCCGGGGCCGTCAGCCCTTCAGCGCCTCGACCAGCTTCACACGGGCACCCATGCGCAGCAGCGAGTTGCGGTAGATGCGCGAGGCGACGCCGATGGCGAGCACGCACGAGACGAGCAGCAGGATCAGCGACAGCACCGGCTCCCACCACTGCGCGTCGCCGAGGTACATGCGAAGGGGCATGCCGACGGGGGCCGAGAACGGCACGTACGACATGATCGTCAGCACGACGGGGTTGTCGTTGAAGAAGATGACGAGGAAGTACGGCGCCATGATCAGCATCGTGATCGGGGTCGTCGTCGCACCGATGTCTTCCTGACGCGAGACCATCGCGGCCGCGGCGGCGAACAGCGACGCCAGCAGCACGAAGCCGAACAGGAAGAAGATCGCGAACCAGGCGATCGGCGCACCGAGGGTGTCGAGCACGCCCGCCTGACCGGTCACGGCGAGACCCACCACGGCGACCGCGGCCAGCAGCACGATCTGCGCCATCGCGAGGATCGTGTTGCCGAGCACCTTTCCGGCCAGCAGCACCCGCACGGGGATCGCCGAGATGAGGATCTCGACCACGCGCGTCTGCTTCTCTTCGACCACGCTCTGCGCGATGGTGCCGCCGAAGGTCGATGCCGCGATGAGGAAGACGAGTCCGAAGCCGAGCGCGATCAGGTAGCGCAGCGCATCGGCGGCGCCCGCGCCGGGGTCGATCATGTCGACGGGCGGGGTCTCGCTCAGCTTCTGCAGCAGCGTCGAGGGCACGCTGTCTTTCACCACGACGGTGTAGTCGAACGCGGCGTCCGACGATCCCGAGACCAGGGCGGCATCCACCGTCCCGTCTTCGACGAGGGCGCGGGCGGCGTCATCGCTGTCGGCGACGGTGACGTCGAGACCCTCGAGCCCCGACACGGCGCTCTCGGTCTGAGAGGTCACGGCGACGGGGGTGCCGCTGTCGGAGGCGTTGTTGGCGGCGAAGCCGCCCCACACCACCGAGGCGAGGGCCGCGAGCACCAGGATCGCGGTCGAGATGACGAAGGCCTTGCTCCGCAGCTTCGAGCCGATCTCGCGTTCAGCGACGAGCCAGATGCTCTGCAGCTCGCTGGGGGCGGGGCGCGCAGTGGTCGGCGCGGGCGAGGGCGTGCGGGTGGGAGTCGAGGTGCTCACTGGATGACCTCCTTGAAGATCTCGGCCAGGGTCGGCCGCTGGGGAGAGAAGCTGGCGACGTCGCCGCGCTCCACCGCGCCGCGGAGCACCCGCTGCGCGATGGTGTCGTCGGCGGCGTCGAAGAGGGCGTATCCGCCGTCGAAGTCGAGCACCGTCACGCCGGGCTCTTCGCGCAGCCACCCGGCATCCGCGCGCGAGACGAGCTCGTAGCGGTGGGTCGCGTGCTGCGCGCGGAGGTCGTCGCGCGTGCCGGCGGCGCGGATCGTGCCCCCGGCGATGATCACGAGGTCATCGCACAGCCGCTCGACGACGTCGAGCTGGTGCGACGAGAACAGCACCGCAGCTCCCGCTGCCGCCTTCTCCTGCAGCACGCCCGCGACGACGTCGACGGCGAGCGGGTCGAGGCCCGAGAACGGCTCGTCGAGGATCAGCACGTCGGGCTCGTGCACGAGAGAGGCCGCGATCTGGGCGCGCTGCTGGTTGCCGAGCGAGAGCGTCTCGACCAGGTCGCCGAGGCGCTCGCCGAGTCCGAGCCGCTCGAGCAGGGCGGTGGCCTTCTGGTTCGCCTCCGCCTTGCCGAAGCCGTGCAGCCGCGCGAGGTAGGCGATGTGCTCGGCGACCTTCATCTTCGGGTACAGCCCGCGCTCTTCGGGCATGTAGCCGAAGCGCCGCCGATCCGCCGTGGTCACAGGGGAGCCGTTCAGCTCGACGCTGCCCGCGTCTTTCCCGAGCACGCCGAGGGCGATGCGCATGGTCGTGGTCTTGCCGGCGCCGTTGCCGCCGACGAAGCCGGTCAGTCGCCCGGGGGCGACGGTGAATCCCACCTCGTCGAGCACGCGGCGTCCGCCGTAGCTCTTGGTGATGCGGTCCAACTGGAGCACGGTGCATCCCTTCTCTCGATGCCTCAACGCTAGAGACGTGGATGCCGCGGCACCTCCGCCCCGAGAAGGGTTCCCGCGCTCCACCGTGAGGGGGAGGGGGCTCGACGGGGGTCCCTGAGCCTGCCGAAGGGCCCCGGAGCGCGCAACCAAGGTCCCTGAGCCTGTCGAAGGGCCCTACGCGCGCAACCGAGGTCCCTGAGCCTGTCGAAGGGCCCGGGCCCCGAACCGCGAGGTCCCTGAGCTTGTCGAAGGGACCGGGCCCCGAACCGCGAGGTCCCTGAGCTTGTCGAAGGGCCCGGGCCCCGCAACCGAGGTCCCTGAGCTTGTCGAAGGGACCGGGCCCCGCGGGACCCCGCCCGTCAGGCCAGCCCGTGCCGGTGCGCGAGCACCACGGCCTGCACGCGGTCGCGCGCGCCGAGCTTCTGCAGCACGTTCGACACGTGCGTCTTCACGGTCGCCTCGCCGATGAACAGGCGCGCGGCGATCTCGGCGTTGCTGAGGGCTTCGGCGACGAGGGCGAGCACCTCGCTCTCACGCTCGGTCAGCGGCTCGCTGAGGTGCAGGGTGTCGGCGCGGCGGACGGCGGTCTCGGTGACCGTCGAGGTCGGCGCGGGGCTCGCGAAGGAGCTCCCGGATGCCACGTCGCCGGCGCCCTGCGCGGCGAAGCGTTCGATGACCCGGCGGGTGACCTCGGGGGCGAGCAGCGCGTCGCCCGCGCCGACGATCCGCACCGCCGAGACGAGCTCTTCAGGGCCGGCGTTCTTGAGCAGGAATCCGCTGGCTCCCGCCGCGAGCGCGGCGAACAGGTAGTCGTCGCGGTCGAAGGTGGTCACGATGAGGATTGCGGCGTCGGAGGCGGGATCGGCCGTCAGCAGGCGCGTCGCCTCGAGCCCGTCCATGTCGGGCATCTGTACGTCCATGCAGATCACGTCGGGGCGCAGCTCGCGCGCCGCGTCGATGGCCGCGCGACCCGAGGCCGCCTCGCCGACGACCGTGATGTCGTCTTCGAGCGACAGGATCGTGCGGAACCCCGCGCGCATCATGGCGTGGTCGTCGACCAGCAGCACCCGCAGCTCAGACACGCGACACCTCCGGGGTCAGCAGGGGCACCCGCACGCGCACCAGCCAGCCGCCGCGCGCGCGGGGACCGATCTCGATCGTCCCGCCCGACGCGGCCGCGCGCTCGCGCATGCCGAGCTGGCCGAGGCCCGGCGTCGACGAACCGCGGCGTCCGGTGTTCGCGACCTCGAGCTCCACGGCATCCGGATCGAACCGGAGGCGCACGTCGGCCGACGCATCGGGGCCGGCGTGACGCCGGGCGTTCGTGAGCGCCTCCTGCGCGATGCGGTACAGGTTGACCTGCACGAGCGGCGGGGGATCGCTCGCGGCCTCGCCGATGACGGTGAGGGTCGTGGGAAGACCCGCCGCGGTCGCCTCGTCGACCAGTCCCGCGATCGAGGTGAGCCCGTGCGTGGTGGGGGCGGTGTCGGGGGCGGCGTCGCCGTCGGGCGTGCGCAGGGTCTCGAGCAGTTGGCGCAGTTCGTGCAGAGACGACCGGGCGGATCCCTCGATGCCCGCGAGGGTCTGCCGCGCGGCATCCGGATCACGATCCAGCAGCGACCGCGCCACCCCGGCCTGCACGCCCATCAGCGATACGTGGTGGGCGACCACGTCGTGCAGCTCGCGCGCGATGCGCACGCGGTCGAGGGCCACGGCCTGGGCGGCGGTCACCTCGCGCTCGGTCTCGAGTTCGGCCGTGCGCTCCTCGAGGGCGGCGCGCTCGCGCATCTGCTGGTACGAGCGGTTGCCGAAGTAGTACGCGCCGCCGAAGTACAGCGCGTTGATGAGGATGTTGAGCAGTTGGTAGGCGACGAACGGCGAGAACGCCCCGGCGCGCGAGAAGGGTCCTTCCACGCTCGGGTCGACCGGCTGCGTGGCCTCTTGGAACATCACGACGAACAGCCACGCGAACATGCCCACGATGAGGGCGATGCGCACGATCGTCGCCCGGCGACGGTTGGTCTCCCACGCGCCCACCGTGTACAGCGCGATGAACATCGCGATGTTGCCGGCGTACAGCTCGGGGATGCGGAAGGTCACCGCGAGGAAGTACGCGACCGTGACGATGACCGCGGCGATCGAGGGCCACCGCCGGCGGAAGGCGATCGGGATCGCGAGCACGGCGACGTATCCCAGCGCGACCGCGAGCGACCCCTGCTGGTCGCCGTAGATGCCGGAGACCGACGAGAGCACGGCGCTGGTCAATCCGCCCAGGAACAGCACGGCGGCGAGCACGAGGTCGTTGCGTTGCTGCGTGCGGGTGAGCCGGGCCATCCCTCCACGGTAGGGGGGAGCTCCGACACCTGCATCCCCCGTGGGGTGGAGTCAAGAGGGGCGGGAATACAGGATGCGTCGTGATGCTTGCACGTGAATAAATCCGGGCGCCCGGCGCCCCCGTCTTCTCCGAGAGGATCACCGTGACCGAGATCGGCTACATCGTCGGCAGTATCTCCAGCACCTCCATCAACCGGCGCCTGGCGAAGGCGCTCGAGAAGGTCGCCCCCGAGGGCGTGACGCTCAAGGAGATCCCCATCAAGGACCTCCCCTTCTACTCGCCCGACTACGACGGCGACTTCCCCCCGGTCGCGCGCGACTTCAAGCAGGCGATCGAAGACACCGACGCCATGTTCATCGTGACCCCCGAGTACAGCCGCTCGATCCCCGGCGTGCTCAAGAACGCCCTCGACTGGTCGGCCCGCCCGTACGGCGAGGCGTCGTTCAACGACAAGCCCACCGCGGTCATCGGCACCTCGCAGGGCGGCATCGCCACCGCGGCCGGCCAGCAGCACCTGCGCTCCGTGCTCCTGCACTACAACGCCCTGGTGCTCGGCCAGCCCGAGGGCTACATCCAGTCGACCCCCGGTCTGTTCGAAGAGGACGGCACCGTCACCGACGAGGGCACGGCCGCGTTCCTGCGCTCGATCATCGAGGC
Organism: Microbacterium algihabitans; assembly: GCF_032464975.1. Taxonomy (NCBI): domain Bacteria; kingdom Bacillati; phylum Actinomycetota; class Actinomycetes; order Micrococcales; family Microbacteriaceae; genus Microbacterium; species Microbacterium algihabitans. The sequence goes on from NZ_JAWDIU010000001.1 coordinate 1,512,422, forward strand.
GCTCGTGACCCTCGCGAAGCGCACCGCTCCCGCCGAGGTCCCCGCGGCCTGAGGCGCGCTTTCACGACGGGGTCGGGGGTTCGCCCCCGGCCCCGTCTTAGTCAGGTCCCTGAGCCTGTCGAAGGGACCGGACGCAGCGTTCCCGGTGGCTCAGCCCCCTGTCTCTCCCCCGGGACGGCTCCCCAACGCCCCGGCCTTCCGCCTGAGCAGCGCCGCCTCGCGCTCGTTGCGCGTGAGCCCGGCGGCGGTGAGCAGCTCCGCGCGCGCCTCGGCCGATCGCCCGAGGCGCGACAGCAGCTCCCCGCGCACCGACGGGATGAGGTGCGATCCCCGCAGGGCCCCGGCCGCAGCGAGGGCGTCCACGGGTGCGCAGTACAGTATCGCCGGCACTCGCGGCGTAGCCCTCGGTGAAGATGAGGTAGGCGGTACTTCTCGCCTCGCGCGCGCTCCCGACGCCAGCCGTCGATCGCGCGCCGCTTCGCGACGGCGGTGAGCCACGCTCCGGGATTGTGCGGCACGCCCTCGCGCGGCCACTGCGCCAGCGCCTCGAGCAGCGCGTCGTGCGCGAGGTCTTCGGCGGTGGGGAGGTCGCCGACCACGCGCGCGAGCGTCGCGACGATGCGGGCGCCTTCGATGCGCCAGATCGCCGCGACGCGTCGCGAGAGGTCGTCGGTCACGTGGGGTCAGCGCGCGGCCTGCTCCTCGCGCCAGCCCTCTTCCTTCTGGATGTACTCGTTGTCGGCGAAGGCCGCGAAGTCGGTCTCGTCGGTGACCCGGCGCACCTCGAGCGTGTTGCCCGCGATCAGCGGAGCGCGGCGCGCCCACTCCACGGCCTCGTCCTTGCTCGACACCTCGATGATCCAGAAGCCGTTGAACAGCTCGTGCGTCTCGCCGTAGGGGCCGTCGGTGACGACCGGCTCCTCGCCGCCGAACTCGACCACGAAGTTCTTGCTCATGTCTTCGGCGAGACCATCGCCGGCGACGAGCACCCCCGCGTTGATCATCGACTCGTTGTAGGCGCCCATCTGGTTGATGACCTGCTCGAACGGGATCTTCTTGTACGCCGCGTACGCCTCGTCGGTGCCGCGCATGATCAGCATGTACTTCATCGTCGTCTTCTCTCGTCGGTGCTCGGGGGAACCGTTCCCCTACTATCGCGTCGAACGACGCCGAGCGGAATCGACAGGGTGCGGGAGAGAAGATTCCGGATGCCGTGGGCTCGGGTTCCGCGCGGCGCGGGCGCCTCACCGGAATCGGCCCGCCGCGCGGGAATCGGACGGCAGAGTACGCGGCATCCGATCCCGAGGCGATCCGATGTCGCGACGGCTCGCGCGAGCCTGAGCCGGCGTTCAGCCGAAGATCATCGGCAGGTCGTCATCGTCGTCGGTGCCCGAGAGGTCGAGGTCGGCGACGACGGGCACGTGGTCGCTGGGAACCTCGCCCTTGCGCTCGTTGCGGTGGATCTCGGCGCCGTGCACCGCGTCGGCGAAGGCCTGCGAGCCGAGGATGAAGTCGATGCGCAGGCCCTCGTTGCGGGGGAAGCGCAGCTGCTTGTAGTCCCAGTAGGTGTACCCGGTGGGGATCAGCGGGCGCACGACGTCGGTGAGACCCGCGGCCTCGAAGGCGCGGAATGCTTCACGCTCGGGAGGGGAGACGTGGGTGGTCGCCCCCTCGACGACCGTGGGGTCGCCGTTGTCGTCGTCGGTCGGCGCGATGTTGAAGTCGCCGGTCAGGGCGAGCGGCAGATCGGGGTGGGCCGCGAGGGTGTCGGCCGTGTACTGGCGCAGCTTGTCGAGCCAGTCGAGCTTGTAGACGTAGTGCGGGTCGTCGAGTCCGCGACCGTTGGGCACGTACAGGCTCCACACGCGCACGCCGTTCACCGTCGCCCCGATCGCGCGGGCCTCCTGGGGCAGGTCGGGACCCTCTTTGCCCTTCTCGAACCCGGGCATGCCGGGGAACCCGATCTCGACGTCTTCGAGGGGCTCACGGCTCGCGATGGCGACGCCGTTCCACTGATTCAGGCCGTGCGCGGCCACGTGGTACCCGGCTTCTTCGAACGCCGCGTACGGGAACTGCTCCGTCTTGCACTTGATCTCCTGCATCGCCAGCACGTCGATGTGCTCGCGCACGCAGAACTCGACGGTGCGGGTGACGCGGGCGCGGATGGAGTTGACGTTCCAGGTGGCCAGGCGCATGGCATCCAGCCTACTTTCGGCCGCCGACATCGGCGGCCAGAGCGACTCCGGCGTCATCCGTATGGAGCACTAAACTCGACGCCGTGACCACCGCCTCCACTCCCGAGCTCGAAGCCGACCGTCAGGCCCTCATCGGCCTCATCAAGGACGAGGCGGTGTTCCACGGCGACTTCACCCTCTCGAGCGGCAAGAAGGCGACGTACTACGTCGACATGCGCAAGCTCACTCTCGACCACCGCGCCGCTCCCGCGATTGGCCGCCTGGTGCTCGACCTGGTGAAAGACCTCGACGGCATCGTCGCCGTCGGCGGGCTCACGCTCGGCGCCGACCCCATCGCCAACGCCGTCATGCACGAGTCGGTGCACGCCGGCCGCCCGCTCGATGCGTTCGTCGTACGCAAGGAGCCCAAGGACCACGGCCGCGGCCGCCAGATCGAGGGCGCCGACGTGAAGGGCAGGCGCGTCGTCGTCGTCGAAGACACCTCGACCACGGGCCAGTCGGCGCTCAAGGCCGTCGAGGCCCTGCGCCGCGAGGGCGCGGACGTCGTCGCCGTCGCCGTGATCGTCGACCGCAAGACCGGCGCTCAGGCCGCGATCGAGGCCGAGGGCCTACAGTGGCTCGGGTCGATCGACCTCGACGACCTGGGTCTCGCCCCGCAGTAAGCCCGCCGCGTCACCAGAACAGGCGGGTGCGACGAAAACAGGCCGATTTCGCCGGAATCGCCCTGTTCTGGTGACATGCCCTGTTCTCGTGACGCGCAGGCGCCGGATGCCGAGCCCTCACCGCCCCGAACGGTGCGACGAGCCGTGGTCAGGGCGCGTCGTCACCCGGGCCGGGGCCGTCGAAGGGGTCGCGCCGCTCGCTGCCGCGGCGGGACCGCCGCCACTGCACGATGAACGCCACGAGCGTGCCGGCGGTGATGAAGAAAGCGACGATCAGCCAGAGCGTGCGGTCATCCACGGTGTGTCTCCCTGAGGTTCACAAGCCTTCGCTGAGCCCGTCTTCGCCGTCGGCCAGGTCGCTCTCGATCGGTTCGTCGCGGACCAGCTCGGCGACCGACCCGAGGATCTCGTCGGGGCGGAACGGATAGCGCTCGATCTCGCGCTGGTCGCTGATGCCGGTCATCACGAGCACGGTGTGCAGGCCCGCCTCGATGCCGGCGACGATGTCGGTGTCCATGCGGTCGCCGATCATGCCTGTGTTCTCACTGTGGGCGCCGATGCGGTTCAGGGCCGAGCGGAACATCATCGGGTTGGGCTTGCCGACGATGTAGGGCTCTTTGCCCGTGGCCTTGGTGATCAGCGCGGCGATCGCCCCGGTCGCGGGCAGCACGCCCTCGGTCGAGGGCCCCGTGGCATCCGGATTCGTCGCGATGAACCGCGCGCCGCCGCTGATGAAGCGGATGGCCTTGGTGATGGCCTCGAACGAGTAGTTGCGCGTCTCGCCCACGACGACGTAGTCGGGGGCGGTCTCGGTCAGGATGAAGCCCGCCTCGTGCAGGGCGGTGGTGAGTCCCGCCTCGCCGATGACGAAGGCGGAGCCGCCGGGCATCTGCGACTTGAGGAAGTCGGCGGTCGCGAGAGCCGAGGTCCAGATCGACGACTCGGGCACCACGAGCCCCGAGGCCCGCAGTCGCGCGCTCAGATCGCGCGGCGTGTAGATCGAGTTGTTCGTCAGCACCAGGAACGGCGTGCCCTCGGCCCGCCATTGCGCGAGCAACTCGGATGCTCCGGCGATGGGGGTGTTCTCGTGGACGAGAACGCCGTCCATGTCGGTCAGCCAGCACTCGATGTCGCCACGCGTCCGCATGCGGCCCAGCCTAGACCCGGGTTTCGACGCCGCCGGAAAAAAGCGCGGGCGGGCCCGACCCGGAGGTCGTGGGCCCGCCCGTCCGCGGAACGCCGACTTACTTGAACGTGTCCTTGACGTTCTCGCCGGCCTTCTTCGCGTCGGCCTTGACCTGGTCGGCCTTGCCCTCGGCGGCCAGACGGTCGTTGTCGGTGGCGTTGCCGACGGCTTCCTTCGCCTTGCCCACGATGTCCTGAGCGGCGTTCTTGATCTTGTCGTCGAGACCCATGATCGGACTCCTTCTCGTTGTGTCGGCGTCTGCGACGGGTGTCTGTCGTCGCGACGGAGCGGGATGCTCGCAGGGGAGACGTATCGGGGTCGAGATTCGTCACGCCGGATCGTGAAAAAACTTGACGAGGTCGATATGCCGGAATCGGAATGCACCCGTGACGTGCGGGCTCGATCTCGTTAGGGTCGAAGGGTGGCGCGCGCAGACTGGGATCCCGAGAACCTCCCCGACCTCTCCGGGAAGACCTATCTGGTGACCGGCGCGACCCGCGGTCTCGGCTTCTTCGCGTGCGAGCAGCTCGCCGTCGCGGGCGCCCACGTGCTGCTGACCGGCCGCAGCCCGCACAAGCTGTCGACGGCCAAAGCCGCGATCCTGCGGTCGCATCCGGATGCCGCGGTCGAAACGCTCCTGCTCGACACCAGCAACATGGGCTCGGTGCGCGCCGCCGCCGCGACGGCTCGCGCCCGTGGCCGCCTCGACGGTCTGCTGCTGAACGCGGGGATCGTGCACCCGCCGAAACAGCGCGAGACGGCCGGAGGCCACGAGCTCGTCTTCGCCACGAACGTGCTGGGCCACTTCGCACTCGCCGGCGAACTGCTCAAGCCCCTTTCGACGGGCCGCGGCCGCATGGTCTGGGTGGGCAGCATGTCGACCTCGCTGTGGCGGCACGTTCCCACCGACCCCGAGCTGCGCGAGGGGTACACCCCGTGGCGCGCGTATGTGCAGTCGAAGGCGGCGACCACGGCCCTCGCACTCGAGGCCGACAAGCTGCTGCGCGCGCACGGTGTGCTGGTGCAGAGCCTGGTCGCGCACCCCGGCTACTCGACGAGCGGACGCACGCGCGGCGTCCGCGGGGTCAACGAGCCCACGCGCCTCTCGCGCTTCGTCGACAACCTGCAGGCGCCGATCACGCAGTCCAAGGAGCAGGGGGCGTGGGCGCTGGTGCGCGCGCTGGTCGATCCCCTCGCCGAGGGCGGCTCGATGTACGGCCCCGCGATGGTCGCGCGCGGCCTCCCGCGCAAGGCGACGCCCGCCCGGCGCACGCGCGCGAGCGACCTCGGCGCCGACCTGTGGCGCGCGTGCGAGACCGCGACGCACGTGCGGTGGCCCTTCGATCGGGCTCGGCGCGCGGCATCCTGACCGCCGCGCTGCGCGTCAGCGCGTGAGCCAGACCGACGTGCCCGCATCGGTCGGCAGCGAGACCTCGACGCCGTCGGCACGCACCACGGTGTCGGAGACGACCTCGAGCTCGTGCCCCACGTCGATCCCCCGCTCGACCAGGGCCCGCAGCAGTTCGGGGTCGCGGTCGCTGACGCGCAGCACGCGTCCGGCGTGCCCGGCGGGCGCCTCGGCCAGCAGCACGAAGGGCTCGCGGTGCACCGCGCCATCGGCATCCGGGATCGCGTCTCCGTGGGGATCGAAGCGCGGACGCCCCAGTCGCTCGTCGATGCCCTCGAGCAGTCGGTCGCTCAGCGCGTGCTCGAGCACCTCGGCCTCGTCGTGCACTTCGTCCCACGCGTAGGCGAACTCGCGCACCAGCCACGTCTCGATCAGGCGGTGGCGACGGATCACGGCGGCCGCGCGGCGCTGGCCCGCGGCGGTGAGCGACACGGGCCCGTACGGGCGGTGGGTCACGAGGCCCTGGGCGGCGAGCTTCTTCACCATCTCGGTCACGCTCGAGGGGGCCAGGCCGAGCACTGCAGCGAGCTGCGACGGCGTGATCGCCGAATCCTGCCACTCGGTGTGGTGGTAGATCGCTTTGAGGTAGTCGTCTGACACGGGCGATTCCACGCCGTCAGCCTATCCGCCGGTGAACACCAGCCACAGAAGCACGGTGTTGAGCCCGATGAGGAAGACGGATGCCGCGACCCCGGCGGCCGTGGTGAGGGCGCGGTTGCGGTAGACGCCGAGCACGTCGGCGCGCCGGGCGAGGACGACCAGGGGCACGAGAGCGAACGGGATGCCGAACGACAGCACCACCTGGCTCAGCACGAGCGCGAGCGTGGGGTCGACGCCGAGCGCGAGGATCACCAGCGCCGGCACGAGCGTGACGAGACGACGCGCGACGAGGGGCACGCGGGCGTGGAGCAGGCCGTGCATGATCTCGGCTCCGGCGTACGCCCCGACCGAGGTGGAGGCGAGGCCGCTCGCGAGCAGGCCCACCGCGAACATGGTCGCCACGAGTGGCCCGAGTCCGTCGCGCAGGGCGGTGTAGGCACCCTCGAGGCTGTCGGTGCCGTCGACGCCCGCGAGGTTGGCGGCTGCGAGCAGCAGGATCGCGAGGTTCACGGTGCCGGCCACGGCCAGGGCGATCGTGACGTCCCACCGCGTGGCGCGCAGCAGGCGCGGTGTCGAGATGCCGCGGGCCGTCTCGAGGTCGGCGGGGGCCAGGGGCGAAGAGGGGCGGGCGGATGCCGAGACCCCGGCCGTCGCGCGCGGAGCGTCGGCGGCGGGCGGGGCGAAGCGATCGCGGGCGAGGGCGGAGTGGGCGTAGATCGCGTGCGGCATGATCGTGGCGCCGAGGATCGAGGCGGCCAGCAGCACCGAGGTCGAGTCCTCGAAGCGCGGCACGAGCCCGCCGACGACCCCGGCGGCGTCGGGTGGGGCGAAGAACAGCCCGGCCGAGAAGCCGATCGCGATGATGACGAGCAGGCCGATGAGCACGGTCTCGAACGCGCGGGCGCCCCGCCGGGTCTGCACGAGCAGCAGCGCGAGCGAGACGACCCCGGTGATGGCTCCTCCCCAGACGAGCGGGATGCCGAACAGCAGATGCAGGGCGACGGCGCCGCCGATGACCTCGGCCACGTCGGTGGCCATCGCCACGAGCTCGGCCTGCAGCCAGTACGCGCGACGCGCCCACGGCCGCTGGATCCGGCGCCCCAGCACCTGCGGCAGGCTCTCGCCCGTGACGATGCCGAGCTTCGCGGACAGGTACTGGATGAGCCACGCCATCACGTTGCCGAGCACCACGACCCACACCAGCAGGTAGCCGAAGGCGGCGCCGGCGGTCATGTTGCTGGCGACGTTGCCGGGGTCGAGGTACGCCACACCGGCCACCATCGCGGGACCGAGCAGCCACAGCGCGCGTTCGGGTGCGCCTCGCTCGGTCGCCACGGCGGGATTTTTCGGCATGCCGAAAAGTTAGCAAGATTTCGGGCGCCCGAAAAGTGGGTCGCCGACCCGCGAGCGCGCCGCATCCGCCCGGGTAGCCTGGAGGAGTGACGGATGCCGACGAGCCCACGCCGGCGCCCGCTGACGGCACCGCCGACGCGGCGCGTGCGGACGCTCCTCCGACGCACGGTGTCGGCCCGTGGCCCGGCGGACCCGATCAGTGGCCCGACGACCCCCGTTACGACCCCGAACTGCTCGCGGGCGGCGACACCCGCAACGTGGTCGACGAGTACCGCTACTGGAGCATGGACGCGATCGTGGCGGATCTGGATGCCCGGCGGCATCCGTTCCACGTCGCGATCGAGAACTGGCAGCACGACCTGAACATCGGGTCGATCGTGCGCAGCGCCAATGCTTTCCTCGCCGCCGAGGTGCACATCGTGGGCAAACGCCGGTGGAATCGCCGCGGCGCCATGGTGACCGACCGCTACCAGCACGTGCGCCACCACGAAGACGTCGCCGCCTTCGCCGCGTGGGCGCGCGAAGCGGGTCTGCCGGTGATCGCCGTCGACAACGTCGCGGGGTCGGTGCCGGTCGATCGCGCCGAGCTGCCCGAGCGGTGCGTGCTGCTGTTCGGTCAGGAGGGTCCGGGACTGTCGGCCGAGGCGATCGCCGCCGCCACCGGTGTCGTCGAGATCACGCAGTACGGCTCGACGCGCTCGATCAACGCCGCCTCCGCCGCCGCGGTCATCATGTACGAATGGTGCCGCCGCTGGGCGTGAGCACTGCTCCCTCTGGCGCGGTCAGTCGCCCGCGGTCATCCACGCCCGACCGCGCACACGCAGGCCGAGCGTGAGGGCCCGCGCGAGCAGGTAGACCCCGAAGAACGCGGCCGCGAGCCACGCCAGGCCCGACGCCCCGCCACCGGCGAGCGCGGCGACCAGCAGCAGCGCGGGAACGTAGGGCACGAGGTTCAGCACGCCCGCGATCGCGAGATAGCGCGCGTCACCGGCGCCGATGAGCACCCCGTCGAGCACGAAGACGAATCCCGCGAGCGGCTGCGCGACGGCGAGCACCAGCAACGCCGGTCGGATGAGCGCGGCGATCTCGGGGTCGCCCGTGAAGAGCAGGCCGATGACCCCGGACGCAGCCGCTACGACGGCGCCGACGATGCCCCCGAACCAGATGCCCCACGCGCTCGTGCGCCGCAGCACGCGGCCCACGGTCTCGGTGTCGCGGGCGCCGAGCGAGCGACCGATGAGCGCCTGCGCCGCGATCGCCAGGGCGTCGAGGGCGAAGGCCGCCGTCGAGAAGATCGTGAAGGCGATCTGCCATCCGGCGAGCTCGGCCGAGCCCAGACCCGTCGCGACGGCGACGGTCGCGAGGAACGCGATGCGCAGGCTCACCGTGCGCAGGAACAACCACCCGCCCGAACGCACGGTGCCGCCCAGGCCGTCGCGCTGGGGGCGCAGGGTCGCGGAATGGCGTCGGGCGAGGCGGCGCGCGACCACGACGTAGGCGCCGACCATGCCCCACTGCGCCATCACCGTGCCGAAGGCCGACCCGCCGATGCCCCAACCGAAGCCGTAGATGAACAGGGCGTTGAGCAGGGCGTTCGCGCCGAAGCCGAGCCCGGCGATCCAGAGCGGCGTGACCGTGTCTTGCATGCCGCGCAGCAGGCCCGTCGCGGCGAACACGACGAGCATCGCCGGCAGACCCCACATCGAGATCGACAGGTAGACGCGCGCGTTGTCGGCGACATCGGGTGCCGCACCGAACAGGTCGACGACGGCGGGGGTCGTCAGCGACCCGGCGATGGCCAGCACCGCGCCGAGGGCGAGCGCGAGCCACATGCCGTCGATGCCCGCCGACACCGCCCGCCCCGGTTCGCCCGCGCCGAGGCGTCGAGCGACGGCGGGGGTGGTCGAGTACGCGAGGAAGATCATCAATCCGACGATCGTCTGCAGTACGGCGCTCGCGATGCCGAGGCCCGCCAGCGGTGCGACCCCGAGGTGGCCCACCATCGCCGCGTCGACGATGAGGAAGAGCGGCTCGGCCACGAGCGCGCCCAGCGCGGGCAGGGCGAGGCGCACGATGCTGCGATTGAGCGTCTCGGGCGCGGGGGCGGTCACACACCGAGCCTAGGGTGGGCCTCCGACACCGCCGGCTGCGCCTCACCCGCCGTGCACCGCGCGCGTTCCGAGCCGCCATGGATGCGGGGCACTTATCCTGTGTGCATGACCGACACCCCCCGTTCCGGTCTCGCGCTCGACGAGCTCAGCGACGAGATCCGCCCGCAGGACGACCTGTTCCGCCACGTGAACGGCCGCTGGCTGGAGCGAACCGAGATCCCCGACGACAAGGCCCGCTGGGGCTCGTTCCACCTCATCGCCGAGCAGGCCGAGGCCGACGTGCGGACCATCGTCGAGGAGTCGCAGGACGCCGAGGCGGGCAGCGAAGCCCGCAAGATCGGCGACCTGTTCGCGAGCTTCATGGACACCGAGCGCATCGAGGCCGACGGCGCAGCCCCCCTGCAGCCGCAGCTCGACCGCGTCGACGGCGTGACCGACATCCCCTCGCTCCTCCGGCTCATCGGCGAGCTCGAGCGCGACGGCATCAGCGGCCTGCTGACGCTGTTCGTCGAGCCCGATCCGGGCGACCCGACGCGCTACGTGCCCGTCGTCTACCAGGGCGGCATCTCGCTGCCCGACGAGAGCTACTACCGCCTCGACAACTTCGACGACACCCGCACCGCGTACCGCGGGCACATCGAGCGCATCCTCGAGCTCGCCGGTGTCGCGGAGGCCGCGGCATCCGCCGATCTCGTCTTCGCCCTCGAGACCGACCTCGCGGCGCACCACTGGTCGCGCGAAGACAGCCGCGACTCGATCAAGACGTACAACCTGAAGTCGTGGGACGACACGGTCGCGCTCGCGGGCGTCGACCTCGAGCCGTGGCGCGCGGGGGTCGCGCCCGGGCACGAGGACGCGCTCGCCGAGGTCGTCGTCTACCAGCCGAGCTTCATCGAGTCGCTCGGCGCCCTTCTCGTCGAGGAGCGTCTCGACGCCTGGAAGGCGTGGCTGCGCTTCAAGATCGTTCACGCGGGAGCGGCGTTCCTCTCCGAGGCGTTCGTCGCCGAGAACTTCGCCTTCTACGGCACGCAGCTCACCGGCGTGCCGGTCAACCGCGAGCGCTGGAAGCGCGGAGTGAGCCTCGCCGAAGCCGCGCTGGGAGAGGCGATCGGCAAGGTCTACGTCGAGCGCCACTTCCGTCCCGACGCCAAGGACGCCATGGACCTCCTGGTGGCGAACCTGATCGAGGCGTACCGCCGTTCGATCGGCGAGCTGACCTGGATGACCGATGAGACGCGTCAGCGCGCCCTCGCCAAGCTCGACACCTTCGTGCCGAAGATCGGCTACCCCGTTCGCTGGAAGGACTACTCCGACCTCGAGATCACCTCCGACGACCTCGTCGGCAATGTCCGCCGCGCGCACGTGTGGGAGCACGACCGCCAGCTCGCCAAGGTCGGCCAGCCGATCGACCGCGACGAGTGGTACATGACCCCGCAGACGGTCAACGCGTACTACAACCCGCTCATGAACGAGATCGTGTTCCCCGCGGCGATCCTGCAGTACCCGTTCTTCGACGCCGACCGCGACGCCGCCGCCAACTTCGGGGGCATCGGCGCGGTCATCGGGCACGAGATCGGTCACGGGTTCGACGACCAGGGCAGTCGCTTCGACGCGGACGGGTCGCTGCGCGACTGGTGGACGGATGCCGACCGCTCGGCGTTCGAAGAGCGCACCAAGGCGCTGATCGCCCAGTACGAGGCGCTCGTTCCGCAGGGGCTCTCGGAAGAGCACCACGTCAACGGCGCCCTGACCATCGGCGAGAACATCGGCGACCTGGGCGGGCTGGGCATCGCGATCGCGGCGTACCGACTGTTCCTGCAGGAGTCGGGCGAGACCGAGCCCGACGGCCCGGTCGTCGACGGCTACACCGGCATCCAGCGACTCCTGCTGAGCTGGGCGCAGATCTGGCAGCAGAAGGGCCGCGACGCCGAGACGATCCGTCTGCTGACGATCGACCCGCACTCGCCGAACGAGTTCCGCTGCAACCAGATCGTGCGTAACATCGACGCGTTCTACGAGGCGTTCGACGTCACCGAGGGCGATGCCCTGTGGCTCGACGCCGACCAGCGCGTCACCATCTGGTGAGGTCGCGTTTGTTGCTCTCCTGACGCGGAAGGAGCCACGCTCGTGGGCATGCCCCCGGTTCCCGAGCCCGCCCTGCCCGATCCCATCGGGGGGCCGGTGGAGTCGTCTCGACGCGACGCCCCGGCCCTCCGCGGGGCCGGACGCAAGGGGCCGAAGCGTCTGCCGCGGCGCGCGGCCGCGGGGCGCCGGTCGTTCACGGCGACCCTGCGCTCGCTCGACGAGCTGGCCTCCTCAGGAGCCCGGGTGTCGGTGCGCATCGACGACCTCGACGGCGGCGCGCAGGTGCTGGCGGGCGACGACTTCCTCACCCTTCCCGTCGGGGGACTCGGGGTCGTTCCGCTGCTCATCGAGACGGCGGCCGCCTTCGAGTCGGGGCGCCTCGACGCCCTCGAGATCATCGACCGCGCCGCGGTGCAGCCGGCCGCGCACGGAGGCCTGTGGCAGCACCTCAAGGCGCCCGCCCTGCCGCTGACCGACGTGGCGATGCTCGCTGCCTCGTCGGGCGATGCCCTCGCCGTCAACGCGCTGCTGCACCGCGTCGGGTTGCAGTCGGTGCGGGCCCGTGTCGAGCAGCTGGGGCTGCGCCGCACCGCGCTGCTCGACCGTTTCCGCGACGACCGAGGACCCGACGACGCCCCGCACCTCGCGCTGTCGACGGCGCGCGAGATGGCTCAGGTCTTCGCGGGGCTCGTGAACTCGACGATCGTCTCGCCGGGGGTGAGCGCCCAGGTCGCCGAGTGGCTGAGCCTGAATCACGACCTCTCGCTCGTGGCATCCGCCACCGGACTCGATCCGTTCGCGCACGAGAACGACCAGCACGGGCTGCTGTTCGTCAACAAGACGGGCCGCGCGCCGGGCGTGCGCGCCGAGGCGGGGGTGCTCGGCGGGCCGCGGGCCGGGGTGGCCTACGCCCTGATCGTCAACTTCGACGACCTCTCGATCGCGCACCGCCTGCGCGCGCACGACGCCTTCCGCGTGCTGGGAGTCGAGCTCATGGAGTACGTGTACTGACGCTCACGTGGTGCGCACGCGCCACACGCTGCGCGAGCACGACGCGGCGATCGAGGCCAGCACGATGACCGCCGCGCATCCGAGCAGCACGGGAGGTGTTCCGACGGCGTGCGCGAGCGGCCCCACGAGCACCTCGCCGAGCGGCACCGCGACGAACGAGCCGACCATGTCGTACGAGTACACCCGCGACAACGTCTCGCGGGGAACGTGCGTCTGCAGCGACTGATCCCACGCGATCGCGAACAGCTCGATCGCGAGCCCGCCCACCGCGAACGCCACGACGAGCACCGCCAGCGTCGGCTGCAGCGCCAGCATGGTCACCGGAAGACCGACGGATGCCATGCCGGCGACGCCGATGCCGAGGGCACGCCGCGGCCGCCACCGCAGGGCGAGCAGCGCGCCGAGCGCGAGGCCCGCGGTCTGCGCCGCGATGACGAGACCCCACCCGGCCCGCCCGAAGGTCTCGTCGGCGACGAGGGGACCGAGCACGGTCGTCGCACCGACGAAGGCGGCGTTCAGCACGGCGAACTGCAGCACGACGATCCAGATCCAGCGGCGGCTCGCGAACTCCCGCCACCCGACGCGCAGATCGCTCCACACCGAGGCGGTCTCGCCGGGAGAGGCGGCATCCGCCCGCTCCGGAAGACGAAGGCGCGCGAACAGCAGCGCGGCGACCGCGAAGGCGGCGGCGTCGATCGCGAGGCCCCACCCGGGCCCGACCGCCGCGACGACGACGGCGCCGACCGAGGCGCCCACGATGCTGCCGCCGTTCAGCCCCAAGCGCAGCAGCGCGTTGGCGGGGCGCAGCGCGGTCGCGGGCACGGTGTCGGGCACGAGCGCCGCCGCTGCGGGCAGGCTCACGGCCGAGACGGCCCCGTTCACGATCCCGAGCAGCACGAGGATCAGGATGCCGGCGGTGCCCGTGAGCACGAGGGCGGCGATCGTCCCCTGGGTCGCCGCGGCCGCCAGCGACGAGCCGACGAGCACGGCGCCGCGCGGCAGTCGATCGGCGATCACCCCGCCGAACAGGAGCATCGCGACGTTCGCGACCGAGCGGGCGGCCACCACGAGTCCGAGGTCGGCGGCCGAGCCGGTGAGATCGAGCACCGCGAACGCCAGGGCGATGGGGGCGACCGCATTGCCGACGATGGCGGTCGTGCGGGCGGCCAGCAACCAGCGGAACGGCGCGAACGACAGCGGACCCTTCATCGCGCCCGCTTCACGGGGAAGAGGGCGGCCGTCATCGAGACGGGCTGCGTGCCCGGCGTGCGGGGTGGGCGCGCCGCGGCGTGCAACAGCGCGGACGCCTCGCCGACGTGCTGCACGATGCGACGCCACACCGAGGGGTCGACCCATAGCTCGGCGTCGGTCGAGATCGCTGGACCGTCGATGCGCGCGCGTGCGCGTCGACGGAGTTCGTCGATCAGAGCCTCGACGTACTCCTCCTCGCTCGCGGGCACGCGTTCGCCGAGGGCGGCGTCGGGGTCGTACCGCCGCGACGATGATTCGTGACGGTAGCGCTTCGCCTCCCCACCCCGCAGTCGCACGACCTCGACGACGCGGACCAGTCCCGCCCGCTCGAGCACGCGCAGGTGGTAGCTCGCCGACGCCTGCGAGACGCCGAGTTCGCGTCCCGCCTCGGCGGCGCTGAGGGCGGCACCCGTGAGCAGGGAGAGCAGGCGGAGCCGCAAGGGGTGCGCCGTGGCGCGCAGCTCGTCGATTCGCGACATCCGGCCATCGTGGCCCGGACCGGTGACGACCGTCAAACGAGTCTTTGGGGGTCGGCGAAATGTTCCCCCTTCTGGCCCGGGAACGCAATCCCTCCTTTCCGACCATTTGCCGCTGGGACCCTGGTGGTCCTCTGACCGAGAAAGGGACCGAAGCCATGTCCGACACCACTCCCACCAGCGACCCGTTCGCCGACAACAGCGGCCCTCAGGGCCACTCGATCACCGACTGGACCGACCTCGGTCGCGAGATGTGGTCGTACCTCACCGGCCGCGGCGCCGCGGTCAACTACTCGTTCGTCGACATGACCGTCGAGGTGCCGCGCGACATCGGTCCCGACGCCCCCCGCGCCACGTGGAAGCTCAACGGCACGCTGCGCGTCACCACGAGCGACGACACCGCGGCCGGGTCCGACCCGTACCGCGGCAACTGAGAGGCGGCGCCGTCATGGTGCGCCTCGACATCGACCTCGCCTTCTCCGAGTCCGAGCAGGGGGCGGATGCCGACATCCCGCCGTTCGAGGGGACGATCACGGCCGCGGGGAGCGAGATCCGCATCGTCGTGAGCGATCCCTCGCGTCTGCCCGGCAACGGCCGACGCACGCTCGCCGAGCTGTCGACGGTGGCCGACGCGCTGGCATCCCGCGGCATCTCCGTGCAGCTGGAGGGGCCTGACGGCCCGATCCTGCAGCTCGGCGAGGTCAAGAGCAACCCGCTGCAGCGGGCCATCACGGGGTCGAAGCACATCCGGCTCGGGTCGGTCTCGGCAGTGGCGCCGCTGATGACCCGGCGCAACAAGGGCCAGGCGCTGACCTTCCCGATCCCGCCCGAGACCCCGCTGCCGCTCGTGCCCACGATCAACCGCACGGTGCGTCGACGCATCACCACGACGCACTACACGCCCGGCTCGGGGCGACCGCGCCTCATCTTCGCGGTGGGCGATTCGACCTGGGACGGCTCGCGTCCGCGCGAGTTCGACCTGCTGCCGACGAAGACGACCATCGGCTCGGGCAGCGACGTCGATCTGCAGCTGCCGGGGCTCGCGCCCCTGCACGCCGAGATCCGGCACGAGGGCGACGACGAGTACGTGCTCTACGGCTTCGACCAGGTCGGCGGTGGGGGAGCGCGCGAGCAGGGCCCCGGCCGCGACCGCGGAGGTCGCATCCTGCGCACCGGCGCGCGCATCGAGCTGGGCGACTGGCGCCTGGCGTACTTCCGCGCGGAGTTCGCCGACCACGGACGCCCCTACGGCGGCCGCCAGGGCGGCGAGCTGTCGGATCAGCGCAAGCAGCCGCCGCGCGGCGGTACCGGCCCGCTCAGTCGGGCGACCGACCCGGAGTGATCACGCGCACGTGAGGGGTCGCCCCGCGGCCCTCTCCGGCGCCGAGACTGCATCTCGCTGACGAAACCGTTGCAGCCTGCAACGCGGATGTCAGCGAGATGCAGTCTCGCGGTGCGGAGGGCGCATGATCGGCCCGCGCCGGCGTCGAGCCGCGCGGATCCGCCGGGGTCCCGGCATCCGGGATCTAGAAGACGATCGTGTGGTTACCGTGGCGGATCACGCGGTCTTCGGCGTGCCAGAGCACGGCGCGCGAGAGCACCTGGCGCTCGACGTCGGCACCGCGACGGGCGAGCTCGGCCGAGGAGTCGGCGTGGGTCACGCGCACGGTGTCCTGCTCGATGATCGGACCCTCGTCGAGGTCACTCGTGACGTAGTGCGAGGTCGCCCCGATGAGCTTCACGCCGCGCTGCTTCGCCTTCTTGTAGGGCTCGGCGCCGATGAAGGCCGGCAGGAACGAGTGGTGGATGTTGATCACCGGCACCCCGATCTTGTCGAGGAACTCCGGCGAGAGGATCTGCATGTAGCGCGCGAGCACGATGAAGTCGACGTTGCCGACCAGCAGCTCGAGGATTCGGGCCTCGGATGCCGACTTGTCGGGCCCCGGCGTCGACGGCACGTGGAAGAAGGGCACGCCGAACGAGCGCACGTCTTCCGCCGCGGTGGTGTGGTTCGACACGACCATCGGGATGCTGACGGGGAGGTCGCCCCGACGGTGACGCCACAGCAGATCGAGCAGGCAGTGGTCCTGCTTCGAGGCGAGGATCGCCATGCGCTTGGGCGTCGAGAGGTCGGTGAGCGTCCACTCGAGCTCGAACCCGTCGCCGAGGGTGCTCGCCAGGTCGGCTTCGATCTCGGGGAACGCGGCCGACAGGTCGGGGCGGTGGAACACCACGCGCTGGAAGTACGCGCCGCCGCGCGGGTCGTCGGAGTACTGGTCGAAGGCGACGATGTTGCCGCCCTGGCGCGCGATCAGCGCCGAGACCGCGGCGATGATGCCGGGGGTGTCACTGCCGTGCACGATGAGACAGGCGTGATCGGGCTGCAGGTGGGGGCTCGCGGAGACCATCGGACCATTATTCCGTGCGCGGGTGGCGTCGCCGACCACGCGCGGCGCCGTTGCGGGGCGTCGTTCGTGGCCCCGGGGCCATGTCTGTCGCGCCGGGGCCACTTCTGCCGCCCCGCCAACGCCCGACTCCGGCCGGAATCAGAGGCGCACGACGATCTTCTGCGCCGAGACGCCCGCGCGCTGGCGGTCGAGGGCGCCCTGTACGGCGTCGAGGCTGTCGCCGACGACGAGCGGGGCGGGCATGGGGCGCAGGGAGCCCTCGGCGAGCAGGCGCGGGACGACCTCGCCCCACAAGCGGGGCCCCATCTCGTCGTCGCGCAGGCTGCTGCCCCAGACGAAGTTCGCGCGGATGCCGCGACGGCGGGCGTGCAGCGTCGAGCGCAGCGTGCCGAGCCCGATGCGCGCGAAGACCGGCAGCATCGCGGGGAACAGGCGGCGGCGGCAGACCAGCGCGTCCAGCGCGACAGGCGTGCTCGCCATGGCCAGCCGGTCTCCGCCGGTGCGGGTGAGGACGTCGATGCACGCGTCGGTCGAACCGGCCCCGAGGGCCACCGCGCCGACCACGGGGCGTCCGCCGACCGCCGCGACGAGCTCCGCCACGGCGGAGGGCGAACGGTGGTCGACGACGGCATCTGCTCCGAGGTCGCGCACGGTGGCCGCATTGCGGGCGGATGCCGTGGTCACGACGTCGTAGCCGGCGGCGCGGGCCAGTTGGATGGCGTTCATACCCACGCTCGTGGAGCCGCCCCAGATCACGACGACGCCTCGAGCGGTGCCGGGCGCCGGGTCACCCGGCATCCGGAGTCCGAGGTGTGGGGATTGGAACAGTGCGCACGCCGCCGTGGACAGGCCCAGCGGGAAGACGGCGGCCTCCTCGTCGGAGAGGCTGTCGGGTGTGGGGGCGGTGAGGCGCTCGAGCAGGGTCGTGTACTCCTGGAACGCTCCCTCGCGGAGGGGATCGCGGCCCCGGTCGGTGCCGGTCGCGAGCCCCAAGACGCGCTGACCCACACGGAAGCGCGTGACGGCGGCGCCGACCGCCACCACCTCGCCCGCGACGTCGGAGCCGAGCACGGCGGGGGTGCGCAGCCATCGGTAGGTGATGCGGCTGGTGCCCTGGACGACCCAGTCGACGGGGTTGACCGCCACCGCGCGCACGCGCACGAGCACTTCGTCGTCGGCGGGCGCGGGGGTGTCGAGCGTGCCGGGGGTCAGCGCGGCACGGGGTGCGGAGAGCAGGGCGGCGGCGTGCGATGTCATGGGGGGCCTTTCACGTGATGACACGGAGTGTCTTCACTCTAGACCCGATGACACTGGGTGTCGTCGCATAGGATCTCGGCATGGCCAGATGGGCACCTGACACGCGAGAGCGCCTGCGCACGGCGGCGATGCAACTCTTCGCCGAGCGCGGCTTCGACGCGACGACCGTGCCCGACATCGTCGAACGCGCCGGGGTCACGCGCAGGACGTTCTTCCGCCACTTCGGCGACAAGCGCGAGGTGTTCTTCGGCGACGACGAGATCCCCCGGCTCGCCGCGGAGATGCTCGCCGCCGCGCCCGCCGACATGCCGCCGTTCGCGATCGCCTGGGAGGGGTTCCTCTCCCTCGCCGCCGACCGCTTCGAACCGCGTCGGCACGAGATCGTGGCCGCCCGCGGGCTCATCGAGTCGGAGCCCGCCCTGCGCGAACGCGATCTGCAGAAGCAGGCCGACCTGCGGGCGGCCCTGGTCGAGGGCTATCGCGCTCGCGGTGTCGAGCCCCGTCATGCTCGGGTGATCGCGGGGGTCGCGGTGGAACTGCTGCAGACGGCCCTCGAGCAATGGGCGGCCGACGACACGGGCGCGCCCTTGCGGGATCATCTCGAGAGGGTCCGTCGCGAGATGTCGGCCGTCCTGTCCTGACGCGCCCCCACGCCACCCCGCCCGCCGATGTCGGTGACCGGGGATAGCCTTGAAGACGTGACAAGCGCCCTCCACCTCGACCGTCCGGGGTGGCGCACCTGGACGCTGTGGGGCGTCGGCGTGCTCGCCTACGTCGTGTCGATCATCAACCGCACCTCGCTGTCGGCGGTGGGAGTGGATGCCGCCGTGCGCTTCGGCGCGGACGCCTCGGCGTTGTCGATGTTCGCCGTCATCCAGCTCTTCGTCTACGGCGCGATGCAGATCCCCGTGGGCCTGCTGCTCGACCGGTTCGGCGCTCGCCCCATGATCGCGATCGGCATGGTGCTGATGGCGCTCGGCCAGCTCGTCATGGCGTTCGCGGATGCCGTGGGCATCGGCATCCTGGCCCGTGTGCTGATCGGCGCGGGCGATGCCGCGATCTTCCCGAGCGTGCTGCGCGTGATCGCCACGTGGTTCCCGGCCCAGCGCGCGCCGGTGCTCGTGCAGCTGACGGGCATCATCGGCCAGCTCGGCCAGATCGTCGCGGTCGTCCCGCTCGCGGCCCTGCTGCACGCCACGAGCTGGAGCGTCACGTTCGGCAGCGTCGCGGGACTCGGCGTGCTGTTCGCGATCCTGACCTTCCTCGTGATCCGCAACCGTCCGCCCGAACGTCGATCCGATCCGGTCGACACCTCCGTCGACACGCAGACCGGCGCCGTGCGCGTGGTGCGGTCGGCGCCCGACCTGCGACGCGGTTTCCGCGAGTCGTGGGCGCACCCCGGCACGCGCCTCGGCTTCTGGTCGCACTTCGCCGCGCCCTTCGCGGGTACGGCGTTCATGCTGCTGTGGGGCTTCCCCTTCCTCACCGCCGGCGAGGGTCTGTCTCCGGGCACCGCCTCGCTCGTGATGACCTCGCTCGTGCTCTTCAGCATTCTGAGCGGCCCCGTGATCGGGGCGCTGTCGAGTCGGCATCCGACCCGCCGTTCGCGCTGGCTCGTGCTGCCGACCGTGGTGTTCCAGGCGGTCATGTGGATCGTCGTGATCGTGTGGCCGGGCCCCGCGCCGGTGTGGCTGCTGGTGGTGCTGATGTTCGCGCTGTCGACCGGGGGACCGGCGTCGATGATCGCGTTCGATCACGCGCGCACGTTCACCCCCAGCCACCGCCTCAGCACCGCGACCGGCATCGTCAACGGCGGCGGGTTCCTCGCCGCCCTGCTGGCGATCCTGTTCATCGGCATCGCGATGGACGTGCAGGGGGCGGGCAGCCCCGACACCTATTCGCTCGACGCCTTCCGCATCGCCTTCCTGACGCAGGTGCCGCTGTGGCTCATCGGCGGCATCGCGATCGTCGTCGAGCGCGGGCGCACCATCCGCCACGTCGCGGGCACGCTGCCGCGCTGACGCCTCACCGACGGTGCGACGCCGCGGTGCGAGACTCGAGGGCATGAGCGAGATCGACATCCGCACCCTCGACACCGTCGACGCGATCCACGAGGCCGCCGGGGTTCTCGACCGGGTCTGGGGCGAGAAGGGCACGATGCCGGCGAACATCCTGCGCGCGCTCGAGCACGCGGGAAACTACGTCGTCGGCCTGTACGACGGCGAGCGCATGGTCGGCGCCTCGGCGGCGTTCTTCGGCCCGCCCTCCGCGCGGTCGATGCACTCGCACATCACCGGCGTGCTGCCGGCGTACCAGGGCCGTGGTCTCGGACGCCAGCTCAAGATCCACCAGCGCGACTGGGCGCTTCAGCGCGGGGTGGGCCACGTCACGTGGACCTTCGACCCCCTGGTCGGCCGCAACGCCCACTTCAACCTCGCCGTGCTCGGCGCGCGCGTCACCGACTACCTCGTCAACCAGTACGGCGAGATGGACGACGCGGTCAACCGCGGCGACGAGTCCGACCGGCTCCTGGTGTCGTGGGCGCTGGCTGAGCCGCCCGTACCGACGCCGGCCGATGCCGAGGTCGCCGCGGTCGTCGCCGTGCCCGACGACATCGAGGCCCTGCGTGCGAGCGACCCCGCGGCCGGGGCCGAGTGGCGCGTGCGCGTGCGCGACGAGATGCGCGAGCACCTGGCATCCGGACTCCGTATCGGCGGCTTCGACCGACGCGGCTACCTCATCGTCCGCTGACGCTCAGAGCGCGGCGGCGAGCGCCCGCCCGACGGTCCGGCCGGTGAAGATGCACTGCCCGAGGAAGGTCCCCTCGAGCGCGTTGTAGCCGTGCGCGCCGCCGCCGCCGAAGCCCGCCGCCTCGCCCGCGGCGTAGAGCCCCTCGATCGGCTGCCCTTCGGCATCCAGCGCCCTGCCCTGCAGGTCGGTCTGGATGCCGCCGAGCGTCTTGCGCGTCACGATCCACAGGCGCACCGCGATGAGCGGCCCGTGCTTCGGGTCGAGCAGGGCGTGCGGGGTGGCCGTGCGGAAGATTCGGTCGCCGAGGAAGCGGCGGCTGTTGCGGATGCCGATGGTCTGGGCGTCCTTCGAGTACGGGTTCACGAGCTCGTTGTCGCGCGCGACGATCTGGGCCCGGATGCCGTCTTCGTCGAGCAGGTCGTCTCCGCTCAGCGCGTTCATGCCGCGCACGAGTTCGGCGAGGTCGTCGGCGACCACGAAGTCGGCGCCGTGCTCCTTGAAGGCTTCCACGGGGCCGGGGGCGAAGCGGCCCAGGCGCGTGCGCAGCAGCAGGCCGAGGTCGCGGTCCGTGATGTCGGGGTTCTGCTCCGAGCCCGAGAGGGCGAACTCCTTCTTCACGATCGTCTGGTCGAGCACGAACCACGAATAGTCGTAGTCGGCGATGTCGGGGGTCGTGCGCAGGATCTTCAGCGTGCCGAGGGTGTCGTAGCCCGGCAGCCCCGGCGCGGGCAGGCGTCGTCCGCGCGCGTCGAGCCACATCGACGAGGGGCCGGGGAGGATCCGGATGCCGTGCCCCGGCCACACGGGATCCCAGTTCTGCAGCCCCTCGGTGTAGTGCCACATGCGGTCGCGGTTCACCAGGCGCACGCCCTGCTCGGCGGCGATGTCGAGCATGCGCCCGTCGACGTGCGCGGGGACGCCGGTGACCATCTTCTTCGGCGGAGTGCCCAGTCGCTCGGGCCACCAGCGGCGCACTCGGTCGTGATCGCCGCCGATGCCACCCGTGGCGATCACCACGGCCTGGGCCTGGAGGGTGAAGGAGCCGACCTCATCGCGCGACGACGAGACGCCCCGCGGGGCCTCGTCGGGGGCGAGCACGGCTCCTGAGACGCCGGTCACACGACCGTCGGTGAACTCCAGCCGGTCGACGCGGTGCCGGAAGCGCAGCGTCAGCCCGCGGACGTCCGCCGCCTCGCGCGCCCGGTCGGCGAACGGCTCGGAGATGCCGGTGCCGGTGCCCCAGGGCACGTGGAAGCGGGGGACCGAGTTGCCGTGTCCGGCGGCCGATCCGGCGCCGCGCTCGGCCCACCCGACGACGGGGGTGAACCTCACACCTTGCTCGTTCAGCCACAGGCGGGCCTCGCCGGCGGCGAACTCGACGAAGGCGCGGCCCCACTTCTCGGCCCACTCGTCTTCGGGGTGATCGCCGTCGAGGCGGTCCCAGCCGGCCGAGCCCTGCCAGTCCTGCCACGCGAGGTCGAGAGAGTCCTTGACGCCGAGCCGACGCTGCATGGGGGTGTCGACGAGGAAGATGCCGCCGAACGACCAGAACGCCTGCCCGCCCAGGTTGGCGGCGTTCTCCTGATCGAGGAGCACGACCTTCTTGCCGGCGCGCACGAGCTCGGCGCACGCGACGAGACCCGCGAGCCCTGCCCCGACGACGATGACGTCTGCGTCCACGACTCCTCCTCGACTCGCGGGACCTTCGCGAGAAGGCTATCGAGCCGCGGGGGTCACTGCTCCGAGATGGGGGTGTCCTTCTCGGCTGCGGGGTCGCCCTGGCCCGGCCCCGGGCGCACCGCGGCGTCGTCGCGCACGTCGATGCGGGTGACGCCGTCGTGCTCGCTGACGTCGAAGCGCGGCGCGGCGTCTTCTTCGGTCGCCTTGGGCGCGCTCGTCAACTGGTCGTGACGGTTCTCTTCGAAGCTCTTCTCATCGCTCACGGTGGTCACTCCTTCTCGCCGGCCGAACGCCACGCGTCCGACTCCATGTGCGAGCCCGCCTGCGGGCCCATGTGCAGCATTCCGCCGTCGACGACCCAGCTGGCCCCCGTGACGTAGGCGCTCTCGCGCGACGCGAGGAAGCGGATGACGTCGGCGACCTCCTCGGGCTTCCCGGGGCGACCCAGCGGGATGCCGGGGCGGTGGATGCGCTCGGCGTCTTCGGCCGACATGTCGTTGATGGGGGTCGCGATCTCGCCCGGGGCGACGGCGTTCGCGGTGATGCCGTACTGGCCGAGCTCGAGGGCCATCGTCTTGATGAGGCCGCCGACGCCGTGCTTGGCGGCGACGTAGGGGGCCGATCCGACGCGCGGTTGGTGCTCGTGCACGCTCGACACGACGATGAGGCGTCCGCCGTTGCCCGCGGTCACCATGCGGCGGGCCGCGGTGTGCAGGGCGAGGAACGCGCCGTCGAGGTTGAGAGAGATGTCGGTGCGCCAGGTGTCGAAGTCGAGGTCGAGGAAGCTTCCTCCGATGCCGCCTCCGGCGTTGTTGACGAACACGTCGAGGCCGCCGAGTTCGTCGGCCATGGCATTCACGGCATCCGGGACCGCGTCGAAATCGGTCGCGTCGAACTGCGCGACGATCGCCTTCGCGCCGCGCTCGCGCACGGCGGCGGCGGTCTCTTCGGCGCCGTCCTTGTCGGAGTGGTAGGTGACGGCGACGTCGATGCCGGCGGAGGCGAGGGCGAGGGCGGTGGCCGCGCCGATGCCGGAGTCGGAGCCGGTGACGATCGCGTGGCGGGGGGTGAAGTCGGCGCTCATGAGGGCGACGCTACGCGCGCGCCCCCCGCTGGCCCGCAGCCTTGCCACGGCTGGAGCGGGGCGTTACGGTCGCGGCTGCCCGTCTCGCGTGCACAACTCCGGAAATGGCCCCGATTCCGTCCCCGTTCTCCGCCGTCCACGAGCGTGCGGCCCCGATTCTCCGGAGTTGTGCACGCCGCACCCTCCTCCCAGACGGGCGCTAGCCTGCCGTCATGCCGCTGATCCGCCCCGCCGCGCCCGTGACCCTCGATGCCGTGGAACTGCGCGTGCTGCACATGCCGCTCGTGTCGCCCTTCACCACCTCGTTCGGCACCGAGACGGTGCGCGAGGTGATCGTCGTGACCGCCGAGACGCCCGACGGCCGCGGCTGGGGAGAAGTGGTGACGCAGTCCGAACCGTCGTACTCCAGCGAGTACACGCAAGGCGCGTGGGACGTGCTCACCCGCTTCCTCGCTCCGGCGCTGCTCGCGCGTCGAACCGTCGCGCCCGAGGAGGTCGCCGGAGCGCTGCACCACGTCGTCGGCCACCGCATGGCCAAGGCCGGTCTCGAGCTCGCGGTGATCGACGCGGCCCTGCGCGCCGAGAACCGCAGCTTCAGCGAGTACCTCGGTGCCGAGAAGGATCGGGTGCCCTCGGGCGTCTCGGTCGGCATCCAGAGTGACCCGCAGGCTCTCGTCGAGGCCGTCAGCGGCTACCTCGACGAGGGTTACGTGCGCATCAAGATCAAGATCAAGCCCGGTCGCGACATCGACGACACGGCCGCCGTCCGCGCGGCCTTCGGCGGCATCCCGCTGCAGGTCGACGCCAACTCCGCCTACACGCTGGCGGATGCCGACACCCTCGCCGAACTGGACCGCTTCGACCTGCTGCTCATCGAGCAACCCCTGCAGGAAGACGACCTGGTCGATCACGCGACCCTCGCGAAGCGCCTGTCGACGCCCGTCTGCCTCGACGAGTCGATCGTGAGCGACAAGGCCGCCGCCGACGCCCTGGCCCTCGGCTCCGCCGCGATCATCAACATCAAGGCCGGTCGGGTGGGCGGGTACCTCGAGGCCGTCGCGATCCACGACCGCGCGCTCGCTGCGGGCGTCCCCGTGTGGTGCGGCGGCATGCTCGAGACCGGCATCGGCCGCGCCGCCAACGCCGCCCTCGCGGCCCTGCCCGGATTCACGCTGCCGGGCGACATCTCGGCATCCGCCCGCTTCTACACCCGCGACATCGTGACCGAGCCCGCGGTGATCGACGACGGACACGTGCGCGTGCCGACCGCTGCGGGGCTCGGTGTCGAGATCGACGAGGCCGCGCTGGAGGCGTTCACCGTGCGCCGCGAGCGGATCACGCGGTGACGCCCGGCGGGCGACCAGGCGGGTGCGGGCCGCTTCGATAAACTGGTGCCTGCGCTCTCGCGCTCGATCCCCACACCTTTTCCGACCATTGGAGCCACCGTGGCCGAACAGTCCCGCCTCGACAAGGTCATCGCCCTCGCCCGCCATCGCGGATTCGTCTTCCAGGCCGGTGAGATCTACGGCGGTTCGCGCTCCGCATGGGACTACGGCCCCCTCGGCACCGAGCTCAAAGAGAACATCCGCCGACAGTGGTGGCAGGCCTTCGTGCGCGGCCGTGGCGACATGGTCGGCCTCGACTCGAGCATCATCCTCCCCAAGCGGGTGTGGGAGGCTTCGGGTCACGTCGCGACCTTCACCGACCCGCTCGTGGAGTGCCTGCACTGCCACAAGCGCTTCCGCGCCGACACCCTCATCGAGGACTTCGAGGCCCGCAAGGGACGCAAGGCCGAGAACGGCCTCGCCGACGTGCCCTGCCCCAACTGCGGCACCAAGGGCCAGTACACCGAGCCCAAGTCGTTCTCGGGCCTGGTGAAGACCTACCTCGGCGTCGTCGACGACGAGTCGGGCCTGTACTTCCTGCGCCCCGAGACCGCGCAGGGCATCTTCGTGAACTTCTCGAACGTGCTCACGGCGTCGCGTCGCAAGCCCCCGTTCGGCGTCGGCCAGGTCGGTAAGGCGTTCCGCAACGAGATCACCCCCGGAAACTTCATCTTCCGCACGCGCGAGTTCGAGCAGATGGAGATCGAGTACTTCACCCCGCCGGCCGAGGCGAACGAGTGGTTCGAGCACTGGGTCGAGGCGTGCTGGAACTGGTTCATCGAGCTCGGCATCGACCCCGAGAACATGAAGCGTTTCGACGTGCCCGAAGATGACCGCGCGCACTACTCCGCCGGCACGATCGACGTCGAGTACCGCTTCGGCTTCCCGGGCAAGGAGTGGGGCGAGCTCATGGGTGTCGCCAACCGCACCGACTACGACCTGAAGAGCCACTCCGAGGCCTCGGGCCAGTCGCTCACGTTCTTCGACCAGGCCTCGGGCGAGAAGTACACGCCCTACGTCATCGAGCCCTCGTTCGGTCTGACCCGCGCGATGATGGCCTTCCTCGTCGACGCGTATCGCGAAGAAGAGGTGCCCAACGCCAAGGGCGGCACCGACACCCGCACGGTGCTCAAGCTCGACCCGCGCCTCGCTCCCGTCAAGGTCGCCGTGCTGCCGCTCTCGCGCAACGAGCGCCTGTCGCCGCTGGCCCGCGAGGTCGCCGACACGCTGCGCGCGGCCGGCTGGAACATCGACTTCGACGATGCCGGTGCGATCGGCCGCCGCTACCGTCGTCAGGACGAGATCGGCACGCCCTACTGCGTCACCGTCGACTTCGACTCGCTCGACGACAACGCCGTGACGGTGCGCGACCGCGACACCATGGGCCAGGAGCGCATCGGCCTCGACGCGCTGGACGGCTACCTCTCGGAGCGCCTGCGCGGAGCCTGATCGCCCGTTTCACGCCGCTTTCGCGGCGGAGCATGTACCGGATGCCGTGACCTCGAGGTCGCGGCATCCGGTTTCTCTTTCCGTGGGTGCGGATGGCGGTCCGCGGACAACCCCCGGGCAGGTCGGAGGTCTTCGCTAGCCTGGGGCGACGACCGACGCCGAGGGGGCACGATGACGGAAGTCGATCACGGGGGAGCACTGCCGGGCATCGCCTGGCCCACGCAGCCGGGGGCGCTCGTCGACACCTCGCGCTGCCCGTCGTGCTTCGCACCCATCACGACCTCGCCGTGCCCGCGCTGCGAGCTCGACCTGACCGATGCGCGCACCGCGCGCGTTCTCGACCTGTCGCGCCGCATCGTCGAGCTGGTCGACGAGCGGGCCGACGCCCTGTTGCGGATCCACCGCGACGCGGTTCCGGTGGCTGCTGCGGGTGCGGCGGACGAAGAGTTGCCGGTACCGTCGATTCCGCTCGCGCCGGCGTCCACGCTGGTGCCGGAGGCGGGTCCTGCGCCCGGGGCGGGGCCTTCATCCGGGGCCGCGCCCGAGCCCGCGCCGCCGGAGGAGCTGCATCCTGTGCTCCCCGCCGCGGCAGCCACCGCGGTGTGGGAGCCGCCGACCGTCGTCACGGCCGCCGCGCCGGCTGTCGAGGCCGCGCCCGGCTCCGCGCCGCCTGTCGCTGCTGCGCCCGGCTCCGCGCCGCCTGTAGCTGCTGCGCCCGGCTCCGCGCCGGCTGTCGCTGCTGCGCCCGCCGCCGCGCCGCCCGTCGC